>NZ_PDBX01000001.1:2783309-4174963 GCF_002564105.1 Collimonas sp. PA-H2
CACTCCAACGCAAGCTGCGGCGCTTCATCGGTCTGCTGCACGGCGAAAATGGAATTACCCCAACTACCCAGGAGTATGGAATGTATGCCGCCTACTCCGCAGGACTGAAGTCGGCCTGCCTTTCTCGACAAGTCGGCGCTGCGATTTCAGATGTATCAGGAAAGATCGTATCAACAGGATGCAACGACGTTCCCAAAGCTACCGGAGGTCTGTACTCGGCTGAAGACGGCACAAATGACCGGCGATGCGTTCATCGCGAAGAACAAATTTGCTTTAACGACCAGGAAAAGCTCTCGCACAAAGCAGACATTCGCCGGGCGCTGGAAGAATTAAAGCAAAAGCAAGATGAGGACGTCCCGTTGATTCCAAAGTCACGCCTCGACGATGTACTTACGGCAGTGTTTAAGGCATCTCATATTGGCGATCTCACGGAGTTCTCTCGAGCTGTACACGCGGAAATGGATGCAATCATTTCGCTCGCGCGTACAGGAACGCCAGGCATCGTTGGTGCTCATCTTTTCACCACGACGTTTCCTTGCCATAGCTGCGCGCGCCACATTGTGGCCGCCGGAATCGACAAGGTTTATTACATCGAACCCTACGAAAAAAGCCTGGCTAAGAAGCTTCATGCGGATGCCATTGAGTTTGAAACAGAGGATGACGATGTAGAAAAAGCCGGGTATAGTGCTCGGCCGGTCAGATCACTAGTGAAGTTTGTTCACTTTGAAGGCGTAGCTCCTAAGCAATATCTTCATTTTTTCCAGATGACAAAACGGAAAGATGAGATAACTGGAAACGTCATCAAGATTATGCCCAAAGATGCACCCAAAGCTGTCTCAGAATACCTGGACAATTACAGAGAATTTGAAGCAAAAGTTGTTCAAAAACTAAAAAATGCAGTACCAGCATTGAAAGCAATAGAGAATCCTGAGTAAGGAGTTGCAGCGAAGAAAAAAGCCGCTTTATTGTTGAATCGATCTTGACGGCAGTATTTAGCTAACTTAATCTGAAACTGCTATTCTCAACATGGTTAATGCTCATGAAAATAGATCCGAAAGAGCAAGCAAGGCAGCTCTGCCTAAATTTTGATAGCGTCTCTGTCACTAGCAAAAATGTGACCTGGGCTGCTCGTCCAATGGGCTTAACCCTTGTATACTCTTCCGGCTCTGCTCAATCCCGCTCCGTTGATACTTCTCAAAGAGAAGCCGTCGAACGAGAAATCATTATTTCCCAGACGATTTCCTTCGCAAAAAAACTGTCTTGGTAGAACTTGTCCGTTTTCTTCCAGGCGGTGTTTGTTTGTCTACAGAGTTACCCCAATTCTATTGAACCGGCCGCCACCATCCAGTACATCTTTAACGCGGCATTGACACTCAGCGGCCCGGCGCGTCGCATCGATCGGGACTGGACAGATTCATAGTCTGCCGAGTCGATGTAATGCGCATTTTCCGAGAAGACCATACTCACGGTATGGGCTATACACTCCGAATGTCGGAGGCAAATCACCTCAGGAGTATTCAGTGGCTCGCCACGATTTTTCAGGTGCGTCGTATCGACCATCTATCAGTTCATCACGCTGCTGCAATAGCGTGGATCTTCGCGGCATCATCGTCTAGTCTTGCTCGAGCTAGCGCAACCTTTAGGCGAGAGAGCGAGGCTTTGACGTGCTATCCCTATGGCCAACTCATACGAAGACCATTTCTCCTGCGATTGCGCAGGCCACAATTATGTGGGGCTTGCGTCGAACTGGCCTTCCCCCAGCACCACTATATTCGGAATATTTGGGATTTCTCTTTTCAGGCATTCACTGCCCAGGGCCGTCGCTGGCTGCTGCAGGGCGGCGGGAGCATGCTGCTTCCGCAGCCTGCTGCACGCCCTACGTGGCCGCCAGAAGGAACTCTGGCTACCCACCTTCGCCGACGATCTGACCTTAACAACCGTCGTCTCGGCCAACGACTCCACGATGGACATTTAGTATGTCGGCTATACCCGGTTCGCCACCGGCAAGCCTGGGCGGCGAGACATTCGCATTGGATTGACCGACGGCACCGTCCTGTATCGCCGTATCACGGGCGCAACAGAAATCAGCACGACCGTCGAGCGCCTGGCGATCGACGCCGTTCTCGGCCGCACGGTGACTGTGTCCGACGTCCAGCGTATTTGTTACATGACGCTTTGCCGGCAGGACCAGGACGAGATCGAGCTGCATCACGACAGCGACAGCGACGGCGTGGCCAACGCTCAGACGATTTTTAGGAGCACCAGGTATGACGCATGACCTACGGGAGCGCAGCCGGGCTGATGGCCAATGTCTGCCACCATAACAGAGACGGGAGCATTGGAGGATAAGTCTGAGTTGGCACTAAAAATGTCCGAAATAAAACTACATTTTTCGGACAATCTCTTGCTCAGGGTCCGAAAAAGATATATAAATATCGGACAAGAGAGAAAATGTCAGAACTCAAATCCAATATCTCTGCCCTGATCGAAGCGACTGGTTCCGGACAAGTTTGGGTACCGACGGACTTTGCACAGTTTGGCAGCCGCGATGCCATCGACAAGACTCTGCAGCGCATGGTGCGGGCGGGAGTGTTGCGGCGCATCGACAGGGGCCTCTATGACAGGCCCACGCTGAACAGCCTGACCAAGCGTCCCACGACTCCGGACTATCGTGCGGTGGTGGAAGCGATTGCCCGCAGGGATCAATTACGGCTGCTGGTCGACGGCATGACCGCTGCCAATGACCTTGGCCTGACCGATGCGGTGCCGGTTCGCGTCACCGTCCATACCGACACCCGCCGCCGCGCAATTCAACTAGACAAACTCAACATCGAATTCAAGCAGACAGCACCCAGCCGACTCTACTGGGCTGGACGTCCGGCCATGCGCGTTGTACAGGCGCTGCACTGGTTAAAAGACACATTGGATTCGGAGCGTTCTCTTATCCTGAACAAGCTGACCAAGGCACTGGCCGATCCTATACACGGTGCCGCCATCCGCCAGGATTTACTCAATGGCTTTAACGTGTTGCCGGCGTGGATGCAAAGTTTGGTCCGTGAACTCCCCGGATGTGACCCACGGGCTGCATCGACCGCAACACATCCATTTCCCAGTACTGAAAAGCCATCTTCTGTGCGACGCCGAACGGCCAAACATGTTGAGGCTCATTGAGTCCAGCAATCCATGCAGTCGTCACCGCTCACTGCAAGCGGCGCCCCAGACTCGGATCGAAGCTTACGGAATGTATTAACAGCTCAGGTTTGAAGTGTAACCATAAAGCCCATGCCTAGTGTATTGAGTGTCGTGTATTGCGCCACAAGAAACCATTGTCACACAAGCGACATTCTTTAACACTTTGGAGTGGTGCGTTTAGTTCAGGCGAAAAAAAATACCAAGGTCTGGCATTTTGTCTGCGCTTCAATCGATAATCTGTAATTAATTTACCGTATGTGTAAATTCTTACGACCCCATTTATCTCATCTTTTCAGACCAATTTATCGCGCGCCGCCTCAAAAATTTAGGAAAATCGAGCCACTATGAAAAACTCAGAGTTAAATGAACAAAATCCCCGTGAATTCAGACTTAGATGATTATTTGATGCAAAGTTAGCCGAGCAGTGAACATATAACTCTTTGAATTAAAAGAATGTCTAGTTTCGAGTTAAATGAAGTTCGACACCAGACCTTGCGGATCCAGCTACAAATTGTCCAAAGTCGAAAACACATTGGTGCAAGCTCAAGAAGTCGGCATTTTTCCAACAAATAAAGTCGAAAACTAACCGTTTCGATACGTCGGCATGCTGCGAAAACCTTGGCCCAGCCCGAGGGGTTCAAAGTATATCAATTTCTTTTTATACATATCTATACTTAGTTATATATTGGTAGATATCAAATTCAATAAGGGCGGATGAATTTTTCCTCTTCAACTGGCATAGGGCCGTACTGGAGCAGCGCCTTCCGGGGTGGGGAACCAGGTGGAAGTATCTGCACTTCATGTCCTGACTCAAAGGCCATACGTTCCAGCTCCGCGTTACTGCCAATCAAAATGATCTTGGACGGATCACGACGAAACGCTTATACCAAGCGCCACTGCCCGCAAACGAGGTCGCCGATAGAAGAAACGTTCGCAGAACGTGATCCGACGAATGCGCGACCAGTCTTGTGATCAAAATTTCGTCTGTGCAGAGCTCCGTATTGTTCTTCAAAAAATTCTAGCCCGTCTCGCTCGTTAAGAGAGATCAGATATTGCTGGTTCTTGGGGATAACACAGTTTTCGCTTATCGACCAGGACATTCCGAAGGTGACATCTGGCTCCGAAGTCCTAATGCTAGATGGCGAGGTTTTCGAGAGAGTTGACAGAGGATACCTTAGAGAATAGGGTAACGAATCGGCTAGCAGGTGGTTGTTCAAAATTTGGTGGTACACCTTCTATGTGGGGTTCGACCCGAGCGGATACTGCAGTCTGACTGATCAGTTCAATTGGCTCGTTCCCCCAGTTATTAAAGAAAAGGCCCTGCTTTGCAGGGCCTTTTCTTCTAGCTTGCTGACCGCGTCAGGTGTAACAGCCGACTAGTGGGTGCTCCATTCTTGTGTCAATCTTTTTTATCTTGTGTCAAACATTTTTATTTCGTGTCAGACTTTTTTATTCGTCGACAGTAAGGAATATCGACAGACTTCGATTTTAATTGTAAGAATATTAGTCGCAAATATCCATATTTAACGAATATAGTAATTTAATGGGATTTTTTACATATAGAATATCCATATTAATGGTCACCTTAGGACATTCCATAATGTATCGGTTACCCTATTCGACAGTCACCGACTTAGCCAAATTCCGCGGCTTATCCACATCAGTTCCGCGCGCCAGCGCCGTGTGATACGACAGCAGCTGCAACGGCACCACATGCAGGATCGGCGATAGCAAACCGTAGTTCTCCGGCAACCGGATCACATGCACGCCTTCACTCGACTTGATGTGCGAATCGGCATCGGCAAAAACATAAAGCTGGCCGCCGCGCGCGCGCACTTCCTGCATGTTCGATTTCAGCTTTTCGATCAGCGCATCGTTAGGCGCTACCGTAACCACTGGCATTTCTTCCGTCACCAGCGCCAGCGGGCCGTGCTTGAGTTCGCCGGCGGCGTAGGCTTCGGCGTGGATGTAGGTGATTTCCTTGAGCTTCAGCGCACCTTCCAGGGCGATCGGGTAGTGGATGCCGCGGCCCAGGAACAGGGCGTTTTCCTTGCGCGCGAAGGCTTCGGCCCAGGCTACGATATGCGGTTCTAGCGCCAGCACGCTTTGCAGGGCGGCGGGCAGGTGGCGCATGGCTTTCAGGTGGGCGGCTTCTTCTTCGTCGCTGAGGCGGCCTTTGCTTTGCGCCAGCGCCAGGGTCAGCAGGAACAGTGCGGCCAGTTGGGTGGTGAAGGCTTTGGTCGAGGCGACGCCGACTTCGACGCCGGCGCGGGTGATGTAGGCCAGCGCGCATTCGCGCACCATGGCGCTGGTGGCGACGTTGCAGATGGTCAGCGTGTGCAGCATGCCGAGTGAACGCGCGTGCTTGAGCGCGGCCAGGGTGTCGGCGGTTTCACCGCTTTGCGTGATGGTGACTACCAGCGAGTTGGGATTCGGCACGCTGTCGCGGTAGCGGTATTCGCTGGCGATCTCGACGTTGACCGGGATCTTGGCGACCGATTCGATCCAGTATTTTGCCGTCAGACCGGCGTAGTAGCTGGTGCCGCAGGCCAGGATCAGGACCGAATCGATCTGCTTGAAGACATTGAAGGCGCCGTCGCCGAATAGTTCCGGCATGATGCCGGTGACGCCTTCCAGGGTGTCGGCGATCGCGCGCGGTTGTTCGAAGATTTCCTTTTGCATGTAGTGCTGGTAGGGGCCGAGCTCGACCGCGCTGCTGTAGGCGTGCACGGTTTTCACTTCGCGCTCGACCGCTTTGCCGGCGGCGTCGACGATCCAGACGCGCTGCAATTGCAGGTCGACCACGTCGCCTTCTTCCAGGTAGATGATCTGGTCGGTGGTGCCGGCCAGCGCCATGGCGTCCGAGGCGACGAAGTTCTGGCCCTGGCCGACGCCGACGATCAGCGGCGAACCCTGGCGCGCGGCGACCACGCGGTGCGGTTCGTCGACGCAGAACACGGCAATCGCATAGGCGCCCGTCAGGCGTTTTACTGCTTGCTGCACGGTGGCGAACAGGTCGCCGCTGTACATGTGGTCGACCAGGTGGGCGATCACTTCGGTGTCGGTCTGGCTTTCAAATTGGTAACCGGCGGCTTGCAGGTCGGCGCGCAGTTCGTCGTGGTTTTCGATGATGCCGTTGTGGACCAGGGCGATGCGGTCGCGCGAAAAATGCGGGTGGGCATTGTGGGTGGCCGGCGCACCATGGGTGGCCCAGCGGGTGTGGGCGATGCCGGTGAAGCCCGACAGATGGGCCTTTTCCATCTGGCTTTCGAGGTCGGCCACGCGCGATGTGCTGCGCGAGCGCTGAAGCTTGCCGTCGATATGCAAGGCGACGCCGCAGGAATCGTAACCGCGGTACTCGAGCCGTTTCAGCCCTTCCAGCAGGATGGGGGTGACATTAATTTGAGCAACTGCTGCGACGATACCGCACATGGTCTTTTCCTCATTGAAGGTGGAATTCAAGAATATGGGTATCTTAGGCGAGCTGTTATGAAATAAAGTATCTATATGATTGATAATTTCGTGAATTATTTCATCGTATAAATGCGATGAAATAATATTTCATATATATTCATATATATCTAATAAATTGCATATTGCGATATGGAAATTACCCTCGACGAGCTGGACAAGCGGATTTTGAACGCCTTGCAGGCCGATGCCGCGCAAACCAATCACCAGCTGGCGCAGCAGGTGCACGCTTCGGCGCCGACTTGCCTGCGACGCGTCAAGCGCCTGACCGATGCTGGCATCATCTTGCGGCAGGTGGCGATCGTGGCGCCGGACAAGGTCGGCGCCGGGCTAACCGCGATCGTCGAAGTCACGCTCGACAATCAGGCCGATGAGCGGCTGGTGGAATTTGAGGCCTTGGTGGCGGCCGAGCCGATGCTGCTGCAATGCTATCGCGTTTCGCCCGGGCCGGATTTCGTGCTGGTGGTGCAGGTGGCGGACATGGCGGCCTACCATGCGCTGGCGCATCAGTTGTTTGCCGCGCAAAAGAATGTGCGCAATGTGCGCACGTATTTTTCGATTTACCGCAGCAAGTTCGATACGCGCCTAGCGGTATAAAGATTGTAGGGTGTGGGCAGATCTTCTGCCCACGCGGTAGGCGATTCTGGCATAGCCGACGGTCCGCGTGGGCACAGGTGCCCACCCTACCAGTTCATTTACTTCTTGATCTTCACCGGCCGCTGCCAGCCGTCGATGGTGATCTGGCGCGCACGCGAGACGGTCAGCTTGCCTTCCGGCGCATCCTTGGTCAGCGTGGTGCCGGCGCCGAGCGTGGCGCCCTTGCCGACGCGCACCGGCGCCACTAGCTGGCTGTCGCTGCCGATGAAGGCGTCGTCTTCGATGATGGTGCGGAATTTGTTGGCGCCGTCGTAGTTGCAAGTGATGGTGCCGGCGCCGATGTTGACGCGCGAGCCCACTGTGGCGTCGCCGACATAAGCCAGGTGATTGGCCTTGCTGTGGGCGGCGACCTGGCTGTTCTTGACTTCGACGAAGTTGCCGATGTGGACGTCCTCGCCCAGTTCCGTGCCCGGACGCAGGCGCGCATACGGGCCGATCTGCGAAGCGGCGCCGACCACGGCGTCTTCGATATGGCAGAACGGCTTGATGTTGGCGTCGCGGCCGATGCGGGCATTCTTGATGACGCAATGGGCGCCGATCACGGCGCCGTCTTCAATGCGGACGTCGCCTTCGAAGATGCAGCCTACGTCAATGCTGACATCGCGGCCGCAGCTGAGCGTGCCGCGCACATCCAGCCGCGCCGGGTCGAGCAGAGTGACGCCTTGTTCCAGCAGGCGTTCGGCAATGCTGCGCTGGTGTACGCGTTCCAGTTCCGCCAGTTGCACCTTGCTGTTGACGCCCAGGGTTTCCCATACCGCGTCGGGCTGTGCCGACACCACCGGCGTGCCGGCGGCTACGGCGCTGGCGACGATGTCCGTTAAATAATATTCGCCTTGGGCATTGTTGTTGGAGAGGTTGGCCAGCCACTCTTTGAGCTGTCTGGTCGGCGCCACCATGATGCCGGTATTGCATTCGGTGATGGCGCGTTCGGCGGCGCTGGCGTCTTTCTGTTCGACGATGCGGGTGATCTTGCCGTCTTCGCGCACGATGCGGCCGTAGCCGGTCGGATCTGCCAGCTGCACCGTCAGGATCGCCAGCCGGTCAGCGCCGGCGGCGTCGACCAGGCGTTGCAAGGTGGCGCTGGAGGTAAGCGGCACGTCGCCGTACAGCACCAGGGTCGGCACATTGTCGTCCAGTTTCGGCACGGCCTGGGCCACTGCGTGGCCGGTGCCGAGTTGCGGCTCCTGCTTGGCAAACGACAGGTCGGCGCCATTGAACTGTTTCAATACGGCATCGCCGCCATGGCCGTAGATGATGCACAGGCGGGTTGGCGACAGGCTGCGCGCCGTATCGACCACGTGCGCTAATAACGATTTCCCAGCTAATGGATGTAAGACTTTCGGCAGCGCCGACTGCATGCGTTTGCCCATGCCTGCGGCGAGGATGACGACGTTCATAGAGACACTTTGCGAATAAGGAAGAGAGAGGGCTTAGGCAAAAACACCATGCCGGCTAGTGCTTTGCCGCGCTGCGGTTCTGGGTAAAACCGCAAGGGAAAATTTTAGCATGCGCCTGCATTTTGACGACGTATAGTTAATTATTTGATATTATGTTGTTGGTTTTTTAATAAAAATAATTCAATCATCGACAATAGGAGACCTGCATGCCCATCGTTTTCCCCTCGCTATTTCCCTGCGCGCGCCTCGCCCGTCCAGCAGTATCGGCTGGTGTCGTGGCGCTGTTACTCGCGACAGCTGTTCTATCGCCTCCTGCCGGCGCCCAATATGATCCAGCCAAGGCGCTGGTTGAGATTGACGCCATCGCCAGCCTGTATCCGGATCCGGACGTTGCCATAGAGTCACCGGCGTTTGCTGCCGGCAAAAACGATTTCACATCGCAGGAGGAAATGCTGGCCTTTATTCAAAAATTGGCCGCGCAAACGCCGGCGATGCGCGTGCGCCAGCTCGGCTTGTCACAGCAGGGACGGGCGATTCCGTTGCTGGTGTTTGTCGAACCGTCCACGGCCAGCGGCGCCGAGCTGATGAAAAACGGCAAGCCGACGGTACTGCTGATCGGTTCGCAGCATGGCAACGAGCCGGCCGGCGGCGAAGCGGCGCTGGCCTTTGCCGGCATGCTTGCCAATGGCGCGCTGGGCGATATTCTCGCGCAAGTGAATATCCTGATCGTGCCGCGCGCCAATCCCGACGGCAGTGCTGCCTTCCTGCGCGGCCTGGCGGATGGGCAAGACGTCAACCGCGACCACCTGACACTGGCGACGCCGGAAGGGCAGGCGCTGGCGCAGGTGTTCAATGGCTATCAACCGGAAGTAGTGCTGGACAGCCATGAGTTCAGCGTCGGTGGCCGCTGGGTGGAAAAATTCGGCGCGCTGCAAAAATTTGATGGTCTGATCCAGTCCGCCACTGTGGCGAATCTGCCGCCGGCGCAGGCGGCGGCAGCGGAAACGCTGTTTCGCCAGCCGCTGCTGCAGGCGTTCGACCACCATAAATTGAGCCATTCCTGGTATTACACCACCAGCGTGAGCATGGCAGACAAGACGGTGGTGATGGGTGGCGTCGGCCCGGATACCGGCCGCAACATCGCCGGCCTGCGCAATGCCATCTCCTTTCTGCTGGAAACCCGCGGCGTCGGCATCGGCAAGGCGCATTTCAAACGGCGCGTGTTTACCCATCTGACCGCAATTGAATCGATAGTGCAGACCACGGCCAGCCAGGCGTCGCAGGTGCTGGCCCTGAACCGGCAGCTACGCCAGCAGGTGGCCGCCGAAGCGGGACAGGGCGTACTGAATGTGATTGGCGTGGCGACGCCCGGCCGCCACACGCTGGCGATGCTGGATGCGCAGAGCGGCCAGCCAATAGCCATCGAAGTCGACTGGATGTCTGCCCTGGCGATTCAGCCCAGACTGCAGCGTCCGCGCCCTTATGCCTATCTCCTGCCGGCTTCGGAACAGCGCGCAGCCGAACGTCTGCAAGCGCTCGGCGTGAGCGTATACATGGTGGCCGCGGAATTGCAGCTGGCGCCGGAACAGGGTGCGCAAGCCTATCGCCTCACCTCGCAGTCCGCAGGGCGCAAACAGGATGTGACCGGATCGGCCGGCGCTGCCAGCGACGTGATGCGTGTTACTACCGAGCTGGAGCCTGTGCGATTGACGATAGCAGGCGGCTGGTACTACGTACCGCTTGACCAGCCGCTGGCTAATCTGGCCGCCGCCGCGCTGGAGCCGGAATCGCAGAGCAGCTATGTGTCGAACCGCTTGCTGCAGGTGCCCGCTGCCGAGAACGGCAAACCGGCCTACCTGCCACTGTACCGCTTAGCGAAGCGGCCGCAGCTGGCGGTCGAAGCACTAGCTGCCCAGCAGGGTTTGCTGCCAGACACAACGGCGCAGAGACAGTCCTACGCAGAGAACGATCCTGGAGCGAAGCAATGAAAAAAATATTTTTGTATGGGCTGCTGGCAGGCGCTGCCGCCAGTCCGGCGGGCGCTGCTTTTGCGGAAACGGACGAGCGGGTGCACGTCTACGGCCGCGTCGACCTGAGCATGGATAGCGTCAACGGCAATGGCGGCAATACGATGAAGATGGTGGACAACGCATCGCGTTTCGGCGTCAGCGGCCGTGAAGTCCTGGGCGGCGGCATGACCGCCCTGTTCGGCCTGGAAGCCGGTTTCAGCGCCGATACCGGCCAGGCGGTCGATCCGCTTTTTCGGAATGCCTATGTCGGCTTGCGCGGCGGCTTCGGGGTGCTGGCGCTGGGGCGCCTGGATTCGGCGCAGGAAAGCGGCTCGCCGCTGTATTCGCAAGTCACCAGGAACGTTACCTTTGTGATGCATGACGCCGGCGCCACGGCGATCGGCACGCGCTGGCTGAACGCGCGCAACCGCACCAGCAATGCGGTCGGCTACATGAGCCCGGTGTTCAGCGGCTTCAGTGTGCGGGCGCGCTACCACCAGCCCGATCCGAGCGATGGCGCGGCCAAGGTGGCGCAGGAAGGCGATGTCAAGGCGACCGATGTTGGCCTCAACTATGAATCGAAGACGCTGTCCGCCGGCATTGGCCATGGCCGCAACCGGCGCAGCGGGGCGCCGCTAGAGAACGAGTTCGGGCAGAAATGGCAACTGGTAGGCTCTTACGATTTTGGTGCGGCCAAGGTATCGGCCTTGTATGGCAGGGATCGTTACAATGCCACGGCCACTTCACGCGCGGCGGTGGATTACTGGCTGCTCGGGTTTGCGCTGCCTTTCGGGGCAGGACGGCACCAGGTGGTGGCGAATTACATGAAGCGCGATACGCAAAGCGATATCCGGGGCAAGGGTTCGAACCTCCAGGCCGGCTACATTTATCACGCGAGCAAGCGCACCAAGCTGTACGCCTCGTATGACCGTGAGGAGCTGAACGCCAGCAAGGCAGGGAATCTGTCCAATACGATCAGCAGCGGCATCCAGCACCGGTTTTGATCTGACAGGAAAGCCGTTGGCTCCAGGGAGCCAACGGCTGTATCAGGTCACCGGCGGCGTTAATAATGTTGCCAGAAACCGCCCGAGAAGGCCCAGCCGTTGCCGTTGCGGACCCAGTGACCGGGCGCCCAGAAATAACCGTCGCGGCGCGCTTCCCAGTGGCCGTTGACCCAGTCGTGGCGGCCGTTGTCCCAGCGCCAGTAGCCGCCGATCCAGACGTGCTCCGGGCTAGGCGCCGGCGTCATGATTTCCACCCGTGGCGGCGGCGGCGCGATGTTGATCACGACCGGAGCGGTATTGTAGGTATTGTTGATCTGCACCCAGCGGCCCGGATGGAAATTCCATTGACCGCCGTCATTGCTCCAGTACGCGTGCTGGAAAACCATGTTCGGGCGCGACTGCTCCCAATGGCCGTTGTTCCAGACGTAGCGATTGCCTTCCCACTTCCAGTGGCCGCCGATCCAGTAGGAATCGGGGTAGGGCGCCGGCGGCACCACTTCCACCAGCGGCGCCGGCGGCGCCTGTACGACCTTGACTTCGCGGTATTCGACGCGGGTGCGCGGCGGCTCGACCACGCAGCCGGCCAGCGACACCGTAGCGGCTGCGACGGCGGACAATACCAGATAACGTTGAAAACGACGGCGGTTCATTTTTGTCTCCCAAAATAAAGATCCCGCGTATTAGAACGTTTTGCCGTGCGGAATGAATACAGGCATTACAAATGCTTGCAATTCACCCGTGCGCAAGCCGGCCAAGCTGGCCCGGCAAGGCGTTCCGGAGCGTTTCTGCTGCCGCCGACTACGGCTTCAGGCTTCGTCTTTGATATTGGTGTTGGGGCCGTTTTTTTTGACGGCGTGGATACCGGCGTCGCGCGCGCTGGTGGTGCTGTACATCTGGCTGCTGCCGATGACCTGGTGATTGGCGGCCTTCAGGTTGAAATAGAACCTGCCGTTGGAAGCCTGGTTGCGGCTGTAGCGATCGTCCTGGGCGCTGTTGATCTGTACCGAGGCGATGCCGTTTTCGGCGGATGCCTTGGCGACATACATCTCGCTGTTGAGCACCACTTCGCCGTTGTCAGAGTAGAGCAGGAAGTAAAACTGTCCATCCACAGACTTCTTGAGTACATAGGACCCTGCCATTGAGCTTCTCCTGATGGGTTGCAGACGAAGCGGCGACGAAATAGCTGTCTGCGCCGCTCGTCCGCTTTGATTATATAGCTCTGGCGGTGAATGCAATACTGTTGCTTAATTATCTAACTGCGTATCTAACTGCGCGTCCAACTGTGCATCGGACTGCACGCTTGCCTGCAGCGGAATGATGCTGGAGACGGTCGCGCCGGTGGGCGTCGAACAAGGATCGTCGTCGAACGCGATATCGCCGTTGGGGTCGGCGATGCCGCTGGCTTTCAGGCCGGTGAAGCCGAACAGATTGCGGTCCATCAGGTGCGACGGCGCCACCGTCGACAAGGAAGCAAAAACATTGTCGACCCGGCCAGGGAATTTCTTTTCCCACTCGCGCAGCATGCCCTTGATCTGCTTGCGCTGCAGGTTTTCCTGGCTGCCGCACAGGTCGCAGGGAATGATCGGAAACTGCTTGACCTCGGCGTAGCGGATCAGGTCGGCTTCCTTAACGTAGGCCAGCGGCCGGATCACGATCTGCTTGCCGTCGTCCGACTGCAGCTTGGCCGGCATGCTCTTCAGTTTGCCGCCGAAGAACATGTTGAGAAAGAAGGTTTCCATGATGTCGTCGCGGTGATGGCCGAGGGCGACCTTGGTCGCGCCCAGCTCGCTGGCGACGCGGTACAGGATGCCGCGCCGCAGGCGCGAGCACAGCGAGCAAGTGGTCTTGCCTTCCGGGATCAGTCGCTTGACGATGCTGTAGGTATCCTGGTTTTCGATGTGGTAGGCGACCCCCAGCTTGTCGAGGTAGGCCGGCAGGATATGGTCGGGGAAGTTCGGTTGCTTCTGGTCGAGGTTGACGGCGACGATCTCGAAATTGATCGGTGCCCGTTCGCGCAGGGTCATCAGGATATCCAGCAGGGCGTAGCTATCCTTGCCGCCGGAGAGGCAGACCATCACCTTGTCGCCATCTTCGATCATGTTGAAATCGCCGATCGCCTGGCCGACCTGGCGGCACAGGCGCTTGTGCAGCTTGTTGTTTTCGTGGGCGATCTTTTCAGCGCTCTTGTGGCTGGGGGCGCCGGCGGCGTCGTGCGCCGGCAAGGACGGCTGGCTTGCTGCGGATGATTGGTCTTGCATAAGGACTTCCTGCTTCAATAAATGATTCATGGCGATTCTTGGTTGCGCTGTGGTGCGGCTCAGGCTTTCGGCTTGATGCGAAATACTTCGACGCCGACCGAACGGCAGTCGGGATAGGCGTCCGGCTTTTCCGAGGATACCCGCACTGCGCGCACGCGCGGATGCAGCAGCAGTGCGTTGGCCAGGTCGTCGCACAGGGTTTCCTGCAGATGGATATGGCCCTGCGCCATGCGCTTGGCCACGGTATTGCGCATGAAATTGTAGTCCAGCACGTCATCCACATGGTCTTTGGTCGGCGTCGACAAAGCCAGCGGCACGAACAGGTCGACGTTGATCAGCGCGCGCTGCGTGCCTTGTTTTTCAGATTCGTAGACGCCGATATTGATCTGCACTTCGTAGTCGCGCAGGAACAGGCGACGGCAATCGCTAAGGTCGGGATGGATGAGTGCGGAGAGCATGGCTTTTTCAGTGAGGTTGGAACAGCGGGCCTGGGGCGCCGCTCTTGTCCCGTGGGTGAGGATGCAAATGTCGGCCGCCATCGACCAGCAGCGTGCTGCCGGTAATGGCGGAGGAAGCGGCGACAAAACAGACTGTCGCCGCGATATCTTCCAAAGCGGCAGGGTCAATAGCAGAGTCGGCCGCCGGCAGCGCCGGCGCGATGCCGGCCACCCGTACCTGCGGCGCAAAGGCTTGCGCCAGCAAGGTGGTGGCGCTGTGCAGCGCGGCTTTGGACAAAGTATAGGATAAAAAATCCGGCTGCGGATTGAACAGCTTCTGGTCCAGCAGATTAATCACCACCGCCTGCGTACCCGGGTTTTTGAGCGTGGCCGCGTGCAGTTCCTGTGCCAGCTGCAGCGGCGCCGCCAGGTTGATTTGCATGTGGCGCGCCAGGCCGGCCGGCGAAAATGCCGCTGCGCTATCGTGCTCGATGTGGCTGGCGTTATTGACCAGGCAACGGACCGCGCCCAGCGCCACGGCGACTGCCGGCAGCAAGGCGGCGATGTCTTTTTCATCATCCAGGCAGCAGCGCACGGCCACCGCTTTGACGCCCAGCGCCTGGCACTCCTGCAGCAGCGCCGTCAGCGTCGCCGGCGCCTGCTCTTCCTGATGATGTAGCGCCAGCTGCCAGCCCTGCCGCGCCAGCGCCAGCGCAATGGCGCGGCCGACCGCGCTGGCGGCGTCGGTGATCAGGGCTACGGCATGGTCTGGAGCGTTTCTGGTTGGCATAATGACAAACTGACTTAATGGATTGCTAATGGACTACTTTTGGTGGAACCGGACTGGTTTTGCGCTGAGCGCGCGCGTTATCTCCTACAATAGCGCCATGCAACTGCAATTACCTGAAGCTTCGGTCGAAGCACAGCGCGCATCGCGCCTGTTACACAATCTGATCGCCACTGAAATCCGCCTGCAGCAGGGCTGGATTTCGTTCGCACGTTATATGGAACTGCTGCTGTACGCGCCGGACCTCGGTTATTACAGCGGCGGCGCAGCAAAATTGGGCAAAGACGGTGATTTTACAACCGCGCCCGAGATTACGCCGCTTTTTGGCGCAACTTTGGCGCAATTGACAACAGAGTTGCGCGCTGCTTCCCCGGCGTTGCAGCCGCAGATCCTCGAATTCGGCGCCGGCAGCGGCCAGCTGGCCTTCGATATCCTGACCGAACTGACCGAACTGGCCGCCCACGGCGACGCGGCGCAGCCGCTGCAAGCCTATTACATCGTCGAACTGTCGGCCGAACTGCGCGCCCGCCAGCAGCACAAGCTGCGGGAATTTCCGCAAGTGCAGTGGCTGGACCGCCTGCCTGAGGCATTTTCCGGCGTGGTGCTCGGCAACGAGGTGCTGGATGCGATGCCGGTCGAGCTGGTGGTGCTGGGCGAGCAAGGCCAGGGCTGGCAGCAGCGCGGGGTTGCTCTTAATCACGGCCTCGCCGGCGAAGGTGAGCAATTTGTCTACATCGACCGGCCTGCCGATCCGGCGCTGATAGAGCAGATTCCCGATGCCGATACGCTGGTGCCCGGCCATCTGACCGAAGTGCATCCGGTCGCCATCGGCTTCATGCATTCGCTGGCGGCGATGCTGAAAGCGGGCAAGGGCGGGGTCGCCATTTTCTTCGATTACGGTTTCCCGGCGGCGGAATATTATCTGCAGCAGCGCGACCAGGGCACCCTGATGTGCCACTACCGCCATCATGCCCATCCTGACCCTTTCTACCTGCCGGGTTTGCAGGATGTCACCGCGCACGTCGATTTCACCGCCATGGCAAGGGCCGCGCTGGATTCCGGCCTGGATCTGCTGGGTTACACCAGCCAGGCTTCCTTTTTGCTGGAGGCGGGCATCGGCCAGTTGCTGTTGCGCACGCCGCCCGAGAATGCTTTACAGTATCTGCCGCAGGCCAACGCCTTGCAAAAACTGGTGTCGCCGGCTGAAATGGGCGAGCTGTTCAAGGTGCTGGCGGTAGGCACCGGAGCTGAATTGCCCGAGCGTTTCAGCCGCCATGACCGCAGTCACCGCCTGTAGCCCCATATGACTCTGTTCCTTGAAAGCGCCGCATGATTCGCTGGATGCTGGTGATTTTCGTTGCCGTGATTGTGTTTTCCAGCGCGTTGCCCTGGCTGGAAAAACTCGGCCTCGGCCGTCTGCCCGGCGATGTGCGCTTCACCCTGTTCGGCAAGAACTTCTCGCTGCCGTTCGCCTCGACCATCCTGCTGTCGACCGTGATCTTCCTGCTGGTTCGGATATTGTAGGGTGGGCACACCGTGCCCACGCGTGACCCCGGAGTATGGGCACGTCTCTTCGCACAGAAGCCGTCAGGAACATAGCGGGAATTTCCGCGTGGGCACGGTGTGCCCACCCTACGTTTAAATCTCGAATAGCTGGTCGAGCAACTGCGGCGGCCGTGCAATCACCGCGCGCTTCAGGTAAACCACGATAGGCCGCTGCAGCAGTTTCGGATGCGCCGCCAGTGCCGCCAGCAAGGCGACATCGTCGGCCTGCGCCAGGCCGAGCGCCGCATATTCCGGCTCACTGTCGCGCAGCATGGCGCCAACCGGGCCGCCCAGGATCCAGTGCAGATCCTTCAGCTGCGCCAGCGTCAGCGGCGTCTTCTGGTAGTCGACGATATCCAGCTTGAGTTTGTGTTCATTGCTGAATTGCTCAGCCATGGCCAAGGCCTCACGCGATTTCGAGCAGCGCGGATTGTGATAGATCGTGATCATTTATTTAGATTCCTGTGTAGTCTCATCCAGCGGTACGACTTCATCGTCCCAGCCGCTGGCGGGCATATCCTCGCGCAAGATGCGGTCGTGCGCAAACATTTCTTCCAGTTCTTCGCGCGCCTGCTTGGCGATCGAGACGATCTGCTGCTGGTCTTTCTGGTGCGGATACATATCGTGCAGGGTTTGCAGGTTGTGGGCGCGGAATTTCATCGCCGCCTGGCGCGCCCGGTAGGCGCCGAAGCCGAGCCTGCGCAGGGCTTCGCGGCCCAGCAGCAGCGCCGATTCGAAGGTTTCGCGCTCGATCACGGTGACGCCCAGGTCCATCAGGTCGAAATAATGGGTGACGTTGCGGGCGCGGGCGATGATCTGCAGGTCGGGAAATTCATGGCGCACCGCCGCCACCAGCTTCAGGCTGCCTTCGATATCGTCCAGCGCCACCACCAGCAGGCGCGCCTTGGCGATGCCGGCGGCATGCATCAGGTCGATGCGGGTGGCGTCGCCGTAGAACACCTTGAAGCCGAATTTGCGCAGCAATTCGATCTGGTCCGGGTCGTGATCGAGCACAGTCAGGCCGATCTTGTTGGCGTGCAGCAGGCGGCCGATGATCTGGCCGAAGCGGCCGAAGCCGGCGATGATGACCGGGTTTTCATTGTCGTCGATGTCGTCGTCCGGCCGTTTTTGCGCCTTCAGGAAATAGGGGGCGATGACTTTGTCGTACAGCACCAGAAACAGCGGCGTGGTCACCATCGACAAAGCTACCACCACCACCAGGATGGAGGAGGTTTCCTCGGAAAAGACGCGGGCGGTGGCGGCTGCGCCGAACACCACGAAGGCGAATTCGCCGCCTTGCGACAGCAGTGCGGCAAACAGGAATTGCTGGGCGCGGGCGATCTGGAACACTTTGCTGAGCAAATACAGCACCGCTAGCTTGATCGCCAGGAAGCCGGCCACCAGGCCCAGGATCAGCCAGGGATGGCTCAGCAGCAGGCCGAAGTCGACCGACATGCCGACGGCGATGAAGAAGAGTCCTAGCAGCAAGCCCTTGAACGGCTCCAGATCGGTTTCCAGCGCATGGCGGTATTCGGAATCGGCCAACAGGACGCCGGCCAGGAAGCTGCCCAGCGCCATCGACATGCCGACCGATTCCATCAGCAGGCCGATGGCTATCACCAGCAACAAGGCGAAGGCGGTAAAGATTTCGCGCAGTCCGGTGCGGGCAATCATGCGCATCAGCGGCCGCACCAGATAGCGGCCGCCGACGATCAGGGTAGCGATCACCGCCAGCACTTTCAGGCCGCCGATCCAGCCTTCGCCGCTGCCATGGGCGGCGGCGACGCCGAGCAGGGGCACGATGGCGATCATGGGGATCGCTGCGATGTCCTGGAACAGCAGGATGGCAAAGCCGGCGCGGCCGGCCGGTGTGCCGGTCAGCTTGCGCTCGTTGATGGTGGCGAGCGCAATCGCGGTGGAAGAGAGCGACATGCCGAGCCCGGCGATCAGCGCGGTTTTCCAGTCGACGCCGACCGCTACCGCGGCGCCGAACAGCGCCAGCGACACCGTTATCACCTGCGCGGCGCCCCAACCGAAGATCGAACGGCGCAGCGACCACAGACGTTTCGGTTCGAGTTCCAGGCCGATCATGAACAACAGCAGCACCACGCCGAACTCGGAGAAGTGCAGGATGTCTTCGACATTGTCGATCAGGCGCAGACCCCAGGGGCCGATCGCCATGCCGGCCAACAGGTAGCCCAGCACCGCACCCAGGCCGAGGCGCTTGGCGACCGGTACCGCGGCGACCGCCGCGGCCAGGTAGATCAAGGCATTGAATAAGAGACTTTGTTCCATAAGGTTCAGGTACCGCTTAGATGCTGGTTAATGGCTCAGTTGTGCTGGCTGCCAGCAGTTCGGGCCAGTTGGGATAGTGCGACAGGCGCTTCTTGTAGGTATCTATGTAGGCCGCCAGAGTTTGCTGGTTGACCTGGTGGGCCCCGAACAGCAGATGCGGCGGCAGCCAGCGCATGCCGCACAGCTCGGCGGTCTGCTGGAAAGGTGGCAGGAAGGCGGAGAACGGCCGTTGGTTGTGTCCCTCTGGCTGATAGGAGCGCTCCGAGCCGCCCAGGGTGGCGACCAGCCAGAAATCCTTGCCGCGCAAGGCGTCGCCTCCGGGGCCGTAAGCCCAGCCGGGCGCAAAGACCGAATCGACCCATTGTTTCAGCAGCGCCGGCATGCTGTACCACTGCACCGGATGCTGGAACACGACCAGGTCGGCTTCCTGCAGCAGCGCCTGCTCGCGCCGCACCGGGATATGGAAATCGGGATAGAGCTCGTAGAGGTCGTGTACCTTGACGTTCGGCATCTTGGCGGCGGCCTGCGCCAGGCGGCGGTTGACGCGTGAATGGTGGGGCGTCGGATGCGCATACAGGATCAGGATTTGCGGTGGTTTGGACATGTCGGCAAGGCTGGGTATTTAAGCAAATCAAAAAGGGAAATATTCGGCAAACGGCTAATTCTGGCTGAACCGATCGTGAAAACCATGCTCACAGGCTAATCGAGCCTATACTTTGGCAAATAGTTTTTTGATCGGCCTGACAAAGTGCTGCGCTGTTTTATTCGCAGCCACATGCTAGCAGTACTTTCGCAAACATTTTTACTTCTGACAATTCCTGATAAATATGTCCGACACCAAACCGAGCGATCCGCCCAGCGATCCAGCCAATTCCGTTCCAGAGGGGACCTTCGAACCCCTGCCGCCCGCAACGCCTCAAGCGGCCCAGGCTGAGCCCGTTGCGGCGGCCGCCAAGGAGTCGCCGCAGCCGCAACCCGCCGCAGCTCAGCCAGAACCGGCTGCAGCCCATTCCCACCCTGCCGCCGCGTTCAGGGCCGCCGGTCCGGGCGGTGACGACTCTCCTCCCTGGCCGCAAACCTGGAAGCTGATCGCGGCGCGTTTCCGCGCGCTGTCGGACAAGGCCGGCCGCCGCATGATGCAGCGGACCCTGAAGATCGGCATCTCGGCGCGCATCTTCCATCCGGAAGAAGGCGCCAAGGGTTTGCGCGGGCGCACCCTGCAATACCTGGAAGAGTCGATCGCGCAATGGGTCATGTCGCGCAATGTGCTGGTGTTCATGATTCCTACCGTCAACACCAACGGCCTGGTCCATCCCAGTTCGATCCGCTTGCGTGACTACGCCAAGCACCTGGACGGCCTGGTGCTGCAGGGTGGCGCCGACGTCTCGCCGCAAAGCTACGCCCAGGCGGCCACCCGGCCGGAATGGGGCGGCGACCGCGTGCGCGACATGTACGAACTGGAGCTGCTGCATGAATTCATCGAAGCCGGCAAGCCGGTGCTGGGGATTTGCCGTGGTTGTCAATTGATCAATGTGGCCTTCGGCGGCACCCTGTATCAGGACATTGCCACCGATGTGCCGACCTCGATCAAGCATGTGAACGATGAATACGACCGGCTGCACCATGCGATCCAGTTTCCGCCGGATTCCTCTCTGGCAACCTTGTTCAATACCCACGGCAGCGAGCAGAGCGAATGGGTGGTCAATTCCATCCATCACCAGGCGGTGCGCGACCTGGGGCGCGACCTGACGGTGGAAGCGATTTCCGGCAGCGACAATATCGTCGAAGCAATTCGTTACCGCAAGGCAGCTTTTGTCATGGGTTTGCAATGGCATCCGGAATTCCATCGGGCCGGCGGTCCGCAGTTGCTGGATTGCACGCCAATCCTCGATGGATTTTTAAGAGCTGCACGCGAGACGCGTTTCTGATATTATCTCGCGCCTTGGCCGGTGAAGTGTTTTTACGCTTTTTCCCGATTCCGGCTGGGCCCGACGGTAATGCGACGGGGAAATCGAAAAAACTAAGAAATATTTAGAAGAAATCGATTTCCACAGTTGACACTCAGAGGGTGCTTTACTATAATCTGGGGTTCCCTGCGGAGAGGTGGCCGAGTGGTTAATGGCAGCAGACTGTAAATCTGCCCTCTTACGAGTACGCTGGTTCGAATCCAGCCCTCTCCACCATTTTGGGAAGAAGTACAAGCAGCAGCTGTAAAAGATAGTGCGGCGGTAGAAGTGAAGTGAGCTGAATTGAAATGATCTCGCGGGTGTAGCTCAATGGTAGAGCTGAAGCCTTCCAAGCTTATGACGAGGGTTCGATTCCCTTCACCCGCTCCAGTAGAATTTGCAAAAAAACAGCAAAAGCAGTAAGAAAAAAGCAAGAACATTAAGTTGGGCGTGTTGTTAACAGGAAGCACGCATACAGCATAGCCCTTGTAGCTCAGTGGTAGAGCACTCCCTTGGTAAGGGAGAGGCCACGTGTTCGATCCACGTCAAGGGCACCAGATTTAGTATCTCGGTTTTATTTGCGGCGCCGGCACTGGCGCCGTCAAAGTTGGATGTCACTATTGATTCGGGTTTTCAATTCGAGTTTTCAATCTGTAAGACGGTCGGGCGCTGGCCTGAACATTCTCATCAAATCTTTAGGAGTCTAAGATGGCAAAAGGCAAGTTTGAGCGGACCAAGCCGCACGTCAACGTCGGCACTATCGGCCACGTCGACCACGGCAAGACCACGCTGACAGCAGCGATCGCGACAGTATTGTCGAAGAAGTTTGGCGGCGAAGCCAAAGCGTACGATCAGATTGACGCAGCGCCAGAAGAAAAAGCGCGCGGCATCACGATCAACACTGCTCACGTTGAATACGAAACTGCCAACCGTCACTACGCTCACGTTGACTGCCCAGGCCATGCTGACTATGTTAAAAACATGATCACCGGTGCTGCCCAGATGGACGGCGCGATCCTGGTTTGCTCGGCAGCTGACGGCCCAATGCCGCAGACGCGCGAACACATCCTGTTGGCGCGTCAAGTTGGCGTGCCATACATCATCGTGTACCTGAACAAGTGCGACATGGTCGACGACGAAGAGTTGCTCGAGCTGGTCGAAATGGAAGTGCGCGAGCTGTTGAGCAAGTACGAATTCCCAGGCGACGACCTGCCAATCATCAAGGGTTCGGCGAAGCTGGCTCTGGAAGGCGACACTGGCCCATTGGGCGAGCAATCGATCGTCGCTCTGGCTGAAGCACTGGACACTTACATCCCGACACCGGAACGTGCTGTTGATGGCGCTTTCCTGCTGCCAGTGGAAGACGTGTTCTCGATCTCCGGCCGCGGTACTGTTGTGACCGGTCGTGTTGAGCGCGGTATCGTCAAGGTTGGCGAAGCCCTGCAAATCATCGGTATCCGTGACACACAAGACACTACATGTACTGGTGTTGAAATGTTCCGTAAGCTGCTGGACCAAGGTCAAGCAGGCGACAACGTTGGCGTGCTGCTGCGCGGCACCAAGCGTGAAGACGTAGAGCGGGGCCAAGTATTGGCCAAGCCGAACTCGATCAAGCCACACAAGCATTTCACTGGCGAGATCTATGTTCTGTCGAAAGACGAAGGCGGCCGTCATACACCTTTCTTCAACAACTATCGTCCACAGTTCTACTTCCGTACTACGGACGTGACTGGTTCGATCGAGTTGCCGAAAGACAAAGAAATGGTCATGCCAGGCGATAACGTGTCGATCACAGTCATGCTGATCAACCCGATCGCGATGGAAGAAGGTCTGCGTTTCGCGATCCGCGAAGGTGGCCGTACTGTTGGTGCAGGCGTTGTTGCCAAGATCCTGCCTGACGCGTAATTGAAATAGCAGTAATCGCCGCGACCCGGGAAAACCCGTCTCGCGGCGTTGATGTCTGATCGGTAAGCAAGAAGTTGCCAAGCGGCCGATCAGGAAAGAGTTTTAAGCGTAGGGGTGTAGCTCAATTGGCAGAGCGCCGGTCTCCAAAACCGGAGGTTGGGGGTTCGATGCCCTCCGCCCCTGCCACCGATTCAGGTGTAGGGTACTGAAAGTAAACCGCGTATGTCTAACCACCCTGTGCAAACTGTCGGCGAATCCGGCAGCAAGCTCAAAGTAATACTGGCAGTTTTGGCTGTCGTCGCCGGCGTTGTCGGCTTTTATTTTTTGTCGGGCCAGTCTGGTCTGGTGCGCGCTGGTGCACTGGTTGCCGGTTTGGTGGCGGCAGTTGCGCTGGCATGGACTTCGACCCAAGGCCGTGAGTTCCTTGGTTTCGCCAAAGAAGCCGTGCGTGAGACAAAAAAGGTGGTCTGGCCGACCCGCAAGGAAGCGATGCAGATCACTGCCATCGTTTTCGCATTTGTGCTGGTGATGGCGATTTTCCTGTGGGGCATCGATAAGATCCTCGAGGTCTTGTTGTACGACGTGATATTGGGTTGGAAACAATAATGAGCGATAGCACACAAAACGATGCGCAAGCAACGCCGCCTGCTGTAACGCCTTCGGCGCCAGCGGGCAAAAAGCGCTGGTATGTGGTGCATGCTTATTCCGGTATGGAAAAGAGCGTGCAACGCGCGCTTACCGAGCGCATTGACCGCGCTGGAATGCAAGAACAGTTCGGCCAGATCCTGGTGCCGACTGAAGAAGTAATCGAAGTCAAGAATGGCCAGAAAGCCGTTACCGAACGTCGTTTCTTCCCGGGCTATGTCCTGGTCGAGATGGAAATGACGGACGAAACCTGGCATCTGGTAAAGAACACCAACAAGGTGACCGGTTTCATCGGCGGCAAGTCAAACAAGCCTACCCCGATTCCGCAGCATGAAGTCGACAAGATCATGCAGCAGATGCAAGACGGCATCGAGAAGCCACGGCCTAAGGTTCTGTATGAAGTCGGCGAGCTGGTGCGTATCAAGGAAGGTGCTTTCACCGACTTCAACGGCAACGTCGAAGAAGTGAATTACGAGAAATCGCGCGTACGCGTGACCGTCACCATCTTCGGCCGCGCTACGCCGGTTGAACTGGAATTCGACAAGGTCGAAAAAGTCTAAGTAAATTCAAGAATCAACGCCGTTCGGAGCGTCACGGGCGAAAGCCCGAGGAATCCGATGCAGTAAGAGGAGCCCTATTAAATCTTCCCATTCATCGGGGAGTATCAAAAAGGCGCTAATACTCACTTAACGTAGGAGCCATCATGGCAAAGAAAATCATTGGTTTTATCAAGCTGCAAGTTCCAGCTGGTAAAGCAAACCCATCCCCACCGATTGGTCCAGCACTGGGTCAGCGCGGTCTGAACATCATGGAATTCTGTAAGGCATTCAATGCCCAGACCCAAGGTGTTGAGCCGGGCCTGCCAATTCCAGTCGTGATCACCGCGTTCGCTGACAAGTCCTTCACATTCGTGATGAAGACTCCTCCAGCAACGATCCTGATCAAGAAGGCTGCTGGCATCACCAAGGGTTCGGCTACGCCGCATACCACTAAGGTTGGTTCGATCACCCGTAAGCAAGCAGAAGAAATCGCTACCTTGAAGAAGCCCGATTTGACTGGTGCTGATCTGGAAGCCGGCGTTCGTACTATCGCTGGTTCTGCTCGTTCGATGGGCATCACGGTGGAGGGTCTGTAATGGCTAAGTTAACTAAACGCGCAAAAGCGATCAAAGCTAAAGTTGATCGCACCAAGGCATATCCATTCGACAACGCTGTGGCGTTGATCAAGGAATGCGCAACTGCAAAATTCAACGAATCGATCGATGTGTCCGTCCAGCTGGGCGTTGATGCAAAGAAATCGGACCAAGTGGTTCGCGGTTCTGTCGTGCTGCCAGCTGGCACCGGCAAGACCGTTCGCGTTGCAGTATTTGCTTCCGGCGAAAAAGCCGAACAAGCTAAAGCTGCCGGCGCCGACATCGTTGGCATGGAAGACCTGGCTGAGCAGATCAAAGCCGGCAACATGCCTTTCGATATCGTGATCGCATCGCCAGATACCATGCGTATCGTTGGTACCCTGGGCCAGATCCTGGGCCCACGCGGTTTGATGCCTAATCCGAAGGTTGGTACTGTTACTCCTGACGTCGCTACTGCCGTCAAGAACGCAAAAGCCGGTCAAGTGCAATACCGTACCGACAAAGCCGGTATCGTTCACGCAACCATCGGCCGTAAATCGTTTAGCGATGCAGAACTGAAGTCCAACTTGTTGGCACTGATCGACGCATTGAGCAAAGCAAAGCCAGCCACCAGCAAGGGTGTATACCTGCGCAAGATCTCGATGTCTTCGACCATGGGCGCTGGCGTCCGTGTCGATCAATCGACTCTGGCTGCTTAATAAAGTATTGCGGGACAGAGTTAAGCGTAGCGGTACTCTGTCCTCAACTGATTAAGAGTTAAGTCCTGCAGGCGAAAGTCTGCAGGCGAATCTTTGGGCTGGACCTGTATTGGCGGTAACGATGCAGATCCAGGCAATCAAAGACCGTTGGGCGGCGTGTCGCAGGAGTTTATAAGCTGCGGCACAAAGTTAAATCGCGCAAGCAACCCAACGCAGATGGTGTACCCGAACAAGTTTTGTAGTCTCATCGCTGCGTCCTGATTCACTCCGAGTGATCATGCGCAAGTTCTGAACTCCTAACTTCGGACGCCGTGTTCGAACCGATGTGAGGTAAGCAGCCATTTGCGGTTGTGTAATGTCCGAGCATCATTTTTGGAGGTTGATCTTGAGTCTCAATCTGAATGACAAAAAGGCCGTAGTCGCCGAAGTCTCTGCAAAAGTTGCAAATGCACAGACTATCGTCGTGGCCGAATATCGTGGCATCCAGGTTGGTCACTTGACCCAACTGCGCGCTAATGCGCGTACCCAGGGTGTGTACTTGCGTGTATTGAAAAATACACTGGCACGTCGCGCCGTTGAAGGTACCGCGTTTGCCGACCTCGCTTCGCAAATGACCGGCCCGTTGATCTATTCGATCTCCGAGGATGCCGTTGCTGCTGCAAAAGTCATCAACGACTTTGCAAAAACCAACGACAAACTGGTCGTCAAGGCAGGTAATTTCGCTGGTAAGTCGCTGGATAAGGCGGGTGTACAAGCGTTGGCAAACATTCCAAGTCGCGAAGTTCTGCTGGCCCAAGTTGTGGGCATGATGCAGGCACCGATTTCTGGATTTGTGCGTGGTTTGGCTGCTCTGGCAGCAAAGAAAGAAGCCGAAGCTGCTTAATTGCAGTTTCACGGCGCTTTCTTAGCGTTAAAACCAATCAGATGTTATTACTGTAAAAAATTAGGAGTTTCACATGGCACTTGACAAAGACGCAATCCTGGACGCAGTTGGCGCCCTGACCGTTTTGGAATTGAATGACCTGGTAAAGGCATTTGAAGAGAAGTTTGGCGTTTCCGCAGCTGCTGTTGCAGTTGCTGGCGGCGCAGGCGGCGGCGCAGCTGCTGCAGTTGAAGAGCAAACTGAGTTCACCGTTATTCTGAAGTCTTTCGGCGCGAACAAGGTTGGCGTAATTAAGGCAGTTCGCGAAATCACCGGTCTGGGCTTGAAAGAAGCTAAAGACCTGGTTGACGGTGCACCGAAGCCAGTTAAAGAAGGCGTTTCGAAAGCCGACGCTGAAGCAGCAGCCAAGAAATTGGTTGAAGCCGGCGCAGAAGCTGAAGTTAAGTAATTTCAGCTTTTTAGAGCGCATTTATTGCGCTGGAGTCAAAGTGCAGAACTCTCGAAAAGGAGGGTTCGGCTTTGGCTCCTTTGTCGTTTTTGATTTTGTTTAGCGCTTGTTGTTTTATTAAGCGTCCGTTGCCATCAAGCTCGAAGGGCTGAGACTTGAGGAATTGTTGGTTAAGACAGTGTAGCTAGTACATTAGTTTTGTCTAGTTTCACCAAAATATCCAGCGAATCCTGAATTCTCTATCCTTCCTGTCACTCACGGAGTGTTCAATGCACTACTCATTTACTGAGAAGAAGCGTATTCGTAAATCTTTTGCGAAACGCGCTAACGTTCACCACGTTCCGTTCCTGCTGGCGACCCAGCTCGAGTCGTATCTTGGCTTTCTGCAACAAGACAAAGTACCGTCTCAACGTAAGAATGAGGGCCTGCAGTCGGCTTTCACCTCAATTTTCCCTATCGTTTCGCACAATGGTTTTGCGCGTCTCGAATTTCTGTCGTACGTGCTCGGCGATCCGCCGTTCGACGTCAAGGAATGCCAACAGCGTGGCCTGACCTTCGCGTCGCCATTGCGCGCCAAGGTGCGTCTGGTGATCCTGGACAAGGAATCACCGACCAAGCCGGTCGTCAAGGAAATGAAAGAACAGGAAGTCTACATGGGCGAATTGCCGCTCATGACGACTACCGGTTCGTTCGTCATCAACGGCACCGAGCGCGTTATCGTGTCGCAGCTGCATCGTTCGCCAGGCGTGTTCTTTGAACATGACCGCGGCAAGACGCACTCGTCCGGCAAACTGCTGTTCTCGGCCCGTATCATTCCTTACCGCGGTTCATGGCTGGACTTCGAGTTCGACCCGAAAGACATCCTGTTCTTCCGCGTCGACCGCCGCCGCAAGATGCCTGTCACGATCCTGCTGAAAGCGATCGGCATGTCGGTCGAGCAGATCCTGGCCAACTTCTTCGTATTCGACAACTTCGCGTTGCGTAACGAAGGCGCGGAGATGGAATTCGTAGCAGAACGCCTGCGTGGCGAAGTTGCGCGTTTCGACATCACCGACAAAGCTGGCAAGGTCCTGGTCGCGAAAGACAAGCGTATCAATTCCAAGCACGTGCGTGACGTCGAAGCCGCTGGCATCAAGCATATCTCGGTGCCGGAAGACTACCTGCTGGGCCGCGTCCTGGCGCGTAACATCGTTGACGGCGACACTGGCGAAGTAGTGGCCAACGCCAACGACGAGCTGACCGAAGAATTGCTGGCCAAGCTGCGTGAAGCTGACATCAGCGACATCCAGACTCTGTACACCAACGACCTGGACCAAGGTAGCTACATCTCGCAGACTCTGCGCAGCGACGACACCAACGACCAGATGGCTGCCCGCGTCGCGATCTATCGCATGATGCGTCCAGGCGAACCGCCAACCGAAGATTCGGTTGAAGCGCTGTTCAACGGTCTGTTCTACAACGCTGATCGTTACGATCTGTCGGCTGTCGGCCGCATGAAGTTCAACCGCCGCATCGGCCGCGATGAACTGACTGGCGCCATGACGCTGTCGAACGACGACGTGCTGGCGGTGATCAAGATCCTGGTTGAATTGCGTAACGGCCGCGGCGAAGTGGACGATATCGATCACTTGGGTAACCGTCGTGTGCGTTGCGTCGGCGAACTGGCTGAGAACCAGTTCCGCGCTGGCCTGGTGCGTGTTGAACGTGCTGTCAAGGAACGCCTCGGCCAAGCCGAAGCGGACAACCTGATGCCGCATGACCTGATCAATTCCAAGCCGATTTCGGCCGCTATCCGTGAATTCTTCGGTTCGTCGCAGTTGTCGCAGTTTATGGACCAGACTAACCCGTTGTCGGAAATCACCCACAAGCGCCGTGTATCGGCACTTGGACCGGGCGGTTTGACCCGTGAGCGCGCTGGCTTTGAAGTGCGCGACGTGCATCCAACCCACTATGGCCGTGTCTGCCCGATCGAAACACCGGAAGGCCCGAACATTGGTCTGATCAATTCGCTGGCTTTGTATGCTCGCCTGAACGAATACGGTTTCCTCGAGACTCCGTACCGCAAGGTTGAAGACAGCAAGGTTACCGAGCAGATCGACTATCTGTCGGCAATTGAAGAAGGCCGCTACATCATCGCCCAGGCGAATGCGACCATCGACAAGTCCCTGAAGCTGTCGGATGAACTGGTTTCCGCACGTGAAGCCGGCGAAACCATCTTGGTATCGCCAGAACGCGTCCAGTACATGGACGTGGCGCCAGGCCAGGTGGTTTCGGTTGCAGCATCGCTGATCCCGTTCCTCGAACACGATGATGCGAACCGCGCATTGATGGGTGCCAACATGCAGCGCCAGGCAGTTCCTTGCCTGCGTCCAGAGAAGGCATTGGTCGGTACCGGTATCGAACGCACCGTGGCAGTTGACTCCGGTACAACCGTGCAGGCACTGCGTGGCGGTATCGTTGATTACGTCGATGCGGGTCGTGTCGTTATTCGTGTGAATGACGAAGAAGCGACTGCCGGCGAAGTCGGTGTCGACATCTACAACCTGATCAAGTACACACGTTCGAACCAGAACACCAACATCAACCAACGGCCAATCGTGCAAGTTGGCGACCGCGTCGCCAAGCACGACGTGATCGCCGACGGCGCATCGACCGATCTGGGCGAGCTGGCTCTGGGCCAGAACATGCTGGTGGCGTTTATGCCATGGAACGGCTACAACTTCGAAGATTCGATTTTGATCTCCGAAAAAGTCGTGGCTGACGACCGCTACACTTCGATCCATATCGAAGAGTTGTCGGTAGTTGCACGCGACACCAAGCTGGGCGCTGAAGAAATCACCCGCGACATCTCCAACCTGGCCGAAAACCAGCTGGCGCGTCTGGATGAGTCCGGCATCGTCTACATCGGTGCTGAAGTCGAAGCCGGCGATACGCTGGTCGGTAAGGTGACACCTAAGGGTGAAACCCAGCTGACGCCAGAAGAAAAGCTGCTGCGCGCGATCTTCGGTGAAAAGGCTTCTGACGTTAAAGATACGTCGCTGCGCGTGCCTTCTGGCATGGTCGGTACAGTGATCGATGTACAAGTGTTCACTCGCGAAGGCATCCAGCGCGACAAACGTGCACAACAGATTATCGACGACGAACTGCAACGCTATCGCCTGGACCTGAACGACCAGTTGCGGATTGTTGAAGGCGATGCTTTCGAACGTCTGGAACGCATGTTGATCGGCAAGGTTGTCAACGGCGGTCCGAAGAAACTGGCCAAGGGCGCCAAGCTGACCAAGGAATACCTGGCAGACCTGGACAAATACCACTGGTTCGATATCCGCCCGGCGGATGACGATGCAGCGGTAGCGCTGGAAGCGATCAAGGAATCGATCGCCGAGAAGCGTCATCAGTTCGACCTGGCGTTTGAGGAAAAGCGCAAGAAGCTGACCCAGGGCGATGAGCTGCAGCCTGGCGTACAAAAGATGGTCAAGGTTTACCTGGCTGTTAAACGCCGTCTGCAACCAGGCGACAAGATGGCCGGCCGTCACGGTAACAAGGGTGTGGTTTCGCGCATCCTGCCGATCGAAGACATGCCGCACATGGCCGACGGTACACCAGCAGACATCGTGCTGAACCCGCTGGGCGTGCCATCGCGTATGAACATCGGTCAGGTTCTGGAAGTGCATCTGGGCTGGGCTGCCAAGGGTCTGGGTCTGCGTATCGGCGAAATGCTGAAGGCGCAAACCAAGATTGCTGAACTGCGCAAGTTCCTCAACACGATCTACAACGAATCGGGCAAGACAGAAGATCTGGACAGCCTGAGCGACGAGGAAATCCTGCATCTGGCGGACAATCTGAAGCTGGGTGTGCCGTTCGCAACGCCGGTGTTTGACGGTGCGCACGAAGATGAAATCCGCCGCATGCTGGATCTGGCTTATCCGGACGCCATCGCCAAGCAGCTGGGCATGACGCCTTCGAAGAACCAGGTAACGATGTATGACGGCCGTACCGGTGAAGCTTTCGAGCGCAACGTCACTGTCGGCTACATGCATTACCTGAAACTGCATCATCTGGTCGACGACAAGATGCATGCACGTTCTACCGGTCCTTACTCGCTGGTTACACAGCAGCCACTGGGCGGTAAAGCACAGTTCGGCGGCCAGCGTTTCGGTGAGATGGAAGTTTGGGCATTGGAAGCTTACGGTGCGTCGTACGTGCTGCAGGAAATGCTGACAGTGAAGTCGGATGACGTGAACGGTCGTACCAAGGTGTATGAAAACCTGGTCAAGGGTGACCATGTGATCGATGCAGGCATGCCGGAATCCTTCAACGTTCTGTTGAAAGAAATCCGCTCGCTGGGTATCGATATGGATCTCGACCGCGAGTAATCCGTCGTACTGGTGCAGTACAGAGCAGTAGGGTGGGCAGCGTTGCCCGCCCTACGCAGCAATAGTAAAGAATCTTAGTTTCTTCACGCCAACTGGAGTGATACATGAAAGCACTGCTCGATTTATTCAAGCAAGTTCAGCAAAATGAACAGTTCGACTCGATCAAGATTGGTCTAGCGTCGCCCGAAAAAATCCGTTCATGGTCTTATGGCGAAGTAAAAAAGCCTGAAACCATCAACTACCGTACCTTCAAGCCAGAGCGCGACGGTCTGTTCTGCGCCAAGATTTTTGGCCCGATCAAAGACTACGAATGCCTGTGCGGCAAGTACAAGCGTCTGAAGCATCGCGGTGTGATCTGCGAAAAGTGCGGCGTTGAAGTCACGCTGGCCAAGGTGCGCCGTGAGCGCATGGGCCACATTGAACTGGCATCGCCGACTGCGCACATCTGGTTCCTGAAATCGCTGCCGTCGCGTCTGGGCATGGTCCTCGACATGACCCTGCGGGATATCGAACGCGTATTGTATTTTGAAGCCTACGTCATCACCGATCCAGGCATGACGCCGCTGAAGCGTTGCCAGATCATGTCGGAAGACGACTACGCCGCCAAGTACGAAGAATACGGCGACGATTTCACCGCATTCATGGGCGCCGAAGGCATCCGTGAGCTGCTGCGCGCGATCGATATCGACCGCGATGCGGAAACTCTGCGTCAGGAATTGAAAGAGTCGAAGTCCGAAGCCAAGATCAAGAAATACGCCAAGCGCTTGAAAGTGCTGGAAGCGTTCCAGCGTTCGGGCATCAAGCCTGACTGGATGATCATGGAAGTGTTGCCGGTGCTGCCGCCTGAGTTGCGTCCGCTGGTGCCGCTGGATGGTGGCCGTTTCGCTACCTCCGACCTGAACGACCTGTATCGCCGCGTCATCAACCGTAACAACCGTCTGAAGCGCCTGATGGAATTGCGCGCTCCGGAAATCATCACCCGCAACGAAAAGCGGATGTTGCAGGAAGCGGTTGACTCGCTGCTGGACAATGGCCGTCGCGGTAAGGCAATGACTGGCGCCAACAAGCGTCCGCTGAAATCCCTGGCAGAAATGATCAAGGGTAAGGGCGGTCGTTTCCGTCAGAACTTGCTGGGTAAGCGCGTCGACTATTCCGGCCGTTCGGTGATCGTGGTGGGTCCACAGCTGAAACTGCATCAGTGCGGCTTGCCGAAACTGATGGCACTGGAACTGTTCAAGCCATTCATTTTCCACAAGCTGGAAGTGATGGGCATCGCCAGCACCATCAAGGCGGCCAAGAAGGAAGTTGAAAACCAGACTTCCGTGGTGTGGGACATCCTGGAAGACGTGATCCGCGAACATCCGGTCATGTTGAACCGCGCGCCTACATTGCACCGTCTGGGTATCCAGGCGTTCGAGCCGGTCCTGATCGAAGGCAAGGCAATCCAATTGCACCCGCTGGTCTGCGCCGCATTCAACGCCGACTTTGACGGCGACCAAATGGCGGTACACGTACCACTGTCGATCGAAGCACAGATGGAAGCGCGCACTTTGATGCTGGCTTCCAACAACATCCTGTTCCCATCGAACGGCGAACCGTCGATCGTGCCGTCGCAGGATATCGTGCTGGGTCTGTACTACGCCACCCGTGAGCAAATCAACGGCAAGGGCGAAGGCATGATGTTCCCTGACGTGTCGGAAGCCATCCGTGCCTACGACAACAAGGAAGTCGAGCTGACGACCCGCGTTACCGTGCGTATCACCGAGTATCCGAAGGATGCGGTTACAGGCGAATTCGTCAAGACCATCAAGCGTTACGAAACGACTGTCGGCCGTGCGATCCTGTCGGAAATCCTGCCTAAGGGCCTGCCATTCACCGTGCTGAACCGCGCGTTGAAGAAGAAGGAAATCTCGAAGCTGATCAACACTTCGTTCCGTAAGTGCGGCCTGCGCGCGACGGTGGTGTTTGCTGACCAGCTGATGCAGTCCGGTTTCCGCCTGGCGACCCGTGCCGGCATCTCGATCTGCGTGGACGACATGCTGGTGCCGCCACAAAAGGCGACCATCATCGCGACCGCGGAACAAGAAGTGAAGCAGATCGAACAGCAGTACTCGTCCGGTCTGGTGACTGCCGGCGAACGCTACAACAAGGTTGTGGACATCTGGGGCAAGGCCGGCGACGACGTCGGCAAGGCCATGATGGAGCAACTGAAGGTAGAAGACGTGGTCCGCCGCGACGGCACCAAGGGCACTCAGGAATCGTTCAACGCGATTTACATGATGGCCGACTCCGGTGCGCGCGGTTCCGCGGCACAGATTCGTCAGCTGGCCGGTATGCGTGGCCTGATGGCGAAACCGGATGGTTCGATTATCGAAACGCCGATCACCGCGAACTTCCGCGAAGGTCTGAACGTTTTGCAGTACTTTATTTCGACCCACGGTGCACGTAAAGGTCTGGCCGATACCGCGCTGAAGACAGCGAACTCGGGTTACCTGACACGTCGTCTGGTTGACGTGACCCAGGATCTGGTCGTGATCGAAGATGATTGCGGCACTTCCAACGGCGCCTCGATGAAGGCGATGGTTGAAGGCGGTGAAGTGATCGAAGCGCTGCGCGACCGTATCCTCGGCCGTGTTGCTGCCAACGATATCGTCAATCCGGAAACCCAGGGCACCTTGTACGAATCCGGTACTTTGCTGGACGAAGATGCAGTTGAAGAAATCGAACGCCTCGGCATCGATGAAGTCAAGGTCCGCACGCCGCTGACTTGCGACACACGCTACGGCCTGTGCGCGCAATGTTACGGTCGCGACCTGGGCCGCGGCTCGCTGGTCAACAACGGTGAAGCAGTCGGTGTGGTTGCTGCGCAGTCGATCGGTGAACCTGGTACCCAGCTGACCATGCGTACCTTCCACATCGGTGGTGCGGCATCGCGTTCGGCAGTGGCGTCCAGTGTCGAAGCCAAGTCCAACGGTACGGTCCGCTTCACGGCGACCATGCGTTACGTGACTAACGGCAAGGGCGAGCTGATCGTGATTTCCCGTTCCGGCGAAGTCCTGATCACTGACGACCACGGCCGTGAGCGTGAGCGTCATAAAGTACCTTACGGTGCTACCCTGATCGTCAAGGATGGCTTGACCATCAAGGCCGGTACGGCACTGGCGACATGGGATCCGCTGACCCGTCCGATCATTACCGAGTACACCGGTACTGTCCGCTTCGAGAACGTCGAAGAAGGTTCGACCGTGGCCCGTCAGATCGATGAAGTTACCGGTCTCTCGACTCTGGTGGTTATCGATGCGAAGCGTCGTGGTTCGGTCACCAAGACTGTTCGTCCACAGGTCAAGCTGTTGAACGAACAAGGCGAAGAAGTCAAGATCGCCGGTACTGAACACGCTGTGACGATCGGCTTCCAGGTTGGCGCGCTGATTACCGTGAAAGACGGTCAGCAAGTGCACGTTGGTGAAGTGCTGGCGCGTATCCCGACTGAATCGCAAAAGACTCGCGATATTACCGGTGGTCTGCCACGCGTTGCCGAGCTGTTCGAAGCACGTTCGCCTAAGGATGCAGGTATGCTGGCTGAAGTCACAGGTACTGTGGCCTTCGGTAAGGAAACCAAGGGTAAGCAGCGTCTGGAAATCACAGACATGGACGGCAACAAGCACGAGTTCCTGATTACCAAGGACAAGCAAGTGCTGGTGCATGACGGCCAAGTCGTGAACAAGGGTGAAATGATTGTCGACGGCCCAGCCGATCCGCAAGACATCCTGCGGCTGTTGGGTATCGAAGCACTGGCGCGCTACATCGTTGACGAAGTTCAGGACGTGTACCGCTTGCAAGGCGTGAAGATCAACGACAAGCACATCGAAGTGATCGTGCGCCAGATGTTGCGTCGCGTTCAGATCGTTGATGCCGGCGATGCGTCTTACATCACTGGCGAGCAGGTCGAGCGTTCGGAACTGCTAGACGAAAACGATCGCGTGATTGCAGCGGGCAAGATTCCTGCAACTTACGAAAACGTATTGCTGGGTATTACCAAGGCATCGCTGTCGACCGATTCGTTCATCTCGGCCGCATCGTTCCAGGAAACCACCCGCGTGTTGACCGAAGCCGCGATCATGGGCAAGAAAGACACGCTGCGCGGTTTGAAGGAAAACGTCATCGTCGGCCGTCTGATTCCAGCCGGCACCGGTCTCGCGTTCCACCGTGCACGCAAGGAAAAAGACAGCTGGGAAGCGGAAGAGCGCACAGCGCTGTTGCAATCCGAGCAGGCAGCACGCCTGGCGGCTGCGGAAGCACGCGCAGCTGAAGAGCTGGGTGCGCAAGAGAGCGGCGAAGCGTAATACGCTGCAGCGTAGCTGCAAGACAAAACGGCAGTGGATGAAAATCCACTGCCGTTTTTTTATGTCTGCAAGATCAGTCCGCCGTAACGCTGGCCGGCGACGCCATCAATCCTTTTGCTGGCGCATGGGCTTGCCGTTGTCGATCACTTCCCGGCAATCGCCCTTGAAAGTGGAATTGTCGTAATCGGTCCAGCCGTAGCTGTCGACGTAGCGCTTGTGTGGGCGCAGCTTGCTGCTCAGGAAGCTCCAATCCAGATGCTCGTCCGGATAGCGGATGTCGGCCAGGTCGAGCAGCGAATGGAAGACGTTTTCAGTCGTCATGCGCGCACGCTTGTGGCGCTGCAGCTGATCGACCTTGTCGGGATAGGATTGCTTATAGATGTCGGAATACCACATCAGCGCCGGGATATGGAATTCGAACTGGGTGTTGTGGCCGTGGAAGGCAATCTTGCAGCTGCCGTCGTACAAGGTCTGGCCGTGGTCTGAAAAATACATCATCGCGCTCAATTGCCTGGAATCCCGCAGCTGGCCGATGACCTGGGCCAGGAACCAGTCGACATAGCGGATCGAGTTGTCGTAGCTATTGCTTAGCGCCGGCTTGTTCGCCAGGTTGGTATAGGCCGGATGCTCGACGCCGAACAGGGAGGGCTGCCATTTGTCGAATTCCTGGGGATAGCGATGGCTGTAATTCCAGTGGTTGCCGAGCGTGTGCAGCACGATCAGCTTTTTCGGCGCCGGATCGGCCATGGCTTTTTGCAGTTGCGGCAACAGGATCGCATCCAGATTCGAGGCATCGGTAAAGCCGCCTAGATTCAGGAATTGCACCACATCCGCCTCGTTGGCGAAGACCGAGACCGGGGTATCGAACTTGCCGTAGGACATCTGGTTCGAGATCCAGTAGGTCTTGAAGCCGGCTTCCTTATAGCCGGTGATGAACGATTTTTCGGCAAAGCCGGCCTTCAGGCTCTCGGTGGCCGGCTTGCGCGAGACCATAACCGGCACCGACAGCCGGGTAGCCGAGACCGAGGTAATCACATCCGAGAAACTGACCAGGTTGCTTTCCTTGCCGAGCAGGGGATTGGTGTCGCGCTGATAGCCGTTCAGGCTCCAGCGGTCGTAGCGCGACGATTCGCCGATCACCATGACCACGATTTGCGGCGTGTCCTGATGGCTGGCCTGATGCGCGCCGAAATGGAACTGGCTGTTCTTGTGTTCGAGGTCGTCCAGGTATTCCCGTTCTTTCCAGAAATCGTAGCCGCGCACTGCCAGACCGAAGGGCCAGGTGCGGCTGACCGGTTCCGCTTCCAGCGGCGTCGCCGCCCAGGTCGGCAGCTTGCCGAAGTGCAGGCCCGGGCTGGCCGCCAGGCTGCTACCTGTGGCACTGCCGGGCGCTGGCTGAACCCCGATCTCCTGTCCATATAACCAGACGCATAGGCCGACAGCAAGTACTAACCAACCGAACCAGCGCGAGGGTCCTTCCAGATCCAGGTCGCGGGTGCGGGCGGCCGCCAGCCAGCTGAGCGCCCACCACAGCACGACCAGCGCAAGAATCAGCGCCAGCCACCAGATCTTGTCGCCCAGGAACTCCAGCGCTTCGCCTGGACTGGTTTCGGCAATGATGCCGAGATGATGGGTAGAGATGCCCTGGCCGTAGAATTTGCGTAGGTAGAGCTCGGTCGGCAGCGCAAGAAAGGCGGGGATCAACAGCCAGTGAAACCAGGCGGGGCGCTTGAAAATCGACCAGATCACCAGCCACAGCGCCATTTCGGTGGCAATGATGCGGGCTGGATGATCTACCGCCTGCCCGAACAGCAAGGGTACGAAGGGAACTAGGGACAAGGCCAGGTAGGTAACCAGCACGAACAGGTTTTTGCGGCGAAACAAGGCAGGCATCATGGTGGGGGAGGATAGTTGAATCCCATTATCCCGTAAAGCTGGCGCCGGGAATCGCGCCATATGAGATATAGGCAGGCGTCGCGTTGGCGGAATGGCCGATATGGCAACAATCCCGCTTGCCGGACTGTTGCGTTTACGGGGTGGTCATCACAGACAGCGGTTGACTGCCAGGCATCATAGGGATATACTCGCGGGTTCTCGATTGTAGGCTCTATGGGCCGAACGTTCTTTGGTCTGCTTCCGCTTTCTTATAGCGCGTTCCTCCTCTACTGCTGAATCGAATTGTGCGCAGGTGTTGTGCGATTCGCATGATTCCTTGTGCAAGTATCTGTCCAATCCCGGACAACCGATTTCGGGATTGTTGTTATTAACGTCGTAATTTTGTTGGATATATAACGATGCCAACCATCAATCAATTGATTCGCCAGCCGCGCGTTTCTGCGGTCGTAAAGAGCAAATCACCAGCGCTGGAAAACAGCCCGCAAAAACGCGGCGTTTGCACCCGCGTTTATACGACAACTCCAAAGAAGCCTAACTCGGCTTTGCGTAAAGTTGCCAAAGTTCGCCTGACCAACGGTTTCGAAGTCATTTCGTACATCGGCGGTGAAGGCCATAACCTGCAAGAACATAGTGTCGTGCTGTTGCGCGGCGGCCGTGTAAAAGACTTGCCGGGTGTGCGTTACCACATGGTTCGCGGTGCACTGGATACCCAGGGCGTCAAGGATCGTAAGCAAGCACGTTCGAAGTACGGTGCAAAGCGTGCTAAGGCTGCAAAGAAATAATAGTTTTCGCCAGGCGCAAGCCGAACGAATAAGTGTCGGTCCCCAATGGGCCGAGTAAGTGGGTGGCTATGATGGCTGTCCGCGAGTGTGCAGATACAAAAGATCTGTCGCTCAACTGAAGATTGAAAGGAATCGAAATGCCACGTCGTCGTGAAGTTCCCAAGCGGGAGATTCTGCCGGATCCGAAATTCGGTAATGTTGATGTTGCGAAGTTCGTCAACGTCTTGATGTTGTCCGGTAAGAAATCGGTCGCAGAAAACATCATTTACGGTGCCTTCGAGCACATTCAAGCCAAATCCGGCAAAGATCCGCTGGAAGTGTTTGCCCTTGCTATCAGCAACGCCAAACCATTGGTTGAAGTTAAGTCGCGTCGCGTTGGTGGTGCAAATTACCAGGTGCCAGTTGAAGTTCGTCCTGTCCGTCGTATGGCTTTGTCGATGCGTTGGTTGCGTGAAGCAGCTAACAAGCGCAGCGAAAAATCGATGCCGCAACGCCTGGGCGGCGAATTGCTGGAAGCCGCAGAAGGCCGCGGCGGCGCAATGAAAAAGCGTGACGAAGTTCACCGTATGGCAGAAGCGAACAAGGCGTTCTCGCACTTCCGCTTCTAATAGACTGGGCAGCCGGCTCCCTGATTCGAGCCGCTGTCCGCATCTGAAATTTGTTCGAGCCGAGCGCATATTTTTATCAAAAATGGCGCTCGGTTTCGTGCATTAAAAGACTTAGGATTAAATCATGGCTCGCAAGACCCCCATTGAGCGCTATCGCAATATCGGTATCTCCGCTCACATCGATGCAGGTAAAACCACGACTACAGAACGCGTTCTGTTTTATACCGGTGTGAATCACAAAATCGGTGAAGTGCATGATGGCGCGGCCACCATGGACTGGATGGAGCAGGAACAAGAGCGTGGCATCACGATCACTTCCGCTGCGACCACCTGTTTCTGGAAGGGCATGGCGGGTAACTTCCAGCCTCACCACATCAACATCATCGACACACCGGGCCACGTTGACTTCACGATTGAAGTTGAGCGCTCGATGCGTGTTCTGGACGGCGCCTGCATGGTTTACTGTGCAGTCGGCGGCGTGCAGCCACAGTCGGAAACAGTGTGGCGTCAAGCTAACAAGTACAAGGTTCCACGTCTGGCGTTCGTCAACAAGATGGACCGTACCGGCGCGAACTTCTTCAAGGTTTTCGAGCAGATGCGCGCTCGCCTGAAGGCTAACCCGGTTCCTATGCAAGTACCTATCGGCGCTGAAGACAAGTTCGAAGGCGTGATCGACCTGGTCAAGATGAAGGCGATCTACTGGCACGACGATACCCAAGGCATGACTTTCGACTACCGTGAAATCCCTGCTGAGCTGGCTGCCGAAGCCGCCAAGTGGCGCGAAAACATGGTCGAAGCCGCTGCTGAAGCATCGGAAGAGCTGATGAACAAGTACCTGGAAGAAGGCGACCTGACAGAAGCCGAAATCAAGGCTGCGATCCGTCAGCGCACCCTGGCCAGCGAAATCGTGCCGATGATGTGCGGCACTGCGTTCAAGAACAAGGGCGTGCAAGCGATGCTGGACGGCGTGGTTGAGTACCTGCCATCGCCATCCGACATTCCTCCAGTCCCAGGTCTGGATGAAGACGACGAGCCTATCGTGCGTAAAGCTGAAGACAGCGAGAAGTTCTCGGCGTTGGCGTTCAAGATCGCAACTGACCCGTTCGTTGGTCAGCTGTGCTTCGTGCGTTGCTACTCGGGTACTTTGAATTCGGGCGATACAGTCCTGAACTCGGTCAAGGCGAAGAAAGAGCGTATCGGCCGTATCGTGCAGATGCATGCTAACCAGCGCGAAGAAATCAAGGAAGTGCTGGCAGGCGACATCGCCGCTGTGGTTGGTCTGAAAGACACGACAACCGGCGACACTTTGTGCGATCCGGCAGCATTCGTGATCCTGGAGCGCATGATATTCCCTGAGCCGGTGATTTCGCAGGCTGTCGAGCCTAAGACCAAGGCTGACCAGGAAAAAATGGGCCTGGCGCTGAACCGCCTGGCTGCAGAAGATCCTTCTTTCCGTGTCCGCACAGATGAAGAATCGGGTCAGACCATCATCGCCGGTATGGGCGAGTTGCATCTGGACATTATCGTAGATCGTATGAAGCGTGAATTCAACGTCGAAGCGACCGTTGGTAAGCCACAGGTTGCGTATCGTGAAACGATCCGCAAGACTTGCGAAGAAATCGAAGGCAAGTTCGTCAAGCAATCCGGTGGTCGTGGTCAATACGGTCACGTGGTTCTGAAGATTGAACCGCAAGAACCAGGCAAGGGCTTTGAATTCGTTGACGCGATCAAGGGCGGTACCGTTCCACGCGAATACATCCCTGCAGTTGAAAAGGGTGTGCGCGAAACACTGAATACCGGCGTGTTGGCCGGCTACCCAGTGGTTGATGTCAAGGTAACCCTGTTCTTCGGTTCCTACCATGACGTTGACTCGAACGAAAATGCGTTCCGCATGGCCGCTTCGATGGCGTTCAAGGACGGCTGCCGTAAAGCCAGCCCGGTTATTCTGGAGCCAATGATGGCTGTTGAAGTCGAAACTCCGGAAGACTACGCTGGTACCGTGATGGGCGATCTGTCGTCGCGTCGCGGCATGGTGCAAGGCATGGATGAAATCGCCGGCGGTGGCGGCAAGATCATCAAGGCCGAAGTGCCTCTGTCGGAAATGTTCGGTTACTCGACTTCGTTGCGTTCGGCTACACAAGGCCGTGCAACCTACTCGATGGAATTCAAGCACTACTCCGAAGCGCCGAAGAACGTTATCGATGCAATCGTAACGTCCAAAGCCAAGTAATCAGGCAAGTAGCCCTTGTCCGCCACGAGCGGGCAAGGGCTGAAATGTTTCACTCATTGTTTAACGACATCGTTCTTTTTGAAGGAAGAATAAAATGGCAAAAGGTAAATTCGAGCGGACCAAGCCGCACGTCAACGTCGGCACTATCGGCCACGTCGACCACGGCAAGACCACGCTGACAGCAGCGATCGCGACAGTATTGTCGAAGAAGTTTGGCGGCGAAGCCAAAGCGTACGATCAGATTGACGCAGCGCCAGAAGAAAAAGCGCGCGGCATCACGATCAACACTGCTCACGTTGAATACGAAACTGCCAACCGTCACTACGCTCACGTTGACTGCCCAGGCCATGCTGACTATGTTAAAAACATGATCACCGGTGCTGCCCAGATGGACGGCGCGATCCTGGTTTGCTCGGCAGCTGACGGCCCAATGCCACAGACTCGCGAACACATCCTGCTGTCGCGTCAAGTTGGCGTGCCATACATCATCGTGTTCCTGAACAAAGCCGACATGGTCGACGACGAAGAGTTGCTCGAGCTGGTCGAAATGGAAGTGCGCGAGCTGTTGACCAAGTACGAATTCCCAGGCGACGACCTGCCAATCATCAAGGGTTCGGCGAAGCTGGCTCTGGAAGGCGACACTGGCCCATTGGGTGAGCAAGCAATCATGGCTCTGGCTGAAGCGCTGGACACTTACATCCCGACACCGGAACGTGCTGTTGACGGCGCTTTCCTGCTGCCAGTGGAAGACGTGTTCTCGATCTCCGGCCGCGGTACTGTTGTGACCGGTCGTGTTGAGCGCGGTATCGTCAAGGTTGGCGAAGCCCTGCAAATCATCGGTATCCGTGACACACAAGACACTACATGTACTGGTGTTGAAATGTTCCGCAAGCTGCTGGACCAAGGTCAAGCAGGCGACAACGTTGGCGTGCTGCTGCGCGGCACCAAGCGTGAAGACGTAGAGCGGGGCCAAGTATTGGCCAAGCCGAACTCGATCAAGCCACACAAGCATTTCACTGGCGAGATCTATGTTCTGTCGAAAGACGAAGGCGGCCGTCATACACCTTTCTTCAACAACTATCGTCCACAGTTCTACTTCCGTACTACGGACGTGACTGGTTCGATCGAGTTGCCGAAAGACAAAGAAATGGTCATGCCAGGCGATAACGTGTCGATCACAGTCATGCTGATCAACCCGATCGCGATGGAAGAAGGTCTGCGTTTCGCGATCCGCGAAGGTGGCCGTACTGTTGGTGCAGGCGTTGTTGCCAAGATCCTGCCTGACGCGTAATAGCAAAGTTGCAAGGCAATAGGCAGGCCGCTCTGGCGGCTTGTCTATGTACTCATATACCGTGGGTGGCTGTCATCCACGGTTCGTTCTTTTAAGGAAAATCATGTCAGCTCCTAACCAAAAAATCCGCATCCGCCTGAAGGCGTTCGACTACAAACTGATCGACCAGTCGGCTCAGGAAATCGTTGATACAGCCAAGCGCACCGGCGCCGTTGTCAAGGGCCCAGTACCACTGCCGACACGTATCCAGCGTTTTGACGTATTGCGTTCGCCGCACGTCAACAAGACTTCGCGCGACCAGTTTGAAATCCGTACCCATCAGCGCCTGATGGACATCGTTGACCCAACCGACAAGACTGTCGATGCGTTGATGAAGCTGGACCTGCCAGCTGGCGTGGACGTGGAAATCAAGCTGCAGTAATAAATTCGCAACAAGCTGCATAATTGCGGGACAGAGCTGCCCGGGTAGGGTTTAAGAGCCACCAAAGGGCGGCGAATGACACTCCCCGCGCAGCTCTGTCCCCAACTATTTGTAGGTGTTGTAAATCAGCCTTAACCGCTGAATGTTTGACATACCACGACAAAGATGGTCTTGCAAATAAAAATTTACGCGGTTATACTGATCGGCTTCGGTGCGATTGCCGGCGGATTTCGCCTATGCAGTCGTGCTTATTTTAGTTGTACAAACATCAGCCCCGCCCAATCGTAGGCGGGAATGGAGAAAAACAATGAGCTTAGGCCTTGTTGGTCGCAAGGTTGGTATGATGCGCATCTTCACGGAAGATGGGGATTCAATCCCAGTAACCGTGTTGGACGTGTCGAACAACCGCGTGACCCAAATCAAAACGCCTGAAACAGACGGTTATACCGCTGTTCAAGTTGCATTCGGTTCGCGTCGCGCTTCACGCGTGACTAAAGCCGCCGCTGGTCACTACGCCAAAGCTGGCGTCGAGGCTGGTACCATCCTCAGAGAATTCCGCATTGATTCAGCCAAGGCTTCCGAACTGAAGGCCGGCGAAGTTATCGCCGCCAGCTTGTTCGAAGTCGGTCAAAAGGTTGACGTTCAAGGTGTCTCGATCGGTAAAGGTTACGCCGGTACTATCAAGCGTCACAACTTTGCATCCGGTCGTGCCAGCCACGGTAACTCCCGTTCGCATAATGTTCCAGGCTCCATCGGTATGGCGCAGGATCCAGGTCGCGTTTTCCCTGGTAAGCGCATGACCGGTCACATGGGTGACGTTACTGTAACCACGCAAAACCTCGAAATCGCACGTGTTGACGCTGAGCGCCAACTGCTGCTGGTCAAGGGCGCGGTTCCAGGTGCAAAGAACGGCCAAGTTGTGGTCAGCCCTGCGATCAAAATCAAAGCTAAGAAGGGAGCCTAATTCATGGAACTCAAGCTCCTGAATGACCAAGGTCAAGCTGCTTCGAACGTTGCTGCTCCGGATACTATTTTCGGCCGCGACTACAACGAAGCTCTGATTCACCAGGTCGTAGTTGCTTACCAGGCTAACGCTCGTAGCGGTAACCGTAAGCAAAAAGACCGTGAAGAAGTTCATCACACGACTAAGAAGCCATGGCGCCAAAAGGGTACTGGCCGCGCTCGTGCTGGTATGTCGTCCTCGCCACTGTGGCGCGGCGGTGGTCGGATTTTCCCGAACTCGCCGGACGAGAACTTCTCGCACAAAGTAAACAAGAAGATGTATCGCGCAGGTCTCTGCTCGATTCTGTCGCAGTTGGCACGCGAAGGTCGTCTGTCGGTCGTCGAGAATTTCTCGGTCGAAGCGCCAAAGACCAAGTTGCTGTCACAAAAGCTGAAGACCATGGGTCTGGATTCCGTGTTGGTGATTACCGACAATCTGGAAGAAAACCTGTTGTTGGCGTCGCGTAACCTGCCTGGTTTCCTGGCATGTGAGCCACGTCACGCTGATCCAGTATCGCTTGTGTTCTACAAGAAGATCCTGATCACCAAGCTGGCTTTGGCGAAGATTGAGGAGATGCTGGCATGAACGCAATTAAACATAGCGAAGAACGCTTGATGAAAGTGTTGCTGGCGCCGGTGATTTCCGAGAAGGCAACGATGGTTGCGGAGAAGAACGAGCAAGTCGTTTTCCGTATCGCACCAGACGCTACCAAGCTGGAAGTCAAGGCTGCTGTCGAGCTGCTCTTCAAAGTTCAGGTTGAGTCGGTGCAAGTTGCCAATCGCCAGGGTAAGCAAAAGCGTAGCGGCAAGACCATGGGTCGCCGCAACCACACCCGCCGCGCATTCGTATGCTTGAAGCCGGGTCAAGAGATCAACTTCACCGAGGAGGCTAAATAATGGCACTCGTTAAAGTTAAACCAACCTCGCCGGGCCGCCGTGGCATGGTCAAGGTCGTTAATCCCGACCTGTACAAAGGCCGTCCATTTGCTGCCCTGGTTGAGAAGAAGTCAAAAACAGCTGGTCGTAACAACAACGGTCATATCACTACTCGCCACATCGGCGGTGGTCATAAGCAACATTACCGCCTGATCGACTTCAAGCGCACCAAGGATGGCATTCCTGCGAAAGTGGAACGTATCGAATACGATCCAAACCGCACTGCGAATATCGCTCTGTTGTGCTACGCCGACGGCGAACGTCACTACATCATCGCCACTAAAGGCATGGCTGTAGGCGACCAGGTAATGAGCGGCTCGGAAGCGCCGATCAAATCCGGCAACTGCCTGCCAATCCGCAACATTCCGGTTGGTACGATTCTGCATTGCGTCGAAATGCTGCCAGGTAAGGGTGCCCAGATGGCCCGTACCGCCGGCGCCGGCGTTGTGCTGATGGCTCGTGAAGGTACTTACGCTCAGATTCGTTTGCGCTCCGGTGAAGTTCGCCGCGTGCACATCGAATGCCGCGCTACCGTAGGTGAAGTCGGCAATGCCGAACACAGCCTGCGCAAGATCGGTAAAGCGGGTGCGATGCGTTGGCGTGGTGTTCGTCCTACCGTTCGCGGTGTGGTCATGAACCCGGTCGACCATCCTCACGGTGGTGGTGAAGGTAAGACCGCAGCTGGTCGTCATCCAGTTTCGCCATGGGGTCAACAGACTAAGGGTAAGAAGACACGCAGCAACAAGCGTACTACTTCCATGATCGTCTCGCGCCGTGGCAAGAAATAAGGGGTAACACATGACACGTTCATTGAAAAAAGGGCCGTTCTGCGACGCCCACCTGGTGAAAAAAGTTGAAACTGCGCAAGCAGTCAAAGACAAAAAGCCAATCAAGACTTGGTCCCGTCGCTCGACCATCATGCCGGATTTTATCGGTCTGACGATTGCTGTGCATAACGGCAAACAACACGTCCCGGTATATGTGTCCGAGAACATGGTTGGTCACAAGCTCGGCGAATTCGCGCTGACCCGTACGTTCAAGGGTCATGCTGCTGATAAGAAGGCTAAGAAATAAGGTCCGATGATGGAAACTAAAGCTACCCTCCGCGGCGTGCGCCTGTCGGCCCAAAAGGGCCGTCTGGTCGCCGACCTGATTCGCGGCAAAAAAATTGATCACGCGCTAAACATCCTGACTTTCAGCCCTAAGAAAGGTGCAGCCATCATCAAGCGTGTTCTGGAGTCCGCAATTGCGAACGCAGAACACAATGACGGTGCTGACATCGACGAGCTGAAAGTTACGACGATTTACGTGGAAAAAGGTTCGGTCCTGAAGCGCTTCACAGCGCGTGCAAAAGGCCGTGGCGATCGTATCTCGAAGCAATCCTGTCACATTTACGTGACTGTCGGAAACTAAGGAGTCACGATGGGACAGAAGATTCATCCAACCGGTTTTCGCCTTGCGGTTACACGTAACTGGGGATCCCGCTGGTATGCAGGCAATAGCAATTTTGCCCAAATGCTCGGCGAAGATCTGAAAGTTCGCGCTTTCCTCAAGAAAAAACTGAAGAACGCATCGGTCGGCCGCGTTGTTATCGAGCGTCCTGCAAAGAACGCACGCATCACGATTTACAGCTCGCGTCCTGGTGTTGTTATTGGTAAAAAAGGCGAGGACATCGAAGTACTGAAGTCCGCGCTGACTAAGCTGATGGGTGTGCCGGTTCACGTTAATATCGAAGAAATTCGTAAGCCTGAAATCGACGCACAACTGATCGCTGACTCGATCGCGCAACAGCTCGAAAAACGCATCATGTTCCGCCGCGCGATGAAACGTGCGATGCAGAACGCAATGCGTCTGGGCGCGCAAGGGATCAAGATCATGTCGTCCGGTCGTCTGAATGGTATCGAAATCGCACGTACCGAATGGTACCGCGAAGGTCGCGTGCCACTTCACACACTGCGTGCTGACATCGACTACGGTTTCGGCGAAGCTGAAACCACATACGGCATTATCGGCATCAAAGTCTGGGTTTACAAGGGTGATCGTCTGGCTAACGGCGATGCGCCGGTAATCGACGTACCTAACGACGATGACAAGAAACGCCGTGGTCCACGTCGCGATGATGGCAAGCCAGCCGGTCGCCCACGTGCTAAAACTACAACGGCAGGTCCAGGTGCGCCAGCTGCGCGTCCGGCCCGTGCCAAGAAGCCGGATGGCGCTGCTGATGGTGTTGTAACTGCGGTTGCTGCAGTTGCTGTGCCGGCCGAGAAAGCAGGAGAATAATCATGCTGCAACCAGCACGCAGAAAATATCGTAAAGAGCAAAAAGGCCGCAACAAAGGCATTTCGCATTCGCGCGGCACTGCCGTGTCGTTCGGCGAATTTGGCTTGAAAGCGGTTGGCCGCGGTCGTATCACCGCGCGTCAGATTGAAGCAGCTCGTCGCGCAATGACCCGTCATATCAAACGGGGTGGTCGTATCTGGATCCGCATTTTCCCGGATAAGCCAATTTCGCAAAAGCCTGCCGAAGTCCGTATGGGTAACGGTAAAGGTAATCCCGAGTACTACGTGGCTGAAATTCAGCCAGGTAAAATGCTGTACGAGATGGATGGCGTCGATGAAACTCTGGCGCGTGAGGCATTCCGTTTGGCTGCAGCTAAATTGCCATTGTTGACCACGTTCGTCGTGCGTCAAATTGGCCAATAATTGGAGTTAAACATGAAAGCATCTGAACTCCGCGACAAAGATCAAGCGGCCTTGACGAAAGAGCTGAACGAATTGCTGAAGGCACAGTTTAGCCTCCGCATGCAAATCGCAACTCAGCAATTGAGCAATACGTCGCAATTGAAGAAAGTTCGTCGCGATATAGCACGGGTCAAGACCGTGATCAATTCGAAGGGCGCCCTGTAATGAACGATCAAGTGAAACAAGCGCTCAAGCGCACGCTGGTTGGTAAAGTAGTGTCCGATAAAATGGACAAGACTGTTACCGTCCTGATCGAACGCCACGTCAAACATCCTCTGTATGGCAAAATCATCGTGCGTACTAACAAGTACCATGCACATGACGAAACCAACCAGGCCAAGGAAGGCGACGTTGTCGAGATCCAAGAAGGACGTCCAATCTCCAAGACTAAAGCTTGGAGCGTGACACGTGTGGTACAAGTGGCACAGGTCCTGTAAGTAATGGTTGCGAGCCAAGCATTTTGATGTGATAATGCTTGGCTTCGCTCCTGTTGGCTTCCAACAAGAGCGATACTGAAAAAATAGCACCACCCCGCAGTAAATTTTTGTTCTAGCAAGAAGTTTTGGAAGTCGTCCACCTAAGCAGTGCGCTCAGCAGAGTTGCCCTGACAGGACCAAGACTGACCGTAAATCCGCATCGTGCGGCAGCGAGTTAAGTTGGGAAAGAAAATATTATGATTCAAACGGAAAGCCGGCTCGAAGTAGCCGACAACACTGGTGCACGCGAAGTCATGTGTATCAAAGTTCTGGGTGGTTCCAAGCGTCGCTATGCCAGCATTGGTGATGTGATCAAGGTTACCGTCAAAGTGGCAGCGCCACGTGGTCGCGTCAAGAAAGGCGAGATCTATAACGCCGTTGTCGTGCGGACCGCTAAAGGCGTTCGCCGTCAAGATGGTTCGTTGGTCAAGTTCGATGGCAATGCAGCAGTGCTGCTGAACGCGAAGCTTGAGCCAATTGGTACGCGTATTTTTGGACCAGTCACTCGTGAACTGCGCACTGAGCGCTTCATGAAGATTGTGTCACTCGCGCCTGAAGTGCTGTAAGGAGTCGAGATGGATAAGATTCGGAAAAGCGACGAAGTAATCGTCCTGACTGGTAAAGACAAGGGCAAGCGCGGTGTTGTAAAGCAACGCGTTGATGCTAATCACGTCGTCGTAGAGGGTGTCAACGTTGCTAAAAAAGCGACCAAGCCAAACCCGATGACTGGTGTAACTGGTGGCATCATTGACAAGCTGATGCCAATTCACGTGTCAAATGTTGCGTTGTTCAACGCTGCAACTGGCAAGGCAGATCGCGTTGGTTTTAAAGATGTGGACGGCAAGAAAGTCCGCGTTTTCAAGTCCAGCGGCGAAGTTGTTAAGGTTTAAGAGATCATGGCCCGTCTCCAAGAATTCTATAAAGATAAAGTCGTTACCGACCTGACAGCGAAATACGCTTACAAGTCCGTAATGGAAGTGCCGCGCATCCTGAAGATCACCCTGAACATGGGTCTGTCGGAAGCGATTGCGGACAAGAAAATCATTGAACACGCTGTTGGCGATTTGACCAAGATTGCAGGTCAGAAGCCAGTCGTGACCAAGGCACGGAAGGCTATCGCGGGTTTCAAGATCCGTGAAGGCTACCCAATCGGTTGCATGGTTACACTGCGTGGCGCTCATATGTACGAGTTTCTGGACCGCCTGATCACTGTCGCGCTGCCGCGCGTTCGTGACTTCCGTGGCGTCTCCGGTCGTGCATTTGACGGTCGTGGTAACTACAATATCGGTGTGAAAGAGCAGATCATTTTCCCCGAAATTGAGTACGACAAGATTGATGTGTTGCGTGGTATGAATATCAGTATCACGACGACTGCAAAGACCGACGACGAAGCAAAATCGCTTCTCGCCGCATTTAAATTTCCGTTCAGAAACTGAGGTTGCCATGGCAAAACTGGCACTGATTAACCGTGAACAAAAGCGCGCTGACCTGGTAAAGAAATACGCCGGTAAGCGTGCCGAGTTAAAGGCAATCATTGATGACCAATCGAAGTCGGAAGAAGAGCGCTACGAAGCTCGCTTGAAATTGCAAGCGCTGCCACGTAACTCGGCTCCGACCCGTCAACGTAATCGTTGCTCCCTGACTGGTCGTCCACGTGGCACTTTCCGCAAGTTCGGTCTGGGCCGTATTAAGCTCCGTGAAATCGCCATGCGTGGCGAAATTCCGGGTATGACTAAAGCAAGCTGGTAATAGGAGAATATGCAATGAGTATGAGCGATCCTATCGCCGATATGCTGACCCGTATCCGCAATGCGCAAGTAGTTCACAAGACAACCGTGGCAATGCCATCGTCGAAGGTCAAGATTGCGATTGCCAACGTCCTCAAGGACGAGGGTTACATTGAAGATTTCGCTGTCGCAGAAGAAGGCGGCAAAGCGGAACTCAAAATCGGTTTGAAGTATTACGCCGGCCGTCCTGTTATCGAACGTCTTGACCGTGTATCCCGTCCAGGGCTGCGGGTCTATAAAGGCAAAGATGACATCCCTAACGTGATGAACGGCTTAGGTGTGGCAATTATTTCGACACCTTCTGGTGTCATGACGGACCGCAAAGCGCGCGCAACCGGTGTCGGTGGCGAAGTTATTTGCTACGTCGCCTAAGGAGTGCAATATGTCACGTGTAGGTAAAATGCCGATTGCACTGCCGACTGGCGCGGAAGCGACCATTACAGCAGCGCAGATCACAGTCAAGGGCCCATTGGGCTCGCTTTCCCAGGCTTTGAATGGCCTGGTAAAAATCGAAAACAACAACGGCACGCTGAATTTCGCGGCCGCTGACGACAGCCGCGAAGCCAATGCGATGTCCGGCACCTTGCGTGCTCTGGTCAACAACATGGTCAACGGCGTAACCAAGGGCTTCGAAAAGAAGCTGAATCTGGTTGGCGTGGGTTTTCGTGCGCAAGCTCAAGGTGACAAGTTGAACCTGTCGCTCGGTTTTTCGCATCCTGTTGTTCACCAGATGCCAGAAGGCGTCACAGTGGCAACACCGACGCAAACCGAAATCCTGATCAAGGGTATCGACAAGCAACGTGTTGGCCAGGTTGCTGCTGAAGTTCGTGCTTACCGCGAACCTGAGCCTTATAAGGGCAAGGGCGTTCGTTACTCGGACGAAGTGGTAATCCTTAAAGAAACCAAGAAGAAGTAATAGGGGTTGACGATGGATAAGAAACAATCACGTCTGCGCCGTTCACGCCAAACGCGTGCCAAGATCGCAGAGTTAAAGGTGAACCGCCTGGCAGTGCATCGTACCAACTTGCACATTTACGCCAGCATCATCGGCCCTGACGCTAAAGTGCTGGCTTCGGCCTCCACACTGGAAGCTGAAGTACGTGCAGAACTGGCCGGCAAGTCCGGTGCAGGCGGCAATACAGCAGCTGCATCTCTGGTTGGCAAGCGCGTTGCCGAGAAGGCACTGAAAGCTGGAGTTACCGAAGTTGCGTTTGATCGCTCCGGTTTCCGTTACCACGGCCGCGTCAAGGTGCTGGCAGATGCCGCCCGTGAAGCCGGTCTGAAGTTCTAAGGAAGAATCGTCATGGCAAAAATGCAATCAAAAATGCAAAGCGATAAGCCGGATGATGGCATGCGCGAAAAAATGATCGCGGTCAACCGTGTGACCAAAGTGGTCAAGGGTGGTCGTATCATGGGTTTCGCAGCATTGGCTGTTGTTGGTGATGGCGATGGCCGTATCGGCATGGGCAAGGGCAAATCGAAAGAAGTGCCGGTTGCTGTGCAGAAGGCTATGGAAGAAGCCCGTCGCAAGATGATCAAGGTAACGCTCAAGAACGGTACTCTGCAACACGCTATTTCCGGCAAGCACGGCGCGTCATCGGTTCTGATGCTGCCAGCTAAAGACGGTACTGGTGTTATTGCCGGCGGTCCAATGCGCGCGATTTTTGAAGTACTGGGCGTGACGAACGTTGTGGCCAAGTCCACAGGTTCCACCAATCCGTACAACATGGTTCGTGCTACTTTGAACGGCTTGTCAAAAATGAACACTCCATCGGAAATCGCCGCCAAGCGTGGCAAGTCCGTTGAAGAAATTCTCGGCTAAGGTGATCAACATGACAAAGACTGTAAAAGTACAATTGGTCAAGGGTTTGATCGGCACACGTGAAACACATCGCGCAACAGTGCGCGGTTTGGGACTGCGTCGCGTAAATTCGGTTTCCGAATTGCAAGACACCCCATCGGTTCGCGGCATGATCAATAAAGTGTCCTATCTTGTGAAAGTGGTGTCGTAAGCTTAGGCTTGCGAACGGAGCAAATTATGGAATTGAATACTATTCAACCTGCAGATGGCGCCAAGCATTACAAGCGTCGCGTTGGTCGTGGTATCGGCTCGGGTATCGGTAAAACAGCCGGCCGCGGTCACAAGGGTCAAAAATCGCGTTCGGGCGGTTTCCACAAAGTAGGTTTCGAAGGTGGTCAGATGCCTTTGCAACGTCGTTTGCCAAAACGCGGCTTCAAGTCGATGGCAACGCCGTACAAAGCAGAAGTTCGCTTGTCGGACCTGGAAAACCTGCCGGTAACAGAAGTAGATATCCTGGTGTTGAAGCAAGCTGGCGTGATCGGCGAGCTGGCACGCGTGGTACGCGTCATCCTGTCGGGCGAAGTTACCAAGAAATTTACGCTCAAGGGCTTGATCGCTACCAAGGGTGCAAAAGCTGCGATTGAAGCGGCCGGCGGATCGGTTGCTTAATTTGTCGTTCTAACTCGTAGCAATGGAGCAATAAGTGGCGACTTCACCCCAACTTGCAAAGAGTGCTGCGAGCGGCTTCCCATGGGGCCGTCTGTGGTTCTTGCTTGCTGCACTGGTTGTATATCGTATTGGTGCTCACATTCCTGTACCGGGAATTGATCCATCGCAGTTGGCGCAATTGTTCAAGCAGCACCAGGGCGGCATTCTGGGCATGTTCAACATGTTCTCTGGTGGTGCGTTGTCGCGGTTCACCGTGTTCGCGCTGGGTATCATGCCGTATATCTCGGCATCGATCGTGATGCAATTGATGTCGATTGTGTCGCCTCAGCTGGAAGCGTTGAAGAAGGAGGGCGAGTCCGGTCGTCGCAAGATTACCCAGTACACCCGTTACGGTACGCTGTTGCTGGCGACGTTTCAGGCATTGGGGATTGCGGTAGCGCTGGAATCCCAACCTGGCCTGGTGCTTGACGCCGGCCTGGCTTTCCGCTTCACCACAGTTGTGACGCTGGTAACAGGAACGATGTTTTTGATGTGGTTGGGTGAGCAGATTACTGAGCGTGGTCTCGGTAACGGCATCTCGATCATCATCTTTGCAGGTATTGCAGCTGGCTTGCCAAATGCGATCGGTGGTTTGTTCGGTCAGGTAAGTACCGGTTCCATGAGTGCCCTGTCGGCGATTCTGATTTGTTTGATCGCAGCCGGCGTGACATATCTGGTGGTATTTATTGAACGTGGTCAACGCAAGATTCTGGTGAATTATGCGAAACGCCAGGTAGGCAACAAGATTTATGGCGGTCAAAGCAGTCATTTGCCGCTGAAGTTGAACATGGCTGGTGTAATTCCTCCAATCTTCGCTTCCTCGATCATCTTGTTTCCTGCGACAATCACGAGTTGGTTTACTTCCGGTGATTCCACCAATCCGGTAGTCAACTTCCTCAAGGATATGGCGGGTTCCTTGGCGCCAGGCGAGCCGATTCATGCTCTGCTGTATGCGATAGCGATTGTGTTCTTCTGCTTTTTCTATACAGCGTTGGTGTTTAACAGCAAAGAAACAGCTGACAACCTGAAGAAGAGCGGAGCGTTTGTACCAGGGATTCGTCCAGGCGAGCAGACAGCACGTTATATCGACAAGATCCTGATGCGTTTGACACTGGTTGGCGCGGTTTATATTACGGTTGTTTGTTTGGTTCCGGAATTTCTGATCGCCCGCTGGAAAGTACCGTTTTATTTTGGTGGTACATCGCTGTTGATTATCGTAGTGGTCACCATGGATTTCATGGCGCAAGTACAGAATTACGTGATGTCGCAGCAATATGATTCGCTGCTTCGTAAGGCAAATTTCAAGGGCGGCGTTTCGACACGCTAAGTGTTGCAACGAACGACCAAAGGAACCAGTAGACCGAATGGCAAAAGACGACGTTATCCAGATGCAAGGCGAGATTCTTGAGAATCTCCCCAATGCAACATTTAGAGTCAAGTTGGAAAACGGACATATCGTCCTCGGTCATATTTCTGGCAAGATGCGCATGAACTATATTCGCATCCTCCCAGGAGATAAGGTGACGGTAGAATTGACACCTTATGATTTAAGCCGGGCACGGATTGTGTTCCGTACCAAGTAACTTTTAGTATAGAAAGAAGACGAAAATGAAAGTGCTCGCATCAGTCAAGCGCATCTGCCGCAACTGTAAGATCATTAAGCGCAAAGGCGTGGTTCGCGTCATTTGTACAGAGCCGCGCCATAAACAGCGCCAAGGTTAATTAACGTTATTGATCGAGGAATAACGAATGGCACGTATTGCAGGGGTAAACATCCCCAATCATCAGCACACCGTTATCGGCTTGACAGCCATCTACGGTGTTGGCCGCCCACGCGCAAAAGTAATTTGCGAAAGCACGGGTATTTTGACTACGAAGAAGATCAAAGATCTCGACGATAACGAGCTGGAAAAGCTGCGCGACGAAATTGCAAAATTCGTCGTCGAAGGTGACCTGCGTCGTGAACTGTCGATGAACATCAAGCGTTTGATGGATCTGGGTTGCTATCGTGGTATGCGTCATCGCAAAGGCTTGCCTTGCCGTGGCCAACGTACTCGTACCAATGCTCGTACCCGCAAGGGCCCGCGCAAAGCCGCTCAATCGCTGAAGAAATAATTAAGATGCCACGCTTCCGTGGCAACTGATTGTTCTTAGGTAGTCGGATTCAAGGAAATTATTATGGCAAAGTCCCCAAATAACGCCGCAGCAGCACGTGTGCGTAAAAAAGTTAAAAAGAACGTTGCTGAAGGTATCGCGCATATCCACGCGTCTTTCAACAACACCATCATCACGATTACCGATCGTCAAGGTAATGCGTTGTCGTGGGCGACATCTGGTGGCGCTGGCTTTAAAGGCTCCCGCAAGTCGACTCCATTTGCAGCGCAGGTTGCAGCCGAAGCCGCTGGTAAAGTGGCTGTGGAATGTGGCGTAAAGAACCTGGAAGTACGTATCAAGGGCCCAGGTCCTGGTCGCGAATCCGCTGTTCGCGCCTTGAACAACCTGGGTATCAAGATCACCCAGATTCAAGACGTTACTCCAGTACCGCATAACGGTTGCCGCCCTCCAAAGCGTCGTCGTATCTAAATCTTTACAGATTTTCGTTATTGCCTGGCAATAGCGTATGCAAGTGACCCGCCAATGACCTTGGCGGGTTTTGTTCTTAAGCCCACTGTCTGGTTGAAGGTAAATCAGACTAGCGCCAGGCCGGTTATCGGCCGCAAAAGGCAGTAATGCCCCGGCGTCATATTTTTAAAAGGAAGCATCGTGGCACGTTATATCGGACCTAAAGCAAAACTTTCCCGCCGTGAAGGTACGGACCTGTTCCTGAAGAGCGCACGCCGCTCGCTGGATTCCAAGTGCAAACTGGATTCCAAGCCAGGTCAACATGGCCGCACATCTGGTGCACGTACCTCCGACTACGGTAACCAATTGCGCGAAAAGCAAAAAGTTAAGCGTATGTACGGCATTCTGGAACGTCAGTTCCGTCGGTATTTCGCAGAAGCGGACCGTCGCAAGGGCAACACCGGCGAAACACTGCTGCGTTTGCTGGAAGCACGTCTGGACAACGTCGTTTATCGCATGGGTTTCGGTTCGACCCGCGCTGAGAGCCGTCAATTGGTTTCGCACAAAGCGTTCACCGTCAACGGCAACGTTGTTAACATCGCTTCGTACCAAGTCAAGACCGGCGACGTGATCGCTGTTCGTGAAAAAGCCAAGAAGCAAGTGCGTATCGTTGAAGCGCTGCAACTGGCCGAACAAGGCGGCATGCCATCGTGGGTTTCGGTTGATGCGAAGAAGATGGAAGGTACTTTCAAGTCCCTGCCAGACCGTAACGAAATCGCTAACGACGTCAACGAATCGCTGATCGTCGAACTGTATTCGCGTTAATTTTAGTTTTTCGGCCGCGCCTGGTCCCAGGCGCGGCCGTTTCATCAGGGTGCCTCTGACTATCCTAGTGATTGTCGGCGGCGCCCTTAATGCCATCAGCCTTATCGGTGTAACGAGCCGAGGGTATTGAAGAGGACATTTCATGCAAAACAGCTTGTTGAAGCCACGTATTATCGAAGTAGAAGCACTGGGTGCCGGCCACGCTAAAGTCGTGATGGAACCGTTTGAACGTGGCTACGGCCACACGCTGGGCAACGCACTGCGCCGCGTCCTGCTGTCATCGATGGTTGGCTATGCGCCGACTGAAGTGACCATCGCCGGTGTGGTTCATGAATACTCGTCACTCGACGGCGTGCAGGAAGACGTAGTCGATATCCTGTTGAACCTGAAAGGCGTCGTGTTCAAGCTGCATAACCGCGACGAAGTAACACTGACATTGAAAAAAGATGGCGAAGGCGCTGTTTTGGCTTCCGACATCGATCTGCCGCATGACGTTGAACTGGTCAATCCAGAGCACGTGATTGCCCACCTGACTGCTGGTGGCGCACTCGACATGCAGATCAAGGTTGAAAAAGGCCGTGGCTATGTGCCAGGCAACGTCCGTCGCCTGACTGAAGATGCCAACAAGACCATCGGTCGCATCATCCTGGACGCATCGTTCTCGCCGGTACGCCGTGTTTCCTACGCTGTTGAATCGGCGCGTGTGGAACAGCGTACCGACCTGGACAAGCTGGTCATCAACATTGAAACCAACGGCGTGATCACTCCGGAAGAAGCGATTCGCCAATCGGCGCGCGTGCTGGTTGACCAGCTGAACGTGTTCGCTGCACTGGAAGGCACTGAAGCTGCTGCTGAAGCACCATCCCGCGCACCGCAAGTCGATCCTATCCTGTTGCGCCCGGTCGACGACCTGGAACTGACAGTACGTTCGGCCAACTGCCTGAAAGCAGAAAACATTTACTACATTGGCGATCTGATCCAGCGTAGCGAAAATGAACTGCTGAAGACGCCAAACCTGGGCCGCAAGTCCTTGAACGAAATCAAGGAAGTTCTGGCATCCCGTGGTTTGACACTGGGCATGAAGCTGGAAAACTGGCCGCCTGCAGGCCTGGAAAAGTAATATTTGTTGTTAGCCCGGGGGTGAGATAGAATCTCGCCCTTGGGTTAGTTTTAAGCCCGTTGTATCCATTGTTGTATTAATTTCAACCGGCCCGCGACCAGGCAATGCCGAAGTCGATCGAAGAGCTGGATGTAAACTCAAAAACTGAAAGGAATTACCATGCGTCACCGTCACGGCCTTCGTAAATTAAATCGTACTTCTTCCCACCGTCTGGCCATGTTGCGCAACATGACTGTTTCGCTGCTGCGTCACGAAGCAATCAAGACCACATTGCCTAAGGCAAAAGAACTGCGTCGCGTGATCGAACCGATCCTGACACTGGGCAAGACCGACACCCTGGCAAACAAGCGCCTGGCATTCGCTCGCCTGCGCGACCGTGAAATGGTCCTGAAGCTGTTCGCTGAACTGGGCCCACGCTACGCTAACCGTAACGGCGGCTACCTGCGCATCCTGAAAATGGGTTTCCGCGTTGGCGATAACGCTCCTATGGCTTACATCGAACTGATGGACCGTCCGGAAATCAGCGACGACGCTGAAGTACCGACAGCTGACTAAGCTTAAGTATCCAAGCTGCGTTAAAATCAAAAGCCAGGCCTAGCCTGGCTTTTTTGCATTCTGCGCGCTTGTTGCGCAATCAAGTGGCGTGCATGGTGCGCGCTGTAAGGATAGATCAAAGAGTTCGACTATGTCAGAAGCCTTGCTTATACTCACCAGCTTGCCCGATCTTGCCAGCGCGCAATCCTTGGCGCAGCAGTTGGTGGAACGCAAGCTGGCGGCCTGTGTCAATATCCTGCCGGCGGTGCAATCCGTGTATCGCTGGCAAGGCCAGGTCGAACAAGCGGTCGAAACGACCCTGCTGATCAAGACCGCGGTGCATCGCTACGCGGAGCTGGAAAGCGCGATCAAGGCTGTGCATCCGTATGCCGTGCCGGAAATTATTGCCTTACCGATTGTGGCCGGTTTGCCGGCCTATCTGGACTGGATTACCGCAGAAACCGAAAAGGACGTGAATGTTTAAGTCTCTCAAGCAATTGTCAGTGCTGTTTGCCATGCTGTTCGCCTTTACCCTGGCGCATGCCGAGGAAGACGATTACCTGGCGCCGGAAGTGGCGTTCAAGTTTTCCGCCCGCATGGCCGATGCCAAGACCGCCGAGGTGACCTATGCCATCGCGGACGGTTACTATATGTACCGCGAGCGCTTCCACTTCAAGGCCGAAGGCGCCACCTTGGGCGAGCCGCAGATCCCGGCCGGCACCGTCAAGTTCGACCAGACTTTCAACAAGAATGTTGAAACCTATCACCACACCGTCACCATCCGGCTGCCGGTCGAGGCCAGCGGCAGCTTCACGCTGATTTCCACCGGCCAGGGCTGCGCTGACAAGGGCCTTTGCTATCCTCCCATGGATTCCCGCGTCAGCCTGTCGACCACCGGCGGCAACAGTGGCGGTGGCTTGCTGAGCGCCATCGGCATCGCCAAAGGCGCCAACGCGGCGATGGATACGCCGCAAGCGCCGGCGGCCAGCAATGCCAGCCCGGCTGTCAACGCTACTCAGGCGGCGGCCGGTGCTCCGCAATCGGCTGCGCCTGACTCGGAAAGTGGCCGCATCGAATCCTCGCTGAAAGGCGGCAAGCTGCTGGTGATCATGCCCTTGTTCCTGCTGCTAGGCCTGGGCCTGGCGTTTACCCCGTGCGTGCTGCCGATGGTGCCTATCCTGTCTTCGATCATCGTCGGCGAAGGCACGCAAGTCAGCCGCAAACGCGGTTTCCTGCTCTCCCTCGATTATTCGCTCGGCATGGCGGTGGTCTATACGGCACTGGGCGTGGCTGCCGGGCTGGCCGGCGAAGGCTTGGCCGCCACCTTGCAGAATCCTTGGGTATTGTCGGCATTTGCCCTGCTGATGGTGCTGATGTCATTCTCGATGTTCGGTTTCTATCAGCTGCAGCTGCCGGCAGCGTTCCAGACCAAGCTGAGCAAGGCCTCCGATCAGCAGTCCGCCGGCAAGACGCTCGGTGTGTTTGTGATGGGCGCGATTTCGGCATTGATCGTTGGACCTTGCGTGGCGGCGCCGCTGGCCGGAGCGCTGGTGTATATCAGCCAGACGCGCGATGTCACGGTCGGTGGCAGCGCATTGTTTGCGATGGCGGTCGGCATGAGCTTGCCGCTGATGCTGGTGGGCCTCTCGGCCGGTTCGCTGTTGCCGCGCGCCGGCGCCTGGATGGAATCGGTCAAACGTTTCTTTGGCGTGCTGATGTTGGCAGTGGCGGTGTGGATGGTGTCGCCGGTGATTCCCGCGCTGGCGCAGATTCTGTGCTGGGCGGCTTTGGGTATCGGCTACGGCGCCTATCTGCTGTGGGATAAATCGTCTACTGCTTGGTTCGCCAAGGCCTCCGGTGTGGTATTCATGGTGGCAGGCGTGGTCCAGTTGGTCGGCGGCATGACCGGTGGGCGCGACGTATTGGCGCCGCTGGCGCACCTGAGCGGCAAACAGGAAAGCGCCCATACCCAGTTCATCAAGGTCAAGTCGGTGGCGGAGCTGGATGCGGCGTTGACCCAGACCAACGGCAAGGCTGCGCTGCTGGATTTCTACGCCGACTGGTGCGTATCCTGCAAGGAAATGGAAAAACTCACGTTTACCGATCCGCGCGTGCAAGCGCGCTTCGGCGAGATGGTTCTGCTGCAAATCGATGTCACCGCCAATAACGAGAATGACAAGGCAATGCTGAAGCGCTTCAATCTGTTCGGGCCGCCCGGCATCATCTTCTTTGACGGCCAGGGGCAGGAAGCACCGCATGGCCGCGTGATCGGCTATCAGAATGCCGATAAGTTCCTGCAATCCCTGGCGGTTCTGGATACAAAAAAATGATCGCCATGCCGGCGTGCAGTGCTTATAGCCGCACGTAAAAATACCGGCGCGTTGAAGGAGTAGAATGGGTGAGCCGATACCTATCGGCATGCGCGATCCCGAATGCTTCAAACCGCTGGTTATGTAGATAGTCGATAAAATTCTTTAGGCTATGGCGGCTGCAACGCTATAGTTTTAGTTCTACGCAAGCTGCTAACCCTGCGCAATCAAAAGGAGACTGAAATGACTTTACACCTTGGCGACGTCGCCCCGGATTTTGAACAAGATTCTTCGCTCGGCAAGATCAATTTCTATGATTGGGCCGGCGCTTCGTGGGTGGTGCTGTTTTCACATCCGGCCGACTTCACGCCGGTCTGCACCACCGAACTCGGCCTGACTTCCAAACTGAAATCCCAGTTTGAAGAGCGTGGCGTCAAAGTGATCGCGCTGTCTGTCGACCCTGCCGACAAGCATCAGGAATGGATCAAGGATATCAACGAAACGCAAAACACCGTGGTGGGTTTTCCGATCATTGCGGACGCCGACCGCAAGGTCTCGGAACTGTACGACCTGATCCATCCGAATGCCAGCGCAACCGCTACCGTGCGTTCATTGTTCGTGATCGATCCGGCCAAGAAAGTGCGCCTGACCATCACCTATCCCGCCAGCACCGGCCGCAACTTCGATGAAATCCTGCGTGTCATCGATTCCTTGCAGCTGACCGACAATTATTCGGTGGCCACGCCGGGCAACTGGAAAGATGGCGAGGATGTGGTGATCATTCCATCGTTGCAGGATCCCGAGGTTCTCAAACAGAAATTCCCCAAGGGCTTCAAGGCGATCCGTCCTTATCTACGCCTGACGCCGCAACCTAATCGCGATTGATTTTGTGGTCGCCGGTATGAACGGCGAGATGGAAAAAAAGCCCCGCCCATGTTCAGGCGGGGTTTTTCATTCAGCGCTCGGCTGATGAGTGTTCAGCGGCGGTCCAGCGCCTGGCTTTCCAGGTAGCGCCGGCGCTGGAAGAACACCAGCATGGCCACCACGATCAAGGCCATGCTGCCCATCGTCAGCCAGAATCCGACCGCGTTTTTCAGCAAGGGCATCACTTCGAAGTTCATGCCGAAGATTCCGGTGATCAAGGTCAGCGGCATGAACAATGCAGTGATGACGGTCAGCGTGCGCATGATTTCATTGGTGCGGTGGGCGACCGCGGAAAAGTGGATTTGCACCGCCGATTCGATCGACGATTCCAGCCGGCGCGCGTGGTTCAAGACCCGCGTAATGTGTTCCATGACGTCGTTGATGCGTACCAGCAGCAAGTCCTTGGCGCGGCTGATTTCGATGCCGTCGTCGATGTCGACGAAGTAATCGCGCAGCTCCTGCATGGCGTCGTGCTGTTCTTCGCACAGGTTTTCCAGCTTGCGCAACTCAATCCGCGCATCCAGCAGCGCCATCCAGTCCTTGAACGGCCGGCGCGGATCCAGCAGGGCGCGCTGCCAGCGGTCCAGCTGCGTGGTCAGGGGCTGGCGCAGGTCTAGGTACTGGTCCACCATGGCGTTGATCAGGCGCAGCAGCAAGTCTTCCGGCGAGGCGGGCAGGCGTATCGCATGCGGCGTCTTTTCCGTCTTGTTGCACAGATCCAGCAGGCGCGTGCGCGTGGCGTCGATGGTGCGGCTGTAGCGTTCGTGGACGGTGACCAGGGCGTGATCCATGATCAGGAAGGTGACCGGCTGGGTAGCCAGCTTGCTCAGGGCCGCCGGAATCTTGCGTTTGCCGCCTTCGTCGGCTGCTGCTGCCGGTGCTGCGGCGGACTTGTCCTCGCTGCCTGCCGGCGCCTGGGAATTGCCGTTGCCTGCCGCGCCGTTCAGCATCAGCTTGCGGAACACCACCATGCCGTAATCCTGGGTCGAATCGAAATACGAAGGATGATTCGGATTGAGGGTGTCGGTCATGTGCGGATCGTAGATCTGCACACCGGTGGCGCGCTCGATGGCGCCGCGCCAGGCTTCGGGGTCGGCGGCTACTTCTTCGTGGGTGGCGTCGATCCAGAGAAAACCCTTGAGCGGCACGGCGTCCGGGATTTCCTGGCTTTGGCTGACCTGGTTGTCACTGATGAGAAAGATGTCCATGCATTATCGATGAGCGTTTAAATATGGGCCAGAGCGCAATCATCGAAGCTAGCGATAGCAGGATAATGGCGCCCAGCATAAGCGGTGTCAGGGATACCGCGCCGAACCATGCCCTGGCAAGCCACACGCCGAGGCTGGTAGCGCCCAGGCGTATCGCTTCCAGCGCGATGTAGCGCGGCCGCATCTCCATCAGGCCGCCGACTACCCACAGTCCCGCGGTCAGCCAGGCGGCATAACCCAGTCCGGCAAGCCATGGCATGGCTACCTGCGCCGCCAGGAAATGGGTGGTGACCAGCAGCAGGATGGCGAACTGCAGCAGACAATAGACCTGCGCGGCGCGACTTAGTTGCGGATGATACAGCGGCCGGGCGATATCGAAGGACACACTCGGCCAGTTTGCAGCGACATCGGCGGGACGCCAGCCCGGCGCGGCGAGCCAGACGCGCAGCTTGTCGCGCCAGTGCTGCGTGCGCCAGGCATCCAGCCACAACGTCTTATACACTTCAACGTTGGCCCACAACGGATTCCAGCTGCGCAGCGGACTGCGTGTCCCATACACCACCGGCTCCTGCGCGCGTTCTTCAATGAAGCTGCCGAACAGGCGGTCCCACAGGATCAGGATGCCGCCGTAATTCTTGTCCAGATAGATGTCGTTGACGCCATGATGCACGCGGTGATTCGAAGGTGTCACAAACACCCGGTCCAGCCAGCCCAGCTTGCCGATCTGCTGCGTATGGACCCAGAACTGGTACAGCAGATCGATCAGCGCCAGCGCCGCAAATACTTCCACTGGATAGCCCAGTAGCGCCATCGGCACATAGAAAATCCAGCCCAGGATCGGTCCGCTGCTGGTCTGGCGCAATGCGGTGGAAAGATTGTAGTCCTCGCTCTGATGATGCACCACGTGCGCGGCCCACAAGACGTTGACTTCATGGCCGCAGCGGTGCAGCCAGTAGTAGCAGAGGTCGTACAGCAGCAAGCCGGAGAGCCAGACCCAGATGCTGCCGGTTGGCAGCTTGAACAATGCGATATGGCTCGCCAGCCAGGCGTAGATGCCAACCCGCAGCACCTGCATGAAGACGCCGGAAACCTGGCTGAGGACGCCGAGGCTGATGCTGTTGATGGCGTCGTTGAGGCGATAGGTGTTACGTCCCCGCCACAGGCCCACAAGCAGCTCGATGAAGATCAATAGAAAGAACACTGGCGTCGCCAGCGTGATCACCTTCTCTTGCATGCCGCTCTCCTCGTCGCCCTGTCGGCGCTGCTTATTATTTGAAGGCATGGCGAGCGCTGCCGGTGTGCGCCGCTAATAATGCGCATGTAATCGTCAACCGAACAGCCTGACGATTACATGCGCTTGCGCTCAGCCTTTTTTCAGGTGGCGCGCAATATCCAGTGCGAAGTAAGTCAGCACGCCATCCGCGCCGGCGCGCTTGAACGCCAGCATGGCTTCCATCATGGTTTTGTCGTGATCCAGCCAGCCGTTCTGCGCGGCGGCCTTGATCATCGCGTACTCGCCGCTGACCTGGTAGGCAAAGGTCGGCACCTTGAATTCATCTTTCACGCGGCGCACGATATCCAGGTAAGGCATGCCAGGCTTGACCATCACCATGTCGGCGCCTTCCGCCAGGTCCAGCGCGACTTCATGCAAGGCTTCGTTGCTGTTGGCCGGATCCATCTGGTAAGTATTCTTGTTGCTCTTGCCCAGCGTGGCGGAAGAACCGACGGCATCCCGGAACGGGCCGTAGAAGGCCGATGCATACTTGGCCGAATAAGCCATGATGCGGGTGTAGATATGATGATGTGCTTCCAGCGCATTGCGCACCGCGCCGATGCGGCCATCCATCATGTCGGACGGCGCCACGATGTCGACGCCGGCCTCGGCCTGGGTCAGCGCCTGCTTGACCAGGATCGCGCAGGTTTCGTCGTTCAAGACATAGCCGTCCGCATTCAGCACGCCGTCCTGGCCGTGGCTGGTGTAGGGATCGAGCGCGACGTCGGTGAGGATGCCGAGTTCAGGAAAGCGCTGTTTCAGCTCGCGCACCGCGCGCGGGATCAGCCCTTGCGGATTGGTGGCTTCGATGCCGTCCGGTGTTTTCAGGGACGGATTGATCACCGGGAACAAAGCCATGACCGGTATGCCCAGTGCTACGCACTCTTCCGCCACATTTAACAGCAAGTCAATTGACAGCCGTTCAACACCCGGCATTGAATTGATTTTCTCGCGCTGATTTTTGCCGTCCAGAATGAAGACCGGATAAATCAGGTCCGCGGTGGTGATGACGTTTTCCCGCATCATGGCGCGCGAAAACGCATCTTTACGCATGCGGCGCATGCGGATGGCGGGGAACTGGGCGGTTTTATGTGAATGTGGCATAGCGGTTTTTGAGATATCGGGTGGATGGGAGCGACCTTGCATACAGGCATCGCTAATATTTTCGTCGAAAATAAAAAAATTCGTGAACTTTTTCAGTCTCTACCGGCTCCTAGCAATAGGTGCATCATTCGCCTCCCGCTTCCCTCCCTGAGCGGGGCCGTATCGCTTTTGGTGATAAGGCATTGTGCCCTGGAGATATTCCCCTTTCTCCAGGGCTTTTTTATGTTTAGCACACAGACTAAACAGAGCTGTCTTCTTCCCCCGCCGCATCATCAGAATCATTTCCGCCTGCGGTCAGATTATTCAGGCCGGCCAGTTCCACGATCTTGTCGTTCGCTTCTTCCAGGCCATTGCGGTTCAGCGCCGAAAACAATTGCACGGTGAACGGCAGCTGCTCATTGTTCTCGTTAACATAGCTTGCCAGGAAGGTGCGCGCCTGTCGCAAGGCGTTGGTGGCGTCGTTGCGGTTAAGTTTATCCGACTTGCTCAAGATGCAATGGATGGGCTTGCCGGTAGGTGCAAACCATTCAACCATCTGGACGTCGAGTTCGGTGAAGGGGCGGCGCGAGTCGACGATCAGCACCAGCGCGGCCAGCTGCTCGCGGCGGCGCACGTAGTCGCCCAGCAATTGTTGCCAGTGCAGCTTGGCGGAACCGGACACCTCGGCATAGCCGTAACCGGGCAAGTCGACCAGCAGGGCGCGGATCTCGTCGATCTTGGTTTCATCCTTGCGGTGCTGGCCGACGTGGGCGCCGCCTATGGAAAAATAATTGATGTGCTGGGTGCGGCCGGGAGTCTTGGACGCAAAAGCCAGCTTCTTCTGGTTGCACAAAAGGTTGATGGCGGTCGACTTGCCGGCGTTGGAACGGCCGGCGAAAGCGATCTCGGGTACTTGCAAGGTTGGCAAGTCACGAAGATGATTGACCGTGGTAAAGAAGCGGGCTTGCCAAAGTAGGGACATGGAATGAGCAGAAAATGCGGTAAGGGGAGGCAAAAATGCCGGAAAGCTATTGTACAATAAGGGGTTATGTACTGCTGTTTCGCTTGGCGTGTGTGTGCAATTAATGGCTTTTGGGAGTCGGGCAATCGATTGATATGGCTGGGGTCGCCCCAGTATGGTACCCATCAGGGCAGAATTCTAAAATCAAGTCAGGGTGTTTGAATGAACCGTGCGTTTTTTCCAGTAGTGAAAGCTTTCTTCATTGCAGTTGTCGCGCTTTCTACCGCCGCCCATGCAGCGGACGAACCAAAAGCGGCGCCTGCCAAAGCCGATCCAGCCAAGGGCGAAGCACTCTATACGAATGGCGACCCGGCCCGTAACATCACCGCCTGTATCTCTTGCCACGGCGCCGCCGGCGCATCGACCATCAGCGCCAACCCGAAACTGGGTGGCCAGCACGATGCATACATTCATAAGCAACTGACCAATTTCCAGGGCGCCGACCGCAATAATCCGATCATGTCGCCGCTGGCCAAGCTGCTGACCGACGATGAAATGAAAAACATCGCCGCTTACCTGAATGCGCAACCGGCCAAGCCGGGCGCTGCCAAGGACAAGGATACGCTGGCTCTGGGCAAAAAAATCTATCGCGGCGGCATCGCTGAAAAGAGCGTGCCGGCCTGCGCAGGCTGCCACAGCCCGAACGGCGCCGGCATTCCGGCCCAGTTCCCGCGCATCGGCGGCCAGCACCAGGATTATACCGTGACCGAGCTGACCAATTTCCGCACCGGCGCGCGCAAGAACGGGCCGATGATGACGACCATCGCCAAGCGCATGTCTGACGATGAAATCAAAGCGGTAGCCGATTATATCGCCGGCCTGAAGTAACAAAATAATAATAAAAAATGCATTCAGGGGTGGCCTAGGCCACCCCTTTTTCTTTTCAAAAAGACAAACAGGCTATGAGCACAAGCAACAACGAAAACGCAAGTAACGACATCAGCACCGCCGGGATACAGCTGAAGACCAGCCGCCGCTGGCTGGCGGACGCAGTTGAATTATTGTCATCGATGCGCTTTGCCATCAGCTTGCTGACAATTATTGCGGTGGCTTCGGTGATCGGCACAGTGCTCAAGCAAAACGAGCCGATGCCGAACTACGTCAACCAGTTTGGCCCCTTCTGGTTCGAAGTGTTCGGCAAGCTAGGTTTGTACGCGGTGTATTCGTCCTGGTGGTTCCTGCTGATCATGACCTTCCTGGTGATCTCGACCTCGCTGTGTATCGCCCGCAATGCGCCGAAGATGCTGAAAGACATGCGTAGCTGGCGTGAAAACGTGCGTGAGCAATCACTGCGCAATTTTCATCACAAGGCGGAATGGACTTCGACGACCGCGCCAGCGGTGCTGGCCCAGCAACTGGTGGCGCGCATCGCCGCCAAGGGCTACAAGACCAAGCTGGTGGCCAAGGACAACGCCACGTTGATCACCGCCAAGCAAGGCGCGGCCAACAAATGGGGTTATATCTTTGCTCACAGCGCCATCGTGATCATCTGCATAGGCGGTTTACTGGATTCGGACCTGCCGATCCGCGCGCAGCAATGGATCTACGGCAAGACACCGTTCAACGGTAACGGCGTCATCGCGGAAATCCCGGCGGAACACCGGCTCGGACTGGGCAACCCGACTTTCCGCGGCAATACCCTGATACCGGAAGGTTCTGCCAGCAGCACCGCCATCATCCCGCAAAAGGATGGCGTGATGATCCAGGACCTGCCGTTCACCATCCAGCTGAAGAAGTTCATCATCGATTTCTACAGTACCGGCATGCCCAAGCTGTTCGCCAGCGAAGTGGTGATCAAGGATAATGCCGACGGCCATACTTTCCCGGCCACCATCAGGGTCAACCAGCCCCTGATCTACAAGGGCATCGCGGTGTACCAGTCCAGCTTCGAAGACGGCGGCAGCAAGCTCAGGTTGACTGCTTATCCGATGACGGGTGCTGCCGCGACCACTTTCCCGGTCAGCGGCGAGGTCAACGGCAGCACGGCCCTGGCCAATCCTGCGTTAGCCAGCCACGGTAATAACGACTATACGATTGAATGGTCTGGTTTCCGCCCGTTTAACGTGGAGAATATGGCTCAGTCGGGAGACGATCTGCGTGCCGTGACCAAGTCCAAGAGCCTCAACCAGCGCTTGAGCGACGATCTGAGCAGCCATCTTGGCAATGCGGCAAAAAGCGCCCTCAAGAAGGATTTGCGGAATGTCGGCCCGAGCGTGCAATACAAGCTGCGCGACAAGACTGGCCAGGCGCGTGAATTCAGCAACTACATGCAGTCGATCAAGGTCGACGATGCCTATGTCTTCCTGGCCGGCGTGCGCGACGCGCCGGACGAACCGTTCCGCTACCTGCGGATGCCGGCCGATGACGAAGACAGCTTGCAGGAGTGGATGCGCTTGCGCGCCGCCCTGATGAGTCCGGAGCTGCGCGCGGCTGCCGCCCATCGCTATGCGCAGCGCGCGATTCCGGAGAGCCGGGAAGGCATCGCCACCCTGCGCGTGCAGCTGGAGCAATCGGCATTGCGCGGCTTGTCCTTGTTCGCCGGCGACGGCAAAGAAGCTGGCTACATGGCGATTTCCAGGTTCCTGGAGCAGGTGCCGCAGCAGGAGCAGGAAAAGGCCGCGGATATCTTCATGAAGATCCTCAACGGCAGCATGTGGGATCTGTGGCAGGTTGCACGCGAGAAAGATGGATTGAAGGAATTGTCAGCCAATGACAAGCATGCGCGCTTCCTGCAGCTGAGCACCAATGCACTGTCGGATGCAAGCTTCTATAATGCACCTGTGTATCTGCAGATGACCGGCTTTGACGAAATCAAGGCATCGGTATTCCAGGTCACCCGCTCGCCAGGCAAGAAGGTAGTCTACCTGGGCTGCCTGCTGCTGGTGCTGGGCGTGTTCTCGATGCTGTACGTGCGTGAGCGCAGGCTGTGGGTATGGGTCCGTCCCGACAGGGATGCGGCCGACGGCTCGCACGCGCTGATGGCAATGAGTTCACAGCGCAAGACGCTGGATTTTGAAAAAGAATTTGAAGTGTTGAAAACACAATTGATGCAGGCAGAAGCGCAGCCGAAGGCCTAGGAGTCTTACCGATGCTGGCGCTGCACCGCAAATAAAAAGATGGACGTTCCGCTGCGATTTTGGGATTTTCCGCGCAAGAGCTGAACGATATGGAGAAGATGATGGAACTGACGCAAACGTATTCCCCGCCTGGCAGCTTTTTCAAGCGGCTATCCGTGATTGACTGGCTGTTCGCCATCGCACTGGTGGCCGCCTCGCTGTTCGCCCTGAACCGCTACGGCAGCCATATGGATTACTACGAGAAAGGCGTGCTGGTGCTGGCCGGCCCGACTTTCGCCTGGCTCGGCTGGCACTGGAAATCGGTGCGCTGGCTGATGGCCCTGCTGGCGGTGCTGTCGCTGTCGGCCATCGCCATGTACGGCGGCGTGCTCGACATGGCCAACCAGAAATTCTTCCTCAAATACATGCTTTCCAGCCAGTCGGCGATCCTGTGGATGAGCACCTTGTTTTTCCTGTCGACCCTGTTCTTCTGGGGCGGTTTGATCACGCGTTCGGATTTTGGCGCCTCGATCGGCTCCAAGCTGTGCTGGGCGGCGGTGGTGATGGGCTTTACCGGCATGCTGGTGCGCTGGTACGAGTCCTACCTGATCGGCGCCGATATCGGCCACATCCCGATTTCCAACCTGTACGAAGTGTTCGTCCTGTTCAGCCTGATCACCGCTCTGTTCTACCTCTACTACGAACAGCATTACCGCACCCGCCAGCTGGGCGCCTTTGTCCTGCTGGTGATCTCGGCCGCGGTCGGTTTCCTGCTGTGGTACATGGTGTCGCGCGACGCCGCGGAGATCCAGCCGCTGGTGCCGGCGCTGCAAAGCTGGTGGATGAAAATCCATGTGCCGGCCAACTTCATCGGCTACGGCACTTTCGCGCTGTCGGCGATGGTGGCGGTGGCCTACTTGCTGAAATCGCATGGCTACCTGGTCGACCGCCTGCCGGCGCTGGAAGTGCTGGACGATGTCATGTACAAGGCGATCGCGGTCGGCTTCACCTTCTTCACCATCGCCACCATCCTCGGCGCCCTGTGGGCGGCGGAAGCATGGGGCGGCTACTGGTCCTGGGATCCGAAAGAAACCTGGGCGCTGATTGTCTGGCTGAATTACGCGGCCTGGCTGCACATGCGCCTGATGAAGGGTTTGCGCGGCCACATTGCGGCCTGGTGGGCGCTGATCGGTTTGCTGGTGACCACTTTTGCTTTCCTCGGCGTGAACATGTTCCTGTCCGGCCTGCATTCTTACGGAGAACTGTGAACGGATGACGAAGCCAGCAGCAGATTCAAGCAATGCGCCGGTAGAGCTGGTGATTTTCGATTGCGACGGCACCCTGGTCGATAGTGAAACGGTGGCAACCGATGTGATGGTGGACTATCTGGCCGAGCTTGGCATGCAGCTGTCGGCCGAGGTCGCGCTGGCGCGCTTCAAGGGTGGCCGCATGGCCGATTGCGTGGCCGAACTGGAACAGATGTTCGGTCGCTCCCTGCCGGCCGATTTCACCAAGGTCTTGCGCGATCGCATCGCTCCGGTGCTGCACCGGCGCCTGCTGCCTATCGATGGCGCGCTGGAATTGGTGCAATCGCTGAAAGTCCCGTTCTGCATGGCCTCCAACGGTCCTTTGCACCAGATCAAGGTGTCGCTCAGCGTCACCGGTCTCTGGCCTTACTTCGAAGGCCGCATCTTCAGCGCCTACGAAGTCGGTTCCTGGAAACCGGCGCCGGACCTGTTCCTGCATGCCGCCAGGACCATGGGCGTCGAACCTTCCCGCTGTGCCGTAGTCGAAGATAGCCTGCCGGGCGTGCAAGCCGGGGTTGCTGCCGGCATGCAGGTATTTGCCTTGCAGCCGGAGCAGGTGGAAGCACAGCTTCCACGCCAGGCAACCATCATTTCCCGGCTGGCGGAACTGCACGACCATATCCAAATTTCGGGATAAGCGGTTTTCCTGCGCGTCTGTAAGGAATCGTCAGCTTATCTGACTAAGCTTAATCTTTACCTTGCAGGAGCATCACATGCCGCTATATCGCCGCCCCAATGGAATCGACCTGCCGTTTGCTTCCGAAATCACGCCGCGGGAAATATTCGAATCGCGCCGCAGCTTTATCAAGCAGATGGCCGTAGGCGCCGCCGGTGCCGGCTCGCTGTTGCAATTGAGCGGCGGCGAAGCCTGGGCGCAAAGCGGCGACGGCCAGAGGCTGGCGGCCAAGCCTAACCAGGCGTATGTCGTCATGGACAAGGCAACGTCCTATAAAGACGCCACCACCTATAATAATTTTTACGAATTCGGCACCGATAAATCCGATCCGGCCGAAAACGCCGGCAGCCTGAAAACACGGCCCTGGACGATCGCGATCGAGGGTGAGGTCAAGAAGCCGTTGACGCTGGATATCGACAGCCTGCTGAAGCTGGCGCCGCTGGAAGAGCGCATCTACCGGCTGCGCTGTGTCGAAGGCTGGTCGATGGTGATCCCCTGGATCGGTTATTCCCTGGCGGCGCTGATCAAGAAAGTCGAGCCGACCGCCAACGCCAGATATGTCGAATTCACGACGCTGGCCGATAACCGCCAGATGCCGGGTCTGCGTGCGCCGGTGCTGGAGTGGCCCTATGTGGAAGGCTTGCGCATGGATGAAGCCATGCATCCGCTGGCCCTGCTGACCTTCGGCATGTACGGCCAGGTCTTGCCGAACCAGAGCGGGGCGCCAGTGCGCATGGTGCTGCCGTGGAAATACGGTTTCAAATCGGCCAAGTCTATCGTCAAGATCCGCTTCCTCAAAGACCAGCCGAGGACCGCATGGAATATCGCCGCGGCGCGCGAGTATGGCTTTTATTCAAACGTGAATCCGGACGTCGATCATCCGCGCTGGTCGCAAGCCTCCGAGCGCCGCATCGGCGAAGACGGTTTCTTCGCGAAGAAGCGCAAGACGCTGATGTTCAACGGCTATAACGAGGTCGCTTCGCTATATTCGGGCATGGACCTGAAGAAGTACTTTTAAGGACGGGCCGCTGCTTATGTTCAATCCCGCTCCCAAGCAATTCAAATTCATCAAGGCCTTGCTGTTCGCGCTGGCTTTGCTGCCCGCGCTGCGCTTGCTGGTGTCTGGTTTCACCGGCGGGCTGGGCGCCAATCCGATCGAATTCATCACCCGCAGCAGCGGCGACTGGACGCTCTATTTTCTTTGCATCACGCTGGCGGTGACGCCGCTGCGGCGCTTCACCGGCTGGAACTGGTTGATCAAACTGCGCCGCATGCTGGGTTTGTTTGCCTTTTTCTACGCTAGCCTGCACTTCACGACCTTCCTCTGGTTCGATCATTTCTTCGACCTTGGCGAGATGCTCAAGGATGTCGTCAAGCGGCCGTTCATCACGGTCGGCTTCATCGCCTTCGTGCTGCTGCTGCCGCTGGCGCTGACTAGCACCAACGGCATGATCCGCCGCCTCGGCGGCAAGCGCTGGCAGTGGCTGCATCGCAGCCTGTATGCGATTGCGATGCTGGGGATCTTGCATTTCTGGTGGATGCGTGCAGGCAAGCACAATTTTGAAAAGCCGATCCTGTTCGGCACTATCGTCGCCGCGCTGCTGCTGGTGCGTGTGTATTTTGCCTGGCGCAGCCGCAGCGCCGGCGCCGCCAAATCGCCTGTGGCGGTTCAGAAGCGCCAGGTAACGCCGACGCCAACCTGACGATGGGTCTGGGCCGCGCAAGGGCCGCAGCCGATGCCGAATTTCAGTCCCAGATCGAGGTCGAGATTCGGCGTCGGCGAATACACGGCGCCGGTCAATAGATAACCGGGGTTGCTGCTGGCATGCTGGTCGCCGTTGGTGTCGCTGGCGCGCTCGGTATTGCTGAGGATGCCGCCATCCAGCACTAGGCTCCACTTGGGATTCAGTTCATATAAGGCATAGCCTGACAAACGCCACTGCACGGTGCGGTTGGCTTGCTGATCGCTGGCCAGGCGAAAGCGGTTGTAATACGCGGCCAGGTTGCCGCTGAAAGCCCAGTCGCCGCTTTGATAGCTGCTGATCAGTATCAGCGACATGCTGGTGGCGCCGCGCCCCAGGCCACGGTTGGGATCGCCGCTGGGAAACGTTATCTCAGGCTTTACCCCGAAGCTGAAGTCATCGCGCTCCAGCAGCCGCCACTTCATCCCCACTGCCACGTCATTGATGCCCGACGGCTGCGACAGCGTTGCCGGCGGATTGACATAGATGTCGAGGTTTTTCAGCAAGCCATAGCTGTAGGTAAAGTTGGCGACATGCGTATGCACGTCGTTCTGGCGCAGCCAGTCGGTGTTCAGTTCAAGCTGCTGGTGGCCCTTGTCCTGGGTGTTGGTGTCATCGGTCAGCAGCGGATGGTTGGCGTGGGCCGGCGGCAGCAGGAAGCAGGACGAGATGGCGGCAAGCGCCAGCCTGCGCATCGCCGTCCTGTCGTTGGCAGGGCGCACGTTCAAGCCAGCAATGATTCCAGCGCAAACAGATCGGCCGGATTTTCGCGCTGCCGTATCAGATGCACTTGCTCGCCGTCGACCATCACTTCCGCCGCACGGCCGCGCGTGTTGTAGTTGGAGGACATGGTCATGCCGTAAGCGCCGGCCGACATCAGCGCCAGCAGGTCGCCGGCTTCAATCGCCAGCGGCCGCGAGCGCGCCAGCCAGTCGCCGGATTCGCATACCGGCCCGACCACGTCATACACCTGCTCCGCGCTGCTGCGCCGGGCCACGGTCTGCACGCCGTGCCAGGCTTCGTACATGGCTGGCCGCATCAGGTCGTTCATGGCGGCGTCGACGATGGCGAAATTCTTGGCCTCGGAATGCTTCAGGTACTGGATCTCGGTCAGCAGGATGCCGGCGTTGCCGACAATCGAGCGGCCTGGTTCAAACAGCACCTTGATAGTCGCGCCCTGGTATTTGTCCTGGCGCCAGGCAGCGATGCGGGCAAACAGGCGGCCCAGGTAATCGCCGACGGCGACCGGTTGTTCATCGTCGTAAGTGATGCCGATGCCGCCGCCGATATCCAGGTGATGCAGGTGGATGCCTTCGCTGGCCAGTTGGTCGACCAGTTCGATCAGCTTGTCGAGCGCTTCCAGCAATGGCGCATCGTCCAGCAGCTGCGAGCCGATATGGCAGTCGATGCCGGCCACCTCGATATGCGGCAGGGCGGCGGCAGTACGGTAGCAGGCCAGCGCGTCCTCGTAAGCCACGCCGAACTTGTTTTCCTTGAGGCCGGTGGAAATGTAGGGATGGGTCTTGGCGTCGACGTTGGGATTGACGCGCAGCGAAATGGCGGCGCGCTTGCCCATGGCCGCCGCCACTTCATTCAGGCGGTGCAGTTCCGGGATCGACTCGACGTTGAAACACAGGATGTCATGCGATAGCGCCAGGCGCATTTCCTCGCGCGACTTGCCGACGCCGGAGAAAATTACTTTGCGAGGATCTCCGCCAGCCGCGATTACGCGCAATAATTCGCCACCCGAGACGATATCGAAACCGGAACCGAGGCGGTTTAGCAGCTGCAGCACCGCCAGGTTGGAGTTGGATTTCACTGAATAGCAGATCAGGCTGCTGTCCGGCGCCGGGCTATGCTGCTTGCATGCATCCGCGTAGGCGGAGAAATTCGCCGTCAGCGCAGCCTTGGAGTAGACATAGGTCGGGCTGCCAAATTGCTGGGCAATAGCGTTCAGGGCGACGTTTTCAGCGTGCAGGATGTCATTTTTGTATGAAAAATACGACATGGAGGCTGCTTATTTGGTAACAGGCGTGGCTGGCGTATCAGGCGTTTCCTGCGGAACCGGATTGACGGGCGCAGGAGTTGTCTTTGGAGCAACACTCGGCTGCGCCGGCGCCGTTCTGACGATCGGCGGCGGCAGCGCCGCCGGCATGAATAGCGGGCCTTTTTGGCCGCATGCCGTCAGGGTGAGCGGGATGGCGATCAGCGCCATCATGGTAGTACGCGACAAATCAAAAATGGGCTTCACGGATTAGAATCACAGTTTAACGAAACGGATTGGAGTGTAGCATGACAGAATCAGAATTCCTGGCGGCGGCGGAGTCGGCTTTAGGCAAGATCGAAATGGCGCTGGAGCGGGCCGCTGACGATACTGACCTGGATGTAGAGTGTAAGCGCAGCGGCAATGTGCTGGAGATCGAATTTATCGATAATGGCAGCAAGATTATCGTCAACAGCCAGGCGCCGATGCAGGAATTGTGGATAGCCGCCAAATCCGGCGGTTTCCATTACAGGCAAAAAGGCGGCGTCTGGCTCAATACGCGCGACGGTTCGGAGTTTTTTGCCGCATTGTCGACCATGATCAGCTCCCAGGGAGGCGTACCGATAGTGCTGTAAATTTTTTCTTGCCCCGGGCCGGGCAAGGGATTTCTCAGGGTGCATTTGTCGTAAGATACGGACAATACCATGTTGTTTTGTTACGCTCGTTTGCCGGCTGTGCCATGGCTTGCCTAGAGTCTGGAAGAACTGGGTCAAGGAGAGTTGTTTAACGCTGCTCAACTATCGATAGCCACCAATGAACACGAGAATAACCCTGGGTTCGCAACAACAAAGCGATGGTAGCTCTGCCTGCGGCGGAACGGGCGCGCATCGATCTCCATCTTTCATGAAGCAAGGGGCCGCCTCCGTCTTTTTGACGGGCGTATTGCTGGCCGTGATCGGACCGGCACAGGCAGCCACTCCGCCCGCCGTAGTTGGGGCTGCCAGCCAGGGCGAGCGGGTAAATGCCGCCCAGCCTGAAGCGCCCAGGCACTGGGCGGCGGACACCAGCAATGGATGCAAGGTATGGAGCCCGGAGCCGATTGGCGGCGAGATCACGGTGCGCTGGAGCGGGCCCTGCGAAAACGATCTGGCGCAAGGTCCGGGAACCGTGCGCTGGCTGAACAACACTAAGCAGGTGGCGGAACTGACCGGCACCATGGTGCGGGGAAAGCTGCGCGGCCACACTACCGGCGTTGAAGAACCGGGCAACCGTTTTGACGGCATGTTCATTGAGTCCCTGCCGGAGGGCGAAGGCAAGGCCAGCTTCGCCGACGGCTCGATCTATAACGGCGAATGGCATCGCGGCCGTCAGTTTGGCTACGGGATCATGACGTTTCCGCCGGCGCACCCGCAATACCAGGAGATGCTGCGCGACGGCAAAGGCAGGAGAGCAGAAAACGGCGCCTACGTGCTGCGAGGCTGGTGGGAAGGGAAAACCTTCATCATTCCGTGCGACAGCGAAGAGGAGTGCGAGAAGGCCGTGGTAGCCATGACGACGCGCGAGCAAGCCGCCGCGGCTGCCAAGGCCGGTACTCCTGCAACACCGCCGCCGCCGACGACGCCAGCTGCGACGGCCGCCCCGGCCGTAGAACCGGCCGCGGCGCCCGCGCAGCCGATGCCGGCAACCCCAACTCCAACGGTCGAGCCAGCTGCTGTGACACCGGTGCCGGTGTCGCCTGCGATGGAGCCGCTCATGCCGCCGGTATCGCCGGCGCCGGCAACTCCTGCGGCCCCGGTCACGGAACCGGTGCCTCCGCCAGGCGCCCCTGACGTCGAGCCTGCGGCAGTGCCGGCGGCAACTGCGCCCGCGCCAGAACAGCCGGCCATGCCGCAGGTGTTGCCTGAGCCGGCAGCCACCGCGCCCGTTGTCGCTGAACCGGTGTCTGCCCCCGGCGCCGCTGACGTTGGGCCTGCAGCAATGCCTGCTGCAACTGCACCGGCGTCAGAGCCGCCGGCCATGGAACCTGCCGCCGCACCGCCAACCCCGGTTGCCGATCCCGCCAGCGACCCTGCGGTTCCGGCCGTTCCTGAGGCCAAGCCCGCTGTCGAGCCGGAAACCGCCACGCCTGCCACTTCGGATGCCGGACTCGGCGCCCGACTCATTACAAACGGATTTAGCTGATGACGCATGCACCAGATATTCTTGCAACAAGCAGATTAAGTAATTCAACGAGTTTAAGCAGCGCATGCTGGCAGCCCTGGCTGGCATTGCTTTGCACAGTTCTGTGGATGACGCCAGCCGCGCATGGACAAATGCGCGCCGACCTGCCGGGCAACAAGGCCGCTGCCGCCGGACCGAAAAACCTGCTGGCGGAAGCCGCCCGCAGCGTCGGCGTCAAACAGTGCCAGCCGGCGATCAACCGCCTGTCGGCATTAGCCATCAGCGGCACCGGCGCCCATGATGTGCTGGTCGACTGGGACCGCGCCCATCCTGACAAGGGGCCGTTCTTTTCGCTTACCGGCATCGAATATGCTGGTGCTTCGGCAGCAGTGTCGATCACGGCGGTACCGCAGGATGGGGGCGCCTGTTCGGTCTCCGCCGAACGCATTTCGATTGCTCCCTACTCATGCAAGAGCATTGCCGAGACCGAGCTGAAAGGATACAGCGCTACACCATTGCTGCCGACCTTTACGGTGTATGTGTCGCCTACCGAACCGGGCGGCTCGGTATCGCTGGTGGATTCGCCGCCGGGCTGCCTGATCATTCGGCGCTATGTACAGTACAACTGGACCGAGCAGACAAAAATGTCGGTGCCGGCACATAAGTGATGCCCCTGCGTGACGCCCTTGCTTACCCAATATGAATTTTTTATTTGAATCAGCGCTATGAACTCTTCACCTCGCACTGTGCGGATCGGCATCACCATCGGCTTGCACCAGGAAAACGAATCCCTGTGGAACAATGGCATCAAGCAGAATGCCGTGTACCTGGCCGAAGCATTGAAGCATTGTCCCAGCGTGGCCTCGGTGCACCTGGTGAACACCACGGCGGTCGCCATCACTGCGGCCTTGCCTTGGGATCAGGCGCGCTGGCCGACGGTGGCCTTCGAGCAGGCCAAGGATAATCTGGATGTGCTGATTGAACTCGGCGGCCAGGTCAGCGCCGACCAGACCGTTTACCTGAAGACGCAAGGATGCCGCCTGATATCTTACTGTTGCGGTTTCGAATACGTGCACGTGATGCAATCGATCCTGTTCAACCGGCCGCTATGGGGATACGACTTGTTCGTCAACCAGCGCTACGACGCCATCTGGATGGTGCCGCAGGTCGCCACCAACAGCCAGTCCTACTTCGAAACTTTGCGCCGCCGGCCGGCGCAGGTGGTGCCGTTCGTATGGGATCCGATCTTCGTCGATCAGCGCAGCCAGGGATTTGAAAACCATGGTGAATACCGCCCGCGCGCCGCCGGCGCCAAGCGCTTAACCGTGATGGAGCCGAATAACGATATCGTGAAATTCTGCATGTATCCGGCCTTCATCGCGGAGGAAGCCTATCGGCAGCGGCCGCAAGACATCGAGGTCCTGCAGGTGACCAATGCCGAGCGGCTGGCGCGGGAAAGCAAGGAATTCATCGCGGTGATGAACCAGCTGGATATCGTGCGCCAGCACAAGGCGGTGTTCCTCGGGCGGTACGATACCCCGCAATTCCTTAGCGAGATGACCGATGTGGTGATTTCCCACCAGATCGAGAATGCCCTGAATTATTTTTACTTCGACGTCTGCTGGCAAGGTTATCCGCTGGTGCATAACGCTTACATGTGCAGCGATCTCGGCTACTACTATGAAGGCAACAGCGTGCAAAGCGGCTGCCGCCAGCTGCTGGAGGTTCTGACGACACACGATCAAGGCTGGCAGGAGTATCTGGCGCGCCAGCGGCAAGTGCTGAGCCGCTATCTGCCGGGCTGCCCGCAGGTGACGGCCGAGTATGAGCGTTTGCTGGTGGCTTTGCTGCAACAACCGATGGCATGACCGGATGGTTTCTCATTTTTCCTATTCAGAATTGCATGAAACAGGACAAGCCGTCTTCTTAAAGTCGATGTGGTAGGGTGGGTACTCCGTGCCCACGCGGTGCCGCAGACATTTGTGTCCCGGACATTCGCGTGGCGGGTGCCGTTCACTCGGTCCGCGTGGGCACGGAGTGCCCACCCTACGGGGGGATGTGTCGTGATTGAAGAAAGTATCGATAACCCATGAAAAAAATCAATGTAGGCGTTTCCGTCTTCGTCGTCCAGGGAGCGCAGATCTGGTCGAATGGCCTCAACCAGAACCTGGCGTTCCTGGTGATGCTGCTGCAGCAGAGTCCGCAGGTCGGCAAGGTGTTCCTGCTGAACGGCGGCGACCTTGACCAGATGCCGGCGGATATGGGGCTGGAAGGTCTTAACGCTCCGCTGGTGAAGCCAGCTGATGTCACCCACGAGCTGGACGTGGTCATCGAAATGGGCGCCCAGCTGCCGCTGCCATGGCTGCACCATGTGCGTGCCTTGGGCGTCAAGATCATCACGTTTTTCGTCGGCCATACTTATGCCGACAATGCCGAGGCACCGATGTTCGACGGTCCCAGCGGTCAGATTTTCAATGGTACGCCGTGGCATGAAATCTGGACCCTGCCGCACCACATGAAAGCCAGCGGACCGCTGCTGCGCACGGTGTCGCGGGTGCCGGTGATTGCGGTGCCGCACATCTGGTCGCCGCTGTTCATCCAGAAGCAGATCGACGCGCTTGAAAAGGATGGCCATCAGTTCGGCTATCAGCCCGCTAGCGGCGCCGACCGGCCGGGCTGGCGCACCGCGATTTTCGAGCCGAATATTTCCGTCGTCAAAAGCGGCTTTATCCCGATGCTGGTGTGCGAACAGGCCTACCGCCTGGACCAGCGTTCGGTGAGCATGATGATGGTGATGAATACGGTGCAGATGAAAGAGCATCCTACTTTCAACCGCTTCGCCGTCAATCTCGACCTGACCCGCGACCACAAGGCTTCTTACGAACCGCGCGTGGCCTTTGTCGAATGCATGGCGCAGCACAAGATGAATGCGGTGGTGTCGCACCAATGGGAATGCGGCTTGAATTATCTCTACTACGACGCCTTGTACGGCGGCTATCCGCTGATCCACAATTCGGAGTATCTGGCAGCCGACGGCATCGGCATCTACTATCCGCATTTCGAAGCCAGCATCGGCGGCCAGGCCTTGCTCGACGCCTGGCGCCAGGAGCCGGAATTCTGGGACGACTATAAGAAGGCCGGTGCAGCCTACCTGCGCAAGCTCGATCCTGCACACCCTGATAACGTGGATGCATTTGTGAAAAGACTTCAATTCAGCGTGGAGGGCAAGCTATGAGCGATCCTCTTCCGCAACGTAAACTACGCGTAGGCGTCACCCTGTATGTGCGTTCGGGGCAGCAATCGATATGGGAAAACGGCATTTTCCAGAACTGCGCCTTCCTGGTGCAGCTGTTCAATCAGTCGCCGGCGGTCGAGCAGGCGGTGCTGGTGCTGGATGGTTCCACCGAACAAGTCAGCGACGCCATGATGCTGGGCGACCTGGGGATAAGGATGATCGGCCTGGAAGAGGCCATGAATACGCTGGATGTGGTGGTTGAGATGAGCGCCCAGCTGAGCGAAGAGTGGGTGCGCCAGTTCCGCGAGCGCGGTGGCCGCTATGCCTGGATGCGGGTCGGCAACGACTACGTGATCGATATCGAGCGCGCCATGTTCAACAAGCCGCACGGCGGCCTGTGCAGCGACAAGCCCTACGACGCCGTGTGGACCCTGCCGGAGTACGAACGCAGCTGCAAGGATTACTTCGGCCTGACGGCGCGTGCGCCGGTGCATATCGTGCCGCATTTGTGGACACCGCTGTTTTTTGCCAAAGGCATCGCCACCTTGCCGGCGCATCTCAGCTATGGCTACCAGCCGGGCAAGCCGCGCTGGCGGGTCTGCAGTTTCGAGCCGAATGTCTGTATGGTGAAAACTTCGCTGCTGCCGATGCTGGCCTGCGAAGAAGCGTACCGTGCGCAGCCGGCTTTCCTTGAATATCTGCGGGTCTGCAATACCTTGCACTTGAAAGAGCACCTCAAGTTTTCGCATTTCGCCCGTTCGCTGGATGTGGTCAACCATGGCTTGGCTTCGTTCGAGGGTCGCTTTGCAGTGTATGAGTTCATGGCTAACTATGGCGACTGCATCATTTCCCACCATTGGGAAAACGGCCAGAATTATCTGTACTACGAAGCCTTGTACGGCGGCTATCCATTGATCCACAACTCGGAATTCATCAAGGATTACGGCTACTACTATCCGGAATTCGATTCCTACGAGGGCGGGCAGGCGGTATTGCGGGCGTTTGCCACGCATGATGCGCAGCTGGAGGACTACCGGCGCAATGCGCAGACCTTGCTGCGTGCGCTGGATGTCAGCCTGCCGGAGAATATAGAGATTTATACCCGGCGCTTGCTGGACCTGTATTCAAATTAAAGCTGCCAGGGCGGGCAATCGCGCCCGCCTGACATTTTCTGTCAGAACAATTCGTTCTTGACCTCGTCCCTGGCTTTTTCTTCTTCCGTCGGCGCAGTGGTGCCGCCGCCCAGGTTTTGGGTGGCGACCCCCGGCGGGTATTCCGCGTAATAATATTCGCCGCCGGAATGGATCAGGCCATCCGGCACCACGCGGTCTTCCATCGGTACGCCTTTCAGGGCTTGCTGCATGAAACTGATCCAGATCGGCAGCGCCAGGCCGCCGCCGGTTTCCTTGTCGCCCAGGCTGCGCGGCTGGTCGTAACCCATCCAGCCGACCGCTACCAGCGACGGCTGGTAGCCGGCAAACCAGGCATCCAGCGAGTCGTTGGTGGTGCCGGTCTTGCCAGCCAGGTCGGTGCGGTTGAGCGACATCGCCTTGGCTGCGGTGCCGTAACGGACGACGTCGCGCATCATGCTGTCCATCAGGTAGGCATTGCGCGGATCGATGATGCGATTGGCCTCGTTGCCGGCGGTGTCGGGATGCACTTGTGACAACACATTGCCGTTGGCGTCGGTAATCTTGCTGATGATGTAAGGGCTGATCTTATAGCCGCCGTTGGCAAAAACGGCGTAGCCGCCCACCATTTGCAGCGGCGTGACCGCGCCGGCGCCCAGGGCAAGGGTCAGGTATGGCGGATTTTTGTCAGCATCAAAGCCAAAACGCGTCACATACTCCTGCCCATACTTGGCACCGATCTTGTCAAGAATACGTACCGAGACCACGTTTTTCGACTTGGTCAGGGCCTTGCGCATGCTCATCGGCCCTTCATACTTGTTGCCGTAGTTCTTGGGTTGCCAGATCTGGCCGCCGGTCTGGCCGCCGCCATAGGTCAGCGGCGCGTCGTTGATGACTGTGGCCGGCGACAGGCCTTTTTCCAGCGAGGCTGAATAGATGAAGGGCTTGAACGAGGATCCCGGCTGACGCCAGGCCTGGGTCACGTGATTGAATTTGTTGCGGTTGAAATCGAAGCCGCCGATCAGGGCGCGGATGGCGCCATCCTTGGTGTCGGCGGCGATGAAGGCAGATTCCACCGCTGGCATCTGGGTGATGCTCCAGTTTTTCCCTTCCAGCATGACGCGGATGATGGCGCCGCGCTTGACCCTGCGCTGCGGCGGCCCTTTGTCGCTCAGCAGGTTGGTGGCGATGCTGAGGCCGGCGCCGCTGATGCTGATTTCCTGGCCGGATGAGAGCACCGCGCGCACCAGCTTGGGCGTGGCTTCCAGCACCACTGCGGCGACGATTTCATCGCTGTCCGGATGGTCGGCCAGTTCCACTTCGATGGCATCTTCGGCGGCTTCCTTGGTGGTGTCGGGGATCTCCATGAAACCCTCGGGGCCGCGATAGCCGCGGCGCTTCTCGTAATCCATGACGCCGCGCCGCAGGGCGATATAGGCGGCATCCTGGTCGGCCTTGGTGATGGTGGTGAAGACGTTGAGGCCGCGCGTGTACGTATTTTCCTTGAACTGCTCATATACCAGCTGGCGCGCCATTTCCGACACGAATTCGGCATGGATGCCGAATTCGCTGGCGCCGGTCTTGATATGCAGCGTTTCGTTCTTGGCCTGTTCGTATTGCGCTTCCGTGATGTAGCCGAGCTGCAACATGCGCAGCAGGATGTATTGCTGGCGCACCGTGGCCCGTTTCGGATTGACCACCGGATTGTTGGCCGATGGCGCCTTGGGCAAGCCGGCCAGCATCGCCGCTTCGGCGGTGGTGATGTCCTGCAGCCGCTTGCCGAAATAGATTTGCGCAGCCGAGGCGAAGCCGTAGGCACGCTGCCCCAGATAAATCTGGTTCATGTACACCTCGAGGATCTGGTCCTTGCTCAGGTTGCGTTCGATTTTCCAGGCCAGCGGGATTTCATACAGGAATTTGCGCGAGGCCTTCTGGAAGAAGGTCGGCTCGTTGCTGGTCAGGAAAAAGTTGCGGGCGACCTGTTGGGTGATGGTGCTGGCGCCGCCGCCGCCGCCGGTCAGGTTGGAGAAGCTGGCGCGCAGGATACCTTGGTAATCGACGCCGCCATGCTGGTAGAAGCGGTCGTCTTCGATCGCCAGCACGGCTTTCTTCATGACGTCCGGAATTTCGTTGATGCGCACCAGGCTGCGCCGTTCTTCTCCGAATTCGCCGATCAGCACGCCGTCCGCTGAAAAAATACGCAATGGAATCTTGGGTTTGTAGTCAGTCAGCGAATCCAGTTCCGGCAGATTCGGATAGGCCATCGCCAGCATCAGGAAAAGAGTCAGGCAGCCGATCGCGACCAGGCCGGCAATCAGCCCGAAAACGCCAAGCACCAGGCGCAGCACGAGCGGCATGCGGCGGCGCGCAGGAGGATTTTGAGGGGTGTCGCTGGCTGTATCTGGAGGCGTCATGCGATGCGTTTTATGAAAGATGATGCCACGCATTATAGCGGCACAGCGCATGCGTTTGATAAGGGAATGTCAAGTCGTGCCGAGTTCATTTACCTGCTGGCGAGAGTGACAACAGGCCCATGGCTCAAAACTTGCTCTGCATCATGCGTTCTTGCTTGAGCGCAAATTACGTTGCGAAATTCAGACAAAAATTGTCGGATAAAACCAAAATAGTATGAATGGAGTCGCTGTGAAGCAATATTCCGTAACAGTTAAACAATTGCCGTCAGGAAAATTTCTTTACAGCAGTGCCCTCTTGTTGCTACGATTTCACCTTATAAAATTTAACATTGCTGTAAGCCCTGTTTTACAGGTTTTTCCTAACTTCGAGACGGTATTCCGCTAATGCGACCGCCTTGCAGGCAGAATGTTCCCCAAATAATACATACTCGGGAGAAATGCTCTTGGCATTAGATCTAGGATCGCTGATCGGTAAAAAGAACCCGCCGCTGGTGGGGATCGATATCAGCACGTCAGGCGTCAGGCTGGTCGAATTGTCGGAAACCGGCAAGGATCAGCTGCGTCTTGACCGCTACGCCTCTGAACCATTGCCGCGGGGAGCGGTGGTGGATGGCAATATTGAAAATATCGAGCAAGTCACGGAAGTCATCCGCCGGCTGTGGAAAAAAAGCGGCTCCAGCACCAAGCTGGTCGCCCTGGGCATGCCGCCGGCATCTGTCATCACCAAGAAAATCATTCTAGCCAGCGGCATGCTGGAAGAAGAGCTGGAGATGCAGGTCGAATCCGAGGCCAGCCAATATATTCCGTTTGCACTGGACGAAGTCAGTCTCGATTTCGACGTGATCGGTCCGGCCCAGCATTCGCCGGACGATGTTGAAGTCCTGCTGGCGGCGACCCGCAAGGAAAAAGTCGAGGATCGGGTAGCGGTGGCGGAAGCCGCGGGCCTCAAGCCGACCGTGATGGATATCGAATCGTATGCGGCGCGCGCGGCCATCAACCGCATCATCGGTCAGCTGCCGAAAGCCGGACAGGGCCAGATCGTCGGCCTGTTCCAGATCGGCACCCAGACCACGCATGTCTCGGCGCTGCTGGATGGCCAGTTGATCTACGAGCGTGAACAGCCGTTTGGCGGCAATCAGCTGACCCAGGACATCGTGCGCGCTTACGGCCTGTCGTACGAGGAAGCCGATACCAAGAAACGCAATGGCGACCTGCCTGAGGGTTACGAGCAGGAAGTCCTCAATCCCTTCCTGGAAAGCGCGGCGCTGGAAGTCACGCGTGCGATCCAGTTCTTCTTTACCTCGACGCCGTATACCAGGCTCGACCAGCTGTTCCTGGCTGGCGGTTGCGCCACTATCCCCGGACTGGTTGAGGTGGTGGCTGGGCGCGCCAAGATTTCCACCTCGGTGGTGAGCCCGTTTACCGGCATGCAGCTGGGGCCTAACGTACGTGAAAAACAATTGCGCATGGATGCGCCGTCCTATCTGGTTGCTTGCGGCCTAGCCATGCGGAGATTTGGCTGATGATCAAAATTAATCTATTACCGCACCGCGAAGCCAAGCGTAAGCAGCGCAAGAACGCTTATTTCGCCTTGCTGGCGCTGTCCGCCATGATCGGCTTGATTACGGTGCTGCTGGTCGGCGCTTTTTTCGCCAACGAGATCGCTAACCAGACCGAACGCAACCGCTTCATCACTGCCGAAAACACCCGGCTTGACGGCGAAATCAAGGAAGTCGCCACGCTCAAGCAGGAAATCGATGCCTTGAAGGCACGCCAGCAAGCCGTTGAAGACTTGCAGAGTGACCGCAATCAGCCGGTTTATCTGATGGACGAGCTGGTCAAGCAGGTGCCGGAAGGGGTCTATCTGAACTCCCTCAAGCAGGAAGGCCAGCGGGTGGCACTGAACGGCTATGCGCAGTCGAACGAACGGGTGTCAGAGCTGTTGCGTAATTTGAGCAATAACTCGGCCTGGCTGGAGCGTCCTGATCTGGTCGAGATTCGCGCGACGAATATAGGCGGGACTGGACGCGACAGCAAGCATGTCTTCGCTTTTACCGTCAACGTCGGGATCAAACGGCCGTCTGACAAGGATGCGAAAGATGGCGCAGCGACCCCGAAAAATGCTGTTGCAGCTGTGGCCGGCACCGGTGCCCCAGCCGCAGCCTTGAAATGAGAGACGCGCAATGACGGATATGAATAATTTGAGCGCCTCGCTAAGTGCGCAGTTTCGCGGACTGAATGGCCGCCATCCTGGCCAATGGCCGATCGTGCCGCGTATTTTGTCGGGTGTGGGCATATTTCTGCTTGTGCTGGTGGCCGGCTGGTTTTTTTACTGGAGCGATCAGCAGGATGCACTCAACGCCGGCGAGCAACAGGAAGTCCAGCTGAAAGAGCAATACAAGTCGAAGATCCAGCAAGCCATCAACCTGGAAGCCTTGCAGAAACAAAAGCTGCAAGTCGCCGACTATGTTGCGACCTTGGAGAAGCAACTGCCTAGCAAGGCGGAGATGGATGCGCTGCTGTCCGATATCAACCAGGCTGGCCTGGGACGCGGTTTGCAGTTCGAGCTGTTCAAGCCTGGCCAGGTGGTGGTGAAAGATTATTACGCTGAACTGCCGATCAACATCAAGGTAACCGGCAGCTATCACGACGTCGGTTCATTCGCCAGCGATATCGCCAATCTGCCGCGCATCGTGACCTTGAATAACATGAATCTGGTGACCGGCAAGGACGGTACGTTGAGCCTGGATGCGATTGCCAAGACCTTCCGTTATCTGGATAAGGACGAGGTGGCGGAGCAGCGCAAGGCCACCGATTCAGCTAAACAGAAAGGTCAAAAATGACGTTTTTTCGCATTGGGCGTCTGACCCGGGTGACATTTTTTGTCGTATTCATCTCAACTTTGTCAGGTTGCGGCGACAGCGGCGTGCAGGAATTGAAGGACTGGATGGCCGACGTCAAGAGTCACACCAAGGTGGGGATTCCGAAGCTGACTGAACCTAAGAAATTCATTCCCTTCGTGTATGGCGGCGCAAGCAGTATCGATCCCTACAATCCTAACAAGCTGCTGGTGGCGCTGGCCAAGCTGCAGGGCAAGTCAAACGGCCTGAAGCCGAATATGGACCGCCGCCGTGAAACGCTGGAAAACTATCCTCTGGATACCATCAAGATGGTTGGGACCTTGCAGAAGGTAGGGTTGAGCTATGTCTTGCTGCAGGTCGACAAAACCGTGTTTCAAGCCAAGGTGGGTAACTACATCGGGCAGAATTTCGGCATGGTCACCAGCATCACCGAATCTGAAGTAAATCTGAAAGAAATCGTACAAGATGCGTCCGGCGAATGGGTCGAGCGCGAAGCCAAGTTAGCGTTGCAGGAGAGCACAAAATGATTGCAGCAGGAAAAAAATTAGTTAGCCTGGGCGTGAGTCGGCTGAGCAGGATTCGACAGAAAGCACTGCTGCTGGGGGCATTGATCTGCATGGTCGGATTCAGCGCTGCAGCGACGGCGGCCGAAGACAACGCCATCACCTCGATCAGCGCCAATCAGCAAGGCGCCAACGTGATCGTCAAGATCAGCTTCAAGCGGCCGCTGAGCAGCCAGCCGACGGCGTTTTCCATCCTCAGCCCGGCGCGGATTGCGTTCGACTTTATCGGTGTCGGCAACGCCACCGGAAAAACATCGCAAGACATCAGCCTGGGCGATGTCCGCAACGTACTGCTGGCGCAGGCTGACGACCGCTCGCGCCTGGTATTCAATCTGAAGCGATCCTTGTCCTATGCGACGGCGATGGACGGCAATGCGCTGGTCGTCACGATCGACGGCTCCGGCAGCCTGGCGTCTCCGGTGAATGCCGCCGGCATGCCGGTGCAGCCAGCGGCCAGGACGGTAAACGCTGCGGCGCCTGCCGCTGCCGCGCCTTTGTTGAATGGCAAACCTGCGCTGCGCGATATCGATTTCCGCCGCGGCACTGCCGGTGAAGGCCGGGTTGTGATCGACTTGCCGAACGCGCAGGTCGGCGTCGATGTCCGTCAGCAGGGTCAGACGATTGTGGTTGATTTCCTCAAGACCAGCTTGCCCGATGTCCTGCGCCGCAAGCTGGATGTGGGCGATTTCGGCACACCGGTGAAGACCATCAGCACCGTGACCCAGGGTGAAAATGTGCGCATGATCATCGAACCGAAAGGGCTGTGGGAGCAAAGCGCCTATCAAAGCGATAGCCAGCTGGTAATCGAAATCAAGCCGCTCAAGGAAGACCCGAACAAGCTGGCGCAGGGAACGCAAGGCTATCGCGGCGACAAGCTGTCCCTGAATTTCCAGAACGTTGAAGTACGTTCGGTACTGCAAGTGATTGCCGATTTTACCGGTTTGAATATCATTACCAGCGATACGGTCGGCGGTAATCTGACTTTGCGCTTGAAGGATGTTCCTTGGGACCAGGCTTTGGATATCGTGATGCAGGCCAAGGGTCTGGATATGCGCAAGAACGGTTCGGTTATCTGGATCGCGCCTAAGGATGAGCTGTTGACGAAAGAGAAGCTGGAACTCGAACAGCGTTCGCAGATTGCCGAGCTGGAGCCGTTGCGCACCGAATCGTTCCAGTTGAACTATCAAAAAGCCGATGCCTTCAAGAAGATCTTTGGCATCGATGATGCCGGCGGAGGTGCCGGCGGTGGTAAGAAAAACAGCATTTTGTCGTCGCGCGGCAGCGCCGTGATCGATCCGCGCACCAACCAGTTGTTCGTGACTGATACGCCGACCATATTGCAGAACATCCGTAATCTGGTGCAGAAAGTGGATATCGCATCGAGGCAGGTTTTGATCGAAGCACGCATGGTTGAAGCTAATGATGGCTTTAGCCGCAACCTGGGCGCCAAGCTTGGTTTTGGTTTCAACAGCCGTAATGTCAGTTCGGGTGGCCAGCAGCTCACTCCTACTACTGCCACTAATGGCGCCATTCCAGGCACCGGCGGAAATTCAGTGAATTTGCCAGCGAGCCCTCAGACAGGTACGGCCGGTTCTATCGCACTGACCTTGTTCAACTCGGCCGCATCGAAATTTATCAGTCTTGAATTGTCGGCACTGGAAGCCGATGGCCAGGGCAAGATCATTTCCAGCCCGCGTGTAGTTACTGCCGACCAGCAAAAAGCCTTGATTGAGCAAGGGACCGAAATTCCTTACCAAAATGCTACCAGCAGCGGCGCCACTTCGGTTGAGTTCAAGAAGGCCAACCTGAAACTGGAAGTAACTCCGCAAATCACGCCGGACGGCAATGTCATCCTGACCGTTGACGTTACCAATGATAGCGTGGGCGATGTGGTGCCAGGCGGCGTTTCCATCAATACCAAACATGTCCAGACTCAGGTTCAGGTTGAAAATGGCGGCACTGTGGTCATTGGTGGTATCTATACGCAGCAGATATCAAACAATGTTACCAAAATACCACTACTTGGAGATATTCCGGTTCTGGGTTATCTTTTCAAACAATCCGCAGTTGTTAACAAACGAACTGAACTATTGATTTTCCTGACACCGAAAGTTGTCATCGACCGCATCGCTGCGCACTGATTGCACAGGGACACCGGCTTGATGCCGGTGTCCGTACATGAGCAAAAGGTCGAGCAGTGAAATGGTAAGGTACACAGGCAATATCTTTCTGGTAGGCCTGATGGGCGCGGGTAAGACTACGGTTGGCCGCGCCCTGGCAAGAAAACTCAACAAGCTTTTCATTGATTCCGACCACGAAATCGAGGCGCGCACCGGCGTCTCGATTCCCTTGATTTTCGAAATCGAAGGGGAAGAGAGCTTCCGTCAGCGCGAGACTGAGGTAATCCGTGACCTGAGCGCCCGCAGCGGCATCGTGCTGGCGACCGGCGGCGGCGCCATCATGCGTGCCGAAAATCGCGAATACCTGAAAACCCGCGGCACCGTGATCTACCTGCGTGCCAGCATCCACAACATCCTTCAGCGCACCAGCCGCGACAAGAACCGTCCCCTGTTGCAAACCGCCGATCCGCGCCGCCGGCTGGAAGAGCTGTCGCGTCAGCGCGAACCGTATTATCGTGAAGTTGCCGACATAGTCATCGATACCGGCCGACCTAACGTACAATTCCTGGTACACAGCATTTTGAGCCAGCTCGATGTGCAGGCCGGCGACCTTGTGCAAGAGTCCGGGCAGGCGCCGCAAGCAGGCGACGGCAAGCCCGGCCAAAATAGCAATCTGTCTTTTCAATCACCAAGTCTTTTTATGAACCAGCAGTCCACACCTTCGGCCCCCGCGCCGGCCATCACGCTCCAGGTAGAACTGGGCGAGCGCAGCTATCCGATTGAAATCGGACCATCCCTGCTGGCTGACCGCGAGCGTATCGCCCGCCTGATTGCCGGCAAGCAGGTGGTGGTCGTGACCAACACAGTCGTCGCGCCGCTGTATCTCGAACGCGTCAGCCAGACTCTGCGCGACGCCGGCAAGAGCGTGCTGGAAATCGTGCTGCCGGACGGCGAGGAAGAAAAGAACTGGGCCAGCCTGATGCAGATCTTCGATCGCCTGCTGGCCGCCAAATGCGACCGCAAGACCACCCTGATAGCCCTCGGCGGCGGCGTGATCGGCGACCTGACCGGTTTTGCGGCCTCCGCCTACATGCGCGGCGTACCCTTCGTGCAGATTCCGACCACCTTGCTGGCGCAGGTCGATTCCTCCGTTGGCGGCAAGACCGGCATCAACCATCCGCTCGGCAAGAACATGATCGGCGCCTTTTACCAGCCGCAGGCGGTGATCGCCGACACCATGACCCTGTATACTTTGCCAGAGCGCGAGCTGTCCGCCGGTCTCGCTGAGGTCATTAAATACGGCGCCGTGATCGACGCTGAATTTTTCAAATGGATCGAAAACAATATCGATAAGCTGATGGCGCGCGATAACGCTGCGCTGGCCTACGCGATCCGCCGTTCCTGCGAGCTGAAAGCCGACGTCGTGCGCCAGGATGAGCGCGAAGGCGGTTTGCGCGCCATCTTGAATTTCGGCCATACCTTCGGCCACGCGATCGAGTCCGGCCTCGGCTACGGCAAGTGGCTGCACGGCGAAGCGGTCGGTTGCGGCATGGTGATGGCGGCTGACTTGTCGCATCGGCTCGGCCACATCACGGCCATCGACAAGGAACGCGTGTGCGCGCTGGTGCGCGCCGCCGGCCTGCCGACCGAGGCGCCCAACCTCGGCGCCCAGCGCTGGCTGGAGCTGATGCAGATCGATAAGAAAAACGAAGATGGCCAGATCAAGTTCATCCTGATGAAACCGCTGGGCGGCCACCTGATCGCCACCGCACCGCAAGAGGCGCTGCTGGCGACGCTTCAGCAACTTGCCTCCGGAGACCTGCCGCAATGAACCACGAAACGTCTCTCGCTCCCTATGCCGCACATTCTGCGCAATCGCGAGGACGTTTGTTTGAAGAGGAGTCGCCCGGCTCGCGTACTGAATTCCAGCGCGACCGCGACCGCATCATCCATTGCACTGCCTTCCGCCGGCTGGAATACAAGACCCAGGTGTTCGTCAACCACGAGGGCGACCTGTTCCGCACGCGCCTGACGCACAGCATCGAAGTCGCGCAAATCGCCCGCTCGATCGCGCGCAACCTGCAATTGAACGAAGATCTGGTGGAAGCCATCTCGCTGGCCCACGATCTCGGCCATACGCCGTTCGGCCACGCCGGCCAGGATGCCTTGAATGACTGCATGGAGGTCCATGGCGGCTTCGAACACAATCTGCAGAGCCTGCGGGTGGTCGACAAGCTGGAGCAGCGCTACGGCGCGTTTGACGGCTTGAACCTGATGTTCGAGACGCGCGAGGGGATCCTCAAGCATTGTTCGCTGGCCAATGCCAGGAAACTGGGCGATATCGGCCAGCGCTTCATCCAGCGCAAGCAGCCGACGCTGGAAGCGCAGGTCGCCAACCTGGCCGACGAGATCGCCTACAACAATCACGATATCGACGACGGCTTGCGTTCCGGCCTGCTGACCCTGGAGCAGATGAACCAGATCGATTTCTATGCGCAGCACAGCCGCCAGGTCGAGCAGTTGTTCCCGGGCCTGGGCGGGCGCAGGGCGATCAATGAGACCATCCGGCGCATGATCAATGCCTTGATTACCGACCTGATCCAGACTTCGCAGCAGCGCATCCTGGATGCCGGGCTGCAGACGGTCGACGATGTCCGCAATGCGCCGCCGCTGATTGCCTTCTCCGACGGCATGGCTCAGCAAGCCGCCTTGCTGAAACGCTTCCTGCGCGAAAACCTGTATCGCCACTACCTGGTCAACCGCATGACGGCCAAGGCACGCCGCATCGTCGCTGAACTGTATGCCTGCTTCAGCGCCGAGCCATCCTTGTTGCCGCCCGACTATCAGCTTGCTCAGCGGGAATCGGAACAGCAGCAGGCGCGCGCGATTGCCGACTATATCGCCGGCATGACCGACCGTTATGCGATCCGCGAGCACCGGCGCCTGTTCCTGGTGGATGAAGGACATCTGTAGACTCTGCCCGGCAGGTATTTTTCTTTCTTGATTTGTTTGCAACAAATTGGGTTAGACTTTGGCTTATCCATTTAATTTTTTCAAGGACCATCATGCGGCCTCTATATCAAACAGCAATCACATTGAGCCTGGCGCTGACAGCGTCGGCGGCGCTGGCCCTGTCGTTGGGCGACCTCAGCAACCAGGATGCCAGCAGCGGCCTCAAAGCCGCCCTGCAAAAAGGCGCGGATGTGGCGGTGTCCAAGCTGGGCGTCGAGAATGGTTTCCTGAATAACGACAAGGTCAAGATCGGCTTGCCCAGCGTGCTGGATAAAGCCATGCCGATCTTGCGCATGACTGGCCAGGGCCAGAAGCTGGATGACCTGGTGGTGTCGATGAACCACGCCGCGGAACAGGCGGTGCCGCTGGCCAAGCCTTTGCTGCTGAATGCGGTCAAATCGATGTCGGTGACCGATGCCAAGAATATCCTGACCGGCGGCGACACCTCGGTGACCGATTTCTTCAAGCAAAAGACATCGGCGCAGCTGGGCCAGAAATTCCTGCCTATCGTCAAAGGCGTGACCGACCGCAACGGCTTGTCGGCGCAATATAACGCGGTCATGGGGCAGGTCGGCAAGACCGGCATGGTGCCGGCGCAGCAGTCGACGGTGGAAGGTTATGTCACGCAACGTGCACTGGACGGCTTGTACACCATCATCGGTGAAGAAGAGAAGGCGATACGCCAGGATCCGGTTGGCGCCGGCAGCGCCATCATCGGCAAGGTGTTCGGCGCCCTCAAATGAACGTCGTGCAAAAACGATAATATGATTTACAGATAAATTTGCAAATGAGTTTGCAAATAAGCGGGCTGGAAATAACAAAGGGCGCATTAACTGCGCCCTTGTTCATTCTATCGGCGCCAGCTAGTCAGCTGCAGCGCCCGGATTGGCGGCCGTTCAGGTCGTGGCGGGGAGTTCTTCCGGCAGGTGCTTGATCGCATCGTGCTGGTGATCCTGCATCTTGTCCTTGTACTTGATGACCTGCCGATCGAGCTTGTCGACCAGGGTATCAATGGCGGCATAAAGATCGTGGGCAATGCTTTCGGCATGCAGATCTTTTCCCTTTACGCGCAGCGTGATGTCCGCTTTCTGGCGCTTTTCTTTTTCAGTGATTTTGTCGACGCTCAGGATCACGCTGATATCGATGACCTGGTCGAAGTGGCGTTTGATACGCTCTAGTTTGCTTTGTACATATTCGCGAATGGCAGGGGTTACCTCGAGGTGATGCCCACTGATGGTGAAGTTCATACAGCGCTCCTATCAAGAATATTGCTGGCGGTTCTGAACAGACTGCGTTGAATCTTTAGGCGAACAATCTACAAGAGACTGGGACTGTTCTGGCAAGAGTCGCTAAATAACAAACAGCCGTAATGTCCGAACATAGCAAGGGTAAGCTTAACAATCAAACCAGAAAAAACTACAAGGCCTTGCGCAGATTAACAGACGGAATTTTTAGTGCTTCGCGATATTTTGCGACGGTGCGGCGGGCTACCACCATACCTTGTTCCGCAAGCATGTCGGCAATCTTGCTGTCAGAGAAAGGGTTTCTTGAATCTTCCGCTCCTATGAGTTGCTTAATGAGTGCCCTGATTGCTGTTGAGGAAGCCTCTCCACCTGCCTCAGTAGCAACATGGCTGCCGAAGAAATACTTCAGTTCAAACATCCCGTGGGGAGTGAGCATGTATTTCTGAGTGGTTACACGTGAAATAGTACTCTCGTGTAGACCCAGTGTATCAGCTATTTCGCGCAACACAAGCGGCCGCATGGCGACCGCGCCATGGGAAAAAAAGTTCCGCTGGCGTTCGACGATCGCTTGTGCGACGCGCAAAATGGTGTCGAAGCGCTGCCGCATATTCTTGATCAGCCACTTGGCTTCCTGCAGCTGCGAAGTGAGTGCGCCATCGCCCTTGCTCTGCTTCAGGATGTTGGCATATAAGACATTTACCCTGAGTCTTGGCATGACGTCATTGTTCAGCATCACCTGCCAGCCTTGTTTGCTGCGCCTGACGATCACGTCCGGCACCACATAGTCGGAGGCGTTGGCGGCGAACGGTGCGCCGGGGTGGGGATTGCACTGCTTGATGACGGCTTGCGCTTCGCGCAGGTCCTCGTCGTCGCAATCCAGGGCTTTCTTGATTTTATTGAAATCGCGCTGCGCAAACAGCGCCAGGTGATCTTGCACAATCGCCAAGGCCAGGCGGCGCGTGACGAATGGCACTTTGACAAAACGCTTGATCTGCAAGGCCAGGCATTCCGGCGCGTTGCGCGCGCCGACTCCTGCCGGATCGAAGCTCTGCACCATCTTCAGCGCCATCGACAATTCTTCGACGGCGATCTCCAGCTCGGCCGGCAGACGCTCCAGGATTTCTTCCAGCGACTCTTCCAGATAGCCGTTATCGTCCAGCGCATCGATCATCAGCTCGACCAGCGCGCGGTCGCGCAAGTCGTGCATGGCTTCGCGCATCTGCTGCAACAGATGTTCGCGCAGCGTCGTTTCATGCGCCTCCAGCTGCGGCCGCGCATCTTCATCGTCCGAGGTTTTCGCGCTGCGCGAGATGTCGTCGAAACTCCATTCGCTGTCGGCATTGTCAGTGCTGCTTTCAGCCGCCGGCGCTTCGGCGCTGGCTTCGCTCTCGGTCGGCGAGCTGCTCACTTCGCTGTCGCCGGCCGGCGCTTCCATGGTCGACGCAGTGCCGCTGATGGCGCCGTCCGCCAGCAGCCGCACCGAATTATCAAGCGGATCGTCGACCCGCTCCAGCATCGGGTTGTCCGACAGGATCTGTTCCAGTTCCTGATGCAACTCAAGCGTGGAAAGCTGCAGCAGACGGATCGACTGCTGCAGCTGAGGAGTCAGCGCAAGATGTTGAGAGGTGCGTAGCTGGAGTGATTGTTTCATGGCTTCCGTGCGGACAATTCACTTCTGTTATTTGTTGTACGGAGTTTAAGTACCGCGCTGGCAAGGCGAATTAATCTGCCTGCATTTACATCGTTCTCACACCGTGAAACTACATGCGGAAATGCTCACCCAGATAGACCCGCCGCACCGACTCGTCGGCGATGATGTCGTCCGGACTGCCGCTGGCCAGCACGCTGCCCTGGTTGATGATGTAGGCGCGGTCGCAGATGCCCAGCGTTTCGCGCACATTGTGATCGGTGATCAGGACGCCGATGCCGCGTTCCTTGAGGAAGCGGACGATGCGCTGGATCTCGATCACGGCAATCGGATCGATCCCGGCGAACGGCTCATCCAGCAGCACGAAGCGCGGATTGGTGGCGAGCGCGCGGGCGATCTCGACGCGCCGCCGTTCGCCGCCCGAGAGCGACAGGGCCTGGCTCTCGCGCAGCTTTTCAATCTGCAGCTCGTGCAGCAGCTTGTGCAGCTGCTCATCGATCTCGGCCTTGCCGAGCGCCTTGCCGTTGGGACGTTGCAGTTCCAGCACGGCGCGGATATTGTCTTCCACCGTCAGCTTGCGGAATACCGATGCTTCCTGCGGCAGGTAGGACAGGCCCAGCACCGCGCGGCGATGGATAGGCAGGCGCGAAATGTCGACGCCGTCTAGGTCGATTTCGCCGCCGTCCGAAGGCACCAGGCCGACGATCATGTAGAACGAGGTGGTCTTGCCGGCGCCGTTCGGACCCAGCAAGCCGACCACTTCGCCGCAGCGCACTTCGAGCGAGACGTCATGCACCACCTGGCGCGCGCCGTAGCTTTTTTGCAGGCCCTTGGCGATCAGCGTGCTAGGGGCGCTCATGGCGCCGCCTTTGGCCGTGGCTGGATGACGGCGCGGATGCGGCCGGCGCCAGGCTGGCTGACGCCGTTGACGGTGTTGTTGACGGAATAGAATTCAGTGCGGCTGTCGTAGGAAATGAACTCGCCGTTGACTTCGTCGGTCGGTTTGTCGCCTTGCAGGCGGCGCATCTGGGCCTTGGAAAACAGCTTGGTGATTTCGGTCTTGCCGTCGTATTCGATGCGTTCGGCGTGGCCGTCGATCCACAGGTCCGGGCCGCCGTCGCGCTTTTGCTTGAAAGTGGCCAGCTTGCCCGGCGCCGCATACAAGGTGGCGAACTGGTAGCCGGACGGATCGGTGGTCACCACCACGCGGTCGGCCTTCATGATCAGCGTGCCGCGGGTCAGGACCACATTGCCGGTAGCGACGTTGACCTGCTTGACGTCGTCATAGGTGAGGGTGTCGGAGTCGATCAGGGTCGGCTTCTCGGAATCGGCTTTTTCTGCGTGAGCGACGCCGATGGCGCCAAGCAGCAGCAGAGAGAGAAAAAATATTCGTTTCATGAAAAATCCTGGGTAATGGATAGAGGCCTGCGCATAAATTGTCTTGCTGATCCGCTTATTTTGCCGCCGCACGCGGCGCGCTGCGCAAGACGCCGCTCACCTTGCTGAACAGCTTCAGTTCGCGTGTGGAGTTATTGAAATGCATGCCGGTGCCGTTCAAGGTCGACAGCCCCAGGGTGATTTCCACCGGCTTGTCGGATTCCATGATGTCGTCGTCGGGCAGCAGCAGCAGATATTCGGATTTCAGGTGGAAGTTGTCGGCCAGCGGCGTCTTTGGCCGGTCGGCGTTGACATTCTCGTACAGATGCACCTTGCTGTTGTTGTCTTCAATCATGGCGCGGTTGGCGACCAGGTTCATCGGCGGCTTTTCCTTGTCCAGGCTGTGGATCACCGGCTTTTGCACATCGAAGGAATCGTTGACCGGATTGTGGGTCAGCAGGTCGCCCGAGATGTTGTAGCGCGGCTGGCCGTTGGGCGCCATCTGCACATAGTTGAAATGCTCGACATAGTAATCCGGCTGGGTGCGCGCCGGCTTCGGCAGCAGGTCTTCGGTATTCTTGTGCATGACCTGCAGCAGCCAGAAGCTGCCCAAGGCCAGCACGATGAACAATACCAGCAGCAGCATGAAGCGAAAGCGGTAAGTGGTGCGGAGATTTTTCATGCCTGGGTTTCGCCCGTCTGGTTGCTGCGCAGATAGGTCGCCAGCGTAGCGTCGTAAGTATTCTGCACTTGCATGATCAGGTCGCAGATTTCGCGCGCCGCGCCATGGCCGCCGCTGGCTTGCGTCACGTAATGCACACGTGAACGGACGTCGCGATGGCCGTTCGGCACGCTGACCGCAAAACCGGTCTGCGACAGGATAGGCAGGTCGATCACATCGTCGCCGATGAAGCCGCAATCGGCGGCGCTCAGCTGCAGCTGTTCCAGCAGCTTGATGAATGCCGCGTATTTGTCGTGCACGCCTTGCTGCACATGGGCGATGCCGAGGTCGCCGGCGCGGCGGCTGACGATGGCCGACTGCCGTGCGCTGATGATAGCGGTGGCGACGCCGCTTTGCTGCAACTGCTTGATGCCGTGGCCGTCCAGCGCATTGAAGCGCTTCAGCTGTTCGCCGTCGGCGCCGTACAGCAGGCCGCCGTCGGTCAGGATGCCGTCGACATCGAAAATCATCAGGCGCACCCGCGCGGCGCGCGCTCTCGCATCGGCACTCAGGGTATCGGCAGTGACGTCGGCGCCGCTGCGCGTCGTGGTGGCCGTCATCAGATCACCTTGGCGCGGGTCAGGTCATGGATATGCAGTGCGCCGACCAGTTCACCGCTGGCGTCGGTCACCAGCAGCTGGTTGATGCGGAATTCTTCCATCATCTGCACAGCATCGACTGCCAGCTGCTCAGGGCCTATGGTGTGCGGATTGGCATGCATCACGTCGGCGATCTTCAGCTTGGTGAAATCCTGCACCTGTTCGATCAGGCGCCGCAGGTCGCCGTCGGTAAACACACCGACGACATGGAAGTTGTCATCCACCACCGCCGTCATGGCGATGCCCTTGCGCGTGATTTCCAGCAGCGCCACCGACAGCGAGATATCCGCCGTCACCGCCGGAATCGCCTCGCCGCTGCGCATGACGTCGCGCACGTGGGTCAGCAGGCGCCGTCCCAGCGCGCCGCCCGGATGCGAGCGGGCAAAATCTTCTTCGCGGAAGCCGCGTGCGTCCAGCAGCGCCACCGCCAGGGCGTCGCCCATGGCCAGGGTGGCGGTGGTGCTGGCGGTCGGCGCCAGGTTCAAGGGACAGGCTTCCTGGGCCACGGCGACGTCCAGGTGCACATTGGCGAGTTGCGCCAGCGCCGACTCCGGTTTGCCGGTCATGGCGATCAGGGTGGCGCCCATGCGTTTGATGATAGGTACGATCGCCATCAGCTCGGCGGTTTCGCCGGAATTGGAAATGGCGATGAAGGCATCGTGCTCAGTCACCATGCCAAGGTCGCCATGGGCCGCTTCGGCCGGATGGATGAACAGGGCAGGCGTGCCGGTGGAAGACAGCGTGGCGGCGATCTTGCGCGCGATATGGCCGGATTTTCCTATGCCGGAGACCACCACCCGGCCGCTGCAGCCGAGCAGCAAGGCGATCGCCTTGGCGAAAGGATCATCAGGGGAATCGGAAATCCGGTTTTTCAATGCATTGATGGCATCGGCTTCGATTTGCAGGGTGCTGCGGGCAAGTTCCAGCGCACGTCCGGCATCGAAGGCTGCGGACAAGGTTTTGGGCGAATTTGGGGCATCGGGTAGAGTCATCCCGAAAGTATAAACGAAATCCCAAAGCAAAAAACTTGCCAGTCTAGATCCGCTTCAATTAATCTGTGTTCAGCCTATCCGCATTTGGCGTTGCTGCAACATAATGTTGGTATTGAGTTAATCTAATTTTTAGGCGCGCATGCTTTCAGGACTTGAACTGACAATTTTGCTGCTGGGCTCGGCGGTATTAGGCGTGGTGGCGTTCCGTAGTTTCCACCTGCCGCCCATGCTGGGCTATCTGGTGGTGGGGATCCTGATCGGCCCGCACGCGCTCGGTTTTGCCGAAGACAACGCCACCACCCATGCACTGGCGGAATTCGGCGTGGTGTTCCTGATGTTTTCGATCGGCCTCGAATTTTCCTTGCCGAAACTGACGGCGATGCGCCATATCGTGTTCGGCCTCGGCATGGCGCAGGTGCTGCTGACCATCGGCGCCACCATGCTGTTCAGCTGGATGATGGCGCTGATCCTGCCGCAATACACCAATATCAGCTGGCAGGCGGCGTTCGCCCTGGGCGGAGCGCTGACCATGTCGTCCACCGCCATCGTCTCCAAGCTGCTGACGGAAAGAATGGAGCTGGAGAGCGAGCATGGGCGCCGCATCATCGGCATCCTGCTGTTCCAGGACCTGGCGCTGGTGCCCTTGCTGATCGTGGTGCCGGCGCTGGCCGAGCACAGCGGCAACCTGCTGGCCACGCTGGCCTGGGCCAGCGCCAAGGCGCTGCTGGTGCTGGCCCTGCTGCTGTTTTTCGGCCAGAAGCTGATGCGGCGCTGGTTCCAGATCGTGGTGCGGCGCCGTTCGCAGGAACTGTTCATGCTGAACCTGCTGCTGATCACCCTGGCCGCCGCCTGGATTACCGAACGCGCCGGGCTGTCGCTGGCGCTGGGCGCCTTCATCGCCGGCATGCTGATCTCGGAAACCGAATACAAGCACCAGGTGGAAGAGGACATCAAGTCGTTCCGCGATGTGCTGCTGGGCCTGTTCTTCATCACCATCGGCATGCTGCTCAACCTGCGCCTGGTGTTCGAGCACTGGTGGCTGGTGTTGCTGCTGCTGATCGGTCCGGTATTCCTCAAGTTCGCCCTGATCGCCGGCCTCGCCAAGATTTTCCGCTCCTCTACCGGGGTGGCCCTGCGCACCGGGCTGGCGCTGGCGCAGGCCGGCGAGTTCGGCTTCGTGCTGCTGAACCAGGCCGGCGGCCTGCAACTGGTCGATCCCTTGCTGGTGCAACTGATCCTGGCGTCGATGGTGCTGTCGATGCTGGCCGCGCCTTTCATCCTGGCCAAGTCCGACGCCATCGTGATGAAGCTGTCGGCCAATGAATGGATGATGCAGTCGCTGGCGCTGACGCAGATCGCCACCCGCACCATGTCAACCAAGAAACACGTGATCATCGCCGGTTTCGGCCGCAGCGGCCAAAGCTTGGCCAAGCTGCTGGAAGAAGAAGGCATCGGCTATCACGCCCTCGATCTCGACCCGGACCGGGTGCGCGATGCGCGCGCCGCCGGCGCCCACGTTTCCTACGGCGATGCTTCGCGCCGCGAAAGCCTGGTGGCGGCCGGGGTGCACCGCGCCGCCGCCCTGGTCATCACTTACGCTAGCACGCCGTCAGCCTTGAAAGTATTGCATCACGTCAGCGAACTGGCGCCGAGCCTGCCGGTGATCGTCCGTAGCTATGACGACACCGATCTCGACAAGCTGCGCGCCGCCGGCGCCACCGAAGTGGTGCCGGAAGCCATGGAAGGCAGCCTGATGCTGGCTTCGCACGCGCTGGTCATGCTGGGCGTGCCGCTGCGGCGCGTGGTGCACCGGGTGCAGGCCTCGCGTGATGAGCGCTACGCCGCCCTGCGCGGATTCTTCCATGGCGTCGATGACGCCCCTGACGCGGCGGATCATTTGCAGGTGCGCCTGCATACGGTGGCGCTGCCGGAGGGCGCCAGGGCCATCGGCCGCAGCCTGGCCTGGCTGGGGCTGCCGGAAATGGGGGCTGAAATCACCGCTTTGCGGCGCGGCCGCAGCGGCATCGCCATCACGCCGGAGGCTGTGTTGCAGGTAGGAGACATTGTGGTCTTGCGCGGCGCCGCCGAGGCGATCTCGCGCGCCGAGGGGCGTTTGCTGCAAGCGTGGAGCAGCGCCAGCCAGCACAGCGATGAAGATCTTTGAAATAATCCGTGCGGCTGTGAGGGCTGAGATTAAGCGTTGAGATTAGGAGCGGATATTTCCTGCGAGACAACGAAGATGGCGGCCTGCGGATCGCCTTTGTAAAAAAACTTAAATAATACCCATTCTCATTCAATCGACCTTTACAATACCCATCTTTTAAGAGCAGGTGTGGGATTGTGAAAAAGGCGCTACGTCACTGGTTGGTCAAATTGCACCGCTACAGCGGCTTGCTGCTGTCCCTGTTCATCGTCATGGCGGGCTTGACCGGCGCCGCGCTGGCGTTCAACGATGAAATCGACGCCTGGCTCAATCCGCAGTTCTACCACCTTGCCTCAAGCGGCCCGCACCAGCCTATCGATGCGCTGGCGGCCAAGGTCGCGCACGATTATCCGCAGGCCCGCTTAGCTTTCTTCTCAATGGAGGCGGATGCCGACGCGCCGCTGCAGGCAAGGCTGCGCGCGCGCCATGAGGATGAGGCGCTGGCAGTCGACACCGTGTTCATCGATCCGGTCACCGGCGCAGTGGTTGGCGAGCGCAATACCAAGGCAGTCAGCCTGGCGCCGCAAAACCTGATGCCCTTCTTGTTCCGTCTGCATCGCTACCTGCTGCTGGACAAGCCCGGCGCCATCATTTCCGGCAGCCTCGGCCTGCTGTGGCTGGCGACGCTGCTGATCGGCTTCGCGCTGGCCTGGCCCAAGCATCGCAGCGGCTGGCGCAAGGCGCTCACGGTCAAACGCGGCGCCGGAGCTTTCCGCCTGATGTATGACTTGCACCGCTCGGTCGGCCTGGTGGTCGGCGTACTGCTGGTGGTAACCGCGTTTACCGGCGCCGTGATGAATCTGCCGGATGTGGCGCGGCCGCTAGTCGCCAGCCTCTCGCCCCTGACCAAACCGCCGCAGTCCTCGGCGCATGAAGGCAAACCGAAGATCAGCTGGCAGCAGGCGCTGGCCTCGGCCCAGGCCAGCATGCCGCTGGCGGTTCCGGTGCGAATTGCGCGCGACGATAAGCACAGCCTGTATCAGATCCGCATGCTCAGGCACGACGATATCCAGGACAGCGGCAGCGTGCGGGTCTTTGTCGACGCTGTCGACGGCCAGGTGCTGCGTTCGCTCGACCCCCTCAAAGGCTCGGCCGGCGACGCTTTCATCGGCGTCCAGTACGGTTTGCACACTGGCCAGCTGCTGGGTTTGCCGGGCAAGATGTTGGTCGCTTTCCTGGGCTTGCTGCCGCTGTTGTTTACGATTACCGGCATCGCCATCTGGCTGAAAAAACGCAAGTCGGAAACGATTGTGCGGGCCCGTCATCTGCACCAGGCCTGATCGCCTGCGAGCTATCTGCTCTGGCGCAACCTGCCATATAGCCAGCCGGTCTTGCTGCCGCTGAGCGTCAGCGCCATCTGCTGGCGCGCAATCGGCAGGCGGCAGACCGGACCGAGAGCGATATCGCGCAAGGTGCTGGCGATGCGCGAGTCGGACTGGAAGAACGGCGTCAGCAGCTTGCTGGCGCCCTGGTAGTAGCGCAGATGGGGGCGTCGCCGTTGCGAATACAGCGCCAGCGCCGGCTCCACCGCTGAGCTCTCGGCAAAACAATGCGCCAGCGTCATGGCATCGACCAGCGCCAGGTTGGCGCCTTGCCCCAGTTGCGGACTGGTGGCATGGGCGCAATCGCCGATGCAGACCACCCGGCCGTCGTGCCAGTGACGCATCTGCACATCGGCGTAGCGCGCGAAGGTGAGCTGTTCCGGCCTTTGTATATGTTCCAGGACCGAGGCTACCGGCGCCAGCGCCAGCACGGTTTTCTTCCATGCCGCCAGGCCTTGCTCCTGCCAGTGCGGCAAGCGATCCGCGCGCAAGCTCCAGAACATGCTGAGGATAGGCTGCGTCATTTCCTGGTAGGCGAATCCGGTCGGCATCAATCCCAGCATCTGCTGCGCATGGCGGAACCACTGGCGCAAGCCACCCTGGGTCAGGCCGTCGTCCGGCACCAGCGCCCACAATGCGCCCCAGGGATAGGGCGTCACTTTTTGCGGAATCGCCAGCGCCGCCCGCAAGTCCGAGCGGGTGCCGTCGGCAATCACGGCGCAGTCGAACTCGCCCGCCGCGGCTTCGACGCTGCCGGGCGCCGCATCGCGTGAAAACAGCAGGGCCTGGCCGCCGCGCTGCTCTATGCGGGAGATGTTGATGCCGCTGCAAACCTTGATGGCAACCGTCGTCAGCGCTTCCCACAATACCGAAAACAAGGCGCCGCGATGCAGGCCGAGGCCGAACGACTGTGTGTCATGGTGGCGATAGCGCACATCCAGCACGGTGCGGCCGCCGGCCGTGGTGCCGAACAGGCGGTCGTTGCGGGCGCCGTGCGCCAGAATCGGATCGAGTAATCCAAGTGCATCCAATACGTGCATGCCGGTAGGCTGAAGCAAGATGCCGGCGCCGACCGCGCTCGGTTGCGCCACGCGCTCGAACAGCGTGACATGGTGGCCGGCGCGCGCCAGGAACAGCGCGCTGGCGGCGCCCGCGGTGCCGCCGCCTATGATGGCTATACGCTGCATGCTGGGATATCCCGAGGTGGTGATTAGCTGCTAAGCAGAATGTCTTCCGAGGCGGCGGAGCGGCTGCCGGGGACCGGGGGATTGCTTTTTCCATGGTAGGCAAACACAACCGATTCCTTGACGGTTTCGGTATTGTTGCGGCCGGCGGCATGGAACAGGCCGCTATGGAAAAACACCACGTCGCCCTGCTGCAGTTCGACCGATTTTCCCTGTGTGAACAGGGCCTGGTTCGCGACCATTTCCGGGCGCAGGAAATCCAGCTCATCCATCTGCTCGGGTTTGATGTCGAGTCGGTGGGAGCCCGGAATGAAACGCAGGCCGCCATTGTTCGCGTTCTCGCTATCCAGCGCCAGCCACACCGAAATCAACTCGTTGCGCGGGAACGACCAGTAGCGGATATCGCGATGCCAGCCGGTCGCGGTGCCGAAGTGGGGATGCTTGGTCATCACGCAATTGTGGTGCGACAAGGTCAGGCAGACCGCTTCGCCCAGCAGCAGCTCCAGCATCGCCACCAGCTGCGGATTGCTGGCCCAGGCACGATAGCTGCCGTCGCGCTGGTAGGCGTTGCGCAGACGGCGCGCGGTGCGGCCGCCGACGCTGTCGAGCGTCTTCGGCGCGCCGGCATAGCCGACCTCAGATTCGTATTCCAGCGGCGTCACGGCTTGCGCCAGGTGGGCGTTGGTGGTGGCCGCCATCAGTTCGCAATCGGCGATCGGGACCAGGCGCGGCAAAATCAAGAAACCATCTTTTTCGAAAGCGGCTATCTGCGCTGCAGTCAGCGCCGGGGTGGTGTTGGTGGACATCGTTATCTCGTTATCGCAGGCCCCGGCCGCGCTGGCCGGGGACGTGCCTGTTTATTTTTTCTTTGGTTTTTCCAGCAATGGTCCCAGATACTTGCCGGTGACGCTGGCCGGATTCGCCGCCACCTGCTCCGGCGTGCCGGTAGCGATAATGCGGCCGCCGCCGGCGCCGCCTTCAGGGCCGAGGTCGATCAGCCAGTCCGCGGTCTTGATGACATCCAGGTTGTGCTCGATGATGACCACGGTATTGCCTTGGTTGCGCAGGCGGTGGATCACCTTTAATAGTAGATCGATGTCGTGGAAGTGCAAGCCGGTAGTCGGCTCGTCCAGGATATACAGGGTGCGGCCGGTATCGCGCTTAGACAATTCCAGCGACAGCTTGACGCGCTGCGCCTCGCCGCCGGACAGCGTGGTGGCGCTCTGGCCGAGGCGGATGTAACCGAGGCCGACATCCAGCAGTGTATGCAGCTTGCGCGCAATCACCGGCACCGGCTTGAAGAATTCATAGGCTTCTTCCACCGTCATGCCTAGCACTTCGGTGATGCTCTTGCCTTTGTAATGCACTTCGAGCGTCTCGCGGTTGTAGCGCTTGCCATGGCAGACATCGCACGGCACATAGACATCCGGCAGGAAGTGCATTTCGACCTTGATCACGCCGTCGCCCTGGCAGGCTTCGCAGCGGCCGCCCTTGACGTTGAACGAGAAACGGCCGGCGTTGTAGCCGCGTTCCTTGGCCATCGGCACGGTCGAGAACAGGTCGCGGATCGGCGTGAACAAACCGGTATAGGTGGCTGGATTGGAGCGCGGCGTACGGCCGATAGGGGCCTGGTCGACCGAGATCACCTTGTCAAAATGTTCCAGCCCGCCGATAGATTCATGCGCCGCCGGTTCCGCCTGCGAGCCATACAGATGGCGCGCGGCAGCGTGGTACAGGGTGTCGTTGACCAAGGTTGACTTGCCCGAACCGGAAACGCCGGTGACGCAGGTCAGCAGGCCGACCGGCAGATTCATCGTGACGTTCTTCAGGTTGTTGCCGGTGGCGCCGGTGATGATGAACTGACGATCCGGATCGGCCGGTGTGCGTTTTTCCGGCACGGCGATTTTCAAGGTGCCGTTCAGGTACTTGGCGGTCAGCGATTTCTTGCTTTTAAGGATCTGTTCCAGCGTGCCTTCGGCAATCACTTCGCCGCCATGCACACCGGCGCCCAGGCCCATGTCGACCACATAGTCGGCGGTGCGGATCGCATCTTCGTCATGCTCGACCACCAGCACGCTGTTGCCGATGTCGCGCAGATGGCGCAAGGTTTCAATCAGGCGGTCATTGTCGCGCTGGTGCAAGCCGATCGACGGTTCGTCCAGCACATACATGACGCCGGTCAGGCCGGAACCGATTTGCGACGCCAGCCTGATCCGTTGGGCTTCGCCGCCGGACAAGGTATCGGCGCTGCGTTCCAGCGACAGGTAGTCAAGGCCGACATTGTTGAGGAAGGTCAGGCGCGAGACGATTTCCTTGATGATGCGATCGGCGATTTCCTTCTTGGCCCCGGTCAGCTTCAGCTTTTCAAAGAAGGACAAGGTTTCGCGCAGCGGCGTCGCCGCGATTTCATAAATGGCGCGTTCCTGCTTGCCGTTGCCGACCTTGACGAAGCGCGCTTCGACGCGCAGCCGCGCGCCATGGCAGGAAGGGCATTCTTTTTCATTGATGAACTTGGCCAGCTCTTCCTTGACCGCCATCGAATCGGTCTCGCGATAACGGCGCTGCAGGTTGTTGACCACGCCTTCAAAGGTGTGTTCCTTGATCACCGTGCGGCCGCGTTCGTTGACATAGCTGAACGGAATGGTTTCCTTGCCTGAGCCGTACAGTACCGCCTGCTGGGCTTTTTCCGGCAGCTTTTCAAACGGCAGGTCGATATCGAAATCGTAGTGCGCGGCGATGCTGGTCAGCATCTGGAAATAGAACTGGTTGCGGCGGTCCCAGCCCTTGACCGCACCGCTGGCCAGCGACAGGTTAGGGAAGGCGACGATGCGCTTGGGGTCGAAAAATTCGATATGGCCGAGGCCGTCGCATTCCGGGCAAGCGCCCATTGGATTGTTGAAGGAGAACAGGCGCGGTTCCAGTTCCTGCAGCGAATAGCCGCAGATCGGGCAGGCGAACTTGTTGGAGTACACATGCTCGAGGCCGCTATCCATTTCCAGCGCGATCGCGCGGCCTTCCGCCAGCCGCAGCGCGGTCTCGAAACTTTCCGCCAGGCGCTGCTTGACGTCAGCCTTGACTTTCAGGCGGTCGATCACGACGTCGATGGTGTGCTTTTCGGTCTTCTTCAGCTTGGGCAGGTCATCGACTTCATAAATCTTGGCGGTGCCGGTGCCGCTCTGGATGCGGAAACGCACAAAGCCCTGCGCCTGCATCTGTTCAAACAGATCGACATGCTCGCCCTTGCGATTAGCCACCACCGGCGCCAGGATCATCAGCTTGGTATCTTCCGGCATGGCCAGCACCGCATCCACCATCTGCGACACCGATTGCGCCGCCAGCGGCTTTTCCGGATGGTCCGGGCAATACGGCGTGCCGACGCGCGCATACAGCAAGCGCAGGTAATCGTGGATCTCGGTCACGGTGCCGACGGTGGAGCGCGGATTATGCGAGGTGGCTTTCTGCTCGATGGAAATCGCCGGCGACAAGCCTTCGATCAGGTCGACATCCGGCTTTTCCATCAGCTGCAGGAACTGACGCGCATAGGACGACAGCGATTCGACATAGCGCCGCTGGCCTTCAGCGTACAGCGTGTCGAACGCCAGCGACGATTTGCCGGAGCCTGACAAGCCGGTGATCACGATCAGTTTGTTGCGTGGTAAATCCAGATTGATGTTCTTGAGGTTGTGCGTACGTGCGCCCCGAATGCGGATCTCGTCCCGATTTTTATCCATCTACAGCTTTCAGCGTAAGCAGCGTAAGTTTAAATTAAGGCCGTGTTGGCTTGTTGGAATTGCAATTCCCACGCCTGAAAGGCTTGCTCGTCTCGCTGGCGGGGCGAATAGCCCGGCGTCAGCCCTGTGCGGCGATACCATATCAAACGGATCAACCTGACACTATATCAGGGTCGGGATTTTTAAGTTTGTTCGGCCTGTGCTGTCCGGCTAATGCTTGCGCGGCTGCTACGCTCAGCTCTTGCTAGCCATATCCCTTTTTATTCGCGTCCGCGAGAGCCTTTGCTCGAATGTTCTTTACCGCGTATCCGTAACGTTTTGGACTGACCTCAGTCCAACCGAAGTTTGACTGAAACGATTGTTTCATGTAACGTTCGTTTCATGAATTCCCGAAAAGACGAATTACTCAATGCCACAATCGACTATCTCGCTCAACATGGCGTAGCCGATCTCACGCTACGCCCGTTGTCGGCGGCCATTGGGACCAGCGCAAGGCTCATTATTTTTCATTTCAAGTCCAAGGAAGATTTGCTCATGGAAGTGATGATTGCGGTCCAGGCAAGGTTACGCAATTCGCTCACCAGCATTTCGCTCGAAGACGCTGCTGCCAAGCAAATTTCTCCAATGAAGCTGTTTTGGAACTGGGCGATAAAAAAATCGAATTTTCCGTATTTAAGATTGCTATACGAGATGCATTTCATCGCGATCCAGAATCGCGAGGTCTATCAGCGATTCCTTGATCACACAAGCTTTAGCTGGCTGGAAATTATTCAGGGCTATTTGCCAGTCGAGATGCGATCGAAGGCAGTCGCCACATTATGTGGAGCCGTATTTGAAGGTCTTGTCATCGAGTTGTTGAGCACGGAAGACGTCGATCGCACCACAAAAGCCCTGGACCACTTCATTGAAATGCTTCGCCATGAATGGGGGCATATCAAAGAAAACCCCGTGGAAAAGAAGACTGCCCAGTCTGCAAGGAAGTCCGCCAAGTCGGCTGCGAAGTCATCGACAAAGCGCAAGGTGAGCTAATCAAGATTCCATGAAATAGACCAACATAGTTGCCAAATACAGGGGAACTGGCGATGAGCATTTTAGAATCACGGCGCGCAGCCGTATCCATGGCAGGAGTATTGCTGGTGCTGATTGCCGCAAGCCTGCCTTATGCAAAATGGGTGGACGAATTTCAAAGCGTGACCCATTTGATTTTTCACGAGTTGATCTGGTGGGGAATTGTTTTTCTGGTTTTGGCATATGTACACTTTGTCGAGAAGAGGCCGCTCGCTTCGATTGGATTGCGCGCGCCAAAATGGACAGATTTACCGACCGCCGTTGTTTTTGGGATTGTTACGCTGGCTGGGCTGATAGCTATCATTAATATTGGCTTGCCTGCGCTCGGGCTGCAGCTTAATGGGGAGAACGTGTCGCAAATAAGCAATACTCCATTCTGGTGGAGGGTAATTTCTGTTGTCAGGGCGGCGGCTTCCGAGGAAATGCTATTTCGCGGATACGCAATTGAACGCATTCAGGAGCTTACGAAAAGCAAGATGGCGGCAGCAATTATTACTTGCATCGTTTTTACTTTGGCCCACGTTGGCCCATGGGGTTGGTCGCATATTCTTGTTGCGGGGTTCGGCGGTATTGCATTCACCCTCTTGTATCTGTGGAAAAGAAACCTTTGCTTGAATGTCATTGCACATTTTATGGTCGACGCTGCTGCGTTTCTTTGAAGTCAAATCGTGCTGCCCCGTGTTGCCTGTTTCTGCCAGATTGCGCACGCGCACGCCCTAATATCAAGACCTTCTCGCTACCCTGGCGCTTGCATCCAGCCGTCGAGACCATCCTGATTTCAATCTTTGCAAAAACCCGACGCGTAGGACATGGCTGCGGATGCCAGAGCCGCCACGGCTCATACGGAGCTGCGGCGGCGCTGTACAACACACTAGCTAAAACGACGGACGATCAACGCGCGAAATCCGCGGTGTTGGCAACGAAGGCATTCAGGTTGCCGATGTTCAGGCTGCCGAAGCCGGTCACTGCATCCCAGCCCTTGCCAGCCTTGTAGCCGTAGGAGCTGCTGTAGCCGTTGGTGCCGGAAGTCACGTCATGCAACAGCGAGGCGTTGGCTGCCAGCGGGAAGTACTTGTAGAAGCTGGCGGCAGGGAAGCCCAGGCCGTTGGAATTGGCCGATTGCAGGCGCGCCCACACGCCGGTGAAGATCGGCGCCGCCAGGCTGGTGCCGCCAACCGTGTTGAGGTAGCCGTTCTGGTCGGTGGTGCTGCCGTTGATGACCAGGTTGGCGCCGCTGGCGCTGGCGGCGTCGAAGGCGATGTCCGGCAAGCCGCGGGTAGTCTTGCCTGCTGCAATCACGCCGGACTGGTAGCTCGGTGCCGCTTCGAATTTGCTGTAGCCGCCGCCGGTGGCCCAGATGCGCTTGGTGTTGTCGACATCGCCGGCAGCGTCGTACTGGCCGATCGTCCGCAAGCCTTCATTCCACACGGTTTCGCTGCTGTAGGAGCCGGCGTTGGTGTACAGGGTGGTGCCGCCGACGGCAATCACGTAAGGCGAGCTGGCCGGTTCGCTGACGTCATAGGTCGATTTGTTTTTCGGCACGCCAGGCGAACCGGAAATCGAACTGACCTGGCAGTTATAGGCGCCGGCATCGCCGGTCGATACGGAGAAGGTCTGGCCTTGCGCAACTGCCTGCTTGAAAATGTTGTCGTCGGCTGCTTGGGTGCCGTCGCTGTTGGCTGCTGCTTCGCAAGCACCCAGCGAGACGTTGATGACCTTGGCCAGGTTGTCGGACACAGCCTGGTTGTAGGAAGCGGTGATGCTGCTGAACTGCATGTCTGGCGACGCGTAGAAAATCAGCTGTTGCACCGCGCCGCCGGTAGTGCCGGCAATGGTCTGGCTGTCCAGGTTCCACTCGACCATGCCGGAGGTGTCGCTGTAGTCGCTGCCGTCGGCGCCGGTTTGCACCACGTTGGTGTTGATGGCGGCAAAATTATTGCTGTCGGTGAAGGTGTTCAGGTCAGAGATAGTCTGCGTCAGGTCGCCTTCGGAAATGATGGCGACGGTGGTGTTCGAGGCGGTCGGCGTGCTGCCTGCGTTATAGATGCCAGGGAATTCCGCCGGGCTGTGCGAAGTCGCCACTGGCGTGGCGTTGGTGCGGGCCTTGGCTTGCATTGCAGCGCCGGCTTGTGTCTGCGACTGCCTGACAAAGTTGGTATGGGCCAGCTCGACGTTCTGCAGGCCGAGCACCGAGCCGACGATATGGCCCAGGGCTGCCGGCACTTGGGCGGCGTCGGTATTGGCGAACACCGGGCGGCCCTCTTGCTGGAAGCGTTTCAGCGAAGTATGGAAACCGGCTTGCACGGTAGCTGCGGTGCCTGAGGCTGACACCAGCTGGCGATTCGGCGAGACTTTGATATTCACAAAGCCGGCCTTGCGCAAGTGCGCCACTACTGTCGCCGCATCTTTTTCCGTAGGCGCATATTCAGCTTTGAACTGGGCCGGCGTCAGGAACTTGCGGTGAGCCGCGCTGCCTGGCGTATGCAGGTCCTTCAGGAATTGATCGAGCTTGGCTTCGTTGCGCAGGTTTAGGCTCAGGGTGACACGCACCGGTTCGCCTTGCGCCATTTGTACCGCGGCTTCTGCCGGTGTCTGCATGCCGGCGTCGACTGCCGTGCTTTTCTGTTTCGCCTGTACTTGCGGCAGGAACGCCTTGGTCTTGGTGGCGACCCAGGTATCGTCGGCGGCGGCGTGGGCAAGGCCGGACAAGGATGCAAACGCCAGTGACAGCGCTAATGACAATGCCGAAGCACGGGGAATCGCAAAGCTTGCTGCTGTTTTTTTCGCTGCTGTTTCCGCTGCTGTTTCCGATTTCATACGCTTATTCCTCTTGAGTAGAACCGATAAGTGATGCCGCAGCCCTGCAAGGCAATCCGCCTTGCACAGGTTGATCCGGCGCTGGAGTCTGCATCGCCGGCGGCGATGCAGGAGATAACGGACGTCAGTCCGTTAAGGGGTCGGCGGCAGCGTCAACGCTGCCTGTGCCGGAAAGGGGGAGGTGCTGCCGCAGGGCGACGCTGGCCGCGCGCTGATGGCGATGGCAAGAATATGGAGATGCATCGTTGCGTGAAAATCATGGGATTTCCCTCTTGAGGATGAACAACACCGTCGCGGCTCTTATGGAGTCTTACTTGTTATGCCAATCGAGATGGAAAAAGGGGTCATGCTTTTGGGAAATATTTGAACCGATCTGTCTAATATTTGTAAGCAAATGTTAGCGCCGGTTTTATTGCCGGCGGAGGCCGTGTTTTGCCGCCCCAAGGTCCGTAGCAAAACATCAAGCTGCATGGCGCAATCAGCGATCCGGCAATCCCGGCGGATCGTGGCCATTCCATTCCCTGCTACTATATTGGGTTTGGATCTTCGTCCTGGCGCCGCCTCAGCGCCGTCCTCTGGTAATTGCTCAACATGAATAATCCGTCCTCCCTTCCCGACAGCGACGTCAGCAGCGGCATGAGCCGCGCCGAAGTCAAGGCGAGCGCCTCGCTGGCCTCGATCTTTGCCTTGCGCATGCTCGGCCTGTTCCTGATCCTGCCGGTCTTTTCGGTGCACGCCAAGACTCTGCCCGGCGGCGACAGCGCTGCGCTGGTCGGCCTGGCGATGGGGATCTACGGCCTGGCGCAGTCGTTCGGACAAATCCCGTTCGGCGTCGCCTCGGATAAATACGGCCGTAAGAAAATCATCGTCATCGGCCTGATCTTGTTTGCGCTGGGATCTTTCATTGCCGCCGCCGCCGGCGATATCTACTGGGTCATCATCGGCCGCGCGATACAGGGCGCCGGTGCGATCTCGGCTGCGGTGACCGCCTTCATCGCCGATTCCACCCGTGAAGAGCACCGCACTAAGGCCATGGCCATGGTGGGCGGTTCGATCGGCCTGACTTTCGCCTTGTCGCTGATCATTTCGCCGCTGCTGTATGAATGGATAGGCATGGGCGGCATCTTCGCCATGACCGGCGTGCTGTCATTGGCGGCCATAGTCGTGGTGCTGTGGCTGGTGCCGAGCGTGCCGCTGGTCAAGGCTAAGCGTGTGGCCTGGTCGGAAATCCTGCGCAACGGCGAACTGATGCGCCTCAACTATGGCGTATTCGCGCTGCACATGACGCAGATGGCGATGTTCGTGGTGATGCCGGCGGCGCTGGTCAAATACGCCGACCTGCCGGTCGCTTCGCACTGGAAAATCTATCTGCCGGTGGTGCTGGCGTCTTTTGTCCTGATGCTGCCGCCGGTGTTTGCCGGCGAGAAGCAGGGCAAGATGAAACAAGTGATGGTGGCGGCGGTGGCCTTGTTGTTCATAGTGCAACTCGGCTTGCTGGCGACATTCTCGATGGAAACTATTCGCTGGCAGTGGCTGGTTGTGCTGCTGTTGGGCTTTTTCATCGCCTTCAACGTGCTGGAGGCCAGCCAGCCGTCGCTGGTGTCGCGCATCGCGCCGCCGGCCGCCAAAGGCGCCGCCCTCGGCGTCTATAACACCATGCAGGCGCTGGGCCTGTTCGCCGGCGGCGCCATAGGCGGATTGCTTAAACAGCATGCAGGAGCGCCTTCGGTGTTCATTTTAGGAGGGGTAGCGACCCTGTGCTGGCTTATAATCGCATCCAGCATGAAAAATTTGCCACGCCGCAGCCAGGCGGCCGTTTCAGCGGCAGCATAGATTTCAAGGCATTGTTCAACGCATTTATCAAGATATTCGTAATCAGGAGAGAATCATGGCATCGGTCAATAAAGTCATCATCGTCGGCAATCTCGGCCGCGACCCGGAAACGCGCTACATGCCAAACGGCGAAGCAGTCACCAACATTGCCGTTGCCACCACGGAAAGCTGGAAAGACAAGAACAGCGGCGAGAAAAAAGAATTAACCGAGTGGCACCGCATCACCTTCTACCGCAAGCTGGCGGAAATCGCCGGCCAGTACCTGAAGAAGGGTTCGCAGATCTATGTCGAAGGCCGCCTGCAGACCCGCAAATGGCAAGACAAGGACGGCGCCGAGCGCTACACCACTGAAATCATCGCCGACACCATGCAGATGCTCGGCAGCCGCCAAGGCCAGGGCGGCAGTGCGCCTATGGATGACGGCGGCTACAGCAGCGCGCCGCCGGCACGCCAGAACACCGGCAGCGCACCGGCAGCGGCAGCTTCCCGTCCGGCGCCTGCTTCGCGTCCGGCGCCGAATTTCTCGGATATGGATGACGATATTCCGTTCTAACCGGAACCATTAATTCAGTTGTAAACAAAAGCCGGAAAGTTTGCATGTAATCAATACCTTACATGCGGATTTTCCGGTTTTTTTATTGCCCGAAATTTTACCTGGCAGGAACCACACTGGTTTTGTAAAGTAATGCCTTGGTAGTTATTGTTGTGTAATGGCTACCCTGCTCATTAATGATCAATGCGTGTACCGTCCGCAGAAAATTACGTGGGAGCGGTATCGAGAAAGACGTAGAGCGCAGCGATTTTTTCATCGCGAACGATGACGACATCCCAGCCCGTGTAGTCCGGGGCTTCGCCGCGCGGGCCGGAACCCCAGGCGATGCGCGCGGCGTTGCCGAGAATTTGCGGTTTGCTGTGCGGTGTGTAGACGAAATGCGGATGCGTCGCGCGCAGGTCGCCAGAGAACTTGTCGAGCGCGTCCTGCCCGGCAATGGCGCCCATCGGGGTGTAGACCATGCAGTCTTCGGTGTAAAGCTCTTCGATCGCTGCGCGACGGCGCGTTGCATCGCCTTCGCCGAAGACTTCTTGGAGGTTGCGAAACAGCAGTTCGCTGATACGGTCTGTCATGATACTTCTCCTTCAAATTAAGTTGTGGACCACTTCTGGTCGCAAAGTGTGAAAATTTCGTTTCTGCTCATGTCCTGACACAGGTATGTCTGGACGATGTGAATCACGCCACCGTGTTACTGGGCAAGCGCCAGGGTCTTGGCAATTGCGGCGACCACGGCTGAGCGAGTCGACACGTGGCCATACCAACGCTTCACGCTCGGAAATTTTTCGAGCGAGGCGCCGATTGCCTGATGGCGCCAAATCCAACCGAAATGGGCGATGTCCGCGATGGTGTATTCGTTGCCGGCAACGTACTTGTGATGTTCCAGTACGCGATCAAGCACACCGAGCACCCGGTCGACTTCCGCAAGGGCTCGTTCCTTGGCTTCAGCTTTGGGTGCCGACTGGATGGAGACCAGGAAGGCCTGCAGGAAAGCCGGGCTCAAGCCGGAAGCGTGAAAGAAAAGCTGTTCGAACACCTTTCCGCGGCGGGCTCCTTCGGTTGGCAAAAGTTGCCCGCTCTTCTCCGCGAGGTAGACGAGGATCGCGGCGGACTCGCTGAGTACCACCTTGTCGTCCCCGGACATGGGGATGCGGTCCACCAGTACGGGGACCTTTGCGTTGAGATTCATCTCCTTGAACGCATCGGTTTTCTGCTCGCCTTGGCGCAGGTTGACCGGAACCAGTCGATAGTCGAGTCCCATTTCTTCCAGCGCGATGGGGACTTTGACGCTATTTGGCGTCGCGAATGCAAAAACTTCAATCATGGCAATCTCCTTAAGTTGGGTGGGCAATGGCAGGTATGGCGCGCCGATTGCAAATGCTTCACGACCGACGGCCATCCAGGCTGATGCGGCCACCGCCAAGGGCAATCACGTGCAACAAGCCACCGGCCATCGCGATATTCTTGAAGAAGTGGATGAATTGGTTCTGGTCGGCGAGATGGTTGTGGAAGAACACGGCGGTCGCAAGCGTGAACAAGAACATGACGCCGGCGACGATGCGAGTTTTGTAGCCGAGCAGTAACGTGATGCCACCGACGATTTCGATGAACGCGGCAACGCCTAACGCGATCGCCGGGAGAGGCAAGCCGACCGATTGTATGTAGCCGATGGTCATCGCCGGGGCTGCAATCTTCGACAGCCCTGACAGAATGAAGATGGTGCTGATCATCAGGCGTCCGATAGCCGGAACGATACCGTTGAGGGCACTGGGATTGGACAGAGCAAAGCCTTCTGCCTTTGCGTTAACTTGAGTGTTCATGATTTTTCCTTTGAGGTTAAATTTTTGCGGTGATGTTCAAAAAATGATGTGTCAGGTGGCCTGCTCCAACTAGAGGCCGGCCACCCGGGGCCTTGTTAAACCTGTGCTTGCCCGCCGTCGACGAAGATCTCCGTACCGGCGATGTAGCTCGATTCGGACGAGGCAAGAAAGGCTGCGACGCTTGCCACTTCTTCGGGGTCGCCTACGCGTCCGAGCGGAACTGTCGTCGCCATGTAGTCGAGCAAACCTTGTTGTTGTGCTGCGTCAGGACCGGCAAGGTCGACCAGGCCGGGCGTCTTGATCGGGCCGGGGCTGATGACGTTGACGCGAATGCCGCGCGACTTGAGGTCGAGGGTCCAGCTGCGGGCCAAATTGCGCACCGCCGCCTTCGAGGCGCTGTAGACGCTGAATGCCGGCGTGCCCTTGATGCTGACGTTGGAGCTGGTGAGAATCACCGATGCGCCATCGACCAGCAGCGGCAGTGCCTTCTGAACAGTGAACAGCACACCCTTCACGTTGCGGTTGAACGTGTCGTCGTATTGTTCTTCGGTAATCGAACCCAGGGGCAGCATGGAGCCGCCGCCGGCGTTGACGAATAGCACGTCGATGTGACCGGCTTGACCCTTGATGCTCTCGTAGAGGTGATTGAGATCGTTCAAATTGCCGGAATCCGCTTGGATGCCAGTGGCCTTCAACCCGATCGCTGCAACTGCCTTGTCGAGTTCTGTTTTGCGGCGGCCGGTAATGAAAACCTGTGCGCCTTCCGTTGCGAAACGCTTGGCCGTGGCCAAACCGATTCCTGAGGTGCCGCCGGTGACAACGGCAATTTTTCCTTCCAGCTTGCGTGACATGAATTTCTCCTTGATTGGGGTGGTGTGGTGCTACATGACCAATTTATGGCATCATGGAGTTTTTTAAAATAGCAACAATTGAAAACTATCGTTGCAAATTTGTAGATGTCAAAACTACCGGATTTTGAAGGTCTTGCTATGTTTGCCAAAGTCGCCGAGGAAGGCTCCTTCGCCGCGGCTGCGGCTGCAATGGGAGTTTCGGTTGCCACGGTGTCCCGGGCTGTTACACGCCTTGAGGAACGCTTGGGGGGCCGACTTTTCAATCGCACTTCGCGGCGTCTTTCGCTGACCGACTACGGCCATTCGCTGGCAGAACGAGCGGAAAAAATGTTCGCTGTCGCGGCGGAGGCGGAAGAATTTGCACGGGAGGCATCGAGTCGGCCCAGAGGCCTTGTCAAGCTGGCGGCTCCCCTATCGTTCGGATCGCGCTGGGTCGCACCGCTGCTACCCGAGTTTTTCAAGCTCTATCCAGATATTTCTGTCGAGCTGCATCTCGGAGACTCCCGTGCCGATTTGATTGGCGAAGGATTTGACGCGGCTCTGCGCATCGCGATCATGGAGGATTCGTCGCTGGTAGCACGATTGATTGCGCCCGTTCGCCGATTTGTCGTCGCTGCTCCAGCTTATCTGTCTCGTTACGGTTATCCCCAGCATCCCCGCGACCTCGGTGCGCACCAATGCCTTTCGTACACGACCAGGGGCAAGCAAGATGTCTGGCGCTTCACCAACATAAAAACTGGCGAGGAATGTGCGATCACCCCGACCGGGATGTTGCGAGGAACAAGCTTGGAAGCCCTAGTGCCTGTGGTTCTTGCCGGGATTGCCGTCACCGAACTGCCTGAGTTTGCAGCTGCACCGTTCCTGAGAGAGAATCAGCTCGAGGCCATCATGACCGATTGGCGATTGCCGGAAGGTGGCTTGTATTTTGTTACTCCCTCCAACAAGGCTCGAACGGCAAAAGTCAGGGCGCTTGCGGATTTTTTCATCTCGAAACTTACCGATGCGGAATGGCGTGCTGATTCGAAGTGAAGACAGGCGAGCCCCCCGTAGGTCAAACCTGGACGGCCAGTGAGGAAGTGCCGCCCCGACGAGCCAGCGCCATTGTTTTCGATATTGCGTTGAGCGTCTTCCTGTGTTGGTAGACCGCGCTGTTGGCGAACCGCTGTTCGATCCCACCGTTTACGCGGTAAGCAAACTTCGCTTCGAGAATCAAGCCAGCAATTCCATCGAAGCGGCCTTAAGAGCCGTGATGGTCTTGTATATCTTTTTGGAACTGCGGCATATCGGCCTTAACCAGGGGCTGCGCGAGGGGGAACGTACTTGGCTTCGGGGGAGATAGATGAGTTGGTGCGACTGTGTCGACTCCCCATGAAACAGCTGTACGTCCTCTTTGCGATCCGTCCTTTCGAACATGGCTAGGGCGACACGGTAAAGAGCACAGCGGAATCCAATACCGGAGCCATGATGCGTAGATACTGGATTGCGTGCATGAATGCTTGCTGGCTTGATCAGATGTCGCGCTACGGCCGCTTCCTGAATTCATTGGGCGACACCTGCGCCCAGCGCTTGAAGGCGCGGCGGAAGCTTGAGGCGTCGCTGAAGCCAAGCCGCTCCGAAATCGATTCATGGGTCATCTCGGTGCGCGTCAGATAGGTCGATGCCAGCTTGAACTTCACCTCATCGACGATTTTCTGATACGTCGATCCTTCGCTGATGATCTTGCGCCGCAGCGTGCGCGAATGCAGGCCGAGCCGGACCGCCATTTCTTCCAGCGAAGCGAATTGACCCGACTGGCTCAGCAAATGCCGGTAAATCTTGCCGACGACGCCGCGCCCGCCGTCGATGCGATCCAGCATGTCGTGGCAGGTGTCCTGCACCAGCTGAAATGTGACGGCGTGGGAGCCCAGCGGACGCTGCTCCAACCAGGCCTTGTCGAAGCGTAGCTCGGTGCTTGCAGCATCGAACTCGATAGGACAGTTCAACACGCTGTGATAATGGGCGGCCCCGGCCGGCGCGCTGAACGCGAAACTGGCCGAGCTCAGCCGGAAGGCGTTGCCCGATACGCTTTTGTGCAGCGACAGCAGGATGCCGCTCTGGTATTCCTGCACGAAGCGTTCCATCGCTTCGTGCAGCGTAAAGTCAGGCAGGGCGCGGATGATCCAGACGGCATCGTCGCCCGCTTCGTCGAGTTCGAGGTCAACGATGGGCGTGGCCAGCTCCCGGTAGGTGAGCCCGAAATTGACAGCGTCGCGCACGGTGGCGCTGCTGAGCAGGGCGTAGCCGTAAAAGCCGTAGTCGGTGAGGTGGAAGGATGCGCCCAGTTCCAGCGGGCTGGTCCGGCTTGGCGTCAGGCGCAGGAAATTATCGAACACAGTGGTGACCTGTTGCCGCGAAATGAAGGAATAAGGATTGTTCAAGTCGGCTGTCGTAATGCCGGAGCCGGCCAGTGCCTGCTCGACCGTGATGTCGTTGGCGGCCAGATGCGCCGTCAGCGGAATCAGCTTATAGACCGGATAGATGCGCTCTGTCGAGCCGATGTATTTGACTTCCGCCACGCCTGTTCTCCTGTCTTCGGTGCCGGCCGTAGAATGCGGAACCGCTGTCCGCGCTTCCTGGATAGCTCAATCATGACTGTTGACGGCTATCATATACGCTCCCGGCGCTTGCAGGCAGATGGGGCAAAGAGATCCGCCGGCAACGGTTCCGCGCCGGGTCAGACGAAGGCGCTGAAGCCGGTGACGGCCTTGCCTACGATCAGGCTGTTCATCTCGCGCGTACCCTCGTAGGAATACAACGCCTCGGCGTCGGCGACGAAACGGCCGATATGATGTTCGAGCAAGATGCCATTGGCGCCCAGCAATTCGCGCGCCCAGCCGACCGTCTCGCGCATGCGCACCGTGCAGATGCCTTTGGCCAGCGACGCGTGCTCGTCCTTCATGATGCCTTGCTCCTGCAGCTGCGACAGGCGCAGGCACAGCGCCTGCGTCGACGTGATGTTGCCCAGCATGCGGAACAATAAATCCTGGATCAGCTGGAACGACGCGATAGGCTTGCCGAACTGCTCGCGCTTCTGGGCGTAGCGCAGTGCGTGCTCGTAGGCCCCGGTGGCGCAGCCCACCGACTCCCAGGCCACGGCCGCGCGACTCATGCGCAGCACGCTGGCGGTATCCTTGAACGAGTTTGCACCTTGCAGGTGCTGGGCGTCCGGGACGCGGCAATCGCGCAGCGTGATCAATCCGTTCTGCACCACGCGCAGCGCCATCTTGGTGACGATCTTTTCCACCGTAAATCCGGCCGTGTCGTTTTCTACGATGAAACCCTTGACCTGACCGTCATCGACATCGCGGGCCCAGATAATGGTCAACTGGCCCCAGGTCGCGTTGCCTATCCATTTTTTCTGGCCGTTCAGGATCCAGCTGTCGCCATCGCGCTTGGCCGTCGTTTGCAGCCCACCGGCGGTGCCCGAGCCGGTTTCCGGTTCGGTCAGTCCAAACGAGCCGATCTTTTCGAGCGCGGCCATCGGCGGCAGCCATTTGGTTTTTTGTTCTTCCGATCCGCACAGGAAGATCGATCCCATCGCCAGTCCCGTGTGCACGCCGAAGAAGGTCGAGATGGAGGCGTCGACGCGCGCCATCTCCATCATGACGAAGCCCATAAGCATCATGCTTTTGCCGGGACAGCCGTAACCCTGGTAAGGCAGGCCGCCGATGCCCAGCTTTTGCATTTTCGGCAGCAGCTCGAACGGGAATGCATCCCTGGCCCAGTAGTCGTTGATGATCGGCTCTACCTCTCGTTCCATGAAGGCGCGGACCTTCAGGCGGATGGCGTTGTCGTCGTCGTTCAGGGTCTGGCTGACGGAGTAAAAGTCGCCGTTGGCCGGCGGCAGGGATTTGGGTGAGCGCTGGGCTTGGTCGTTCGATGACATGGCGGGATCCGTATCAAAAGAATGGTAAAGGGCGGGTTGCGGCGAGGTCGTCAAGACTTGGCCGCGACGGCGCCGGACGATTTCAGCTCGGCGATTTCGGCCGCGCTGAAGGCTAGCTCCTGCAAGACTTCGATGCTGTGCTGACCCAGTTCCGGCGCCAGGCGTGGCGTCACCTTCGGCACGTCCGCCAGCCGCATCGGACTGTTGACGGTGTGCGAGGCCTCGCCGTATGGTCCTTCCAGCGGCACCAGGATGTCGTTGGCGATCATCTGCGGATCGCGCACGATTTCGTCGAAGGTTTGAACCACCCCGAAAATGACGCGACCCTGATCGAGCACAGTGCGCCAGTGCGCCAGCGGCTGACTGGCGAAGACCGGATCGAGCAGCGCCACCAGGTCGGCGGCGTGCTGCACCCGCAGCTGCTTGGTGGCAAAGCGCGGATCGTCCGACAGCTGCGGCAGGCTCAGCGCCTGCACGAAACCCGGCCAGTCCTTTTCCTGCGCTGCCACCAGCAACAGCCAGCGGTTGTCAGAGCTGCGGTAGGGGTTGAGCAAGGCGTTAGCCGGGCGCTTGCGGTCGTGTTGCTCGACGAACTTGGCGCCGTGCAGCGCGCCCTCGATCCAGGTCGCCGCCGCCCATGCGCCTTCGGCGATCAGCGACGTCGTTACATGACCGCCCTTGCCGGTCAGCGTGCGCCGGTATAGCCCGGTGACGATGGCCGAGTACAGCGTCACGGCCGTCGCGTGGTCACCGATGCCGGGGATGGGCAGTGTCGGCGGACTGTCAGCGTCGTGGGTCACGTCCATCAGCCCGGTGCGCGCCCAGTAAGCGGTGACGTCAAAGCCCGGCTTGTCCGCTTCCGGACCGTCCAGGCCGTAACCGGTGATGTCGGCATAGATCAGGCGATCGTTGAGCGGAGCCAGCTCCTCGTATGTCAGGCCGAGCGACTTGCGCACCTTGGGCGGAAAGTTCGTCACCAGCACATCGGCCCACTTCACCAGCCGGCGCAGCACGCGACGCGCGGCCGGCGACTTCAGATCGAGCGCGATGCTGCGTTTGTTGCGGTTGGTGAGCTGCCACGCGTAGTTGCTCTCGCAGGCGGGGTTGGGCGGCGTCATGTAGAAATAGCGGTAGGGATCGCCCAGACCGGGCGGCTCGACCTTGATCACGTCCGCGCCGAAGTCGGACAGGATGGTGGTGGCGGCTGGCCCGGCAATAAAGCTGGCCAGGTCGAGGACCTTGAGGCCGGTAAACAAACTGGCTGGCGGCGTGGCGGTCATGGATTTCCTCTTCTGGTTCGGCGATCAAGTAGGGGGCGGAGTTGCCCGACGAGGCTGCCGCGGCAGCAACCGTGATGGCATATGCTCCCCCATGCCGAGCAGCCTGTCTTTTGCTCTCCTGCGCGCATGTCGCAATCATGCGGCGCCAGAGCGCGCGGGCGCGCTAAAAGGCGTTCAGGCCCTTGATCAGCGGACCGGACTGGCGAACCAGACCGGAAAAGTCAGCATGCTGCAGTTTCGCCACTTCGATCGCATAGTTGAGCAGCTCCGGATCCTTGCGCGTGGCCAGGTCGTGTAATTCGTGGGCACTGTCTTGATACACCGTCAGGCTTATATACCAGGACACCAGATCGCACACCAATTCATTGGGCAAGAAACCGATCTGCTGGCCCAGCGAGCGATACACCTGGGCGTAATCTCTCTGTCCTGAGAAGCGGTGGCTAGGGTAGCGCCGCTGCTCGGTCAGCACCTGCAGTTCGTTCTGCAGAGTGTTCAGGTATTCATCGCTGATGCGCGTGCTGAGCGCAATGATTTCGCTGCGCAGCGCGCAGGCGACGTTACTGCGGATCAGGCGCGATTGCAGGCGTTGCTGGATGCTGTTGGTCAGGAAACCGGCGAAACCGCCTATCAGGCCACCGGCCATCGCGCCTATGAGTTGCGGCCAAGGTATATCCATGTTGCGATCTCATTATGTTGATTGGGGTGGGCGCGGACGAATGGATTGAGCAGGAGCAGGAGCTGCAGCGGGCGCTTAGCGGGCGCCGCGGAAGGCAGCCGGCGTCATGCCCGCCAGCAGCGCGAAGCGGGTTGTGAAATAGCTCTGGCTCTTGTAGCCGACTTCGAAGGCGATGTCGGCAATGCTCTTGTCGCTTTCGATCAGCATCCTTTTGGCCGATTCGATGCGGCAGCGCATGATGCATTGGTGCGGCGATTCCTGCATCGAGTGCTTGAACATGCGAGCGAAGTGATAAGGGCTCATATCGAGCTGGTCGGCGATGTCCTTGAAGCCGATGTCTTCCTGATAGTGGGCCCGGATATAGTCGACGGCGCGGCGGATTTTGTAGCGCGGCAGTCCACCCAGGATCACGGACGGCGCCGGCGTGTCGGTGTAGGTGCACAGCAGGTGCTGGCCAATGACGATGGCAACCGACTCGATGTAGGATTTCTCCAGCTCGCGCCGGCTCTGCATCTGCTGCTCGATCGAGCGCACCATGTGCCACATGAAGGGGTCGACCGAGGCGTACTGTGGCGCCATCTGGTAGCCGTGATAGCCGTTGGCCTGAGCCAGCGCGGCCAAGAAGGTCGGCTTGACGGCTATGCTGGTTATCTGGGCGTCGGAAGTCCATGCGGCGCTGAGGGCATGGCCGGCCGGGACGATGCAGACGTGGCGGTCCGACACCTTGATCTGCTGCAGCTCGTCGTGAGCATCGCGGTAGGTAAGAATGGCCGACGCGTGCATGCCGGGTGCGGTGATCTCGTGGTCGTCCTGGATTCGCTCGCGCGCGCTGGCGCGCAAGCCCTTGCCGCTGCGGATGCGCATGTCGTTGCAGCGTGCTTCGAGGATCTCTTGCTGTGCGCAAGCGCGTTCGGCCACGCACGGCATCATGGCAGGCCCCCGGCGCCGTTGGCCGCAATGGCCGCCAGGGCCACCGCCGCCGGCCGCCTGATAGCGCTAACCACACGGCACGGCCAGGCGGTGAGCAGTAGAGTTGGTAGACACTGACGCATGGTGTATCCCTATGAGGTGAGATGACCTGCCGGGGGTAATTCAATCGATGTTGTTCTGATTCTCGCACTGGCCGCATCGGACCGGGAGTGCCGTTTCGGACAATTAGCGCGACAAAAGAGGACAGTGACGAGGGCGACGCTGGAGTACCTCGCAAACACACAGCGCTATACTTATTTGAGGCCGTGGCGGAAGGCCTGTGGCGATTGCTTGGCCCAGCGCTTGAACGCGTGCCGGACGATGCCGGGCCGAGGCCTCGGCGTGTTGGATGAATAAAACGCGACGTGGAACGGGCTTCAGTCCGGGCCAGTCAAGACGAGCGCTGCCAACTTCGCCGTCATGTGCGACGTTGGCAGTGGGGTAGGTTGATTTTTTCCGAACTTTGCATTCTCTTGCGTCGGCGCGTGCCCTGCACCTTCAGCGCGCCTCCGCGTAGGCGATCCCGCTCAGGTTACCCTGCGCGTACAGCAGCGTCTTGCGATCCGAGCCGTCGAGCCGGGCCGAGTAGACCGAGCCGCCGAGGTCGGTCATGAACATGCGGTCGCCGTCGAGGTCGAGCGCGATCCCTATCCCTTCCATCAGATGGGTGAACAGGATTTTCGGTGCCGGTCGCGACCCGTGCGCCGGGGCGTCCATCGGCGCGCAGTTGACGGTGTTGCCGCGCGGCGGGCTGCCGCGGTCGGTCCAGTACAGCAGCTGGCGGCGCAGGTCCAGCTCGAGGTCGATCGGCTCCGGCAGGCCGTCGTATAGCAGTTCGATGTCGCTACGGGCAGTCGGCCGCTCGCCAGACGGCAGGTCGATGCTGGCGCGGAAGATGCGGCCGCGGTCGCCGTCGTCCGGGCCTTTCTGCGACCAGTAGATGTGGCCGCGCTCGGCGTCCACTGTGATGCCGACGCACCAGCGCTCCTGGTCGGTACGGTCGGCCGCGCCCTCGCCGGTCTGGACCAGCGTCTCGATGGCGCTGCCGTCGAGATTGGCGCGCATGACGCGCATCCCTTCTCGGTCGCACCAGTAGAGCTTGCGGTTGCGCTGGTCCAGGTGCAGTTGCTTGGGCGTGAACGTAATGCCGGGTGGGATGACGGTGCAGCGGTTGCCGCCGTCGAGGTCGATGCGTTCGATGGCGCCGTCGTTCATGTTGGGCACGCCCATGTCGGTCCAGTAGATGTGGCCGGCGGCCGTGTCGATGGCGATGCCGTCCGGAAGGCGGCAGTTCCGCAGCAAGGTCTTGCAGTCGCTGCCGTCGGGCCTGACTGACAGGATGCGGCCACCGCTCAGGTCGAGCACATACAGCAGGCCGTCGCCGGCGGGAGGGAGATGACTCATGGTTATCCTCGTTTTCAGTGGGAGAGTGGGTGTGCCGCCGCTTCAGGATGCGGTGCGCTGTCAGCGGCCGCTGAACTGCGGCGCGCGCTTGGCGAGGAAGGCCGCCGTGCCTTCGCGCTTGTCGTCGGAGGCGGCGCAGACTGCGAATAGCGCGCTTTCGAACGCCAGGCCGTCGCTCAGCGCCGTGTCCATGCCGCGCAGCACCGCCTCGGTGGCCAGGCGCACGGCCAGTGGGGCATTGGCGCCGATTTGCTGCAGGATGACTTCGGCGCGCGCAATCAGGTCGTCGGCCCCGACGACTTCGTTGACCAGGCCGATGCGGCAGGCTTCCTGGGCATCGATGGTGGCGGCGCTCAGGATTATCTGCAGAGCGCGGCCGACGCCGACCAGGCGCGGCAGACGCTGTGTGCCGCCGAAACCGGGTAGCACGCCTAGCCTGACTTCGGGCTGACCGAACGCGGCCCGCTCCGACGCTATGCGCAGCGTGCAAGCCATCGCCAGCTCGCAGCCGCCACCGAAGGCGTAGCCGTTGACGGCGGCAATTACCGGCTTGCCGAGGCGTTCGATGCGATCGAACACGTGCTGCCCCTGGCGCGTGAAGCGCTGGGCATCGACGGCGCCGATCGCGGCCAGCTCACCGATGTCGGCGCCGGCCGCGAAGGCCTTGCCTTCGCCGCTCAGGATCACGCCTTGCACGGAGGCGTCGGCGGCGGCCTCGTCGAAGGCGGCTAGCATCTCGGCCAAGGTGGCTTGGTTGAGTGCGTTGAGCACGGTGGGGCGGTTCAGCGAGATATAGGCGATGCTGCCGGCCGTGCGGTAGAGCAGGTTGTCATAGTGCGGCATGGAACAAGGCTCCTGATAATTGGTGTGCCGGGCCGGCGGGCCGGCCTGGACGGAGGCGGTCTGGTTTTATTCGTTGGCGCGCGCGGCCAACAGGCTCAGCAGTGCTTCGTCGCGCTGCCCGGCCAGCTCGTCGAGTGAGCGTCCGTCCGCTTCCGCCTTTACGCCGTCGATCATTTGCTTTCTGATTTCCGGCGTAATCACCGGGTTGCCCAGAACTTTCCACCAGGCTTGCATGGGGCCCGAGAATTGATCGAAGAAATGCTCAATGCCTCCTTCACCGCCGCCGAGGTGATAGAGCAGCGACGGGCCCATCACGCCCCAACGCAGGCCTGGACCCCAGCAGACGGCGGTGTCGGCGTCCGCCACGCTGAGCACGCCCTCGGAAACGAGGTAAACGATTTCGCGAAATAGCGCCGCCGCCAGACGGTTGGCGACGTGGCCCGGCATTTCCTTGTGCAGCCGGACGGTGCGCTTGCCAAGGCCGTCGTAGAAGGCCGTCACGCGCTCAATGGTGGCTTCCGACGTCAGCTTGCCGCCGACGATCTCGACCAGCGGAATCAGGTGCGGCGGATTGAACGGGTGGCCGATCACGCAGCGCTCGGGATGCAGCTTGCAGCCGGTCTGGATCGCCGACATGGTCAGGCCGGACGAACTGGAGACGATCAGCGTGTCGGCCGGCAGCAGGCTATCAAGCTGCTCGTACAGTGCGATCTTGAAGTCGAGCCGCTCGGGACCGTTTTCTTGCACCAGATCGGCGCCGGAGACGGCGTCGGCGAGGTCGGCCGTGAAGCGCAGTTTGTTCTGGTCGGCGCCGTCGACCATGCCAATCCGTTTCAGCGCCGGCCAGGCCTGGTCGATGTACTGGCGCAGTTTGGCTTCGGCATCTGGCGCGATGTCGGTGGCCGTCACGTGCAGGCCGCGGGCCAGAAACAGCGCGGCCCAGCTGGCGCCGATGGTGCCGCTGCCGATGATGGCAACCCGTTGGATAGTCTTAACCATTGTGCATTCCTCAATGTGGTGGGCGGAGTGGAGGCGCCTGACGAAGCTCCGGCGACGGCTTGAGGAAGATGGTAGGAGGGACATCCGCACACGTCTTTCGGATACGTGCGCACTTATCGCGAAAGTGCTGAAACAGCTGGTGCGGAAATGGTGCCGCTAGTGCGACGACGGCGCCGGTGTTTTTTTGGTAAGCCTCCGGCAGCGCCATGCGGAGCGGCCGCATGATTGCGCTATGGCCGCACAAGATCAAAAGACAGGCACGCCCGGCCCGGCGACCATACGCAGGCTGCCGTGCACCCCGGCAAGTTCCGGTTTCCTTGTCATCTCTTTACCGCTGAAAGCCGTGTTTCGCCCATGCCTAAATATAAATTACTGCTGAAAAACGCCGTCGGTGGCGATAGACAGGATCGCGGAATCGTAATAGCCTTCATCAACGCCAACTCGGGGCTGGGCGATTTGCGGTGGCTGGTCGGGGGAGACAGTTAAATGATGCGCAAGTTTTCATACAGTGGAGAGACATTCGTCGCTGGCAATGTGGCGATCTGTCCCATGTTCGTTGCGATGGAGCGGGCATGAGCGACGCGCCCGAGCCCGCTTATCGCTTCGCGCCGGAAGAGCAGCCGACTTTCCCCGGCTCTCCTTACGCGCCGACGCATCCAGGCTGGCGCCGGCTCGGCTACGTTGCCATAGCCTTGCTGGTGGGTGTTTCTTCAACACTTGGCAATGCCCTGGTTAACGTCAACGTCGCCAACCTGTCTGGTGCGATGGGGGTGTATGTCGCGCAGGCCAGCTGGTTGCCTGCGATCTATGTGGCGATGAACGCAAGCGCCAACCTGACCTTGGTCAAGGCGCGCACCCAGTTCGGCATTCCGGCGGTAACCAAGGGGCTCCTGATCGCCTATGCGCTGGCCGGCTTGTGGCAATTCCTCTTTCCCGGGTTCGCTTCCGCAGTGCTCATCCGTGCGGTTTGCGGCATGACGGCTGCGGCGCTCACCACACTCACCATCTACAATCTGCTCCAGGCTTTTCCGGCGAAGCTGCGGCCTCTTGGCCTGGTCATCGGGATTAGCATTCCGCAACTGGGCACGCCGCTTGCGCGCTTGATCCCGGTCGAGATGCTGGCGCTCGATAACTGGCGCGTCTTGCATTTGATCGAAATGGCGCTTGCTTTGGGTGTGCTGGCTGCAATTTCCGCGCTACCTCTGCCTCCGAGCGAGCGCAGCAAGGCCTTTCAGCCGCTCGATCTGGTTACCATCGCGCTGCTGGTGCCAGCGATCATGCTTGTCTGCGGCGTGCTGGGGCAGGGCCGCTTGCTGTGGTGGACGGATACGCCCTGGCTCGGCTGGGCGCTGGCGGCAGCGGTGCCGCTGTTCGCCATTGCCCTCCTGATCGAGCGGCATCGCAAACAACCCTTGCTGCAGCTCGGCTGGCTGGGCAGTATCGATATAGTGCGCTTCGCCATCGTCGCGCTGTTGGTGCGGCTGGCGCTCGCCGAGCAGACTTACGGCGCAGTCGGCCTGTTGACTTCGGGTGGGCTTACCAACGATCAACTGCGCACGCTGTTTGCAATCGTCGCGGCAGCCATGGTGCTAGGGACGATTGCGGCGGCGGCCACCTTGTCGGAAAAGCGCCTGCCTTACCAGGTGATTGCAGCGGCACTGGTGATTGCGCTTGGCGCCTGGATGGACAGCAACGCCACCAACTTGACTCGCCCGCCGCAGCTGTATTTGAGCCAGGCGCTGATTGCCTTCGGCACCACGCTCTTCATCGGCCCGGCCTTGCTGTACGGGTTCATCCGCATGTTCCGCCGTGGCGCGGACCATCTGGTGAGCTTCGTCGTGCTGTTCAGCATTACCCAGAATATCGGCGGCCTGGGCGGATCTGCGCTGCTCGGGAGCTATCAGGTGATTGCGGCGCGGGCGCATGTGCAAGCTCTGTCGGAACACCTGCTGGCAGCTGACCCGCAAGTCGCCGCACGCATTTTCAGCGGTGGCGCGGCCATCGCCAAGGTTGTCGCCGATCCGACGCTGCGAACCGCGCAGGGCGGCGCTTTTCTGGTTCAAGCGATGACCGGGGAGGCCAACATCCTGGCCTATAACGACGTGTTCCGGCTGGTCGCGCTGTTGGCGCTGCTGACTGCGCTCTACATCGCTTATCTGGTCATTTTTCATGCCGTCCGCAGTCGACGGAAAACCACGCCGGAAATTCCAACATGAGTGCCACAACTCCAGAGTCCCCTCCCGCGCACAAGCCAGGCTGGCGCCCCGCCCCCAAGCGGGCGTTTGCCACGATCTTGATTATCGTGTTGGCGGTCGCTGTTGTCATGGTGATTCTTTACGTCTGGAATTTGCCGCCATTTGTGAGCTCACTTGAGAGCACGCAGAACGCATATGTCCGTGGGCGCACCGCTGCGATTGCGCCGCAGGTGAGCGGCTATGTTGTCGAGGTGGCGGTCAAGGATTATGAACAGGTGCGTGCAGGCCAGGTGCTAGTGCGCATCGACGAGCGTATATATCGTGCACGGGTGGAGCAGGCGCGCGCCAATCTGGCTGCCCAGCGGGCTGCTCTTGCCAATAGCGAGCAGGCTCGTGCCTCGCGCAGCGCCGGACTGCTGGCGCAGACCGCCGGTCTCGCCAATGCTCGCGCGCAGCTTTTGCGAGCGAAGGCGGATATGGCGCGCATTGACGATTTGGTGCGCGACGGTTCCGTTTCCATTCGCGAGCGCGACCAGACGCTTGCAGCGCTCGCCCAGGCAGAAGCGCAGGTTCGCCAGGCCGACGCGGCCGGCGAGATCGCCCGGCAGGATATCCGCACGGTGGATGTCGGTAAAGGCGGGCTGGAGGCGCAGGCGGAAGCGGCGCAAGCACAGCTCAAACTCGCCGAGATCGATCTGGACAATGCCGTGATCCGCGCGCCTGAGTCCGGGCAGATCGGCGAGGTCGGCGTGCGCCTCGGCCAGTATGTGACTAACGGTACGCAACTGCTGTCGCTGGTGCCGGCAGAGCACTGGGTTATCGCCAACTACAAGGAAGCCCAGACTGCACACATGGCGCCTGGCCAGAAGGCAAGCATCAGCGTCGACGCGCTCGGCGGAGCGGAACTTGAGGGAAGGGTGCAAACGATCTCGCCGGCGGCGGGATCGGAGTTCGCGGTGCTCAAGCCGGACAACGCTACTGGCAATTTTGTCAAGGTTCCGCAACGAATAGGCGTGCGCATCGTGATCGATCCCGGCCAGCCGCTGGCGCAGAGATTGCGGCCGGGCATGTCTGTGGAGGCGCGGGTCGAGACGCGCGGGCACAAATGACGACACGGACGATTACCCTTTTGCTGGTCGTGGCGCTCGCCGCGTGTGCCGGGCCGAAGCCAGCGCCGCCGCTCGCGGCAGCTGTCGCGCCGCCGGCAGCGTGGCGGGACGACTCCGCTCCCGGCAGCGAACTCGCGTCCGGTTGGTGGCAGGGCTTCGGCGACCCTGTGTTGACAAAGATTGTCGAAACAGCGCTTGCCAACAATCTTGATGTGGCCATGTCTGCTGCGCGAGTGGAAGCCGCGCGCGCGCAGTTTCGCTTGAGCGAGGCGCAGCGCTTGCCCAATCTTGCCGGCAGCGCAGGCGGCGGCAGACAGCGTGATGTCAGCCCCTTCGGCAAGCCGCAGACCCAAACCGCCGGACAGGCCGAGCTCTCTGTGTCTTACGATCTTGATCTGTTCGGCCGCCTTGCCAGTGCGAGTTCGGCGGCGCGTGCTTCATTGCTGGCCAGTACGGCGGCGCACGATAATGTCCGACTCGCGGTAGCGGCTTCGGCCGCGAGCGGCTACATCACATTGCGTGCGCTCGATGCCCGGCTCGCTGTATTGCACGATACCTTGGCGGCGCGCTCGGCTTCGTTGAAGTTGGCGCGGCGGCGCGCCGAGGCGGGTTATTCATCCATGTTGGATCTGCGCCAGGCAGAAGCTGAATATAGCGCGACCGAGCAACTTATCCCGGCAGCCGAACTGGCGATCAGGCGGCAGGAGGATGGCCTCAGCTTGCTGCTGGGGGACAATCCGCACGGGATCGAGCGTGGCTCGGATTTGGCTGCGCTGACAGCGCCGTCCGCCGCATCCGGCCTGCCGTCGGCGCTGTTGCGGCGTCGCCCGGACATCGCAACAGCCGAGCAGCAGCTGGTCGCCGCCGACCATTCGCTTGACGCGGCGCGTGCTGCCTTCATGCCGAACATACAGCTTACGGCGTCAGGGGGCTATGTCGCCTCCACTCTTCTTACTAGTCCGATCGCTATCTTTGCGCTCGGCGGCAGTGTCCTGGCCCCTATTTTTGACAGCGGCCGTTTGCGCGCGCAAGCAGATACGGCGGCAGCCAGGCGCGATGAAGCCGCCTACCTTTATCGAAAGACTGCGCTGACTGCTTTCAAGGAAGTTGACGAATCGCTTAATGCAATCCGGCGCAACGCAGACCAGGAGCAGGCGATCGCAGACCAGCGTCAAGCCTTGGCGCGTGCGCTGACGCTGGCAACCAGCCGCTATCGCGCCGGTTATTCGCCCTATCTTGAGCAGCTCGATGCGCAAAGGAGTTTGCTATCAACAGAACTGACCCTGATCCAGGTGCGTGCCGACCGCTTGATTGCCGCGGTAAATCTGTTCCAGGCGCTGGGCGGCGGGTGGCAGAATCAAGGATGAATGAATCGCCTGGATAGCTTGATGCACAAAGCAATTGCCGCTCCGGCCGCTCGATTGGAGACCGCACGTTCCCAATGGCAAGCCTGTGCTATGGACACGGCTACGCCATTGAAGTACGTCGTGACGATTCTTCGCCTCAAATTTTGATGAAACTGGCCCCACCCAGAGGACCGAACGGCAACGATGCCAGCGGGCCGCCGATATCCAGCGCGCCGAGATCAACGCCAAAGAAGCCGGCCTTCTCCAACAGCGAGCGGACGGTAGTTTTGGCATCCGCGTCGTCGCCCGAATAGAAAAGCACGCGCTGTCCGCCTGCCGTTTCCGACTCGGCGAGAACACTCGCATCGACGTGATTGAATGCCTTGACGAAACGCGCGCCGCGAACGATCTCACGGACCAGGCTGCTCGAGTGACGTCCTCCGAGATCGACCGCTTTGATGCCATATGCCGCCAGAGGATTGGTCGGATCCTTGGCGTCCGGGGAATCGGGGGCTATCCATTCGACGGCATTGGTGCCGTCGACGACGATGCGTCCGTTCCAGGCAGGCAGTTCGCCAAGGACACGCTTTACATCCACCCAGCGAACGGCGACGATGACGATGTCCGCCTTGGCCGCTTCCTCCGTCGTGCCGGCCTTGATCGTAGGGCCGAGCTCTTTGATCAATCCAGCGAGGGATTCTGGGCCCCGGCTGTTTGAAATGACGGCGGGTATGCCCGCGTTGGCGAACGCCCGTGCAATGTTGGATCCGAGCGCGCCTGCGCCAATAATGCCAATGTTCATGATTTACTCCAATGTGATTTGATCCGGCTTAGGCCGCCGTGGCCATTGCCACCCCAGGATTGAGGCGGCGAATTGCTTGTGATACAACGTCCAATTTTCTATAAAAGAATATGTGTCAATGACACTATTACATTTAAAGCAAAAAAAAACCTATCATCTATCTGGTAGTGCAAACTTCCCAAGTCGCGACACTTCGACGGCGATATCAGCGATCGTGACCTTGGAGAGCTCAGTTTCGAGCGCCTTTCGCGCCCGTTCCAGCACCGGGCGCATGGCCTCCTGGATATTGCTGCCAACCGGACAAACGGCACTGGGCGGTGTTCGATGCATGGCAAAGAGTTCCGTATCCTCGACCGCCCGGTAAACATCGAGAAGACGAATCCTGTCGGCAGGCTTCGCGAGCAAAGCGCCGCCGCCGGCGCCCAACTGCGACTTCGTCAAACCGGCGTCGGCGAGCCGCGACAGCAAGCCTCGGATGACCACAGGCCCGGTATTCACCGAAGTGGCCAAGTCTTCTGAACGCAACGGCTTGCCGCCGCTCACCGCAAGTGCAGCGAGCGTGTGGACGGCAACGGCGAATCGGGTGCTGGTTGGCATATAGGGAATCCGTAAATAAAAACGTAATATACACTTTTGCTTATTCGTTCACTTCCCGATGTCAGGGGTTCGTTCAACGCGCTCTTATCATGCCTGTTTGAGGACGCCCTGGCTGTGCAAGCGGCTGCCAATCTTTGCGATATTGCGTTCGCCTTGCGCAAGTGCTGCAGCATTGGTGTGAACGGAGTAGTAACCGGTGACCAGATCGTAAGGGTGCTTAATGGCAGAGCCGAGAACGAAGCCCGTGTCGGACGTTGCTTCAAAATGGATTTCGCCTTCGGATTCTTCAAAAACAACGAGCTCGCCCGAGGATATGTGTTCAGCTGCCGACACGCCGCCTTCATGAACGGCGACCCATGCCACATCGTGGCCTTTGGGAGGAATAAAGCTCCAGCGCTCACCGGCCTTCAGTCGCACATCGAGGTAGGTCATACCCGCTGGCGCAGCAACAATGCTTTTATGCCCTTCGTATTCGCCCATGATGATTCGGGCGGGCCCAACTGTCTCAAAGGCGGAAGCGTCGAGATACTGGCTGTGAGGTTCGGCCAATTCGAGTTCTGGCGGCATCGCCACCCAAAGCTGAAATCCTTTGCCGCGCTCCTTGCCGTGTAGCCCTCCGGTATGCCAGACGCCGCTGCTTGCGCGCATCCATTCGACGCCTCCCGTATCGATAATGCCTTCGCGCCCGGTGGTTTCCTTGTAGAAGGCCTGGCCGGACAGGATCAGCGTCAGTGTCGCGATGCCGGAATGGGGGTGGAATCCAAACTTGGGCGCGTTTGCAGCATCGGCTTCGAAATGGTCAAGAAATATGAACGGCTTGATCAGTTCGCCGATATCGCCCGGACTGGCCAAGCGGGTAATGGCCCCGTGCGCATGTCCGCGCGTGCGCAATGCCACCTTGCGCTGTTGTTGCCCCTCACGCTCGGATCGCGTGGGCTGTGTGTAAATGGTCATTTTTTCTCTCCATGCCATAAGTTTCATGATCGGATTTGCCGCGCCTCTCACCAGATCGGCAAGCATCATCTTGATGCACCCGCGTGTCGAATTGAAGGTGAAGCGTTGATGAAAGAATATATCCGGGCAATCCATCTGAACAGACGAAATATTTAGATGTAATCCATCTTCTGAATAGATGGATCGTGAGCGATTACGATCCTCGTTAGTCCCAAGCCGGAGCGAGGTGGGGAGGACTGACAATCCTGCTTCCTGGACTGCGAAGCGTCGCTATCGTCTGCATATCCTCTTGGGAAAGTTCGAAATCGAAGACGCGGACGTTGTCGACGATGCGCTCGATTTTCTCGGTGCGCGAAAGAGCGACGATGTGCGGCTGCTGGATCAACCATCTTAAGACGATTTGCGCAATTGTTCGCTCATTGCGAGCGGCTATTTCCTTCAGGACGGGACTTTCGAAGACGCGTCCGAGCGCCATGCCGCAATAGGCCATCAGGCTAGTCTTGTTGACATCGACCGCCTTGAGCAGCACGCTCTGGTCCAGGAAAGGGTGGTACTCCACCTGGTTCGTTACGATCGGGTGCCGCGAAAGTTTGATCGCGGATTGCATCATGTCGGCGTTGAAGTTGCTGACGCCGATATGCCGAACCTTTCCCGCATCGACAGACCGGTTCAGGCCTTCGATCTGCTCAGCAATTGAAACGCTTCCGCGCGGCCAATGCACCAGAAGGAGATCGATATGATCGGATTGGAGATTGAGTAGGCTCTGATCAACCGATGCGGAAAATCGTTCTGCGGGATAGTTATCGACCCACACCTTGGTCGTCACGAAGATGTCGTGACGAGGAATGCCGGATGCGCGGATCGCGGCGCCGACGTCGGCTTCATTTTGGTACATCTGGGCCGTATCGATATGCCGGAAACCATGGCGCAGCGCGGCTACCAGGATCTCCTCAAGGCGCGGGCCTGACATGCCATAGGTGCCGAACCCGAGACGCGGAAGATGCGCCCCGCCAATGGCAAGGGCTGCGGACGCGATAGGCGAATATAGTGAAGTGGTGGACATTGATCCCTCCTCGATTTTTTTCATTCCAATTCATCATGGAATGATCTCTCGTGAAGGGGGCAGGCGCCAGACAGAATTTTTCGATACTGTCCATCGGCAGCCGCGATGGATGCGAAGCGGATGGCTAGCGCTTCGACCTGGAAGGGCTTTTGCCCGGTGCTTTGCCTGCGGGAATTGTGCTTGCCGGGGAAGGCATTTGCTTCAAGCGCTCGATGAACCAGCGCCCGGCAGGGCCAGGCGGCGATGATGTTTGCCAGATGGCCGACATTGGCAAAATCAATCCCTCCGGAGGCACATCTTCGATCCGCAATACGGACAAGCGGCCGTTTTCGATATCGCCGCGTACGATATGCAGCGGCATGCCGCCCCATCCCAGGCCGTTCAAGAGGAAATGATGCTTGGCGAAGAGATCGCCGAGCCGCCAGGTCAAAGGCGACATCACGCCAAACTCACGACCCTTCGACAAATCCGAGCGGTCCGTCAAAACAATTTGTGTGTGTCTTGCCAAGACATCTTTAGGAATCTTCCCCTTGTGGGAGGCCAAGGGATGATCGCTGGCGCAGACCATGAGAAATGTAATGCCGGCCAGCCGCTCATAGGCCATCTTCGGCGGAATATGAGGCAGCGAGCCGACGATCCCAACGCTACAGCGCTGATCCAGAACGGGCTGCATTGCCCCTCCCAAAGCTTCAACATAGACGCGCAGCGCAACGCCTGGATAATGCTGCCTGAACTCCTTTGCGACTTGCGTCACCGCGTCAATCGGATACATGACATCCACGACGACGGACAGCTCCGGTTCTAATCCGGTCGCTATGCCTTTCGCGCGGGCCTTCAGGAGATCGACGCCGGTAACGATACTGCGCGCATCGGCGAGCAGGACAACGCCGGCGGGCGTAAGTTTTGGATAGCGGCCGGACCTGTCAAACAGCTCGACGCCAATCTGTTCTTCAAAATTGCTTATGGTTTGGCTGACGACCGACTGCGCTCTATACAGTTTGCGCGAGGCAGCGGAGAAGCTGCCCTCATCGACGGCAGTAATAAAGGTCCGCAATTGATCAAGCGATACACCGTCAAGCATGGGGAATGAATATCGTCGCAGTCGATGGAGAAATCGATCATATCCGGTTTCCGCCAGATGGACAATCGCGCTCCGCCTGCCTACTTTTCCTTGCTCTCCTGCGCCAAGGGATGCCAGGAATCGTCTGCCAGCTCGGCGGCAAGGAAATCGAGCAAGGCCCTGACAGCTGGAATCATCCCGCGCCGTGACGGAAATACGGCGTGGATGATGCCCGAGCGTGCGCTTAACCGCGGCAGTAGCCTGGTCAGCGTGCCGGCTTCCATTTCTTTCACCACGGCTAGCGCGGGCATATAGGCGACGCCTATGCCTTGCAATGCGGCGGTGCGTAGCGTGAGCAGGTCGTCCGTGTGCAGGCGAGGCGTATGCACGAGTTCTTCGGAATTGCCATCCTTGTCTTGAGCACGCCAGGTGACCTTGTCGCCGGCATAGCCCATGGCGACGATGGGCATTTTTGCCAAGTCCGCCAGTTGCGCAGGCGCGCCATGCCGGAGCACGAGTTTGGGGCTGGCGACCAGAATCATTTTCGACGGGCCGAAGGCGCGCATGGCGAGCTCCGAATCTTCCAGCGGCGGCACCCTGACACGAATGGCGATGTCGATTCCTTCGTCGACGACATCGACGCGGCGATTGGTGGCGTCGAGCGCGATGCGTACCTGCGGCTCGGCCGCCAGGAACCTGGCCAGGATGTCGGCCAGGCCGCCCTGGAGAAGGCCGACCGGGCAGCTCATGCGTATCAATCCCTGCGGCGAGGATAGCGTTTGATGCACGGCGTCTTTTGCCGACTGCGCTTCCGCAATCAAGGCCACGCAATGGCCATAAAAGGTCTTGCCGATCTCGGTCAGGGAGAGCCTACGCGTGGTGCGGTTGAGCAAGCGCACCCCCAGCTCCGCTTCCAGCGTGCTGACGCGCCGGCTCAGCTTGGAGGTCTGCATGCCGAGCGCCTCGGCTGCAGCGGAATAGCTGCCGGCATCGACGACCTTGGCGAAAAAGACAAGATTATTCAGGTCATTGATCGGTGTCACGCCCGCCTCCATTGCTTGGTTTTCATTTATTTTTCTATTTTCGACAAAGATCCATTCTATTTCAACCCATTAATCTGGGTTTGTTGCTGGACTATGATGGCCTCATCAACTCGCAAGGCAAGGTGCAATGGCACTGAGCAATAAGAGCTCACGTACTTGACGACTCTTGGAGAGCAACATGTTGCAGATTCGAAATTTAGATTCCCTCGCGGGCAGCGACTTGACCTGGCTGAAGGCCAAACACCATTTCGCGCTACACGGGCACGACAATGCGGCTCACGAGCCGTTGGGAAGCCTGGTCGTCTTGAACGACGACGAAGTGGCGCCCGGCGCAGGATTTCCCATGCATGGCCACCGCGACATGGAAATCGTGACCTATGTCAGGGAGGGTCTGCTCGAACACACAGACACGACCGGCGGACGCGGCCAGATTGCCGCGGGCAATGTCCAGGCATTTTCCGCAGGCAGCGGCATCCGCCACTCGGAAACCAATCCTGGCAGCGGGCCGCTGAAGCTTTTCCAGATCTGGCTACGTCCACGTCGCCTCGGCATTGCGCCGCGCTGGTCGACCAAGCCTTTTCCCAAGGCCGAACGGGCCAATCGCTGGGTAGTGCTGGCGAGCGGCCTGCCCGGCGACCAGGAAGCTATTGCTATCGAAGCGGATGCACGCGTGCTTGGCGCGACGCTCACACGCGGCCAGTCCATCGGCTATGAAATCGGCGCTTCCCGCTACGGCTACCTGGTGGTCGCGCGCGGCGCGGTTTCGGTCAACGGATTGCGTCTCGATGCACGCGACGGCATCGCGGCCAAGGATGTTTCAAAGATTGTCGTCGCAGCAATCGACGATGCCGAAGTTGTTCTTGTTGACGCAGCTTGATTTTTCCATCTTTCCATTTTTTATTTCTTATTTTTCATTCTCTTTAAGGAGCACATCATGTCCACACCTAACAAATACTTGCCTTTGATCGGCCGTATTCTCATCAGCGCGCCCTTCATCATGAGCGGCCTCGGAAAACTGACTTCCTACGAGGCTACCGTCGGCTACATCGCCAGCGTTGGCTTGCCGCTGGCCGGATTAGGCTTTGCCATCGCGGTGCTGATGGAAGCCGGCGGCGGCGCCTTGCTCCTGCTGGGCTACCGCACGCGCCTGGTTGCTCCCTTGATGGCCTTGTTCACGCTGGCGACAGCGATTTTCTTCCACCACAACTTTGCGGATCAGAACCAGATGATCCACTTCCTCAAGAACATCATGCTGGTGGGTGGCTTGCTCAACATCGCCTACTTCGGCGCCGGCCCGGTCAGTCTCGACAGCGCGGCGAGCAGGCAAGCCTTGGCGCCGGTGGGCGCCAAGCCTGACAACCGCGCATCTTCCTGAGGCAGAAACTGACATTCGCATGGTCATGCGGGGGAACACTTGTTCGCGGGGCTAATGCGGCCTAAACTAGGCTGGCATAGCGAAACATGACTCCGATGGAAACCGGCCTGCGCGACACCCTATTCAGACCATGAGATGAAAGACCAAGTCAAGTACAACAGGAGCGCTGAAATCCCCGGCCTCGTACTAAGCGAAGCGCACTTCTCAGAGTTCAGTTTCGCGCCTCACTACCATCTCGACTATCACGTTGGCCTCGTGACAGAAGGTGTGCAACGTCAAGAGTTTCGCGGCGCATCGTTGATTTTGACTCCTGGCACTATCCAGTTGATGCCACCTGGGGAGGTACATGATGGCGCAGTCGCAACGAACCAGTCGTACACACTCAAGACTTTCCGCCTTTCGCCCGCGCTGCTAAGCAGGCTGGCTGCTGATTTTGCGGGAAATGACAGGTTTCCCGCGCTTGCAGCGCTGCTGCTCGAAGATCCAGCCTTAGCCAGGCATTTGGCGCATATGCATGAGTGGTTCGGTTCCGAGCAAGACGATTCGCCGCTGCAACATGAGTCCTGCTTGCTGACCCTCTTCGAAAATTTGTTCGGACGCGCACGCATTCTATCTCCCTCTTCAACCAGCGGCACCTTGTCGGTTTTTCAGTTGCGCCGTATCCGAGATTATTGCGAGGCGCAATTGGCCCAGAAAGTAACACTGGACGAGCTGGCAAAGGTCATTGCTCTCGACCGCTTTCAGTTCCTGAAATTTTTCAAGCGGACCGTGGGCATGACACCGCACGCCTGGCTTCTTCGCATGCGGCTCGAACGCGCGTGTGCCCTGCTAAGTCAACCAGATAGATGCCTCACACAAGTGGCCCAAGAGGTCGGATTCTACGATCAGAGCCATTTTAACCGGGCCTTTCGGCAGGCCTTTGGGGTGGCGCCTTCCCAATACTGACTTTGGAATCGTCCACTCGCCATCCTGGACACCCATCCGTCCTACTCCCCGTGGAGGAGTGCATTGCTCCGTGCAAGCCAAAGGGGAGTAGCGCCACAGAAAATTCAATTTTTTACAAGCGCCACGCTGCCTCGATGAATAAGCTATACAACTGCGCGGTGTTTCCGTCCTCGGCCGAGGACTGCCTGACTAGCGATTCACCGGCGTTGAAGAGGGAGCGGCGCCAGCGCGCTTCGCAATACGAATAACCTACCGGTAACCGACTTATGAGCAACTACAGTTTTCTTGACGACTACAGCGAGGGCGCACATCCACAGATTTTGCAAGCGCTCACGGCAACCAACGCGGTCCAGCAGGCTCCCTATGGGGAGGATGCATATTCGCACAAGGCGAAGGCAAGAATTCGAAGTCACCTTGTCAACCCGGACTGCTCGATATTTTTTGTTGCAAGCGGGACCTTGGCCAACATCGTCATGATCGGAAGTTTTCTTCGTCCGCATGAGGCAGTTATCGCGGCGGCGTCCGGGCACATAGTGGTGCGTGAAACCGGCGCTATCGAGGCAATTGGGCATAAGATAATCACCGTCCCACCGGTTAACGGCAAGCTCACACCCGATAGCATACGCGCTGCATTGGAAGCGAATGCGCATTTTCCTCATATGGCCAAGCCCCGCTTGGTATACGTGTCGAATGCGACGGAGATCGGCACCATTTACTCCAAGGCGGAACTTCAAGCGATCTCAATCTTGTGCAGGGAACGAGATCTGATTCTATTTCTGGATGGTGCGCGCCTTGGCGCCGCCCTTGCCGGGCGCCAAAACGACTTGACCTTGGCTGACATCGGACTGTTGACAGATGCATTCTGGATTGGCGGCACCAAGGTCGGCGCGCTCCTCGGGGAGGCAATCGTGATAAGCAATCCATCGCTGGCTAAAGACTTTGCTTTCCATATCAAGCAGCGTGGCGGCTTGTTGGCCAAAGGAAGGATTCTTGCTCTTCAATTTCATGAGCTATTCGGACCGGAAAATTTGTTTTTCAATTTGGCCCGGCACTCCACTGCAATGGCTGAAAAATTGGCGGCCGGAATAGTAAAAGCGGGATACCAGCTGGCGGCTAATACCGAGACCAACCAGATTTTCCCCATCTTGCCGAACGCGTTGATCGAGTCGCTCAACAAATTCTTCGCATTCTATGTGTGGGAAAAGCGGGATGAACTAAGCTCAGTCATTAGGCTGGTGACTTCTTGGGCGACAGAAGAGGCGCAGGTTGACCGCTTGGTCGAAGCCATCAATAGCTGGACTGTAAGTGCTGCAAACGTCCAGCCGACAACGCCGTTGAGCTAATGCCACTCTGCGATCCAACATAATCGCAAACAAAACCAACGCAGCCCCTGAAAAGGCTGCGTTTTTTTATTGTTTACACTTTAATGCGCACATTGATGCATGTTTCTGGCGAGCGCCTCCTCCTCCATTCTGACAAACTGCGCCGCAACTCTCTTCGGCCTGAGGCAACGGCTGGCTTGTCGCTCATGCATGGTTTTTCTTTCTCTCTGCAACGACTGCGGCCGGAGATCCGGCGCCAGCTGCAGATACCTTCCGCCGGTCAGTAGCACGACCCTGAGCCCCTTCCCGAGCTGGCGAGAAAACCATGATTCCGGCCGTTCCCCCACCCGATCTCGGCAACTCGCATGCCTTCCATGCATGCAAAGCGTGCCAAACGATCGTTTGTCACCAACATTCCCATCACCCAGAATCGCTTCATACCAGACAACAACTGGCCAACCAGATTGGAGTGCGACATGAAAACAAGTCAAGTTACCCGATTTCCTATGAAGAAAGGCGAAGTGATCACAATGACAAAACCAAAAGATTGCGTCATTCAAGTTGATAGCGGCCGTTTGTGGATAACCCAGACCAACCAAAGCGATGACATTTTCATTGAAGCTGGTAGTGCATGCACGCCCAAGGAAAACGGTTTCCTGGTGGCTGAGGCAATGAGCCATACGGTGATGTCGATGAGATACGTAAAGCCCGTGCCGGCGCATGCTGAAAATGATGATAAAGCCCAGTCGGGCATTTCGCTTGAAGGAGCCTGAGAGATGAAGGTTTCCGCATATTTGACTAGTCCATCGGCGCAGCTCGGCTTGGCGGTCGGGATTCTGATGTATGGCAGCTATGGATTGGCACATCATGCTTTCGGAAAAACAGGATTGATCGCTCTTTGTGCCTTTGTCGGCGTATTCATTCCGTATTACTCCAAGTTGAGCAACAAGCTGGAGGAGCTTGTCAATCTTCGCAGCGCACGGTTAAGCCTGGGACGTCTGGTAAGGTTTCTGCCGCAGTTGTTGTTCAATATCGGGATTTTCCTGGCCCTGGTCTTGGCCGGCGTATTCCCTGACAGCAGCCTGGATGCATTGGGTGGCGTGCTTGGCATCGCTTTAGTAACAACTTGCGCCTCGCAAGGCATGCAGTACCTGGCTTTGGCCATGGCCAATCGAGAGATAGGGGACAAGAACCGCAATGTGCTCATCGCCCTGTCAACCAATATTGTCGTGACTGCCGTGGCTACAGTCGGTTGGCCATGGGCCAAGACAGCTTTCATTACGTTCGGCATTGGCTTTGGCCTGCTCTTTTTTGCAGTGGGATTGCTGTCGGATTGGCGCTCGATGGTGTTTCGACGCGGCGGCGTCGGCGTGTTCTTCGGTACCTTCAACCCTACCCATAGCACGCATCTGGCATTGATTCGCGATGCCATCAAGGCCCGCGGTTTGAAGAAGGTGTATCTGCACTGCACAACCGTACCCAAGCTTCATGCCCAGGCACTGCAACGCGGCGAGATTCGCATCTCCCAATACGAACGCGGCATGCGTGTGTATGAAACCACCGAACGTGCTGATGTCCATGTCAACTATTTTCCGACAGGACGCAAGTTTTATGAGTATGAAACCCGTCTGGCCATGATGCAGGCGGCGGTGGCTGATGCCGGCCTGTCCGATGTGGTCGAAGTACTGTCCTTGCCGGAGGCGTATGACAAAGGTGGTTTTTACGCTGTGCTGGCGCACGTCAAGCGATTGAACAAGGGACAAGCTGTGCACGGCATTCATGGCAGCGACCTTGGCGGCATGTGGGTGCGAGGCATATATGACGAATCCGGCTGGATCTACCCCTATCCAGTGGTCCGCCGAGACAAGGTGTCGGCCACTGCTATCAGGAATGGCGCAACCGGTTTGACCACCCGAAAAGTCGAACAAATGATGGAAGCATTACGATAAATCGATGCAAGCAGCTGCAGGCAAACACAACTCTCACATTAAGGAAATTGAATCATGAGCATTCATCATCTTCCAGCACCCCGCGCCATAACGGTATATCCGAATTCAGAAGAGTTGACGATCAAGATTGTGGAAAATGAAGATGAGCGCCTCAAGGCCATGCTGGTAAGGGCCATCGTTTATATGCATGAGCAGCAGTGTCCGTTCAGTGAAGAATTTGACCTGAATGATCACACATCCACCCAGATCGTTGGACTGGACCAGGATGGCGAGCCGGTATTGACGGCCCGCATCCGATATTTCAATAAGCTTGCAAAAATCGAACGCTTGGCGATACGCAGTGAGTACCGTGGCCGTGGTTATGCCCATCGCTTGCTGCATTTTATCTTGAGCATATGCCGGCAAAAGGGCTTCTCCTGCTTTTACTTGCATGCGCAGGCTCGCTTGCAATTTTTCTACGAAGGCTATGGTTTTCGTCCGGTGGGTGGTGATTTCGCCTTTTCCGATCACGATTATATCGAGATGGTTCTGGAAGAAAGTGAAAAGCAACCTCAGCCTTCGGAACAGATTGGCCATTGGCCGATGTTTCTCAACCGGCCCGAGAACAACCTGGACCAAGCCGGGCCATTGGAGTACGGCATTTCCTGCGACCGCTTGCAGCATGGCTTGAGCGAGGGAGTGCGAGCATGAAGCGCTGCCTTGCAGCTGCTGCGCTGAGCCTGGCTCTGGGCGCCGCCGCGGCTGCCGAAGGCATGGAGCCGCACTACCGCGAGCTGCTTGAACGCCTGGTGAACATCAACACCGAAACCCGCAACCTTGCAGGGTTGGCGCAGGTCCGCCAATTGCTGATTCCGCAATTCGAATCGCTTGGCCTGGTGCTCACCAGGCACCGCCTGGCGCAAGATGGACGTGAAGTACTGAGCTTTGAAATGCCAGGGGCGAAGCCTAAGGTAATGCTGGTGGGACATCTCGATACGGTATTCCCTGTCACGGGGGGCTTCCAGAAGCTGGAAGACCAAGGCAATCGTCTGGTCGGCCCTGGCGTCATAGACATGAAGGGTGGTGTAGTGCTTTTGCTCAACGTATTGGAGCAGCTCAAGAAACAAGGCGGGCTGGACCAGGTACGGGTGGTGCTCAATGACGATGAAGAGATCGGCTCGCCCAACTCCAAAGCCGTGATACGCAATCTGGCTCAAGGACTGCCATTCGGCTTGGTGTTCGAACCTGGCCTGGAAGATGGCTCTGTCGTAAGCAGCCAATCTGGTGTTCGCTGGATCAAACTGACGACCACCGGCAAGGCCGCGCATGCCGGCCTGGAACCGGAAAAAGGGATAGATGCCTGCCTGGATCTGGCAATCAAAGTCAAGAAGGTGAGCGCGTTAGCGCAGTCCGGCAAAGGCCTGACGATCAATCCCGGTCTGATTGCGGGCGGCAGCAAACCTAACGTGGTGTGCGAGGACGCTAGCGTCACATTTGACATCCGCTTTCGTTCGCTGGCCGACTGGCAGGACGTTTCCCATGCTATCCATCACATCAGTGCGGTTAGCGATGTCTACAACCCGCTTTTGCAGCAAGGCGCGCATACAGAGATGACGCAGCTGGCGGAAATGCCTCTGCTGCCGACCGCCAGCACCGCCGAACTGCTTGAGCGTATCCAGATCAGTGCCCGCTCACTCGGACAAACCGTGCGTGCTCGTGCCGTCGGCTATGGCAGCGACGGTAATAATCTGGCTGAAACAGGCATGCAATTACTGGTTGGCGTGGGCCCTTATGGCGGCGGCATGCATTCAGACCAAGAGTTCATGCTACTGAGTTCTTATCAGGAGCGCCTGTCGCTCCTCACCTTGTTGATCACCCAACTTTCTTACTCACAAAAAGGCACATCATGAAAGCATTAGTCGTTATCGATATCCAACGCGAATACATCTCGCCAGGCCGTAAGTTCCAGATCCATGGCATCGGTCCATCACTGAAGAACGCTTATGCGATGCTGCGCTTCGCCCGTACGCAGGACTGGCCCATCGTGCATGTGCAGCATCTGCAAGACGGCGAAATATTCAACCGAGAGTCTGACGTCTCCGACTTCATCGACAGTTTTGTACCAGAGGCCAACGAGGTGCTGGCGGTCAAGAACAACTACTCATCGTTTTCCTCTCCTGCCTTTGTCAAGTTCGCGGCGGATCACCCGGATCATGAGTTTGTCGTCATTGGTTACGGCACCACGATGTGCTGCCTGTCCACTATTGTGGACGGCTACCATCGGGGCTACCGTTTCGCGTTGGTGGAAGATGCTTGCGCCGCCCTGGCAGTTGGCGAGCACTCAGAGGCCTCGATGCATGATCATGCCGTCGCCATTCTGGGACCGTTTTCCCGCCGCACGAACACCGAGGAAGAAACCACGCTGAATTCATTTACTGCAAAGATCTGACCGTCTTTACAACGTTACCCTATTACCAGAAAGAGGTTTTCATGCAAACCGTTCACTCTCCAGCTTTGATGCCTTGCCAAGCAAGCGCAACCGGTACTTTGCAGCTCACGCAACGTGTTGCGGGTCCGGCTGATGGCCCGCCTATCCTGATTGCCACCATGCACGGCAAAGAAGCGGTGCTGGCTCCGCCATTGGCAGACTTGGGATTCCAGGTGTTGCTGCCGCTTGAGTATGACACCGACCTGCTGGGGACTTTCTCCGGCGACGTGCGGCGCCCAGGCACGGCGTTTGAGGCGGCTTTGGAGAAAGCGCGCCGCGCTTGTATAGCTACTGGCGTGCCACGCGCGATCTCCAGCGAGGGCTCGTACCGGCCATGCCAGACCCTGTTTCCCGCCGCCCGCAACGCCGAGATACTCGCCTTTGTCGACTTGGAGAGCGGGCAAGAGTTCGTGGAGTACATGACCGATCTGCCCACGCGCTTTGTCAAAGACCGGGTTCCGGCAGATTTTTCTTCTCCCCAAGTGCAAGCCCTGTTGTCGGCAATGGGGTGGCCCGACGTGCGCGCGATGGTTGTTCCGGAAGACCCGGGGCAAGGCGTGGTACAGCCCGAGTGGGTATTCAAGGGATTGGCTGACGCCCCTTCTCTGATTGAAGCGATGCGAGTGTGCGCTGCCCACTCCAGCGACGGCTGGGTGCATCTGGAAAGCGACCTGCGCGCGCATATGAATCCTACACGCATGGCTGCAGTCGCTCGCGTGGGTGAGCGTTTAGTGCAACGCCTGCGCCGCCAAGGTTATGGCCAGCCGCTGCAATGGGCTGCCTGAAGAGACGGATCCCGCTTTCAAGCCGCCTGCAAATGGTTGCGATTGCAGGCTGTCAATGACAGCAAGATGAGCGCGTCCCAGGGACATGGTCATCTTGCTTCATTTACTCTGGCCGCGACATGGCGAGCTGAAGCCAATTGACAAATGCCTGCACCGAGGGATCGCGCCGCGGCCCATGGCACAGATAGAAGGAGCGCGGACTCACCAGCCGTTCTTTTAATGGTGCGACCAACAGTCCTTCCGCTAACAGCGAGTCGACCAGCGGCGAGTTCCCCAGAGCGACGCCATGGCCCATGGTGGCCGCCTGGATCAGCTGATCCAGGTGGCTGAAGCGAAAACCGATATCGTTCAACTGCAGGTCGGCGCCCAGCTGCTCGAACCAGTAAGGCCATTGCAGCCATGGCCAGGCGTTTTGCGGATCGCCTAGATGCAATAAAGTGTGATGCTGCAAATCGTCCACGCAAGTCAACTTACGCCCGCTGCGCTGCAACAGCGCCGGGCTGCATACTGGAAACACCTCTTCCTTGGCAAGACAAATATCGCTGTCAGCTGAAATCATGTCCGGGGAACAGTAGCGAATCGCGATATCCACCACGCCTTGCTTGAGGTCGACCAGGCGATTGTCCGCGTCGATATGCAGTGCGACTTCGGGGCATTGGGCACGGAAACGAGCCAGCCTCGGCACCAGCCAAAGCGCTGCAAATGAAGTCGTGGTGGATACCTTGACGCCGCGCTGGGTGAACTCTTTGCGCAGGCTGGCTACCGTTCCCGACAGATGATTCAGCGACTCATTCACTGCTTCAAACAGCACTCGTCCCTGCTCGGTCAACTCTAATGCCCGATGGCGTCGCTCAAACAGCACCAGGCCCAAAGATTCTTCCAGCTTCTTGACCTGTCGGCTAATGGCCGATTGGGTGAGAAAAATCTCATCGCCTGCCTTGGAAAAACTCAGCTGCCTTGCCGCAGCTTCAAAACCGACCAACAAATCCAGGGGGGGAAGCCGTCGCGTCATATGGGGTAATCGTCCTTTTGGTGCAAATTGCTGCGGTTAGTAAGAAAAATGATTGGCAAATCGAGCAGCTGCCATTTGAGCGGAATTTTAAATTGCGTTGATCCCTAATACATCGTTTAGCAACGATTCTTGATCGCATATTACGTAGTAATTTTCACTAAAAAGACGATTACTCCTACTTGTAGGTGCGACAATTTAACATATGATATGTGGCAACATTTTTAAAAAGAACAGACCTGTCTGTTTTTTGTTACAAATCATGGATAATTGAAGCGCCTGCACTATCCATTTGGCGTGATTGTGGGATAGCATCCAATCGGCGGAAGTGATCCGGATTGCAACATGTCCCTCATGCCGTCGATGGTAAAACCCGCACTACTTGAGCATTCCATGCTGCCCGAAAGGCAGTCCACAACTAAAGGAAGGTGCTACTTATGAAAATTCTTTTCACTCTTAAAAATATGCTTACTCGCCAAAAAAGCCTGAAGGCATACGCCTGGTACATCTGGTATTGAACCTGCAAGCCATCACCTGATTTACAGGGATGCGGTTGGAGCTTCCAACCGCGTTCGGTGAAGCCCTGATCGGCCCGCCGGACGCGGGCCTCCACTTCATGGAGAGCATCGATGCCAAGTACTGGCAAGCACATTCGAACTACTGTTTTTACACCTAGGCTCCAGGCTCTTTTGCACGATCATCGCGGCGAGGAAGTGTTCCGGCTGGATGCGAACACCGTCGGTGTCGCCGGGACCGCATTGACCCACCAGATCCTCAGCGCCAGGCCGGCCACCGAATTCGAGCGGCCGACATTCAAGCCCCTCCACGGACGCTCCATTCCCCGCGCCGACGCTCTGAAATTGATGCAAGCGATCGGCAGCGATGTGAGGGCAGCATTGAAGAAGCCTGTATCCGAAACGGTCGATCTTGCGGGCGACTGGCCGCACGTCGGGCACGTTTACTTGCGCGATCTTGTTCTCGGTGGCGACCCGTACCGGTTGCGCATCCTCATGGACCGCATACTGGAACTGACGCCCAAGCTGACCTGGGCGCTCATCGCCGCTGGAGCGGCGCCATCCGTCCGGCTCCAACCGGAAGCATCCGCCATCGCGAAACTGACCGCCAGCGCCTCGACTTATAACGACCGCCGCTATGCCATGGGAATGTATCGCCGCACAGCCGCCCCGGTCTGTTTCACCATCTCCACGCTGGTCGCCAACGCACTCTGGCTCGGATTGCCATTCGACAAAGACACCTCGAACCGCAACATCCTGTATGAGGCCCTGCGGCTGCTGCCGCCGTCCTGGAACATCTTGAGGAACGCGTCCCCCGAGTACGCCGCCCTCGATTCCCGGATCGGTCCCGACGACGATGTCCTGATCTTGCCGCTTCTCAGTCACCGCGACCCGGCAATCTGGGACGACGCCGATGAGTTCCGTCCCGAGCGCTGGGAGAGCATCAACCCCAGCGAGCAGCCCGGCTACCTTCCTTTCGGCCACACCTCCGAACGCTGCTGGGGACAGCATATGGTGATGCCCCTGGCCGAGAGGCTTCTCGATATCCTGCGCAACGACGGCCTTGCCGTCAGCCCGCGGCAAATTACGGCTGAAGTACCGCTTGCCGGCCTGCTTGGCGTCTTCCAGGTCAAAGTCGTCCGGCAATAAGGTGAAGTTCCTTTGCTTGCGAAGTTGACCATATCCGCTTGATCCAGCCGCCGCTGCCGCTCCCAGGCAGCACCCGGCTGGTACGATCCCGCAAAGCCGGGCGCGCATAGATCGACAGCGATCTGTTTCGCGCTGCGGCGCCGCTTACCTCGAGCCATCTGTGCTGCCGAGGGACTGTTCCTGTCACTTTGCGTAAATCCTATCAATTTTGACAGTTGTTCAAATATGAATTGAGGAACAATCTTGCTGCGGACTTCATGTTTGCGGAGCAGCAGATATGCATATTGAACGTTGGAAAAAAGATAAATATCTCGCCCCGTCTTCCCACCTGAACTCTGCCTTACCTTGATGTCTCAGTACCAGCCTGGATGTCGGATAAACATCTTGGCACGCTACCGCCACCGCCATTACATTAGCGGATCGTGCCGCCGTCTCAAGATTGCCGGAACTCCAGGCAGTAACGTGTATTCCTTTGTCTTCACAAGCCTTACCTTTCTTAACGAAGTTGATGCGAGGAGAAACAATGCGAGCTTCACAAATACGGCGTCATCTTGGCAGCGCAGCGACAGCGTTGCCCCGTACCGCGTCACGTGCGTTAACCGCGCAAGACGGTGCCAGCGAATTCTTGCTCAATCTTGAATTCTCGCCGCGCGACTATGTCGCCTACCTGCTTTCAATCGATGCGGAAATCGAACACTGCCTGATGGTGCAGTACCTGTACGCGGCCTATTCCCTGGGCGGACCTCAGGTGCCGCCGGTGTTTCGCGATACGGTACGCAACTGGCAAGAGGTGATTCTTGGCATTGCCAAGGAAGAGATGGGGCATTTGATCTCTGTGCAAAATGTGCTGCGGCTGATTGGCGCGCCGCTGCACTTCGAGCGCGAAGATTACCCGTGGGATGTGCCGTTTTACCCGTTCCCGTTCATGCTGCAGCCGCTGACCCTGGATTCGCTTGCCAAGTATGTGTACACGGAAGCGGCAGTGGGCTGGAATGGCGGCGCCCTGGGCGATGAAATCAGGGCGCGGGTCGCCACCCAGACTTCGAATCCGCACCAGGTCGCGGAATTATTCGACACGCTGATTCCGCTGGTGGAAGACCCGCTGTATCTGCCCGACTATGTATTCCAGCCCGACACTTTTTCATGCCAGGCTAATTTCGCCGAATGGGGGCGGGGCTACCAGGGCGGCAACCGCGGCAACAGCGAAGGCAGGAGCGTAGGCAAGACGCCGGACGTGCTGGTGGTCCCTGTGACTTGCCGCGACGATGCGGTGAACGCCTTGAAGGCAATCGCCAAGCAAGGGGAAGCCCCGCATGGATCGGAACCGTCGCATTTTGTGCGGTTTTTGCGCGTGTACGTTGAAATGCGCGCGGCGCAGAACAATCAACCCTGCAGCCTTGAGCAGTGGAACAATGCGCGCCCGGATGATTTCCTGGCGGATGCATGGGCGCACTCCTACCCTGACATCGGCGCGGCGCTCCAGGCCAGCCACGGGACATGGAGTGCATCGCGCCCGGTTGCGATCAATCCCTATGTGTCGCTCGATACCGACGAAGAGCCGGAGCAAGGGGGCACGCCGGCTACGGCAATCACCGATCCGGAATCGGCACTGTGGGCGACGCTGCACAATGTGCGCTATCGCATGCTGCTGACCTATCTGATCCACAGCTTCACGCTGTACGGCGGCTTGAATGCAGCGGGATTGATCACGCCACGCGGCACAATTGTGAATGCTACGTTCGGGGAAATGTATAACCTGCGCGCCATCTCGGAAGTCCTGATGCAATCCCCGGTTTCTGCGACGGATCCCAATGCAGGATTCGCCGGTCCGCCATTCCAGATGCCCTACACACTGAACAGCCCGTTCGGTGAAGCCGACCGCTGGATCGGTCATCTCGACCTGCTCACCGCTTCCGAGGGCTTGATTGCGGCCCTGCTGGCGACCAGCAGCCCGGCCCGGCATGCCTACCTGCACAGTTTGCGCGAAGCGGATAAAAGCATGATCGCGATTGCGAAGCGCATTTTGTCCGGCAGCATCGATCCCGCCTTACTTTAGGAGCCCGCCATGCCGATCTTAGAACTCCGCATCCTGCCGCCCATCGCCATCGGACGCTTGGGAGCTGCAGCAACACCGCTGGAAGCGTTTGACCTGGAAGTCAATCCCGATCAGCCGTTTGACTACCGCCGGATCGTGCCGCGCCCGAGCTTTGACGTCGATCCGGCGAGCGGCGAAATCCTGCGCAGTTATGTACCGGACACCATCCGCTTCAAGGATGAAAACAAGAAAATCCGGCCGGTCGCACCTTTCCTGGAAGTCTATGCGCGCACCAGCGAGCTGCCGGAAGAACTGCAGCCATTGACGCTGGCCTTGCTGCAAGCGGAAAACCTGGACCTGAGCGCGCTGCATTGGGATATCGATCTGGGCAACATCAAGATCTACCGCCGCACCAATAATAAAAACGACAAGATCCACGCCAGCCTGCATACCCTGAAAGACCATCAGCGCCATGCGATGGAAGGCCATTGTCCCAATTTTCACCCACGCAAAAAACTGCCGCTTGGCTACATCCAGTTCATCAAACCGAGCGCGCTATTCCCGGAAATCCGGCTGCGCTATACGCCGGCTGCCGGCATTGTGTATGGCACCCGGATGAAACGGCGCGAATCGTACCAGGACCTGGAGTTGCACGATGATCCGGTGATCGATCACGAAGACCTGGTGCTGTACGACGAAAAAAACGGCGACTGGCTGAACTACACCGAAAGCACCGGCCCGACGCTTACCAACCCGGCCGGCATCTACGCCGGCTACGCCGATAAAGACGGCAACCAGGTCAGCTGGGGCTACCTTGACGATGAATGCGACGGCGTCGCGCGCATCGGCTTGACGCGCAAGGATGGCAGCCAGTTATGGGCGCACGGCTATATCGGCGCCGGGCCGCCGGCGTTCGCGCCGGACACGCTGCCGATCCGGGTCGTGTCGGACGAAATGGAGCAAATCCTGTACGGCCCGGAAGTGGCGGAAGAAAGCGTGTCGCTCGACGCCGCAACGGAAATCGTATTACGGGCCCTGGAAACGGTGCGACTGATGAATTCGGCCGTGATGAACGGCAACCCATTCAATGGGCAACTGAACGTGGCGAGCACCATGGTGCGGCAAAACAGCGCCGATTTCGAACGCTATTACGAACCGATTGCAGCTCCATCCATCGTCGACAACCTCGCCTTGCGCGCCTTGCATGAGCGGGTATTCAGCACCTTGAGCGCCGGTGGCGCGCCATGGTTCGCCAAGGTATTGCGCCAGCCTGAGGAAATCGGCGACCTGTCGTCGGAAGGATTGCGCAAGATGCCGGCCCTGATGCGCGGCGCCGATGGCCGCAGCCTGACCCTGACCCGGCGTCACATCAACATGGTGATCAAGGCCGCGCGCAATGCGATGTTTGGCCAAACCAATCCAGACGGAGACAAAAATGTCCGGTAAAAACTTGACGATCCGCGCCAGCAACCTGACGGCGCAAATCCATCATCGCGGCGCAGGGAATCCGGCCTCGGTGCTGCCACGCAGCGCCATCTCCAACTGCTTCCCAGGGCTCGAATTCGATTTCCGGAATTTATGGCGGCGTGCTTTCGAAGGCATCGTTCTGGTTGAAAACAACAACTACGTCGTCGAAGCCGATCCGCAATTCCAGCATCTGGCGACACGCCGCTTGCTGCGCTTTGCCGGCCTGGATGTCGGCACCATGGTCGCTACCAGCGGACCGGTAATGCCGAATGGTTCCTCCGGCACCTTGGCCAGTTCCGCCAATCCGAATGCGGTCTCGTTCATGGAATGGTCGAATTCCTTCGCCCGCATCATGCACTTGCAGGGGCAGGTGGTTGAGTGTGAATTTACCGCCTATGCCGGCGCCACCGATGAAGTGCTGCTAACGTCGGAAACCGAAACGCTGAAGGTTAGTCTGACCATGCGCCGTTTCTTTGAAGACGAAACCGCCACCATCAACAGCGACATGCTGCAACCGGGGGAGTTGACCCAAGGTTTGTGTGCGCCCTGGCAAAACGACTATCGCGAATGCGCCTGCTATTACTGGGCCGCGTCACGTCCGGACTATGTGAACGTGGAGCCGGGCCAGGACGGTCTTTCCAAAGGCGATATGTGGTTTGCAAAGAAACGCACCGGCACTTACATTCCAGATAATCGGGTCGATACCCGTCTGTGGTCTTACGATGACTTATTCAAATCCTGGCAAGAGGATCTGCAGTTCGTCATCCGCGGGAAAGATGCTGATGAAGCTTGATCAGGCGGCGCCGCACGCTTGCAGCCGGACTCCCGCAGCATCGGCCGCTGCCGCGTCGGCAGCCGGCATGGCCCCCGCGCTGGCAGCACGTATCGCCGAGGCTTCACGGCCACGGCAACGCGACGCCCATCTGATCGAAGATGCGCAAGGCGCACAGCTGCTGGTGGTGAACGGCAGTCGTTTATTCCATTTGCCGCCCGCACTGGCAGCCGAATTTCGGGCAGCGCTGGATGGCATGGACGACTCCGTCGTGCAAGGCTTGATCGCCAGCAGCGGCTTGCAATCGGCGCCGCTGATCGACGATACGCCGCTGGCTGCGCCGCCGGTGCATGCCTTGTCGCTGGCGATTGCACAGAAGTGCAATCTTGGATGTACCTATTGTTACGCACAGCAGGGCGAGTTTGGCGGCAAAGCCAAAAACATGGAATTGGAGACGGCCAAGCAAGCCGTCGACCTGTTGCTGGCCAAGGCCGCGCCCGGATCCAAGGTTAGCCTGGCTTTCATGGGCGGCGAGCCGCTGGCCAATCGTCCGGCGCTGCGTGCAGTCACCCGCTATGCACAAGAACAGGCCGGGCAACGCTCAGTCGATTGCCGGTTTTCGATCACGACCAATGGCAGTCTATTGCAAACGGACGATGCCGATTTTTTCGAGGAACACGGTTTTGCCGTTACCGTCAGCCTGGATGGCCCGGCCGAGCAGCACAACCGCTTGCGGCCCTTTAAAGGCGGCAAAGGCTCTTTTGATCAGATCATCGAACGTGTGGCGCCGCTGCTGGAGCAGCAACGCCGGATGCAAGTATCGGCGAGGGTGACCGTCACGCCATTCAATCTGAACCTGCCGCGCACGCTGGATTTATTCATCGATATGGGCTTCCATAGCGTCGGCTTTTCGCCACTGTTGCGAGCCTCCAACGGACAGGCGGAAATGGCACCGGAGGATATGGAAGACATGTTGCAGGGGATGATCGCCTGCGGCCTGGCGTTTGAACAGAATGTCATGCTGGGGCGGCGCTACCCCTTCATGAATATGCAAAATGCCCTGCGTGAAATTCAGCGCGGCACGCATCGTCCTTACCCCTGCGGCGCCGGCGCCGGTTATTTCGGCGTTTCTGCTGAAGGCGAACTTTCGGCCTGCCATCGCTTTGTCGGCGATGAGGCTGGCAAGATGGGCGATCTTGCCACAGGCGTCGACGCCGGCCGCCAGACCGTATGGCTGGAACAACGCCACGTACACCAGCAACAGCCCTGCAATTCCTGCTGGGCGCGCTATATGTGCGGCGGCGGCTGCCATCATGAAGTACTGGCGCGCGGCCGCAGCGCCTGCGACTACATCCGCGGCTGGCTGCATTACACCATCGGTGCACACGGCCGCCTCGGCCAGCTCGCGCCAGCCTGGTTTGCCGGCTCCGACAGCGCACACACGGGGTGACATGCAGCATCAGGCTGATATGTTCATCATCGGCGCGGGCCCGGCCGGCTTGTGTGCGGCGCTGCGTTTGCAGCAACTCGGCTATCGCGTTGTGCTGATCGAACGCAGCGCTGCCTGGCCACGGCCCCAGATTGGCGAAGCCCTGACCCCCGGCGTAAAAAACATTATCGACTTTCTGGACGCCAACCAGGCCCTGGAGAAAGTGCCCCACCTGACCCGTTTGCCAACCCGCCTGAGCTGGCGCAGCAGGACTGCCGAAACGGTAGTCCACGCCGACGCCGCGGTAGTCGATCGTTCGGCCCTCGATGCGGCCTTGCTGCAACTGGCGATTGCACGTGGTGTAGAAGTGCACCAGCCAGCCAGTCTCGATAGCGTTGCCGGCAGCGCAGGAGACTGGCGACTGGTTTTTTCAACGCCAGGCGCCGTGCATCAAGTGCATGCCCGGATGATTCTGGATGCCCATGGACGTCAAAGCAGCCAACCCCGGCAATTGCTGTGTGCGCCGCGTTTATCCGCCATGTGGGCAGAAATTGCGGAAAGCGACATCCCGTCCGAATTAGCGCATGTCACTCAGGTGGAAGCGCTGGAGCAAGGCTGGCTGTGGGGCACCCGCCTGCCGGACCGGCGTTATCGCATCATGCTGCTATCCGATCCAGTTACTTCCCGCCAGCTCAGTTCCAGCCGGCCCGAATCGTGGCTGCGCCATAATTGCAGCGCAAGCAGCTTGTTCGCCAGCGTGGCCCAGCAGCCACTTTGCAGTCCCTTGCAAATGTGTGTGGCGACGCCGTATGTGGCGATCGACAGCTGGCAGGACGGCCGTCTAAAACTTGGCGACGCGGCATTTGCCTTAGACCCGATATCATCGTCCGGAGTAGAAAAGGCGATGCGGTTTTCATTGCAGGCAGCGATAGCGATTCACACCTTGCTGCAGGCTGGTAATGCGGCGCAACGAACCCTGGCGCATGATTTTTACCGGCAGCGCTTGATTGAAACCCATGCCCGCCATCATTTCTGGACGGCGGCATATTATAAGCAGGCCTGGTGCAGCCAGCAGCCATTCTGGCAGGAGCGCTCAACGCCAAAGATAGCAGCGGTGCCCGGCAATCACGAAGCCTCGCTCATGATCGAGGCGCTGCAACGGGAAATTGAACAGCTAGCCAATTACCGCGAACCGGTAATTCAAGCCGGCCTGGATATGCAAACCAGTCAGATGATTCGCTTCCATCACCTGGTGCAGATAGTTTCGCTTCCCTGCGTAACGGGCGACAAAGTCGAATTGCTGCCTGCCATGCGGCATCCGCACCTGGAACGCCCGCTGGCGTTTTGGGAAAACGAAGCGATACTGCCGCGCCTAGGGATTTTATCGCAAAAAACCACGCTATCTTCAATGCTCGACATACTGGGTCAATCCATGCCCCTTCAAAAAGCCCGGCGTTTGCTGACCTGGCTGTGGCAGCGTGGACTAGTGGAAATTGTGAGCGATTGATTGTGGCGGAGAGGGTGTATCCGCTCTCCGGCCGTCTCAAAGCCCGGCGGTATCAATGCCACTAATTAGCACGATTTTTAGAAATGGAATCATGAAGCCGGATGGAATGGCTTCATGCTCAGCCTAGTCATCGCTTTGCTCCGTCGTGTCGTACTTACGATGTTTCGCAAAGTCGGCGCCAAGTTCCAATCCTGATGTGGTTTGACGATGCGGCTACCACAATCCATAGAACGAGAAAATTGCGGCAAGGGCTGCGACATTGTTTACCTCCTGAAGCTAAACACATCACGGGGGATCTCCCTTAACGTGGATCCGATCCTCATGAACCGCTTCCGTGCATGGGATTCGGTTTCCGCAAGTTCGCGTGCAGCCGTTCGGAACACGAGGAGTTCGAAGAGAGCAGATGAGGTCTTGCATCTACGATGCGTTTCAATAAGCTAGACGGAACTGTCTGTTTTGACAAAAGTTGATAAATAAAAATTGCGATATCGGTTAACTTTGTGGGCGTTGAAAACATATATGGATACAGACAGGGAAATTTAACGCCGCTGATTGCAATGTGATTTTTTCGTGCGTTCGCTTGCTTGCTGGAAGACGCATTGCCTTGCAGAAATAAAAGCCGGTGAATTCATCTGGTCCGTAAATATAAAGAAATGCATTTTCTTGCCGCTTGCTGCAATGGTGGCTGCTGTCTTGTCGCGGCGGAGCCATTCATGCTGTCTGGCCTGTGCGGAACACATGCTTGAAAAGAGGGGATAAACCATGAATTTGAGAATGGCGGGATCGCGCTTGCGAATCGTTTTTTCCGTACTGCTGCTAGGCTTCTGGGCGGGCTGTATCGATGGCCATGCCGCGCCCTCGCTGGCGATGTCGCCGGCAATGGCGGATCCCCTTGCCGCAACGCCAGCAGACAATACGGTGTCCGCCTTTCCGTCGACGGTCGCCCCTGCGGAACAGCCTGCAATCATGCATCAGCGGTTGACGGACGCGGAACCCTTTGCAAGCACTCCCGCGGCGCCGCGGCTTTCTGCCAGCGAGCAGCGCAGCGCTGACATCGCGGCGACAATTACCGTGGTTGCGGAAAAAAACATCATACCGCCGGCAACGCCGGTTGCGGCGGCGCCCACGGCCCAGCAATGGGAAGTCAAAATCTCCGATCGCACATTGAATGCCACCTTCGCGCGCTGGTCCCACAGCGCCGGCTGGCAGCTGAGCTGGGAACTGCCTGCCGATTATGCGGTGGAAACCCATGCTGTCATCAATGGCACTTTTGAAGATGCGGTCAGCGCGGTAGGCCTCAGCCTTGGCGCGGCTAATGCGCCGGTCAAGATGATCTTCTACGCAGGAAACAAGGTTCTTCGAGTAATTGCCAAAGGGCGGGGATGATGCGGATAAAACTATGCGTGACGACCGCAGCAATCCTGCTGCTGGCCGGCTGTACCGGATTGCAGGAGCACATCGTTGACCGCGGCATCGAAAGCGGGGAACGGGCAGGTCGCCTGGCAAAGGAAGTCGGTCATAGCGAAGCGCTTGCCAGTGAACGCAGCAATGTCGTCCATGAGGCGGGTATCTGGCTGGGCAGCAAAACCGTCAAGCTGGAGCGCTCCACGCTGCCGCCGCTGTTCTATGAACCGGCAGTGTTCGATCGGACGGTTTCTTCCTTGAGCGAAGTGGCCGAGCGCATCACGCTGCGTTCTGGCTTGCCGACCAAAGTCCTGCCGGAAGCCTTGCAGGTGGCGTCCGGCAAAGCCCATGCGAACCGGCCGCAGGCAATGGGTGGCGCCAATGGAGACGCCGGTGCGCCGGCGTTTCCGTCAAGCGCGATGCCTGTGATTGGCGGAACCGCCAATACCGACGCCCAGGCTGCTGTACATATTTCCTTTAGTGGCGGCAGCTTCAAGAGCCTGCTCGATGCAATTGCCGCGCGATATGGCGTGTACTGGAAATACGTGGACGGCACGATTCAGTTTTTCTATACCGAAACCCGCAGCTTCCAGATCCGTGCGATTCCAGGCGAATCGGCATTGACCGCGTCGGTCAACAGCGGTTCGGTGACGGGCGACGGCGGTGGCAGCGCCGGTGGCGGCAGTGCCGCATCGAACGGCGGCAGCGCCAGCTCCAGCAATACCCAGAATACCGCGGTGAAATCGCTGCTGTCGGTTTATCCGAGCATAGAGAAATCGGTGGCAGCGATGCTGTCGACGCATGGAAAAGTGGTGTCGTCGCCGGCGACCGGCATCATCACCGTGGTCGACACGCCGGACGCCATGGCGCGCATCGCTGATTTCATTGAAAGCGAAAACAAATCCTTGTCGCAGCAGGTGATGCTCAACGTTACTGTGTTGTCGGTGACCTCCAGCGAGATTGACAACTACGGCATCGACTGGAAACTGGTGTACGGCGACCTGTTCAAGAAATACGGCATCACCAATACCTTTTCGGCAGGCAGCGATATTGGCAGCACTTCTTTCTCCGCGGGCATACTAAGCACGGCTACCAGCAAGTTCGCAGGCAGCTCGCTCATGATCAACGCCTTGTCGAGTCAAGGCAAGGTACGGCGCCAGACCACAGCTTCGGTAGTGACCTTGAACAACCAGCCAGTGCCAGTACAGGTCGCGACTCAAACCTCGTACCTGAAACAGTCGGAAATCACGCTCACGCCGAACGTCGGATCCACCGCTTCGCTGACGCCGGGAACCGTGACTGCCGGTTTCAACATGACGATCCTGCCGCACGTCTTGAGCAACGGCACGGTGATGTTGCAGTTTTCTGTCGATATTTCGACCTTGCGCCAGCTGCGCAAAGTCGCCAGCGGCAATAACACGATCGAAACGCCGGAGGTCGATACCCGTAACTTCCTGCAGCGCGTATCGATGAAGTCGAATGAAACACTGGTCATCAGCGGCTTTGAACAGAACGAAGACGATCTTAACCGCCAGGGCGTCGGCAAGGCGAATAACTATCTGTTCGGCGGCGGCTTCCGGGCGCAGGGCAACAAGGAGGTGATCGTCATTCTAGTGACGCCGGTCGCCACCGACGGCGCCTGACAGGATACGGCCCGCATCATGCCCATCCATATTACACAGATCAGCACGCGCAAATTCATTTGCGGCCTTTTCTGGCAATCGCTGTCGCGGCCCCGCGATCTGCTGCGCGAAGCTGCCGAACTGGGCGGCAAGATCGACTCCGACCTGCTGGTGCTGCGCAACGAGCATGGCAATGCGCAGGCCGGCTATGCGCATACCCGTGACGGCGCGCGGCGCGGCATGTATTCGCTGGCCGCGGCGATCTCGAACAGGATCGCGGCCGATGGCGGCTATTACGACGAAGGCAGGCAACCGGCAAATAACTGGCTCGCCGCGTTCAGGCTGCCCGACGATATGTGGGCCTACTTCGCGGTGCGCGATTCCAATTTTTTGCCGAATGGGGATTTTGCCGGCAGCCGTGAAGAAGTCATCGACAGGCTGCTGGGCGATTATGCGCTGGGCGGCTGGAATATCGTCATCGGCGATGCAGAATTGGAGGCGCTTGGCTTTCATCATTTTTCCAAATGCTCGATCGAGACGCTGCTGGAAGATGAAAAGAAAGGTCGGATCCGTACCAGGAGATGGTGGGCGCTGCGTCAAGTCCGGCCCCGTTTGTCGCCGTTGCATCTGATCGTGATTGCCGGGATCCTGATTTTGCTTACGGCTGCCGGTGCGCTTTCCTGGAACACCTACAAGCAAAAGAAGGAACAGGAAGAACGTGACCGCGCGCTTGAGGCCGCGCGCCGAAAAATGCTGGGCAAAGCGGTTCCGGGGCAGATGCCGCATCCATGGCCGGCGGCGCCGCTGCCGCAGGCCATGGCCAAGGCATGCGTCGACAAGCTGACCTGGATTGCGCCGGGCGGCTGGACCCTCGACGAATTCGTTTGCAGCGCGCAAAAGGTCAGCTACAAATGGTCGCGCGGCAGCTCGACCGCCGGTTACTTGCTGGCCAAGCTGCCGCAGGCAGCGCTAGAGATCAATGGCGACAAGGCCGGCTATGCGGAATCGTTGGCGCTGCCGGCCGGCGGCGACGAGAAATTGCTGGATGCCGAGCAGGCGCTGCGGCCATTGCAGAGCCGCTTTCAGCTGCTTGGCATGCCGTTGAAAATAGCGCTGGTGCCGCCACCCAAGCCTATGCCAGGCATCGCGGAAAAAGACGTGCCGCTGCCGGACTGGCAGACGTATTCATTGAAAGCAAGTACAAGCGGCATGCCGCCACTGGAGGTGGCCGCGATTCTCGAAAAACCGGGAATCCGGATTCAAAAAATTTCATATCGCGCGAGCACATGGACGTTTGAAGGGGTCATGTATGTCAAATAAGATGAAACGGTTTCTTGTCATTTCCTGTCTTGTACTCCCTGGCGCGGTGCAGGCCGACTCCATTGCCGACAGCCTGTCGCGGATTGAAGCCGAAACGCTGATTTTGAAGGCGCAGGAAAAACAGATCCAGGTGAAGGCGCAGATTGCCGATCGCGAGGCGGAGATCGCCAGTAAGCAGCTGGCCAGCGGCCGCGCCAGCCGCTCCGCTACCTTGACCGATCCGACTGTCAAAGGCGTGGAAGGGATAGGGCGTAATCTGGTTGCTTCGCTGCTCCTGGAAAATGGCAGCAGCATTGACGTCAAAGCCGGCGAGACGCTTGCCAACGGCATGAGGATCGTATCGATCCGGTCTAACGAAGTCATTGCCGAAACCCAGGGCCGGCGGCGTGTCAGGCTGGCCCCGGCGGCGCCTCAGGCGCCGGCCGGCGCCACCGCCTATCCAGCCTATCCGACCGCCATGGTAGCGCTGCCGCCGCTGGCTCCCATGACCCCGGCCAAGGGAGCGGCGCGATGAACTTGTCTAGCGTGCAGAAACAACGCCAGGCCGGCGCCAGCATGGCAGCTGGCGGCCACAGCTTGTCGTCGCAGGCTGCGTACATCGATTTCTCTGCTATCAATATCCTCAGCAAGAAGGGTATTTACGCCTGCGGCCAGGAAGAAAGAAAATTTCTCTGCCTGTTGTCCGACGACCGCCTGCTGATTGCTGAAGGCCATGGCCTCAATCCACATGTGCTGTCGTATCGCGCCCGACTGGAGCGCATGAAGCACGCATACAGTGCCGTCTTCACGCCTATCGCGACCATACATGAGGCATATCAGGTCGATGCGCCGGATGACGGCGGCCGGAGGCAGGAGCACTCCATGATGCAGGTGACAGCCAAGGGCTTGTTGACCAAGGCCTGTCTGGACCGCGCCTCGGACATCCATATCCGGGTGCGCAAGCACAGCACCGAGTTCTATTTCCGCATCCATAACGACCTGGTCAAGGTCGGCGCCCAGACCCGCGAATACGGCGAGCGGCTGCTGGCAACCATGTACGGCGCCATGACGGCGGTTTCAGACAACTCGTACAAGCCGACCGAGCGCCAGGATGCCAGCATCGGCGACCGCGACAAGCTGCCGGACATGCTGTACGGGGTACGCATCGCTACCGCGCCGACCAATGAGGGCAGCGTGATGATCTTGCGTCTGCTATATAACGACGCCGGCGAGAATAGCGACGTGCGCCATCTCGGCTTTGACGCGGTGCAGGCCGGGCAGGTGCAGGTACTGAAGGAACAGCCGATCGGCTTGAACATCATCAGCGGCCCTACCGGATCGGGCAAGTCGACCACTCTGCAGCATGTGCTGGCTGGTGAAATCGCCGAATCGGACGGCCGGATCCATGTGCTTACTATCGAAGACCCGATCGAGTACCCGATAGCCGGCGCAGTCCAGACTTCGGTGACTAACGCCAGCACAGAAGAAGAGCGTTCGCGTCTGTTTTCGGCAGCAATCGCCAACGCCATGCGGCTCGATCCCGACACCATGATGATCGGCGAGATTCGCGACCGCGCTTCGGCGCAGAATGGCTTGCGCGCCGCCATGACCGGGCACCAGGTATGGACCACGGTCCATGCCAACAGTGCGCTGGCGATCGTCGACCGCCTGGTTGATCTCGGCTTGCCGCTGAGCCTGGTGGCCGACCATAGCGTGGTCACCGGCCTGGTCAGCCAGCGCCTGGTCAAGCTGCTGTGCCAGCACTGCAAGAAGAAGCTGGTCGAGCACGAACATGAAGTGAGCGGCGCCATCCTGGCGCGCGTCCGCCGCACCGTCGGTGCGGCGCTGCCTGCGGTCTGCATTGCCGGTCCGGGTTGTGAACATTGCCGCTCGCAGGGCACCACCGGCCGTACCGTGGTCGCGGAGGTGATTCTGCCGGATCCACGCTTCTATGAATACATCCGTGCCGGCGAAAAAATCCGTGCATATGAATACTGGCTGCGCGAACTAGGCGGCAAGACCATACTCCAGCACGCGATAGAGAAAGTGGCGGCAGGCATGGTCGATCCGCGCATGGCGGAAAAGACGGTTGGCCATTTGCGCACCCAGCACCACCTGAACGGGACTGCCGATGCAGCTTGACATCAACCGGCGCTGGGCCAGGTTGCAGTTTGGCGGCAACGCCAGGCTGCGCCTGTATCGCAAGATCGCCAAGATGCTGGCCAATGGGCTACCGCTGCTGAAGATACTGGAAGAGTTGCAGGCGCGCGCCTCGCATGGCGGCAAGAAGCCTAACGAGCCGCTCGCGATTGTGCTGGACGACTGCCGGCGGATGGTGCAGAACGGCCGTATGTTGTCCGAAGCTCTGCTGTGGTGGATCCCTGGCACTGAGCAGATGATCATCATGGCTGGCGAGCAGGCCGGCCGCCTGGAAGGTACGTTGGTGGCAGTGATCGATGTGGTGCAATCAGGTAAGAAAATCAAGGCGGTGATTATCGGCGGCGTGGCCTATCCGATTGCCATCTTCGTCTTGATCGTGGCTTATATCTATATTTTCGGCACCCGTGTGATTCCGCAGTTCGCCCGCATGGTTGACCCCGCCACCTGGCATGGCGCAGCGCGCTCGCTTTACCTGATGTCGCAGCTGGTGCAGCAATGGATGCCATACCTGGTGATTGCGCTGGTGCTGCTTATGTCCGCCATAGTGGCGTCGATGCCGCGCTGGTGCGGCAATCTGCGGGTGCTCCTGGATCGCTTCGCTCCCTATTCGGTATACCGGCTGATGGTCGGCAGCAGCTTCCTGATGGCGTTCTCTGCCCTGCAATTTGCCGGCGTTACTGTTGAGCGCTCTCTGAGCCGGCTGGCCAATGCTGCCCAGCCATGGTTGCGCGAACGGCTGGACGGCGCTTTGCTCGGCGTCAAGTCGGGACTGAACTGCGGCGAAGCACTCAGGCGCGCAGGTTACGGCTTTCCTTCAGACGAGGTGGTCGACGATCTGTGCGTCTATGCCGGCTACAAAGGTTTCGGCGAAGCGCTCAAGATCATGGCCGACGAATGGATGGAAGAGGGCGTTGAAATCATCACCAGGCAAATGAAAGTGTTGAACGGTGTGGCGATTGTGCTGCTGGCAATCGTCATCGGGTGGCTGGTGACCGGATTCTTTGGCATTCAGCAGGAAATTGCCGCCATGGCCCGGGCGGTTCATTGAGTTTTTAACCAAGGGGAACAATATGCAAAATACACGCTTCATGAAATCGAAAAAACCTTACACCATTCGCCGCCAACGCGGCGCCTCCCTACTGGAAGGTATTGCCTATCTGGGGATCGCGGCGATTGTGATCCTGGGCGCGGTATCGCTGCTGATGAGCGCGTTCAGCAGCGCCCAGACCAATCGCTCGTCGGAAGAAGTCATTTCGATACGCACCGGCGTGAAAAAATTGTACATGGGGCAGTCGGCAGCCTATGGCGACGGCTCGCTGAATGAACAGCTGGCGACTGCCAAGGTTTTCCCGAGCACGCTGGCGGTGAGCGGCGCCAACGTTACCAATACCTGGAACGGTGCGGTGGCGGTCACCGGCGCCGGCGCCAATTTCACCATTTCGTACGCTGGCGTGCCGCAGGATGTTTGCATCAATCTGGTGAGCGGCAATACCGGCTGGGTGAATGTGGCGGTCAACGGCGGCGATGCAATTGCTCAATTCCCGGTAACGCCGACCGCGGCGACCGCTGCCTGCACCACGGCAGCCAATGAGATTGTCTGGACCGCGCTTTAACAGCGGACGGCGCAGCTCAAGGGAGACGTGATGTGGATGACATGGATACTGGTGGCGATGATGAGCCTGACCGGCTATTTTTTCCTGGAAGACCAGCTGAAGAGCCCGCAGCCACCGATCCAGAAAACGCTGGATCTGGCCGCCAGCATGGCCACCTACCGACAGACCGTGATTGCCTATTTGTCCCGCAATCCCGCGTTTGCCGGCGATGCAGTGCCGGAAGCCGCCTTATCCAGCTATTTGCCGTCTTGGTATGTCAGCTATCCGTCATGGAAAAATTATCTGAGCGCCGACGGCACGATCGTGATCTATGCCCCGAACCTGCCGCCGCTTGACATCGTTCCCGATATTGCACGCCTGTCGCAAAATTCTCTGCTGGCCGGCGTTGCCGATCTCAAGAGCGGCACGCTGCATACGCCGGCGGCAGGCGATACCGGGATTCCGTTGCCGGCCGGAGTGGCGCTGCCGGATGGCGGTCCGGTCTGGCTCGCCAGGCGCAACCAATGACAACGTAATGAGAACCAGCATGCCAAAGCCGCAGCAAGGATTTACCTTAATCGAACTGATGGGCGCGCTAGCCATCGGCGTCCTGATGGTGATCGGCCTGAGCGCGATGATTGATCGCTCTCTGGATGACAGCAAGGGCCAGCAGGCAGCCTTGCATCAGGCCCAGGTGAGTGCCGCCGCGCTGAAATATATCAGCCAGAACTATGCTGCCTTGGCCGGCGCCGGCGGCGCCACCGCAAACAGCCCGCAGGCGGTCCCGGTATCGGCGCTGGTCACGCTCGGACTCTTGCCGGCCAGTTTCAATGCCAGCAACGCCTACGGCCAGACGCCTTGCCTGCTGGTTTTACAGTCGCAGCCGAATCGCCTGGATGCCTTGCTGGTGACAGAAGGCGGTACGGCCATCCCCGATAAGGAGATCGCCTATATAGCCAGTAACACAGGCCAGGGGGGCGGCTATATCACCAGCGACACGCCGGCCCAGGCCCGCGGCGCATTCGGGTCCTGGAGCCTGGGTGCCTCCAGGGCGCCGGCGCTCAGCACATATCTGAGTAAAAATTGCTCCGGCGCTATAGCTGCCAGGGGACACTTGGCGACCGCGATTTTCTACGACGGCCCCGGCCAGCTCTCGACCGACTTCGTGTATCGCAATACGGTGGTCAATCATCCTGAACTGAACCAGATGACCACTGCGCTCGGCATGCGAAAAGTGGTAAGGGAAGACAGTTCCGATGCACTCTGTTCCAGCGCCGACGCCAGCAGCAACGGCCGCATCGCGGTCGACGCCGGCGGTGTGGTGCTGAGCTGCCAGAGCGGTATCTGGCGGCGGCACGGCGCCGGCTCATGGAAGGAGCCGGTAGCCACCTTTGCCGACCTGCCGCCCGCCACCGCCGGCAACCAGCTCGGCGACGTGCGCATGGTGACCGCATTGCACCTCGCGTTCATGTGGGACAACGGCGCCTGGTGTCCGCTGGCGGTGGACCAAGACGGCAACCTCAACGTGCCGGGCAACATGAAAGCGCAAACCGTGCAAATGACGCAGGTGGTCAATGCCGGTACGCGCTGCGAACAGAACGGCGTCATGGCGATCGATGCCAGCGGCATGGGAATCTCCTGCCAGTCAGGCATCTGGCGCAAATTTGCGGAAAGCAAGATCGTTACGCCGGCAATCTGGAGCTTCAGCTTCAAGCAAGCGCCGTCCGACGGCAATTATGAGCAGGCTTTCGACCTCACCACGCTGGGCGGCAGCCGTCCCCTGTTCATCAGCGGCGCCAACCGCTGCAAGTCCTACGACGTCAACGAGGCGTCCACCTTCATCGAGTACCTGGATGCCGATGGCGTGTCCCTGGGTTACGCCGGCGGCTGTGTCAGCCTCAGCAATAATGTGACCGGCTTTGCGCCGGCGCCGGACTACGGCCAGCATTATTGTAAGAGCGACACCTACCCCACCGACGACTGTGTGCCGAAAAGGCAGAATATCCGTGTCATGGCCGGCAATTACATGGCCTTGCAGAAAATCCCGGAAAACGCGAAGTATCTGCATATCAGCATGAAATCCAGAGGCAGCAGCGGCAACTACACGCAATTGACAGCCTATGTTTTCAACAGCATTTAGGCCGATGGCGGCAGTGGCCTTGCTGAGCTTGCTGTTGCCGGCATTGCCGGCGGCGGCTTGCTGGCGCGAAGCCGCTGCCAGATACGGCGTCAACGCCGATTTACTGTACGCGATAGCAAAGACCGAATCCAGTCTTAATCCGCAGGCGCTCAATCGCAACCGGGATGGGTCTTACGATGTCGGGCTGATGCAGATCAACAGCCGCTGGCTGCCAACCTTGCGCCAATACGGGGTCGATGAGAAACGGCTGTACGATCCCTGCGTCAGTATCCAGGTCGGGGCCTGGATATTGGCGCAAAACATGCGCCGGCTGGGCAATTCCTGGGATGCGGTGGGGGCTTACAACTCGGGTAATCCGGCCTTGGGCTTGCGATACGCACTGCGGGTCTATCGCAATATCGCGCCGGAGATTCTGGCGGATCGGGCGCATCAGTTGAGCACGGAAAAATAATGGCACAAAATTTCTCAGGTTTTTTTGAGGAAATCATTTAACTCGGTTTGATATTCTTTCTTGTTGACTGATGAATTCCTTTACCGATCCGCATGTTTCAAGGGACGCGTAACCGTTGGTCGATGCAGCATCCAGGCGCAAGCTTACAGCGGCGCTGGCTGGCAGTGTGCTGCCCATGGTTCCGGTTGTGGCAAGAAAGGTATCTGCACGCAATTTAGTCGAACATGAAGATTTTCCTATCCAGTGCATAGATTGGGCCGGATATTCTCTTCCGGCCCACTGTTGCGGCATTGCGATCTGTGATCAATCGGGGAGTGTTTTCGCCGCAATGTTTTTTGTACTGCTCGCAGTCGCGGCGATCTTAAAAGCCGGAGCCTTTTTTTCCACCATCGCCGACAGCAAGGCCAGTTCGTCCGGCAGCATCACGCCATCGCTGATCTTGTCGTTGATAGCCGCGATCTTGTTCTGCATGCTGTCGCCGTCGAGCGATGATCTATCTTCTGTAAATATTTCCTTAATGAATTCCTCTACTGTTTTTCCGGTTGTCAATGCTTCTGCTTTTGCGGTTGCCAATGCATCCAATTTTTTGTGCCCATTGTCTAAAATTAGCTCTTGCACCTTCTGGTTCCGAACGATTTCATGTTCGGCATCGTGATATCCGGTTCTTTGCTGGGTGACCAGGCGATTATAGGGAATGCGGCCCTGCCACGATCCATGACGTTCCGGGGTAAACATATCCTCGTGTTCCAGGTAAATCACGTTATGCCCAAACAAGGCCAGTGGCTCCAGGGCGCCGCTGCGAATGCCGATCAATGCCGGACTTTTTACCTTTTGCAGCAGGGTATCAACAAAATACCATTGATGTTCTCTTTCCTTCAATTGCCCATGATCGGCCCAGAATTTTCCGATATCCGGTGTCTCCTTGGTCTGATATGGATGCCGATTTTCCGTTTTTTTTCCGGCCACTTCATTCTTGAAACCATCGGCAATATAAAAGCAATCTATGCCTTTTTTGCCCTTTTCGTCGCTCTTTCCGCTGCTTTTACCCGCGCTTTTCAAGGCGTCGCGAATCTGCTCAAACATGATGGGATTTGAAATGGCTTCGGCTTCGCGTGCATTTGCATTGGGCCTGTTGGCCACCCATAGCGCCACCGAATTATCTTTTATATTGTTGTCTTTGATGTAGCTATCGACGATCTTATCGATGGCGCTTCTGGTTTCCGGCGCGATCATGTTAGCGACTTTTGCGCGCATTTCTGCGCTTTTTTCTGTCAGAACATTGCCTTTCGAGAAGTCGTCGCCCCAGTGTTTTGCCATTACTGCCGTTGAAATCGAGATATGGAACATATGCTCGTTTTGGGCGCCTGAAGTCAAAGGCGAAGCGTCGCCTTCGACTTTCTGAAATTTCTGCCGCGCGGCCGGATCATTCAGGCTTTCGCGCGCACTTTTCAAATTATCCGTTTTCGATTCGCCTTTGAAACTGACCAGAGAGACCCTGCTACCGGGGGCGCTGACCCCGTTTGCGGCCAGAGATTTTTTCACCGATTCCAAAGCTTCCCTGGCATGCTTTTCCTGAGTTTCGTCACCTTCCTGGAAAGCTATGGTCAGCTTCAAGCGCGGTTCAATCAGCATGCTCAAGGTTGCGGTATAACGATCTCCTGTTGCATAACCAGGCAGGAAAGTATGGATTGGAGCGTCCTCCGGCAGCTTATCCCATGCGGCTTTATCCCGTGGATGCGGGTATAGCGCACCTACCCCGCTTTCTATATTGCGCTGCTGGCGAGCCTGGACTGCCGATGTGGAATTTCCCCCTATCTGCGTTGCCAGCAATTTTCCACGCACGTGTGCCTCCGACACCATGACACGCGTGATGTCTCTGTTTACAGATTCGATGATGCAGTCCTGTTTTTCTTTATGAGCATCGACATCGCTTGTAGTGTTGCTGGAAGCAGTGGGGGTGTTGCCTGCCATGGGGCTCTGTTGACGGATCTGAGATCCGTTGGCGCTCGATATCATGATATTGCCATTACCTTTCTGCATGTGTGCAAAGCATCATTCGCTACATGCATCGATGTATTCCTGGTGCGCCGGGTGGCCGCAGCTACGGGCGATACATATCATGAGTGGGAGTTGCGGGTAATTAGTTGCATCGCCTGTTGTCATGCGGAAAAAACGGCGCCGGCATGCGCCTTGCGCGGCCGTGGGCGCAAGCGAACGTTGCGGAAATGCGAGAATGGCTGACGAAACTATCTGGCGTATCGATAGGTTACGGTCGTTGCCTGGAGCCTGCCGTCATTGCGTGGCGGTGATCAGGCGTGCTTGCTGGCGCAGCACGATTTCGCTGCGGGCGGCGCTATCCAGCGGCGCCGAGATTGCTTGCTGCGGGGATCGGGCAATTGCGGCAGCCGGTGGCTTGTCAAGGTTGACGCCGTGATTTTCCTGGATCGTCATTGCGGCATGCAGCATTGTCGTCCTGGCCCGCGCATTGGCACTTCCCGCATTCAACTGCAGGGCGCGGTCATAGGCCTGGCCTGCCAGTTTTAGGTAAACGTCGCCCAGGTTTTCATGGGCGACTTCGTAGGCCGGATTGTTGCGTAGTGCATTCTCAAGCGCGTCGCGGGCATCCTGGTAGTCGCCGCGGCCGGCATACAGCGCGGCCAGGTTGTTGTAGGGTTCCGGCAAAGAGGGAAAATCACGGGTCATCTCCGCAAATGCGGCAATGGCGTCCGCCGTCCGTTCCTGCGCCGCCAGGATCAGCCCCTTCATGAACATCATCCGGGCCGCGCGCGGGTGCTGGGCGAGGTAGTTGTCCGCTCCGCTCAAGGCTTCCGCATAGCGCTGGCCACGGAACAGTGCATCGACCGCAGTCATGTCATCCGCGCAGGCAGGCGCGGCGCATAAAACAGTCAGGCAGATCGACGCGAATGCACTGCGTGCTGATGCGGTGTAGGATCTCATGGTTGCACCTTTCGGAAACGGATAAGCATGGCGACGGACTAGCGCTTGCTGTTGATCATTTCGTGCAGCTCCATGCGGTTATGCGCGGCGCGCATCGCATCCTTGGCCGAAATCGCTTTCTTGCTGACTAGCTGCAACAGATCGTCGTTCAGGCTGCGCGACATATTGTCTTCGCGCCGCTTGATGAAGTCGGTGATCAAATGAAGCTTGCCTGGATCGACAATCAGCGCTGCAATCTGCTGGTTGTTGTTGAAGATCATTTCGCTGGCCAGCACGAAGGTTTCGCCGCCTTCGGCCGGAATCAGGCTCTGGCAAATCACGCCGATCAGCGAATTGGCTAGCGCCGCGGCGCGCTGTTCGCGCTGTTCCGGCGCGAAGAAGGCCAGCAGCTTGGTGATTGCGCTGAGAGCGCTGTTGGTATGCATGGTGGCCAGCACCAGATGGCCGGATTCGCCGGCGTGCAGCACCGTGTCGGCGGTTTCAAAATCGCGGATCTCGCCGACCATCAGGACGTCTGGCTTTTGCCGCAGCGCTTCGCGCAGGCCGGATGAAAAACTGGGAGTATCAGTCGGCACTTCCTTTTGCGACACGATAGACAGCTTGCGTTCCAGCTCATATTCGATCGGCTGCTCGATGGTGATGATGTGGCAGCTGCGATGGGTGTTGACGTAGTCCAGCATGGAAGCGATCGTTGTCGTCTTGCCGGAGCCGGTGGGGCCGGTGACCAGGATGATGCCCTTGCTGGCTTCCAGCATGGTCCTGACGTACTGCGGCAAACCGGTCTGATCCAGCGGGATCGGATGCAGCGGCAGGCGGCGGATCGAAATCGCGATTTTTTCGGCTGCGTTCATGCGATAGACATTGCAGCGCAACCGGCACTGGGTCAGCACAAAAGGGCGGTCCAGCGCACCTTCCAGCACCTTGTCTTCCCAATCTTCATCGATCGCCTTGAGCACCGGGCGCATGTCTTCGATCACCACCGGTTCGCTGTTGATCTCTTGCCAGCCGCGCGGCGTCTTGATCATCATGGGTGCGTCTTGTTCGATATGAATATCGGTGAAAGTCTTCCCACTGTTTACCAGATCGAGAATTTCATAAATCAAATCGCGGGATAGGAAAGAATCGTTGTTCATGAATACTCTCAAGTAAAAAAATAGCGTCAAGAATAGCACTGTCAACAGCTACCTGCATGTAGCAAGCGCCATAAGAAATACCTGTTTTTTACCTGTCGGCCGGCAAAAATATGATGTCCATGAACCGGATTGTAAAGATAGATTGCCGCACCGTGTCTCAACAAATATTACGCGCTCGCGCAAATCACAATTGTCGATGAATGATTGCGAATTTAGCTTGAAGTTTTACAATTTGTTGCTGTAAAGTATTGCTGTTTTGTCTCTGTCCTCATCCGGAAAGCGGTCGCGCCGGAGTGAGTCATGCCGTCTTTCTCTTCTGAGTAAATGTATGCCGCGCACGTCAATATTCTCTACCTGGAAAATTCAATATCAACCTGGAGCGATGGCCGCAGTTGACTCTCGAAAGCGGATCGCGAGCGCCGCCGGCTGGCCGCAGAAAGGCATCTCGCCAAGCATAGTTTTCTGCGCCGTAAAGAGGAGCGTCTTGTGAGGATTGCATGTTGTGTACGCGATGAACAGGGCTTCATCCACCTGCAGGCAATCCTGGCGAAAGCCGGTTTCGATTGCGAACGATTTTTATCGGAAATCCTGCTGCTGCGCGCGTTGCGCCGCAATGCTTTCGATTTGATCCTGGTCGACCTCAGCGGCGGGCAGCCGGATCGCGAGAGTCTGCTGTCATGGCTCAATTGCCGCGCGGATGAACAGACGCCGGTGATTTTTCTGTCCCCCGCCGTCAGCGCCGAACAGCTGGCATTTTCGCTGGATGCAGGAGCGGACGACTTCGTCGAAAAGCCGTTCGAGGCGATTGTGCTGGTGGCGCGCATCCATGCGCTGCTCAGGCGCAGTAACCGGAAAAATGTTCGCAGCACCATTGAGTTACTCGATTTTGCGCTGGACCGCGGCGCCAGCAGCCTGCATGACAAGGGCGTGGCAGTGGAGCTGACGCCGCGCGAGTTCACCATGGCCTGGCTGTTTTTCTCGACGCCTGGAAAATATATTTCACGCGAAGCAATCAGCACCGCAATCTGGGGCGTGGACAGTGAAATTGCCGGCCGCACCATTGAACAGCACATCTATAAACTACGTAAGAAACTCAATCTTGGCAGTGAACGCGGCGTCATGATCCGTACCGCGTACACCCAGGGCTATCGACTGGAACTGCGGGAATGAACTCCGCTGGGTTCAACGTCCGCGACTCTGGCCTCATCGTTCGACGATAGCCGCATCGGCAAATCGCGACATTCTCAAAATTGCTCTTGAAACGCAAAATCGGCGCCTTGCTAGCTTACCATGCATACCAGGCGATTGATCAAGGACACGAGAATGAGCAATGTGAATTTAATTTCCGGTGCGCCGCAGCCGCAGCATGCTGAACGGGTCCGTCCGGCGGGCGATTTGAGCGACGGCGCGCTGAGCCATCCGCGTCGATTTTTAGAACCGGGAAAACCGCGCCGCCGCACGTTTGCGATCTGCATCGATACGCCGGTTCTGCTGGCGCGCATCAGGCGTATCGCTACCACGCTGTTTGTCAGCCTGCGCGAGCTGGATCCGGAAAACGTCGCCGCCGCCATCATTCAGGAACCGAGCCTGACAGTGCTGCTTGGCCTGGAGAACAGCTGCTTCCTGGATGTGGCGCGGCAATGCCATGAACGTGCGCTTGATACCCAGGACAGCCTGATCCGGCTGGTGGATGGCGCCGATTATGGCGCTTGCGTTGAGACTGCGTCGATCTGCCTGGCTGTCAACACGCCGAAGAGTGACTTGCGTTTCCGCGAACTGTTGGCGAAATTCTGTGAACCTGGCTTTGCCGACCATGTATTTATTCCGCAAAGCGAGTTGCCTGCTGCCGACGCAAAAGGGGAGCAGCATATTGCCGATATCGATCATGAGGTCTATGCGTTGGCGCGAAAAATAGCCGCCACCGACGTCGACATCGTACTGCTTGGTGAAACCGGCACCGGCAAAGACTGGCTGGCGCGCTATATCCACCAGCAATCCGGCAGCCAGGGGCCGTTCATGGCGATCAACTGTGCGGCGATTCCGGAGGCCCTGGCGGAAGCCGAATTGTTCGGTGTCGAAGTAGGCGCCTTCACCGGCGCTACAAAATCCCGCGCCGGGCGGATTGAAGCGGCGCGCGACGGCGTCTTGTACCTGGATGAAATCGACAGCATGCCGCTGACACTGCAGGCCAAGCTATTGAGGGCGCTGCAGGACCGCGGAGTGGAGCGGGTCGGATCGACGGTGTTCAGGGCGTGCAATTTCAGGGTCATCGTCTCGACTAAAGTGTCGCTGGCGAAGCTGGTGGAACAAGGGAAGTTCAGGGCGGATTTACACTACCGCTTGAGCGTGGTGGAACTGCAGCTGCCGGTGCTGCGTTCGCAGCCGGCGCGCCTGCTGTCTTTGTTCTGGCGTTGCGCTGCTGAAGCCGCCAGGCGTTTCAACACGCGCCTTGCCGCCAGCTCGCGCACAGCTTTGGAGGCGCAGATACTGGCTCACCGCTGGGACGGCAATATCCGTGAATTGCGCGCGGCGGCGCAACGCTTCGCATTGGGGTTCCAGCCTCTGCCCGATACCGGAGATGCGCTTGACAGGCGCTCTTTGAAGGAAGTATTGCTGCAGTATGAACGGAGCTTGCTGGAATCGACCATGTTGCGTTGCGATAGCAATGTCGCGCGTGCCTCGAAAGAATTGCATATCGAACCGCATGTGCTGTACTACAAATTGAAAATCCTGGGTATTCAGTCGGGTACAGCTACGGAGAAGGACGGTGCCTCGCTTGTAGTGAAAGAGTCTGATGGCGGCCCCAGGAAGAAGAAAATCATGGCTCCTGTGCGGCCGGCCGATAGCGACAGCTGCAAGCAGCTTGCCGCAGGATAGTTGCGCCTGAAATCCCACCCCGTCCTGCGCCGACGCAACGCGGCAGGGCGACAGGCATAGATTGCCGCCGATGGAACTGCTGACAGCCAATCCCCACTCATCGATATGCCACGTGAAGCGGCCACCCGGAGCCTTCGTCATGGCGATCCAAGCCAGGTCGTGAGCACGACGGGCTCCAATAGAACGTCGTATAACACTTCCAAGGAGAGGGTATGAACTTGCCAGTCAATAGTTCAGCGAATGTATTGAGCAGCACCAACAAGCAAAGCAATGTGCAGCTGGAGTTGCCGCCGTCCGACAGTGCCGATGCGGCCCAGTTCGCTGCGGCGCTGGCGCAGCATGCCAAACCGAATGCCGTGCTCAACTCGGCGATACACAGCAACAGCCGGGTATCGCTGGGCGACAAGATCATGGGGCGCGCCGGTGAACTGGCAGGCGATTTGAAGGCCGACCAGGCACACGTGTCGCAAATGCTGGATCAAGCCACCCGGGTCGGCGATTCCGCTTCGCTGATGAAGGCGATGCTGGCATTGAGCGATTACCAGATGCGGGTCCAGTTCGTATCGAAAACGGTATCCAAGGCGACTTCATCGCTCGACCAGCTGACGCGCCTGCAGTGATGGCCATCACCACTTATCTTCTGCAGCGCATAAAGATCAGCGCTGGCACGGTGCGGCGTAGCGGTGCGCGATTTCTGGCCTTGCTGCTGATGCTCGGCATGTGCGCCTGCAGCGAGAAAGTGAGCTTGCAGAGCGGCCTGAATGACGCCGACGCCAACGAAATCGTCATGCTGCTGAATCGCCAGGGCATGGATGCCCAGAAACTGAGCGGCAAGGCTGGCGTCACGGTGATGATCAAGGATGGCGACATCTCGCGCGCTACCGCGGCGATGCAGGCTGCCGGCTTGCCGAAGCGAAGCCTCGCCCAGCTAGGCGATGTATTCAAGAAGGAAGGCATGATCTCAACCCCGTTGGAAGAGCGGATTCGCTATATCCACGGCTTGTCGCAGGAGCTGGAATATACCTTGCAGCAGTTCGACAATGTGGTCACGGCGCGGGTGCATGTGGTCCTGCCGGAACGGGTAGCCCCGGGCGAACCGATACAGCCGTCCTCGGCCGCGGTTTTCATCAAGCACCGCGAGCCATTCGATGAAGACATGCTGTTGCCGCGCATACGCAATCTGGTGGCTTCCAGCATTCCAGGACTGTCCGGCGAGGACGGGCGCGCCAAGGTGTCGGTCGTGCTGATTCCTGCCGAACCCGCCGCTGCCGGCGTCGAATGGCAGATGGTTGGCCCGTTCCAGGTTGTCGCTGATTCTGCACCAGCCTTGCGAAATCTGATTGCCGGTCTGGCGAGCCTGGCGTTGCTTAGTCTCTTGCTAGTGCTGGCTTTGCTGCTGCTGCGCAAGCGCAAGATCGCGAACTGGATCGTGGCGCGCATGCCCAAGCTGGCCTTCTTGGTGCATCCATGAGCCCCGCCTTGGCGGCTTGTCAAAAAATGAACGGAAGGGGTGCCAATGTTCACGCCAGCATTCCTTGATTGGTGGTTTTCGCCATGGTCTTATGGCGCGTACGGCAAGGGAATCGCGCTGTTGCCCGCAGCGACCGGCGCGCTGGGACAGCGCGATGGCTATCGGCTATGGTGCTGCCAGGCTGGCGTTGCTCCAGACTTTCCGGCGCTGTGCGAACCCGGTTGGAGCATTGCGGCCAGCACAGACGGCGGCCAGCTGGCATTGACCGCGCAACTTTTTTCCGGATTGATTGCAGCACGCAACCACGATCAGGACGAGTTGTCTGCATTGCCATTTCCCGATCGAAAATGGTGTATTTCGACGGCTGCAATCCAGCCTTTGCAACAATATCCGGGTGTGGCGTTGGCCGGCGTGCCGCTGCCGACGCGCGGCCTTTATCAACTGGCGGCACACCTGACGCAAGGCTTTCCGGGCATGTGGCCGCGTTTGCGTAGCTTGCTGGAGCCGGTTGCGGCTGAAACAGTCGACCGCATCCTGCAAGATAGGCCTGGGCAAGAACTGGCGCAGCCGGCGCTGTCGGCGCGCGCGCAAAAATGCTGGCGCATCTGCCGGTTGCGCGCCGAAGCGAGCTTGACGGCGGCAATGCTCGGCCACCCACTTCCCATTCAGTGAGATTCCCATGCAATTTTGTGTTGAAGTGATTGATATCGCTAGCACGCTGCGCGCGGACGGCGGCGTGCTGAGCGCCGCCTCGTTGGCACTGACGAAAGATGCCAGCGTGGCCGCCGCGGTGTTGCTGAATGAGGCACGTGCACAGGCGCAGCTCCTGCGTGAACAAGCAGTGCTGGACGCACAGGCTGCGGTGCAGCAGCGCGAGCAGCAATCCTTGCGGGAAGTACAGGACCTATTGCAAGCGTTGGAACAAAGACACGCTGCAATGCTGGATGGCGTCCAGGATACCGTGCTCGAGCTTGCCGCCGGCCTGTTCGGACGCCTGGTGGCGGAGATGCCGCCGGCCGAACGCATCGCCGCCGCCCTGCAGCGCGTCCTGGCCGAAGCGCCGCCCAAGCTGGTTGCGCCCGTTCTGCGTGTGCATCCGGAAGATCTTGCGCTACTGCCCGCGACCGCCTGGGATGTCAAACCGGATCCCCGTCTGTCCCGCGGCTGCTGCCGGCTGGAAGCAGATAGCGGGGAATGGTGCTGCAGCTTCGATGCTGCTGTCAGCGCACTGTCGACGGCGCTGAGCCACGCCGCCGCCATGCCGCCTGGCTGATAGGGTTGATCGAAGCGCCGGGCATAGAAATTCTACGGAATCCTTCCTGCCAAAGCGAACCGTCTCGCATGCAGCGCCACTCATCCATAGGTCGACCGCGTCAGCGTTCGCTTTATCTACTATCCTGAGAGGAGCATCATGTCGAGTATTGAAACGGTACCGGTACTGCGTCACCTGAGCAGCAAGCTGGATAGCTGCAACCAGCAGCTAGATGGCTATATGCAAGACCAGGCCAACGGCGCGCAGGTTGACGGCGCGGAATTCCTGAAGATGATTGAGCAGCGCACCGTGACCCAGCAGGCGATGGAGGCGCAGCTCAAGCTCAAGGAAAAGCCTCTGCGTACTGTTCTCAGCGATAACCATTGACGCCATGAGCGACGAACAATTGCAAGCGTGGCTAGCGCAGCTTCCTCTGGGCCAGGTGCTGGATATCGATGGCGAATCTATCTACCTAAAACTGCATGGCGATGGCGCCGAGCTGGGCGCGCTGCTGCTGCCGGCGCCGACCCCTCTCCAGGTGCGCAACGCCCTGCAGGCGGGTTTTTCAAATGCCCGCCTGTACGGCGCCGGGCTGGCCTATCAACGCAATGAAAACAAGCTGATGCTGATGCAATGGCTGCCTGGCGTATCTGCCTGGCAGGACGCAGCCGATCCGCTGGAGCAGCTGCTGGATCAGCTGGCAGGCTGGCGCGCCGCCGGCGTTTCGCAAAACGCTGCGCCGGCAGCAGTCGGCATTAATCCGGATGAGCGTCGTGTCCGCATGCAACTAACTGGAAGCCGATCATGATTTTACTAAATACCAAGCGACTGCTGATGTGGCCGCTGCTGGCCTTGCTGCTGTGCTGGAGCGACGGCGCCAGTGCTGCGGTGCCGGCGAGCTGGAAGGAGTCGGGTTTCGCCATCAACGCCAGCGGCATGACTTTGCGCCAGGTGCTCAATGAATTCGGCCTGGCCTACGGCGTGCATGTCGCGCTGAGCGCGCCTGGCGACGTCGTGCTGAAAGGACGCTTGCAGGGAGCTAACGGTTCTGAGTTCCTGGAGCGCCTGGCGCTCGCCAACCGGTTCCGCTGGTTTGTCTACAACGACAAGCTCAGCATCGTGCCGGGCGACGACAATACCTCGCTGCGGCTGGAAGTGGGTGAAGACGCTGTGCCGGACGCCAAGGCAGCGCTGCTCGGGCTCGGTCTGCTGGACAGCCGCTTCGGCTGGGGTGAAATCCCCGATGAAGGCGTGGTGGTGGTCAGCGGTCCGCGCGAATACGTCAACCTGGTGCGCGGCGTCCTGCTGCCTGAGGGAAAAAAAGCGCCGGTGCAAGGAAAGCAGGTCATGGTGTTCCGCTTGAAATATGCCAGCGCCACCGATCGCGTGATCAGCACCCGCGGCCAGCAGCAGACCGTGCCGGGGATTAAGACCATCCTGTCCGGCCTGCTGACCAACGACAACCAGCGCGTCGGCCGCGAAAGCGAGAAATTCGACCTGCACGGAAAGAATCGCTCTTATCAGGCCAAGATGGGCGCCGGCGCTGCTACCGAAGTGGCTTCCAGCAACGGCGGTGAACAAGGCGAGGTCCAGCGCAACGGCAGTGGCATGAACAAGGCCGGCAGGCGGCCGGCACGGGATGAAGACGATGAGCAGGACGAGGACGGCAAAGCTCGTAACCGACCGAGGAATTCCGCGCCGCGCATCGACGCCGATCCCTCGCTCAACGCCATCATCATCTACGATACGGGCAGCAAGCGCGAGATGTACAAAAACCTGATCGCAGAGCTGGACATCGAGCCGCAGCAGGTAGAGATCGAAGCCGTGATCGTCGACATCGACCGTAGCAAGCTGGCGGCGATGGGGGCGGAATGGGGCTTCTCTCTGGGCGCGGTAAGCGCCACCATCAACGGCAGCGCCGGCGACTCCAAGGGCGTTGAGACGCCGATTGCCGGTTCGACGCTGTTGATACGGAACGCGGCGAATTTCTATGCCCGCCTGAACGCCATGGAAGGCGCCGGCGAGGCGCATGTACTGGCCAAGCCGACCGTGATGACGCTGGAAAACGTCGCGGCAGTGCTGGACCTCAGCCAGACCGTCTATATCCCGCTGACCGGCGAGCGGGTCGCCGACCTGGCCGATATCACCGCCGGCACCATGCTCAAGGTCTTGCCGCGCATCGTGCGCGAAGGCGACCGGGTGCGAGTGCGGCTGGACGTGGATATCGAAGACGGATCGCTGTCGCAGTCGTCGGCCAGGCCCAACGCGACACGTACCACCGTGACCACCCAGGCCATCATCGACCAGCAGCAGACCTTGATGATAGGCGGCTACCATTCAGATTCGAAGAGCCTGGACAACAAGAAAATCCCCTTTCTTGGCGACATACCGGTGCTGGGCGCCTTGTTTAGTAACAATTCGAATTCGTCCAGCAATCGCGAGCGCCTGTTCCTGATCACGCCGCGCCTGATCGGGTCGGCCGGACTGCCGGCGGCGGCCAGGTCGGCAGCCGCTGAACAGGCCAGGCGGCTGGTGAGCGCCAGCAGCGAAGGGGGAGAGGCAGCTAAGGCGAAGCTGGCGCCGGTGTATGGCAAGGATGGCGGTATGCGGCTGCAGCTGTCTTCCGGTTTGAACTGCGGGCAATCGTGCGGACGTTGAGATAGGTTTTATTTCGGAAGGGGAAGCGGAGCATGTGCGAGCATGTTCCGTTTTTTTACGCGCAAGATTAGCTTCCTTTGTAGGCGGGGCTGTGCCCACGCGGATGGTTCTGAGCACGAAAATCCGCAACATCTGGTGGGTAAGATTTCCTGCCAACCCTACGAAACGCAAGCATTGATGCAGGCTTTTTTCAGTTAACGGGAAAAGGGGAAGAACGATCGTCGTCCTTCCCCTTGCTTCTTCAGAAAGCTGATGAACAGAGCGCCTTCACTCCTCTCTTGCGGTTGTGACTGTCAGCGGCCGATGATGTCGCTGGCGTCATTCCCGGGCTTTTTGTCCGCTAACAACTGTGATTTCGATTCCTCGTATGATTGCGACTGCGGCTGCGGCTCTGTTTTAAGCGCTGCGACGCCGGGAACCACACTCGAAAGCAAACTCGCGCCGAATTTCATTAATGCACCCATGTATTTCTCCTGATAATGAAAAATGAATCGTTTAGATGATTGAGCGTCGCCCTTTGCATCAATGGCTTGGCTTTATATAAGTGGATAACTGAGGCCAATTGTTCCATTTTTTGCGCATTTCCAGCTTGATGCGGTGGCAATGCAAGGGCAATAAAAAAGGAGTTTGACGCTGATCGTCAAACTCCTTTTTCACAGAGGTGAAAAGGCGGCAGCAGTGCTGCCGTCTTCCCACCGCATTACATCGCTTTAGATCTGCCCCATTGCTTCGGACTGCTTGGCATTACGTGCAGTCTGGGCATCCGCCTGTTTGGTTGCGATCGACAGCAAGGCTTGAGTACGACCTTGTTTTGCCATTGCACCGGATTGCGCCTCAGTTGCATCTGCATCTCCGGTTTGATCTGCAGCGATACCGGTAGTAATTTCGCTCGAACCAGCTGCGATGCCACGTCCAATTTTGTTACCCATATATTTCTCCTCGAAGTTAAAAAAATGATTAAGTAAATTGACCATCGCATGTTGTGTCGATAGCGCAGTCTTCCATAAGTGGATTGGCAGCGGAAGATGTTCCATTTTTCTTACATTTTTTTCCGTTGAATGCTGCCGCATAAAAGCTGGAACTGTATGGTCGTCCAGGTGACATATGAACAACCGCGATATGCCGCGGCCGGTATGAAATATCCGTCTATCTTGACCAGTGCATCACTTCAACCAAGGAAAACCATGACAGTCAATCTGCAGCAGTACAGCAATGCCAGCCAGGCGAATGATTTGGAGCAGTTGCGCAATGCCCAGAACGCGCAGCAGCAGTCGCAAAAAATCTCCAACCAGGCTACCGACGACGCCTTGTGGCGCATGGCGCAAAACAACGAGATGGCGAAGATCAAGGGCATGTCGAAACTGGCGGAAACGGCCAATCAGCTGGGTTCCTGAGCGAACACGGCAAGCAATCCCAGACCACCATGGCGGTGTCGCGGCAAGAAGGATGCCTGCGCATCGCCATCATCATTGCAAGAGGACGGCAGCTTGACAGACGAATGCGTAGTAAGAATGCAGCGTTTCCTGGCGGAGATGGCGGAGTTCGGCGGACAGGCCGGCGCGCCGCTCATCGAGCTCCAGTTCGGCGATGTTGCGACTGTCACCTCGTTGCTGCTGGAAGCGCCTGGACCCAGCCTGTCGATCACAGCGCATCTGCCGCGCCAGGAAGAGTTTTCTTTTTTCGACATGTCGCATTGCTGGAATTTTTTCTCGGATACGGCGCTGACCGCATACAGTGAATTGCTATGGCATGCCGATAGCGGCCACTATGTCGTGATCCGCCAGATTCCGGTTCTTGACTTGCCGGACGAGCGCAGCGTGATGGATGCGATCATGGATACCTCGGCCGAGGCCGCAAGCTGGCTGAGCCGGGTCAGCGGGCAAGCCGTGGCTGCTCTGATCATCGAGAGCTGACTGCCTGTCGCCCTGTGCCTGGCACAGTACACCAAGCGCGCATGCAACCAACTTGGCTGCATGCGCCGTTGCTTCAGCCCAGCACCGTGCGGATGCTGGATCTTACCCGCGAAACCCGCGAGCGCACGGTGCCTATCGGGATCTGCAGTTCCTGCGCCGCTTCCTCATAAGTGCAATTTCCTTCCAGGACTGCTTCAAAAGTGCTGCGGATTTTCGCCGGCAGCTGTTCCAGCATTGCTTGCACCTTGCCGACGATCTGGCGATTTTCAAGCAGGCTGAGCGGATCGGCGCGCAGATCGGCGATTTCCTCAATGGCCTCGTCGTCCATGGCGTCGCACAGGCTGGCGCAGTTGCGCCGCACCTGATTGCGCGCCAGGTTGAGGGCAATGCCGAACAGCCAGGTGGACGGCTTGGACATGCCGTTGAAGCGGTCGGCGCAGCGGCTGGCTTCCACAAAAGTGTTTTGCACGACATCCTCGGCGTCCTCGCTGTTGCGGACGTAACGCTGGACAAACTTGAACAGGTGATGATGGTGTTCGCGGAACAGCAGGTCGAGGTCGATTGCGGTATGACTCATGAAGGTTCTCCTGGAAAAACGCCAAAACAGCGTTCCTGGATATTTGCAACCGTCGTGCCATTTATCTGGAATATTCAAGTCATTGAATTCAAACGATTTATTTTTATCGAGATCGCAGGTTTTTATAGAAATTCGAAAAGTCGACGATTCCGTTTGAGAAAAATTCAAACAATTTCCAAACGCGGTTTTGCATGCCAGACTGGCTCGAATGGAACTGCGACGCCATCCGCCGCCACATAGTAGACATGACCGATTTCTCGATAAATACCAAAGCAGCGAAACTCGCCGCCACAGCCGCCGACAACCGGGCGCAGTCTTCTATCCAATCCACCATGAAGCTGATGGATACGCTGGGGTTCGAGGCGCTCGAGGGCGTCCCTCCGCATCCGCATCCGCGCCAGCATGTTCCCCCCCGCATGCGGCTAGCCAATGCTGCCAGGCGCGGACGCAGCAACGGCTTGCAGCAAAGCGGGAAAAAAGACGGCGAGCACGATCCGCATTTGCATGCCGCCTCCCTGGAGGCGCTGGAGCAGTTGCAGCGCGGCGGAGAAGCCGCCATGGATACCTATCTGTTGTCGCAGTTCGACGTGCTGGAGCGGCATAGTTTGCTGCGCCACGCGATCGGCATCAGCGACGGCAAGGATCAAGAGGTGCTGGAACGGGCCATGGATAGACTGCTGGAGCAGCATGGCGACGCCATCGAGGTAGGGCTGGGTCATGCCGCAGAATTCCAGACGGCATTGCACCTGATGGACAGCCGCGCAGCGGAAAATGGCAGAGCGCACGATCCTGGCGCCTTGCAGCAGCTGCGCGCGATGTATGGCGTCAAAGGCAAGCAGGAAGCAACGCTGACTGCGGCGAGCCTGGCCAAAGTCCTGCTGGAGAAGTTTGGGCATGGCAATTTCATGCAAGCCCTGGCCGGCTTGCGTTCGACCATGGCCGCCAATTTGCGCGCCCAGGGTGGCGATCTCGGGCCGCGCATGTGGTTGTCGATGTCGGATGCTGCAAGTTTCAATGCAGTGCAGTCCGGCTTTGCGATTGGCCGCGGCTTGCGCGTCAAGCTCCATCAGGCCGGCGTCATGCCGCATGGCAGCGATGCGGCGACTGGCGTGGCTCTGCTGGGCGTCGCCGACAAGGAAAATGCCGACATCGATGCCTTCGTCGGCAACATTGTCGCCGGCGCCGGCATGCAAACGGCGCTGCAGCAGGTTTTTACCTACAAGCATCTGGGCGACGCGGTCGCCTTGCTGCCCGCCAGCCTATGGCCGCAAGAAAAGCCGACGCATCGTGCGGTACTGCTGGATGGGTTGACGCGGCGCGCCGCTGACGCAACGTCCGGTCTGGTGGCATCGCATGATGCCGCGGACAGCCTGCAGCGGCAGCTGCAAAGCCAGGTCACGTTTAAGAACAGCGACCGGGATAAATGATGGAAAACATCTTGCTGAATCTTGTCAACGCTGCGCAACGCGAACGCGCGGTTGCCAGTCAGTGTATCGAGGATGACATCACGTTGCTGGCCTATCCGCTGGCAGACGGTGTGCTGGTCGGGATTGGCTATGGCGGCGGTCGCGCGCATGAGGTCAAGACCGAAACCGTGTTGGAGCGGCGTGCACACAATTTTTCACGCTATGGCGCCTGGCTGCCGGCGATGTTGAAGGACGGCAGCTGGTATTTGCTGCGACGGATTACCGGTCCGTCTGACGACCATTGCGCTCTGAGCGCGGACGATCTTCGTATTGCCCTGGAGCTCCTATGCTGAACAATTTACAGACTGTCCGCCCGCTGCGCCCCGGAGCGCTCGGCTCACACAACGATGTAGGGGAAATCCGCAGCCTCGAACAGCCGTTGCCGCTGGAGGCGATTTCCAGCGGCGAGCTGTATCCGGGCGAGGCGGCAGCCTCGCTGCAACAGCCGTCCAGTGCGATGGACAGCGCTATCAGTGCACTCACCGATTTCCTGGGAACCCTGCTGACAGTCGCCAGTCCTGCCTGGATGGGAGATCCTGTACCAAAAATGCGCGGCTTGCAGCGTTGCCTGATCGAGCACTCTCTTGGATTGGAAGAACAGCAGCGGCATGGCTGCCTGGCGGCAGTCTCGGTAGTCGAACATGCTGTCCAGCTACGCCTGAGGTTCCAGCAAATGCGCATGACAGATGCTGAGATGGAAGCTAATGCGATCCCTGGAGAAACCGCATGAAAGCAATGAAAAACAGTGAAGTACTGTCGGATGAATTGAAACTGGCGATCGGTCTGGTCTGGGGTTGCCTCAATACCAGGCAGTTCGAGGCTGCCTGCAGGCTGGCGCATGGCTGCCTGGCCGTATGGCCTGACGAGCTGCGTTTGAGTTTGATGGCAGCCTACGCCTCGGTGGAAATGCAGCAGCCGCTGGAACCCCGGGTCCTGCAGGTGTTGAACCGCGGCGACTGCAAGGAATGGAGCGACCTGGTATATCGGCGCGCCGGGGATGAAATTTGTCTGAAGGGAGCCGGCAATGCATGAAATCGTTCTCCAGCTGAATGCGTTCGCCGAGAAAGTGGCGAAACGCGCTGAATTGTTTGCCGCCGCGCTGGTGATCGCCATCGTCCTGATGCTGGTGCTGCCGATGCCGGTCTGGCTGCTGGATATCCTGATCGCGCTCAATCTTTGCGTCGCCGGCCTGATGGTGGTGGTGTCGATGTACATGCCAGGACCAACTGCGTTTTCCACCTTCCCGGCGGTGCTGCTGCTGACTACCTTGTTCCGGCTGGCGCTGGAAGTGTCCACCACGCGCCAGATCCTGCTGGAGGCCAACGCCGGCCATATCGTCGAGACCTTCGGCAATTTTGTCGTCGGCGGCAACCTTGTGGTCGGCCTGGTGGTGTTCCTGATTTTGACGGTGGTGCAGTTCATCGTCATCACCAAAGGCTCCGAACGGGTATCCGAAGTGGCGGCACGCTTTACGCTGGACGCCATGCCCGGCAAACAGATGTCGATCGACAGCGATCTGCGGGCCGGCCTGCTGACCGCGGAGGAAGCCAAGCACAAACGTTCGGAATTGTCCAAGGAAAGCCAGCTCCACGGTGCGATGGACGGTGCGATGAAATTCGTCAAGGGCGACGCGATTGCAGGTATTTTCATTGTTGCAGTCAATCTGATCGGCGGCATTTCCATCGGCGTGCTGCAAAATAACCTGGCCGCAGTCGACGCCATGCATCTGTATTCGGTGCTGACGATCGGCGATGCCCTGATAGCACAGATTCCGGCATTGCTGATTTCCCTTACCGCCGGCATGATCACCACCCGAGTGGCCGACGACAACCGAAAAAACGGAGAACAGCCGAGCAACATCGGCCAGGATATCGTCGCGGAACTGTTCAGCGAGCCGAAAGCGCTCGCCACGGCTAGCGTGATCATGCTGCTGTTTGGCTTTATTCCTGGCATGCCTACCCTGGTATTTTTGATACTGGCGGCGACATTGGCGACTGCCGGCGCGGTCGGTCTGCTCAAGCCAAAGGCTTTGCTGGAGCAGCAGCGGCGTGTCAATGCCAGTGAAAGCGAAAATGCGCGCATCGTCGACCTGACTACGTTTGCCGCCACCAAGCCATTCATCGTTCGCATGCCCCTGGTGCTGAAGGAAACGCCGGCCGCCGAAGCGATCACCATCGCGGTGCGCGTCATGCGCAACTGCATACTGGAAAAGCGCGGCATTCCCGATCTCCAGGTGATTGACTTTGAATTCAATAGCACGATACCTGACGGCAGGATTCACTTCCTGATGTCGGAGGTGCCGTTGATCGATGTCGAAATCCGCAGCGGTTGGGCATCGGCGGTCGAATCCGTGGCGCGGCTCGAAGAGCTGGGCTTCACTGCGCTGGAAGATACATTGACCGGCACCCGGCGGCGCCGCACCTGGGTCCAGGCCGCGGATCCAGGTAAATTGCGCGAAGCCGGCGTCATCTATGAAATGTGGGAAGCAGTCTTTGCCGCCGACGTCGAAGTCGAAATGATGCGCAACTGCCAGATGTTCGTCGGCGTGCACGAAGTGCAGCGCTTTACGCGTTGGGCCGAACGGCGCTATCCCGAACTGGGCAAGGAACTGGGCCGTTCGGTGCCGCTGCCGCGGCTGGCCGAAGTGATACAGCGCCTGGCGCGCGAACGGGTATCGATTCGCAATGCCCGCCTGATCCTCGAAACCATTCTCGAATGGGCCGCCAAGGAGCGCGATCCCGATGTGCTGGCCGACTATGTACGCCTGGCGCTCAAGCGCCAACTATGCCACGAAGCGGCGCGCGACGGCCTGATCGAGGTACTGCTGCTGGCGCCCGAGCTGGAAGACCAGTTGCGTAACGGGATCCGCCAGACCAGCCAGGGCAGCTACCTGGATATTTCTCCCGAAATCCAGCAAGCCCTGCTCGATCGCCTGGGCGAACTGGTGGGTACCGGCGGCACCGCCGCGGCGTTGCCGGTGCTGGTGACCGCGGCGGACATCCGCCGATCGGTGCGCAAGCTGATTGAGGAGGAATTTTTCTCGGTATCGGTGTTTGCGTTCTCGGAGCTGACGCAGCATTCGCGGATACAGCCGGTCGGCATGATCGAGCTATGACTGGATATGCATTTTAGGGATTGGAAAAACATGGCTTTGCGCATCGTCGATAAACTGGACCTGGAGGTGATGTATGAAGCCGAGCGCTCATCGTACAACCAGATGTTCCGAGAGCTGGTGACCAAACAGATATACCTCGCCGAGACGTCCGGATATCAGGCGATCGGCTTTGAACTGGACGGACGTTGCATAGGCGGAGCCATGCTGTGCCCAAAGTACGCCCATTTTTCCGTGCTGCCGGAATACCATGGAACCTGGACATTCCTGTGGCGGCAGACACTCGAGTGGATTTTTGCACAACGCTGTCCCGCCTATGCTCCCGTGCATGTCGATAATGTGAAATGCCGCCGCTTCATGCAAAGAAACAACTGGGAAATAATTGACACCGTGGGCGAGTTCCAGATTTATGAAATGGACCTGCAGGCCTTGACGAGGCTGGCAACCCGGCGGTACAGCAGAATAAGCCAGACACAGAAAATGTCTGCTCACGGACTCTGAAAAAATCTCTTTGCGCAGCCGGATAAAGGAATGACGCAGCGTCATGCAAGCGCGCGTCGCGACCCGCTTGCAGCGGATCTCTGAGCTTCATTGAACGCATTTGGAACCCGGGCGCAATTGCTTGCCACTCATGAGCATGGTCCAACCAATCCAACCCGAGAGAACCATTGCATGATGTATGAACTGCGAATCCTGAACGGCCTGCACCGGGGCGCTACCCTGCCTTTGGATGACACTCCGTTGCTCATAGGTGCGAGTGATATGGCCGACGTCGTGCTGGTGGATCCCGGCATCGAAGAACGGCACGCCACCCTCACGCGTACCGAAAGCGGTTGGCTTCTGACTGCGGAATCCGGCCAGCTAAGCGATGTTGACAGCGGTCAGGTGCAAAGGGCGATTGACTTGGGCGTCGGCGGATGCGCTTGCATCGGCCATGTCTGGATCGGTATCGAAGCCGAAGGCGCGCCATGGGCGCGCGCGCCGGCTGCCAGCGAAGCTGCTGCACTTGAGGTTGCAACCGGCGATCCGTTGCCGACCGCAGAGAAATTTCCTGAAGCTGAAAACCTCGTTCCGGCGACGTCGGAAGCCGTTGCGTCCGACGGCGCCCAGGGCAGGCGCGGCGGCATCAAAGGCATGCTGTATACATCCGTTGCAGTGATTACAGTGATAGGCGCAGCGGCCGCCTACGCCATCAATGCCAAACCGCCTGCAAGCGCCATTCCGCGTAAGACTGACGTTGCGGTCATGCTGGGAAAAACCAGCACCGGTGCGGCAAGGAATCCGGTTGCAGAGGATCCCTCCGCGATTGCCGCCGACCTCGCCAAAACCATGTCCCAGGCGGAACTGCAACAAGCGCTGCGGCGACGCCTGCAAAAGGCCGATCTGCTGAGTCGCTTCGATCTGGTCTTGAACGACCAGTCATGGGAGCTGCGCGCCAATCTGGACGATGACGAAACGGCGCGTTTCGAGCGCGTCCTGATGGGTTTTATCAAAGAGTACAAGATCGGCTTCCCGGTCAACGCTAAGGTAGTGGGCGCTGAAAACATGCTGCCATTCAAGATACGCCAGGTCATATCCGGCAACAACGCCAGCGTCGTTACGCAGGATGGCGAACGTTTGTATATCGGCGACCAGGTGCGCGGCATCCGGTTGGTATCGGTGCAGGACACTCATCTGGTGTTCGCCGGCAAGCGCAAGATAGAGGTGAACTGGTGAGCGCTGCAGCGATGGTCGAGGCCTTGAGCCAGGTCAGCGCCGACGCCGGACGCTGGTTGCAGCGGTTGCCGGCCAGCCCTGGCTTCAGCAGCCGTGGCAAGGTGTCACAAGTACTAGGCACCTTGATTGAAGCCCACATGCCACCGGTAGAGATCGGCGAACTGTGCCAGCTGATCAATCCCCTGACGCCTGACAAGCTGACTTTTGCCGAAGTGGTCGGCTTTACCGACCGCGCCGCGATATTGTCTTCGCTGAGCCCGCTGGAAGGGATTTCCAATCGGACCGTGATTGAGCCGCTGCGGCGCAGTCATACGATCGAGGTCGGCGACCATCTGTTCGGCGCAGTGCTGGACGGCTTCGGCCGCATGCAGTTCCGCGCTCCAGCCGCAGTCGACCTGGTGTCCACCTGGCGCGCCACCGTGCCGGTGATTCGCGATGCGCCGCAGGCCAGCGAACGGCCGCGGATTGCGACGCTGCTGCCTACCGGCGTGCGCGCCATCGACGGTTTGCTGACAATGGGACGCGGCCAGCGGATCGGCGTATTTGCCGGCCCCGGCTGCGGCAAGACCACGCTGATGGCGGCGATTGCCCGCGGCTGCCAGGCCGATGCCATTGTGTTCGGCCTGATCGGCGAACGCGGCCGTGAGCTGAACGAATTCCTGGAACATGAGCTCGACGCCGAGCTGGTAAAGAAAACCATCATCGTTTGCGCTACCTCTGACCGCACCTCGATGGAGCGCTCGCGCGCCGCGTTTACCGCGACGGCGATTGCGGAAGGTTTTCGCGCCAGGGGACAGAACGTACTGCTGCTGGTGGATTCGCTCACACGCTTCGCCCGCGCCCAGCGCGAAATAGGCCTGGCGGCGGGCGAGCCGCCGGCGCGCGGCGGCTTCACGCCGTCGGTTTATACCATGCTGCCGCGCCTGATCGAACGCGCCGGCAACGTCGCTTCAGGCTCGATCACTGCGATGTATACCGTGCTGGTGGACGGCGAATCCAATTCGGATCCGATCGGCGACGAGGCGCGCTCGCTGCTGGACGGACATGTGGTCTTGTCACGCAAACTGGCGGAACAAGGGCACTATCCTGCGATAGATGTACTGGCCAGCATCAGCCGCGTGATGAGCAACGTCGCTCCTGGCGAACAGCGCAAAGCTGCCTCGCATTTTCGCCAGCTGCTGGCCCAGTACCAGGAAATGGAGTTGCTGATCCGCCTTGGCGAATATAAACAGGGACGCGATCCGTTGGCCGACATGGCCGTCAAGATGCATCCCGAACAGTTGGCGTTTTTACGCCAGGATACACGCGACATGTCGGCCATCGGTGAGACGCAAAGCCGGCTTGCGGCACTTGCCCAATGAGCATGGGAGCGAGCCGCGATAGCCTTGGCAGGTTGCGCGCCAGGCGCGAGCCGATCGACGTTGCAGAGAAAAGACCGGAAGACAAGCGCCTCGACAAATTGATGGGCGTGCGCCGCCAGCGGCTGGACCGGCTGGAACGCGAGCGCCTGGATGCGCGGCAAACCTGGCGCGATTCCCGCGCCAGGCTGCATCAAGCCAAGCGCGGCTGGCGCGCAGCTTTGCAGGAGGCGCAGCAATACTGGCGGCAGGCACGCAGCAGTTTCTTTCAAATGGCCATCACCAGCGGCAAATTCCGTCAGAGCAAGGCGGCGTATGACCGTATGAAGCAGAGCGCGAGCTTGCAAAGATTAGCCGCCTGCCAGCTGGCAACGTCCTGCAAGGATGATGGCCGCGCATTCTTCGCGGCCCATCAGGTGCTGGCAGATGCCCGCAGGCAGCAGGAGAAATTAACTATCTTGCGCGATGAACTGCGCGCGTCCGGAAAGCCGGTGGAGGAATAACATGTCAGGTGCAAATCGCATAACAGGAAGTACTTTTGTACGCCGTCCCGAAAGCCCGAAGCCAGCCTCGGCAGCCCCGCCCTATGTGCCTCGTCCGGTGCGGAAAGGCGGCAGCGCTCCAGGCCCTGCCGCACGCGGAGAGCGGCAGGGCGTTGCAGATGGTGGTGCTGCGCGACGAACCAGGAGGCCGGCAGAAGGCAGGACGGCAACAGAGAGCGGCGACGCCGCGGCTGAAGGCGGAATGAACGCTTATCCGGGTTTTCTCGCTGTGCGCCGGCAGTCGCAAGAGAAATCCGGCGACAGCCTGGCGCAGCTGGACGAACTGGCGGCAGCCGGCCAGGCCGGCATGGAGCTCGATCACTTGACCGGCGAGCTGGCGCCGCTGGCTGGCCTCGACGGCATTTTCGAAGTGATATTGCCAGACGGTGAAACGTTGGGCGTGGCGGTCAATCAGTCGGATAAGGCAACTGCGATCTTGCTGACGCCATCGAGCCGGCAGCTTGGCGAACGATTAAAAGGCAAACGGACGGAACTGGAACGGCGTTTGGCGCGACATATAGGAAGAGACGTCAGTCTCGCCGTACTGTAGCTAGTCTCGCTGGCAGTACGGATCAATTTCGTTGCCGAGAGTTCGTCATGCCAGATTGCAGTGCTCAATTCTCTTCATTTCAAGAAGCCGCCGTGCTTGCCGTCGGCGATTTGCCGTTCATGTCGCGACAGCGTGTAACGTTGTTGCGCAAGATCGGAGGCGGTTGCCAGACCAGGCTGGCGTCGCCAGAAGGCGAACTGACGCTGGCCCTGTCCATGAACACAATCGCTGCAACGTCCGCGGAAGATGCTTTGCTGATCACTGCGTCTTACGGCGTGATCGCCGTAACGCAAGGACAGCGCCTGTTGCGGGCATTGTGCGGGATCGACGTTGGCGCAACCTTTGCCGCCACTGAAACCGGCGACTGGCTCAGAGCTGCCGTGCTTGGCCGTCTGCAGCAGACCCCTTTCACAGGCGCCACCGACCTGCAGTTCGGCGCCGCGCCGCATTGGCCTGATCCGGTTTCTCTGTGCCTGACGGTAAGCGATCAGCAGCATGCCGTCGTCACCGAAATACAAGCAGATGCTTCCGTCATGCTGGCGCTGCTGTCGCGCCACGACTGGCATGCAAACCCCGGCCGCAGCGCGCCTTGGGCCGGCCTGAATTTTCCGTTCCAGGTCTTGCTGGCCAGGCATGGCCTCGACCTGGCGGCATTGCAGCGCTTGCAGGCAGGCGACGTGATCATTCCCGACAGCCCCCGCTTCGATTGCCAAGGGGTGGGAACGGTCGACCTGGGCGGACTTTCGATCCAGGTTCAGTATCGGCCGCCAGGCTCCCTGGAAATTATCAAACTGGAGAAAAAATTGGATCAAAGCGAGATTGAATATGCGGCCGGCGCAGCGCATGGCGTGTTGCCGGACGCCGCGTGCGAGCTGGCAGAAAGCAGCTTTTCCGCAGCGAGCGATGACGACGCCGTGGCGCAGGACGGCAGCGCAATCGGGGCCGCCAGCAATGCAACAGGAGCAATCCTGGAAACCTTGGAACAGCTGCCGCTGATGCTCGAATTCCGTTTGGGGCAGCTATGCCTCAGCTTGGGCGAACTGCGCAATCTGGCAGCCGGCTGTGTCTTGCAGCTTGAAGGCGGCAGCCCGTCAACCGTGGCCATCGTGGCTTGCGGCAGGGCGCTCGGCAAGGGCGAGCTGGTCGATGCCGGCGGCCAGCTGGGGATCCGCATCACGCAATGGACGGCTCCGCAATGAGCAGCCAGTATGATGTAGTTTCATTTGCGATTCTGCTTGGCTTGCTGTCGCTGGTGCCGCTGATCGTGGTGACCACCACTTCGTTCCTGAAGATTTCCCTGGTGCTGCTGGTGCTGCGCAATGCCATCGGCGTCCAGCAAGTGCCGCCGACGCTGGCGATCTATGGCATTTCGCTGGCCATGAGCGTGTTCATCATGGCGCCTACGGTGCAGGAAATCGGCAAGCGCGTGCTGACTGTCGATAGCCGCAGCGCCGATGTGCGCGCCGTGCCGATGCTGGATCAAGCCAGGAATGCATTCGAGCCTCTGCGGGATTTCATGCTGCGTTTCAGCAAGCCTGAACAGCGCGAGGTCTTCCTCGACTCTGCCAGGAAATTATGGCCGAAGGATGTCGCCAAGGAGGCAAAATCCGACGATGCCCTGGTGCTGATTCCGGCCTTCGTCGTTTCCGAATTGCAGACGGGTTACGAGATAGGTTTCCTGATCTATATTCCTTTCGTCGTGATCGATCTGCTGATAGGAAACTTGCTGATGGCGCTGGGCATGCAGCAAGTCAGTCCACAAACGATTTCCATTCCGCTCAAGCTTTTGCTGTTCGTGCTGATCAACGGCTGGGCGAAATTGCTGAATGCGCTTGCGATGTCATATTTATGACGCGTATTTCCTGATTCCTTCGCTGATGGTGGCCGCAAGCTCATTGCAGCTGCTGTTGAGGGAAGAGACAAGCAATTGCTAACAAGGCAAAATAAATGGTCGATACGCTCAATTTTTTCCAGCAGGGTCTGTGGCTGGTCATCGTCATGTCGGCTCCGCCGCTGATCGTGGCGACCGTCTGCGGCTGTCTCGTCTCGGTGATCCAGGCGATCACCCAGATCCAGGACCAGACCTTGCCATACATCGTGAAACTAGTATCGGTCGCCGTGACGCTGGCAATGATGGGGCGCTGGTTCGGCAGCGAACTGATGCAGCTGACAGATCTGGCCCTGTCGCTGGTGTCGACGGTCGGCCGCTAGCCCTGCCACTGATGAATGGAACAGCATGAGCAACACACTTCTGGTCGACGCCCAGACCCTGCTGGTTTCGCTGGCATTGATCACGCCGCGCGCCTATCTTTGCCTGTCGATCCTGCCGGCCTTGGGTTCGCGCACCCTGGTCGGGATCGTCCGCAATGCGGTGGCTATCGCCATCGCCCTGCCGGCTCTGCTGCCGACCTATCATTTCGTCCAGGAGATGCAGCCCGGCTACATGCTGGCCGCTGCGCTGGCTTTCAAGGAAGCTGCGATCGGCGTGCTGCTGGGCGTGCTGCTGTCGATACCGATCTGGGTCGCGCAATCGATAGGCTCGATCCTGGATACGCAGCGCTCACCTATCCAGATCCAGGCTTCCAACGCCTCCATCGACCAGGACGCCAGCGCCGTCGGCGCCCTGCTGCTGCAGGCGACTGTGCTGGTGCTGATACAGTCGGGGCTGCTGGTCATGATGGTGCGCATGCTGATCGAGAGTTACGGCCTGTGGCCGGCGTTCAGCCTGATGCCGCCCTTCGAGAGCGGACATATGGAAGTGATGATGCAACGCTTCGGCGATTTTTTCTGGCATATCGCCGTGTACGGCGGCCCGGTGATCATTCCATTGCTGCTGATCGATTTCGGCTTTGCCATCGTCGGCGTATTTGCTTCGGGCCTGCAAGTATCGTTTGCCTCCGCCCCCATCAAGAGCCTGACCGGCCTGTTCATCCTGCTGGTGTACTGGGCGACGTTGTCGCACTACATCAGCGATGATTTCGCGCACATGCTGGACGTGCCGGCGCAGCTGTTCCAGGCCACATCCAAACCGTGAGCGGCGGCCATGAGTGAAAAGAACGAAGAACCTACCGACAAGAAACTTGAGGATGCGCGCAAATCAGGCCAGGTGCCGGTCAGCAAGGATCTGGCCAAGCTTGCCACGCTGACGGCGATAGGCGAACTGGCGTTCGGCGCCGAGGGATTTTGGCGAGAATCTGTGCAAGCGATGATGAACCTCGCCTTTTCCCGCTTCGACCAGCCTTTTTCTTCCGCCTTGCTGGAAATGAGCGGCGCCGGCGAAACCTTGCTGATTACCGTGTTTCTGACGCTCTTGCTCACTTGCTCGATCGTCGGCGTCGCGTCTTACTGGGGGCAATTCGGGGTCTTGATCGCGACCGAATCGATGAAGCTGAATTTTGACCGGCTCAATCCGGCGAACGGCGTCAAACAGCTTTTCTCCAAGAAAAAGCTGGGAGAGATCGGCATGATGCTGCTCAAGACTGCCATTATCGGATTGGTGATTTATAGCGCGATCCATGATGCGTTGCCAACCATTGTGCGTCTGTCAGGCGGCCTGCCGAAGGACATCTACTTCGGCTTCATCGCCATCCTGCATTCGATATTCCGGACGATTACCGGTGTCTGCCTATGCTTTGCCCTGGTCGATTTCGGACTGCAAAAGCATTTTCACACCAAGTCGCTAAACATGAGCCTGGACGACATTAAGCGCGAATACCGGGAGTCGGAGGGCGATCCGATGGTCAAGGGCATGCGCCAGCACCTGGCGCGCGAACTGGCCAGTTCCGGACCGGTTGCGAAGACCGGCGAGGCCAATGCCGTTGTTGTCAATCCCACTCATTTTGCGGTCGCCTTGCTATATGACGTCAATCTGGCGCCGGTGCCGCTAGTGCTGGCCAAGGGGCGTGATGAAACGGCGCAGGCGATGATTGCTTATGCCCGGGAGCGTGGCATACCGGTGATCCGGCACGTCTGGCTGGCGCGCAGCCTGTATGCAACCGGCCGCCAGGATATGGCGATTCCGAAGGCAAGCTACCAGGCGGTGGCGCATGTCTACGCGGTGGTGGAAGAATTACGTCATTCAGACCAGCCCGGACGCGAGCCAGAGCTGGAGCGTCATGGCGAAATGCCGGAAAACGGCTGACCATGGGCGATCTGACGCAACAGCTGAAGGCAGCATCGCGGATTGAAGAGACCAGCCGCACGCTCGAGCCAGGCGCGGATAACGTGCAGGCTCCGTTCTCAGAGCAGCCTGGCGACAGCACCGGTTCCGGCCTGCAAGATGATGACTTTGTCGGCGAGTCCGAGACGCTGGCTGGCATTACCGACCGCGCGCTGTACCTGGCAATGAGCCCGGCAGTGGGCTTGATTCAGCTGCGCGGGCCGATGCTGCGCAGGGAGCGGGCGAAAACCCGTGAATTCGCGGCTCCGGAAGCTGCGGCTCGCAGCGAAAACAGCGGCGCTGGCGGCATGTGCGGTCTTTGCCGCCCGTCGCATTGCCGTGCTCCGTATTGTTTGGACGGCCGCGATCAGCTGTAAGCATATGTGCGGCGTGCCGGTGCGCGGTCAGCTTCATGTGAAAATCATTCAGGAATCCTGTCGGATATCGGACTGACGTTATCTGAAGCTGTGGCAATTTTCCAGACCGACGGTTTGAGTGCGATTACACATCCTCGCCCATCCGGCGCCAGGATTTTCGGCAGCGAACGGGACTGGGAAGCAGATGCCTGCTAAAGTAGTGCTGAAGGTACCTGGAATGCATTTGTCGCTAAGCGTAAGATGCGTTCCGGCAAGGCGGCAAGCAGGTCTTGTCATCAGATTACTAAAGCAAGGAGATAAGCATGACAAAAGAAGTCGTTATCGTCGGCGCAGCCCGTACGGCGATCGGGGCATTCGGCGGCGCATTGAAGGATATTGCACCGGGCGAACTGGGTGCGGTGGCGGTCAAGGAAGCGTTTGCGCGCGCCGGCGTCGATCCTAAGCAGGCCGGCCAGATCATTTTCGGCAACGTAATCCATACCGAGGCGCGCGACATGTATGTATCGCGCGTAGTCGGCCTGAATGCCGGCATGGGCAAGGAATCCACTGCGCTGACGCTGAACCGCCTGTGCGGCTCGGGTTTGCAAGCCATCATCAGCGCTGCTAACGCCATCCAGCTGGGCGAGACCGAGGTCGCGGTCGGCGGCGGCGTGGAAAGCATGAGCCGCTCGCTGTATGCGACCCAGGCTGCACGCTTCGGCGCGCGCATGGGCGACATCAAGATGATCGACATGATGGTGGGCGCCTTGTCCGATCCTTTCGGCGGCGGCCATATGGGCATCACCGCTGAAAACGTGGCGGAGAAATACAGCATCTCGCGCGAAGAGCAGGATGCGTTCGCGCTGGAAAGCCAGAAGCGTGCTACCGCGGCGATTGCCGCCGGCCATTTCAAGTCGCAGATCGTGCCGGTGGAAATCAAGACGCGCAAGGGCGTCGCGCTGTTCGACACCGACGAATATCCGAAGGCCGACGCCACCATGGAATCGCTGGCCAAGCTCAAGCCGGCGTTCAAGAAAGAGGGCGGCACAGTCACCGCCGGCAATGCTTCCGGCATCAACGACGGCGCGGCTGCCTGCGTCTTGATGGCGGCCGACGCTGCCGCGCAAGCCGGCCTGAAGCCGCTGGCGCGCGTGGTTTCCTACGGTGTGGCGGGGGTCGATCCTACGATCATGGGCACCGGTCCGATTCCGGCAGTTCAGCTGGCGCTGAAACGCGCCGGTCTCAGCCTGGCTGACATGGCGGTGATTGAATCGAATGAGGCGTTCGCGGCGCAGTCGCTGGGCGTGTGCAAAGGATTGGGGCTGGATCCGGCGCTGACCAACGTCAACGGCGGCGCCATCGCCCTCGGCCATCCGCTGGGCGCGAGCGGCACCATCATTGCCGTCAAATGCCTGTATGAGCTGATCCGCACCGGCAAGCGCTATGGCCTGATCACCATGTGCATCGGCGGCGGCCAGGGCATAGCCTTGATCATCGAGCGTCTCTGACGCTAGCTGCCGCCGGCACTGTCGCCCGACAGTTCCGGCGGTAGTCCGTCATCGGTGGTTCAGGAGCGTTTCGGAATCGTCAGGCCGGCTATGACCGCCGGGCGGGCGATGAAGGCGTTGAGTGCCCGCGTGACGTGCGGAAAATCCGCAATGCCAACCAGGTCGCCGGCTTCGTAAAAGCCGATCAGGTTGCGTACCCACGGAAAGGTGGCGATGTCGGCGATGGTGTAAGCATCGCCCATGATCCAGCTGCGTTCTGCCAGGCGCTGGTTGAGCACTGCCAGCAGACGCTTCGATTCCGCCACGTAGCGGTCGCGCGGACGCTTGTCTTCATAATCCTTGCCGGCGAACTTGTTGAAAAATCCAAGCTGGCCGAACATCGGTCCGATGCCGCCCATCTGGAACATCAGCCACTGTATCGTTTCGTAGCGGCCGGCGAGATCCGCCGGTATGAACTTGCCGCTCTTGTCCGCCAGGTACAGCAGGATCGCGCCCGATTCAAACAGCGGCAGCGGCTTGCCGCCGGGACCGTCGGGATCGAGGATGGCCGGGATCTTGTTGTTTGGATTGAGCGACAGGAATTCCGGCGAGGTCTGGTCGTTGCTGTCGAAGCTGACCAGATGCGGCTCGTAAGGCAGGCCGGTTTCTTCCAGCATGATCGAGATCTTGACGCCGTTGGGTGTCGGCAGGGAATACAGCTGGATGCGTTCGGGATGGCGAGCAGGCCATTTCCTGGTAATAGGGAAAGTTGAAAGATCGCTCATGAAAATTCCTTGTTATTAACTGGTGTGAACTGTTTGAAAATACGGCGGCGCCGAAATGTCAGACTGGAAGATTAGCAGGCTTCTCGACTACAGGCTTTGGGCGGCAGCGTTTTGCCGGCGTCTTGCGCTAAGATGCAGGCGAACAGAAAAATCTCAATCCCCCGAAAATGCGCGATTCTCCCTTAACGGTATTCCTCATCTTTCTGCGGCTGGGCCTGACATCGTTTGGCGGACCGGTCGCGCATCTCGGCTATTTCCGGACCGAGTTCGTGGAGCGGCGCCAGTGGCTAGCCGAGTCGGCCTATGCCGACCTGGTGGCGCTGTGCCAGCTGCTGCCCGGGCCCGCCAGCAGCCAGGTCGGCATTGCTCTGGGCTTGACCCGGGCCGGCTATGCGGGAGGATTCGCCGCGTGGCTGGGATTCACTGCGCCGTCGGCGCTGGCGCTCATCCTGTTCGGTCTCTTTGTCGCGCATAGGGACGCCGCCTTGGCCGGCGGCTGGCTGCATGGCTTGAAGGTGGTCGCCGTGGCGGTAGTGGCGCAGGCGCTGTGGGGCATGGCGCGGAGCCTGACGCCGGATGCGAAACGGGCTGCTGTCGCACTGCTTGCGGCGTGCATCGCTGTGGCCTTGCCTAATGCCTTCGGCCAGATCGGCGTCATCCTCGCGGGAGGCGTGGCCGGCCTGCTGTTTCTGAAGGCGGCTCCGCTCTCTTTGGAAAAACTGCCTGCCTCGAACATCAGCCGCCGCGCCGGCGTCGCGGCCATCATGCTCTGCCTGGCGCTGCTCGTTGCGCTGCCTTTGCTGGCAGAGACTTCCGGACGCTACGTCGCTGAACTTTTCGATGTGTTCTTCCGGGTAGGTGCGCTGGTGTTCGGCGGCGGCCACGTTGTGCTGCCGCTGCTGCAGGCGGAAGTGGTGCCCAGAGGCTGGGTCTCGAACCAGCTGTTCATGGCGGGATACGGCGCGGCGCAGGCAGTGCCCGGGCCTTTGTTTACTTTTGCCGCCTATCTCGGCAGCGTATCGTCGCGGACGCCGAACGGCTGGCTGGGCGGGCTGCTTGCTGTCGCGGCGATTTTTCTTCCCTCGTTCCTGCTGGTCTGCGGCGCGCTGCCGTTCCTGGAAGCGCTGCGACAGCATGCGGGCGCCAGAAGGGCTTTGACCGGCATCAATGCGGCGGTGGTCGGGCTGCTGCTGGCGGCGTTCTACAACCCGGTTTGGACCGGCGCTATCCTGAAGCCGGCCGATTTCTGCCTTGCGGCGCTAGCGTTTTTCCTGCTGCTGGTCTGGAAATGGCCGTCTTGGCTGGTGGTTGTGCTGACGGCGCTTGCTGCAGCCGTTATTTGAGGTTTGCCGCAGCGACAAGCTTGCGGCCTGCCTCAACGGGTGTGAGCGCACGCTAATCCGGAGGGCTTTTCTGCCTTCCGCATTGCCAGCCCGGTCCGCCGGTTGCACCTGTCACTTTCAACAGTATTTTTTCTCCAGGCATGCGACTAGGATGGCCTTCTAATTTCCCCGTGGAAATATTTTCGGGCTGCTGGATTCTCAGGATGGGCGCCGCTGCGGCGCAGCATGGTTTCTGGATTTTTTGTAGCCCGTCGCTGGAAGGCCGCGACTGTGACGGGTATCCGAACATGCGGTCATCATAAGGGTGAACATCATGACAATAGAAATTCTGGGTGGCTGGAGCTCCTTTGACTATGAAATCACGGGCGTTGCAAGAGCTGTGCTGAAAGAAGCGCTGGATGGCTTTGTCGGGGTGAACTACGTGCCCTCGGCTTTCGCCACGCAAATCGTCGCCGGCACGAATTACTGCTTCCTGTGCACCGGGGAAGTTGTCGTGCCGAACGCTCCGCGCTTTCCAGCACTGGTTCACGTGTTCAAGCCACTGAACGGCAAAGCCCACATCAGCGAAATCATCAGAATCAAGCCTTGATGGACTCCAGTCTGTAAGGATTCAATCAAGACATCGGCATCACCCCCGGCTAGCCATGGCTCCCGGGGGTTTTGCTTGTCCGCGGCCAACCGGCGTGAGCATTCAGCAATGGGGGGAATGCACCTGGATCCGACGCTGCCGGCATAGGCGGCTTATTCAAATCCGCGGATGCCGCTACCGTTGAAACTCGGCAGCTTCCAGTGGAAGCGCATGGCCAGCAGGCGGCACAGGAAGCCGCTGCCGATGGCGGCCAGCGGCGCAACCGCCGGATCGACCTTGAGCCACAGCAGGCCGACATACAAGGCGCCGGTGAAGAGCGCAATGGTGGCGTACAGCTCGCGCTGCAGCACCAGCGGAATCTCGTTGCACAAGACGTCGCGCAGCAGGCCGCCGAAGACACCGGTGATCATGCCGGCCAGGATCACGATGCCCGGCGCCATGCCGTTGGCGCGGGCGATGTCGCAGCCGATCACGCTGAACGCCACCAGGCCGAGGCCGTCGACCACCAGGAACACGCTGCGCAGATGGTGCAGGAAGCGCGCCACCAGGGCGGTGACGAGGGCGGCGCCGACGGTGAACAGCAGGTATTGCGGATGGGCGATCCAGCCCAGCGGATAGTTGCCCAGCAAGACGTCGCGGATGGTGCCGCCGCCAAGCGCGGTGATGGTGCCGACCACGCAGATGCCGAACAGGTCCATGTCGCGCCGCATGCCCATGATGGCGCCGGACATGGCTTCGGCCACGATCGCAATCAGATAGATGGTATGCAGAAGCATGGCTTAGTCTCCGGAAGAAAATAGTTTCAGGATCTGCTCGCGTTCCTGTGCCGCGTTCAAGGCTTCTTTTTCAAGCGCCGGGCCGGTGCTGCCGTCGGCCTGGCATTTGAACTTGCTGTGGATGAAGGGATTGCTGTCTGCCACGCACCTGCCCTTCAGGTACTCCGAATAGACATAGTCGCCGTCGTAGACGCTGAGCCCTGCCGGCTCTTCCCGCACCTGTTCGTTGCGGTCCTTCAGCGCTACCTGCATGTAGCGGCTCCAGATCGGCAAGGCCGCTACGCCGCCGGTGGTGTTGCCCAGCGATTTAGGCTGATCATAGCCCAGCCACACCACCGACACCACGCCCGACGAATAACCGGCGAACCAGGCGTCATAGGCATTGTTCGAGGTGCCGGTCTTGCCGGCGGTATCGCTGCGCGCCAGCACCTTGGCGCCGTGGCCGGTGCCTGCTTTCACGACGTCTTGCAGCATGCTGTCCATGATGTAGGCGTTGCGCGCTGAGACGACTTTCTTGCCCGGATTCCTGCGTGCGCTGTCGGCAAACAGCACCTGGCCGTTGCGGTTGCGGATTTCCTTGATCAGCCGCGGCGCCTGCGAATAGCCGCCGTTGGCGAATACCGCATAGGATTGCGCCAGCTGTAGCGGCGTCACGGCGCCGGCGCCGAGCGCCAGCGGCAGCGAGACCGGATTGCGTTCGGCCAGGAAGCCGAACTGCGTCGCAAACTCTTGCACGTAGCCGGCGCCGGAAGCTTGCATCAGGCTTACTGCCACTAGGTTTTTGGAACGCATCAGGCCGCGCCTGACGGTGATGAAGCCTTCGTAGTTGTTACCGAAGTTGCGCGGCCGCCAGGCACGGGCGCCGGTTTCCTGCGGCAGCAGGACGCGCTGCGTATCATCGACCATGGTGCCCGGGAAATATCCCTTTTCCAGGGCGGCGGAATAGACAAAGGGCTTGAAGCTGGAGCCGGGTTGGCGGAACGCCTGCAAGGCGTGATCGAAAGGATTGCGGAAAAAGTCGAAGCCGCCGGCCAGCGCCAGGATATCGCCGTTCCTGGCGTCGACCGAAATCAGCGCGCCTTCCATTTCCGGGGTCTGGCTCAGCAGCCAGCGCTCGGAACTGTCGCGATAGGTGCGGATGACCGAGCCCGGCACGATGCTGCGCTTGCCGCTGACCGGCAATTTGGCCCAGCCGCCGGCTATGCGCGGATCGATGGCGCCGATCTGCAGCGCCTCGCCATTGCGCAAGACGGCCTTGATCTGCTTCGGCGAGACCGCGGTGACCAGCGCCGCGCGGATTTCGCTGCTGTCCGGATATGGCAGCAGCAGTTTATGTATTGTGCGAACCACGTCAGCGCTGGCGATTGCGGCCAGCTGCGCTTCGGGACCGCGATAGCCTCTGCGTCCCTGCGCATCCAGCAGGCCCGAACGCAGTTGTTTGTCGGCTGCCAACTGCGGCTCCATCTGGATGGTGGTGGTGACATCCAGTCCCATGGTGTAGGCGCGCTCCTGATACAGCTGGATCACCATCTGCCTTGCCTCTTCCACCGCGTAGGCGGCTTCCCGCACCGAGGGATTGCGGCTGGGGTTGAGCGCCAGTTTTTCTTCCATGGCCTGCTGGAATGCGTCCGGCTTGAGATAGCCGAGTTCCAGCATGCGCTGCAGGATATAGTGCTGGCGCGTCTCCGCGCGCTGCGGATTGGCGACCGGGTTATAGGCCGACGGCGCTTTCGGTAAACCCGCCAGCATCGCCGCTTCGGCCACGCTGACCTGCTCCAGCGGCTTGTCGAAATAGATATTGGACGCAGCGGCGAAACCATACGAACGCTCGCCGAGATAGATCTGGTTCATGTATAGCTCCAGCAGCTTGTCCTTGCTGTACTGTTGCTCCAGCTTATAGGACAGCAGGATTTCCATCAGCTTGCGCTGCAGCGTCTTTTCGCGCGTCAGGAAGAAGCCGCGCGCCACCTGCATGGTAATGGTGCTGGCGCCCTGTCCGTGCTGGCCGCTGGTCAGGTTGGCCAGTGTTGCGCGCAGCAGGCCGGTGAAATCGACTGCGCCGTGCTCATAGAAGCGCGCATCCTCGATGGCCAGCAGGGCCTGGCGCATTACCAGCGGAATTTTTTCAATAGGGAGAAATTCGCGGCGCTCTTCGCCGTATTCCGCCAGCAGAATGCCTTCGCTGGAATAGATCCGCAACGGCAGCGCCGGATTGTATTGGGCCAGGTGGTCGACCGAAGGCAGCTGCTGCCAGGCCTGGCGCAGCCAGTAGCCACTGGCGACGCCGATGGCCAGTATCAGGCCGATGCTGAAACCGAGAATGAATTTGAGACGACGGGGAAATCGCGATGTTGCTTGCTCGGCTGCTGGCCGCATGGTCGCTCCTGTTGAAATGGCGCACGAATCGAAGGCGGACGCGGTGTGAATGACTTTGAGAGCGGCTATTGTGATGGCGGCAAGCTATATACTTAGAAAAATTAAGTATTATTAAGTAGTCATAAATATTTCTTATCCAAGGATGGCGCGCATGAAGATCAATCCCAAACACACCGAGGCGTTTCGTGCAGTGATCGAGAGCGGCAGTTTCGAGCAGGCTGCCGTGCGCCTGCACCTGACCTCGCCGGCCATTTCCCAGCGCGTGCGGGCGCTCGAAAGCCAGCTCGGCAATGCGCTGATCGTGCGCAGCCGGCCGGCGCGCGCAACCCGCATGGGACAGCGCCTGATGCAATATCTGAAGCGGGCGGAACTGCTGGAAACCGACCTGGCGGCGGAGCTGGCGGTGCAGCAGGATGCGCCGCTGACCCTGGTGCTGGCGCTTAACGCCGATTCCATCGGCACCTGGTTTTTCCCGGCATTGTCGGAGGTGCTGATACGCGAGCGCGTGCTGCTGGACCTGACAGTGGAAGACCAGGACCACACGTATTCGCTGCTGGAGACCGGGCTGGCGATCGGCTGCATCAGTACCGAGCCGAAACCTATGCGCGGCTGTTCGGCCGAGCTATTGGGTGTGATGCGTTACTGGCTGGTGGCGTCAGAAGGCTTTCGCGACCACTGGTTCGCCGACGGCCTGACGCGCAAGGCTGCACGCAAGGCGCCGGTGGTGGCCTACACCCACAAGGACACCCTGCAGTCGTCGTTCTTGCTCAGCAAACTGGGGCTGCCGGCTGGCGCCTATCCTTGCCATTACGTGCCGGGCGCCGCCTCGCATTTCAACGCCATCCGCTACGGCCTGGGTTACGGCATGGTGCCGGAACTGCTGCTCAAGGCTGCCGGCAAGAAGGATGAAATGATCCATCTGGCGCCGACCCGGCCGCTGGAACTGGCGCTGTACTGGCACACCTGGAAGGTACAGTCGCCGCGCATGGAAAACCTGTCGCGGCAGATTATTTCTGCGGCGCGGAAAATCCTGAAATGAGCGTTTTGATTGTACTGAAAAATGCCTTCGGCCCAGCGGGATGACTGCAGCTTCCGCCGTTTCCATAACGCATAAGGATATGTAAATACATCAGTTTTTCTTTCCTTGTGGATACTATATTCTCTCTTCCCATTAAAGAACGCAACAGTTCTTTACAAAAGAAAACATGGGAAGGAATAGATACGCATGCACAGATTCAAAACCTGGCCGGTGCGCTCCGCACTGTCGCTATTGATCGCTTATGGAGTTCCGTACGTCTATCAGTCCGCTCACGCACAAACAGCGCAGCCAAGTCCGGCGGCGGATGACGCCGCCGCTTCCGCCGGCAACGACGGCAAGCAAGTATTGGTGACCGGCTCGCGCATCCCGCGCGCCAGCAAAGAGGGTCCGACCAGCGTCACCGTAATCACCGGTGAAGATATCGAGAAGCAGGGTTATCGCAATGTGTTCGATGCCCTCAGTGCGCAGACGCAAAATACCGGCATGACGCAGGGCGCCGATTTCGGCAATACCTTCACTCCGGCGGCGAACACCATCAGCCTGCGCGGCCTTGGTCCGAACCACACCCTGATCCTGGTCAACGGCCGGCGCATCGCCGATTATCCGGTGGCGTATGACGGCGCGGTCAACTTCGTCAACCTGGCGAATATTCCCTCGGCGCTGGTCGACCGCATCGAAATCCTGAACGGCGGCGCCTCAGCGGTATATGGTTCCGATGCGATTGCCGGCGTGGTCAACGTCATCCTGAAAAAGCAGGCCAGCGGCTTCGATCTCAACGTCAAGGCCGGCGGCACCCAGCACGGTGGCGGTTCCAACCAGCGCATCCAGTTCACCGGCGGCGGCAGCAACGGCAACCTGAGCGGCGTCTTTGGCGTAGAACTAAGCCGCACCCAGCCGATCTGGAGCCGGCAGCGCGATTTCATGTCGTCGACTTCTTCCGACGGCACGGCGCCGACACGCATACTGTCGCGCCAGAATGTCGATACCGGAAAGTATGTCGATCCGGGCGCCAATCACTGCGCCCAGCTAGGCAATCTGTTCTATGACAGCGTGGTGCTAGTGCAGTCGAAAAAAGGCCCGTATTGCGGCAGCGGCAAGGCGCAGCCGGCGTTCTGGACCACCATGACGCAGAATGAAAGCGAGAACCTGTTCGGCAGCCTGACTTATCAGTTGACGCCCAAGACCGAGGTTTTCAGCGACCTGATGCTGGGATTTAACGCCACCCAGAACAATACGCGCGGCCCTAACTGGACTTCGGAAGGCGGCGGCAACGGCTATTTCTATAACCAGAACAGCGGCGCCAACGAGAGCTGGTCGCGCCGCATTTCGCCGGAAGAGATCGGCAGCGCGACGCGTTACAACCGCAAGTGGAACGACGTCGCCGGCAACTGGACTGTCGGGGTGCGCGGCGATATTCCTGCCACCAGCAGCTGGAACTACGAGGCGGCCTATAATATTTCCGCTTACACCAGCCGCCAGACCGCGCCGGTGCTGCTGAGTAAAGTGGACAGTTTTTTCCTAGGTCCGCGCCTGGGCTACGATAGCGACGGTGTCGCCATCTACGCGCCCGATCCCAAACGGCTTAGCCAGCCGCTGACGCCCGACGAGTTCAACTCGATTGCCGGCGAATCCATCAGCCGCAATAAATCCTGGACCCAGACCTTGAGCCTGAGCGCCAACGGCGAGCTGTTCAATCTGCCGGCCGGACCAGTGCGCCTGGCCGCCGTCACGGAATTCGGCAGCCAGGGCTTCAGCAATACGCCGGATCCGCAAATCAACCAGGGCGCCTTCTATAACCAGTCGAACGCCGCCGGCGCCAGCGGCTCGCGCAAGCGCTATGCGTTGGGTACGGAACTGAATATCCCGCTGCTCAAGCAACTGGTGGCCACGGTCGCCGGACGTTACGACGAATACGATTTTGCCGGCCGCAGCGACGGCAAGTTCACCTATAACACCGGACTGGAGTTCCGTCCCGCCAAAACCCTGCTATTCCGCGGCAACTACGCTACCAGCTTCCGCGCGCCGGATATGAACTACATCTATTCGTCGACTACGCGCGGCTACTACTCGTCCACCACCGATTACTACCGCTGCGCACTGGCGGGGCAGCCGCTGGCAGGTTGCGATTACAATAATTATTCGCCCGGCGCCAACTACATCCAGAGCGGCAGCAAGGACCTGAAGCCGGAAAACGGCAAATCCTGGAGCTATGGCGTGGTGTGGTCGCCAAGTTCCAACTTCGATGTCTCGGCCGATTTCTGGCGCATCCAGATCGATAACCTGGTGACCAATCTCGATTCCGACATCATCCTGCGCAACGAAGCCAATTGCCGCGCCGGCCAGCTGGATATCACTTCGCCTACCTGCGTCGATGCGCTGACGCGGGTGGTGCGTAATCCGCCGACGGCGATCTACCAGCCGAATGCGATCCAGAACATCCTGGTCAATCCGATCAATGCGGCGCAGGAACGCACCAGCGGCCTGGATTTCAGCGGCAAGTGGCGCATCAAGGGCGGCGGCGCCGGCGATTTCCTGCTGAAGGCGAACTACACCAAGGTGCTGAGCCATCACTACCGTCAGTTTGCCAGCGATCCCGACCAGGATCTGCTGAACTCGCTGACCAATCCGGACTGGGGTTCCAAGGTCAACGCCAGCGTCACCTGGCTGCGCGGTCCATGGACCAGCACAGTGCAAGTCACGCGCTACGGCAGCCTGCCGAGCGCCGACCAGACCCGCCGCATCTCGCCGTTCGCGCTGGTCAACCTGAGCGCCAGCTACCAGATCAACCCGCGGGCCTCGCTTGCGCTGATCGTCAACAATGTCTTCAATTCGGTGAAGCAAGACAATACTGCCGGCTGGCCGTATTATCCTACCGGTAACTACAATCCCTACGGCCGTATGGGATGGCTGGAATTTAACTACCATTTTGGTTCATAGAAGCGGCCGCTGTATATCCGAGGGCAGAAGGGGGAGGCGCAAGCTGGCCCCTTTTTGCGGTTTTAATCATTGAGACAAGTACACGATGAAAATCCAATCTGCTACTGCTGCCACTATCGCCACCTTGGCTATCCTGATATGCGCAGCCGGGCCAGCGTCCGCGCTGCCCGCCGCCGGCCAAAAGCCAGCGGCCTCTGCTACTACTGCCGCAGCCGCAGGCATCAACTGGTATGAAGGCGATGTCGACGCCGCTTTCGCCTTCGCCAAGGCCAATAACAAGCCTTTATTCCTGTACTGGGGCGCGACCTGGTGTCCGCCTTGCAATCAGGTCAAGGCAACCATATTTAACCGCCAGGGCTTTATCGAGCGCTCGCGCTTCTTTGTGCCGGTGCATATCGACGGCGACAGCGCCGGCGCGCAAAAACTGGGCGAACGCTTCAAGGTGCGCGGCTATCCGACCATGATCCTGTTCAAGCCGGACGGCAGCGAAATCACGCGCCTGCCGGGCGAGGTCGATGCTGACCGTTATCTGCAGACGCTGACGCTAGGCATCAGCGCCAACCGCCCTGTGCGTCAAATCTTGCAGGCGGCGCTAGCCGGCGGCAAGCTGAGCGCAGACGAGTGGCGTTTGCTGGCTTATTATTCATGGGACACCGATGAACAGCAGCTGGTCAACGGCAAGGACTTGCCGGCGACCCTGAGGCGGCTGGCGGCGGCCAGCCCGGCCGGCGATATCGCCAATCGCCTGGCGCTGAGTGCGCTGGTGGCAGCGGCGAAACCGGACGCGGCGGGGGCAGTCGACAAGTCGGTAGCGGCGGCGCAGTTGAACAAGACGCTGGCGGATGCGCGCAGCTCCCGCGAGAACATGGATATCCTGACCAACTATCCGGCCGAGCTGGTGCAACTGTCGAGCGACCCGAAATCGGCGGCGCGCAGCAAGCTCCTGGCGGCGGCTAACCTGGCCATGCAGCGCCTGTCGGTCGATGCAAGTTTGTCCAAAACCGACCGGCTGTCGGCGCTGGCCGCGCAGGTATCGCTGGCGCGCATAGACAATCCTGACGGCGCCTTGCCGCCGTCGCTGCTGAAAGAGGTGAAGCAAAAAGTAGCGCAAGCCGACCGCGCCACTACCGACGTCTTCGAGCGCCAATCCGTGATCAATACCGCGGCGCATGCCTTGAGCGATGCCGGCTTGCTGGACGATTCGGACAGCTTGCTGAAGGCCGAGCTGAAGCGCTCGCATGCGCCTTACTATTTCATGCTCAGCCTGGCCTCGAACGCCAAGAAACGCGGCGACAAAGCTGGCGCCATCAATTGGTATGAGCAAGCCTATCAGACGGCCCAGGGTCCGGCCACCCGCCTGCAATGGGGCGTAGCTTATCTGTCCGGTCTGCTGGAACTGGCGCCGCAAGACGAAGCGCGCATCGAGAAGGTGGCGCATGGTGTGTTCCAGGAACTCGGCGGCACCCAGAATGCGTTTTATGAACGCAATCGTTCGGTGCTGGAACGTCTCGGGCAAAAGCTCACGGCCTGGAATAACGGCGGCCGCCATCAGGCAGCTGTGGGGCGCTTGCGCGGCCAGCTCGATGGCGTCTGCGCCAAGCTGCCGACGGCGGATGCCCAGCGCGCCACCTGCCAGGGTTTGCTGAGTCCGACGCGGGTCTAGCGGCTGGCGAACGCGGTTGCCGGGAAATCTGCAAAGACGGGATATTTCCCGGCAAATGGGGTACGCTAGCGGCAATTATTTACCGATATACGCCGCAGCGATCCCATTCACCTGACCGGACTTGCCGACCATGATTCTTGTTCACCATCTCAACAACTCCCGTTCGCAGCGCGTGCTGTGGCTGCTCGAAGAGCTGGGGCTGGCCTATGAAATCAAGCCCTACCAGCGCGATCCGAAAACCATGCTGGCGCCGGCCGAACTGCGGGCGGTCCATCCGCTCGGCAAGTCGCCGGTGATTACCGATGGCGACAATACGATTGCCGAGTCGGGCGCGATCATCGAATACCTGATGCAGAAATACAGCTACGGCCGTCTGATTCCTGCCGCCGACAGCAAGGACCGTCTGCGCTACACCTACTGGCTGCATTACGCCGAAGGCTCGGCCATGCCGCCTTTGCTGATGAAACTGATTTTCGGCCGCCTCGGCAAGCCGCCGATGCCAGCCTTGCTGCGGCCGCTGGCGCGCATGATTGCCAACGGCGTGCAACGCAGCTACATCGATCCGCAACTGAAATCGCATCTGGATTTCCTGGAAGGCGAGCTGGGCAAGTCGACCTGGTTTGCCGGCGAAGAATTCAGCGCCGCCGATATCCAGATGAGCTTCCCGCTGGAAGCATCGCAGTCGCGCGGCGGCCTGGACGCCAGCCGGCCGCGCCTGCTGGATTTCCTGCAGCGGATTCATGCGCGGCCGGCGTATCAGCGCGCGATCGCCAGAGGCGGCAAGTACGATCTGCTGAAATAGGGCAGGCTGCTGCGCACCTTGTGCGCGCATTCTCTCTGCGCATTTCCTCTCCAATCACAGTAGAATTGGGTTGTACGGCCCGGATAAGAATATCTGGGCCTGAACGCCAAGCTACTGCAACGGAGAGTCAATGTTCCCCACTGAGCAATTCACCGATCCCCACGCCGCCGTCGAGCGCGTGCGCGAAATCTACGAACATAATACCGCCCTGCTGCGCCAGGCTTTCAAACGCTTTGCCAATGGCGAGGTGATGCCGGAACGGGTGCGCGCCTGCTATCCCTTTGTGCGCGTCACCACCGAATTCAACACCCGCGCCGATACCCGCCATTCCTTCGGTTTCGTCTCCGGCCCCGGCGTCTATGAAACCACGCTGACCCGGCCTGCGCTTTACACCAATTACCTGGTCAGCCAGTTCAAGCTGCTGCGCGACAATCACGATGTACCGCTGGAAATCGGCGTCAGCGAGATGCCGATCCCGGTGCACTTCGCCTTCCCCGAAGGCATCCACGTCGAGGGCACGCTCGATCCTGATCATCTGCGCACGCTGCCGGATGTGTTCGACCTGCCCAACCTGGCGACCATGGATGACCGCATCGTCAACGGCACTTTTGAAGAACTGCCTGGCGATCCGCATCCGCTGGCGCTGTTCACGGCGCCGCGCGTCGACTATTCGCTGCACCGGCTGAAGCACTACACCGCCACTTCGCCCGACCGTTTCCAGCGCTATGTGCTGTTCACCAACTACGCCTTCTATATCGACGAATTCATCCGCATGGGACGCGAGCTGATGCAAGCCACCAGCGATCCCGAGCAGCGTGCCTACCGCCAGCAGTACACGGCCTTTGTCGAGCCGGGCGACCTCACCACCTGGAATGCTAACCTGGACGATCTGCCGTCCGACCGCTCGCTGACCGGCGTGGCGCCGGCGCGCCAGCCGCAGATGCCGGCCTACCACCTGCAGCGCGCGGATGGCTCCGGCATTACGCTGATCAATATCGGGGTAGGGCCGTCGAACGCCAAGACCATCACCGACCATGTGGCGGTCCTGCGTCCGCACGGCTGGATCATGCTCGGCCACTGCGCCGGTTTGTCGACTTCGCAGCGCATGGGCGATTACGTGCTGGCGCATGCCTACGTGCGCGACGACCATGTGCTGGACGACGACCTGCCGCTGTGGGTGCCGGTGCCGGCGTTGGCCGAGGTGCAGCTGGCCTTGCAGGATGCGGTGGCCACCATCACTCAGCTGGAAGGCTATGAACTGAAGCGCATCATGCGCACCGGCACGGTGGCATCGATCGACGACCGCAACTGGGAGCTGCGCGACCATCGCAAGCCCCTGCTGCGCTTTAACCAGAGCCGCGCGATTGCGCTGGATATGGAAAGCGCAACGGTGGCCGCCAACGGTTTCCGTTTCCGGGTTCCTTACGGCACCTTGCTATGCGTCTCGGACAAGCCGCTGCACGGTGAAATCAAATTGCCTGGCATGGCCAACCGCTTTTACGAGCAGCGCGTCAACCAGCATTTGAAGATCGGCATCAAGGCGCTGGAATTGCTGCGCAACCAGGGTGTCGAGCAACTGCACAGCCGCAAGCTGCGCAGCTTCAGCGAACCGGCGTTCCGCTAGGCGTCCATGGTTGCCGTCATCAAGCACCGCCGCGTCAACATCATTACCCTGGCGGAGGGTGAAGCGATACTGGAACACTGTCGCAGCGGCGATATCGCACTGGTGCAGGATGCCGCCGGCTGGTGGACGCATTTTGTCGGCGAGGATGGCGTCATCGACAGCTACGATGCGCCATTCCCTTCCTATAACAAAGCGTTGTGGACCGCCAAGGCCGCGGCCGAATTCGCCGCCGAATAGCTCAGGCGCGCTGCTGGCTTTCCCGGTACATCTGGCCCAGCAGGCAGGCGCCTGCCACTAGCGCGAAGGCGGCCACGCACAGCGACGAAGTGAAACTGCCGCTGCCCCGGACCAGGCGCGTCGCCAGCGGTGGTCCGACGATCTGGCCGATGCCGTAGGTGGCGGTCAGCAAGCCCATCAGACTGCGCGCCTGGTCGCCGCGCAGGCGGCGCGCATCGCGCATTGCAAACAAGGTAATCGCGGTAAACGGCAAGCCCAGCAAGATGCTGCCCAGCGCAAAGCCGAACACGCTGGGCGACGCCACGCCGACCAGGATGCCGCATGCCTGCAGCAGATAGCAGGCGGCCAGCAATAGTCGATTATCCCAATGAACCGGCAAGCGCGTCGCCAGCCAGGCGCCCAGCGAAACGCAGATGCCGAACAAGGGCCAGAACAGATCCGGCCAGCTGGAGCCCGGCAATGCCTGGCGCGCGATCACGGGCAGGAAAGTCGCCGTGATGATGTAGCCGAATCCCGCCAGCGCGTAGGCAACAGTCAGGCCGCGTGTCTGCCGCACGATTTGCGCCGGAGGGAGTGCATGGGAGGCCGCTGGATCCGCGTTCAAGGTGGACGCGGATCCAGCGAAGGTGCGCCAGACTATTGCCGTCAGCAACAAGGCCAGCAGCGCGTAGCTGAGCCAGCCGTAGGATGCCTTCCAATGATGCGACACCATCGCGCTGGTTGCCAGTCCTGTCAGCAGGATGCCAAGGCCCGGTCCGCAATAGATGATGCCGCCTAGCGCGGGTGCGTGCAGTTGCGCCAACCGTTGCAGACACCAGCCGGAGGCGAACACAAAGGTGCAGGCGCTGGCGATGCCTGCCAGAGTACGCAGTACTAGCCACAGACCAGGCGATTGCAACAGCCCCATACCCACGGTGAGCAATACCGTGGCGACCAGGCCGATCCGTATGAAGCGGGTGGCGCTGCCGCGCAATGCCATGCACAGCAGGGCGCCGATAAAATAACCCAGGTAATTCGCAGTCGCCAGCCAGCCGCCTGCGGTCAGATCGATGACGCCGTCGTGCAGCATCATCGGCAGCAGCGGTGTGAAGGCGAAGCGACCTATGCCCATTGCCACCGCCAGCGCCAATGCGCCGGCCAGGGCCACGCGCCAGGCTTCCTGATTGTGTTCAATGTTCATCGCGATATCTGCCGTTGCAGTGATTTGCGCTTGCTTCAAGTTCAACCCGCGCTAGTAATTGATGGCGTGCGGCGCCTGCAGTTCGGCCGCTAGCGTGGCGACCAGCTGCGCCGCCGGCATCGGCCGCGCCATGGCCACGCCTTGGCCGGCCCAGAGAGACATGAATTCAGGACGGTTGAGCTTGGCGGCCGCCTGGCGGATTTCAGCGGTCAGCGCATTTTGTACAGGATACGCCGGCAGAGCGCTTTCATGGAGCGCCATCTGTTCCACATACGAATTGACGATGCCGCGCGCATGGCGTCCGGAAAAGCTGCGGATCAGGCGCGTGCTGTCGTCGCGCGCGAGCGCCAGTTGGGCACGCCAGGCCGGCGCGATGCCGGATTCCGGGCAAGCCAGGAAGGCGGTGCCGAGCTGGGCCGCCTGGGCGCCGAGCAGCAAGGCGGCGGCGATGCCGCGGCCGTCCATGATGCCGCCGGCGGCGATGAGCGGCAGTTTTACCGCCGCCGCTGCTTGCGGGATCAGAGTCATCAAGCCGACGCTGGATTGTTCGATATCGCCGAGGAAAGTCGCGCGGTGGCCGCCGGCTTCCGCGCCCTGCAGGCAGACGAAATCGGCGCCGGCCTGTTCCCAGGCGACGGCTTCGGCCACCGTGGTGGCGGTGCCGATCACTTTGCAGTCTTTGGCCTTGAACTGCGCCACCGTATCTGCGGGAAGAATGCCGAAGGTGAAGCTGACCACCGGCGGCGCGGCTTCCAGCAGGGCTGCCAGCTGCTCATTGAAATTCTCGCTGAATTTCTGCGGCCTGGTTGCCGGGCCGAGGCCAAGCGCATCCCGGAACGGCAGCAGCAGTTCTTCCGCCAGCGCGATTTCTGCCTCGGCCGGCTGGCTGGTTTCCAGGATGAATAGGTTGACATTGAATGGCCGTGCCGTCTGCGTGCGGATTTTCTGGACGGCTTCGATGATCGCCGCTGGCGACAGCAGGGCGGCCGCGAAAGAACCCAGGCCGCCGGCGTTGCAGACTTGCGTGACCAGTTCAATCGGCGAGCCGCCGTTCATGGGGCCTTGCACGATCGGATAGCGGATGTCGAGTTGGGTGGCAAACGATGCACGCTGCGCGTCGGAATGCAGGTTGATGCTGGACATGTTGAAGCTCCTCAGGAAAGGCTGCCATGGCGCGGATGTATTCAAGGGAAATGTTGCGTCGCAGCTGGTGGATTCATCCTACCTTGACATAGTCATCCTGAAAAATGAATAATTAAAATATTATCCATCTTTAAATGAGATGATCTATGGATCTCCTGTCTCTGGAAATTTTCCGCACAGTAGTGCGCGAGGGCGGCATTACAAGGGCAGCCGAACAGTTGCACCGGGTGCAATCGAATGTCACCACCCGCATCCGCCAGCTGGAGCAATCGTTGGGCGTCAGCCTGTTTTCCCGCAACAACAAGCGTCTGGTGCTGACGCCAGCCGGCGAAACCCTGCTGGGCTATGCCGAGCGTCTGTTGAACCTGGCCGTTGAAGCACGCGAAGCGGTGCAGCCGGCCGTGCCGCAAGGGCGCTTGCGCATAGGCTCCATGGAAAGCACCGCCGCCAGCCGTTTACCAATACCGCTAGCGCGCTTCCACCAGCAATGGCCGGCCGTCCAGCTGGAACTGAGCACCGGCCCGACCCAGGTGCTGATCGACCGCGTGCGTGCATTCACCCTTGATGCGGCGCTGGTAGCAGGCCCATTGGATGACCCGCTGCTGACCATCTTGCCCCTGTACGCTGAAGAACTGGTACTGCTAGCCCCGCGCAACCACCCGCCAATCAGCGGCCCGGACGACCTGCAGACCCGCACCCTGGTCGCCTTCGAAAACGGCTGCGCCTACCGCCGCCACGCCGAAAACTGGCTAGCCTCAGGCAGCATCCCCGGCCGCCGCCCCGACCGCATCCTCGAACTCGGCTCCTACCACGCCATGCTAGCCTGCGTCGCCGCCGGCGCCGGCATCGCCCTGGCCCCGCGCTCCGTGCTCGAGCTTCACAACTGCAGCGAAAGCCTAGCCATCTACCCCATAGGCCCCATCGGCCAGGTCCCAACCTACCTGATCCGCCGCCACGACTACAGCTCCCCCGCCTTCGACGCCCTCAGCCAGATCCTCCAATCTGAAGTCAAAAAATTCAACTCTGACCCCAATTAAATGAAAACAATTAGGGTCAGAGTCAAATTAAGAAATCACCAATGGGGTCAGAGTCGAATTAATGGATAAAATGAGGGCATCTCAATCTGCTCTCTTTTGCCATGGCTCGCTTACCTCGTCTCGTCATTCCCAACCAGCCGCATCACCTGATACAACGGGGTGTTGATCGGCAGGCAATTTTTCGCGAAACCGAAGATTATGTGAATTTTCTTGGTCGTTTGCGCGATGCGGCCAGGCAGTTCAAGGTGGCCATCCACGGTTACGTGCTGATGACTAACCATATCCACCTGCTGGCGACGCCTAGCGATGTGGAGGGCTTGGCACGGATGATGCAGTGGGTAGGGCGGTATTACGTGCCTTATTTCAACCAGAAATATGCGCGGGTGGGCACGCTGTGGCAAGGGCGCTACAGGGCTACCGTGATCGACTCGGAGCGGTATTTCATGTTGTGCAGCTGCTACATCGACCAGAATCCGGTGCGCGCCGGCATTACTTCGACGCCCGGCGAGTATCCCTGGTCGAGTTATTTGCACCATGTTGGGATCAAGCCGGATCCGTTGGTGACGGACCATGCGCTGTATTGGGCCTTGGGTAATACGCCCTTCGACCGCGAGGCTGCGTATAAAGAAATGGCTGAGCAAGCGCTCACATCCGAGCAGGCCAAGCAATTGATGGATGCCACCAACAAGGGTTGGCCGCTGGGATCGGAAATCTTCAAGGCCAAGCTGGAAAAGCAGGGGGCCGTAAGGGTGCGTCCGGCCCGGCGCGGGAGGCCGTTCAAGGCACGGCCTGAGTTAGCCGAGGAGTCGGCGGTTCCGGAAACAAAAAAATAACAGAAATGAGCAAGAAACTATCAAATGCACTAAATTGACTCTGTCCCTATTTAATTTTGGTGCAAAAATTGATGACATTAATTTGACTCTGACCCCATTTATTGTGATTGAAGTCTGCAACCGTCTGCACTATTCTTAATGTCCTTACTCTCAAAGTGGTGGAGCAACGTTATGCAAGCGCAAGGTTTATACGATCCGGCTAATGAGCACGATGCCTGTGGCGTCGGTTTTATTGCACACATCAAAGGTAACAAGAGCCACTCGGTCATTGAGCAGGGTTTGCTGATCCTGAAGAATCTCGATCACCGGGGTGCGGTCGGGGCGGATAAGCTGATGGGCGACGGCGCCGGGATCCTGATCCAGGTGCCAGACCAGTTCTATCGCGAAGAGATGGCGAAGCTGGGCGTGACCTTGCCGCCGCCAGGCGAATTCGGCGTCGGCATGGTGTTCCTGCCGAAAGAGAATGCTTCGCGCATCGCCTGCGAACAGGAAATCGAACGTGCGGTGCTGGCTGAGGGCCAGGTCGTGCTGGGTTGGCGCGATGTGCCGGTGGATATCGAGATGCCGATGTCGCCGACCGTGCGCGACAAGGAACCGGTGATCCGCCAGATCTTTATCGGCCGCGGCCCGGACATCATGGTGACCGATGCACTTGAACGTAAGTTATATGTGATCCGTAAATCCTCCGGCCACGCGATCCAGGCCTTGAACCTGTTGCACGGCAAGGAATTCTTCGTGCCGTCGATGTCGGCCCGCACCGTGGTCTACAAGGGCTTGCTGCTGGCCGACCAGGTCGGCGTCTATTACAAGGACCTGCAGGATACGCGCTGCCTGTCGGCGCTGGCGCTGGTGCACCAACGCTTCTCCACCAATACTTTCCCGGAATGGCCGCTGGCCCACCCCTACCGCCTGCTGGCGCACAACGGCGAAATCAACACCGTCAAGGGTAATTTCAACTGGATGCGCGCGCGCGAAGGCGTGATGAAGTCGCACGTGCTGGGCGACGACCTGAAGAAGCTGTTCCCGCTGATCTATGAAGGCCAGTCCGACACCGCCTGCTTCGACAACGCGCTCGAACTGTTGCTGATGTCCGGCTATCCGATTGCCCAGGCGATGATGATGATGATCCCGGAAGCGTGGGAAAACCACACCACCATGGACGACAACCGCCGCGCCTTCTATGAATACCACGCTGCCATGATGGAACCATGGGATGGTCCGGCGGCGATGGCTTTCACCGACGGCCGCCATATCGGCGGCACCCTGGACCGTAACGGCTTACGTCCGGCGCGCTACATCGTCACCGACGACGATTTCGTGGTGATGGCATCCGAATCCGGCGTGCTGCCGATCCCGGAATCCAAAATCATCCAGAAATGGCGTTTGCAGCCGGGCAAGATGTTCCTGATCGACCTCGACGCCGGCCGCATCATCGACGACAAGGAATTGAAGGACACCTTCGCCAACGCCAAGCCGTACAAGCAATGGATCGAATCGGTGCGGGTCAAGCTGGACGAACTGAAGTCGGAGCCTTCCGAGTCCGGTTCCACCATCCCGCTGCTGGATCGCCAGCAGCTGTTCGGCTACACTCAGGAAGACATCAAGTTCCTGATGTCGCCGATGGCCGCCGGTGCAGAAGAAGCGATCGGTTCGATGGGCAACGACTCGCCGCTGGCGGTCATGTCCAACAAGAACAAGACCCTGTACCACTACTTCAAGCAATTGTTCGCGCAAGTCACCAACCCGCCTATCGATCCGATCCGCGAAGCGATGGTGATGTCGTTGGTGTCCTTCATCGGACCGAAGCCGAACATGCTTGATACTAACAACATCAACCCGCCGATGCGGCTGGAAGTGTCGCAGCCTATCCTCAACTACGACGATATCGCCAAGCTGCGCAACATCAGCGCCCACACTGGGGGTAAATTTAAATCGCACGAGCTCAACATCTGCTATCCGGTAGCCTGGGGCAAGGAAGGCATCGAAGCGCGCCTGGCGTCCCTGTGCGCCAAAGCGGTCGATGCGGTCAAGTCCGGCCACAACATCCTGATCGTCTCGGACCGTAAGGTCGACGCCGAGCAGGTGGCGATCCCAGCATTGCTGGCGACATCCGCGATTCACCAGCATCTGGTGAGCAAGGGCCTGCGCACCTCGACCGGCCTGGTGGTCGAAACCGGTTCGGCGCGCGAGACGCATCACTTTGCACTGTTGGCCGGCTATGGCGCGGAAGCTATCCATCCCTACCTGGCGATGGATACCCTGACTGAGCTGGCGCACGGCTTGCCGGGCGCGCTGTCGCCGGAAAAGGCGATCTACAACTTCCAGAAGGCAGTCGGCAAGGGCTTGCTGAAAGTCATGTCGAAGATGGGTATTTCGACTTACATGTCGTACTGCGGCGCCCAGATTTTCGAAGCGATCGGCCTCAACAAGGCGATGACCCAGAAATACTTCAAGGGCACCGCCTCGAACGTCGAAGGCATCGGTGTGTTTGAAGTGGCGGAAGAAGCCTTGCGCCTGCATCGCGCTGCCTTCAGCGACGATCCGGTGCTGGCCAACGCGCTCGACGCCGGCGGCGAATATGCCTTCCGTATCCGCGGCGAAGAACACATGTGGACGCCGGATGCGATCGCCAAGCTGCAGCATTCGACCCGCGCCAACAACTTCAACAGCTATAAAGAATACGCTCAGCTGATCAACGATCAGTCCAAGCGTCACATGACCCTGCGCGGCTTGTTTGAATTCAAGATCGATCCGAGCAAGGCGATCCCATTGGATGAAGTCGAATCAGCCAAGGAAATAGTCAAGCGTTTCGCCACCGGCGCGATGTCGCTCGGTTCCATCTCGACCGAAGCGCATGCCACGCTGGCAGTAGCGATGAACCGCATCGGCGGCAAGTCGAATACCGGCGAAGGCGGCGAGGACGAGAACCGCTATCGCCAGGAACTCAAGGGCATCCCGATCAAGCAAGGCGAGACGCTGGCGTCGGTGATCGGCAAGGACCGCATCGAAGTCGATATTCCGCTGCAGGCCGGCGACTCGCTGCGTTCCAAGATCAAGCAAGTGGCGTCCGGACGTTTCGGCGTTACTGCCGAGTACCTGATTTCGGCCGACCAGATCCAGATCAAGATGGCGCAAGGCGCGAAGCCGGGCGAGGGCGGCCAGCTGCCGGGTCATAAGGTATCCGAGTACATCGCCAAGCTGCGTTTCTCGGTGCCGGGTGTCGGCTTGATTTCGCCGCCGCCGCATCATGACATCTATTCGATCGAAGACCTGGCGCAGCTGATCCATGACCTGAAGAACGTCAATCCGCGCGCTTCGATCTCGGTCAAGCTGGTGTCGGAAGTGGGCGTCGGCACCGTGGCTGCAGGCGTGGCCAAGGCCAAGTCCGACCACGTGGTGATCGCCGGCCATGACGGCGGCACCGGCGCTTCGCCGCTGTCCTCGATCAAGCATGCCGGCACGCCTTGGGAACTGGGCCTGGCCGAAACCCAGCAGACGCTGGTGCTGAACGGCTTGCGCAACCGTATCCGGGTGCAGGCCGACGGCCAGATGAAGACCGGCCGCGACGTCGTCATCGGCGCCTTGCTGGGTGCGGATGAGTTCGGTTTCGCCACCGCGCCGTTGGTGGTGGAAGGCTGCATCATGATGCGCAAGTGCCATCTGAACACCTGCCCGGTCGGCGTTGCTACGCAAGACCCGGTGCTGCGCGCCAAGTTCTCCGGCAAGCCGGAACACGTGGTCAACTTCTTCTTCTTCATCGCCGAAGAAGTACGCCAGATCATGGCGCAACTCGGCCTGCGCGATTTCAACGAACTGATCGGCCGCGCCGACCTGCTCGACAAATCGCGCGCACTGACCCACTGGAAAGCGCAAGGCCTGGATTTCAGCCGCATTTTCTACCAGCCGGCGTTGCCCGAAGGCGGCGTGTATTACCACACCGAAGAGCAAGACCACGGCCTCGCCAAGGCGCTTGACCACAAGCTGATCGCGCAAGCGAAAGCCGCGCTGGACAAGGGTGAGCGGGTATCGTTCATCTCGCCGATCAAGAATCTGAACCGTACCGTCGGCGCCATGCTGTCTGGCGAGGTGGCAAAGAAATACGGTCACGAGGGCTTGCCCGACGACACCATCCACATCCAGCTGCAAGGCACCGCAGGCCAGTCGGCAGGCGCGTTCCTGGCGCATGGCGTGACGCTGGATCTGGTTGGCGAGGGCAATGACTATGTCGGCAAGGGCTTGTCGGGCGGCCGCATCATCGTCCGTCCGAACACCGAGTTCCGCGGCCGTGCGGTCGACAACATCATCGCCGGCAACACGGTGTTGTACGGTGCGATCGCCGGCGAGGCTTTCCTCAACGGCGTCGCCGGCGAGCGCTTCGCGGTGCGTAACTCGGGCGCCATCGCGGTGGTCGAAGGCACGGGCGATCACGGTTGCGAATACATGACTGGCGGCACGGTAGTGGTGCTGGGCGAAACCGGCCGTAACTTCGGCGCTGGCATGTCGGGCGGCCTGGCCTATGTCTACGATCCGGACGGCACTTTCGCGGCGCAATGCAATATGTCGATGGTGACGCTGGAGCCGGTATTGAGCCAGGGCGAACAGGAAGCGACGATAGCCAAGGCAATCTGGCACAGCACCACGCGCGGCGGTGAAGTACAGGCCGACGAAGCGATCCTGAAGGGCCTGATCGAACGCCACTTCAAGTACACCGGCAGTACGCGCGCGCGCAACTTGCTGGATAACTGGGTAGCTTCGCGCAGCAAATTCGTCAAGGTGTTCCCGACTGAGTACAAGCGGGCGCTGGGCGAGTTGAATGCAGTCGTGAGCGCAGCGCCAGCCAAAGAGAAAGTAGCCGCGTAATCGCTGGTAATCACACGATTATGCGCACGCAGCTAAAGCTACGCAGTTAAAGCTGAATATAGCCAAGTAAAGATAAGGAACGCCGCGGCCGATTTTGCCGCGACGCATCCTGCAGCCAGAAAGCGGAAGAAAATGGGAAAAGTAACAGGATTTATGGAATTTCAGCGGGTCGGCGAAACCTATGAAGCGCCGCAGGCACGCAAGAAACACTACAAGGAATTCATCCTCAGCCTGAGCGACAGCGAGGCCAAGACGCAGGGTGCACGTTGCATGGATTGCGGTATTCCATTCTGCAACAACGGCTGCCCGGTCAACAATATCATCCCGGATTGGAATGACCTGGTGTATCGCGGCGCCTACAGCGAAGCGCTGGAAACGCTGCATTCGACCAACAACTTCCCGGAATTCACCGGCCGCATCTGCCCGGCGCCATGCGAAAGCGCCTGCACCCTGGGCATCAACAGCGACCCGGTCGGCATCAAGTCGATCGAGCATTTCATCGTCGACAAGGGCTGGGAAAACGGCTGGATCGTGCCGCAGCCGGCGCTGGTGAAGACCGGCAAGAAGGTAGCGGTGGTCGGTTCCGGTCCTGCCGGTCTGGCGGCGGCGCAGCAGCTGGCGCGCATCGGCCACGACGTCACGGTATTTGAAAAGAGCGACCGGATCGGCGGCCTGCTGCGTTACGGCATTCCCGATTTCAAGATGGAGAAATCGCACATCGATCGCCGGGTTGAACAGATGGAAGCGGAAGGCGTGACGTTCCGCACCAGCGTTCTGGTGGGCAAGGATTTCCCCGCCAATGTTAACAACTGGGCCAAGAAGACCGTCTCGCCGGAAGAGATCAATGCCGAATTCGATGCGGTGGTGATTGCCGGCGGCGCCGAGCAGCCGCGCGATCTGCCGGTGCCCGGCCGCGAACTGAAGGGCGTGCATTTTGCTATGGATTTCTTGCCGCAGCAAAACAAGATCAATGCCGGCGACAAGGTCAAGGACCAGATCCTGGCCGGCGGCAAGCACGTGGTGGTGATCGGCGGCGGCGATACCGGTTCCGATTGCGTCGGCACCTCCAACCGCCAGGGCGCCGTATCGATCCAGCAGTTCGAATTGATGCCGCAACCGCCGGAACAGGAAAACAAACCGCTAGTCTGGCCCTACTGGCCGACCAAGCTGCGCACCTCGTCCTCGCACGATGAAGGCTGCGAGCGCGACTGGGCAGTGGCGACCAAGCGCCTGGAAGGCAAGAACGGCAAGGTTGAGAAACTGATCGCCGCCCGTGTCGAGTGGAAAGACGGCAAGATGCAGGAAGTGCCGAACTCGGAATTCGAGATGAAGGCCGACCTGGTGTTCCTGGCGATGGGCTTTGTCTCGCCGGTGGCACAGGTGCTGGAAGCGTTCGGCGTCGACAAGGATGCGCGTGGCAACGCCAAGGCGACTACCGAAGGCGACGCCTGCTACAAGACCTCGGTCGACAAGGTGTTCGCTGCCGGCGACATGCGCCGCGGCCAGTCGCTGGTGGTGTGGGCGATCCGCGAAGGCCGCCAATGCGCGCGCGCAGTGGATGAGTTCCTGATGGGCGCGTCGGTCTTGCCGCGCTGATTTTTGATGCGCTGCAGCTTAATCTCTGCGGTTGGAAGCAAAAGAAGAGTATGTCCGGGGCAACACCGACATACTCTTTTTTCTATGTGCAGCATTTTGTTCATGCATTCAGGCAATAGTCAAACTGTTGTAATAGAGGCACATGTCGCTCTGACTACTATTGCCAGGCCCTGAACGATTGTCGCATTTGCACTACAATACCCCCTTTGATTTATTCGGTGAGCAGTGTGGCAAATATCGTCGAAATTCGTGATCTGCAGTTTGGCTATGGTGAGAGGTCGATTTTATCGGGTCTCAACATGGACTTCGCACGCGGCAAGGTGATTGCCGTCATGGGCGGTTCTGGCTCCGGCAAAACCACGATCCTGCGCCTGATCGGCGGGCAGTTGAGCCCGCAGGCGGGCAGCGTCAAGGTCGACGGCGAAACCGTGCACACCTTGTCGACCGCGGGGCTGTATGCGCTGCGGCGCAAGATGGGCATGCTGTTCCAGAGCGGCGCCTTGTTTACCGACCTGACCGCATTTGAAAATGTCGCCTTCCCGCTGCGCGAACACACCGATCTGCCGGAGGACCTGCTGAGCAAGCTGGTGCTGCTGAAGCTGAACGCGGTCGGTTTGCGCAATGCCGCCCAGCTCAAGCCGTCCGAGATTTCCGGCGGCATGGCGCGCCGGGTGGCGCTGGCGCGCGCGATTGCGCTGGATCCGTCGCTGATCATGTACGATGAACCTTTCGCCGGCCTAGACCCGATTTCGATGGGCGTCACCGCCAACCTGATCCGCAAGCTCAACGATGCGCTCGGTTCCACCAGCATCCTGGTGTCGCACGACGTCCACGAATCGTTCGGCATCGCCGACTACGTGTATTTCCTTTCGCAAGGACAGATAGTGGCACAGGGCACACCGGCAGAGATGCAGGCATCGGAACATCCGTATGTGAAGCAATTCGTCAATGCCGAACCCGACGGGCCGGTGCCGTTCCACTATCCAGGCAAGTCGCTGGCCGAGGATCTGGGCATGAAGGGGCGTGGTTGATGAGCTCTATCGTTAAATTTGTAAGCAATTCCTTTGCGGCAATCGGTCGCACGGTGCGCGAATCGATTACCGGACTGGGTGTCGCCACCCGCATGTTCCTGGCGATCCTGCGCGCTTCGCTCGGCTTGTGGCGCAGGCCGCGGCTGATTACCGACCAGATTCATTTCATCGGCAATTATTCGCTGGTGATCATCGGCGTTTCCGGTTTGTTCGTCGGTTTCGTGCTGGGCCTGCAAGGGTATTACACTCTGAATAAATATGGCTCCGAGCAGGCGCTGGGCTTGCTGGTGGCCTTATCGCTGGTGCGTGAGCTGGGACCGGTGGTGACCGCGCTGCTGTTTGCCGGCCGCGCCGGCACTTCGCTGACCGCTGAAATCGGCCTGATGAAAGCCGGCGAGCAGTTGTCAGCCATGGAAATGATGGCTGTCGACCCGATGCAACGGGTAGTGGCGCCGCGTTTCTGGGCTGGCGTGGTGGCGATGCCGATGCTGGCGGCGCTGTTCAGCGCCCTCGGCATCTATGGCGGCTACCTGGTTGGCGTCAAGCTGATCGGCGTCGACGAAGGCGCGTTCTGGTCGCAGATGCAGGGCGGCGTCGACGTCTGGCTGGATGTGGCGAATGGTGTGGTGAAAAGCGTAGTGTTCGGCATTGCCGTAACTTTCGTTGCGGTCTGGCAGGGATACGAAGCCAAGCCGACGCCGGAAGGTGTTTCCCGGGCAACCACGCGCACCGTCGTGATTGCCTCGCTGGCAGTGCTGGGACTGGATTTCCTGCTGACGGCATTGATGTTTAATTAGTTTTTTTGCGGCCGGATTGCCGGTTTCGGCCGCAGTCACATTTGCTGCGGCGGGCAGCAGGGCGCTTTACTTCTCGTTACTATTTTCTTGAGGGATTATTCGCCTCAAGTGGTATTTTTAAGGTGATGATCATGCAACAAAAAACAGTAGACGTATGGGTTGGTATATTTGTCCTGGTCGGCGTCTTGGCTTTGGCGTTTCTGGCGCTGAAAGCCGGTAACCTCAGCACCTCGACTTTCAACAAGACTTACCCGGTAGTTACCAGGTTCGACAACATCGGCGGTTTGAAAGTGCGTGCTTCCGTAAGAAGCGCCGGCGTGGTGGTCGGGCGGGTGGCGGCTATCAATTTCGACGACAAGAATTTCCAGGCCGTAGTGACCCTGAACATGGATCAGCGCTATCTGTTTCCCCAAGACAGTTCGGCCAAGATCCTGACCGCGGGTTTGCTGGGCGAACAATATATCGGCATCGAGGCGGGTGGCGACACCAAGAACCTGGCTGCCGGCGATCGTATTAAATTAACGCAATCCGCGATTGTGCTGGAGAACCTGATCAGTCAGTTCTTGTATAGCAAAGCAGCGGATGTAAAGGACTCTGAACAATGAAAACAATGACTCGCTTCGGCTCGCTGGCCCTGATCGCCGCATTGAGCGGCTGCGCCACCACCAGCAATCCGCAAGACCCGCTGGAAGGCTTTAACCGCGCCATGTTCAGCTTCAACGACACACTCGATAAAGTCGCCCTGAAGCCGGTCGCCACCGCTTACCGCAACTGGCTGCCAAGTTTCGTCCAGACCGGCGTCAACAATTTCTTCGGCAACCTGGGCGATGTCTGGAGCTCGGTCAACGGTTTCCTGCAGGGAAACGTTGCTGATGGTACGTCGGATGTGATGCGGGTGGCGGTCAACTCCACCCTTGGCCTCGGCGGTTTGCTGGATATCGGCTCGGAGGCTGGTTTGCAGAAACACAACAAGGATTTCGGCCAGACCCTGGGCAAATGGGGCGTAGGCTCCGGTCCTTACCTGGTGCTGCCTTTGTTCGGTCCATCGAACATTCGCGATACCGCCGCCTTGCCGGTGGATATGTATGGCGACATCTGGTCCTACAAGTACCCGGTGCGCTGGCGTAACACCGGCTCAGTGGTGCGCCTGATCGACAAGCGCGCCAATCTGCTGGATGCCGGCGATCTGCTGGAAGATGCTGCATTGGATAAATATGAATTTGTGCGTGATGCCTACACGCAACGTCGCCAAAGCCAGATTCGCGGCAACGACGACGATAATGGCGACAAGGGCGGTGACAAGGGCGATAAGCCAGCCAAAACCAAGTCATCGGACGAGTGATTTGCCGACAGCTGGAACCGGCGCTTGAATTCAGCGTCTTAGTCCCCACCTGACAGCTGTTTGAGGCGTCTACAACCACCAAGATTGTTGAAAATATGAAAATTCTGAAAAAATACCTGGCGCTGTCGCTGACTGTCGGCAGCCTGTTGTTCACCGCAGCGGCGCAAGCACAAGAAGCCCCTGACGCCCTGGTCAAACGCATCAGCCAGGACGTGATCGATTCCGCCAAGGCGGACAAAAGCATCCAGGGCGGTGATCAAAAACACATCCTGGCGCTGGTCGAAGAAAAGATCATTCCTTACGTCGACTTCGAGCGCATGACTTCGCTGGCAGCCGGCCGTTACTGGCGCGATGCTACCGACGACCAGAAGAAGCAGCTGATCACGCAGTTCCGCAGCCTGCTGATCTATACCTATTCTGGCGCCCTGCGCCAGGTGCGCGACCAGAAGATCGATTTCAAGCCTATGCGCAACGATCCGGCCGATAGCGACGTCGAAGTCCGTTCGCAGGTGATCCAGCCACGCGGCGAGCCTATCCAGCTGAATTACCGCATGGAAAAATCCGGCACCAGCTGGAAGATTTATGATGTCAACGTATTGGGCGCCTGGCTCGTTGAGTCATATAAGGGTACATTTGCCTCGGAAATCGGCAAATCCGGCATCGACGGCTTGATCAAGGTGTTGTCGGACAAGAACAAATCCCGTGCTGCTCAGGGCAAGTAATTCTAAGTTATAGATTTTATTGATTGATTACCATGTTCAGGCCATCTCACTCGCTTACTGTCGGTAACGCCAAAGTCACTCTGGAAGAGGGCTTGCGCGCGATCGCCGGTGGCGAGACCGAGATCGACCTGAGCGAAGTGGTGGCGGTCGACTCGGCCGCCGTCGCAACCTTGCTGGCCTGGCAAGTCGCGGCATTGAATCAAGGCCTTACCCTGCATTTTTCCAGCTTGCCAGCCAACCTGGAAAGCCTGATCGACCTGTACGGCGTCACCGAATTGCTGGCGCCGGGGGCAGTAGTTGTTGCTGCCAGTACACGACATCACTGACCTCATCCTTTCTCTTCCCTAACGGGGCCTTAGTCCGCCGGGTTTGTAGTCGTTGCCCGGCCTCAGCAGCAAAAATCCAATATAATCAAGGGTTACGCCATTAGGCAGAGCGCCAGAGCGGCTGGATGCATTGTTTCCAGGCACGCGAGCGGCAGCGACGCGGCGGCACCCACAAAGAGTATCCAGGCATCCATGGCGGCGATTCAGATTACCAACGTCAAGAAGCGTTACCAGTCCTTGCAGGCTCTGGGCGGCGTTTCACTGACCATCGAAGAAGGCGAGTTCTTTGGCTTGCTAGGCCCCAACGGCGCCGGCAAGACTACCTTGATTTCCATCATTGCCGGCTTGAATCGTCCCGATTCCGGCAATGTCACCATCCACGGCCACGATGTCGTCAGCGACTACCGCGCCGCGCGCCGCAATCTCGGCGTGGTGCCGCAGGAGCTGGTGTTCGATCCGTTCTTCACGGTGCGGGAAACCCTGCGCATGCAATCCGGCTACTATGGCTTGAAGAACAATGACAAATGGATCGACGAGGTGATGGAAAACCTTGATCTCACCAACAAGGCCGACACCAATATGCGCGCCCTCTCCGGCGGCATGAAGCGGCGCGTGCTGGTGGCGCAGGCGCTGGTGCACAAGCCGCCCGTGATCGTACTGGATGAGCCGACCGCCGGCGTCGACGTCGAACTGCGCCAGACCTTGTGGCGCTTCATTTCGCGCCTGAACCGCGAAGGCCATACCGTGGTCCTGACCACGCATTACCTGGAAGAAGCGCAGGAACAGTGCAACCGCATCGCCATGCTCAAGCTGGGGCAGGTGGTCGCGCTCGACACCACCTCGGCGCTGATCAAGCGCATCGCCGGTTCGCAACTGATCGTGCAACTGTCTGGCGGCAGCCTGCCGGCGCCCTTGCAGCATCTGGTGCTGCATGCGGACGGCGGCAAGTTCGCCCTGCGCGTCAACCACTATGCCGACGTCGAACCGATCCTGGCCTCTTTGCGGCAGTCCGGCGCGGTGATTGAAGACATGCAGCTGCAACAAGCCGATCTGGAAGACGTGTTCCTGCAGATCATGGATAGCAAGGTCAGCGCCAACGGCTTCAATGTCTACGCTGACGAATACAGTGCAGGCGGTGGCAAATGATGGTCGGTTTTCAAACGCTGTTTTACAAGGAAGTGCTGCGCTTCTGGAAAGTCGCGACGCAGACCATAGGCGCGCCTATCCTGACCGCCATGCTGTACCTGCTGATTTTCGGCCACACGCTGAAAGACCATGTCGAAGTCTATCCGGGCGTGCAGTACACTGCTTTCCTGATCCCCGGCCTGGTGATGATGAGCGTGTTGCAAAATGCCTTCGCCAATACCTCGTCATCGTTGACACAGTCGAAAATGACCGGCAATCTGGTGTTTGTCCTGTTGCCGCCACTGTCGCATTGGGAGCTGTATGGCGGCTATGTGCTGGCGGCCGTGGTGCGTGGCCTGGCGGTTGGTTTCGGCGTGTTCGTGATCACTGCATGGTTCGGCAATCTGTCCTTCGTGGCGCCGTGGTGGATCGTGATTTTCGCCTTCCTTGGCGCGGCGTTGCTCGGCACCATGGGTTTGATCGCCGGCATCTGGGCCGACAAGTTCGATCAGCTGGCGGTGTTTCAGAACTTCCTGATCATGCCGCTGACCTTCCTGGCCGGCGTGTTTTATTCGATCAAGTCGTTGCCGCCGTTCTGGCAAGCCGTGTCGCACCTGAATCCGTTCTTCTACATGATCGACGGCTTCCGCTACGGCTTCTTCGGCCAGTCCGACGTCAATCCGCTGATCAGCCTGGCGATCATCTGCATCGCTCTGGCGCTGCTGTCGACCCTGGCGGTGCAGATGCTGAGACGCGGCTACAAGCTGCGCCACTAAACCAGATCATTACAATTACATTCAGTTCGTACAGTTAACCGGTAAGAAAATATCATGTTCCCTACACCCGATCTCGTTAAAAGTTACATCGCCGCCGGCCTTGAGTGCTCGCACCTCGAAGTCGAGGGCGACGGCCAGCATTTCAAGGCGGTGATCGTGTCGGCAGCGTTTGCCGGCAAGCGTCCGATACAGCGCCACCAGATCGTCTACGCGACGCTGGGCGACCGCATGCGCGAAGAGATCCATGCGCTGTCGATGAAGACCCTGACGCCCGAAGAGTTTGCCACATAATTTACCGCTTAATTGACCGACTAATTGTGCGCCGGCTTGTCATCGCCGGCGCAGCCCGATGAACATTTCTGGTCCGGATGGCCAGGCATAACGTGTAGCAGAGAGAGAAGTAATAATGGATAAATTATTGATACAAGGCGGCAACCGCCTTTCCGGTGAAATCACTATTTCCGGCGCAAAAAATGCGGCGCTGCCTATCTTGTGCGCCGGTCTGCTGACTTCCGACCAGCTGCAGCTCAGCAACGTGCCGAACCTGCACGATGTCTCGACCATCCTCAAACTGCTGCGCCAGATGGGCCTGAAAGCAACGCAGGACGGTCATTTCGTGACCTTGCAGGGCGACGCCATCAGCAAGCTGGAAGCACCCTACGAAATGGTGAAAACCATGCGCGCATCGATCCTGGTGCTGGGCCCGCTGCTGGCGCGCTTCGGCGAAGCACGGGTGTCGTTGCCGGGCGGCTGCGGCATCGGTTCGCGTCCGGTCGACCAGCACATCAAGGGCTTGCAGGCAATGGGCGCCGAGATTTCGATCGAAGCCGGCTACATCCACGCCAAAGCCAAAAAACTGAAGGGCACCCGCGTGGTGACCGACATGATTACCGTCACCGGCACCGAAAACCTGCTGATGGCCGCGACTTTGGCGGATGGCGAAACCGTGCTGGAAAACGCTGCGCGCGAACCGGAAGTCAGCGACCTGGCCAACCTGCTGGTGGCGATGGGCGCGAAGATCGACGGCATCGGCACCGACCGCCTGGTGATCCAGGGCGTCGACAAGCTGCACGGCGCCGAGCATTCGGTGATCGCCGACCGTATCGAAACCGGCACCTTCCTGTGCGCAGTGGCGGCCACCGGCGGCGACGTCATGCTGAAAAACACCCGCAGCCACATCCTCGACGCGGTGCTCGACAAGCTGCGCGAAGCCGGCGTGATCCTGACTTCCGGCGAAGACTGGATCCGCGTGCAGATGGCGGCACGGCCGAAGGCAGTCAGCTTCCGCACCACCGAATACCCTGGTTTTCCGACCGATATGCAAGCCCAGTTCATGTCCCTGAACAGCATCGCCGACGGCACCAGCCATGTCACTGAAACCATTTTTGAAAACCGTTTCATGCACGTGCAGGAAATGAACCGCCTCGGCGCCGCCATCGATGTGCAGGGCAATACCGCCATCATCAAGGGCGTCGATCATCTGGTCGGCGCGCCGGTGATGGCGACCGACCTGCGTGCTTCGGCTTCGCTGGTGATCTCCGGCCTGGTGGCGCAGGGCGAAACCATGATCGAGCGCGTGTATCACCTCGATCGCGGCTACGACCAGATGGAGCGCAAGCTGTCTGCCGTCGGCGCCAATATCGAAAGAATCAAATGAGCCAGAAGCTGACCCTGGCCCTGTCCAAGGGCCGCATCTTTGAAGAGACTCTGCCATTGCTGAAGGCGGCCGGCATCGAGGTCACTGAAGATCCGGAAGCCTCGCGCAAGCTGATCCTGCCGACCACCGATCCGCTGGTCAATGTGATCATCGTGCGCGCTTCCGACGTGCCGACCTATGTGCAATACGGCGCCGCCGATTTCGGCGTGGCCGGCAAGGATGTGCTGCTGGAACATGGCGGCGAAGGCTTGTACCAGCCGATCGACCTGGAAATCGCCAAGTGCCGCATGTCGGTCGCGGTCTCGGCCGGTTTCGACTACGCCAGCGCGATCCGCCAGGGCGCCCGTTTGCGCGTGGCCACCAAATACCTGCTGACCGCGCGCGAGCATTTTGCCGCCAAGGGCATGCACGTCGATCTGATCAAGCTGTATGGCTCGATGGAGCTGGCGCCGCTGGTCGGGCTGGCCGATGCCATCGTCGACCTGGTCAGCACCGGCGGCACCCTGCGTGCCAACAACCTGGTGGAAGTCGAACACATCATGGACATTTCATCGCGCCTGGTGGTCAACCAGGCCGCTCTGAAACTGAAGCGCGAGCGGCTGCAGCCTATCCTGGATGCATTCGAACGGGCGTCAATCAAATAATGCCCAATTAAAGCCCATAAGCGGCAAACTGGAAGCAGCAACATGAGCATAGCAATCAGAAAACTCGATGCGGCACAGCCGGATTTCCAGGCGCAACTGAACGCCGTGCTGGCCTTCGAAGCCGGCGAAGATGAAGCCATCGACCAGGCTGCGGCGCGCATTCTGGCCGACGTCAAGGCGCGCGGCGACGCCGCCGTGCTGGAATACACCAACCGTTTCGACCGCCTCAGCGCCAGCAGCGTCGGCGTGCTGGAAATCGGCCAGCAGGAATTGCAGGATGCCTTGGCGCAGTTGTCGCCGCAGCGCCGCAGCGCCTTGCAGACCGCCGCCGACCGCGTGCGCGCCTATCACCAGCGGCAAAAGGTGGAATGCGGTTCGGACGGCTTCAGCTATACCGAAGCCGACGGCACCGTGCTCGGGCAGAAAGTGACGCCGCTGGACCGCGTCGGCATCTACGTCCCCGGCGGCAAGGCCGCTTATCCTTCTTCTGTGCTGATGAACGCGATCCCGGCCAAGGTCGCCGGCGTGCAGGAAATCATCATGGTGGTGCCGACCCCGGACGGCGTCAAGAATCCGCTGGTGCTGGCCGCCGCGGCCATCGCTGGCGTCGACCGCGTATTCACCATCGGCGGCGCGCAAGCGGTGGCGGCGCTGGCCTACGGCACAGGCTCCATCCCGCAAGTCGACAAGATCGTCGGTCCCGGCAACGCCTATGTGGCGGCCGCCAAGCGCCGCGTGTTCGGTACGGTCGGCATCGACATGATCGCCGGGCCGTCGGAAATCCTGGTGATCTGCGACGGTACTACCGATCCCGACTGGGTAGCGATGGACCTGTTTTCGCAGGCTGAGCATGACGAGCTGGCGCAGTCGATCCTGCTGTGCCCCGACGCTGACTATATCGCCGCGGTGGAAGCCAGCATCAATCGCCAGCTGGCGCTGATGCCGCGGCATGAGGTGATCCGCACTTCGCTGACTGACCGCGGCGCCCTGATCAAGGTGCGCGACCTTGAGCAAGCCTGCGAAATCGCCAACCATATCGCCGCCGAACATCTGGAAATCTCGACCGAGAATCCGCAGCACTGGGCCGACCGCATCCGCCATGCCGGCGCCATGTTCCTGGGCCGCTTTTCTTCGGAAGCCCTGGGCGACTATTGCGCCGGTCCGAACCACGTGCTGCCGACCTCGCGCACCGCGCGCTTTTCGTCGCCGCTGGGGGTCTACGATTTCCAGAAGCGTTCCAGCATGATCAACATCAGCGAAGCCGGCGCCCAGACCCTGGGCAAGGTGGCTGCGGAACTGGCTTACGGCGAAGGTTTGCAGGCGCATGCGCGCTCGGCGGAATATCGCCTGGAAGATGGCAAGCAATGATGAGGCTCGCTGCGGCGCGCTCAGTGTGTCCAGCGTGACGGCTGCCGGCGGCGACTGGCTCAACCGCGTCTTCGGCGAAGATGCGATGCAAGGCCTGCAGCGCATTCCCGACGGTTCGGTCGACTTGCTGCTGGCCGATCCGCCGTATGGCCTGGGCAAGGATTACGGCAACGATTCCGACAAGCTCGATACCGCCGCCTACCTGCGCTGGACCGAAGAATGGATAGACGCCGCATTGCCGAAGCTAAAGCCGAACGGCAGCCTGTACATCTTCCTGACCTGGCGTTTTTCGCCGGAAATATTTGTCATGCTGAAGCAGCGCATGACCATGATCAATGAAATCGTCTGGGACCGGCGGGTGCCGTCGATGGGCGGCGGCACGCGGCGTTTTTCTTCGGTGCACGACACGATAGGTTTCTTTGCCCGCGCCAAGGACTATCACTTCGACCTCGACGCCATCCGTATTCCCTACGACGCCGAAACCAAGAAAGCCCGTTCGCGCTCGATCTTTGTCGGCGCCAAATGGCTGGAACTGGGCTACAACCCGAAAGATGTCTGGAGCGTTTCGCGCCTGCATCGCGAACATCGCGAACGTGCCGATCATCCGACCCAGAAGCCGCTGGAAATCGTCGAGCGCATGGTCAAGGCATCCTGCCCGCCGGGCGGGGTGGTGCTGGATCCCTTCATGGGCAGCGGCACCACGGCGGTGGCGGCGCGCCGCTGCGGCCGCAATTTCGTTGGTTTCGAGCTTAATCCCGAGTACTGCGCCTTGATCGAACGGCGCCTGGCGCAATTGGATAGCAAGAAGCCAGATAAGAAAGCGCTGGCGTAGGGTGGGTACGAGTGCCCACGTTGATTCCAGGTAACGCGTGGGCAGAAAGACTGGCCCACCCTACCGGCAAGAAACCTGATGAGCGGGCGCTGGCCTGAGATTCGGCGAAAAGCAACGCTGATAAAGACTATCAAGACGTCTCTTAGCAGGAAAGCCGGAAAAAGCCGGTAAAATGATGGCGCGACTCAAAAGGCGCGCCAAGCAAGCTTCAATAACGGAGAAGCTGTACTATTTAGCATTACCTCCATGGCGCCGTGTGCGTCACCACATCGTAAATTGGTCTCAAGCTCAACATGTCTACGCCTCGAACAGCATCGATCACCCGCAACACCAACGAGACGCAAATCCGCGTCTCCATCAATCTGGATGGCAGCGGCCAGCAAAAACTGAATACCGGCGTGCCCTTCCTGGACCATATGCTGGACCAGATTGCACGGCATGGCCTGATCGACCTGGATATCGAAGCCAACGGCGACTTGCATATCGACGCCCACCACACGGTGGAAGACGTCGGCATTACCTTGGGGCAAGCATTCGCCAAGGCGATCGGCGACAAGAAGGGCATCCGCCGCTACGGCCATGCCTACGTGCCGCTGGATGAAGCCTTGTCGCGCGTTGTCATCGATTTTTCCGGCCGTCCCGGACTCGAATTCCACGTACCGTTCAAGCGCGCCATGATAGGCGGCTTCGACGTCGACCTGACCCACGAATTTTTCCAGGGCTTCGTCAACCACGCCCTGGTGTCTTTGCATATCGACAACCTGCGCGGCGAGAATGCCCACCATCAATGCGAAACCGTCTTCAAGGCGTTTGGCCGCGCACTGCGTATGGCCACCGAACTGGACGCGCGTTCCGCCGGGACGATTCCTTCGACCAAGGGTAGTCTGTAGCGATCAGTAGTTGTTCGACGACTAATGTAATCACTAAAGCAGCGCTTTCGTCCTGTGCGGTCGTTCTGGCAAATCGTTGCGCCGGTCTTGGCTCTGACTTTGACCTTATACCGGCAGATCTCGCAACGCGGATGCGCACCAGGTTTGTTTCTCAAGACTTGAATTTTTATCATGAACAAAATCGTTGTGGTTGACTATGGCATGGGCAACCTGCGCTCGGTGGCGCAGGCCCTGCGCCAAGTGGCGCCGGAAGCCGATGTCCGTATCTCCGGCGTCATCGCCGATATCCAGGCTGCCGACCGGCTAGTGTTGCCGGGCCAGGGCGCGATGCCGGACTGCATGCGCTGTCTGCGCGAGTCGGGCGTGCAGGAGGCCGTGCTGGAAGCTTCACGCAACAAGCCTTTGCTGGGCGTCTGCGTGGGCGAACAGATGCTGTTCGACAGCAGCGAGGAAGGCCCTACCAACGGCCTCGGCCTGTTGCCGGGGAAGGTGGTGCGCTTCCAGCTCGACGGCCAGCTGCAAGATGACGGCTCGCGTTTCAAAGTGCCGCAGATGGGCTGGAACCGGGTGCGCCAGTCGCAGTCTCATCCGCTCTGGAACGGCATTGCCGACGACGACTATTTTTATTTCGTGCATAGTTACTACGCTGCGCCGGCGCTGGCCGAACATACCTTCGGCGAGACCGTTTATGGCGCCGCATTCAGCTGCGCCGTCGGCCGTGATAATATTTTCGCTACACAGTTCCATCCGGAGAAGAGCGCCGCCGCCGGTTTGCAGTTGTACAAGAACTTTGTGGAATGGCAAATTTAATGATTGTGGGACAGAGCTGCCCGGGTAGGGTTTAAGAGCCACCGAAGCGTGGCGAATTACACTATCCGTGCGACTCTGTCCCCAACTGACTAGATAGTGCGGCTCCGTCCACAATGACTCAAACCAGATTTTTAACTGAACTTAACCAATTAACGTAGCCATGCTGCTGATACCTGCCATCGACCTCAAAGACGGTCACTGCGTACGCCTGAAACAAGGCGATATGGACCAAGCCACTGTATTTTCCGAAGATCCGGGCGAGATGGCCCGCCATTGGCTGATGCAAGGCGCCCGCCGCCTGCACCTGGTGGACTTGAATGGCGCTTTTGCCGGCAAGCCGAAGAACGAACCGGCGGTCAAGGCCATCATCAAGGCGGTGCGTGAATTCGCCCTGCTCAACGGCGTCGAAGAAATCCCGGTGCAGCTGGGCGGCGGCATCCGCGACCTCGACACCATCGAACGCTACCTCGACGACGGCCTCAGCTACATCATCATCGGCACCGCCGCGGTCAAGAATCCCGGTTTCCTGCATGATGCCTGCAGCGCGTTTCCGGGCCAGATCATCGTCGGCCTGGACGCCAAGGACGGCAAGGTCGCCACCGACGGCTGGAGCAAGCTGTCCGGCCACGAAGTGATCGATCTCGCCAAGAAGTTCGAAGACTACGGCTGCGCTTCCATCGTCTACACCGACATCGGCCGCGACGGCATGATGGGCGGCGTCAACATCGAAGCCACCGTCAAGCTGGCGCAAAGCATGACGATTCCGGTGATCGCCTCCGGCGGCGTCCACAACGTCCACGATGTGGAAGCATTGTGCGCGGTGCAGGACGAAGGCATCGAGGCGGTGATCTGCGGCCGTTCGATCTACGAAGGCACGCTCGACCTGCGTTCGGCGCAGGAGCGCGCCGACGAGCTGAGCGATGTCTTGAGCGACGGCCTCGAAGACGAAGATTTATCGGAGCAGCCCGCAGCTGACAAGTCATGACTCTTGCCAAACGCATCATCCCCTGCCTCGACGTGACCAATGGCCGCGTCGTCAAGGGCGTCAATTTCCTGGAGCTGCGCGACGCCGGCGATCCGGTCGAGATCGCCCGCCGCTACGACGAGCAGGGCGCTGATGAACTGACCTTCCTCGACATCACCGCGTCGTCAGACAACCGCGACCTGATCCTGCCGATCATCGAAGCGGTGGCGTCGCAGGTATTCATTCCGCTGACGGTAGGCGGCGGCGTGCGCGTGGTGGAAGATGTGCGCCGTCTGCTGAACGCCGGCGCCGACAAGGTCGGCATCAATACTTCCGCGGTGACCAATCCGCAGCTGGTGGCGGACGCCGCCGCCAAGTACGGTTCGCAATGCATCGTGGTCGCCATCGACGCCAAGCAGGTCGCGCCGGGCAAGTGGGAAGTATTCACCCACGGCGGCCGCAAGGCGACCGGCCTGGATGCGATCGAATGGGCGCAAAAGATGGAACAGCTGGGAGCCGGCGAAATCCTGCTGACCAGCATGGACCGCGACGGCACCAAGGTTGGTTTCGACCTGGCCTTGACCAGCAGCGTGTCGAATGCCGTGACGATACCGGTGATTGCCTCCGGCGGCGTCGGCGGCTTGCAGGACCTGGCTGACGGCATCAAGATCGGCCGCGCCGATGCGGTGCTGGCGGCGAGCATTTTCCACTATGGTCAACACACTGTGCAGGAAGCCAAGCAGTTCATGGCGGCACAGCAGATCCCTATGAGGCTAGCATGAGCAGCGTGAGTTGGTTAAACAAGGTCAGATGGGATGAACACGGCCTGGTGCCGGTGATTGCCCAGGAGCTGGGTTCGAACGATGTCCTGATGTTCGCCTGGATGAACCGTGACGCCCTGGCGAAGACGGTGGCGTTGGGCGAGGCAGTCTACTGGAGCCGCTCGCGCAAGAAACTCTGGCACAAGGGCGAAGAGTCCGGCCACGTGCAGAAAGTGCATGAAATCCGTCTCGATTGCGACGAAGACGTGGTGTTGCTGAAAGTGACCCAGGCCGGCGACATCGCTTGCCATACCGGCCGCCATTCCTGCTTCTTCCAGAAGTATGAAAGCGACAGCAAGAGCTGGGAAGCGGTCGAGCCGGTGTTGAAAGAACCGGACGAGATTTATAAATAATGGCGGATCCCGTGCAAGCATTTAACCTGGCGATGGCTAGCGTCGTCCCCGCGAACACGGGGACCCATTTTACGGTCATCAAGTTGGATTCCGGCATGCGCGGGAATGAAGGCATATCGTCAACAGAGCGGATTTGAAGCAACCATGAGTGATACCTTACAGCGCCTGGCCGCCGTCATCGAGTCGCGCAAGCCAGCCAACGGCGGCGATCCGGCCACGTCCTATGTGGCGCGCTTGTTCGCCAAGGGCGACGATGCGATCCTGAAGAAGATCGGCGAGGAAGCCACGGAAACCGTGATGGCCGCCAAGGATGCGCGCGTCGACGGCGACGTTTCGCATGTCCTGTATGAATGCGCCGACCTGTGGTTCCATTCGATGATCATGCTGGCGCAATTCAACCTGACGCCGCAAGATGTGCTGCAGGAACTGGCGCGGCGCGAGGGTTTATCCGGGATCGACGAAAAAGCCAGCCGCAAGCTGAGCGAGCACGAACAGCAGGAATCCGATACAGGTAAGAATTGAGGCCCGCGCAAGGCCGCTTTGTTATAGCATCCTGATTCCTTTCGGCTGTTTGATATCTGGAGATAATTTGGAAAATTGTATTTTTTGCAAAATCGCGGCCAAGCAGATCCCGTCCAAGCTGATCTATGAAGACGATGACCTGGTCGCCTTCAACGACATCAATCCGGCGGCGCCCATCCATTTTCTTATTGTGCCGAAGCAACATATCGCGACGCTTGCCGATTGCGGTGAGCAGCACGCCGCTTTGCTGGGTAAAATGGCGCTCCTGGCGCCGCGTCTCGCAAAAGAGCAAGGTTGTGGCTACCAGCTCGATGAGCAAGGCCATGCCAGCGGCGGTTTCAAGACCCTGTTCAACACCGGACCGGAGGGCGGCCAAGAGGTGTACCATTTGCATATGCACGTCATCGGCGGACCTAAGCCGTGGCGCGGGCAGCGCTAAGCCAGGTTGGCGTTGGCGAAAAATGCTACCGGGTTTGTAAGGAATAGACGGTTACTTTGACTTAGCAAGTCCGGGCACAGGATGTCCGGCAAGGAGAAAAAAATGGGTTCGTTCAGTATTTGGCACTGGTTGATCGTGCTGGTTATCGTGATGTTGGTATTTGGCACCAAAAAAATCGGCAACATGGGCTCCGACCTCGGCAAGGCCGTCAAGGGCTTCAAGGATGGCGTCAAGGGCGAGGAAGAAAAAGCCGCCGCTGACAAACAAACGATTGATGTGGCAGCCAAAGAAAAGGACAAGTCCGGCAACTGAGTCATGGCCGCCGCCAGCGCAAATCCATGCTGCCGGCCCGGCCTGATGCTTGCCGCTCCTCCCCATGATTGATATTGGCCTCACTAAACTTGCTCTGATCGGCGTTGTCGCTCTGGTCGTGGTCGGCCCTGAAAAGCTGCCGACCGTCGCCCGCATGGCCGGCTCGCTGTTCGGCCGCGCGCAGCGCTATATCAACGAAGTGAAATCGGAAGTCAGCCGCGAAATCGAGCTGGAAGAGCTGCGCAAGATGCAGCAGGACGTGCAGGAAGCCGCCAGCGATATCGAACAGAGCATTGCCAGCAGCATGTCCGACGCCAACAAATACGTCCATGCCGCCTGGGACGATAGCGCCAGCATGACGCCGGAAACCTACAAGGTGGAACAGCTGGCGATCAAGGCCAAGAGTTTTCGCAAGAAAAAGCTGGCGCGCAGCAGCGCCGTCCCGGCCTGGTACAAGCAGCAAAGCGGCCAGAAATCGCGCGTGCTGTCCGGCGCCGCCCGCGTGGCGAAATATCGTCCGGCCAGCCAGGGCAAGTCTTCCGGCTCATTTTTTTCATGATTGCAAGCGTCTACCTTATGCACTTACGGTCGACGCCCAGCACAATAGCTTGTTCGCACATTACCCGTCCCCATGACTGAAGAACAGAAACCCAGCGGTTTCGACAAAACCAGCGGCGTCGAAGAGACGTTCATTTCACACCTGGTGGAATTGCGCAATCGCATCATGAAGGCATCGATCGCGATCATCGTGATCTTCCTGTGCCTGATGCCGTGGTCGGCGAACATCTACGACTTCCTGGCGGCGCCTATGCTGAACGCGCTACCGCACGGCAGCAAGATGATTGCCACCGGCGTCATCACGCCATTCCTGATTCCGGTCAAGGTGACCTTGCTGGTCGCCTTCGTCATTGCCCTGCCTTGGGTGCTGTACCAGCTGTGGGCCTTCATCGCGCCGGGTTTGTACGCCCACGAAAAGAAACTGATCGCGCCGCTGGTGGTGTCGTCTTCGATCCTGTTCATCACCGGCGTGGCCTTCTGTTATTACCTGGTGTTCGGGGTGATTTTCCATTTCATCAACAAGGTGGCCCCGGCCTCGATTTCGGTGACGCCGGACATCGACAACTACTTCGATTTCGTGATGACCATGTTCATCGCCTTCGGCGTGACCTTTGAGGTGCCGATCGTGGTGATCGTGCTGGTGCGCATGGGCCTGGTGTCGCTGGAAAAGCTGAAAGCTATCCGGCCCTACGTGATCGTGGGTGCTTTCGTGGTGGCTGCCATCGTGACGCCGCCGGATATCATGAGCCAGATGCTGCTGGCCGTGCCGCTGTGTCTGTTGTACGAGATTGGCTTGCTGGTGGCGCCTTTGTTCGTCAAGGCGACGCAGGCGCCGGTCGATTCGGAAGAGACCGTCTGACATAACAAATAAGCGGAGCGGCTCATCGCCGCTCTCGTGCACCAGCTTAATCGGCAATCGGCGTCTTGATTTGCCGCAGCCAGCTGACCAGCGGATAGGCATCCTTGAAGCCGTTCAGCAGCTCCTTCTCCAACGCGTCTGACAGCATCTTCTTGATCGGCTGTTCCTTCCAGACGATGAAATTCTTCAGCTTGAGATATTCAATGTGCGGCGCATCGGCATCGAAGCCCTTGGGTGGGCGGATCAGTTTACCCTCGGATTGCAGGGTGCCGTAAGTCGCCATCAGCTTCTTGTTCTTCAGCAGCTTGCCAAAACCGCCGGCATCCGCCACCACCTGGTTGCGGATCGCCCGCAAGCGATCGGCGGGCGGCATGTACTCGCCGCCGGCCACCAGCAGCGTGCCGCTGGCATCTATGTGAAAATAGTAGGACGGACCGCCGCCCTGGCTCGGTTTCTTCAAGCCGCTGGCGATGATGGACGCCGAGAAGTAGGTCTTGTACGGACTCTTGTCATGCGAAAAACGCATGTCGCGGTTGATGCGGAACAGCGCCTTCTTCGGATTGCAGCCGGCAATCGAGGGGTCGAATTTGCTGACCTCGGCGATCAGGCGCGTCACCAGCTCCAGGAATTCCGCGCGCAGGATATCGTAGCGCGGCTTGTTCATGACGAACCAGGCCCGGTTGTTGTTTTCAGAAAGTTCGGCAAGATATTGGGTCAGGTCGCGGACATGCATTGCAGTTTTCCTTTATGCGATTATTTTTATGAAAGCCTATTGGGTGGCGTGGTCGCGGGTACGGACATGGCGAATCGGTAATTATCGCACCAGATCCGATATTCGATGGCCGTGCTAGTATTTTCAAAAAATCGCGCGCCATTAGGTCAACAGGCCCTAGCTTGGCGCGCTTCACAGGAGACTCTCTCATGACGCATGGTATTGACGAGCGCAAGCGCTGGTCGGCCCTGATAGTGCTCTGTCTTGGCGTGCTGATGATCGTGCTTGACACCACGATCGTCAACGTCGCCTTGCCCTCGATCGCCGCCGATCTCAAATTTTCCGAAACCTCGCTGGTGTGGGTAGTGAACGCCTACATGCTGACCTTCGGCGGCTTTCTGCTGCTGGGCGGACGGCTGGGCGACCTGTACGGCCAGCGACGCATGTTCCTGCTCGGGATCACCTTGTTCACGCTGGCCTCGCTGGCCTGCGGACTGGCCAACTCGCAAGTGCTGCTGGTGTGCGCGCGGGCGGTGCAGGGCCTGGGCGGCGCCGTGGTGTCGGCGGTCTCGCTGTCGCTGATCATGAACCTGTTCACCGAGCCGGGCGAGCGCGCCAGGGCCATGGGCGTGTACGGCTTTGTCTGCGCCGGCGGCGGCAGCATCGGCGTGCTGCTGGGCGGGCTGTTGACCAGCGCCCTCAGCTGGCACTGGATTTTCCTGGTCAACCTTCCTATCGGGATCGCCGTCTATGCACTGTGCGCCGGCCTGCTGCCGCGCGGCAGCGGCGCCGCCAGCCATCACAAGCTGGATGTGGCCGGCGCTGCCAGCATCACCGTTGCGTTGATGCTCGCCGTGTATGCGATCGTCAACGGCAACCAGGCCGGCTGGGATTCGACCCAGACCATCGTCATGCTGCTGGCGGCGGTCGCGCTGCTGATCCTGTTCCTCGCCATCGAAGCGCGGGTCAAGGCGCCGCTGGTGCCGCTGGCCCTGTTCCGCCTGCGCAGCGTGGTGGTCGCGAATATCGTCGGCGTGATGTGGGCGGCAGCGATGTTCGCCTGGTTTTTTATTTCCGCACTGTACCTGCAGCGGGTGCTGGGTTACCGGCCGCTGCAGGTCGGCCTGGCGTTCTTGCCGGCCAACCTGATCATGGCGGTTTTTTCGCTCGGCCTGTCCGCCAAGCTGGTCATGCATTTCGGCATTCGCCTGCCGTTGGCCACCGGCCTGCTGGTGGCGGCTGTCGGCCTGGCCCTCTTTGCGCGGGCGCCGGTGGATGGCAGTTTCCTGCTGGATGTGCTGCCGGGCATGCTGCTGCTTGGACTGGGCGCTGGGGTAGCGTTTAATCCGATGCTGCTGGCGGCGATGAGCGAAGTGGCGACCAGCGAATCCGGGCTGGCTTCCGGCGTCGTCAATACATCTTTCATGATGGGTGGGGCGCTTGGCCTGGCGCTGCTGGCCAGTTTGGCGGACGCGCGCAGCGACGGCTTGCTGAAGGCCGGCGTGGCAGCGCAGGCGGCGCTCAATGGCGGCTATCAGCTGGCGTTTCTGGGCGGGGCGATATTTGCCGGAGCGGCGGCGGTGCTGGGCGCCGTATTGCTGCGGGCAGCGCCGCAGCCGGTGGCGGAGAAAGTCGCTCAGGACGAGCTTGAGACCATGGAATGAAAGCTGGCCTGGGCGTTTGGCCCGGGCCAGTGTGATTCGATTGATTCGATTACTCGGCTTCGCGCTTCATCGGCGGCCGCTTGCCGATGATGGCTTCCACCGTGCTTTCCTGGGTCTTGCGCAGCACGGTCAGCTTGGCCTTGCTGCCGGGTTGCAGCTGGGCGATCAGGTTGGTCATGTCGGTGCTGTCGGTGATCGGCTTGCCTTCGATCGCCACCAGGATGTCGCCCGGCTTCAGGCCGGCCTTGTCGGCCGGGCCGCTCTTGATGACGCCGGCAATGATGGCGCCGGTCTTGCGCGTCAGGCCGAAGCTTTCCGCCAGTTCCGGTGTGATGTCCTGCGGTTCGACGCCGATATAGCCGCGCACCATGTGGCCGGTGTTGATGATCGATTCCATCACGGTCTTGGCGGTCGTCATCGGCACCGCAAAACCGATCCCGAGCGAGCCGCCGGTGCGCGAATAGATAGCAGTGTTAATGCCCAGCAGGTTGCCGTTGGTGTCGATCAAGGCGCCGCCCGAATTGCCGGGATTGATGGCGGCGTCGGTCTGGATGAAATTTTCAAACTGGTTGATGCCGAGATGACTGCGGCCGAGTGCTGAAATAATCCCCATGGTGACGGTCTGGCCGACGCCGAACGGATTGCCGATCGCCAGCACGACGTCGCCGACACTGGCTTCGTCTGCCCGGCCCAGCGTGATTGCCGGCAGGTTCGGCAGCTCAATCTTGATCACCGCCAGGTCGGTTTCCGGATCGGTGCCGACTACCTTGGCGGTAGTGGTGCGGCCGTCGGCCAGCGCCACTTCGATTTCATCGGCCGATTCGACCACGTGGTTATTGGTCAGGATATAGCCTTGCGCACTGACGATGACGCCGGAACCCAGGCTGGATTGCTTGTCCTCCGAATCGTCGCCGCGGTCGCCGAAGAATTTGCGCAGCAGCGGGTCTTCCAGCACTTCCGGACTGGTTGCCTTGGCTTCCTTGCTGGTGAAGATATTCACCACCGACGGCATCGCCCGCTGCGAAGCCTGGCGGTACGAGCTCGGCGCCAGCGTGCCCGGCGCCGCTTCCTGCAGCGGCACCTTGGAGGCGGCGATATGCAGGCGCGAGCTGGTCAGCGACCCGGTTAGCCAATCCGGCTTCAAGGTCGTTACAATGAACAGGATCGCTAAACCGACGGTCACGGTTTGTGCAAATAACAGCCAGAAACGTCGCATAGTGGAGTCTTAGAAGAGGGTCAAAAATCGTGAATCAGAAATCGTTAAGCCGCACCGAAATGGCGAAGTATCTTGCCGAAGCATTAAACATTATACAGTTCCGTGATTATTGCCCAAATGGCTTGCAGGTGGAAGGACGCGCGGAAATTAGGCGCCTGGTGAGCGGCGTCACCGCCAGCCAGGCTTTGCTGGAAGCGGCAGTGGAGGCCGGCGCCGATGCAATCCTGGTGCACCATGGTTATTTCTGGCGCGGCGAAGATGCGCGCGTCATCGGCAGCAAGCATAAACGGCTGAAGTTGTTGTTAACGCATGATATCAACCTGTTCGCCTATCACCTGCCGCTGGATTCCCATCCGCAATTCGGCAACAACGTGCAGCTGGCGCAGCAGCTGGAGCTTGTGCCGGACGGCCGCTTCGGCGACGATCAGCTGGGCTGGCTGGGCCATGCCGCCGCTCCGCAGATGCAGACCGTGGGCGACCTCGCCGCCGTCATCGAGCGCCGCCTGCAGCGTGCGCCGCTGCTGATCGGCGACCCGGCGCAACCGCTGGCCAGCGTGGCCTGGTGCACCGGCGGCGCGCAAGGCATGCTGGGCGACGCCATCGCGGCCGGCGCCAGCGTCTACATCAGCGGCGAGATTTCCGAGCCGACTGTGCACCTGGCGCGCGAAAGCGGCGTGGCCTACCTGGCGGCCGGGCACCACGCCACCGAGCGCTACGGCGTCCAGGCGCTGGGGCGGCACCTGGCGGAACGCTTCGGCCTGCAGCATCAGTTCATCGATATCGACAATCCGGTTTGAACGCAAGCAGGACATAGGCAAGACAGCATGAGCAAAACAGTAGAAATCGTCAGGATCGACAAATGGCTGTGGGCGGCGCGGTTTTTCAAGACCCGTACCCTGGCCAGCGATGCGGTCGATAACGGCAAGGTGAAGCTGGACGATGAGCGCGTCAAGCCGGCGCGCAACCTCAAGATCGGCGAGATACTGGCGATCGACAATGGCGCCAGCATCTGGGAAGTCGAGGTGTTGCTGCTGGCCGACGTCCGCGGTTCCGCCGCAATCGCGCAAACCTTGTACCGGGAAACCGCCCAAAGTATCGCCAAGCGCAGCGTTGTCGCTGAGGACCGGAAATTCTTCAAGGAACCTACCCTGGCGATCAAGGGCCGGCCCACCAAGCGCGACCGCCGCTTGTTGGATAAAGCACAATCCTGAGGCTAATGCCGTTCAGTTAAGACTGAACGGCATTTTTATTTGCGGAACTCGTAGGGTGGGCACTCCGTGCCCACGCGGACGGGCCGGGGCGCGCAGCTCGGGTACGAATGCCCAGGGACGTAAATCTCCACGGCACTGCGTGGGCACGGAGTGCCCACCCTACGCCATGTCGTTCTGCCCTAACTGAACGGCATTACAATCCTGAGGCCATTTTCCAATGGCGATCTGACATCGCTTTCGTGCAGTTTTCCCGGTAGCGTGGAACCGCCCGGAGCGTTTCCCCCGCGCTGGCGGCGTTGCGGCACACGCCAGGCGTCGGACTCAAGCAGCGCAAATGAACTCCCGATCAAATTCGAAGGAGCTCTCGGTAGAACTGCCCCTCTAAGTCGCTGTTTGACATTTCGATTCTGGTGCATAATAGTACGAGCGTTCGCATTCTTGCCGGCATGAGTAAAACCATCATGCCAAAGTGAGCAGGCGCCGCTCATAACCAAAGCTAACCAGAGCCAACCAGGCAGAGACAGGACTATCGTGGCACATACCGACACGCCGCCAAAATTCATGCGTAAAGGCGAAATGACGCGCGCAGCGATCCTGGATGTCGCCATCACGCTGGCCAGCCGCGACGGTCTCGAAGGCCTGACCATCGGTTTGCTGGCTGAAAAAATGAACATGAGCAAGTCTGGCGTGTTCGCCCATTTCGGCTCGCGTGAAGACCTGCAGATCGAAGTGGTCAAGCTGTACCACCGCCAGTTCGAACAAGAAGTGTTCTATCCCAGCATCAAGGAAGCACGTGGCTTGCCGCGCCTGGAGTGCATGTTTGCGCGCTGGATCCGCCAGGTGACGATTGAAATCGCCTCGGGCTGCATCTATATCAGCGGCGCGGTCGAGTATGACGACCGGCCTGGTGAAATCCGCGAACAGCTGGTGACCATGGTGCGCACCTGGCAGCTGGCTTTGCACCGTTGCGCCTTGCAGGCGGTCGAGGCCGGCCATCTGCGGGCCGATACCGACGCCGACCAGCTAGTGTATGAAATGTACGGGCTGATCCTGGGCCTGCACCATGACGCCCGTTTTCTCAAGAAGGCCGGCAGCGTGGAGCGCGCGCAAAAAGGCTTTGACCGCCTGATCGACAGCTACCGCAACGCGCAGCCGTCGGCAACTGTCGGCAAGGCGGTATCGCAGAATCAAAAAACGAATCAAAAAATCGCTGCCAAATCGGCAGCCAGACCAATCCAATAAAGTCAATCATCAGGAGAGCACCATGGGTCAATACGTCGCGCCACTGCGGGATATGCAATTCGTCATGCACGAGTTGCTGCATGTAGAAGATGAACTGAAACAATTGCCGAAGCATGCCGAGATTGATGCCGACATCATCAATCAAGTGCTGGAAGAGGGCGGTAAATTTACCTCCCAGGTATTGTTCCCGCTGAACCATTCCGGCGACCGTGAAGGCTGCCACCACGACAAGGCTACCCACACCGTCACTGCGCCAAAGGGTTTCAAGGAAGCCTACAAGCAGTATGTGGAAGCCGGCTGGCCATCGCTGGCCTGCGATCCTGAATTCGGCGGCCAAGGCCTGCCACTGGTGATCAACAATTCGTTCTACGAAATGATGAACTCGGCCAACCAGGCCTGGACCATGTACCCGGGCTTGTCGCACGGCGCCTACGAGTGCCTGCACGCACACGGCACGCCGGAGCAGCAAGCGCTGTACCTGCCTAAGCTGGTGTCCGGCGAATGGACCGGCACCATGTGCCTGACCGAATCGCATTGCGGTACCGACCTCGGCATGCTGCGCTCGAAAGCCGAGCCGCAAGCCGACGGTTCCTACAGCATCACCGGCAGCAAGATTTTCATCTCCGCCGGCGAGCACGACATGTCGGCCAACATCCTGCATCTGGTGCTGGCGCGCCTGCCAGGCGCACCGGAAGGGTCCAAGGGCATTTCCCTGTTCCTGGTGCCGAAGTTCCTGCCGAACGCAGACGGCTCGCTGGGTGCGCGCAATCCGATCACCTGCGGCGCGATCGAAGAAAAAATGGGCATCCATGGCAACTCGACCTGCCAGATGAATCTGGACGGCGCTACCGGCTGGATCATCGGCGGCCCGCACAAGGGCTTGAACGCGATGTTCGTGTTCATGAACGCAGCCCGCCTCGGCGTCGGCATGCAAGGCCTGGGTCTGACTGAAGTGGCTTACCAGAACGCACTGGTGTACGCCAAGGACCGCATCCAGATGCGTAGCCTGTCCGGCATCAAGGCGCCAGACCGGCCAGCCGATCCTATCATCGTCCATCCAGACGTGCGCCGCATGCTGTTGACCGCAAAAGCGTATGCTGAAGGCGCACGCGCTTTCTGTTCTTACGTCGCGCTGCAGCTGGACAAGGAACTGAACCACCCGGACGAGCAAGTGCGCAAGGACTGCGCCGATGAGGTCGCCCTGCTGACGCCAGTGATCAAGGCCTTCATCACCGACAATGCCTGGGTTGCGACATCGGAATGCATGCAGGTGTACGGCGGCCACGGTTTCATCGCCGAGTGGGGCATGGAGCAGTATGTGCGCGATGCCCGCATCAACATGATCTATGAAGGCACCAACACCATCCAGTCGCTCGATCTGCTGGGCCGCAAGGTGTTGATGGACAACGGCGCCAAGCTGAAGAAATTCGGCGCCAAGGTGCAGGCTTTCATCGAAGAGAACGGCGCCGACGAAGCGCTGTCGGAATTCATCACGCCGTTGGCCGACCTCGGCGACAAGGTCAGCAAGCTGACCATGGAAATCGGCATGAAGGCTTTCCAGAATCCGGACGAAGCCGGCGCAGCAGCAGTACCTTACCTGCGCGTAGTTGGCCACCTGGTGTACGCCTACTTCTTTGCGCAAATGGCAAAGATCGCTTTGGCCAAGCAAGATTCAGGCGACAAGTTCTACGTTTCCAAGCTGGCGACCGCACGTTTCTACTTCGCCCGCCTGCTGCCGGAAACCGCAATGCTGATTCGTCAGGCACGTTCCGGTTCGGGCAGCCTGATGGCGCTGGACGCGGATTTGTTCTAATGGATTTGTTCTAAATAAGCAGTAGGGCGGGCCTGGCGCGAACAGCGCGGGCCTGCACTCCCAACAGACTGACCAAGGAGAAACAAGTGTCGAATTTCATCGTTAAAAAAGTCGCCGTCCTCGGCGCCGGCGTGATGGGCGCGCAAATCGCCGCCCACTGCCTGAACGCCAAGGTGCCGGTGGTGCTGTTCGATCTGCCCGCCAAGGAAGGCCCGAAAAACGGCATCGTCCTGCGCGCCATCGAAAACCTGAAGAAACTCAGCCCTGCGCCGCTCGGCAACAAGGATGACGCATCGCTGATCGAAGTCGCCAACTACGAAGACAACCTGGACGTGCTGGCCGGCTGCGACCTGATCATCGAAGCCATCGCTGAACGCATGGACTGGAAGCATGACCTGTACAAGAAGGTCGCGCCGCACATTGCGCCGAACGCGATTTTTGCCTCCAACACCTCCGGCCTGTCGATCACCGCATTGTCGGAAGGTTTCGACGCCGAACTGAAGGCACGCTTCTGCGGCGTCCACTTCTTCAACCCGCCACGCTATATGCACCTGGTGGAACTGATCCCGACCGCCACCACCAAGCCAGAGATCCTCGATCAGCTGGAAGGCTTCCTGGCGACTACGCTGGGCAAGGGCGTGGTCCGCGCTAAAGATACCCCTAACTTCATCGCCAACCGCGTGGGCGTGTTCGGCATCTTGTCGACAGCTCACCAGGCTGAAAAATTCGGCCTGTCGGTCGATGTCGTCGATGATCTGACCGGCGCCAAGCTGGGCCGCGCCAAGTCGGGTACCTTCCGTACCGCCGACGTGGTTGGCCTGGACACCATGGGCCATGTAATCAAGACCATGCAGGACACCCTGAAGGACGATCCTTTCTACGGCGTATACGCGACGCCGCCGCTGCTGGCCAAACTGGTCGAGCAGGGCGCGCTGGGCCAGAAGACCGGCGCCGGCTTCTACAAGAAGGTCGGCAAGGACATCCTGCGCATCGACGCCGCCAAGGGCGAGTATGTTACCGGCGGCGGCAAGGCCGACGAGCTGGTGGCGCGCATCCTGAAAGACAAGGATCCGGTCAAGCGCATGAAAACCCTGCGCGAATCGACCAACCCGCAAGCGCAATTCCTGTGGTCCATCTTCCGTGACGGCTTCCACTACATCGCGGTCCACATGGAGTCGATCGCCGACAACGCGCGCGACATCGATTTCGCCATGCGCTGGGGCTTCGGCTGGAGCGTAGGTCCTTTCGAAATCTGGCAATCGGCCGACTGGAAGCAGATCGCCGGCTGGGTCAAGGAAGACATCGACGCCGGCAAGGCGCTGTGCAATGCACCGCTGCCAGCCTGGGTATTCGACGGCCGCACCGGCGTGCACGCTGCCGACGGTTCCTACTCGCCAGCGAAGAAAGCCAATGTTGCCCGTTCCACTTTGCCAGTCTACGAGCGCCAGGTATTCCGCGCACCGTTGCTGGGTGAAGGCGTGGCCGACGGCAAGACTGCCGGCACTACCGTCTTCGAAGACGACTCGGTACGCGCATGGCACCAGAACGACGACGTCCTGGTCCTGTCCTTCAAGACCAAGATGCACGTGATCGGACCTGGCGTTATCGCTGGCCTGAACAAAGCCGTCGCTGAAGCAGAAAAGAACTACAAGGGCCTGGTGCTGTGGCACGCGGATGCAGCCGAAGGCGGCGCATTCTCTGCCGGCGCCGACCTGCAATCGATGCTGCCTTTGTTCATGTCGGGCGGCGCCAAGGCGATCGAGCCGATGGTCGCCGAATTGCAGCAAGCCTTCATGGGTCTCAAGTACGCCAGCGTACCGGTGGTTGCTGCAGTGGCCGGCCTGGCGCTGGGCGGTGGTTGCGAATTGGCGCTGCACACAGCCAAGCGCGTCGCATCGATCGAATCGTACATCGGCCTGGTCGAAGTCGGCGTTGGCCTGATCCCTGCCGGCGGCGGCCTGAAGGAAGCGGCAGTACGCGCAGCCAACGACGCCAAGGGCAACGACATCCTGCAATTCCTGAAGACGTCCTTCATGAATGCAGCGACAGCCAATGTCTCGAAGTCGGCCTTGCAAGCGCAAAGCATGGGTTATCTGAAAGCCACCGATGTGATCGTGTTCAACGCTTACGAGCTGCTGCATGTGGCCAAGGTTGAAGCACGCGCCATGTTCGACGCTGGCTACCGTCCACCGCTGAAGGCGCAGATCGCAGTCGTAGGCCGCGACGGCATCGCCACCATCCTGGCGCAGCTGGTCAACATGCGTGACGGCGGCTTCATCTCGGCACATGACTACAAACTGGGCCACATGATTGCCAACATCGTTTGCGGCGGCGAAGTCAACGAAGGCAGCATCGTGAATGAACAATGGTTGCTGGACCTGGAGCGCAAAGCGTTCGTCGAACTGCTGAACAACCCTAAGACGCAAGAGCGGATCATGGGCATGATGCAGACCGGTAAGCCAGTGCGCAACTAAGTTAACTATTTGCGGGACAGAGTTTAAGAGCCACCGCAGCGTGGCGAATTACTCTGTCCCCAACTGATCAGGAGATCAAAATGAGCAAACAACTTCAAGAAGCGTATATCGTTTCCGCTACCCGTACGCCAATCGGCAAGGCGCCGCGCGGCATGTTCAAGAACACCCGCCCGGACGACCTGCTGGTGCGCGTCATGCAATCCGCCATGGCGCAAGTGCCAGGGCTGGATCCTAAGCTGGTGCAGGACGCCATCATCGGCTGTTCTTTCCCGGAAGGCGCACAAGGCTTGAACATGGCGCGTAACGCCGTGCTGCTGGCCGGCCTGCCGAACACCATCGGCGGCGTCACCGTCAACCGCTACTGCGCATCCGGCATCACCGCGATCGCCATGGCTGCCGACCGCATCCGCGTCGGCGAGGCTGATGTCATGATCGCCGGCGGCGCCGAATCGATGTCGATGGTGCCGATGATGGGTTTCCATCCATCGGTCAATATGAACGCGTTCTCGGATGAAAACGTCGGCATGGCCTACGGCATGGGTCTGACTGCGGAAAAAGTCGCCCAGCAATGGAAAGTTTCGCGCGAAGCGCAAGACGCGTTTTCGGTGGAATCGCACCGCCGCGCCATCGCCGGCCAGCAGGCTGGCGAGTTCAAGGATGAAACCACTTCCTTCGACATCATCGAGCGCTTTCCGAACCTGGCGACCGGCGAGATCGATCTGAAGAACCGCACCGTCGACCGCGACGAAGGCGCACGCGCCGAGTCGAGCATGGAAACGCTGGGCAAGCTGAAGGCAGTGTTTGCTGCCAAAGGCACTGTCACAGCAGGCAACAGCTCGCAAATGTCGGATGGCGCCGGCGCCCTGATCCTGGTCAGCGAAAAAATCCTAAAGGAATTCAACCTGACCCCGCTGGCCCGCTTCGTCTCGTTCGCAGTACGCGGCGTACCGCCGGAAATCATGGGCATCGGTCCTAAGGAAGCGATCCCGGCAGCACTGCGCGCCGCCGGTCTCACTCAGGATCAGCTGGATTGGATCGAATTGAATGAAGCATTCGCAGCGCAAGCGCTGGCAGTGATCCAGGACCTCGGCCTGGATCCATCCAAGGTCAACCCGCTGGGCGGCGCAATTGCGTTGGGCCACCCGCTGGGCGCAACCGGCGCCATCCGCGCCGCCACTGCGATCCACGGCATCCGCCGCCGCAACCAGAAGTACGGCATGGTCACCATGTGCGTTGGTGCCGGCATGGGCGCTGCTGGTATCTTCGAACGCATGTAATCGTTTGAATTAGCAGATTGTCATAAGCAATCGTAAAAAACAAAAAAGCCGTGCAGCCATCCTTCGCACGGCTTTTTTGTCTTCCAGTCCGCCACAGGCGCGATAACCGCGTTGCATGGCGCTTGCCGTACTAGCGTACTGTCTGCGCGCCATGCGCCTTGTTCTCGCGCCTGTGGCGAACTGGAAGACCGTGGTTTTACGACCTATTCTATCGAACGTGTTGTAGTGATAAATGGAGTACCAGATGGATATTTTGACCAGCAAGGAAAACGGCATTCTGACGATTGAATTCAACCGTCTCGAAAAGAAGAATGCGATCACCGCCGCCATGTACCAGACCATGGTCGACGCCTTGAAAGACGCCGAGACCGATAACGTAGTACGCGCCATCCTGTTCGTCGGCAAGCCGCAGATCTTCAGCGCCGGCAACGACCTCGAAGATTTCATGAAGAACCGGCCGACCGGCACCGACAGCCCGGTGTTCCAGTTCCTGTGGCAGATCAGCCACGCCAGCAAGCCGATGGTAGCGGCAGTGGCCGGCGCCGCGGTCGGCATCGGCACCACCCTGCTGATGCATTGCGACCTGGTGTACGCAGCCGACAACGCCCGTTTCTCGATGCCGTTCACGCAACTGGGTTTGTGCCCTGAAGCGGCCTCCAGCCTGATCCTGCCGCAGATCGCCGGCTATCAGCGCGCGGCGGAAAAGCTGCTGCTGGGCGAAGCCTTCACGGCAGAAGAAGCTGCATCCATGGGCCTGGTCAACAAGGTCTTGCCGGCGGAAGAACTGCTGGCGTTTGCGCAGGCGCAGGCGGCCAAGCTGGTAGCCTTGCCGGCAGCGTCTATCCGCATCACCAAGCGGTTGATGAAGGGTGGTCAGACTGCTGAGGTGGAAGCACGGATGGCGCAGGAGGTCGAACATTTTGGCGCCATGCTGAAGGCACCTGAAGCGGCGGAAGCATTTACGGCATTTTTTGAGCGGCGCAAGCCTGATTTCAGCAAATTTTGCTGAGTAGCAGCTTCATCGTAAGCATAAAGAGCCCGACGACAAGTCGGGTTTTTTATGGGCGCTCGGAATGCGTGCATTTATACAGGCCGATTTTGCACCTGAAGTGGCTTGTATTACGTGGAGCGAGGTACGCAGTGTCCGCATGTCGGAACGCGGCGTGGCGCCGATTTCTGTGGCGCCCGTTGGACTGAGGCTTAAAGTGTAGCATCTCAAACTTGCCCCGACATCAAGTGTCAATTCAAATCCTGAACGCCCCTCGATGGAAGGGTTAGGCCTCGGGTTCTTGGCAAACCACTTCGATGTTGTGCCCGTCCGGACCAATGACAAATGCTGCATAGTAGTTCGCGTGGTAGTGCGGGCGCAGACCAGGCGCACCATTGTCTTTGCCACCTGCCTCCAGAGCCGCGCGATAGAAAGCTTCGACTTGCTGGCGATTCTCGGCCGTGAACGCCAGGTGAAGATGCGCCGGCCTTTCCTCGGTTTGGTGCAGGCACAATGAAGCCTTACCCTTTGGGCTAAGCTCGACACCGTACGTCGGCGGCCCCTCCGAAACAACAGCTACGCCGAGCGGTTCGAGTGCCTTGAGGAAGAACGCTTTGCTCGCTGCATAGTCGCTGACTCCGAATTTGACGTGGTCAAACATAAGTTCTCCTGAAGTGTGTGGATCGGCGCCTTATTTCCCCAGCAGCGCCAGAGAATGATTCCATTCCGTAGCCCATGTGTACAAAAAATCATGCGCATTAAATGCTCTTTTCAGGTGCGGTATTGGCACCCGATACACATCGTTTAATCCCAGCGCCAAAGTGACCGGGTTCCACACGACCTTGTTTTTTGCTCTTTTAGCGTTGCCTTTAACCCTTGCACCTTCATCGCCGAATATGCCGCCGCCATCGCTAAGGGCCTGCGCCAAATCAATTTTCACCAGGCTGGAAAATGCCATCAGCACTTGCTCTTTGTTGATGCCAGTCTGTGACTCCATTGCCGCTTCGATCTTGACTGGTTTGGACTTGGCTTCGGCCTCGCGCTTTAGCTTGCCTGGCATGCGCTCCAGATCCTTCTTCAGGAAACGCAACTCATGCAAGGCCCTGCGAAATCCTGGCGGCTTGAGTTGTGCCACGATCTTATAGACGTCTTTGGTGATCGTGATGAGCACATCTTCGCTCCCGGCCGCGAGCCGTCTGGTGTCGCCTTCGAAAAAGATCGGCGCCGCATAACCGCCGTTGGCGTCGCCGAAGAGCGCCGGATAGTCGGCGTCATAGTCCAGCCAAACGTAGGGCGTCAAGCCGTTTTCTATCATGCGCGCCAATGTCCATGGCTCGCCAGTCTGCTGTGCAAGCCAGTGGCAAGCCTGCTCAGTTGTTGCTCGAAAAGGCAGTTCGATGATCGTCATTTCTGGGGGATTGGAACGACTCTAAAATTGGATGTGTATGTCTGACGCTGATTGGCGTAGCCAAATGCGAGGTGAAATTTTTGTCCGAGTCCGATTTGCGAAGCGATTCTTAATAACCAGATATTACGGAAATGGGGGCCGGCAAGGAGCGACCGATAACACTGCCCGCCCCATGCCTATTCTCCCGGAATTACATTTTCTTCTGCACATCCTGCGCAGCATCCTGCACCTTTTCACCGCCGGTTTGCACATCCTTACCCACGCCTGCTACCGTGTTGCAAGCGGATATTGCGCCAAACATGCCAAACATTGCTGCAATGACCATGATTTTCTTGAGCATTGTGTTCTCCGTGTGGGTTGGTGAGGCAATAATCTTATCATCAGCACTCGCTTTGTCCACGCTTAAATCAATGCGCTTGCCATAACATCAAGAGACCGCTGACGCCATCCCACAGGATTTGCACGCCGATGCACAGCAGGATGAACGAGGTCATACGCTGCATCACGGTGGTGCCGGTATCGCCCAGCAGGCGGATCAATACTCCGGCAAAGCGGTTGCTCAGATAGACCGTCAGCGCCGCCAGCGCCAGGCCGACTACGGCGGCCACCAGCGATAGCGGCAGCGGCACGTTGGGCACGCGAACGCCGGCGCCCAGGGTGATGGCGACTGAGATCGAACCCGGTCCCACAGTTAGCGGAAAAGCCAGCGGATAGAACGCTTTCTTTGACGCCAGCTCCTCGGTCCAGAGCGACTCCGGCACCGCTTCGCCTTTCGGCATTTCGTCGGAGTTCAGCATTTTCCAGGAGGTGGCCACCACCAGCAGGCCGCCGGCAACCTTGACTACCGGCAGCGACAAGCCGAAGAAGGCTAGCACGTGGGTGCCGATGAACATGCCGCCTACCAGCAGCAGGAAGGAATTGATGGCGACCCGGCGCGCCAGTGAATTGCGGGTGGCGTCGGAGGCGGTGATGGTCAGCGAGTGGAAAATCGGGGCGCCGCCGGGCGGGTTCATGATCGGCAGCAGCGCCGCCAGCACAAAGAGCACCGTCTTCATGAAGCTGAGTAAGTGGAATTCCATGTGTGCTGGTCGTCGGTAATCGTGCATTGACTGCCGGCGGCGATTTGCAGCGCCGCCGACAGTGAGAGCCCGATTCTAGACCGCCGGCCTGGCGGCGGCAAGTGATGCCGCCAAGCGGGCAAGGATAAGCCCTGTTACCAGCCGAAGCGCTCGCATGCGCGCCGGTAGACCAGGCCGGACAGGGCAATGTCTTCGACGCCGACGCCGATCGCCTTGTAGATCACCAGGTCGTCGGGTTGGCGCTGGTAGCCGCTGCTGCCGTCGACAATCTGTCCCAGTTCCCACACATTCTCCCAAGCGAAAGTGCCGGGCTGGCATAGCAGCAGGTCGCCGGCTTCCTGCTGTGCTTGCGGCTTCCATTCCACCACCAGCGCATTGGCGCGGACAATCGCGCGGTCGTCGAGTTCGCGCAGGTTGCCTTTGCTGGCGCCGACGGCGGCGACGAAAGCGCCGGGCTTCAGCAAATCTCCGGCAAACAGCGGTTCGGCGGAACGCGTGACGGTCACCACCACGTCGCCCGCTTGCGCTGCCTCGTCGATGCTGACGGCGCGCGCCGGCACGCCGGTCTGTTGCGTGATCTGCTCGGCAAACTGCTGCTGGCCACTGCGGCCGGCGATCAGGATTTCCTTGAACTTGCGCACCGCCAGCAAGGCCGGCACATGCGAGTGGCCCTGGACGCCGGTGCCGATCACGGATAGCGTGGCGGTATCCTTGTTGGCTAGGTAGTCGGCGGCGACGGCGGTGGCGGCTGCGGTGCGCAAGCCGGTCATGGTGTCGGATTCAATCGCAGCCAATGGCCGGCCGTCTTCGGTGGAGAACAGCACGGTGACGAAATGGAATTTGCCATTGATGGTGGTGTAGACCTTGTAGCCAGCGATGCCGGCGGCGGGCAGCAGGGCGCCCATGCTGGACATCATGATAGGGCCGTTGCTGCCGGCGGCGCTGGTGCGCATGCGTGCTTGCTGGGCGCCTTGGCCTATGCCCTTGAAAGCCTGGCGCATGGCGTCTATTGCATCGCCGGTGTTGATCAGTTCGGCGACTTGCTGGTTGGTGATGAGTTTCATGTTTGTCCTCGGCCGCGGGTTAGGGTTTGAATGCAAAGGGGTTGGCGTCGATGGCGGTAGCCTCGCCGGCGATCAGCTGCGCTAGCAGGCTCGCGCTGCCGTGCGCCAGGGTCCAGCCTAGGCTGCCGTGGCCGACGTTCAGGTACAGGTTTTTCAGCGGCGAGGCGCCGACGATAGGCACGCCGCTCGGCGTCGCCGGCCGGAATCCGGCCCATGGCGACAGGTTCGCGCTATCCGACAGATCGGCGCAGCCGGGAAACAGTTCGCCGACGCCGCGCTTCAGTTCGTCGATGGCGGCGGCCGGTATGCTGCGATCCATGCCGACCAGTTCCACCCGTCCGGCGACGCGCAGGCGGTTGCCGAGCCGCGCGTAGACGATTTTCTTGGAAAGGTCGGTGATCGACACTTGCGGCGCCGCAGCCTGGTGGCTGGCGTCGTTCAAGGGAATGGTGATGCTGTAACCCTTGAGCGGATACAGCGGCAGTGAAAATCCTGCCTGGCGCGCAAAGCCGGCGCTGTCGGCGCCGAGCGCCAGCACGAAGGCTTCGGCCTCGATTTTTTCAGCGCCGGCATGCACCGCGGTCAGTGCGCCAGCACGCATTTCCAGTTTGCCGATGCGTTGCGAGTGGGCAAAGCGGAAGCCTGGCTGCTGCGCCATCGCCGCCACCAGCTGTTGGCAGAACCTGGCGCAATCGCCGGCTTCTTCGCTCGGGGTATACACGCCGCCGGCCCAGTCGCGTTTGGCGTCGGCCAGCGCCGGCTCGATCTGCAGGCAACGGACGGCGTCGATGATCTCTTGTTCGCAACCATGCTGCGCCTGGAAGTCGATTTGCCGGCGCGCGCCTTCCAGGCCCTTGGCGTCGCTGTAGAGCACCAGCTTGCCGGCGGTGCGATGCTGGAAGTCGAGCGGGACGACCGTGGTCAGTTGCCGCAATTGATCGCGGCTGAAGGAAGACAGGTGCAGCAGGGCTATGGTGGTCTGGCGCACGCGCTTGCTGTTGCAGGCGCGGAGGAATTTGAGCAGCCAGCGCCACTGCGCCGTATCCATTTTCGGCCGCAGGGTCAGCGGCGAATCGGCGCTGAACAGATATTCCGGCCAGTGCGTCCACACCGAGGGATCGGCCAGCGGCGCCACGTACGAGTAGCTCAGCTGCGCGCCGTTGCCCAGGCTGGTCTGGCTGCCGGGCTGCGCCGCCGCATCGACCAGGGTCACCTGATGGCCGGCTTCCAGCAAACGGTAGGCGGAGGTCACGCCGATGATGCCGGCGCCAAGTACGCAGATATGCATTTGTTCTATCCTGTTGCGCAAGTATTGAATGACGTCGCGGCAAGCCGCTGCGCCGTCGATCCGTTTGCGCTTGCGGTTTTGCACTGCAATAATTCCTGGATACTATACGTAGGCGCAGGGCGTCTGTCTCATGCCAATTTGGCATCGCCGGACCGAGCCGGGCGCGGTAAATCGCTGCCCATAATCAAATAATAGCGAAATATCAGCATAGTATCGGCGAGCCTGGCTGCGCATTGCGGTAGAATGCCGCCTGAAGTAAGCCAGACAGCCGCTGGCTGGCGCTGCAAGGCGCCGGCGGGAGGAAGGTCCGGACTCCATAGAGCAGGGTGACGGTTAACGGCCGTCCGCCGCGAGGCGAGGAATAGGGCCACAGAGACGAGCGTATTAAGTTACGGTGAAACGCGGTAACCTCCACTCGGAGCAATCTCAAATAGGCACGCGTTGATGTTGCTCGCGGAGCGTGCGGGTAGAGAGCTGGAGCGCTGGAGCAATTCAGCGCCTAGAGGAATGGCTGTCATAACGCGAGGGCGCAAGCTTGAGCGTCGTAACAGAATCCGGCCTATCGGCTTACTTCATTTTCTTTCGATAGCTGCAGCAAGTGCAGCATCATCTTGTGGTTATCCCACATCTTGCATGATTTTTTGAATCCGGCGAATCCAGTTTCGGGACAGTTGCGTATATGACTGTGCAGGCTCCGAAATCTGACTCTCATTCGAAGGAATCATCATGCGCAAACTTACTTATGCTTTGACTTTGTCCGCCGCTTTGATTGCTGCCAGCGCGGCTCATGCAGAAGACACCGTAATGGTGGGCGGGCAAAGCATGTACCCCAGCAAGGACATCGTCGATAACGCCGTCAATTCGGCTGATCACACCACTTTGGTGGCCGCGGTAAAAGCCGCCGGCCTGGTCGATACGCTCAAGGGAAAAGGCCCGTTCACCGTCTTCGCACCAACCAATGCCGCCTTCGCCAAGCTTCCGGCCGGCACGGTTGACACCCTGGTCAAGCCTGAAAACAAGGCCACCCTGACCAAGATCCTGACTTACCACGTGGTGCCGGGCCGCTACGGTTACGCCAAGCTGGAAAGCGAAATCAAGAAGGGCGGCGGCAAGGCTGAACTGGCGACCGCCAGCGGCGGCAAGCTGACTTTCGAACAGAACGGTCCGCACAACATCTACGTCATGGACGACGGTGGCCACGTTGCCAATATCACCACCTATGACGTGAACCAGTCGAACGGCGTCATCAACGTCATCGATACCGTGTTGCTGCCTAAATAAGCAGGGCAGATCTGCCGGTTTCAAGCGTTTCAGTGGCAGCGAGTTGGGCGACGGCATCCTCCCCGTCGCCCTTTTTTTATCTGAACGGGTTGGGTGACGTTTACGTTAACGTCAATTATTGTTATTCTGCTGGGATATAAATTGCCGTCAGCAGCAATCACCGCCCCTTATTCGCTTTGGAGAGAGACCACCATGGACTTTGAATTATCAGAAGATCAACGCGCATTCCAGCAAACCGCGCGTGATTTCGCCGCAGGAGAACTGGCGCCGCACGCAGCCAAATGGGACGCCGAGGCGATTTTCCCGGTCGACGTCATCGCCAAGGCCGGCGAGCTGGGCTTTTGCGGTTTGTACACGCCGGAAGAAGTTGGCGGCCTGGGCTTGTCGCGGCTCGACGCCACCATCGTGTTCGAGGAACTGGCGCGCGGCTGCACCTCGACTACGGCCTACCTGACGATTCATAATATGGTGAGCTGGATGATCGCCAACTGGGCGACCCCGGCGGTAAAGGAGACCTGGTGCGGCAAGCTGGCGGTTGGCCAGAAACTCGGGTCCTACTGCCTGACTGAGCCAGGCTCGGGCTCCGATGCCGCCTCCCTGAAAACCAGCGCGGTGCTGACCGATGGCCATTACATGATCAACGGTTCCAAGGCCTTTATCTCCGGCGCGGGTTCCACCGATGTGCTGGTGCTGATGGCGCGCACCGGCGCCGGCGGTGCGCATGGCGTGTCAGCCTTCGTGGTGCCGGCCGATGTGCCAGGCATCAGCTACGGCCGCAAGGAAGAAAAAATGGGCTGGAACAGCCAGCCGACCCGTACCATCAGTTTCGACAATGTGCGGATTCCCGCCGACCACCTGCTGGGACAGGAAGGCGAAGGTTTCCGGCTGGCGATGCGCGGCCTGGATGGCGGCCGCATCAATATCGCCACCTGTTCGGTCGGCACCGCCCAGGCCGCGCTCGACGCGGCGCATGCTTACATGAGCGAGCGCCGCCAGTTCAACCGGCCGCTGTCGGATTTCCAGGCGCTGCAATTCAAGCTGGCCGACATGCAGACCGAGCTGGTCGCGGCGCGCCAGATGGTGCGCCTGGCCGCCTGCAAGCTGGACGCCAAGGATCCCAACGCCACCACCTATTGCGCGATGGCGAAACGCTTTGCCACCGACATCGGTTTCCAGATCTGCAATGAAGCGCTGCAGATTCATGGCGGCTACGGCTATATCCGCGAGTACCCGCTGGAGCGCCATTTCCGCGACGTCCGCGTGCACCAGATCCTGGAAGGCACCAACGAAATCATGCGCGTGATTATCGCCCGCCAGTTGCTGGGCAATGCATCCAACGAGGACATCCGATGAGCAGCTCCTACACTGAAGATAACTACACCAACCTGCGCCTGGAAATCATCGGCCACACGGCCGTGGTGACGATGGCCAACCCGCCGGCCAACACCTGGACCGGCGATGCCTTGCGCGACCTGACGCGGTTGGTGCAGGCGCTGAATGGCGACAACAATATCTACAGTCTGGTGCTTACCGGCGAAGGCGAGAAATTCTTTTGCGCCGGCGCCGACCTGAAACTGTTTGCCGATGGCGACAAGGTCATGGCGCGCGAAATGGCGCGCCGCTTCGGTGAGGCATTCGAAACCTTGTCGGCGTTCCGCGGCGTTTCGATTGCCGCTATCAACGGCTACGCCATGGGCGGCGGCCTGGAATGTGCGCTGGCCTGCGATCTGCGCATCGCCGAGGAGCATGCGCAAATGGCTTTGCCGGAAGCAGCGGTCGGCTTGCTGCCCTGCGCCGGCGGCACCCAGAACCTGCCATGGCTGGTGGGCGAAGGCTGGGCCAAGCGTATGATCTTGTGCGGCGAGCGCGTCAATGCCGAAACCGCATTGCGCATCGGCCTGGTGGAAGAGCTGGTTAAAAAAGGCGAAGCCCGGCAGCGCGCACTGGCGCTGGCAGAGCAGGTCGCCCGGCAAAGTCCGTCGAGCGTCAGCGCTTGCAAGAAATTGATCCAGGGCGCGCGCGCCGATCCGCTGGCCACTTTGCTGCCGGTGGAGCGCGAGCTGTTCCTCGATCTGTTCGATACCAAGGATCAGAAGGAAGGCGTCAACGCCTTCCTGCAAAAACGTCCGCCAGTCTGGAGTAATGAATAATGGAAGATGCAGTGAAAAGCGCAGCGCCGGCTTTGTTTGAAGAACTGGTCGCTGCCAACGGCAAGCGCATCGGCGTCGCTACCCTGAATGTTGAAAAGACCCTGAATTCGATCTCGCTGGAAATGGTCGATCTGCTGGATGCGCAATTGCGCGCCTGGGCCGGCGATCCGCAGATCGCCATGGTGCTGCTGCAGGCGGCTGGTGAAAAGGCTTTCTGCGCCGGCGGCGATCTGCAGGGTTTGTACCGCACCATGCTGGACCAGCACGCGTCCGGCCAGAGTGTTGATATCAAGAGCAACAGCTACGCTTGTGATTTCTTCGAGCGCGAATACCGCCTCGACTACCTGATCCATACTTATCCCAAGCCGATGCTGGCATGGGCCCATGGCATCGTGATGGGCGGCGGTATAGGCCTGATGGCCGGCGCCAGCCACCGCGTGGTGACCGAGAAATCGCGCTTGGCCATGCCGGAGATCACCATCGGCCTGTACCCGGATGTCGGCGGCACCTGGTTCCTGAACCGCATGCCGGGCCAGCTCGGCTTGTTCCTGGCTTTGACCGGCGCCTCCTTCGGCGCGGCCGACGCCATCTTCGCCCGCCTGGCGGACTATCAGATCGAACACAGCCAGAAGCAGGCACTGCTGGCAAGCCTGTTGAGCCAGCCGTGGGACGGCAAGCGGGACGATGTGCTGCTGACGCGGGTATTGCTGGCCGCGGAGCAGCAGGCGCAACCGGCATTTGCCGCCGCGCCGGCGCCGTTGCGCCAGCATTTTGAATTGATACACCAGCTGTGCAGTGCGCCGACGCTGGACGAAGTCGTGCAAAACATCGTCGGCTTGCAAACCGACGACGCCTGGCTGCAAAAAGGCATCGCCACCCTGGTTGCCGGCAGTCCGGCTTCGGCCTGGCTGTCGCATGCGCTGCAACGGCGCGCGCTGCACATGTCGCTGGCCGAAGTGTTCAGGCTGGAATATGTGGTGTCGCTGCATTGCGCCGCCCGCGCTGATTTTGCCGAAGGCATACGGGCCCTGATCATCGACAAGGACCGCCAGCCGAAATGGCAGCCGGCCATCCTGGCGGACGTCAGCAAGGAATGGGGCAACGGCTTTTTCGACGATCCGTGGCCAGAGAACGATCACCCGCTGGCGGATTTGGGTTAAGGTTGATTGCCTGAGCGGCGGCCTTGGACCAGGCCGCCCTATCTTGTTTCATTTTTCCGACCGGGAGTGAAGATGCAAAGACGCAGCATCCTGTGGACCATGTTTTCATCAATAGGCGCGGCTTCCGTGCTGGCGGCGAGCGCCAGGCCGGCGCATGCCACCGCGGTGGATAAAGCCAAGGTCGTCTATCACTTGAGCGAGCAGGGCAGGGTCGCCTTCGTGCTCGGCAATATCCAGAGCCATTTTGAGGGCATGGGTGGCCCGGACAAGGTAAAAATCGTGCTGGTGATACACGGCGCCGCGCTCAGGAGCTTCCATGCCGCCCAAGCCAGCCCGGATTTCATTGCGCAAGTTGCCGAGCTGGCAAAAACCGGCCTGGAAATGAACGCCTGCATCAACACCATGAAAGCGCAGAAAGTCGAGCTGAAAGACCTGCTGCCAGGTTTCGGCGTGGCCGACAAGGGCGCTGTGGTGATGCTGGCAGACCTGCAATCGCAGGGTTACGCCTACTTGCGGCCTTGAGGCCGCTCCCTTTCTTGATGGAATCGATTTGTACGCCGCTGGCCGGCAGTAAATCGACTCTGACCCTAATTGTTTTTTCGAATCCGGCGAGGAGCTGAGGTATAAGGAATAATGTTGTCAATTTGCCTCATGAATCCTGCTCCGGTGCTGGCAGATATACTGGTTTTCGCATATAGCGACTATCTGAAACCGGTTATTGCGGGGCTGGACGGGAGTGAGCCTGGGGCTGGCCGGGCGGCTTGAAAGCGGGGTTTTGGGGGCATTTGCGGGGCTGGTTCCGAGGATTTGATTCTCCTTGATAACAAGTTCGATTAGCCCTTATACTTCAAAGGTTTTAGCTTGTGCGTACAGGCAACATGCTTGATGTCGATGGTGCATCATGATTAAGCGAGAATGGGACTTGAGGCGTAACTGCGCTATTGCGCCGCGCCAGCTTGGTTTTTTCTACATGATCCTCTGTGCGACCTCGATGGCCGTGGCGATAGCTTTTACTTTGCGCGGCGCCTGGTTCGTATTGCTGTTCGCGGTGCTGGAAATGTCGGCGGTGGCTGTCGCATTTCTGATTTACGCGCGGCACGCTACGGACCGCGAGCATATCGCGATGCTGGACGACGACTATCTGCTTGTAGAACTGATACAGGCGCAGGAAATTCGACAATTTAAACTGGATTTGCGTTCCATCCGGATTGCAGTGCAGGAGACAAAGAAGGGCCTCATCGGCCTGGAAGCACTAGGCACCCGAGTAGAAGTAGGTCAGTTTTTGACGGAATGGAAGCGGCGTGAGTTTGTGCGAGAGCTGAAGCAGGAGATACAGCGCAGATCATTGCCTGGTGCTTGATAAAATTATAATTTTGGGCTTTTGAGGAAATCATGGAATATGCGAAGCGCCTTACATCGTTGACGCTCGGTGCGTCGCTCCTGGCGGCAGCAATGCCTTCATGGGCGGTGGTCGATAGCCCGGGTGGTCCCAAAGTACTTGGGATGAACTTTCAACCGCCAGTAACCGAAATTGCACAGCAAATCTACGATCTGCACAATTTGATGCTGATCATCTGCCTGGTGATTTTCCTTGCCGTTTTCGGGGTGATGTTCTATTCCATCCTGAAACACCGCAAATCGCTGGGCGCCAAGTCGGCCAGTTTCCATGAAAGCACTGGCGTCGAAATCGCCTGGACCGTGATTCCTTTCCTGATCGTCATCGGCATGGCGCTGCCGGCCACCAAGACGGTGGTGGCGATGAAGGACACTTCCAACGCCGACATCACCATCAAGGTCACCGGCATGCAATGGAAATGGGGCTATGACTACCTCAACGGCGAAGGCGCCGGCATTTCCTTCCTCTCCAACCTCTCCACTCCCCACGAACAAGTGGTCGACTCGACCAAGGTCAAGAACGATAACTACCTGATCGAAGTCGACAATCCGATGGTGGTGCCGGTCAACAAGAAGGTCCGCATCATCACCACCGCCAACGACGTCATCCATTCCTGGACCGTGCAGGCTTTCGGCGTCAAGCAGGATGCGATTCCCGGCTTCGTGCGCGACACCTGGTTCAAGGCCGAGAAGGTCGGCGTCTACCGCGGCCAGTGCGTTGAACTGTGCGGCAAGGATCACGCCTTCATGCCTATCGTCGTCAACGTCCTGAGCGACGCTGACTACAAGGCCTGGGTCGACGGCAAGAAAAAGGAAATGGCTGCGCAGGCAGACGATCCGAGCAAGACCTGGACTATCGACGAGTTGAAACAGCGCGGCGAAAAGGTTTACACCGCGAATTGCGCTGCCTGCCACCAGGCTAGCGGCAAGGGTGTCCCTGGCGCCTTCCCGCCGCTCGACGGCGACCCGGTCGTGAACGGCCCGCGCGCGGGCCAGATCAATGTCGTGTTGAACGGCAAGGTCGACGGCGCCATGCAGATGCCGGCCTGGAAAGCCGTGTTGTCGGATACAGAAATTGCCGCGGTGATCACCTATACCCGCAACAACTGGTCCAACAAGGCACAAGAAAATATTGTCCAACCGGCAGAAGTGCTGGCTGCGCGTAAATAAAACTTTTGGGGGACAGAGTTTATGAGTCGGCAAGCGAAGCTTGCGACGAATTACTCTGTCCTCCACTGAAATCCAGGAGATTGAGATGAGCACTACCGCAGTCGATCACCCACACGATCATTCTCACGATCATGACCACGCGCACGACCATCCGCATGGCTGGCGCCGCTGGCTGTTCGCCACCAACCACAAGGACATCGGCACCCTGTACCTGTGGTTCTCGTTCACCATGCTGCTGTCGGGCGGCGTGCTGGCGCTGCTGATCCGCGCCGAGCTGTTCCAGCCTGGCCTGCAATTCTTCAAGCCGGAGTTCTTCAACCAGCTGACCACCATGCACGGCCTGATCATGGTGTTCGGCGCCATCATGCCGGCCTTCGTCGGCTTCGCCAACTGGATGATCCCGCTGCAGATCGGCGCTTCCGACATGGCGTTTGCGCGGATGAACAACTTCTCGTTCTGGCTGATGCCGCCTGCAGCGCTGCTGCTGGCGACCTCGTTCCTGGTGCCTGGCGGCGCCACCGCGGCCGGCTGGACCCTGTACGCTCCGCTGTCGACCCAGATGGGCCCCGGCATGGACATGGCAATTTTCGCGATCCACATCATGGGCGCTTCGTCGATCATGGGTTCGATCAACATCATCACTACCATCCTCAACATGCGCGCGCCTGGCATGACGCTGATGAAGATGCCGATGTTCTGCTGGACCTGGCTGATCACCGCCTACCTGCTGATCGCCGTGATGCCTGTGCTGGCCGGCGCCATCACCATGACCCTGACCGACCGTCATTTCGGTACTTCGTTCTTTAATGCAGCCGGCGGCGGCGATCCGGTGATGTACCAGCACATTTTCTGGTTCTTCGGCCACCCCGAGGTGTACATCATGATTCTGCCGGCCTTCGGCATCGTTTCGCAGATCATCCCGGCCTTCGCCCGCAAGCAGCTGTTCGGCTATGCCTCGATGGTGTACGCAACCGCATCGATCGCGATCCTCTCGTTCATCGTCTGGGCGCACCACATGTTCACCACCGGCATGCCGGTCACTGCGCAGCTGTTCTTCATGTATGCGACGATGCTGATCGCGGTGCCTACCGGCGTCAAGATCTTCAACTGGATCGCTACCATGTGGCGCGGTTCGATGACCTTCGAAACGCCGATGCTGTTCGCCATCGGCTTCATCTTCGTGTTCACCATGGGCGGCTTTACCGGCCTGATCTTGGCGGTGACGCCGATCGACATCCAGATGCAGGATACCTACTATGTGGTGGCGCACTTCCACTACGTGCTGGTGGCCGGCTCGCTGTTCGCGCTGTTCGCAGGCTACTACTACTGGGGTCCGAAGTGGACCGGTTTCATGTACAACGAAACCCGCGGCAAGATCCATTTCTGGAATTCGCTGGTCTGGTTCAACGTCACTTTCTTCCCGATGCACTTCCTGGGCCTGGCCGGCATGCCGCGCCGTTATGCTGACTACCCGGCGCAGTTCACCGACTTCAACATGCTGGCCTCGATCGGCGCGCTGGGCTTCGGCCTGAGCCAGGTCTACTTCCTGTTCTTCGTGATCATTCCATCGATCAAGGGCGGCAAGAAGGCTGCCGACAAGCCATGGGAAGGCGCCGAGGGCCTGGAATGGACTGTTCCTAGCCCTGCACCTTTCCACACCTTCGAAACGCCGCCAGTCTTTAAATAATGGAAACGGCGGGGGCGCATGCCACCCGCCGGCTCTGCATGGGTATCCAACATGAATCAGCAGAAAAAACCGAATAACCTGCGCACCGGCTTGCTGGTGGGCTTGCTTGCCCTGAGTTTCTTCGTTGCGATCTTCGTCAAGATGTTGTGGTTCAAGTAGATGAGCGATCCGGAAGACAACGGCGTCAAGGAAGAGTCGCGGAAACTGAACTGGCAGATGCTGGGCAAGCTGCTGGTGATTGCCGTCATGATGTTCGGCTTCGGCTACGGCCTGGTGCCGGTGTACAAAAAAATTTGTGAAATCACCGGCGTCAATTACCTGACGCCCAAGGATGGCACGGTGGCAGCGCCGACCAACACCCAGGTCGACAAGAGCCGCACCATTACTGTTGAATTCGATGCTAATACGCAAGGCCCATGGCGCTTCCGGCCGACCGTCAACAGCGTGCAGGTGCATCCGGGCGAGATGACCACGGTGGTGTACGAAGTGGTGAACAAGCAGCCGCGCAAGATGGACGCCCAGGCGATTCCGAGCTATGCGCCGATGCAGGCGGCGGCTTTCTTCAAGAAAGTCGAATGTTTCTGTTTCACCCAGCAGACCTTGGGTCCGAATGAGGCCAAGGAAATGCCGGTGGTGTTTTACATAGATCCTGCTATACCTAAGGATGTGAAGCTGATTACGCTGTCGTACACGTTTTTTGAAATTGCGGGCCAGCCGGACAAGCCGGCGGGTTAAACCAGTGGGGCCAGGCAAGGGTGTCGAATGTCGGATCTGAAAGAAGCAAGTCGCCGTAAGGCCTCGTTTGGCGCTGCCATGAAAGCGATATTCTGGTCGTTCTTTGGCGTGCGCAAGAGGAAAGACTATGAAAGCGATGCGGCGCAGCTGAATCCGGTGCATGTCGTCATCGCCGCCATCCTCGGGGTGTTGATTTTTATTGGAATACTGATCACGATCGTCAAGTTGGTGGTCGCCAAGTAACAAGTAAGAACAGGTAAGTGCAGCACAAGATCTTTAATCGGTTGAGGACAGTGCAATGCGGGCGCGGGCCGGCCCTTTTTGCACCTTGTCCCGCAAATATTGAAATAACTAATTAAATTTGTATCTGGAGATGGCAATGAGTTCTCGACAAGGCAGTGCACCTTACTATTTCGTCCCTGGTCCGTCCAAATGGCCGGTGCTGGGCGGCACAGCGTTGCTGGCGACCATGGCCGGCGCCGCGGCATGGGTCAACGGCGTTGTCTGGGGGCCAGAGCTGTGCGGCCTCGGCCTGCTGTCGTTCCTGGTCGTGCTCTACAAATGGTTCGGTGATTCCATCCGCGAATCCGAAGGCGGCATGTACAGTGCGCGCATCGATACCTCGTACCGCTGGAGCATGAGCTGGTTCATTTTCTCGGAAGTCATGTTTTTCGCCGCGTTCTTCGGCGCCCTGTTCTATGCCCGCAGCATTTCGATGCCATGGCTGGGCGACCTGGACAACAAGGTGCTGTGGCCTGATTTCGCCGCGCACTGGGGCAATGCCGGCCCGGCCGGCACGATCGAGCCGTTCACCACCATGGGTCCGTTTCCGATCCCGACCATCAACACCTTCCTGCTGCTGACTTCCGGCGTGACGCTGACGATTTCCCACCATGCGCTGCGCGCCGGCCATCGCGCCAAGACCGCGGCCTGGCTGTTCGCTACCATCGTGCTGGGCGCTACCTTCATGGGTTTCCAGGCTGCCGAATATATCGAGGCATATACCGATTTCAACCTGAAGCTGACTTCCGGCGTCTACGGTTCGACCTTCTTCCTGCTGACCGGCTTCCACGGCTTCCACGTCACCATTGGCGCGATCATGCTGTCGGTCGTGCTGTACCGTGTGCTGAAGGGCCATTTCACTCCGGATCACCACTTCGCGTTTGAAGGCGCGGCCTGGTACTGGCACTTTGTCGACGTCGTCTGGCTCGGCTTGTATGTAGTGGTGTACTGGCTGTAAAGCCGGCGCCAGGCCAGCGCGTAGTACAGCGCCGGCCCGCAACGCATAAAAAAAGGCCACACCTCGGTGCGGCCTTTTTTACGACGGGCTTGGCATGTTGCCTAGTGCAGGCCGGTCGGCTGGATATAACCCAGCTTGTACAAGAGCAGTATCATGAGGAACAGGCAGACCGACAGGCCGACGCGCCAGGTCAGGGCTTGTACCGTGCGATTGCTTTTGCCCTTGTCGCGCATCAGGAATATCAATGCGGAGGCGAGGCTGCCGATGATCAGGATGAAGGCAATGGCGACGACGATTTTCATTTTGTGCCAGGGGAAATGTTGACTAAGGCAATATTGTAATGCTATTCGGCTCTAAACCCGACTCCAGGCCCAGGTTCCGTTTCCGCCTGATACCCTTTATCGCGACTGTCATCCTGGTAGTGCTCGGCATCGCCCTGGCGCAATGGCAAACGCGGCGTGGCGACCAGAAGCAGCTGATTGAAAGCAAGCTGTTGCAACGGCAGGCTGATCCGGTACTCCAGTTCGGCGCCAGCCCGGCCGACCTCGATCAGCTCGAATACCGCCGTCTGGCGCTGCGCGGTGAATTTATTAGCGCCTGGCCTGTCTATCTCGACAACCGTCCGCTGAACGGCGTGGCCGGCTTCTATGTGCTGATGCCGTTCAAGCTGGCTGACGCGGGCACGGGGGTGGACACGGGGTTGGATAATTACGTGTTAGTGGCGCGCGGCTGGCTGCCGCGCGACCCGTCCGACCGCAGCAAGCTGCCGTCCTACCCGACGCCGGCCGGTACGATCGAGATAGAAGGGCTGGTCAGGCGCGATTTCGGCCATGTGATGCAACTGGGCGAGGCCGGCTCGCTGCAACCCAAGGCGATTGTGCAGAACCTGGCTATCGGCGAATTCGCCGCGGCCAGCAAATTCAAGCTGCAGCCATTCGTGCTGGAGCAGACCAGCGACGTTGGCGATCATTTGCAGCGGACCTGGCCAAGGCCGTCGCTAGGAATAGAAAAGCACCGCGGCTACGCCTTCCAGTGGTATGCGCTGGCGGTGATGGCATTCATTTTTTTTGTTGTGACAGGATTTAGACGTGGATCAGAAAATACCAACAAGCCAGCCGCTCAGCAGTCCGGCTAATCCGCCGGCGCCGGACAAGCAGCGCCAGAGCGGCCGCTGGAAACTGTTTGCGGTGATAGCGGTATGCGCGGCGCCTATGCTCGCCTCCTATTTCACCTACTACGTGATCAAGCCGCAAAGCCGCACCAATTACGGCACGCTGATCGATCCGAGTGCATATCCGATTCCCGAACTGGGCAGCACCGCGCTCGACGGCACAGCGGAATCGCTGGCATCCTACAAAGGCAAATGGCTGATGGTGCAGGTCGCTGGCAGCGCTTGCCTCAAAGCCTGCCAGGACAAGCTGTTTGAAATGCGCCAGCTGCGCCTGATGCAGGGTAAGGAAATGGAACGCATCGAACGGGTCTGGCTGATTACCGACGCGCAGCCCCTGGAAACCATGGTGATGCGCGAATATGACGGTACCAAATTGCTGCGGGTCAAGCCGGAGCTGTTGAAAGCCTGGCTGCCGGCCGAGGAGGGCACCAGCGCCGCCGACCATATCTACCTGATCGATCCGCTCGGCCACCTGATGATGCGCTTCCCCAAGGATGCCGATCCGAACAAGGTGAAGAAAGATCTGTCCAAGCTGCTGCGCGCTTCGGCGATAGGATGAGTTTGCCATGACGGGTTTTCAATGACAGCACCAATGTTAGTTCAGCTCGGCAGCATGGGAGTGCTGGTCGCCGTGCTGGCGTTCTGCGTTGTCTGGGTTTCCAGCGACGCCAATAAATACCGCAAGCTGGTGTGGGTCACGCTGTTCCTGACCTTCGACCTGATCATGTTCGGCGCCTTTACCCGGCTCACCGATTCCGGCCTCGGCTGCCCTGACTGGCCCGGCTGCTACGGCCATTCCAACCCGCTGCTGGCGCATGCGCATATCAGCGCCGCGCAGGAAGCCATGCCGTTCGGTCCGGTGACGGTGAAGAAAGCCTGGATCGAAATGATCCACCGCTATTTCGCCATGGGCGTCGGCGTGCTGATCATCGCCCTGATGGCGATCAGCTGGCTGCGCTGGCTGAAGTCGCGCCTGCAGCCGGCGCAAAGGCTGGCCAAGTTTTCGCCCTGGTTTCCAACCCTGCTGTTTTTCTGCGTCTGCCTGCAAGGGGCTTTCGGCGCCTGGACCGTGACCCAGAAACTGCAGCCGGTGATTGTCACTACCCATCTCTTGCTCGGCCTGACCTTGCTGGCGATGATGGCCTGGATGGGCGCGCGCCAGAACGACCATGCGCCGGTGGCGGCCAGCGGCGCCGGCCTGGCCCGGCCGGCCGCGATTGCGCTTATCCTGCTGGTGATCCAGATTGCTCTCGGCGGCTGGGTGAGTACTAACTACGCTGCCCTGGCGTGTACCGACTTCCCGCTGTGCCATGGAGCGCTGGTACCGCAGATGGATTTCGAGAACGGGTTTACGCTATGGCGCCATCTTGGCATGACCGCCGACGGCGATTTTCTGAGCTTCCAGGCGCTGACGGCGATCCACTGGACCCATCGCAGCTTTGCCTTCGTGGTGATCGCCAGTATCGTCTGGCTGGCCTGGAAAGCGCTGCGCACCGCCGGCTTGCGAAATACCGGGCGCTGGCTGCTGATTGTTATTGGATTGCAATTGTTGACCGGCTTGTCTACCATTTACTTTAACTGGCCGCTGGCGATAGCCGTCGTGCACAACGGTGGGGCGGCGGCGCTGCTGGTGCTGTTGGTCATGTTAAACTATAAGGCTAGACTCGCCCCCGGCCGGCATGCCGTTTCGGCGGCAGCTAACCATTCAGCAATTGTTTGACAGTCTTAACCAGCATCCATGACCGCATTGACCATACATCCTAATCGAATTGCCCAGTATTGGGCGCTGACCAAGCCGCGGGTGACGCAGCTGGCGGTGTTTTGCGCAGTGATCGGCATGTTCCTGGCGACTCCCGGCTTGCCTGACTGGCAACGCCTGGTGGCGGCCACCATCGGCATCTGGCTGCTGGCCGGCGCTGCCTTTGCCGTCAACTGCCTGGTCGAGCGCGAGATCGATTCACGCATGGCGCGCACCGCGCGGCGCCCGATGGCCCGCGGCGAGATCACAGTCAACCAGACCCTGGTGTTTTCCGGCGTCATCGGCGGCAGCGGCATGTGGGTGCTGTACAACTTCGTCAATCCGCTGACCATGTGGCTGACTTTCGCCACGTTTGTCGGTTACGCCATCATCTACACCATCATCCTGAAACCGGCGACGCCGCAGAATATCGTCATCGGCGGCCTCGCCGGCGCCATGCCGCCGGCCTTGGGCTGGGCCGCGATCGCCAACGACGTGCCGATGCAGGCCTGGATCCTGGTGCTGATCATCTTTGTCTGGACCCCGCCGCATTTCTGGGCGCTGGCGATGTACCGCCGCGACGACTACGCCAAATCCGGCCTGCCGATGCTGCCCATCACGCATGGCATGAAATTCACCCAGCTGCAGATCTGGCTGTATACGATCGCACTGGTCGCCACCACCATGTTGCCGTTCGCGGTCGGCATGAGCGGCTTGATCTATCTGGCCAGCGCAGCGCTGCTCGGGCTGGTTTTCTTGTGGTACGCATGGCAGATCTACCGGCACTACACCGATCTGATCGCACGCAAGACTTTCGCCTATTCGATCATCTACCTGTCGCTATTGTTCGCCGCTCTGCTGGTCGATCACTACCTCAAATTCTGAAGGCAAATATGAAACGTGTTACCTCCGCCGTCTCGCTGCTGGCCGGCTTGCTGATGGTCTTGTCGCTGGCGGCCTGCGGCGATAAATCGGCCGGCAGCAGCCAGGAAATGACCTTGTCGCCGGCCAAGACCGCGTTCAACAATACCGATGTCACTGGTCTCGGTTACGCCCGCGATTTCGCCCTCACCGACCATACCGGCAAGCCGCGCACGCTGGCCGACTACAAGGGCAAGGCCGTGGTGGTGTTCTTCGGCTACACCCAATGTCCCGACGTCTGTCCGACCACCATGGTGGAAATGGCCAATGTGCTGAAGCAAATGGGCCCGCTGGCGAACAAAGTGCAGGTATTGTTTGTCACGGTCGACCCGGAGCGCGATACGCAAGAGTTGCTGTCGAAGTATGTGCCGGCCTTCGATCCGAGCTTTGTCGGCCTCTATGGCGATGCGGCCGCGACCGAAAAGGTGGGCAAGGAATTCCGCGTGTTCTATCAGAAAGTACCTGGCAAGACCCCGGGCAGCTATAGCATGGACCACACCGCCGGCAGCTATGTGTTCGATCCGGAAGGCCACATCCGTCTGTTCATACGCCATGGCCAGGGGCCGGAGCCGATTGCGCATGATTTGAAATTATTGCTGAAATGATCCGCGGCGGCCTGGCCGCTGGCGGGTATTAAAAAGGCAGGACCACTTTGCGGCGGTCCTGCCTTTTTGCATTCCGGCTGCGTTCAAGGGCTAAGGCCCCGTTAGGAAATAAGTTGAACATTTGTGCTGGCTGTAGCTGGCGCGCTGCTGCGTTGCCCGCCGCTTGCAGTGCTCGCACTCTCGGGCGCCGTGCATCGCATCCAGCTACAACCGTCCAAATGCCCAACTTATTTCCTAACGGGCCCTAAGCGTATCTGCCTTGTCTTCGATGAAGCGCAGGCGGTCTGCGGCGGCCGGCAGGAAACAAGCGTCGCTGCGGCCAAACAGGCGATAGCGGTTGCGGGCGAACCAGCGATAGACGGCGTCCCGTATGAATGATGGCAGCGGCCACATGATCCAGGCCAGCTTCCAAGGGAATCCCAACTGATCCAGCACCCTGAAAATCGCCGCCGTATGCTGATAGCTGCGCGCGCCGTCGACCAGCAATAATGTCTCGAGTCTGGTGATGTTCAAGCCGGCTTGGGCCAGCAAGGCGGCGCCGGCTTCGGATTGCATCGAAGCAAAACGAAACACCCGGCGGCGGTCGTGTTTCAGCAGGAATTGCACCCAGGCTGAACACAGCAGGCAGTTGGCGTCGAATACGATAATCATGCCGCGATCCTCGCCTGCGCCAGATCCAGGTAGCCGTGATATTGCGCCAGCACGCCTACCAGCGGCAGTCTCGCGGCGACGTTGAAATGCAGCCTGCCGCCGGCGCCGGTTTCCTCCGCCAGCACGGCGGGAATCAGGAATTTTGGGCAGGCAATGCCGCAGCAGGTGATGCGCTGCAGCGTCATGCTCAAGCGTCCCTCGGCGACGCTGATCGTAAAGTGCAAGTCCACCGGGCCCAGGCGTTCCACCAGCGTGCCGGCACTGACCTGCATGCGCGAGGCCATGGTCCGGCCGGGAAAATGGCGGCGCCAGGTTTCCTGCCGGCTGTCGGCCTCCAGTTCAAACAGGAAGGCGGTTTCGCTGGTCGCTTTGGGCAGCGAGAACAGCAGGCCGAAGCAGCGGCCGAGCAGGGTATGCGGTCCTTTGATGGTACATCTTCCTGGCAGCGCGACCCTGCCGGCCAGGCTATGGAATTGCTGCAGTTCCGGCGCCAGCGCGTTGAAATTGTCCGCCATGACCTGGCGGTAGAGAGAGTCGCTTGAGTTCATGTTGCAGTTGTCTCGGTGGTAATTGCCAGTCCTTGCATTGCTGCGCTGAAGTCCTGGAGTGTGAGCATGCCAATGCAGGGGCAGGCGCCGCGCCGGTCAATGAGCCGGCGCGCCAGCTTGCCCACTAGCGCGGCGCTCGCCAAAGTAGGCACGTAGGGGCCGTCGCCCTCGGCCGCAATCAGTGTCCAGCGCCGATGCTGCTGTGTGCCGTCGGCGCCAACCCCTGTCACCTCGACATGCATGGCGCCGGCATCGGAACCGAAGCGGATGAAAAGGTCGCTAAGCCGTTTCAGCATAGCCGCGTAGCGCGACCAGTTATGCACCAATCCGAGGCGACGCATGCCAGCCATCAGCCAGACCCCGAAATGCAGCACAGGAAGCTCCAGGCCGGCGCCAAAGGAAATGTTGCGGACGCCGGGATAGCGAGCCGGGAAGAGCTGTAGGTCGGGAACGTCGCAGTTAGCCAGCCAGCGGTTGCCGACAGGTTGCTGGTAGCGCTGGCGGCGTAATCCCTGCCAGCCGACTACAGGCTGCCATCGTCCATCGCTCCATTGCAGGAACGATGCGCCGCAATAGCCGAGAATGGCGCGTACTGTCGCCAGGCCGCGCTCGGTGCGGTTGCCGGGACTGATGCCGATGGCGATGTCGTGCAGCTCACGGAAATCCGCTGCCAACTGGTCGACAACCGCGCTCGACAAAGCCGGCACCGAACTGGCGCCGCTGGTCACCAGCACATCCGCCTGCCTGGCTGAGGCGTCCAGCGCCGTGATGCCGGAGACGAAATCGCGGCCGTCGGCCAGGTCCACATAATGCGCTCCGGCAGCGATGCAGGCGCGCGCAACATCGTAGCCCTGGCCTTGAAACGGGCCGCTGGTATGTATTACGGCATTGGCGCCGCTGGCTTCGATGCACGCAGCAAGCTGCGCATCCTGTACGTCGATACGGAGTGCGGAAAAGCGCGCGGGTGGCGTAAGTTGATTGAGCGAGTCCGCCAGGGCCTGGGCGGCGCTAAGGTCGCGCCCGGCGAGCATGACGTGCAGGAGAGGGTCCAGGGCCAGCCGTTCCGCAAGTTTCTTTCCGAAGAAGCCGTAGCCGCCTATCAACAGCACTTTATAAATCGCCGTGTCTGTATTGTTGCTGTTCATTGGGCGTTCTACTGCTTTCGGCCATGTTTACGTATAGGCAATAGTGTAACACCGAGAGGAAAAACAAAGCCCCCTGGACCGTAAGGCTGCAGGGGGCTTCATAGGAAAAAGTCGATGATCAGGCAAATGCCGCCAGCGAGCCCTTCATTTTCTTCAAGGCAACCGCTTCGATTTGCCGTATGCGCTCCGCCGAGACGCCGAATTCGTCGGCCAGCTCATGCAAGGTGGCGCCGGAACCGTCGTCGTTGGCCAGCCAGCGGGCTTCGACGATGCGACGCGAGCGTTCATCCAGCTTGCCCAGGGCAGATTCGAGGCCTTCCGATTGCAGGCGGTCATAGCGCTGCGCTTCCAGCACCTTGGTCGGTTCCTGCGATTCCGACGACAGATAGGCAATCGGTGCAAATTTGTCATCGTCGTCATCGGTTGGCGCATCCAGTGCGATGTCGCGGCCGGTCAGGCGCGTTTCCATCTCGATCACTTCTTCGCGCTTGACGTTGAGGGTCTTGGCCAGGGCGTCGACCTGCGACGGCGTCATCGCGTCCAGGCCCTCCTTGTGGCTGCGCAGATTGAAAAACAGCTTGCGCTGCGCCTTGGTGGTGGCTACTTTCACCAGGCGCCAGTTTTTCAGGATGTATTCATGCATTTCCGCCTTGATCCAGTGCATGGCGTACGACACCAGCCGTACACCCTGGTCCGGGTCGAAGCGCTTGACGGCTTTCATCAGGCCAATGTTGCCTTCCTGGATCAGGTCAGCGTGCGGCAAGCCATAACCGAGGTAGCCGCGGGCGATCGAGACCACCAGGCGCAAATGCGACAGCACCAGCTTTTGAGCGGCGCCAAGGTCGTTTTTGTCGCGCAATTGTTGCGCAAGAGAAATTTCTTCATCGTGTGTCAACATCGGCAGGCGGTTCACGGCCGAGATATAAGCGTCGATATTCCCCAGCGTGCCGGAAAAGCCGAGCGCCAGGGCGTTGCTCTCGGTAGGCATTAATGCGGTGCTGACTGATGGATTCTTCATTCTTTCTCCTTGCTGTCCGGCCAGCTCAGGCTGCCGGTTGATCAACGATCAGACGTATGACGGGAATATATTAGCACTCTCTAATTCAGAGTGCTAATAGGATTTGTTAGTGAATGTACATAGCGTGCTGCTATTGGAATTATTCTTATGATTGTCATACGCAACAACTTAGAGGGGAAAAGCCGAGGAAAGTTGCGTGCCGGCGGCAGGAAAATGCTGCATAGCCGCAGGGCAATTCCCGCTGCCGGACGACAGTGGCTCAGACCGTCAGGTCCTGGGTCAGGGAGAGATAAGCGTCGTACGGCGGCTGGCTGAGGAAAGCGCGGATTTGCTCCAGGTGGGTGTCGTCGGCAATGCTGATGAACAATCGCGCTGGCGCTTTGCGCAGCAGGCGGTTCAAAGTGACCCGCAGCGTCAGGTTGCCAATGCAGCAAAAACAGCCCGGGGCGATGCGTTTGACTTCCAGTTCTGGCGGCAGGTCGGCCGTGGCCAGCTTGCCGTCGGCCAGGCCTTCCAGAATCAGTGCGGTACTCTGATAAACGCCCTGCTGCGCCAATTCTTGCTGCAGTGCAGACCAGATTGCGGCTTCGCGCGCGCTCGCCGCTCTGCCGCTGACTAGCGTCGTGAGTGTCATCCGCCCTTTTTCGACAGCTTTCCCGGATCGACGCCGAGTTGCTTCAGTTTCCGGTACAGATGGGTGCGCTCCAGTCCGGTTTTTTCGGCCACTCTGGTCATGCTGCCGCTTTCGCGGATCAGATGGTATTCGAAATAGGCGCGCTCGAAAGCATCGCGTGCTTCACGCAAAGGCAGGCCGAACGATGTCGAGAACAGGCTTTCCGAGGCTGCCGCCACCGATGGCATGGCTGCGGCGTGTCCGCTGTCGGACGCGATCGGATTGTTAAAGGCGCCCGCAGCGGCGACCACGTCGCCCAATTCGTTGGTGGCGGCGACCGGTTGCGGATAGAGGGTTGGCGCGCGGGCGGTCTTCGGTCCCTGCGACAACCCCTGCTGGACCGCTTTCAACAGTTTTTGCAAGGCAATCGGCTTTTCCAGGAAATTCAGGGCGCCGATGCGCGTCGCTTCTACCGCGGTGTCGATGGTGGCGTGGCCGGACATCATGATGACCGGCATGGTCAGCAAGCCGTCGCGCTGCCATTCCTTGAGCAGCGTCACGCCGTCGGTGTCCGGCATCCAGATGTCGAGCAGCACCAGATCGGGCACGCCGCCCTGACGAAACTCGCGAGCCTGTTGTGCATTTTCCGCGGCGGTTACTACATGCCCCTCGTCACCTAAAATTTCCGAGAGCAATTCCCGAATTCCCATTTCGTCGTCAACGACTAGGATGTTAGCCATGCGGTTGCCTTCCCATTTCCTGTTGCATCAAATCCCACTGTATGGACCGTTCAGATAGCCCAGTTAAATTGTTGATGTCTCGTTGTTTTATTTCCGCGTCCGGATACATGCTATATCACTCAACTGCCAATTTGCAGGTGTTCCATATCAAATTATGGCTGAATCATGACTTGAGGCTAACTTTAACAGCAAAATCAGGATTTTTGCGCCCTTTGTGTCGCTTCGATTCTGCAGATCGATGCGGCCGCCGTGTTCATCGATGATTTTTTTCACCATCGGCAGGCCCAGGCCGGTGCCGCGCGGCTTTGATGTGACGTAGGGTTCAAACGCTCTGGCCAGTATTTTAGGCGAGAATCCGGCGCCGTTATCGGTGATCGAGAGCCGCACCGCGGTGCGTGACAGGCCGTCCGAACTTTGATAGCTGACGCGCTCGGTGACCAGGTCGATGCGCGGCGGCAGCGGGTCGCCGCTGCGGTCCATGACGGCGTCCTGGGCGTTCTGCAGCAGGTTGTGTATCACTTGCCGCAGCTGGGTGGCGTCGCCCATGATCAGCGGCAGGTCCGGCGCCAGCGAGGCGTGGATCATGTCGCGTTCGTCGCCCGCCAGATACAGGTGCAGGATTTCCGCCACCAGCACGTTCAGGTCGAGCTCGTCCAAGACTGCCGGCGGGGTCTTGGCGTAGTCGCGGAAATCGTCCACCATGCGCTTCATTGCCGCCACCTGGTTGACAATCGTATCGGTGCTTTTCTTCAGGATCGCGGCGTCGTGGGTCATCAGCTTGTCTTCCAGCTTCATCTGCAGCCGTTCCGCCGACAGCTGGATCGGCGTCAGCGGATTCTTGATTTCATGCGCCAGGCGGCGCGCTACTTCGCCCCAGGCGATCGAGCGCTGGCCGGAGATGACGTCGGAGATATCGTCGAACACCACCACATAGCCGGTGCGGTTTTCGACCGGTAGGCGCGAGCCGCGCGCCAGCAGGGTGATGTCGTCGCTGTCGTTGTTCTCGCCGCTGTCGACCCGCCGCGGAATCTCGATCTGCTGTTGCCAGTGCAGCAGCTCGGGGCCGATCTTGCCGGTGGCGAATTGCGCGTTCTGTTCGGAAAAAGCATTGGTGATGACTTCCGCAAAGTGCGCCAGGCCGTCGATGATGTTGAGCGGCTGGCCGATGTGCGGGGAAAAATCGTATTGCAGGATGCGCGCCACCGACTGGTTGCTGGTGACCAGGCGGAAATCGCCGTCCAGCACCATCACGCCGGCCGACATGTTGGCCAGCACCGATTCCAGGTAGGCCTTGGCGTTTTCCAGCTCGCTGCGGTTTTTCTCGACCGCGGCGCGGGCATCGAACAGCTGGCGCGTCATCAGGTTGAACGATTGGGTCAGGGTGCCCAGCTCGTCCGAGGTGGCGACGATCGGCCGCGGCGACAGATTGCCCTCGGCCACCGCCTTGGTGCCTTCCGCCAGCAGCAGCAAGGGCTTGGCCAGGTCGGTGGCGATCAGGAAGGCGCTGGCGATGGCGCCGAACACCGCCAGCAGCAGGGTCAGGGTCAGGGTCACCAGATAGATCTTGCGCAGGCCGGAACGGCCAAGCGAACGCTCCTGGTATTCGCTGTAGGCCGAGCCGAGCGCCTCGGCGTTGGTCGCCAGATAGGCCGGCACCGGCTGGATCATCTGCAGGAAATGGGTGTCGTCCTGCAAGGATGAGCTGCGCAGCGGCGGCGGGATTGCCACTACCACGTGCTGGCGCAGGTCGTTGTCGCCGCCATCCGCGGCGGCGCCGTCGGGATTGTCCTGAGCGCTCTCGGTAGCGGCATAGCCGTGCGGCAGGCGGGCCTGCTGCAGCATGGAGGGCGTCGGTTGAGTCGGCCTCAGGGTTCCCAGATGGCCGCCGACCGAAGCAATCACCTGGCCATTGGCGGTGACGATCGAGGCTTCCAGGTTTTTCTCGTTGAGGCGGCCCAGCTGGGTAGCTTGCGCCGAATTCGACAGCTCCGACCAGTCCGCCGCCAGGATGCGGGCCCTGGAACTGAGATCGCTGAGCGACGACTCCAGCGCGGCATGGCTAAGGTTCAGGCCCGACTGCAATGCCGACTCCACGTGCACGTCAAACCAGGATTCGATCGAGCGCGAGACAAACTGCACCGACACCAGATAGATCACCACGCCTGGCAAGATACCGATCAGGGCGAACATGAAGACCAGCTTGGCGGTCAGGCGGGAGCCGAACTTGCCGCGCTTGTAGCGGCTGTAGAGGCGGCCCAGCAGCAGGCAAACCAGCACGAACAGCGCCACTGCCATCAGGGCGTTCAAGCCCAGCAGCCAGGAGTAGTGCTTGTCGAAGAAATCGGAATTGGAAGAAGCGGAGGACAGCAGGAACAGCAGGATGCTGACGATGGCGCCGCCAACCACCAGCAAATAACGTAGCGCGCGCGACACGGCTATTCTGCCTTGTAGTTGAAACTCTTCCAGTCGGAAGAAAAACGCCAGTCGCTATTGTTCAGCGCATTGACCTGGAACGGCTTGGACAAGAGTCCCAGGTCCAGCCCCATGCGCACCGCGACCCGGTACACCTCGCCGCTCTTGAGCGCGGTTTTGTCGGCGATCAGCCAGCGGCTGGGGCGGCGGATCAGGGACAGGGCGTCATCGAGGGTATTGAAGCTTTGCTGCAGGCTGCCGTTGGTGGCGACGTTATAGCGGCGCGTGATGACGTTGTACTGCAGGCGGATGGTCTGGGTGGCCGTGATCGCCTTTTCGTCGAACCAGTACCAGCGCGGCCGGGTCAGTTCGACATCGGTCGTGAAATACAGGGCGACGCCGCGATTGATCACATCTTCCAGGCCGCGGTTGAGGTCGAAGGAAAAAGTCGCCGACAGCCGGTAGCCGTTGTCGTCCGCTTCGATATGGGCCTGGCTCAATTCAACGCCTTCAGATGCAAAGCTGGAGGCGTGGCTAAAAGACAGAGCTAGCATCAGGGCCAGCAGCCAGTATTTTATGAATTGAGGCAATGGTCGTGTCACTGGTATCTGTTACGGAGCAAATCCGCTAAAAAATAGTGCATTAACAAGGGGCCGCTGAGCCGCGCTGGTTGCGGCTGTCAGGCAGCATTTCTATTTCATCATTTTTGGAACAAGGCATAAAACAACCCGTCATGGTCCTGTTCATGGTCGGCGCGCGGCAACAGCTGGCCTGGCGCCGGCAGCCTGCGGGCATTGTTACGCTGGGCGAACGCCGCGGCCTGGGCCTCGGATTCCTGCGGCCAGACGGAACATGTTACCAGCAGCAATTTACCATCCGGCCGTAGCATCTGCCACAGATTGTCCAGAATCTTTGCCGAAAGTGTTGCCAGCTGCTCGGTATCGGTCTTGCGCCGCAGCCAGCGGATATCCGGATGGCGCCGCACGATGCCAGAAGCGGTGCAGGGCACGTCGGCCAGGATGCGGTCGAACAGCTTGCCGTCCCACCAGTCCTTGCCGTCGCTGCCGAGGCTGGCGTCGCCCAGTTGCAGCGTGGCTTGCAATTGCAAGCGCTGCAGGTTTTGGGTGATGCGTTGCAAGCGCTTGGGGTTGTTGTCCAGCGCAGTCAGGTCGACCTCGGCGGTTTCCAGGATGTGACAGGTTTTTCCGCCGGGAGCGGCGCAAGCGTCCAGCACCCGCATGCCGTCTTGCACATCCAGCAACGGCGCCGCCAGTTGCGCCGCCGCGTCCTGCACTGAGGCCAGGCCGTCTTCAAAGCCGGGAATCTGCGTCACCGGCATGGCGACGTCCAGGCGGATGGCGTCGGCGCCGATCTGGCGCGCGCCGATATCGTGGCTGGCCAGGGTTTCCAGATAGGCCGCTACCGTGGTCTTGCGGCGGTTGACGCGCAAGGTCAGCGGCGGCGCCGTGTTGCCGGCTGTCAGGATGGCTTGCCATTGATCGGGATAGGCGGCTTTCATGCGGTCTATCCACCATACCGGGTAATTCCACAAGCCGAACGGGGTCTTGACGGCGATCGCCACCAAGGCTTCGCGCTCGCGCAGGAAGCGGCGCAGCACGGCATTCGCCATGCCCTTGGCATGCGCCATCTGCGGGTCGGAGGCAACTGCGGTGACGGCCTGGTTAACCACGGTGAAATTTTCGTAGGCAGGATCGTCGACATCGGCCAGCAGGCACAGGGCGGCGCACAGCAGGCAGTGCAGCAGGGTCGGTTCCGGCGGCCGGCTGGCCAGGTTGCCCAGCAAGGTTTCCGCGCGGCCGATGCCGCGCATGGTGCGGTAGGCGATGTCCTGGATGGCGCCGCGGGTCGGCGCCGGCGCCGCCGATTGCGCAAATACCTGGGTCAGCGCCTGCGGCAGTGCAGCACCGTCACGCACCAGTGCAATGGCCTGGGCCGCGCCCAGCAGGCTAAACGCGAGAGAATCTTTTTTGAGAGTTGAATAGGTCACAAGTGGGTAATGAAGTAATTAAGGGCTAGGCTGGGCTACGGTTATGGTTTTCAAAAGATCGGTCTGGCAAGATCAAAGGGCTTGGTTGGCTTAGTTTCGGGTCAGCGCCAGTTTCATTCCCAGCGCGACAAAGGCGGCGCCGACGCTGCGCTCCAGCCAATGCTTGACGTGGGGATTGCTGCTGGCATGCCGGCTGAGTGTCCCGGCCAGCATGGCGGTGCCGCTGTTCCAGCATAGTGTCACCACGGAAAACACCGCGCCCAGCAATAAAAAGGCGGCGATCTTGTGCGGCGAATCGTGCTGCACGAATTGCGGGAAAAATGACAGGAAAAACAAGATCACCTTGGGATTGAGCACATTGGTGATCAAGGCTTGCACGAAAATCGTCTTGTGCGAGCGCAGGTCCGGCTGCAACTGGCTGGCGCTGGCAGCTTGCTTTTTGCTGAACAGCATCTTCAGGCCGAGATACACCAGATAAGCGCCGCCTGCCAGCTTGACCGCCATGAAAGCAGTGGCCGAAGCCGCCAGCAGCGCGGTCAGGCCGAAAGCCGACAAGGTGGCGTGGATGCAGCAGCCAGCCGTGATGCCCAGCGCCGAAAGCAAGCCAGCGCGGCGTCCTTGCGCCACGCTGCGGCCGACTATATAGGCGGTATCCGGGCCGGGAGTGGCGTTCAGTAACAGGACGGCCATCAGGAACAGGCCAAAATCGGTAATGCCGAACGAAATCATGGCGGCGCTAGACAGGATGGTAACAATGCGATTGTAGCGGGGATATGCTCGTGAACCTACGGTTAGGTCGCGATTGTGGCAGGAAAAATGCTGAAATTACCGGATGGCTTGACAGCAGCCGTGGCTTGCCTTACCGGAGGGAGCCGCCGGCAGCTCAATGCTATTGTAATAATTTTCTTGCTGGAAAATATTAACTTGCCAATGCTGCGCTGGCGACAGGCAGCGGCTGCAGCATGTGCTGCGCGTCCAGCCAGCGGCGCACATCGGCAAATACGCGCTCGGCGCCGATTTCGTTGAAAATCTCGTGATACATGCCTTCGTAGTCGCGCATGGTGCCGATCTCGGGGCGCAGGGCGGCGAAAAAACGGCGGCTGCCTGCCGGATCGATGATGCGGTCGTCGCCGCCGATCACCATCAGGGTCGGCAGCGCCAGCGTCGACGCCTGGCTAATAGCGAAGGCGCCGGCATGCAGCATGCTGTTCAGCAGGCGCGGGCTGATCTTGTTGTGCACCAGCGGATCGAGGCGATAGGCTCTGGCCACCGTGAGGTCGTGCGACAGATGGTTGACGTCCAGGCCGTTGGGCGCCGCCAGGCCGGGGGCAATCGCCGACATCAGCTTGAGCAGGCCATGCTGGAAGCCGCTCATGCGCAGCGCCAGCGCTGGCGAAGACAGGATCAGGCCGCGCAGGGAAGCCATCTGCGCCACCGCAAAGCGTGCCGCGAACAGGCCGCCCATGCTGTGGCCGAATAATATAGGGGTGGTGTTTTCCAACTCGGGATGGATCAGCCCTTGCTGCCGGCTGAATTCGTTCAGCACCAGCTTGGCGTCGCGCAACAGGGTGCTGTCGTCCGCGACATCGCCTTTGCGGCCGCCGGAACGGCCATGGCCGCGATGATCGTAGCTGCGCACCAGCAAGCCGCAGCGATTGAAAAAACGTATGACATGGGCGTAGCGTCCGGAATGCTCGCCCAGCCCGTGCATCAGCAGGATACTGCCGGCGACCGGCTCGCCGGGAGCCAGCGGCCAGTCGGTAACGAACAGCGAAGTGCCGTCGTCGGTCGTAAGCTGCTGCTCCAGCGGCATCAGACGCCCCAGATGATGTCGTTGTTGTGCTTGTGGGCTTCGCGCAGCATTTCCAGCAGCGGGTAGATCTTGTTGGCGAAGTTCACCGTCTGCACCGGCTCATGGCCGCTGTCGTCGCCCTGGTCGTTATGATGGGCTGCGATGTCATGCTGCACGCTGTCGGATGCAGGATGGGCACGGCTTTCCGAGGTTTCCGCTTCCAGCTTGGCAATCGCTGCCGCGCCTTCCGCAGCCGTGATCACGCCGATCTTTACATCTTTATGCAGCAGATCGAGGATGCGCTTGGCGTCGTGTTCGAACATGATGACGTCGGACGATGCCTTGGATTTGAACGTAACTAACATAAAACCTCAAAAAATGTTTTTGATAAAAAAGACATTGTACAGAATAGTTGTTTGTCCCGGTGGACGCCAGGTTTGTCACTGCCGGTTACAGAGCCGGCAAGTGGCTGCAATACTAATCATGTTTGAAAGAACTGATGAAAGTATCAACATTTTCCCGGGAAACCTGTTTTTCCGGACCCATCACGATGACCTGGTAGATTTCCTTGTCCTTGCTGACAAAGTGCCCGAACAGTATTTCTTCCTTGCCGGCGGGGGTCTTGCCGACTGCTTCGATGTCGATGCTGGACGACAGCCCTTGCGCGCTGCTGGCGGCCGCGGTCGATTTCTCCGAACGGACCGTGCCATTGATATTTTTCACCAGCGCGGTTTTCATTGCAATCAGGGCGGCCTGCGCCTTGGCGGCATCGGGTACGCTGGCGCTACCCACCGCGAACACCGTGTCGTCGACCTTGGAGGCAGTCATGGTCATGGTGAGTACGGTGCCGTCGAGGTCGACCGGGCGCGCAAAGGTCGAGGGTTTGGTCGGCAGCAATACGCTGTAAGGCGCATCCTTGCTGCGCACTTCGCGCCAGTTGAACTTGGGCGAACAGGCTGAAAGCAAGATCATTGCGCCGGCGGACAGCAGCAATGCGCGGACGACTGGATGAGAGGCAGTTTTCACGGGCGAGTTTTCACGAGCGAATTTTTCACGAGATCATGCAGCAAGCTGCAAAGAGGGAAACGGCCTCTATGGTATCTGATGCTGGAAAGTGCGCACACCAAAAACGATGCCTATGCACAACAAGACGATCCCCGCCATTACCTGCGCGCCAGGCACCGCGCCACGGAAAATGAAGGCGTACAGCAGGGCCGACAAGGTTTCGAAGACGATCAGCTGCGCCAGCAGCGCCGTCGGCAGGTGCTGGCTGGCCTTGTTCCAGAGCAAGGTGCCGATCCAGGAAGCGGACAGGCCGATAATCAGCATCAGGCCGACAAACTGCAGCGGCCGCGGGCCGAACGGGAAAGCGTATGCGCCGCCGCTCAGCTTCTGGTAAGCGCCGTAGGCGAACAGCCCGGTCAAGGCCAGCGGCAACACCGCCAGGCCTTGGGCGGTGGCCCAGGTGGACGGGCTGATGTGTGGATTGGCGCGCAGGTAGCGGGCATTGACGATCGGGTACCAGGTCCAGGCGGCGACGGCGCCGAGCGCAATCAGGCAGCCCAGCAGATAGTCGCTCATCGAGCGCGTGTTGCTGCTGCCGGCCTGCTGCATATGCGTCAGTTCGGCGGCGTTCACGCACAGGATGCCGATGAAGATGATCACCAGCGAAGGCGCCAGCCGGCGCCAGGCCACGCTTTCGGCCGCATGGCCCGGCGCCCAGTTGGAAAATACCGAAATCACCACTGGCAGGGTGCCGATCAGCATGGTCGGCAGCGGCGCGTCGGCCAGCTGGATCGCCGTCGCCAGGGCGGCGTAATACAGCAGGTTGCCGACCAGTGAAAGTTTCAGGGCGGCGCGCCAGTCAGCCTTGCTCAAGGCGGCGATGCGCTTGCGATGCAGCATGGCCGGCACCAGCGCAATCAGGCCGAATGCCACATAGCGGCCGAACGACAGCATCAGCCCCGGGTAGTCCGGCAGCAGCAGCGGTGCAATGAAGACCAGTCCCCACATCAGGCCGGCGCCGAGCGCGCATAAGAGCCCGGTCAGCATGGCGAACGGCGCAAGCGGGTGGTAACGGTAAAACGAGCTGAGGCCATAGGGAGATCAAGGGTGAGTAGCGACTGCACTCATCATGCCTAGATTCAAGCCAGCGGTCTTGTACCAATTTGCTGTTGATACTGCGCCGGCGTGACGCCGTAGGCACGCTTGAACCAGCGCGTCAGGTGACTCTGGTCGGTCAGGCCGACCGCGGCGGCGGCATGGCTGGGCGTGCTGCGCTGGGCCAGCAGGCTCTTGGCGCGGGCGGCGCGGCGCGCCTGCAGGTATTGGTGCGGGGTGGCGTGGAATTCGGCGGCGAAGGTGCGCACGAAGTGAAATACCGACATGCCGGCTTCCGCCGCCAGGGTATCGATGTGCAGGGTCTGGTCCAGATTGGCTTCGATGCAGTCAAGCACGCGCCGCATGGCCAGCATGCGCCGCGGATGGTGGGCCGTGATGGTGGCGGCGGGGCGCAGATTCTTGCCGTAGCGCTGGGTTACGGCATCGATCAGCTGGGTGAAATGGGAAACGAAGGCGATGTCGTCAGGCGCCTGCCACATGCGCCTGAAGAGCTGGCGGAAGCTGTCGGCCAGTGCCGGATCGTGTTCCGTGGCGCCGCTGAAGTAGGCTTCGCTGCCGGTCATTTCGTGCAAGACACGCGGCTCGATATACAGCATCTGGTAAGTCCAGCCGGCCGCGACTTCAGCGTGGCCGTCATGCAATTCGTCCGGGTTGAGCAGCACCAGTGTGCCGGCCGGGGCCAGGTGCTGCCCACCCTTGTAGCTGAAGCGCTCGACCCCGCTTTCGATCGCGCCCAGCGAATAGGCGTCGTGCACATGCGGAGCGAATTCGTGATCCACCAGCCGCGCCGAATACAATTCCACGCCCGGCAGATGCGGGCTGGTCTTGAAGGTGACGAATTCGGACGGATGATGGAACACGGTGGTTTCTCAGGCCAGCCGCGCCAGATGGCGCCGTACCGACAGTAGCGCGCCAACCAGGCCGAGGCTGGCGCTGATCGCCAGCAGCACTGCGCTGGCCAGCCAGTTCAGCGGCAGCAGGCGGAATTCGGAAGCATACAGCCGGGCAAATTCAGAGATCGCCTGGTTCAAGGGCTGCAGACCGAGCGCCACCGCGGCCAGCGCCAGGCCGCCGGCGCACAGGCCGAGCAGGGCGCCGGTGTAATAGAAGGGCCGGTGGATGAAGCTGTCGGTAGCGCCGACCAGCTTGGCCACGGCGATTTCCTCGCGCTGCGTCAGCACCTGCAGGCGCACGGTATTGAACACCACCGCCACCACCACTACCGCCAGCGTCGCCGCCAGGAACAGCAGCACCAGGCGCAGGATACCGAGCAAGGCGGCCAGCCGCTTGACCCATTCCGAATCGACCTGCACGGTATCGACGCCGGGCAGCGCCTTGAGGTCGGCCGCGATGACATCGATGCGGGCAGCGTCGGGGGCATCGTGGAAACCGGCCAGCTTCAGCACATACGCGTCCGGCAGAGGATTCTGGCCGAGAGTGGTCAGGGCATCGTCCATGCCGGTCTTGTTTTTCAGGCTGATCAAGGCGTCTTCGCGCGGAATGAACAGCACCTTGGCCGCGCTGTGGTGTTGCTGCAGGACAGCGGCTATGGGTTTGGCCAGCGCCGTGGTCTTGTCGCGCGCCGCATCCAGCGTCATGAAGATGCTGATTTCCGGCTCCACCGCCAGCTGTTCCGATACTGGCCGGATGTTTTCGATCAGGGTCAAGCCGCCGAACGGCAAGGCCAGCGCAATCGCCACCACCAGCACATTGAGGGCAAAGCCGCCGGGCGCCTTGAACATATGGATGAAGGCGTCGCTGATGGCGAACAGATGTTGTCGCAGCCAGCTCTTCATGCCGCACCTCCGGTGTTGCGCACGGCGGAATTCTGCCAGTGATCGACAATCTGGCCCTGGTCCAGGAACACCACGCGGTTGGCGCTGTTGAGGAACTGCTCGTCATGGGTGGAAATCAGGCAGGTGACGCCGACCGCATGGAAGGATTTGAGCGCATCCAGCACCTTGTTGGCGTTGTCGCGGTCGAGATTGGCGGTCGGTTCGTCGGCCAGGATGATCTGCGGCCGGTTGACGATGGCGCGTGCGATCGATACCCGCTGCTGTTCGCCGCCCGAGAGGGCGAGCGGATCGGTGGCCGCTTTGTCCAGCAGGCCGACCCGGTCCAGCGCGGCTTGCGCGCGCTTCTCGGCTTCGGTCCGGGTGGCGCCGGTGACCAGCAAGGGCAGCATGACATTGGCCAGCACGCTGCGGTCCTGCAGCAGCTTCTGCTGTTGCAGGATCAGCCCGAGGTTGCGCCGCAGGTAGGGCAGGCCGGACGACTTCAGCTTGCCGACATTGGCGCCGCTGACCGTCAGGGCGCCGCTGCTGGGACGTTCGATTGCCGCAATCAGGTTGAGCAAGGTGGTTTTGCCGGCGCCGGACGGGCCGGCCAGGAAAATCAGATCGCCCTTGTTGACCGTCAGCGTGATATCGCGCAGCGCGAACACGTCGCGCGCATATTTCTTGGATACCTGGTTGAATTCAATCATTGCAAATGTTGGCTAGTAGCGATGGCAATACAGCTTGAATGGAAACCCGGAACAACGTTTTTAACTAAGCAATGCATCCACAAAATCAGCGGCGTTAAACGGTTGCAAGTCTTCTATCTGTTCGCCGACGCCGATGAAGTACACCGGGATGGCGCGGGTGGTGGCGATGGCCGCCAGCACGCCGCCCTTGGCGGTGCCGTCCAGCTTGGTGATCACCAGCCCGGTCAGACCCAGCGCATCGTCGAAGGCCTTGACTTGCGCCAGTGCGTTCTGGCCGGTGTTGCCGTCGATGACCAGCAGGATTTCATGCGGCGCGGTGGCCATGCCTTTGCCGATGACGCGTTTGATTTTTTTCAGTTCGTCCATCAGGTGCAACTGGGTCGGCAGGCGGCCGGCAGTATCCACCATGACGACATTGGTGCCGCGCGCCTGCGCCGAATGCACGGCGTCGAAAGCCACCGCCGCCGGATCGCCGGATTCCTGGGCGATCACGGTGACGTTATTGCGCTCGCCCCAGATCGTCAATTGTTCGCGCGCGGCGGCGCGGAAAGTATCGCCAGCCGCCAGCAACACCGATTGCTTGTGGGCTTGCAGGTGCTTGGCGAGCTTGCCGATGGTGGTGGTCTTGCCGGCGCCGTTGACGCCGGCGATCATCATCACCAGCGGCTGATGCTGGTCCAGCACCAGCGGTTTTTGCAAGGGCGACAGCAAATCGATCAGCAAGCTGCGCAACGCCTCCTTGACCTGGGCCGCTTCCGTCAGTTTTTCTTCCTTGACCTTCTTTTTCAGGGCGTTGAGCAGGAAATGGGTGGCGTCGACGCCAGCATCCGACACCAGCAGGGCCGATTCCAGTTCCTCGTACAAGTCGTCGTCGATCTTGGCGCCGACGAACAGGGTGCTCAGGTTGGAGGAGGTCTTGGACAGCCCGCTTTTCAGGCGCGACAGCCAGGAGCGTTTTTGCTCCGCTGCCACCGGCGCTGAGACAATTTCGCTTTCTGCTTCGGCGATTGCGACGACTGGCGGCGGCGCGTTTGGCGCAACAGATGGAACAATAACCGGAGCAACGGCCGGTGTAACAACTGTCGGCGTTGTCACCGGCGCAACATCGTCCACCGCAGCTGGCGTCACGCCGGCTGGAGCGATTTCTACTGCTTCTAGCTGCGGTAATTCTGCTGCCGGCAAAGGCGCAACTTCGGGTTTTGGTTTTTTCTTGAAGAAACTAAACATCTGAGGCCTGGTCTGTCGGGCGGTGAAAAAGGGTGCGGCGGCGGGCTGTCGGAGCCTGCCGCACAAGAGGTACAATCACCGGCATTCTATCAGAGCACCGGCTATCGATTTACGGATAGTCTTGCCCGCCGGCCTCTAATTTGACTGCCGTAGGCGCCAAAATCGAGGCCGAAGCGACGAAATCCGGGCAATTTTCCCCATCTTTATTAAACTTAATGAAAAAACCAAGCAGCAAAAAACCACCGAAAACGCCGGTACACGCCATCAAGCCGCCTTTGGCGCGCCAGGTCAGGATCATAGGCGGCGCCTGGAAGCGTACGCCGCTGGCGGTGCTGGAATGCGAAGGCTTGCGGCCGACGCCGGACCGGGTGCGCGAGACCCTGTTCAACTGGCTGAATCATTTGTTGGACGGCAACTGGACTACGGTGCGCTGCCTGGACCTGTTCGCCGGCACCGGCGCCCTCGGTTTCGAGGCCGCCAGCCGCGGCGTGCTGGAAGTGACCATGATCGAGCACAACACCCCGGCAGCGCGCCAGCTGGAGGCGACCAAGGCCAAGCTGGACGCCGGCCAGGTGCGAATCCTGCGCAGCGATGCGGCCACCTGGCTAGGTAAGGCTAGCACCGAGGCCGGGCGCTACGACCTGATTTTCCTGGATCCGCCCTACCAGCAGGGCTGGCTGGAAAAGGTGCTGCCGCTGTGCCAGAGTTTGCTGGCCGAACATGGTTTGCTATACCTGGAAGCGGAGTTTGCGCTGGCGGAGGATGCCTTGCCGGACTGGCTAAGCGGCTGGCAGCTGCTGCGGGCCGATAAGGCTGGTATAGTGTTCTATCACTTGCTAAAAAGGCAAGTCACTTCGGCCTGAGGCAAATTCAGGCATAATGCGCGATCTGATTGGGAGGGGGAACAAGATGGTCACAGCAGTTTATCCGGGAACGTTCGATCCGCTCACGCGTGGTCATGAAGATTTGGTACGGCGCGCGTCCGGGCTGTTCGACAAGCTGGTGGTCGGCGTCGCCGACAGCAAGAACAAAAAGCCGTTTTTCTCTCTGGAAGAGCGTTTGTCGATTGCCAACGAAGTGCTTGGCCACTATCCCAATGTGCAGGTGGAAAGCTTTTCCGGCCTGCTCAAGGATTTCGTCCGTCAGCACGACGCCAATGTGATCGTGCGCGGCTTGCGCGCGGTTTCCGACTTCGAGTTCGAGTTCCAGATGGCCGGCATGAACCGCTACCTGCTGCCGGACGTCGAAACCCTGTTCCTGACGCCGTCCGATCAGTACCAGTTCATTTCCGGCACCATCGTGCGCGAAATCGCCACTCTTGGCGGCGATGTCTCCAAGTTTGTCTTTCCTTCCGTTGAAAAATGGCTAAAGGAAAAGCTCGACGCCCAGCAACCCTGAGCGACCCAGGCTTAAAGAGAATAAAATGGCCAAAGCAGGACGGGATTGCCCGTTTTGCTTCCGGTCCCGCCGTATTTTGATTTAAAAGAGTAGTGCAATGGCTTTATTGATCACCGATGACTGTATCAATTGCGACGTTTGTGAGCCCGAGTGCCCGAACGGTGCGATCTATATGGGGCCGCTGATTTACGAAATCGACCCGCACAAGTGCACCGAGTGCGTCGGCCATTTCAATGAGCCGCAATGCCAGCAGGTTTGTCCGGTCAGCTGCATCCCGCTGGACCCGGCCTGGCACGAATCCAAAGAACAGCTGCAAGCCAAGTACGAGCGTTTGCAGGCTGAGCTGGCCACTCCGGTCGCCGCCAAACAACCTTAATCCGTCATTAAACCTGCTGCCGCGCGCAGCAAGCACCAAATCGGCACTATGCCGATTTCGTCATCTATTCCAAGGCGTAGCAGCAAGACAGCGCCGCCCGCGCCGACTACGCTGTCGGTATGGAAAAAATCTCGATTCTCGATTCCCACACCGGCGGTGAACCCACCCGCCTGGTGCTGGCTGGCGGCCCCGATCTTGGCAACGGGCCTTTGTCCGAACGGCTGCAGCTGCTGGGCGCGCAGCACGACCGCCTGCGTATCGCCACCGTGTGCGAGCCGCGCGGTTCCGATGTGCTGGTCGGCGCGCTGCTGTGCCAGCCGCAAGACCCGGCCTGCGCCGCCGGCGTCATCTTTTTCAATAATGTCGGCTATCTCGGCATGTGCGGGCACGGCACCATCGGGCTGGTGGCATCGCTGGCCTACCTGGGCCGTATAGGCCCAGGCCGTTATCGGATCGAAACGCCGGTCGGCGTGGTCGAGACCGAGCTGCATGCCGACGCCAGCGTGACCGTACACAATATCCCCGCCTATCGCTTGCGCAAGGACGTCGCTTTGCAGGTTCCCGGTTATGGCCGCGTGGTAGGCGATATCGCCTGGGGCGGCAACTGGTTTTTCCTGGTCGGTGAGCACGGGCTGGATGTGCAGCAAGAGAACATCGCCGCCCTCAGCACTTTTGCCCAGGCAGTGCGTGCAGCTCTCGAACTGGCCGGCATCACCGGCGCCGCCGGCGCCCAGATCGATCACATCGAGTTGTTCGGCCCGGCGCGGCAGACCGGCAACCACAGCCGCAATTTCGTGCTGTGTCCCGGCAACGCCTACGACCGTTCGCCCTGCGGCACCGGCACCAGCGCCAAGCTGGCTTGCCTGGCGGCCGACGGCAAGCTGGCCGAGGGCGTTGTCTGGCGCCAGGAAAGCATCATAGGCAGCGTCTTCGAAGCTTCCTACCGGCGCCACGGCGAACAGATCCTGCCCGCTATCCGCGGCACCGCCTATGTCAATGCCGAGAGCAGCTTTATCTTGCAGCCGGACGATCCCTTCGCCTGGGGCATCATTTGAGCATCGATATCTTGATCGTCGGCGCCGGCATCATCGGCGCCGCCTGCGCCGACGCGCTGGCGGCTGAGGGCTTGGCGGTGATGGTGGTGGAACGTGAAGCGACCGGCAGCGGCGCCACCGCAGCCGGCATGGGGCACCTGGTAGTCATGGACGACAATCCGGCAGAACTGGCGCTGACTTCGTACTCGCTCGCTTTGTGGCGGCAGCTCGCCGGCGCCGATCCCGCGGCGCATGAATACAGCGGCTGCGGCACGATATGGATCGCCGCCGACGATGAAGAAATGGCGGCGGCGGGCGACAAGCAAGCCACCTTGCAGGCGCACGGCATTGCCTGCGAGATGCTGGATGCGGCCGCCCTGTATGCGCATGAGCCGCAGCTGCGGCCTGGATTGAGCGGCGGCTTGCGCGTCGGCGGCGATGCGATCGTCTATCCGCCGAAAAGCGCCGCATTGCTGTTGGCGCGAGCGCAGGGCCGCGGCGCGCAAGTACGCGCAGGACAGGTGCAGGCGATTACCAGCCACGGCGTGCTGCTGGCCGACGGCAGCGAGCTGCATGCTGACAGAGTGCTGGTGGCGAACGGCAGTGCATCGGTGCAGCTGTTGCCGGAACTGCCGATCCGGCCGAAGAAAGGCCATATCGTCATCACCGACCGCTATCCGGGCCTGATCCGCCATCAGCTGGTCGAACTCGGCTATATCAAAAGCGCGCACGCAGCCAGTGGCGATTCGGTCGCCTTCAATCTGCAGCCGCGTCCGACCGGACAATTGCTGATCGGCTCCTCTCGTCAATTCGATGGCGCCGATAAGGCGATCGAGCCGAAGATCCTGGCGCGCATGCTGGCCCACGCAACCAGCTTTGTTCCAGCGCTAGCCGACTTGCATGCCTTGCGTTGCTGGACCGGATTGCGCGCCGCCAGCAGCGACGGCTTGCCGCTGATCGGACCGCATCCGTCGCGGCCGGATGTCTGGCTAGCCACCGGCCATGAAGGACTGGGGATTACCACCTCGCTGGCCAGCGCCCAACTGCTGGCTGCGCAGATTGTCGGCAAACAGGCGCAGATTCCGCTGGCGCCTTATCTGCCGGCGCGTTTTGGGCAACTTGGAATGTCAAATGGCTGAATTAATGGCTGAAAATCGCATCGAAGTAAACATCAACGGCAGCAGCGTGACGGTGGCGGCCGGTTGCAGCGTAGCGGCGGCGCTGGCTGTGGCCGCTGCGCCAGGCATCACGCGGCGTTCGGTCAGCGGCATGCCGCGGGCGCCGCTGTGCGGCATGGGCATCTGCCAGGAATGCCGGGTCAGCATAGACGGGCGCGCGCATCGTTTGGCTTGCCAGACTGAGTGCGTCGCCGGCATGCGGATAGAAACTGCGCAGGCTGCCGCATGACGCACGCGAAGTTGGACATCGTGATCGTCGGCGCCGGGCCGGCCGGACTGGCTGCCGCCAGGAGTGCAGCGCAAAGCGGCGCCGCCGTGGCGCTGGTCGACGACAACCCGCGTGCCGGCGGTCAGATCTGGCGCGGCGGCCCGCAGCACAGCGCGCAGCCGCAAGCTAAAGAATTATGGGATCAATTGCAGCAGATGGCGAATGTGCAGTGGTACATGCAGAGCCGCGTGCTTGCTCAGGCAGGAGCGATGCAATTGCTGCTGGAAAGCCCGCAGCAGACTTTCAAGCTAGGTTACCGCAAGCTGATACTGGCAACCGGTGCGCGTGAACGGTTGCTGCCGTTTACCGGCTGGACGTTGCCTGGCGTGACCGGCGCCGGCGGCTTGCAGGCATTGGTCAAAGGCGCTTATCCGGTGCTTGGCAAACGCATCGTGGTGGCCGGATCCGGACCCTTGCTGCTGGCGGTGGCGGCGACTCTGCAGCAGCACGGTGCACAGGTGCTGCACATACTGGAACAAAGCAGCTGGCGCAAGCTGGCCGGGTTTGCGTTGCAACTCACGCGCACGCCCGCCAAATTACGCCAGGCCTGGCAATTGCGCAGCCAGCTGACCGGCGTGCCGTATCACGCTGACAGCTATGTGTTGCAAGCGCAGGGCGAGGGACAGTTGCGCGCGGTGCAGATGATGGTGGCCGGGAAGATCCTGAGCGTGGAGTGCGACTATCTGGCTTGCGGCTACGGCCTGTTGCCCAATACCGAGCTGGCGCAGGCGCTCGGCTGCAGCATCGCGGACGGCGCGGTACGGGTAGATGCGCAGCAACGCACCAGCATGCAAGACGTGTACTGCGCCGGCGAGGGCAGTGGCGTCGGCGGCGTCGATCTGGCGCTGGCCGAGGGGCATATCGCCGGCCTCCATGCCGCCGGTTCAGGCGCCGCCGAACGCGGCTGGCTGGCGCAGCGGCGCATTCAACAAGCTTTCTCCAGGCGCCTGGAGAGCGCATTTTCCTTGCGCCCTGAATTGCGCCGTCTGTGCGCGCCGGAAACCCTGGTGTGCCGTTGCGAAGATGTGGCTTATGGCGCTTTGCAAGAGCACGCCAGCTGGCGCAGTGCGAAACTGCATACGCGCTGCGGCATGGGGCCATGCCAGGGCCGGGTCTGCGGCGGCGCCACCGACTTCCTGTTTGGCTGGCAGCCGGATTCGGTGCGCTTGCCGATATCACCGGCGCGCGTTTCCAGCCTGATCGCTTTAGCGAACGCTGCCGCTGCAGAAAATCCCTGCTCGGAATAGCTTATCCCGCGTGCAGCAACTGCCGGTAGGCGCGCGGCGTAACTCCGACCGTGGCCTTGAACTGGCGCGTGAATGCGCTGTGGTCGTGATAGCCGCAGGCGGCGGCGATCTCGGTGATGCTGTGCTGTCCGGCCAGCATCGCCGACGCCGCATCCAGGCGGGTCTTGATAATCATCTGCCGTGGATTCAGGGAAAAAATCCTTTGGAAATAGCGCTCCAGCTGCGCCACCGACAGCGCGGCGAGCCTGGCCAGTTCGGCGATCTGCAGGGGCTGGTCGTAGTGGTCATGGATGAAATGCGCAGCCGCGGCGACGCGCTTATACACCGGATGATTCTTGTCCGGCATCGCCAGGTCGCGTGAAATGCCGGCCATGCCGGCGATGCCGCCAGCGCGGTCGCGCAGCACGATCTTATGCGTGACGCACCAGCCCGGCGCGCGGTTCGGATAGAGATGCAGTTCCAGCTGGTCGTGGATGTCGATGCCGGTGCTGAGCACGCGCTGGTCTTGTGCTTTGTAGCTGGCCGCAAATTCCGACGGAAAGATATCGCTCGCCGTGCGCCCCAGCAAAGCCGCTTTGTCGGCCAGGCCGCAGCGCGCCACCAGTGTGTGATTGACCACCAGGTATTCGGCTTGCATCCCCTTCACGAAAAACACGACATCCGGCAAGGTGTCGAACAGCGCTTCGGCGAAAAATACATTGCCCAGCGCTGCCGCCAGCAGGCTGCGGTCGGCGCTTGTTTCGGACAGGGCGGCGGAGTGGCTCATGCTAGCGGCGCGGCAGTGGAAGTTGTTGGCATCATACTCTTGCTCTTGGGGCCGGCGCCGGTGTTCCAGCGCCGGCCGCTGTGTAAAACTATCAATGCGCGGGAACCGCGACCGGTTCGCCGCCCTTGAACTGATAGATGGTGACCGGCGCATTCTTCAAGTCGTGGCTGGCGTCGAACTCATACTCGCCGACCACCCCTGAATACTTCATGGCCGCCAGCACCGGGCCGAATCTGGCAGGCTCGGTGGAGCCGGCTTTTTTCATGGCTTCGGCAATCATCAGCATGCCGTCGTAGAAATAGGGCGCATAAGTCAGCGGCGCCTTGCCGTAGGTTTTCTGGAAGTCGCTCAGGAAGACCTTCTCGCCTGCCTTGTCGCCCAGTACGGTGCCGCCTTGCACGCAATAGACCTTGTCGTTGACGGCATCGCCGCCGAGCTTGCCGGTTTCCGCATTGCAGATGGCGTCGCCGCCCATCAGCACCACATCGAGGCCGAGCTGCTTCATCTGGCGCTTCATGGCGGCAGCCTGGGCGAAGTAGCCGCCGTAGAAGATGGCGTCGACCTGCTTGCCTTTGATTGAGGTCAGGATGGCGCTGAATTCGCTCGCCTTGTCGTTGGTGAATTCACGGCTGACGATCTCGATCTGACTGGCCTTGGCCGCCTTCAGGAAGGCATCGGCGACACCCTGGCCGTAAGCGGTGCGGTCATCGATGACCGCCACTTTTTTCAATTTCAGCTGCCTGGCCGCATAGACCGCCATGTTGCCACCCAGCTGGCTGTCGTTGGGATCGAGCCGGAACACATGCTCGTAGCCTTGTTGCGTGATGCGCGGATTGGTGCCGACGGTCGCCATCACCACGCCGGCGTCGTTATACACCTTGGAGGCCGGGATCGCCACGCCCGAGTTGTAGGGACCGAGCACCGCCTTGACCTTGCTGTCCACCAGTTTCTGCGCCACCGCAACGCCGGCTTTCGGATCACCCTGGTCGTCCTCTGTCAGCAGCTGGAAACTCAGCACTTTGCCGGCGACCGTGAACTTGTTCTTGTTGAGTTGTTCGATCGCCATTTTGGCGCCGCTTTCATTATCTTTGCCTGCCGGCGCCTGCGGTCCGGTCAGCGGACTCGTCAGACCGATTTTTACGACTTCCTGCGCCGTAGACGCGGCGCTCAATACAACACTGCAGGCCAGGCAAATTGCTTTGACGGTAAAGCTCATTTTCTTCGCTCCTGAATAGTTTTCTTGGATTTGTACTGATCTGTGCAAGATCCATGCAGAGTTCTGCACAGTATTGGCGGCCCTGGCGGATGCTGCCGGCGCCGGCTTTTGCGAGTCGTGTTTTTACTCCCTTTTTCGTGTGCGGGTGCTTCATTTAAATATATTGCAAATATATTTGCAAGATATTAGTATCGCTTTCATCGATCTTTTCCAACACTGGCCGCCGCACCAGCCAGTTTCTTTTTCATCAAGGAGCCGCACATGTCGTCAGCAAAATGGGAAGGCGTATTCCCCGCCGTCACCACCAAATTCAAGGAAAATGAAGACCTCGATCACGCCGAGATGGAAAAGCATTACGCTTTCCAGATCGACAGCGGCGTACATGGCCTGGTCACCTGCGGATCGCTGGGAGAAGCCAGCACGCTGTCGCTGGATGAGAAGCTGGAAGTCACGAAAATCGCCTTGTCGGTGGCCGCCGGCCGCGTGCCGGTGCTGGCCAATGTCTCCGAGCTGCGCACCCGGGATGCGGTGCATTTCGCCGAGCAAGCCGCCAAGCTGGGCGTGCAAGGCCTGATGGTGATGCCGTCGGTGCTGTACGTGGCCGACGCCCGCGAAGCCAAGGACAACCTGCGCACCATCGCCAACGCCGCGCAGCTGCCGGTGATGGTGTACAACAATCCGGTGGCCTACCGGGTCGACCTGACGCCGCAGGATTTCGTCGAACTGGCGGATTGCAAATGGCTGGTGGCGATCAAGGAATCGACTGACAACATCCGCCGCATCACTGACTTGCGCAATGCGCTGGGCGACCGCTATCAATTGTTCATGGGCGTGGACGACCTGGCGTTCGAAGCGCTGGCCATCGGCGCCGATGGCTTGCTGGCCGGCGTGGTGGTGGCCTTCCCGAAAGAAACCGTGGCGCTGTACACGCTGATGAAAGCCAAGCGCTATGAAGAAGCGCTCAAGCTGTATCAATGGATGACGCCGCTGCTGCATCTGGACGTGTCGACCAAGCTGGTGCAAAACCTCAAGCTGATCGAAGCCATGGCTGGCGTCGGCAATGAAAACGTGCGCCGCCCGCGTCAGCCGCTGGCGGGAGAAGAGCGCGCGCGCGTCGCCGCTGTCATCCAGCATGCCATCGATACCCGTCCCGATCTGAGCCAGTTCAAGCTTGACCGATGAGCCTGCAATCTGCTGCAGGCGGCGGCCGGACTGCTATCATTTGATCTTGCCCGTGCAGGGAAGCAGTACGGGGTAAGCAGAATAGGGATAGCTAAAACACCATGGTCAGCAGTAAAAAAAACGAACGCAGCCTGCCGCCGCCCAAATTACGGGCGGCGGACATCGCCTACGACACGCTGGAAAACCTGATCGTCACCTTGCAGATCGCTCCCGGCGCCCCCATCGTCGAAGCCGACCTGGTGGAAATGACGGGACATGGCCGCACGCCCTTGCGCGAAGCCTTGCTGCGCATGACTTCGAACGGCCTGATCGAGCAGATGCCGCGGCGCGGCCTGATCGTCAGCGACATCGAAGCGGCCGAGCATCTGACCCTGATCGAAACCAGGCGCGTGCTGGACCAGTTGATCGCGCAAAGCGCCGCGCGCAAGGCGACGCCGCAGCAGCGCAAGGATTTGCTGGCTTGCGCCAAGCGCATGGTGGCGGCGGCCAAGAAGGACGATCTGGGCGCATACATGCAAGCCGACCAGGAGCTCGATCACGTGGTGCACGCGGCTTGCCGCAATCCATCGGCAGTGGCGGCGGTGACGCCGCTGATCATCAAGTGCCGGCGCTTCTGGTATGCCTTCCAGCACGAGGGCGATATCGTGGAAGGCGCCAAATGCCATATGCAGATGGCCGCTTCGGTGGCTGACGGCGATCCGCAGGAAGCGGTCAAAGGCGCCAGCGCCCTGATCGACTACCTGGAACTGTTTGCGCGCAAAGTCATAGACAACTAAGAAATATCACGCAAGAGGAAATATGCCCATCAGCGGACAATCCATCATCGGCAGCAGCCGGAGCAATAGCCAGGGTGCTGTATTCCGAGCCTTCGATACAGTGCAGGGCAAACAGATAGGGCCCGATTTCCATAGCGCCGAGCCGCAGGATATCGAGCGCGCTTGCGCGCTGGCGCAAGCCGCTTTCGATGCCTATCGCGAAACCGGCCAGGAAGCGCGCGCCGGATTTCTGGAAACGATCGCCCAGCAGATCCTCGACATCGGCGATGAACTGATCCTGCGCGCCATGGCGGAAAGCGGCTTGCCGCGCGCCCGCCTGGAAGGCGAACGCGGCCGTACGGTGGGACAGTTGCGGTTGTTTGCCGCAGTGCAGCGCGAAGGCTCGTGGAACGATGCCCGCATCGATCCGGCCTTGCTGGAACGCTCGCCGCTGCCGCGCGTCGATCTGCGTTTGCGCAATATTGCCATCGGTCCGGTGGCGGTGTTCGGCGCCAGCAATTTCCCCTTGGCGTTTTCAGTGGCGGGCGGCGATGCCGCCGCCGCGCTGGCGGCTGGCTGTCCGGTGGTGGTCAAGGCGCATCCGGCGCATCCGGGTACCTCGGAACTGGTCGGGCGCGCCGTGCAGCAGGCGGTTGCCGCTTGCGGTTTGCCGGAGGGCGTGTTTTCGCTGTTGACTGGCAGCGGCAATGCTTTGGGAACCGCACTGGTACAGAATCGGCACATACAGGCAGTCGGTTTTACCGGCTCGCGCCAAGGCGGCTTGGCCCTGATGCAAGTGGCGGCGGCGCGGCCGCAGCCGATCCCGGTGTATGCCGAAATGAGCAGTATCAATCCGGTTTATCTGCTGCCGGCAGCGCTGGCGGCACGCGGCGAAGCCATCGCCAAAGGTTTCGCCGATTCGGTGACGCTGGGGGCGGGGCAGTTCTGCACCAATCCTGGACTGGTGTTGGGCCTGGCCGGCGCCGACTTTGAGCGCTTTGCGCAACTGGCTGGCGAGGAACTGGCGTGGCGTAGTGCGGCGGCCATGTTGACCACTGGAATTCACGAAACCTACGAGCGCGGCGTAGCGACACTGGCGGCGCAAGCCGATGTCCGGCAATTGGGGCAGGGTGCAGCTGCGGAAGGCTGCCAGGCAGCTCCGGCCTTGTTCGCGACCAGCGCGACGGCCTTCCTCTCCAATCCGGTGTTGAGTGCGGAAGTATTCGGGCCGGTCTCCTTGCTGGTGGCTTGTGCAGATGAAAACGAATTGCTGCAAGTGAGCGAGCATCTGGAAGGACAGTTGACCGCTACCCTGCAGATGGATGAAGACGACAAGGCTCTGGCGCGCCGTCTGTTGCCCGTGCTGGAGCGCAAAGTTGGCCGCATCCTGGCCAATGGTTTTCCCACCGGAGTTGAGGTGTCGCACGCGATGGTGCATGGCGGCCCGTTCCCGGCGACCTCGGACAGCCGCAGCACCTCGGTCGGCAGCGCCGCGATCTACCGCTTCCTGCGTCCGGTGTCCTACCAGAACCTGGCGCAAGACTTGTTGCCAGCCGCGCTGCAGGATGCCAATCCGCTGGGTATCTGGCAGCGGCGTGACGGTCAGCTGGAAAAATAAGGCTCAGAAATCCAGCTCAAGCGTGATTTCCTGGCCGACGTGCAGTGTTTCACCGGCGCCGGCCTGCACGATGGCATTGACGCCAAAGGTAGGTGCGCCGTCGACGCGCGGATTGCCGCGATAGGTCAGCAGGATATCCATGGGATCAGGGCCGAATTCACCGGTGGCCTGGTCGACCGAGGGCATCGGACAGCGTGTGCAAGGCTTGACGGGCTGCAAGCGCACCGGGCCGGCCTCGATAGTCGCGGCAAAATCTTCTTCAAACGCCTCCACGCCGTCGATCACGATGTTCGGACGATAGCGGTTCATCGGCACCGCGGTGCGGCCCTGGGCCTGCAGCTTCTGGTTCAAGTCATCCAGCGAACCTTGTGAAATCACGAGCATCGGAAAGCCGTCGGGGAAGCGGGTCGGAATATCCGCGTCGTCAGTCCATTTCTTGCTGGCCAGTCGTTTGACGGCGGGATCGAAGCGCGCCAGCCGGCAAGGCTGGCCGAGCACTTCGGAGAACCAGCGGCTGGCCTCGTCGCCGCAATCGTGGGCGTTAAGCTGATCGTCCCAGATGGTGACTGTGACAACTGGCGCCAGTCCGGCTGCCAGCGGCGTGGTCGGGATTTTCAGCGGCGCCATGCCTGGCGCTTGCAGGATCATGACGCCTGCCTGCAAGGCTGGCGCGATCAGCGCCATGCGTGGATGGCTGCGTTGCGACAGGAATTGTCCGGTGCTGTCGACCACCATCCATTCGCGGTCGTGCACTTGTTGATGGCAAAGGCCGGCGGCGGTAATCGTCGCCGCCTGCAGGGCGATGCCGGCGCAGGATTTGATCGGGTATAGCGTCAGCGTGGTAATGGTCGGCATCGCTTGTTATTCCTTTATGCTTGATTCCGCCAGGATGGCGCTCAGCCAGTCCTGGAAATCCGTAATTGTAGTTGTCTTTGTGGTATCGAAGGGCGAGACCGAGAAATAACAGCCGCGCGCCGGCGCCGTGATGTCGAACAGGCGCACCAGGCGGCCGCTGGCGAGATGGTTGTGCACCAGGCAGCCGCGCGCCAGGGCGATGCCCTGGTCGGCCGCGGCGGCGTCCAGCAGATGCATGGGATCGTCGTAGACTGGCCCGCTTTGCGGTTCGCCCTGCTCGATACCTGCCGCCGCAAACCACGGTTCCCAGCCGCCGTGGTGGGCAAAGCGCAGCAAGGGATGGCGCGGCAGGTCCTGCGGCCTGAGGTCTGGATAGCTAGCGGCGAAGGCTGGGCTGCAGACCGGGAAAATCACCTCCTTGAGCAGGCGCTCGTAGCGATGATTCTTGTGGCCGGCGCGGCCGTACCAGATGGCGACGTCGGCATCGCTGAAATCCAGTTCGCTCAGCTCGTGGCTGCTGCGCAGGCTGATGTTGATATGCGGGTGCTGCTGGTGGAATCCCGTCAGGCGCGGCACCAGCCAGGCGCTAGCAAACGACGGCGGTACGCTGACGCGCAAGGATTGCGCCGCGCGCTGGGGCGCGACCCGGCCTATGTGCAGGGCGCGATCCAGCATCAGCAGCGCCTGCCGTATTTCCCCCGCCAGCAGGCGGCCGCTGTCGGTCAGCGCCATCTGGCGGCCGTCGCGCTGGAACAGCTTGCGCCCGGTGCGCTGCTCCAGCGCGCGGATCTGGTGGCTGATGGCGCTATGGGTCAGATTCAGCTCCTCGCCAGCGCGGGTGTAGTTGCCGAGCCGGGCGGCGGCTTCAAAGGCGCGCAGGGTCTGGGTGGGCGGCAGGCGTTCAAACATGGCGGCGGGGAGCTGGTCGGCGGTTTTCGGTTGATCGGTTAATTCTATTCACATATAAGGATAAAACACTTCGTTGGCATTCGCACGGCTTGCTCACTAGTATCGGCATATTCCGATCTGATTAGTGAGCTGCCATGAAACTTGCAACCCGCGTGTTCCTGATATTTTCTTCAGGCTATTTCATCTCTTACCTGGCGCGCGGCATCAATTTGCCGCTGGCGCCGCTGCTCAGCAGCGAGCTCGGCTTGTCGCCGGCGCAGCTGGGTTTGCTGACCAGCCTGTATTTCTTTGCTTTCGCCGCCTGCCAGCTGCCTTTAGGGCTGTTGCTGGACCGCTTCGGCCCGCGCCGGGTGCTGGCCTGCCTGCTGCTGGTGGCTGTCACCGGCGCTCTGGTGTCGGCCAACGCGCATGGCTTCGGCAGCCTGCTGCTTGGTCGGCTGTTGCTGGGGATTGGTACATCTGCTTGCCTGATGGCCGGCCTGAAGGCGATCGTGGCCTGGTTTCCGCATGATCACCTGCCCTTGATGAACGGCGCCATTTATGCGATTGGCGGCTTGGGAGCGGTGGCTACCGGCACTCCGATTGCCTGGGCGCTTGGGATGACTACCTGGCGCGTGCTGTTTGTGGTGGTGGCTGGATTGATCTTGCTGATCGTGCTGGGCTTGTTCACGCTGGTGCCGGAGAAGGATGAGCAGCATCCTAAAAGTACGCTGGGGGCGCAGTTGCGTGATATCGGCGGGATTTTTCGTAGTGCTGTGTTCTGGCGTACCGCGCCGTTTGTGATGGCTAGCCAGGGGGTGTTTCTTGGGGTGCAGGGTTTGTGGGCGGGGCCTTATCTGCGGGATGTGGGCGGCTTGGCTGCTGCTGCGGGGGCGAATATCGTGGCGCTGGTGGGGTTGGCGATGGTGTTGGGGGCGGTGGGCTCGGGCTGGCTGGCGCGGCGTTTGCAGCGGCGGCGGATTTCTTTGCATGTCACTGCGGGGGCGGGGATGTTTTTGTTCATGCTGGCGCAGTTGCTGATTTTGCTTGATGTGCGGGTGTCTGGCTGGCTGTTGTGGGGGATGTATGGGGTGTTCGGGACGTCCGGGGTGTTGTCTTATGCGGCTTTGGTGCGGGAGTTTCCTGCGCATCTTGCAGGCCGGGTCAGTACTGGTTTGACCTTGGCGATTTTTGCGGGGGCGTTTGTGGTGCAGTATGGATTCGGCTTGTTGCTGAATGCCTGGCCGCATGATGACGGGGGTTATGCGGTGGCGGCGCATCGGGCGTCATGGATGATTGCCTTAGCGGTGCAGTTGGCCGCAGGCATCTGGTTTTGCCGCCCGTTGCGAACTGTAGCTGTACGCGCTGCCAACCAACCGGCCTAGCACCGCTGGTCGTTAATCCACCGTCGCAGCCAAATGGGGTCAGAGTTTTTTTTCGCGGTTCTTTGCGAAAATTACTCTGACCCCATTTGACGTTCTACGGAGTGAGTGCGGTGGCATGCTAAGAACGGTCTGTGGGTTGATAACACGGTAGCTACTCCGTGGATGCTTGCCGGGGGTAGCCCGGCAGCTACTTACTTTCTTTTGCTTGCCTGCGCGGCCCGGCCAAAAGAAAGTAAGCAAAGAAAAGGCGACCGCAAAGCCGTTGCCCTCCCTTCGGTCGGGTCCCCAAATCCGGCGCGTGTCAGCCGGGTGGGGGACAAAACTCGCCTTCGGCTCAAACATGTCCCCCACAATTCCCGGCCGACACGCGCCGGATTTGGCAACGTCTCAATGCGGGGCACGTCAAAAGCAACGGCAACGGCAACGTCAAAAGCAACCGCAACTTCAAAAGTCAGCGCAGCATGAAGGACATGGCCGACATGCTGTTCAGTACCCGCACCGCATACTGGACGGACGGCGCCGAAAACGTAAGGGTGACGCCGTCGACTCTCTCCACGATCGGCAGCAGGCAGAACAGGTCGGCTAGCGCCGGATTGGTGGTTTGCAACCTGCAGGTGATGGCCGGCTGCAGGACAAAGGGGCGGCAGTCGGCGAGCTTGCTGACGGCGGCCTTGGCGCCTTCACCCAGCAGCGCCAGGGCGCTCTGCGGTGAGAGCGAAGTGCCGCTGCTGGCGCCGTCCGCGGTCTTGACGCTGACCAGGGTGGCTTGCGGGAACAGTGGCTGGTTCTCGGCCACGAAGACATTGTCGCCGCTGCCGAAAATCACCGGTACGCCGAACTCGCCTGCCAGTGCGCCGTAGATGCCGGCTTCACCCAGTTCCTGGTCGTTGAGCCAGATGCGGGCAAAGGAAAAGCCGTTGATGGTGTGCGCCAGGATACCGCGGCTTTGGGCGCGGCCGTGGTAGCCGACCATCATCACGCCATCAACGCCGCTATCGACGCCGCTCATCATGCTCAGCAGGCGCGGTTTGCCGAGGATCTGGCTGGCTGCCGGATGCAGCAGGTCGGGCAGCAGATTACGGAAGCCGCCGTGCGAATCGTTTACCACGATCTCGCTGGCGCCGCCGGCCAGCGCGCCTTCGATCACGGCGTTGGCTTCGGCTGTCATCAGGCGCCGCGCGCGTTCGTATTCGGGATTGCCGGCGCGGGTTTGTTCTATGTTGAAAACGCCTGCAACGCCTTCGATATCAACGGAAATCAGTATCTTCATTGTCTTTTCAGAGTCTAGGTTGGTAGCCTGGCTGCCAGGTCGGATAGGGAGAGCCGCTGATGGCCGTCGCGGCCGTTGACGGTTTGCGCGGCAAACAGGGCGTTGACGATGGCTTGCTCGGTGCTGTCGGCTACCGCTTCAAACAGCGGATCGAGCAAGCTGTCGTGCAGGCATGCACTCTGGCGGATGGCGTCGTGCGGGCGGCAAGGCACGGTCTGGGCGGTGGAAAACGCCAGCGCCAGGTCGCCGCTGCCATGGCCGTAGATTGAGCCGGTACGGCCCAGGCCGATGCCGCAGCGGGTCGCCAGCCGCCCCAGCTGGCGCGCGTCCAGCGGCGCATCGGTGGCGATGATCATGATGATGGAACCCATTTCCGGCGTTTCCCCGCTGGCCGTGCGCAGCGCCAGCAGTTGCGCGCCAAGGTGCCGGCCGGCCAGGGTCAAGGCCGGCAGCTTGCCGAAGTTGGACAGTACCAGCGCGCCGACGCAATATTGGCTGCCGCCGATCTTGGCGTAGCGCGAGGCAGAACCGATGCCGCCTTTGAGATCGAAGCTGGACATGCCGCGGCCGGCGCCGACCGCCCCTTGCGCAAATTCGGCAGCGGCGGCGGCCAGCGCCTGCTGGTAATGTTCTTGTGTGACTACCATCGCCTGGATGTCGTTCAGATAACCGTCGTTGCATTCGAACACCAGCGGGTTGATGGTGGGATCGCTGCGGCCGATCTCGGGATTGCTGCCGATGGCGCAGCGGATCTGGGCCGTTGCCACGGTACCGACCGAGAGCGTGTTGGTGAGCGCGATCGGCGTCTCAAGCACGCCCAGTTCCTGCACCTGCAGCAGGCCGATGCTTTTACCGAAGCCGTTGAATACTGTGGCGGCGGCCGGTAGCTTGTCGCGGAAGACATCGCCGCCATGCGGCTTGATTACCGTCACGCCGGTCTGGATGGCGCCCTGCGCCAGGGTAGCGTGACCGACCGTGACGCCGGCGACATCGCTGATGGCGTTGAACGGGCCAGACGGCAATCTGCCGATGTGAGGAAGGGCTAGCATCAGCGGCGGTCGATCTTGGGATCCAGGGCATCGCGCAAGCCGTCGCCAAGGAGGTTGAAAGCCAGCACCGTCAGGAAAATCGCCAGGCTGGGGAATATCGCGATATGCGGCGCCGTCATCATGTCGGACCTTGCTTCATTCAGCATGGCGCCCCATTCAGGCATAGGCGGTTGTGCCCCCATGCCGAGGAAGGACAGGCCGGCGGCGGTGATGATGGAAGTGCCGATACGCATGGTGAAATACACCACCACGCCGGATATCGTGCCTGGGAAAATATGGCGCAGGATGATGGTGAAGTCGTTGGCGCCTATGCTGCGCACCGCTTCGATGAAGGTCAGGTGCTTCAGCGCCAGCGTGTTACCGCGCACCAGGCGGGCGAAAGTCGGGATGCTGAAAATCGCCACGGCGAAGATCACGTTGCTCATGCCGCTGCCGAGGATCGCCACGATGCCGATCGCCAGCAAGATGCCGGGGAAGGCGAACAGCACATCGCAGATGCGCATGATGATGCGGTCGGCCCAGCCTTCATAATAACCGGCGACCAGGCCGGCCAGGGTGCCGACCACGGCGCCCACCGCCACCGAGAGGAAGCCAGCGGTCAGCGAAATCCGCGTGCCCATCAGGATGCGGCTGAAAATGTCGCGGCCCAGCGAGTCGACGCCGAACCAGTGCGCCAGCGACGGCCCGGCGTTCAAGGCGTCATAGTCGAAATAATTCTCGGCGTCGTAAGGGACTATCCAGGGCGCGGCGATCGCCACCACGATCAGGAACAGCACGAAGCAGCCGGCGGCGACCGCCAGGTGCTGCTTCTTGAACTTGCGCCAGAACTCGCTCCAGGGAGTGCGGATGCTGCTCGGCAGTGGTGCGGCAGCAATTGCTGCAACGGGATTGGATGGCGTCGACACGGGCGGCCTCACTTGTAACGGATGCTAGGGTTGATGACGGCGTACAGCACGTCAACCACCAGGTTGATGAAGATGAATTCCAGCGAGAACAGCAGGATTTCGGCCTGGATGACCGGGTAGTCGCGCATTTCGACGGCGTCGATCAGCAAGCGGCCCATGCCTGGCCAGTTGAACACCTTTTCCACCAGGATGGAGCCGCCCAGCAGGAAGCCGAACTGCAAGCCCATCATGGTCACCACCGGAATCAGCGAGTTGCGCAGGCAGTGCTTGAGTACCACGACGGTTTCCGACAGACCCTTGGCACGCGCGGTGCGGACAAAATCCTCATGCAGGATTTCAACGAAGGAGGAACGGGTAAAGCGCGCCATGACGGCGGCCACAGCGGCGCCCAGCGCCAGCGACGGCAGGATGTAGTGGCGCCAGCTGTCGGCGCCGATGGTCGGCAGCCAGCCCAGCTTGACGGAGAACAGTTCCATCAGCAGCATGCCCAGCGCAAACGAAGGAAAGGAAATGCCCGACACCGCCAGCGTCATGCCGAGCCGGTCCGGCCATTTGTTGCGCCAGACGGCGGAAACGATGCCGATGATCAGGCCAAACAGCACCGCCCACACCATGCTGGTGACGGTGAGCCAGAAAGTGGGCCAGAAGCGTTCGGCAATTTCGGTGCTGACTGGGCGCTTGCTGCGCAGGGAGATGCCGAAATCACCGCGCAGGGCCTTGCTGAAATAATTGATGAACTGCTCGGGCAGCGACCGGTCCAGGCCCAGGTCCTTGCGGATCAGTTCCACCGTTTGCGAATCGGCCTCGGGACCAGCCACCAGCCGGGCCGGATCGCCCGGCAGCAAATGGACGAATAAGAACACCATCACCGCGACAATCAGCAGGGTTGGTATCAGGCCCATCAGGCGTTTTAGTACGTAAGGAAACATGGGGTACTCGGGTAAGTAGTCAAACTGCGACGATAAACTCTATTTGTGGACTTGTAGGGTGGGCACTCCGTGCCCACGCAGTGCCGCAGGCATTCATGTTCCGGATATGCGTGTTCCGGGCTGCGCGCCCCGTCACGTCCACGTGGGCACGGAGTGTCCACCTTACGGGGGATTTGTCGTGTTTTAAGAAAGTATCAATAGTTGCACTGCTATGCAGTAAAGTGGATCCCCGCGTTCGCGGGGATGACGTACTGACGGATGATTATTTCAATTCGATTTCATCGAAATTAAACGAACCGTCCGGCATCACATACACGCCCTTCAAGTTCTTGTTGCGTGCATACAGCAGCTTTTCTGTGACAAGGAAAGCCCAAGGTGCATCTTTCCAGATTTCCGTCTGCGCATCCTTGTAGAGCGTGGTCTTTTCCGTGCGATCGGTAGTGGTCAGGGCCTTGGCGATATCGGCGTCAACCTTGTCGCTCTTGTAGTAAGCGGTATTGAACAGCTTGGGCGGGAACGATTCCGACGCCAGCAGGGGACGCAGGCCCCAGTCGGCTTCACCGGTCGAGGACGACCAGCCGGTGTAGTAGATGCGTACAGGTGCATTGGCAGGAACCGGCGCGCTTTCCACCTTCTCAACGCGTTGTCCGGCTTCCAGCGCCGTCACCTTGGCCTTGATGCCGACCTGCGCCAACTGCTGCTGCACGAACTGGATGACTTTCTGTGCGGTGGTATTGTTATAGGCCGACCACAATTCGGTTTCAAAGCCGTTCGGATAGCCGGCTTCCGTCAGCAACTGCTTGGCCTTCTTCGGATCGTAAGGCCATGGTCCGGTTTTCAGGGCATAGTCGACGCCCTGCGGCAGCACGCCATCCTGTGGCATGGCGTAGCCGCTGAAGGCGACTTTGACCAGCGCTTCCTTGTTGATCGCGTAGTTGATCGCTTGCCGCACCTTTGGATTATCGAAAGGCTTCTGCAACATATTCATGGAGAGGTAGCGCTGGATGATGGATGGCGATGAGATCAGGTCCAGGTTCGGCTTGCTTTTCAGCAGTTCGGCTTGCTCGTAAGGCAGCGGGAAGGCGAACTGGGCTTCGCCGGTTTGCATCACTGCGCTGCGGGTATTGTTGTCGACTACCGGCTTCCAGGTGATGCTGTCGACCTTAGGATAGCCCTTTTTCCAGTAGCCATCGAACTTGACGACCTTCATGTAGTCGGTCTGCTTCCATTCGACAAACTTGAACGGGCCGGTGCCGACCGGATGAAAGCCGATGTCCTTGTTGCCGTACTGTTTCAGCGCGGCCGGCGAAATCATCGCAGCGGAAGAGTGCGCCAGCGTATTGATGAATGGCGAGAACGGCTCTTTCAGGGTGATCTTGACTTCGTAGTCGTTGACCACGTCGATCTTGGAAATGCGGTTGAACAGGTTGAAACGCTTGAGCTTGTTGTCCGGATTGATGACGCGTTCCAGGTTGACCTTGACAGCATCTGCCTTGAAGTCGGTGCCATCCTGGAACTTGACGCCCTTGCGCAGGCGGATGGTGTACACCAGGCCATCCTTGCTGACTTCATAGCCATCCGCCAGCACATTGACCAGTTTCAAGTCCTTGTCGAAGCCGAACAAGCCCTGGTAGAAGGACTTGATCGCGGCCTGCGACAAGGTGTCGTTGCTGTCGTAAGGATCGAGCGTGGTGAAGGTCGAAGCGACCGCCAGCGTGACGTCCTTGGCGGCGAAAGCGTGGCCGGCGGCGAATTGGGCGGTCAGTGCAATTGCGGTGCTGGCGACGATCTTGCCGAAGTGATTGCCGAAGTGTCGAGTAGTGCGCATGTATTACTCCCCTGGTTCAAAAAGTCATTGAAGACAAACAAACAGATAAAGCGGAAAAACAAAAAAACCGTTCAGAAAGCGCTGGAAATCCGGTGCGTCGCTACAAAATGCCCTGGCCCGACCTGTTTCAGCGGCTCCACGATCGGCAGGTCGCCGACATTGCGGATCGGGCTGGGGATCTCTTCCGGCAGCATCTCGCGCAGCCGGTGGCGCTGCTTGGGATCGGCTACCGGCACCGCCGCCATCAGCTTCTTGGTATACGGATGCTGCGGGTTTTCAAAGATGGCGCGGCGCGGACCGATCTCGACAATCTGCCCCAGGTACATCACCGCTACCCGGTGGCTGATGCGTTCCACCACCGCCATGTCGTGCGAAATGAAGATGAAGGAAATGCCCAGCTCGCGCTGCAGGTCCAGCATCAGGTTGACGATCTGCGCCTGGATCGACACGTCCAGCGCCGATACCGATTCGTCGGCGATCACGATTTTCGGATTCAATGCCAGTGCGCGCGCGATGCAGATGCGCTGGCGCTGGCCGCCGGAGAATTCGTGTGGGTAGCGTTGCGCATGTTCCGGCAGCAGGCCGACCCGTTCCAGCAGGGCGGCGACTTTTTCCTGTGCGCCTTCAGCCATTCCATGTACCAGCAGCGGTTCCATGATGGAATAGCCGACCGTCAGGCGCGGATCGAGCGAGGCGAACGGGTCCTGGAAAATGAACTGGATCTCGCGCCGCAGCGAGCGCAGTTCCGAGCGCGGCAGTTTGGCCAGGTCGCGCCCGCCGAACTCGACGCTGCCGCTGGTGATGTCGACCAGCCGCAGCAGCGAACGGCCGGTGGTCGATTTGCCACAGCCGGATTCGCCCACCAGCGCCAGCGTTTCGCCCGGATAGAGATCGAAACTGATTTGCTCGACCGCATGCACGCGTTGCTTGACGCGGCTGAAGACGCCGCTCTTGACGTCGAAGCGGGTGGTCAGCTTGCGCACTTTCAGCAGGGGTTGTTGTAGCGGATCTGAACCCGGAATGCTGCGGATGATGCTTGCTTCGGCCGCCATTTCCGGCGTGATCACGGCGCCGGCAATGGCGATCCGTTCCGGCTGGTCGGTGCCGTGCATGGCGCCCAGCCGCGGCACTGCCGCCAGCAGCGCCTGGGTGTAGGGATGCTGCGGGGCTTCGAAGATCGCGTGCACATTGTTTTCTTCGACCTTCTCGCCGCGGCACATGACCACCACGCGGTCGGCGATTTCCGCCACCACGCCCATGTCGTGGGTGATGAAGATCACCGCCATCTGCATTTCATCCTGCAGCGCGCGTATCAGTTGCAGGATCTGCGCCTGTATTGTCACATCCAGGGCGGTGGTCGGTTCGTCGGCGATCAGCAGCGACGGCTTGCAGGACAGCGCCATGGCGATCATCACGCGCTGGCGCATGCCACCGGACAGCTGGTGCGGATGGCGGTCCAGCAGGCGGCGCGCTTCCGGAATGCGGACGATTTCCAGCATGCGCAAGGCTTCGGCGCGCGCCTCGGCCATGCTCTTGCCCTGGTGCAGGCGGATCGATTCGGCGATCTGCTCGCCGACCGTGAAGACCGGGTTGAGCGAAGTCATCGGCTCCTGGAAGATCATGGCGATTTCCGAACCGCGGATATGGCGCATGGTGTTCTGGCCGGCCGTGGCGAGGTCGATGATGCTGCCGTCGCGGCGCTGGAAATCCATGCGCGCGCCGCTAATGCGGCCGCCGCCGTAGTCGATCAGGCGCATGATGGCTTGCGACGACACCGATTTACCGGAACCCGATTCGCCGACGATAGCCAGCGTCTCGCCGGCATCGATATGGAAGGACAGATTGCGCACCGCTTCCACCTTGCGTTCGGAGGTGGTGAAGCCGACGCTCATCTGCTCTACCGTCAGCACCCGGCGGCCTGTTTGCATGTTCATATGATCGCTTTCCGTGGCTGGCTTCATTTGTAAATGGCGGTGACCACAGGCGCACCGACCTTGGCGTAGCCGCGGTACATGCCTTCGGTATTGAAGGGCAGCGCCACATTGCCCTCGGCGTCGATGGCGATCAGGCCGCCGCGGCCGTGGTAACGCGGCAACAGCTCCATCACGACGTGCTGGGCAGCGTCCTGCAGCGACTGTCCGGCATACTCCATGCGAGCCGAAATATCGTAGGCCGCTACCGTGCGCATGAACGCTTCGCCGGTGCCGGTCGCCGAAATCGCGGCGGTGCGGTTGTTGGCGTAGCAGCCGGCGCCGATCAGCGGTGAGTCGCCGACGCGACCGACGCGCTTGTTGGTGATGCCGCCGGTGGAAGTCGCGGCAGCCAGGTTGCCATGCAGGTCGAGGGCTACCGCGCCGACCGTGCCGAACTTGTTGTCCGGGTCGATCGGGGCGATTTCTGCCGCTGCGGCCTGGCTGGCGGCATCGTGATCCAGCAGCAGCATGCCTTCCTGCTTGCGCGCGCGCAGCCATTGGGCGTGGCGCGCCTCGGTATGAAAGTATGCGGGTTCGACCAGTTCGGCGCCATGCTGGGTAACGAATTCTTCCGCGCCGGCGCCTACCAGCAGGATGTGTTCGCTGTTTTCCATCACGGCGCGTGCCGCCAGTATCGGGTTGCGCACGTGGGCGACATTGGCGACCGCACCGGCGCCGAGCGTGGCGCCGTCCATGATCGCGGCGTCCAGTTCGTGCGTGCCGGCATGGGTATAGACCGCACCCTTGCCGGCGTTGAACAGCGGGCAGTCTTCCAGCATGCTGACGGCCTTGGCGACGGCGTCCAGAGCACTGCCGCCGGCCGCCAGGATGCTCTGGCCGGCGCTCAGGATTTCTGTCAGCGCGTCGTTATAAGCCTGTTCCTGTCCGCTGTTCATGGCGCTGCGCAAGATGGTGCCGGCGCCGCCGTGGATGGCGATGACGGCTTTGCTGTTTGAAGAAGTAGACACGTTATTTCGCTTTCGCTGCAGATTTGATGATGGCGGTTTTGCTATTTTTGCTCTTGGGCGCGCTGATGCCGTCGGCGTGATAGAGCCAGGGCAGCACGGCCTCGGTCATTTTCGAAGCGGCATGCACCGAACGGTTGGCGCGATGCGCGACGGCGTCGCACACTGCCTGGATCAAGGACAGCGCGGCGGCGTCCGAGGTCGGCGACAGCTGCCTTTCGGTTTGTGCATACAAGGTGACGTCCGCCAGCGGCACCAGCGGCGAGGTCGGGCTGTCGGTAAATGCCAGCACTTGCGCGGCGCGCTCCTTGGCGCGCGCGGTCAGCGTCACGGTATCGGTGACATAGCGCGGATAAGCCAGGGCGATCACCAGGTCGCGCTGGTCCAGCTTGAAGAACTGGCGGCTGGCTTGCGAAGGGCCGCCGGGGCCGGCCACCGACTGCACCGTGCGGCAATACGGTTCCAGCGCGTGCGCCATGATGCCGGCCAGGAAAGCGCTGGCGCCGAAGCCCAGTATGAAAATCCGTTCGGCATTCAGGATCATGCTGACCGCCTGGTCGCATTGCTGAGGCGCGAGGGCGCGGCGGGTGGCTTCCAGGTTTTGCATGTCGCCGCTGAGCGCGGCGGCGATGATTTCGGCGCTGCTGGCGGCACGCTGCACCTGGTCGCGCAGTTTTTCCACCGGCGCCAGCGAAGAAGCAAAGTCCAGCACCAGCGCAGCGCGGAACGCGGGGTAGCCGTCGAACGAGAGCGCATGGGCGAAACGGTTGGCGGTCGCCAGCGAGATGCCGACCACGTCGGCCAGTTCGTCGATGGTCATGGTGGCGGCGCGAAACACGTTTGCAAGGACGTAGTCAGCCGCCTTGCGATGCGCTTTCGAGAGCTCCGGATAGGCCTTGCCTATACGTGCGGCAACCGCGCTTTCGCGTTGCCATGCTGTGACTGCGGCGTGTTGCATGGGCCATCCCCGGTAAATGATTTTTATAATTTGTGTAAATATATTTTCATTTTCAGTGCAAGTAAAGGAAATTTATTTTCTTTTTCAAGATGTGTATTTTGTGGCATCGAATCTGTGCGCATGTGGTGCAGAGACAGCTCGCGGGTGTTGCAGGAATGCGGCTTTGCACCATTTTTGCCTCGCGCCTGTCTGCAATGGTGCGCCTTGAAATGGTAGAAGAAAAGAGGCAATGTTGACAGCTGGCAGGCGGCATGGCGATGACAGCGCAGAGATGCTTGCTTGCGTGTATTCTTCTTGCCACGCGCCTTGTAGCACACATTAAGCGCACATTATTTCGGAGAAGAGAATGAGTGAAAACGTAGAGAGCTTGCGTCAGCGCCTGATCCGCAACTTCAATACCGTCCCTACCGTGCACGACCTGCGCGAGCCTTTATACGATTCGCTCTGCGCGCGCCTGGCGACCGGCACGGCGGCGCAGAAGCTGGGCGCCAGCATAGATACTGTCGCCCCTGGAAAAATCTCCTGCCCGTATCACTTCCATTACGCGCAAGAGGAAATGTTCATCATCCTTGAAGGTAGCGGTTCGCTCAGGGTAGCGGGAGAAATGCTGCCGCTGGTCAGCGGCGACATCATCTTCATTCCACCCGGCCCGGAGTATCCGCACCAGATAGTGAATACCTCGGACCAGCCTTTGAAGTATCTCTCGGTGAGCACCAGGGAACAGCCCGAGGTATGCGAATATCCCGATTCCGGCAAGTTCCTGGCGACCGCGTCCGCCGGCGGCGAACGGGTCTTCGATGTGATCCAGCGCGCTAAAAACGACCTGGACTATTGGGATGGCGAGCCTTAAAGAAACTCGTAGGGAGGGCACACCGTGCCCACGCGTAACCGCAATACGTGGAGTGCGCATCCGCGTGGGCACGGGGTGCCCACCCTACCGGATCAGGCAGCCGCGTTGCTGTTCTGGTCCAGGCCGACATCGCTGTTGGCCGCATTGTAGATTTCCAGGTCCAGCAAGCCTTCTTCCTTGGCCACCAGCACCGGCACCAGCATCTGTCCGGTGACATTGGTCATGGTGCGCATCATGTCGAGGATGCGGTCGATCGCCACCAGGTAGCCGATGCCTTCCAGTGGCAGGCCGGCCGAACTCAGCACCAGCGTCACCATCACGATCGCCGTGCCGGGCACGCCGGCGGTGCCGAAGGAGCCGAGTACGGAAGCCAGCATGATGATGAAATACTGCGACATGTCGAGATGCAGGCCGAAATACTGGGCCACGAAAATCGAAGCGATCGCCGGATAGATGGCGCCGCAGCCGTCCATCTTGATGCTGGCGCCCAGCGGCACCGCGAACGCCGCATATTCCTGCTTGACGCCGAGGTTATGCACCACGCTGCGCAAGGCGATCGGCATGGAAGCAAAGCTGGAGGAGCTGGTGAACGCCACTTGCATGGCCGGGAAAGCGCCGCGGAAAAAGCGGATCGGATTCAGGCGGTGCGTCAGCAGCAGGCCGCCGTACACCACCACGATATGCAGCGCGCAAGCCAGGTACAGGGTGAACACGAAATTCCCCAGCGGCAGCAGGCGTTCGAAGCCGTAGGAGCCGACCAACGCGGCGATCAGGCCGAAGGTGCCGAGCGGCGTCATTTCCAGCACGAAGCGGGTGATCTGAATCATGGCGCTGCTGGCTTCGCCCATCAGTTCGCGTACCTGTTTGACCTTGTCACCCAGCTTGACCAGCGTCATGCCGAGCAAGGCGGCGAAGAAGATCACCTGCAGGATCTTGCCTTCGGACAGCGCCTTGAATGGATTCGACGGCACCACGTCCAGCAGCACCTGGATCGGCGTCGGCACCTCGCGCACCGTGTAATCGGCGGCGATGGCCAGCTGGCCCAGGTTCTGGCCGGGATTGGTGAAGCTGGCGACAGCCAGGCCGACGCCGACCGCCAGCACGGCGGTGACGGCGAACCAGAGGAAGGTCTTGCCGCCCAGTGCCGCCACGCTCTTCATGCCATGCAGGCTGGAGATGCTGTTGGTGACAGCAAAGAACACCAGCGGCACGGCGATCATCTTGATCAGCGTGACGTACAGTTTGCCGAGCGGGCCGAACCAGGTTTCGGCCGGCGCCCCTACCAGCCAGCCGGCCAGCGCGCCAAGCACGAAGCCGCCCAGCACGCGCTGCCAAAAGGGAATGCGGAACCAGAGAGAGAAAATATTCATAGAGTAATCGGGATATAAGGGAGCGTCTTGCCGCAACGCGAATGGCGAGAGTATGGCAGGCCTTGGATAGGCGCGTAAACCGGGTGAGCCGGAGTATCCGGGCTTGCCTAGGCTGCGTCCAATATTTTTTCGCACTATCTATATGCAGAATTGTTCTATTGACATCTAAATTGCATGATGGGCGATCTAGTCATCCGAAGCACACGGCGTACACCGGCGGCATGCTGCTGGCAATGGTGCGCCAGCTGTCGCCGCTGTTTTCCGACAGCCAGACGCCGCCGGTGGTGGACGCCATCAGCAGGGTGCGGCCGTCGTCCGCCACAGCCAGGCCGTGGCGATACACCAGGTCGTAGCAGTGCTGCTGCGGCAGGCCGGCGCGCAGGGCGGTGAAAGTCCGGCCGCCGTCGGTGGTGCGGGTGACGGTCAGCGCGGCGTCGACCGGGATGCGGGTCTGGTCGGCCAGCGCCGGCGCAAACCATGCGGTATTGCCGTCGGCCGGATGGACCGCCACCGCGAAGCCGAAATTCGACAAGGGGGCGGGGCTGACTTCCTGCCAATCGACGCCGAAGTTGGCGGAGCGCCAGATGCCGTTGTGATGCTGGCACCACAGCTGGTCGGGAGTGTCGCGGGCGCCGACGATGCGATGCGGGTCTTGCACGTTCTGGTCGTCGCCGCGTTCCGGCGGCAGGTAGCTGGCGCGCATGCCCTTGGCGCTCAAGGTCCAGCTGTTGCCGCCGTCATGCGTGACCCAGGCGCCACCGCAAGAAATGCCGACCAGCACATGGCGGCTGTCGCGCGGATCGACGCAGATGCTGTGGATGCCGGGGACGTCGTAGCCGCCGCCGAACCATTCGCTGCGCTCGGGCGCATCCCACAGCGAGTGCACCAGGGTCCACGAGGCGCCGCGGTCGGCCGAGCGGAACAAGCCGCCCGGCAAGGTGCCGGCCCAGATCACGCCCGGCTCATCGGCGCCGCCGCAAGCCAGCGACCAGATGAATTTGACGGTCCAGTCGACCGGGTCGGCCGAGTTTTCCGGCTTGAGTGGATAGGCCGGCGCGACGATTTCAGTCCATTGCGCGGCGCCGGCGTCCTTGCGATGCAGCTTGACGCCGAAATGGCCGAGGTTCAGCGCGGCGTAGACGGCGCCGTCGCGCGGATCGGCCAGCACCATGGACACCGGTTCGCCGAGAAAGGCGATCGGTCCCAAACTCCAGCGGCCGTTTTGCTGCAGCAGTTCAAACAATCCTTTGCGGCTGGCGATCCAGGCTCGTTCAGTCATGGTCAACCTCCAGAGAGAGCTTGCAAGACGTGCACCTTGCTATGCGCGGTCAGCGGCGCATCCAGGCGCACATGGTCGCGTACGGTGCGGCCGTCGATGAAAATGGCTACATTGGGCCGCAGGCAGCCCTGCTCGTCCAGCAGATAGGCGCGCAGGCGCGGGTTGGCCGAGAACGCGGTCTCCAGGCCGGCACGCAAGGTGAGGGCATCGGTGTCGATTTGCGGCGCTGCGGTAAAGCGCGCAAGTTGCGGAGTGAAAATCAAGGTCGCCATAAATTCACCGGAAACGCGCCAGTCGAGGCGCAAGCCATGCTGCCGCTAATTACTATAGATGGATACCGCATTTTTGCCATGCCTGGCTGACAACTGCCGTTCTGTCATGGCAGGTGCAAGGAAAATGCTTGATTTTAACTATAATGAGCCGTTCTTCGATTCCTGTCATCGTCCCCGCATTGAAAACTCCGCGCCAACCGCTGTACCAACGTTTTGCCGAGCAGATCAGGGCTTCGCTGCAGAATGGCGCGCTGCGGCCCGGCGATCGCCTGAGTTCGGTGCGCCTGGCCGCCCGCCAGCATGGCCTCAGCATCACAACCGTGGTGCGGGCCTACGAATTGCTGGAAAGCAGCGGCTTGATCGAAAGCCATCCGCAATCCGGCTATTTTGTGCGCGCCCGCTTTGCCGCCGCGGCCTTGCCGATGCCCCCGGCCGAGCCCGGCCGCTCGATGCCACTGCCGGTCTCGGCCGAGGTCGATGTCAGCCGCCACGTGCTGGCGACGCTGAAATCGATACACCAGCACGATGCGATTCCGCTCGGCTCGCCCTATCCAGATCCCTTGCTGTTTCCGGCCCACCGCATCAGCCAGTACCACGGTTCGGTCCTGCGCAGCGGCGGCCCGCTGGGCGTGCTGGACGATCTGCCGCCGGGCCATCCAGAGCTGATACGGCAGATCGTCAGGCGCCATCTGGAAACCGGGCTCAGCATCAGCCCGGACGATGTGGTGGTGACGGTCGGCGCCACCGAAGCGATCAATCTTTGCCTGCAGGCCGTGGCTAAGGCGGGCGACACCATCGCCGTCGAGTCGCCGACTTTCTACGCCATGCTGCACGCCATCGAACGACTCGGCATGCGCGCCATCGAAGTGCCGACCGATCCGCGGCTGGGAATGGATATCGCAGCGCTGAGCAAGATCATGCAATCGCAGCCAGTGGCAGCCTGCATGGTGATGCCGAATTTCCAGAATCCGCTGGGTTTTGAAATGCCGGAAGAAAACAAGCGCCAGCTGGTCGAGCTGGGCGCACGCTACAACATGCCGATCATCGAAAACGGCGTCTACAACGAACTGTATTTCGGCAATGCGCACCCGAGCGTGCTGAAGGCCTACGACAAGCGCGGCATGGTGCTCTACTGTTCCTCGTTTTCCAAGAGCCTGACCTCGGCCTACCGCATCGGCTGGACTTTGCCGGGGCGCTACCGGGCGCAGGTGGAGAAGCTGAAATTCCTGAATACCCTGAGCACCTCAAGCCTGCCTCAGCGGGCGATCGCCGCCTACCTGACGGCGGGCGGTTACGATCGTCACCTGCGCCGGGTGCGCCGCACCTTGCAGCAGCGCTGCGACATCATGAGCGCTTTCGTCGGCCGCTTTTTTCCAGCCGGCACCCGCATCACGCGGCCCAGCGGCGGGTATGTGCTATGGGTGGAGCTGCCGCCGGCGATCGATTCCATGGCGCTGTACCAGCAGGCACTGGAGGAGGGGATCACGATTGCGCCGGGCCGCCTGTTTTCAACTTCGGATGCTTATCGCAGTTTCATTCGCCTGAACTACAGCTACAGCTGGACGCCCCAGATCGAGCAAGCCTTGCGTCGATTGAGTGAGCTGGTGGCGGCCATGCTGGATTGATTGTTCCAGCATCAGGCCGTGTTGGCGCTTTGTGGCGCTACGCTATCAGAGTCATCTGGGGTCAGAGTCGAGTTTCGCGGCGTTTTATCGCGAAACTCGACTCTGACCCCACATGACGGATTCGGAGAAAAGTAGAGTGCATTGTGCCGGTTTTTTGACGCGACACGGAATGTACTCCTTGGCCCGCTAAGTGGGGTCAGAGTGAAGTTTCTGCAAGAAGCGCGCAGAAAGTTCACTCTGACCCCACTTAGCTGCACATGCAAAGCGCGACCAAAAAACGGGTTACGGTTTTGTCGTGTTTTATGAAATTTCAATAATCTACGTTGGCGCTCTGGCTTTCATCCAGCGCATTGAAAATCGCCATGCCGTAAGGTGTCAGGGCGGCGCGCCCGGTGCCGTCTTCGTTGATGACGACACTGGCGATCTCTGCTTCTTCCAGTGCGGTGAGATGACGCCGCAGCGTACTCATGCGCAGTTCGGTGCGCTTGCTGAGCCTGGCTAGCGACAGGCCGGGTTCGCCGCGATGGCTGTCCTGATCGCTGGCGTCGGCATGTAGCGCCGACAGGATCAGCAGCACGGCGTCGTCGATTTCATTTTCCAGTATCAGCATCGGATCACGCCGCCAGCTGCAAGGAACGGCGCAGCAGCACCGGGATCGACTTGGAAGTCGGCGTGCGCGCCTTGTCGGCAAAGCTGTTGAGCGGCACCAGCGGATTGGTTTCCGGATAATAGCTGCTGATGCAGCCGCGCGGGATGTCGTATTCCACCAGCAGGAAACGGTCAGCGCGGCGGTCGATGCCGTCTTCCCAGACGCCGACCAGGTCGACCCAGTCGCCAGCCTTGAAGCCGAGCATGGCGATATCCAGCGGATTGGCAAACACCACGCGGCGCTGGCCGAACACACCGCGATAACGGTCATCCATGCCGTAGATGGTGGTGTTGTACTGATCATGCGAACGGGTGGTCATCAGGATCATCAGTTCGGGGCCATGCTGGCGTCGCGCGCGGTGGATAGGCGTGTCCTTGGGAATCGCTAGGGTCTTGAACTGGGCGCGGCCGCTGGCGGTTTTCCAGACCCGTTCGCGCGAAGCGACACCCAGGTGGAAGCCGCCGGGCTGGGCGATGCGCGCGTTATAGTCCTTGAAAGCGTCATACACTTTTTCAATGTCGTCGCGGATCAGGGCGTAGTTCTTGACGTATTCCAGCCATTGGATGCGGCTGTCCTTGAGCGTCGCCTGCGCCAGGCGTGCGACGATGTCGATTTCCGACAAGCAGGTCTTGGCGACCGGCTTATTGATGCCATAAGAGACGTGCACCATGCTCATCGAATCTTCCACCGTCACGCCCTGTGCGCCGCTTTCCTGCATGTCGATCTCGGTGCGGCCCATGGTCGGCAGGATCAGTGCATCCTTGCCGTGGATCAGGTGGCTGCGGTTGAGCTTGGTGGTGATGTGCACGGTCAGCGCGCAGGATTGCAGCGCCTGCCAGGTGCGCGGCGTGTCCGGCGTCGCCATGGCGAAGTTGCCGCCGAGGCCGATGAAGACCTTGACCTGGCCTTGCAGCATGGCTTCGATAGTGCCAACCACATCCAGTCCATGCTCGCGCGGCGGCTTGAAACCATACACTTTTTCAATGCGGTCGAGGAAAGCCGTGGTTGGCTTTTCATCGATGCCGACGGTGCGGTCGCCCTGCACATTGGAATGGCCGCGCACCGGACACAGGCCGGCGCCGGGGCGGCCGATATTGCCGCGCAAGAGCATCAGGTTGGACACCATCTGGATGGTATCGACGCCATGCTTGTGCTGGGTCAGGCCCATGCCCCAGGTGGCGATGACGTTCTTGCCGCGTACATACACTTGCGTCAGCTTTTCAATATCGTCGCGGCTGACGCCGGATTCGGTGACGATATCGTCCCAACTCTCGGCGCGGATGTCGGCGGCGAACTCGTCGAAGTAGGCGGTGTGTTCAGCGATGAACTGCACATCGATGATGCGCTCGTCATTGTTTTGCAGCGCCAGGTCGTCCAGCTCCAGCACACGCTTGATCACGCCCTTGACCAGCGCCAGGTCGCCGCACAAGGTCGGGCGGATGAACATGTTGCTGATGGTGGTGCCTGAGCGCGACAGCATGTCGGACGGATGTTGCGGGCTGGAGAAACGTTCCAGGCCGCGCTCGCGCAGCGGATTGATGGAAACGATGGCGGCGCCGCGCTTGGCGCACTCACGCAATTCGCCCATCATGCGCGGATGGTTGGTGGCGGGATTCTGGCCGAAGATCAGGAAGGTGTCGGCGAGGTCGAAATCGTCCAGCGTCACCGTGCCTTTGCCGACGCCGACGGTTTCCGGCAAGCCGACGCTGGTCGGCTCGTGGCACATGTTGGAGCAGTCGGGAAAATTGTTGGTGCCGTATGCGCGCACGAACAGCTGGTACAGGAAGGCCGCTTCGTTGCTGGTGCGACCGGAGGTGTAGAACGAAGCCTGGTTCGGGTCTGGCAGTGCGTTGAGGTGATTTGCCATCAGGGCAAAGGCATCAGACCAGGAAATCGGCTGGTATCTGTCGCTGGCGGCATGGTAGACCATCGGCTCGGTCAGGCGGCCGTGTTCTTCCAGTTCATAGTCCGATTGCTGCAGCAGCGAACTGACGCTGTGCTGCGCAAAGAAAGCGGCTGTAACGCGCTTGGAAGTGGCTTCCGCCGCCACCGCCTTGACGCCGTTTTCGCAGAATTCAAAGGTCGAGGCGTGATCGCGGTCCGGCCAGGCGCATCCGGGGCAGTCGAAGCCGTCCGGCTGGTTTTGCTTCAGCAGGGTGCGTATGCCGCCGCCCGGCACTTTTTCCTTCAGCAAATGTAGTGCGACATATTTCAGGGCGCCCCAGCCGCCGGCCGGATGGTTGTACTGCTCGATCTTCTCGTTGCTCAATGTTATTCCTTGTGACGCTGCCGAAGCCACGCGATGCCGATTGCGCAAAATGCGCAGGATAGGGTGGAGTGTAATTGGCAGTTTTCTACCTTGGCATATACAGTCAGCACGGTAGATTTAAAGCACAGTTACATTTTTAATTATATCTGTACTTGTTTATTGCATTAAGGGAAAACCTAAGCCGGGAACATGGGTATTGGGCGGATTTTGTGAATACTGCATTCAGGAATTGTGTCTATTTTTTGCTTTTGATTAACTTAAAATTAACGCACAGCAGCCAGGCAGGCGGCTCGCAAAAGATTGGCCGTCCAGGCTTATTCACAGTGCACGATCAACGGGGAGCGTGATGACTACACTTAATATCAACGGCAAGGCACACCAGGTAGATGCATCGAATCAAAAGCCGCTGCTGTGGGTCTTGCGCGACGAGCTGGCCATGACCGGCACCAAATTCGGCTGCGGCGCGGCGCTGTGCGGCGCTTGCACCGTGCATGTGGATGGCTTGCCGGTGCGCTCCTGCGTGACGCCGGCAGCGGCGCTGGAAGGCAAGCAGATCACGACCATCGAAGCCATAGGCGCGCATCCGATCGGCAAGAAAGTGCAGCAAGCCTGGGAAGAGTTGAACGTGCCGCAATGCGGCTACTGCCAGTCGGGCCAGGTGATGGCGGCGGTAGCCTTGCTGACCAGCATAGCGAAGCCGAGCGACGCCGATATCGACCAGGCCATGTCGGGCAATATCTGTCGCTGCGGCATGTATCCGCGCATCCGCGCCGCCGTGCACAGCGTCGCCGAGAGTGGAGCGAAAAAATGAGCGTGACCAATCCCCCCTCTGATGCCGCTGCCGATTCCGTTTCCATCTCGCGTCGTGGATTTTTGCAGGTCAGCGCTCTGGTCGGCGGCGGCATGCTGGTCGGCTGGCACATCAGCGCAACGATGCGCGGCGCCATGGCGGCCACGCCGGCTGCGGGCGCCGTATTGCAGCCGAATGCCTTTGTCCGCATCACCCCGGATAACCTGGTCACCGTGATCGTCGGCCATACCGAAATGGGCCAGGGCGTATCCACTGCCTTGCCGATGCTGGTGGCGGAAGAACTGGACGCCGACTGGAACCTGGTGCGCTGGGAGCAGTCGCCGACGGCGCCGGCCTACGCCCACCCGCTCATGCATACCCAGCTCACCGGCGGCAGCATCACCACCATGGCGCAGTATGAGCCGCAACGCAAGGCGGGCGCCGCAGTGCGCGCCATATTGCTGGCGGCCGCGGCCAAGCGCTGGAATGTCGACAGCGGCAGCCTGCATACCGACAAGAGCAGGGTGCTGCATGCGGCCAGCGGCCGCAGCGCCAGTTATGGCGAGCTGGCCTCGGAAGCGGCGGGACTGGCGGTGCCGGACAATGTAGTGCTGAAAGATCCGCGCAACTTCAAGATCATCGGCCGTCCGGTGCGGCGCCTCGATGGCAAGACCAAGTCGGACGGCAGCGCGAAATTCGGCATGGATGTCATGCTGCCCGGCATGCTTACCGCATTGATTGCACGGCCGCCGATTTTCCAAGGCAAGGTGCACAGCTTCGATGCCAGCAAGGCGCGCCAGGTCGCCGGCGTGCTGGGCGTGTACCAGGTGCCGGCCGGCATCGCGGTAGTCGCCAAGGATTTCTGGGCCGCCAAGCTGGGGCGCGATGCTCTGGTGATCGAATGGGACGCGGTGGCCGGCGAGCGGATGTCCTCGGATATGCAAGGCATCGTGTACCGGCAGCTGATGGATGTCGCCGGCACGGTAGCGCGTAATGACGGTAATGTGGCCAATGCGCGCAAGGCTGCAAAGCAAAGCTTCACCGCCGACTACCAGTTTCCCTACCTGACCCACGCCACCATGGAGCCTTTGCACGCAGTGTTCGACGTCCGCGCCGACGGCTGTGAAGTGTGGCTGGGCACGCAATGGCCGGGCGGCGACCAGCTGGCGATCGCCGGCGTGCTGGGACTTAAGCCGGAGCAGGTCAAGCTGAACACCATGTTCACCGGCGGTGGCTTCGGCCGCCGTTCCAGCCTCGGCTTCGACGTGGTGGTCGATGCCGCGCACGTAGCCAAGGCGGTGGCCCAGGATCTCAACAAGCCGGTCAAAGTGGTGTGGACCCGCGACCAGGACATCAAGGGCGGCTACTATCGCCCTGCGTCTTATTGCCGCTTGAGTGCAACCTTGGACGGACAAGGCCGGATCAGCTCCTGGACCGACCGCATCGCGGTGCAGTCGATCGGCGGCGGCACCATCATGGAACCGTTCATCGTCAAGGATGGCATCGATTCCTTGTCGACCGAAGGTGCCCAGGATATTCCATACGCGATCCCGAATGTGATGGTGGACCTGCACACCACGCACTACCAGATCCCGGTGCTGTGGATGCGTTCGGTAGGGCACTCGTTCAACGCCTATGCGGTGGAAACCTTCATCGATGAACTGGCGCATGCGGCAGGCAAGGATGTCTATCAGTTCCGGCGCGAGCTGCTGAAAAACAAGCCGCGTCACCTGGGCGTGCTGGACGCGGTGGCAAAAGCCTGTGCCTGGCCGCGGCCGCCCGCCAACGGCGCACACAGAGGCATCGTGGTGCACGATTCCTACGGCAGCTTTGTCGCCATGGCGGTCGAGGCTAGCGTCGGCAAGGACAGGAAGCTCATCGTGCACAAGGTCTGGTGCGCCATCGATTGCGGCGTGGTGGTCAACGCCGACCTGGTGCGAGCGCAGATGGAATCGAGCGTGGTGTTCGGCTTGTCGTCCGCCTTGTTTGGCGAGATCACCCTTAAAAACGGCGTGGTCGAGCAGAGCAATTTCGACGACTACCCGGTGCTGCGCATGTACCAGACGCCGAGGATAGAGGTGATACTGGTGCCGAGCAGCGAACATCCCGGCGGTGTCGGCGAGCCGGCCGTGGCTTGTGTTGCGCCGGCCTTGGCGAACGCCATATTTTTTGCGACCGGCGAACGCATACGTTCGCTGCCTCTCAAGAATCACCAGTTCCAGATCGCATAGGGTGACATGATGAAATTTCTGAAATTGCTCGGCGCCTTGCCTGTCTTGCTGCTGGCCCTGATCTGCGTTCCGGTACTGTCCCAGCAAGCAGCTGCGCCGACCGGCCAGCAACTGTTCGAACCCATCGCCAGCGTGGTGATGGGGCCACGCTGCTTGAATTGCCACCAGGTGCAGGCGCCGCATCAGAAGGATATCGGCATCGAACACGCACAGCTGGTGATGCGTGGTCCGCATGACAGCGGCGTCGCTACCTTGCAGTGTGCGGCTTGTCACCAGGCCAGCAATAGCGCTGACGGCAAGGTGCCGGGCGCACCGCACTGGAAAATGCCGCCGGTCAGCATGGCCTGGCAGTCGCTGAGCAAGGTGCTGATCTGCCAGGCGATGAAAGATCCGGGCAAGAACGGCAACCGCAAGACCATGGATGAAGTGATCGAGCACATGAAGACCGATCCGCTGGTGCTGTGGGCCTGGAACCCGGGCGCCGGCCGCACCACACCGGTGATTTCTCATGAAGAGTTCGTGCAGAAACTGCAGGCCTGGGCTGACGCCGGCGGACCTTGTCCCGGTGATCCGATCAGGCAGGCCGCGAAATAGAACAGGATTGCTGCGCGTTAATGGTGCCGCTGCAGCAGGATTTCGACCCAGTCGATAAACACCTGCACCCGGCGCGACAAATGCCGCCGGTGCGGGTAGAGCGCATACACGGGCATGGCGTTGGCGCGCGCCTGCGGCATGACTTCCTGCAGTTCGCCCGCGCGTATGTGGTTGCGCACGTCATAGGCCGGTATCTGGATCAAGCCCAGACCGGCCAGGCAGCAGGCGATGTAGGTTTCTGCATTGTTTACCGCCACGCGGCTGCGCATTTCCAGGATCTTGAGCACGCCATCTTCTGCATATTCCCAGGGCGCGCTGCGGCCGGTGGTGGGCGATAGATAGTTGATGGCCCAGTGCTGTCCCAGTTCGGATGGCGTGGCGGGCTTGCCATATTGCCGCAGATACGCCGGGCTGGCGCAATTCACGAGTTCAAACTGACCCAGCGGACGCGCCACCAGGCTGCTGTTTTCCAGCTGGCCGACGCGGATCACGCAATCGACGCCTTCCTGGATCAGGTTGATAGAGCGGTCGGTGCAGCGCAGTTCCAGTTCGATATCGGGATATAGTTTGAAGAATTCCGGCAGGGCCGGCGCTATCACCAGCCTGGCGAGGCGGCTCGGCACGTCCACCTTGAGCTTGCCGCTGGCCTGCGCCGGGGTTTGCCTGAACAGCCCGGAAATTTCTTCAAAGTCGGACAGCAGTTGATAGCAGCGTTCCAGCAGGGCGCTGCCGTCCTGCGTCAGGTGCACGCGGCGCGTGGTGCGCTGTAGCAGGCGCGCGCCGAGGCTGGCTTCCAGCTGCTGGATAGCAGCGGAAACGGTGGCGCGCGGCAGCCCCAGGCCGTCGGCGGCCTTGGTAAAGCTGCCGGTTTCAGCTACACGCACGAACACCTGCATGGTTTCTACTCTGTCCATCGTCGCTCTTTGTTGTGCGGTTACTGGACAGTCTATTGAATTTTCGATGGGTTGTATGGAATTTATCGGACAATGAGCGCCGTTGTGACTTTTGTTAACAAATCGGCGCTCATGCCTTGGTCGCTTAAAAGAATTGATAGTTGGCGCGGACGAAGAACGCGCGGCCTATTGCGTCCCCATAGCGCGCGTCGTAGCCATACTGGAAGTTGTCGATGACGTTGGAAGCCGGCGGATCGGTATTAAACAGGTTCTTGATGCCCGCTGTCAGGGTCAGGTTCTTGAAGCCGGCGTAGCTACCCGATACGTTATAGCGTGTATAGGAACCGACCTGGTGATTCCTGTAGCCTTCAGCCACCTGCGAGCTATTTTGGTCGCGATAACCGGTGGTGTGGACTTGCTGCAGGGCGGCGCTCCATGGTCCGCGGCTCCAGTTGAAGGTGGCCGCATGGCGCCAGCGGAAAATCACGCCGCCGCCCGAGTAGACCGCGAGATTGTTCAGGTAGTCGCCGCCGGCCTCGGTCTGGTAGTCGTACTGGCCGACATAGGTGCCGTCCAGCGCCAGCCCGAAATTACCCCAGGCAGTCTTGGGCCAACGCCATGCGAAGCCAAGGTCGAAGCCGGAAGTATGTACATTGCCGAGATTGACGTTAGTGTCGATGATATGGCTGAGCGAGCCGTCGGGATTGCGCACGAAATTGTCAGCGTACTTGACCGGATCGCCAAAGATGTCGCTTTCAGGAATGACGGAAATCTGATCCTTGATCCTGATGTTCCAATAGTCGACCGAGGCCGTAAAATTGGGATGTGGCTCGATCACCATGCCTAGCGTGAATGAATTGGATTTTTCCGGCTGCAGATTTTTATTGCCGCCCTGCATTTTGAAAAATTGCTGCTTGCAATCGCGCGCGGAAATTCCGCCCGGCGCAACGTTGCCGCCGGGGCACAGCAGAGGATCGTTGTATGGCGCCGCTGTATAGGTCTTTGCGTTCGGATCGTTTAATTCGTACAGGCTGGGCGCACGGAAACCGGTGCTGTACGAGCTGCGGAACATGATTTCCTTGGCCGGCTGGAAGCGCAGCGCCACCTTGGGATTGACGGTGCTGCCGACATCGCTGTAACTGTCATAGCGCAATGCCAGCTGCGCTTCCAGTGACTTTACGATGGGCATGTTGAGTTCAGTGAACAAGGCTTTCACATTGCGGCTGCCGGAAGCGGACTTGGAGTCTTGCGAACCGGTGCTCTCCACCAGGTCGGATAGCGCATGGTTGACGTTGAAGCTGGCCTGCTCCTTGCGGAATTCGCCGCCGAGCGCGAAACCTAATGGCCCGGCCGGTAACTGGAACAATTCGCGGCTGGCGGTGAAGTCGAGCGAAGTGACTTGTGTCTTGGCGTCCAGGTAAACGCCGCTCACCTGCGCCCGCTTCAGGTAATCGATGCCGGCCGCGCTCTGCGGGCCGAAGGGATTAAGGATGCCGCTCAGGAATCCTTCCCGCACCATGTTGCTGTTCAGGTAGCCGCTGACAAGGGCTTCGCTGGCCTTGCTCATGGCGTAGGCCAGTCCGGTCTTGTAATCCCAGCCGGCTAGCGTGCCATCCAGGCTGAACAGCAGGCGGTCGGTGCTGTTCCTGGATTCGCCGACGCGCTGGCCAGCATCTACCGAGCGCCAGTTGAGCGACAATGGACCGCCGCTGGCGCTGCCCGGCGTAATGCCGTTGCCGGGATAATAGGGGCTGTTTGGATTGACGACATAGTCGCTGCTGCCGCCGCTGCCATCGCCGCCGAAGACGTCGCCGGCGATATAGGTTTTCACCTTGCTTTGTGCATGCAGGTATTCGACCGATGCTGTATTGTCGGCATCCAGTTTGAAGGTGCCCTTGCCGATCACGGCGATTTCTTCCGTCTTCGGTACGATGCCGATCACCGCCTGGCTGTTGTAGCGGCAAACGCCATCCTGGGCAAAGGCATAGGGCGGGCGGCAGCCGGACGCTGCGTACGGGTTGCCGGATTTGTCGGCATCGATGTCGTAGTAGTTGGCGGGATAGGAATTGCCGCTGCCGGCGTTCAGCCCTATGCCCGGATTTTGCCCTCCCGGCGCAGAGAAGCGGCGGTCGCTGGCCTTCACTGCGTTCTGGCTGTGGTAGTCGATCACGCCGAAGATGTTGTAGCCGTCCTTGTCGAGGTCGCCGAAGCCGCCCGACAGGTTGAAGCGTTTTTCCGCGCCGCCGCTCTGTTCCGGCGCAATGCCTTCGGCGCTCAGGTTGAGGCCGGTATAAGAACGCTTGGTGATGAAGTTGATGACGCCGCCGATGGCGTCGGTGCCGTAGATCGCGGAAGCGCCGTCGCGCAGGATTTCAACGCGGTCCAGCGCGGCTACCGGGATCACATTCAGGTCCACGGCGGAGCCGTCGAATGCGGCATTGGCGAGGCGGCGGCCATTTAATAGCACCAGAGTCTTGTTGGGACCCAGGCCGCGCAGGTCGGCAGCGGCGCCGACTGTTCTGCCGGCGCCGACGTTGGCGGTAGTCGTGTAATTTGTCTGGTTGCCGGAAATATTGGACAGCACTTCGGCAGCCGTGGTTGATCCCAGTTTGGTGAAATCATCTGCCTTGATGACTGTGATCGGCAATGCCCCTTCCGCGACCAGGCGCTTGATCGACGAGCCGGTGATTTCGACCCGTTGCATCTGCTGCGGCGCTTCCTCTTCCTTGTCGTTTTCCTGCGCCTGCAGCGGCGGGGCCAGCAGGCCCAGGCCGACAGCCAGGCTTCCTGAACACATCATGCGTAGCGAATGCGATAGTCTCCGTTCCTTGATCATGATCAAACTCCTCCTGTGGGTAGTTGAAAGCGATTCTTGTGGTGGGTCTCTGGCGCGCAGGCCGTAGCGGATTCGCCGGAATCAGCTGGAGCCGGGTAGCCAGGGAATGGCAAGAAGTATTGCAATTTGGTGCTTTTGTGGCAACAAATACTGTGCAATTAAGACAATGCTTACGAAAGGAGGGGAGGGTGTTCGCGATAAGAAGAGGGGCTCCTCTTATCGTGTTTACTGAAGTTCTGCGGCTGCCACGCCGGCGGAACCGCTCTTGCAACAAGCCGCGCAGGAGAATAATCAGGCCGTTGCTTCGGTTTGATTATTTGTGACCGCCGCCATGACCGCCGCCGCTGGTGAAGTCGCCGCCATGGTCGCCTCCATGACCGCCACCATGGCCGTCGCCGTGATGGTGGCCATCGCCACCGCCGGAATATAGGGGATTGGCGGCGACATAGGCGATGACTTTGTGATCAAGCATTCCTGGCGGCGCGGTCTGATTCAAATCGAATTTCTCAAGATAATCGGCGCCGTCAAAATTCCACGCAAATGATTTGTCGCCCACGACGAATCTGATGATTTCGCCGCCGGTTACATTTACGTAGCTGGTATCCGGAGTGATAACGATGGTGCGTGTGGCGGCCGTCACTACCGCCGGATCGCCTAGCAGATCGATTCTAGGCGGTAATGAGCATGCCGCGCATAACGTGGCCGCAGCAATGGCCGGGATAAGCAATTTCGGGTTCATGGCTCCTCCGGAAATAGAGGTGGCGAGAAGGCAACGTGTGAGTGTCGGACCACATCTCATTAGAGTGCATGGCGCGTGGTTTTGTTCATCAGCGTTTGATAGAGAAAAAGCCCGGCGCCCATCCCTAATTTGCAGGGAGAGAGCCGGGCTTCGTCGTGTTTTGAGTTTGCGGGATGTCTGTTCGACATGCAGCAAAATTCAATGAGGGCGTTCAATACCCCCTATGTGTCGAATGGAGGTTTAAACGTTAAACAGGAAATTCAGCACGTCGCCGTCCTTGACCACATATTCCTTGCCTTCGGCGCGCATCTTGCCGGCTTCCTTGGCGCCTTGCTCGCCTTTGTGGCTGATGAAGTCTTCATAGGCGATCGTCTGCGCGCGAATGAAGCCGCGTTCGAAGTCGGTGTGGATCACGCCGGCTGCCTGCGGGCCGGTGTCGCCGACGTGGATGGTCCAGGCGCGTACTTCCTTGACGCCGGCGGTGAAGTAGGTCTGCAGGCCGAGCAGCTTGAAGGCGGCGCGGATCAGGCGGTCCAGGCCGGGTTCTTCCATGCCCATGTCGGCCAGGAATTCGTGCTTGTCGGCTTCGTCCAGGTCGGCGATTTCCGATTCGATCGCAGCGCAGATGGCCACGATGGGCGCATTTTGCGAAGCCGCGTAAGCGGTCAACTGGTCCAGCAGCGGGTTGTTGGTGAAGCCGTGGTCGGAAACGTTGGCGACATACATCGCCGGCTTGGCGGTGATCAGGCAGAGCGGCTTGATCAGGGCCATTTCTTCGGCGTCGAGGCCGCAGGCGCGCACCGGCTTGGCTTGGTCCAGTTCCGGCATCAGGCGTTCCAGCAGGGCCACCAGCTTGGCGGCATCCTTGTCGCCGGAGCGGGCCTTCTTGTTTTCGCGATGGATGGCTTTTTCAACCGTACCCATGTCGGCCAGCGCCAGCTCGGTCTGGATGACGTCGATATCGTCCAGCGGATTGATCTTGCCGGCGACGTGGATCACGTTGTCGTCTTCAAAGCAGCGCACCACGTTGACGATAGCGTCGGTTTCGCGGATGTGCGCGAGGAACTGGTTGCCCAGGCCTTCGCCCTTGGATGCGCCCGCCACCAAGCCGGCGATATCGACGAACTCTACGGTCGCAGGCAGGATGCGTTCCGGCTTGACGATCTCGGCCAGCGCCTTCAGGCGCGGATCCGGCACCTCAACCATGCCGACGTTCGGCTCGATAGTGCAGAAAGGGTAATTTTCCGCCGGAATGCCCGCTTTAGTCAGGGCATTGAAGAGGGTAGATTTGCCGACGTTGGGTAGGCCGACGATGCCGCATTTGAGACTCATGATTTGGACTTTAGAGAGTGAATTGTTGGAACTAACCCGCTATTTTACCGGATGCAGCGTCGGCAATCGCATTGGCGGGGCTTAATGGCCTTATTTGGCGGTGTGCAGCTGCATGGTTGCCGCCTCGAATTTGCCTTCGCATAGCAGCGGAATGATCCTCAGGCTGTCGGCAATCGCCTCTTCGATCGGCGCCTGCTCATCCTTGCGCGGCCGGTGCAGCACGAAATCGGCGACCACCTGCTGCAGGTTGAGCGTGCGCGGATGGCCGATGCCAAGCCGCAGGCGCCAGTAATCCTGGGTGCCGAGCGCCGCCGTGATGTCTTTCAAGCCATTATGGCCGCCCGAGGAGCCGCCTTTTTTCAGCTTGGCGCTGCCGGGAGGCAGGTCCAGCTCATCGTGCACCACCAGGATCTCTTCCGGCGCGATCTTGTAGAAACGCGCAATGCCGCCCACCGACTGGCCCGAGCGGTTCATGAAGGTTTGCGGCTCCAGCAGCCAGACTTCCTGGCCGGCGATGTTGGTCTTGGCGACGAAGGCGTTGAAGCGCGCTTCCCTGGCCAGCCGGCAGCGGAGATCGTTGGCCAGGTTATCGACCAGCCAGAAACCGGCGTTGTGACGCGTTTGTTCGTATTCCGGACCGGGATTGCCGAGGCCGACGATGAGGCGGATGGACATGTTTGCTTGATTTTCGTATAAGTGACTAGCGCAGATTATAGAAGATGCGGAGGTCGACCATAAAGAAAGCGGGGGTCGACAATAAAAAACCCGCCACGAAGGCCAATGCTGTTCAGTTAGGGCAGAACGACATGGCGAAGGGTGGGCACTCCGTGTCCACGCAGTATCATGGATATTCGTGTCCCTGACATTCGTGCCCCGGCTACGCGCCCCGGCCCGTCCGCGTGGGCACGGAGTGCCCACCCTACGAGTTCCGCAAATAAAAATGCCGTTCAGTCTTAACTGAACGGCATTACGCCACGAAGGCGGGTTTTTCAGCCAGAAAAGAAGCCTCTGGCAAATGCAGCGACTATTACTTCTTGTCGGCAGCGTCAGCAGCAGGAGCGGCTGGAGCAGCAGCTTCGGCTTCAGCTTCGACCTTGCCAGCTGGGATCGATGCAGTAGCGACAGTCAGGTGTTCTTGCGACACAGCCGAAACGCCCTTAGGCAGCTTCAGGTCAGCCAAGTGGATCGAGTGACCGACTTCGATGCTGGTCAGGTCGACTTCAACGAACTCTGGCAGGTCTGCTGGCAGGCAAGTGATTTCCAGTTCAGTCAGCACGTGGCTGATGATGGCGCCGGACAGTTTCACTGCAGGAGCAACTTCTGCATTGATGAAGTGCAGCGGCACTTTGACGTGGATTGCCTGTTTGGCATCGACGCGCTGGAAGTCAGCGTGCAGGACCAGTTGCTTGTATGCGTGGACTTGGAAGTCGCGCAGCAGAACTTTCTGTACCTTGCCGTCGATTTCGAGGTCGAGGATCGAGGAGTGGAAAGTTTCTTTTTTCAGTGCGTGGTACAGCGCGTTGTGGTCCAGCGAGATATTGACCGGCGCGTCGGAACCACCATAAACGATACCTGGTGTTTGGCCAGCATTGCGCAGGCGGCGGCTCGCTCCGGTCCCCTGCTCTTTGCGTACAAATGCGATTACTTTCATTTTGAAGCTCCATTGTGTGCCGGACTATTTATTATTGTCCGGCGGTAAAAATCCCCCGCGACCAGGGGATTTAAGGTCATCTCTGCATCTGTCGCCAGATGCAAGGACGATAAAATCTATTAAAACTTATTCTGCAAACAGCGACATCACCGAATCGCCCTTGGTAATACGTTTGAAGGTTTCAGCCAGCAAGCTGGCGCATGTCAGCTGGCGGATCTTGCCGCAGGCCTTGGCTTCCGCCGACAGCGGGATGGTGTCGACCACGACCAGCTCATCCAGCGGCGAATTGACGATGCGCTCGAGGGCAGGGCCGGACAGGACCGGGTGCGTACAGTAAGCAACCACTTTCTTGGCGCCGCGCTCTTTCAATACTTCGGCTGCCTTGGTCAGGGTGCCGGCGGTATCGACCATGTCATCCATGATCACGCAGTTGCGGCCTTCGACTTCACCGATGATGTTCATGACTTCGGAGACATTCGCCTTCGGCCGGCGCTTATCGATGATCGCCAGGTCGCAGTTCAGGCGTTTTGCCAGGGCACGGGCGCGCACCACGCCGCCGACGTCCGGCGATACGACCAGCAGGTCGTCGTAGTTCTTGCTTACCAGGTCGCCCAGCAAAATCGGCGATGCGTAGATGTTATCTACCGGAATATCGAAGAAACCTTGAATCTGGTCAGCGTGCAAGTCCATGATCAGGACCCGTTCGACGCCGGCTTCCTGCAGCATGTTGGCAACTACCTTGGCGGAAATCGCAACCCGCGCCGAACGCGGGCGGCGGTCTTGCCGTGCATAGCCATAGTAAGGAATCGCAGCGGTGATACGGCCGGCGGATGCGCGCTTGAGGGCGTCGACCATCAGCATGATTTCCATCAGGTTGTCGTTGGTCGGTGCGCAAGTCGATTGCAGCACGAAGACATCCTTGCCACGTACGTTCTCGTTGATCTCGACCATGACTTCGCCGTCGGAGAATTTAGTGACGTTGGCCTTGCCTAGCGGAATACCGAGTTGCTTGACAACTCCAATAGCTAGTTCCGGGTTTGCGTTGCCGGTAAAAACCATCAGGTTTTCGTTTGCCATGGAGTTCCCTGGATACTGTCGTTAAAAAGTTGAAAAGCCGACAATGCCAGACTGATGCAGTCTTGCGTTGGCGGCTTATGTGTTCGCTGTGTGCAGTGTTGTATTTCTGATGCGGGGTAACTTACTGCCGCTATAAGACTAGTGCCTGCTGGACATCATTGTCCGTATTTAATGGCAGGGGAAGAAGGATTCGAACCTTCGAATGCTGGAATCAAAATCCAGTGCCTTAACCAGCTTGGCGATTCCCCTACGCAACTTGTTGTCTATCATAAATCCGCGCCAGCACTATCTGCTGCGCTTGAATCTGATGCTAAACCGAATTCTGTACAACTCAACTAATTATCCAACAATCCGGCGAGAGGATGTTCCTGCATCGCCTTGGCTTTCCATGCTTTCCACTGAGCAGGTACTGATTTCAGTACTTCGTCAGCGTCGTGTTCTTCGGTAAAAGCACAAAAAACACAAGCACCTGAGCCGGTCATCCGGGCTTCTCCGTAATTGCCTAGCCACTTGATGGCTGCTGCAACTTCCGGGAACTTGCTTACCGCCACGGCTTCCAGATCGTTCTTTCCGAAGAGCTTTTTAGTACCTATCGAAAAGTCCGTCATTTTGACGGGTTTCGTACTCCTTGTCAATTCCGAAGATGAAAAAATTATTTCTGTCGGAATTGTTACGCCGGGCTGAATTATAACGAACCATAGCCCGGGGGTGTCAAGCTTTTGTAGAGATTCTCCGATGCCTTCTGCAAATGCATTGCGGCCGAACAGGAAAAACGGGACATCGGCGCCCAGTTGCAGCCCCAAAGCCATCAGTTCCTGGCGCGACAGGCCGCCTTGCCACAGGCGGTTGAGCGCCATCAGCGTGGTGGCGGCGTCGGAAGAACCGCCACCCAGGCCGCCGCCCATCGGCAGATTTTTCTCGATGCCGATATTTGCTCCCAATGGCGCCGGCGCCGATCCTGCAGATGCAACGGCCTTTTGCCGGATCGCGCTTTGCAGTAACCTGGCGGCGCGCACGATCAGGTCGCTTTCTTCCGGCACGCCCGGGATATCGGTGCTGCGCCGGATCTGGTCGTCGTCGCGCAATTCAAAATGCAGCAGGTCATTGAAGTCGACCAGCTGGAACACGGTTTGCAGCAAATGATAGCCATCCGGCCTGCGGCCGGTGACATGCAGGAATAAATTCAGCTTGGCTGGCGCCGGGCAGTTGTTCAGCGTACGGGTCATTGCGTGGTTCTGTGTGCGAGGTTCAGTGCGATTGGCGGCTGCTGATGGCGATGCGGATAGCCACTTCGCCAGCCTGTGCGGTATTGCGCGCCAGGTCTATCCGTTTCGGATAGCTCTCGGCGCCGCTGTCTTGCCAGTTGCTGTACTGGATCAGCCACTTGTCGGCGGTGGTGACGCTGAAACTGTCGTCGGCGTTCGGGGTCGCGGTAAAGCGCTGGCCGCCGGCATCTTCGCCAAAGCCTTGCAGCCAGTCGCGCAAGCCGGCGATCGGCAGCGGCCAGCCCAGCGCCTGCACCGTCAAGGCATCGACGTCGCTGGCGATGCGCGGCGGCTGGCCAGCTTGTTTGAGGGTGGCCTGGCCGGCGCCGATATTGATGGTGGCGAGCGTTTGCCCCAGCGGCGAAAGCAGGGTGATGGCGGTTTCCTGCGTGCTTTGCGACCAGGTGAAGCTGCCGTACATCGCCTGCTGCTTGCCGTCCTGCTGATAACGCAGGGACAGCCGGCCGCTGACATCGATGGCCTGGCGGTACTGGCGGGCCGCGGCGCTGCCGGCGCTGGCCGCACCAGTGCCGCCTGAAGATTGCAGGGTGCTGCAGCCGCTCAATGCAATGGCGGCCAGCACCAGCGCGCCCAAGCCGGCACGGCGCAGCGCCGACGGCTTCGTGGTGTTGCGGAGGGTGCGCATCATAAGTTCGCGCGCAGTCGTGCCAGGGTGTTCTTCAGGGCGTCGTTTTGCGGATCTTTCTGCCGCACTTCGCGCCACAGTTTTTGCGCATCGGTCTTTTGTCCCTTGACCCACAGCACTTCACCGAGGTGCACGGCGATTTCAGGATCGGGCAGCAAGCCGTAGGCGGTGCGTAGCCGTGTCTCGGCTTCGTCCAGATTGCCCAGGCGGTATTGCACCCAGCCCATGCTGTCGACGATGAAAGGATCTTGCGGCGCCAGGGTCAGCGCTTTCTGGATCAGGACCAGCGCCTCCGGCAAACGGATATTGCGTTCCGCCAGCGAATAGCCGAGCGCGTTGTAGGCCTGCTGGTTTTCCGGCGCGATCGCGATCAGCTTGCGCAGCGCGCTTTCCATGGTGCTGAGGTTGTCGAGCTTCTCTGCCATCATGGCGTAGTCGTACAGGAGGTCGGCGTTGTCCGGCTGCGCCTTGAGCGCGGTTTCCAGCACCTTGAAGGCTTCCTGCGGATGGTTAGCTTCGCGCAGCAACTGGGCTTCGACCTGGGTCACCTGGGTTTTTTCACGCTCGCCGTTGGTGTCGATTTCAGCCAGCACCCGGCGCGCGCCGTCGAGGTCGCCGCGCTTCGACAGCAGCTGGGCCCGGCGCAGCTGCGCATCCAGGTAAGCATCGCCCGGTTCGACTTGCGACAGCCATTTGAGGGCGCTGTCGGTATCGTTGCGGTCGGCTGCGATCTGCGCCAGGATCAGCAAGGCTTGGGTGCTGTCGCGCGCCTCGTCCGGATGCTTGGCGAGCTGGTCGAGATAGCTGGTCAGGTAGCGTTCCGCCGCCAGAGTGTCGCCGATCTGCGCATTCAGCAGGCCGAGCGCCAGCAAGGTAGTGGCGTCCTGCTTATCGCTTTTCAGCAGGATTTCGAACTGGCTGCGAGCCTTCTCGTACTGCTTCTGGTCGATCAGGGTGCGCGCATAAGCCACCCTCACTTCACGCGAGCCGGGATATTTTTTCAGGAAATCGGTCAGGATGCGCTCGACTTCCTTGCTGTCTGCCGCCACTTGCGCGCTGGTCAGGATCCCCAGTTCTGAATCCGGTTTCAGGTTCAGGGCGATTTGCGCTTCTTCCTTGGCGCGCGTGGCGTTGCCGATGCTGAAGGCTTCCTGCGCCAGCGCCAAGTGGGCTTCCGCCATCGCCGTGTAAGGTGCTACCAGCTGTTCCAGCAAAGCGAAGGCGCCGGTCTTGTCCTGCGCCCGCATCAGCAGGCGCTGGATTTGCAGCATCATGACGCCGCGCGCCTGCGGCGGCGCGTCCAGCAGGCGTTTTTCCAGGATCGGCCTGGCTTCGGCCAGGTTATTGCTGAGCATGATGAAGCCAAGATAGTACTGGGTCGCTTCTTCCGAATCGGGCGCCAACTCGCGCCACAGGCGGATCGCCACCAGTGCTTCGGCGGCCTGCTTGGCGCTCAGCGCCATCTCGGCCGCGCGGCGCGCCAAGCGCGGGTCGCGCGTCTGCTGTGCAGCGCCCAGCAAAGTCACATAGGCGGATTGCCAGTTGCCGCGCTGGAAAGCGATTTCCGAACTGAGCACCTTGAAGAGGATTTCCTTGGTCAGCGGCACGGCCGGTAAATGTTCCTCGGGCGGCTTGACCGGCATGGCGCGGGTCGCCAGCTTACGCGCCTTGAGTTGCTCCGGACTGGCCGCCGCGCTTGTTGCCTGACTTGCTGCCGGACTCGCGGCAGGCTGGACATCAGCGCTTGTGGCATCGTTGTTGCTTGGCGTTACAGAGGCGCAAGCCGACAGTAGGGTGGAGAGCGTTACAATGGCAAGTGCTTTTTTCAAGGGACATATCCTAGCTTGTCAGCGGTGAATTCTGAATTTCAGAGGTAATCCTGATTTTACGCCCAACCAGAGGGCAATGCGCAGCGGCGGGACGGAGTTTTGTTTCAAAAAATGTATCGGGCGGCGCCATGCAATTGCTGGCCTTTGTAGCTGCGGCGTCTGCTTATTTGCCTATTTTCTGCTTATTTAACTATTCATCTGATCAGCCCGGAGCGGGAGAGTTCGCGACAGATTTTGTCAGTTGTTGCTCAAGCCTGTCTCCGGAATTAAAGACTTATGCCAGAACTACCTGAAGTAGAAGTGACCCGCCGCGGCGTTGCGCCGTACCTGGATGGCCGTGTGGTCACCGCTGTCGTTTTTCGTCACAGCGGTTTGCGTTGGCCGTTCCCGCAAGACTTGCCGGCGCTGCTGGTGGGCCGCTCGGTGCGCCGGGTCGAGCGCCGCGGCAAGTATCTGCTGCTGCGTTTCGATCACGGCACGGTGCTGATCCACCTGGGGATGTCCGGCCATCTGCGCATCCTGGAACTCGGCACGGCGCCGCAAAAGCATGATCATTTCGACCTGGTGGTCGGCCAGCAGCTGCTGCGCCTGACCGATCCGCGCCGCTTCGGCGCCGTGCTGTGGCATGCCGACGCCGACGGTCCGTTGGAGCAGCACCTGCTGCTGGCTGGTCTCGGGCTGGAGCCGCTGGAGCAGGTTTTTTCGGCGCAGATCCTGTATAAGGAGACGCGCAAGCGTAGCGCGCCGATCAAGCAAGTGCTGCTGGCGGGCGATATCGTGGTCGGGGTCGGCAATATCTACGCCTCCGAGAGCCTGTTCCGCGCCGGCATCAATCCGAAAACACCGGCGCATCGCATCAGCCTGGCGCGCTATGAGCGGCTGGTTGATGCCATTCGGATAATTTTAGCGGCGGCGATTGAGAAGGGCGGCAGCACTTTGCGCGATTTTATTGGCGCAGATGGCCAATCCGGCTACTTCCAACAGAGTTATTTCGTCTATGATCGTGCTGGGTTGCCATGTAGAAATTGCGGAACGCTGATTTCGCAGATCAAGCAGGGGCAGCGGTCGACGTTTTATTGCAAGACGTGCCAGAAATGAATTCCAGAAATAATCATCAAAAAATATCAGAAACGATAGGCGAGAGCGACAGTGAGTAATCTAGTTCAGAAATTCCAGGAATACAGTGAGTGGCGTACCGGCGTGGCGGGCGCACTGCGGCGTTACCAGACTTGGGCGAGCGCATCGAAATTGTCGGATATCGCCAGCGAACAGCGCATAGCCCGCGCCTTGGCGCGGCTGACCGACGATAAACTGTCGATCGCCTTCGTGGCTGAATTCTCGCGCGGGAAATCAGAGCTGATCAACGCGATCTTCTTCGCCGACTACGGTCAGCGCATCTTGCCGTCGGCCGCCGGCCGCACCACCATGTGCCCGACCGAGTTGCTGTACGACCCCTCGTTCCCGTCCTGCATCCGGCTGTTGCCGATTGAAACCCGCGCCGAATCGCAGTCGACCAGCGATTACAGGGGAGCGCACCATGTCTGGACCGTGCTGCCGCTCGATATCTCGTCGACCGACGGCATGCTGGAAGCCTTCAAGCAGGTCAGCCTGACCAAATGGGTGCCGGTGGAAGAGGCCAAGCTGTATGGTTTGTACGATGAAGACGATCCCGACGCCGCGGTCGCCGTCGACGTCCTCGGCCGGGTCGAGATTTCGCAGTGGCGCCACGCCATCGTCAACTTCCCGCATCCCTTGCTGAAGGAAGGCCTGGTGATTATCGACACGCCGGGCCTGAACGCCATCGGCACCGAGCCGGAACTGACGCTCAACCTGATTCCCAACGCCCACGCGGTATTGTTCATCCTGGCCGCCGATACCGGCGTCACCAAGAGCGATATCGATGTCTGGCGCCATCATATCGGCAGCGGCGCCGGCCGCATGGTGGTGCTCAACAAGATCGACAGCATGTGGGATGAGCTGCGTTCGCCGTTCGAAGTTGAGCAGCAGATCAGCAAGCAGGTTTCCAACGTGGCGCATACGCTGGGCTTGTCGGAGGCGCAGGTCTATCCGGTCTCGGCGCAGAAAGGGCTGGTCGGCAAGATCAACGGCGAGCCCGGCCTGTTACGCCGCAGCCGCCTGCCGGCGCTGGAGAACGCCTTGTCGCGCGAGCTGATCCCGGCCAAGCGCGACATCATCCGTTCGCAGCTGATCGCTGACATCCATGATCTGACCGTCACCAAGCAAGCCCTGATGTCGGCGCATATCCGCAGCGTGGTTGAACAGCTGCTGGAGCTAAAGAGCCTGCGCGGCAAGAATACTTCCATCATCAGCCACATGATGAAGCGCATCGATATCGAGAAAAAGGAATTCGACGAGAGCTTACTCAAATTGCAGGGTACGCGCACGGTGTTTGCGCGCCTCTCGGCCGGCGTCTTCACGACGCTGGGCATGGGTTTGCTGAAAGAAGAGATCCGCAAGACGCGCGAAACCATGGAGGGCAGCATGTTTACCGCCGGCTTCCGCCACGCGGTGAAGGAATTCTTCGACAATTCGCAGGAAAACCTGATGCTGTCGGGCCAGAAGACCGATGAAATCTCGGAAATGATGACCATCATGTACCGCAAGTTTTCGACCGAGCACGGCCTGGCATTGTCGACGCCGATGCCGTTTTCGCTGGATAAGTATCGCAAGGAAATCGGCGTGATCGAAACCGCGTATCATCGCCAGTTCGGTACGGTGACGCTGGTGAAGACCAGCCAGGTGGTGCTGATGCAGAAATTCTTCGATTCGATCGCCTCGCGCGTCAAGCAGAGCTTCCTGCAGGCTAACCGCGATGTCGACGCCTGGCTCAAGGTGGTGATGGCGCCGCTGGAAGAACAGATACGCGCCCACAAGTCGCAGCTCAAACAGCGCACCGATTCGATAGAAAGAGTGCACGTGGCGATCGACAGCCTGGAAGAAAAAATCCAGTCGGTGGAAATGCTGCAGAATGAATTGACTGCGCAAAGAAACACCTTGATGGCGCTGGAGAACGATTTGAGAAATGCGCTAGGCAGTGAGCTGGCGCCGATGAAAGTTGCGGTATAAATGAAACGTGTAGTCAGTAACAGCAGTATCTCTTCGCAACAAACTGCCGCCCAGTACGCCGATCCCTCTTTTTCGGCGGCAGTGATCGGGTGGCAGAAGCAGCATGGCCGCCACGCCTTGCCGTGGCAGCAGACGCGCGACGCTTATCGCGTCTGGCTGTCTGAAATCATGCTGCAGCAAACCCAGGTGGCGGCGGTGATTCCCTATTACCAGAAGTTCCTGGCCAGCTTTCCCGATGTGCAGACGCTGGCTGCCGCACCGAGCGAAGCAGTGATGGCGCACTGGAGCGGACTGGGTTATTACACTCGCGCCCGCAATCTGCACCGCTGCGCGCAGCGCGTTGTGGCCGAGCATGGCGGCGTCTTCCCGCACGATCCGGCGCTGCTGCAGGACTTACCCGGCATTGGCCGTTCCACTGCCGCCGCCATCGCCGCTTTTTCCTATGGCGTGCAGGCCGCTATCCTGGACGGCAATGTCAAGCGCGTGTTTGCACGGGTATTCGGGATTGAAGGCTATCCCGGCGCCAAGCCGGTGGAAGATGCGATGTGGCAGCGCGCGGTAGCGCTGCTGCCGCAGCAGGGCGTGGAATCATATACGCAAGGCTTGATGGATCTGGGCGCGACCCTGTGCACGCGCAGCAAGCCGTCTTGCCAGACTTGCCCGCTGGCGCAACGCTGCGTCGCGCTGGCCAGCGGCCGCACCGCAGAGCTGCCGGTGCGCAAGCCGAAGAAAGCCATCCCGGAAAAGCATACCGGCATGCTGGTCATCGTCGATCAGGGCCAGGTCTTGCTGGAGCAGCGTCCCGACAGCGGCATCTGGGGCGGCTTGCTGTCGCTGCCGGAAGTGGCGCCGGAAGGCGACGTCGCGACAGCGCTGGAGCGCGCCACGGCAGCCTTCGGCAGCATCGCCTCGTACCAGGCGCTATCCGGCTTCACCCACGTATTCACCCATTTCAAGCTGCATATCGCGCCGTTCCAGATTACGCTGGCGCAGCGGCTGGGTGGCGTTGCCGAGTCCGGTCACGTCTGGTATCCGGCCGACAGGCTGGCGGACGCGCCGCTGCCGGCGCCGGTCAAGAAACTGTTGCTGGAAGTTTTCCGAGAAGCTGACCTGTTTGCCTGAGTGCGAATGACGTGGCTTTAGCATCCCAAGCGGCAGCTTCGCCTCGACGGCCCCGACTACGCGTCCCGGTCATCCCCGCGAACGCGGGGATCCAGGTTGCTGAGCGTGGTATGAAAAATGGATTCCCGCGTTCGCGGGAATGACGGGGTCGCCGAGACCGGGATGCGTAGTCGGGGTCGCCGAGACCGGGGCGCGTAGCTGGGGTCGCCTAGACAGGCGCGTCAATGACGACACGGCCCCCACTTTAACAGGCCTCAAGTCCAGCTCAGGTTTTCTAGATAATATTGTGCTGCAGGAGGTACTGGTGGACGATGCCCAGCCGCTCGCGGCCGTCGGTCAACTCCAGCAGTTTCTGTCTGGCTTTCAAAGGAATCGGCAGGATTTCGCACCAGCGGTTGGCGACCCAGCCGGCATTGTCGAATTGGACAGGCAATGAAAACGGACTGGCGTAATCCACGCCGTGCGTGGCGCGTCCCTTCTTGTTGATATCGTCGATCACCAGCTTCAAGGTGCCGGCGCATTGCAGGTGAACTTCATCCGGCGTGGTCGCAGGATCATCGGCTATCAACGCTACCTGCGCCTCCAGGCGCTGGTCCTGCAATACCCGCTGCTGCAGGATGCGGAAGCGCTGGCTGCCTTCGGTGCGCAGCATCATCACGCCCAGGTCTTGCATGTCCCATTCGGTGATGCGGGTCAGGCAACCGACGTTTTCAGGCTCCGCCGCCAGCCCCACCTCCTGTCCGGATTTGATCAGGACCACGCCGAATTGCTGCTCGCTTTTCATGCAGGCGCGCAGCATGTCCAGGTAGCGTGTTTCAAAGACCTTGAGCGGCAGCACACCGCCGGGGAACAGGACGGCATTGAGAGGAAATAACGGAATCCAGGAATTGTTTTCGGACATGGAAAAAGAAATGAACGGCTGAGAGGATGAACTGCGGCTTGATTAGTGGTCGCCGGCGCGCTTGGCCAGCTCACGATGGCGCCGCACTACGCGTTCCGACACCTGGAAATACTCCGCCAGCTGTTCCACCATATATACGGAGCGATGCTGGCCGCCGGTGCAGCCGATCGCCACCGTCAGGTAACTGCGGTTGTCGTCCTTGAATTCAGGCAGCCATTTTTCGACAAAATTGCGGATGTCGCCCAGCAGGTCGCTGACCTTGGGCAGGCCTTCCAGGAAGGCGATCACCGGCTGGTCGCGTCCGGTCAGCGGCCGCAGCTTGATGTCGTAATGCGGGTTCGGCAGCATCCGCACATCGAACACCAGGTCGGCGTCCAGCGGCACGCCGCGCTTGAAGGCGAACGATTCGAACAGCAGGGTCAGCGGCGCCGGTTCGGTATCGACCAGCTCCTTGATCCAGCTGCGCAAGCGGTTGGCGCTCATGTCGGAAGTATCGATGGTATGGCCGATGCTCTCGATCTCGACCAGCATCTCGCGTTCGATCAGGATGCATTCGGTCAGGGTCAGGCGGTCGCTCGGATTCTGGCCAGGCCGCAGCCGGTGCGACAGCGGGTGGCTGCGGCGGGTCTCGGAAAAACGCGCGATCAGCGATTCAGTCTGCGCCGTCAGGAAGAATACCTTGACGTCGTGCCCTTCGGCTCTCAGTTGCTGGATATCGCTCGGCAGGCCGGCCAGCGAATCGGCGCTGCGGGCGTCGGTGGCGACCGCCAGCATCTGCGCGCCTTCATGCTGGCGGGCGGCGACCAGCTCGCGCAGCAAGACCGGCGGCAGATTGTCGACGCAAAAATAACCCGCGTCTTCGAGCACTCGAAGAGCGACTGATTTGCCGGAACCGGAGATGCCGGTGATAAGAATAATGCGCATTGGAGAATGATACCGTAAGTCGCGGGTTTTACAGGAAGTGTCCGGATTGAAAGGGGCATGCATCGCATGCCGCCGAATCTGCAACACCGTATTTTATATGTGACGGGTAGGAATCCTGTGTCCGCTGCGCCTGCGGTTTTGTATCGCTGTGTACTTCTTGTCTAGTCAGTTGGGGACAGAGCCGCACGGGGAGTGTAATTCGCCACGCTTCGGTGGCTCTTAAACCCTATCCGGGCGACTCTGTCCCGCAAATATTACAAATCGCTATCGCTGTCCATCGCAATCCGTTGCCGCGCGATGAAGTCCTTGAGTGTGTCGATGCCGCGCAGCTGCAGTATGGTATTGCGCACCGCGGCTTCCAGCAGCACCGCGATGTTGCGGCCGGCGGCCACCGGGATGATGACCTTGCGGATCGCCAGTCCCAGCACTTCCTGGGTATGGGCATCGAGCGGCAGCCGTTCGTAGTTTTCCTCCAGCGTTGCGCGGCGCACCAGGTGGACGATCAGCTTGAGGCGCATCTTGCGTCGCACCGCGGTTTCGCCGAAGATGGTCTTGATGTCGAGCAGGCCGAGGCCGCGCACTTCCAGCAGGTTCTGCAGCAGATGTGGACAGCGTCCTTCGATCATGTTGGGCGCGATGCGCGCGAATTCGACCGCATCGTCAGCCACCAGGCCGTGGCTGCGCGAAATCAGTTCCAGCCCCAGCTCGCTTTTGCCAAGTCCGGATTCGCCGGTGATCAGAACGCCGACGCCCAGCACATCCATGAACACGCCGTGCATGGTGATGCGCTGCGCCAGTTTTTTCGACAGGTACACGCGCAGGTAATCGATCACCTGGGCCGCGGGCAGCGGCGTGGAAAACAGCGGGATATTTTTTTCGTCGCAGATTTCAAGGATGTCCGGCGGCGTCGCCAGTCCTTGCGCAATGATGAATGCCGGCGGCGCGCCCGCCACCAGTTCGGCGGTCTGGTAGACCCGCGAGGTAGCCGACAGACGCTGGTAATACTCGGTTTCCTGATGGCCGAAGACCTGGATCCGGCCCGGATGGATCAGGTTCAGGTGGCCGACCTGGTCGGCCGCCGAGGCGGCGTCGCCGGAAATCAGGCGCTCGCCGCCGGGGAAGCCGGCAAACCAGCCTAGTTGCAGCGACTCGCGGTTTTCGTCATACAGTTGCTGGATCGAGAGGGGCGTGGAAGCGGGCATGGTTGGCATCTGACATGGTAATTGGGCGGGCGGTTGCCCTCCTGTCAATTATGTCGCATTTTCCGTGCCCATGGGCTGCCAAGAGACAATGTGGGCATGCACCGAGGCCGGATCGGGATCGCTGGCGAGGATCTGGCGGAAGGCGTCGCTGGAAAACATTTCGGCGATTTCCGACAGGATTTCCAGGTGCTGCTGGGTGACGTTGTCTGGAATCAGCAGGAAAACCAGCAGGTTGACCGGTTCGCCATCCGGCGATTCAAACGGAATCGGTTCGGCCAGGCGGACAAATGCCGCCAACGGCGCTTTCAAGCCTTTGACCCGGCCGTGCGGCACGGCAACGCCGTGGCCCAGTCCGGTGGAGCCGAGGCGTTCGCGCGCAAACAGGTTATCGGAGACGGTAGAGCGGGCAATGCCGCAGTTGTTTTCGAAGAGTAAACCGGCTTGTTCGAAAGCGCGTTTTTTACTGGAGACTTCCAGATCCAGCGCCACATTTTGTGCGGGCAGGATTTTTGCAAGATTAGTCATAATACAAATTGGTATGCGGTCCAGTATGGATGGTTTGTCTTACTTAGCAGAGCCGCCATCGCTAAAAACCTGCCGCAGCATGTCGAAAACATGCCAAATTCGGGGGTAGGCTGCGGCTCCTTGCTACGTGAGCGCAGATTTTACTACAACGTCTCCCCCGGTCTGGTCCAAGCCGGCATGGCTCGGGCTACGGTGTGCGTGGCGCCTTCACGGCGCCGATATCGTTTCTATTGGCGACACCCAACCCGAATTATAGACTTGATTCCGGCCAACAACATCAACTTGCAATGATGCTTATCGCTGAAAAGCCTGGTGTTTTACTTAACTTCGAAGCGCGCGAATACCAGCCAGACATCGCCATTGCCTTTGTTCTGGGACAGGCGCGGCACGTAAGAACCCATCAGCTTGGCGCCCTTGACCCCCAGCGACAGGACTGGCAAGGCAATCGGAAACGGGAAGCCGCCGAAGTAATCCTGGCGGCTCATCAGCATGGCGGTATAGCCGGCGCCTACTTCGACCGGGGTCTTGGGCACGTTCCAGATCCACTCATAGGCATAGCCGGCCATGATCTGCGGCTTGTAGTGGGAGTCGCGAATGGCAAACAGATACAGGGATTCGTCATTGCCGTCGGCATTGCGGATGGTGCGGCCGCCGCCCAGGCCCCAGGCCTTTTCATTCAATTCCCGGATTTTTTCTTCGGTATAGGTACGGCGGCCGTGATAGGCGTAGCCGGACAGATACACTTCCATATCGCCATTGTTGGCGATATTACTCAGCCGATCCTGAGTCTGGGTGAGGGTTTTGCTGAACCAGCCGGTGGTATCCGGGGTTTCCTGAGCGTGGGCCGGGGCACACACGGTGGCGATTGCAGTCATGCCGGAGAATATTGCGGTCCTTTTGACGGCGGTGAAGCGAGAAAAAATTGTCATAAAATATAGAGTCCTTTACAGCGAGGTGCTACGGTAGACGTGTAGTGACAACGCGTCAATATCCCCGCCAATTTAATGCGTATTTATCTGCTTAAGTGCTGTCTTTTTGCTACAAATGTAACGAATTGTGTATTACTGCCTTGCTTGGCGCCAATTCGAAGGGGGCTGTCCGGTGGAAAAATTACTGCGCCACGGATTGATGTCCAGGCCGCCGCGGCGGGTATAGCGCGCATATACAGACAACTTTTGCGGCGCACAGTTGCGCATGATGTCCATAAAAATGCGTTCCACGCATTGTTCATGGAATTCGTTATGGTCGCGGAAGCTGATCAGGTAGCGCAGCAGGCTTTCCTGGTCGATGGCCGCGCCGACATAGTGGATCTGCACGCTGCCCCAGTCCGGCTGGCCGGTCACCAGGCAATTTGATTTCAGCAGATGCGAGACTAGTGTTTCTTCAATGACAACTTTGTTTGGATCCGTCTTCAGCAGCGAGGGATTCGGCTGGTATTCGTCGACTTCGATATCCAGCCGGTCCAGCAGCAAGCCCTGCGGCTCTTGTATTCTTTGGCTGGCAAAGGCGTCGGCCGTGGTCAGCGTGACGTGCACCGGCGCGCCGAAGCCGGCCGACAAATCGTTGCGCAACAGCTGCAGCAAGGCATCGGTATCCGCCAGCTTGGTTTGATTGAAGGAGTTCAGGTACAGCTTGAACGACTTCGACTCGACAATATTCGGGGAATCGGCTGGTACGGTAAACGTGGCGATGGCAACCTGGGGTTTACCGCGTGCGTTAAGCCAGGACACTTCATACGCATTCCAGATATCGACGCCAAAAAACGGCAAAGTGCCGCTGACGCCGATTTCGTCGCGCTTGCCCTGGCGGGCGATCGGGAACAGCAGCGAAGGCTGGTACTGCGTCTGGTAGGCGGCGGGTTTGCCGAGCGGCGAGGCGTCGGGTGTATTTGGTGTGGTCATGGCTTTTGCTTGTACTTAAAAGCAGTATTTTGCCAGATAAGCATGATGTTCCTGATATGAGCTGCTAAATTGCTGGTATTTGCGTTTATCAGAAACCATGATGCCTGCTTGCGGCCTTGCGCCGCAAGCAGGCTGAGCAACTTAGCCGAGGAACAGTTTGTAGACCGGATTGCTGCTCTCGTCCCAATAACGATAGCCGAGGCTGGCAAGGAAAGTACGGAATGCTTTCATTTCTTTTTTCGGCACCTGCAGGCCGACCAGGATACGGCCGACATCGCCGCCCTGGCTGCGGTAATGGAACAGGCTGATGTTCCAGTTGGGCGCCATCGAATTCAAAAAGCGCATCAGCGCGCCCGGCCGCTCGGGGAATTCAAAGCGGTACAGCAATTCGTCGTGCGCCAGTGCGCTCTTGCCGCCCACCAGGTGGCGTACGTGGACCTTGGCCAGTTCGTCATGGGTCAGGTCGAGCGTATCGAAGCCGTGCTTCTCGAAGTTTTTGGCGATCTGGGTGGCTTCGTCGCGGCTCGAAGTCTGCACGCCGACAAATACGTGGGCAGTCTTTTCATCGCTGATGCGGTAGTTGAATTCAGTGACGTTGCGCGGGCCGACCTGCTCGCAGAAACGGCGGAAGCTGCCGCGCTGCTCGGGGATGGTGACGGCGAACACCGCTTCGCGCAATTGTCCGATATCGGCCATTTCGGCGACAAAGCGCAAACGGTCGAAATTCATGTTGGCGCCGGAAGCAATCGTGACCAGGGTCTGGTCTTTGATTGGCTTGCGCGTGCCCTTGCTGCGTTCGACATAAGCTTTGGCGCCGGCCACCGCCAGCGCGCCTGACGGCTCCAGGATGCTGCGGGTATCCTGGAACACGTCCTTGATCGCGGTGCAGACGGCATCGGTATCGACCAGGATCACTTCATCGACATACAGGCGTGCCAGGCGGAAGGTTTCTTCGCCCACCAGCTTGACCGCGGTGCCGTCGGCAAACAGGCCGACATCCGGCAGCGTCACGCGGCGGCCGGCCTTCAGGCTGCGCGCCATGGCGTCGGAATCGGTGGTTTGCACGCCGATGATCTTGATCTCTGGACGCACCGCCTTGACATAGGCGGCGATGCCGGCGATCAAGCCGCCGCCGCCGATCGGCACGAAGATCGCATGGATGGGGCCGGAGTGCTGGCGCAGGATTTCCATGCCGATGGTGCCCTGGCCGGCGATGACGTAAGGATCGTCGAAAGGATGGACAAACGTCAGCTTGTGCTTTTTTTCCAGCGTCAGCGCGTGGTTATATGCATCGGTATAGGAATCGCCGAACAAGACCACTTCGCCGCCGCGCGCCTTGACGCCGTCGATCTTGATCTGCGGCGTGGTCTTCGGCATAACGATGACCGCGCGGCAGCCGAGCTTGGCCGCGGACTGCGCCAGGCCCTGGGCATGGTTGCCGGCCGATGCGCAAATGATGCCGCGCTTGAGCTGCGCCGGCGTCAGGCTGGCGGCCTTGTTGTAGGCGCCGCGCAATTTGAAGCTGAACACGCTTTGCATATCCTCGCGCTTGAAATAAATCTGGTTTTCAATTCGCTGCGAGAGCGTTGTCGCCAGTTCAAGCGGGGTTTCGACCGCGACGTCATAGACGCGGGCGGTGAGGATTTTTTGCAAATAATCTGTGGTCATGTCGTTAGTCAGTAGTGGATGGAACGTGGTCGGCAACAAGATCAGGCAGCGGGAAACAGCCGGTCATTATAATGGAGGGCTTTTTTAGCGCCACCAGGTTTTCTCGGCCGCACCGCAATCCGTCTCATTTCGAGCCGCCATGCGCGGCCGGTCTGCCGTCTTTATGAATTGCTTTTATGATCGAATCCGCCGTTTTATGGCTGCTCAAGACCCTGGCCGTGCCCAGCGTCGGCCTGACTTCCGTCTTTATCATCAGCTTCGTCGCCGCCACCTTGCTGCCGCTGGGCTCCGAGCCGGCGGTGTTCGCCGTGGTGAAGGTCAATGGCGCACTGTTCTGGCCGGTGATCTTCGTCGCCACGCTGGGCAACACCCTGGGCGGGGCGGTCGATTACTGGATGGGCTACGGCGCCAAGCAGGCGTTCGCGCGCGAACGCGGCAGCAGCTGGTTCGGCTGGCTGGAGCGCTATGGCGCGAAAACCATGCTGCTGGCCTGGGTGCCGGGCGTCGGCGATCCGATCTGCACCCTGGGCGGCTGGCTCAAGCTGCCGTTCTGGCCCTCGCTCATGTACATGGCGATCGGCAAATTCCTGCGCTACATCCTGGTGGTCTGGCTGCTGCTGAATGTGCCGGACGGCTTCTGGCGCGAGGTCGCGAGCTGGCTGGCGTGAGCTGAAAATAAACCGTGGATTTTTGCAGCGCACTACGATATATTTCTCTGAATCAACACTGGTTTGCATGCTTCTTTGAAATCGAAAACCTTCGAGGAGAGAACGCCATGAACAAACTGGACATCGGGGAGATTTGTGAGCGCATCGCAGTGCAAGCGCCGTATTTTGCATTCACAGAGTTGCGCGGCGTACCGAATCGGATTGTCCAAGGAATATTTGCGTCGGAGCAACCCCTGGGTTTTGAAAACGGTCCGGTAGCGTCCGCGGAAATCGGCCGCCACCTGGCGATTCTCGGCTCCTGCGCCGCCGTTGCCTGGCAAGCGGCGCCGCAGATCTATTACCTGGCGACCAAGGCGCGTTACAGCAAATTGCATGATGTGGCGCAGCGCGAGTCGGGCTCCTGCTACCAGGCCACGGCGGAGGTGTTGAGCCAGGACCGGCGTTCGCTGACGGCGCAAGCCATCGTTTCGGCGGAGAGGCCATTTGCCCATCTGTACTGCGAATACCAGGCCTTGTCGGAGCCGGTTTTCCTGCGCCTGTTCAAGGATTACCGGGTGCCGTCGGCGCCGCTTTCCGAGCATTCCCCCTATCGGCAATCGGTGCAGCTGGAATTTGACGCCGCTGTCGGCCATACGCTGGTTGCGCACAGCAAGGCGCTGGCGCCGGCCCGCTGCGCCGGCCATTTCCTCGATTACCCGGCATGGCCGGTCGCCATCATCGTCCACACGGTGGCGCAGACCACCAGCAGGCTGCTGCATCACATCCTTGACAAGGAAGTCAGCTACACCGTCCTCAAATGCGATCTGGTGGCCCATCAGCTGGTGCCGGCATCGGAGCCGCTGTCCTTCCACACCAGCGTCATTACGGCATCCGCCTATCTGTCGCACTATGTATTTGAAACCAGGGTGATGCGGCGGGAAGAAGTTGTCGCTACCGTGATGACCGAGCTGCAAGTCTGAATCAGAGGGCGGACAGTCCCGCCCAGAACATCGCCGGCGTAATCAGCAGCAGGATCGCGTAAGGCAGCATGCGCACGGGCCACGCGCGGTTGCGCAGCAGATAGGACAGGCCGAAGTAAGGGTTTCTTTTGGATAAAGAGACTGGTGTCATGGCAAGGCTCCCGGCGTGTACTGCTTCATTACTTACGAAGCACTGCACTAAGTAATTGATCAGCCCTTGCACTGGCCGTAGTCAGCCAGTGTGAAGGAAATGCTTTCCAATATTTCGCTGATGATCTGGCTGAACATGAGGGACTCCTGAAAGTGATGGGGGTGCATCGATTGTAGTCAAAAACTATTAAAATATAGAAATTGATTATATTAATTAATTCCATATGAATAGGCTATAAGTCAACCGAATGTTGTAGTCTGTATCTTGCACTGCACAAATCGACTGCTTGCCGTCGCGAACGGGCGCAATCAGCTAAAATGCTGATTCAGCAGCAGTAGCCAACTTCTCAAGACCAATGAACGCCCCAGTCAAAATCCAGGCATTATTGTCAGATGCGCCACAAGGCGCCACCCCTACGCGATTGCGCGAGATCCCCTATAACTACACCTCGTTTTCCGATCGCGAGATCGTGATCCGTCTGCTAGGCGAAGCGTCTTGGCGCTTGCTCGACGAATTGCGCGGCAAACGCCAGACCGGCCGCTCCGCCCGCATGCTATATGAAGTACTGGGCGATATCTGGGTGGTGCGCCGCAATCCGTATTTGCAGGACGACATGCTGGACAATCCCAAGCGTCGCCAAGCCCTGATTGACGCGCTGCATCATCGTCTCAGCGAAGTCGACAAACGGCGTATCGTCACCGACCAGGCCGACAGCGCCGACGCCGTCAACGATGAAGAAGCCAAGAAGCGCAGCGAGAATGTCGAAGCGCTGCTGGCTGCCGCCCGCAAGGCGATTGCCGCTTTTGCCGACGAATTCCGCCAGACCTACGACTTGCGCAAGCGCGCCAACAAGGTCCTGGGCCGCTATACCGCCAAGGACAACATCAAGTTCGACGGCCTGTCGCGCGTTTCCCACGTGACCGACGCCACCGACTGGCGCGTCGAGTATCCGTTCGTGGTGCTGACGCCGGACGGCGAAGATGAAATGGCCGGCCTGGTCAAAGGCTGCATCGAACTCGGCCTGACCATCATCCCGCGCGGCGGCGGCACCGGCTATACCGGCGGCGCGATTCCGCTGACGCCTTTGTCGGCGGTCATCAACACTGAAAAACTGGAGCAGCTGGGCGCGGTCGAAATGGCGGTCCTGCCAGGGCTGGATAAAGAGTACGCCACGATTTATTCGGGCGCAGGCGTGGTCACCAAACGCGTTTCCGACGCCGCTGAAAAAGCCGGCTTCGTGTTCGCGGTCGATCCGACTTCGGCTGAAGCGTCCTGCGTCGGCGGCAATATCGCCATGAACGCCGGCGGCAAGAAAGCCGTGTTGTGGGGCACCGCGCTCGACAACCTGGCAAGCTGGCGCATGGTCGACCCGAACGGCGACTGGCTGGATGTCACACGTCTGGACCACAACCTCGGCAAGATCCACGACACCCCGCTGGCGCGCTTCCAGCTGGAATGGCGCCATCCGGCCGAAAAAGGCCGGCCAAGCGAAAAGCCGTTCAAGACCGAGATCCTGGAAATCGCCGGACGCGTCTTCCGTAAGGAAGGCCTGGGCAAGGACGTCACCGATAAATTCCTGGCGGGTTTGCCTGGCATTCAAAAAGAAGGCTGCGACGGTTTGATCACCTCCGGGCGCTGGATCCTGCACAAGATGCCTAAGCACACGCGCACCGTCTGCCTGGAATTCTTCGGCCAGGCGCGCGATGCGATCCCATCGATCGTCGAGATCAAGGATTTCCTCGATGCCGAGACCTTAAAGGGCGGGGCGATCCTGGCCGGCCTGGAGCATCTGGACGAGCGCTATCTGCGCGCAGTCGGCTACACCACAAAATCGAAGCGCGGCGTACTGCCTAAGATGGCCCTCTTCGGCGATATCGTCGGCGACGATGAAAACGCGGTAGCGCAAGCGGCCTCGGAAGTGGTGCGCATGGCCAACAACCGCGTCGGCGAAGGTTTTGTCGCGGTGAGCCCGGAAGCACGCAAGAAATTCTGGCTGGATCGTGCTCGCACGGCCGCCATCGCCAAGCATACCAACGCCTTCAAGATCAATGAAGACGTGGTGATTCCGCTCAACCGCATGGGCGAATACACTGACGGCATCGAGCGCATCAATATCGAACTGTCGGCCAAGAACAAGCTGCAGCTGCTGGACGAGCTGCGCGAATTCCTGCTCAAGGGCAATCTGCCGCTGGGCAAGGGCGATGACGCCGACGGCGACGATATTCCCGCCACCGAAATCCTGGAAGACCGCGTGCACCAGGCCGAGCAGCTGCTCGACAACGTGCAGGCGCGCTGGACTTATCTGCTGGAGCACCTGGATACGCCGCTGCGGGACGCCAAGCCGCAATTGTTCGCACTCGGCCTGGAAAAACTCGACCTCGTGTTCGAGCAGCGCCTGCTGCAGCAGCCGGACGCCACCGTGTTCGACGTGGTGCAGGACCGCACCATCCGCATCTCCTGGAAACAGGAAGTGCGGGCTTTGCTGCGGCAGATCTTCAATGGCGCGTCCTTCAAGCTGATCCTCGACGAGTGCAGCGCGGTGCACAAGCGCGTCTTGCGCGGCCGCGTGTTTGTCGCCTTGCACATGCATGCGGGCGACGGCAACGTCCATACCAACCTGCCGGTCAATTCCGATCACTACGAAATGCTGCAGGACGCGCACGCCGCGGTGGCCCGCATCATGACCCTGGCGCGTTCGCTGGACGGCGTGATTTCGGGCGAGCACGGGATCGGCATCACCAAACTGGAATTCCTGACCGAAGACGAGATCAAGGATTTCCGCAGCTACAAGCTGCGCGTCGATCCGGAAGGCCGCTTCAACAAGGGCAAGCTGCTGAACCTGCCGGGCTTCGAGGCCGACCTCAGCAATGCCTATACGCCGTCGTTCGGCCTGATGGGGCACGAATCGCTGATCATGCAGCAAAGCGATATCGGTGACATCGCCAACAGCGTCAAGGATTGCCTGCGTTGCGGCAAGTGCAAGCCGGTGTGCGCCACCCACGTGCCGCGCGCCAACCTGCTGTACTCGCCGCGCAACAAGATCCTGGCCACTTCGCTGCTGGTGGAAGCCTTCCTGTACGAAGAGCAGACCCGGCGCGGCATTTCGATCAAGCACTGGGAAGAATTCGAAGATGTGGCCGACCATTGCACCGTCTGCCACAAGTGCGTAACGCCATGCCCGGTCGATATCGATTTCGGCAACGTCTCGATGAACATGCGCAACCTGCTGCGCAAGATGAACAAGAAATCGTTCAATCCCGGCACCACCGCGGCCATGTTCTTCCTGAATGCGACCGATCCGGCCACCATCAACATGACGCGCAAGGTCATGACCGACTGGGGTTTCAAGGCGCAGCGCTTCGGCAACGACCTGCTGAAGAAATTCGCCAAGAAACAGACCAAGAAGCCACCTGCGACCGTCGGCAAGGCGCCGATCAAAGAGCAGGTGATCCACTTCATCAACAAGAAGATGCCGGGCAACCTGCCGAAGAAGACCGCGCGCGCCTTGCTGGATATCGAAGACGACAAGATCGTGCCGATCATCCGCGATCCGAAGAGCACCACCGCCGATACCGAAGCCGTATTCTATTTCCCGGGTTGCGGTTCGGAACGGCTGTTCTCGCAGGTCGGCCTGGCTACGCAAGCCATGCTGTGGCAGGTCGGCGTGCAAACCGTGCTGCCGCCGGGCTACCTGTGCTGCGGTTATCCGCAGCGTGGTTCGGGCGATTACGACAAGGCCGAGAAGATCATCACCGACAATCGCGTGCTGTTCCATCGCATGGCGAATACCCTGAACTATCTCGACATCAAGACCGTGATCGTTTCCTGCGGCACTTGCTACGATCAGTTGCAGGGCTACCAGTTCGACAAGATCTTCCCGGGCTGCCGCATCATCGATATCCACGAATACCTGCTGGAGAAAAATCTCAAGCTGGAAGGCGTCAGCGGTACGCGTTATATGTACCACGATCCTTGCCACAGCCCGATGAAGCTGCAGGATCCGATGAAGACAGTGAATGCTCTGATCACCACCGACGACGGCGCCAAGATCGAAAAGAACGAGCGCTGCTGCGGCGAGTCTGGCACCTTCGGCGTCAGCCGTCCGGATGTTTCGACCCAGGTGCGCTTCCGCAAGGAAGAGGAAATGAACAAGGGCGCCGACAAGCTGCGCGCCGACGGTTTTGGCGGCGACGTCAAGATCCTCACTTCCTGCCCGTCCTGCCTGCAGGGTTTGTCGCGCTACAACGACGATTCCGGCACCACCGCCGATTACATCGTGGTGGAGATGGCGCGTCACCTGCTGGGCGAGAACTGGTTGCCTGACTATGTTGCGCGCGCCAACAACGGCGGCATCGAACGGATCCTGGTGTGACCATGAAAATGCATTCAGCTGATTGCGAACTGTGCAACGGCGACGGTGGGGAAGTACTCCATTACGCCAAGGAATTTCGCGTGGTGCTGGTCGATGACGCCTCCTATCCAGGTTTCTGCCGTGTCGTCTGGAACGATCACGTCAAGGAAATGACTGACCTGCCGGTGGCCGATCGCAGCACCTTGATGGCCGCGGTCTGCAAGGTGGAATCGATAGTGCGCGCCGTCATGCAGCCGGAGAAAATCAACCTGGCCAGCCTCGGCAACATGACGCCGCACCTGCACTGGCATGTGATTCCACGCTATGCGGACGATGCGCATTTTCCCAGTCCGGTATGGGCCGAGGCGCAACGGCAGCCGTCGCCATCCACCCTGGAGCAGCGGCAGGCATTGCTGGGCGCATTGCGTTCCGCCATCTCCGAGCAGTTTTAATCCTCTCTACAGGCAATCTCCATGACCGGTTCCAAGCAATCAGCCCCGGCGCCTGCGCCGGTGTCATTCGTAGTACACAAGCAGTCGTGCAAGCTGGAAGTCGCCTTCGATGACGGCGCCGTGTTTTTGCTGCCGTTCGAACTGATGCGCGTATATTCGCCGTCGGCCGAAGTCAGCGGCCACGGTCCCGGTCAGGAAGTACTGCAGACCGGCAAGCGCAATGTCGAAATGGCGGCGCTCGATCCGGTCGGCAATTACGCCGTCAAACCGACTTTCTCGGACGGCCACGTCAGTGGCATCTTTACCTGGGCCTATCTGTACAAGCTGGGCCGCGATCAGGAAGTGATGTGGGAAGACTACCTGCAGCGTCTGGATGCCGCCGGTCATGGCCGAGAGGCCGGACGCGATCTGTCGATGACCAGCAAGAGCGCGGGCGGCCACGGCTGCGCCTGAAAGAGTTGGCAATCTAGTCACCGCCACCTCGTCGGTCACGCCTCGGTGATCCCGTCATTCCCGCGAACGCGGGAATCCATTCTCACTGCCAAATTCAATAGTTTGGATTCCCGCGTTCGCGGGAATGACGGAGCGAGGCGCGCAAGGCCCCACGCAGAATCCATCAGGAATTGACCGCATTCCTGGTCTTGATTCCCATCTCCCGCAGCGTATCGCCTATCGCATGCACCGCCTGCTGCATTTCTTCCGCGCCGATCGCCCCTATGCAACCCACGCGGAAAGTTTCGGCCTGGGTCAGCTTGCCCGGGTAGAGAATGAAACCCTTGTCGCGCACCCGGTTGTAGAAATCCTTGAATTCATAATTGGCGCTATTCGGCGCGTGCATCGTGACGATGATCGGCGCCTGGATTTTTGCCGGCAGAAACTGCACTAATCCCAATTCACGCATGCCGGCCATCAAAGTCTCATAGTTTTTCGTATAACGCGCCAGACGCGCCGGCTGGCCGCCTTCCGCAAAGAACTGATTGAGCGCCTGATGGAAGGCAACCACAATATGGGTCGGCGGCGTGAAGCGCCATTGGGTGGTCTTTTCCATGTAGGCCCACTGATCGTGCAGGTCTAGCGACAGGGAGCGCGAATTGCCGGCGGATTTTTCCAGCACGCACTTGCGGACGATGACAAAGCCCATGCCAGGGGGACCTTCGATGCATTTGCCGCTGGCGGCGATCAGTGCGTCGAACGGGATTTTGGCTGCATCGATGGCCAGCGCACCGAAGGAACTCATGGCGTCGATGATCAGGCTCTTCTTGTGCGCCGCCACCACCTCAGCGATGTCCGCCAGCGGATTGAGGATGCCAGTGCTGGTTTCGCAATGGATCACGCCAACATGGGTGATGCTGCGGTCATTGCTCAAAACCTGCTCGACATCGGCGCCGGTGGTCGGCACATCGTCGGCGGTTTCAAATACAGATACCTGGCGTCCCATCATTTCCACTATCTTGGCCATGCGCTTGCCGTAGGCGCCGTTGATCAGCACCAGCATGTGGCCGTTGCGCGGCAGCAGGGTGTTGACCGCCGCTTCTATCGAAAACGTGCCGCTGCCCTGCATCGGCACGCAATCATGGGATTCATGGGCGTTGGCGATGTCCAGCAGCTGCTGGCGTACCTTGGCGGTGATCGCATTGAAGGAGGCATCCCATGAACCCCAGTCTTGCAGCATGGCGCTCTTGGTGGCGAGCGAAGTTGTCAATGGTCCGGGGGTCAGCAGAATCGGGTCGCGGCTTTGCAGGCTCATGATATTTCCTTTGGTCGGGTGCAGATATTGGGACAGGTGTTGGTCAGGTAGTCAGATGATTCAGCAGCGGCGCCAGTTTTGCGCCTTCTTCAGCAGCACGCCGGTCGCCAGCGCGTACAACAGGCAGACCAGCGCCGAGGTCAGCACGATCAGGGTGCCCATCGCCGCCGCCGGGCCGATCTTGCCTTCGGCTTCCAGGTTCAGCAGCGCCACCGAGGCCAGGGTAGTGTCGGGCGAATACAGGAACACCACCGCTGAGATGGTAGTCATGGCGTTGATGAACAGGTAGCGGCCGATATCCAGGATGGCCGGCATGCAGACCGGCACCGTGACGCGCATGAAGGTCTTGTAGAAGGGCACCTTGAGCGAGGCCGATACCGCTTCGAACTCGTTGTCGATCGCTTTCAGGGCTGTGACGGCGGTCAGATAGCTGGAGGTGAAATAGTGCACCACGGTCGACAATACCAGGATCGCCATGCTGCCATACAGGAAGCCGAGCGGATTGGCCGGATGGTTGAAGAACATGATGTAGCCCAGGCCCAGCACCAGGCCCGGCACGCCCATCGGCAGCATCGCCAGCAAGCGGATGATTGGCCGGGCGGCGTCCATGCCGCGGGTTTTTTCCACCAGGTAAGCGCTGCCGAAAATCAGTACGATGCCGCTGGCGACCACATAGGCTGCCAGCCGCAGGCTGTTGAAATAGGATTCCAGGATGCCGTCCTGGACCAGGCCGAAATAATAGTGGTCCCATACCAGCGTCAGGTTGTAAGGCCACAGCTTGATGAAGGAGGTATACACCGCCATGCCGAGCACGGACAGCAGCAACAGGCAAACCGTGGCGCAATAGCAGAACATCAGGCTGTCGAAGAGGCGGTGTGGCTTCGGCACGAAAGGCACGGCGCGCGCCGACAGTTGCGATTGCAGCTTGCGCCGTATACTGAAATCGACAGCAAACGCCATCAGCGCCGGCAACAGCAGCAGCAAGCTGACTACCGCCCCCTTGTTGAAATTCTGCTGGCCGATCACCAGCTGGTAGACATCGATGGCGAGTACATTGAAATCGCCGCCGATCACCTTGGGTACGCCGAAGTCGTTGACGGTGAATGTGAACACCACCAGCGCTGCGCTGATCAGGCCGTACTTGGCGCCGGGCAGGGTGATGGTGCGGAATTTGCGCAGGCGGCTGGTGCCGAGCGATTCCGCAACTTCATACAGGCGGCCGTCGGCCAGCGACAGCGCGGTAATCAGGATCATCAGCGCGTGCGGAAACACCGCGTAGCATTCGCTGATGATGATGCCGATCGGACCATAGATGGAAGCGCCGCCCAGCAAGCCCTTGAGCAGGCCCTGGGTGCCGAACCACTGGATGAATGAAATCGCCGCCAGCAGCGACGGCGCCAGGATAGGGATCAGCGACAAGGTGCGGAACAAGCGCTTGAACGGCATCATGCTGCGCGTCAGCGCATAGGCGAAAGTGAAGGCCGCCGGGATCACCAGCAGCGTCACCGAAACCGCCACCAGCAAGGTGTTTAGCACCGATTGCCGCAAGGCAGGGGTCGCCATGTATTCGCTGAACTGGCGCAGGCCGACGAAAGCGCCATCCTTGTCCTGTACGCTCTGGATCAGGATCGTCAGCACCGGCATCAGCAGGAATACCGCCAGCCCGGCGCATACCAGCAACAGCAAGCCATGAGCGATACGGTCGTGCCAGTGGCTTTGCTGGCGGCCGCCCGCTGTGACACTGGCCGGCAGCGGCAAGATGCCGAGCGTGCTGGCCGGCCTGCTCACGCCGCCACCGTCTGGCATGGTGCGTGTTCCGGATACACGCGGATGCGTTCCGGCAGCAGGCCGTAGCGCAGCTTGCTGCCGACAACGATGCCGAGTTCTTTCAACAGGTTGAGCGACATCGAGGCCACCACTGGCTGCTGTTCCATGCCTTCCAGCAGCACCGTCAGATAGCTGAAGGCGCCCAGGAATTCGATCTTCTTCACTTCCGCCATGGTGTGGTTGCGGGTGCGCTGCTCGACGTCGCGGGCGACAAAGTCTTCCGGCCGCAGATAGACCTTGACCGGCGCCCCCGCTGGAATATGATCGACCCGCGATTCGCAATGGAAATCCAGCTGGCCGACGCGGAAACGGCCGTCGCCGAGCGAAGTGCCGCGCAGGATGTTGACCTTGCCGACGAACGAAGCAACGAAAGGCGATCCGGGTTGCAGGTAGATATCCTGCGGCTTGCCGCACTGCTCGATGACGCCATGGTTCATCACTACGATGCGGTCGGCCATGGTCAGTGCTTCTTCCTGGTCGTGGGTGACCATGATGGTGGTCACGCCCAGCCGCTGCTGCAGCTGGCGGATCTCGCTGCGCAAGCGTACCCGCTCCAGCGCATCCAGCGCCGACAGCGGCTCATCCAGCAGCAGCAAGCCGGGCGAGGTGGCCAGCGCCCGCACCAGCGCAATCCGCTGCTGCTGGCCGCCGGACAATTGTCCAGGATATTTGCTGCCGCTGGTCGGCAGTCCCGCCAGCGCCAGCAGTTCCTGCACCCGCGCGGCGCTGGCGCTGCGGCTCTGGCGCCGGTTCACCAGGCCGTAGGCGACATTGTCGGCGATGGTCAGGTTGGGAAACAGCGCATAGGACTGGAACACGATGCCGTAGTCGCGCTTGATCGGCGCCAGCCAGGAAATATCCTTGCCGCCCTGGACGATGCGGCCCTGGTCCTGGCTTTCGAGGCCGGCGATGATGCGCAGCAGAGTGGTCTTGCCGCAGCCGGACGGCCCCAGGAAACAGACGAATTCGCCTTCGGCGACGCTCAGGTTGATGTCGCGCAGAGCATGGAAACTGCCGAACGACTTAGAGATATTTTCCAGCGCCAGATACGGCTGGCTGGTTGAACAAGGACTCTGCTGCGGCATCATGGCAATTCTCCGGATAGCTCGTGGGCTTACTTCTTTTCCGCTTTGGAGTTGTAGCGCGTGCCCCATTCGGCCAGGATGCGTTCGCGGTTCTTGGCGGACCAGTTGAAATCGTTGGGTTTGATCAGCAGCTTTTCGTAGTCGTCCGGAATCCCTTCCACTTTCTTGGCGATGCCGGGATAGGCTACGATGGCCCACCAGTTGGCGCTCACCTGGTTGGCTTCCTTGCTGCTCATCCAGTCGACCAGTTTTTGGGCCGCGGCCAGGTTCTTGGTACCCTTCATGATGCCGCTTGCTTCCACATCCCAGCCCAGGCCTTCTTTCGGGAAAATCAATTCGACGGGGGCGCCGCTGCGCTTGACCTGGTGGCCGCGGAATTCGAATGAGATGCCGATCGGGAATTCGCCGGTGCCGGCCATGGTGCAGGGTTTGGAGCCGGAGTGGGTATATTGGGCGATGTTCTGGTGCAGGGCGTCCATGTACTGCCAGCCCTTGGCTTCGCCGAACATTTGCAGCCAGGCGGTGACGTCCAGATAGCCGGTGCCGCTGGAAGCCGGGTGCGGCATCACGATCTGGCCCTTGTAGACCGGCTTGGCCAGGTCTTGCCAGCTGGTTGGCTTGGGCAGGTTGAGTTTCTTGGCTTCGACGGTATTGAAGCAGACGGTGGCGCCCCAGACATCCATGCCGACCCAGGCTGGCGGCCGCGCCGTGTCGACATAGGCCGGATTCAGTTCTTTCATGCCGCTTGGTTCATACGGCAGCAGCATGCCTTCCTGGCCCAGCAGCGCCAGGCTGGTGGCGGCCAGGCCGACCACCACGTCGGCTTGCGGATTGTTTTTTTCAGCCAGCAGTTTAGCGGTCACGACGCCGGTGGAATCGCGCACCCAGCGGATCTCTACCGTCGGATTGGCCTTTTCGAAGCCATCCTTGTACTGCTTCATGGCATCGGTTTCCAGTGCGGTGTACACCAGCAGCGCTGTTTTTCCCTGGGCATGGCTGCTGGATGCCGCCAGCATGGAGCCGGCGCCGAGCAGGGCAGCGGCTGCCCCGGCTGCTGCGCTGGCGCGCAGGATTCGTGCAAATTGCTGTTTCATTCTCATCTCCTCAGATGTTGAGCAAATCGTCCACCGTTGCAAATACCGAAACCTGGGTCAGTTGCTGTGTTGTCATGGACACCAGCTTTTCCTTTCTGACGCTTTTTATTGCATCATGTTTTATGTATTTTGTTGACAATCTACACGTTGTTAAATTAAAGTGCAATCACCAACTCAAAAAAAAGAAACGCCATGACAACCAACCGCACAATGAACACCATCGCCCTGGTCCAGAAAAATTCGCTGCCTTCATTGGTGCAGAAGGAGCTTGAGCGCATGATCCTGGCCGGCGACCTGGTCGCCGGCGACAAGCTCAATGAAGTGTCGCTGGCGGAAATGCTGGGTGTTTCGCGCGGCCCGGTGCGCGAAGCGTTCCGTGCGCTGGAAGAGGCTGGCCTGGTGCAGCAGGAAAAGAATTGCGGCGTCTTCGTGCGCCAGATCTCGGTCGAGGAAGCCGACGAGATCTATGAAGTGCGGGCAGCGCTGGATGAGCTGATCGGCCGCAAGCTGGCCGCCGCCATCAAGCCGGCCCAGGTGCAGGAACTGCGCACGCTGCTGGAGCGCATGGATGGCATGGTCGCCCTGGGCGATGTCGACGGCTACCTGAAGCTGAACCTGGCCTTCCACGATGCCTTGGTGCAGTTCAGCGCCAATAAGAAGCTGTTGCATACCTACCGCCGCCTGGTCAACGAACTCAACCTGTTCCGCCGTTCGGCGCTGGCGCAAAAGGGCAGCTTGCCGACTTCCACTACCGAACATCACCAGATCGTCGACGCCATCGCCGCCGGCGATGCGCAGGCCGCCGGCGCCATCATGCGCGAACACGCCGAAGCCGGCCGCCAGCGCATGCACAAGGCGCAGGAAAAGATGGCCGCCGCAGCGGCAGCCGAACAGATCACTTTGAAGTAGCAAGCCCCTCAGACTTACAGCGAAGGCAAGCACATGTCCAATACCAAAACCCTCAGCGGCTCTTTCAACGGTTCTTTCAACATTAATGGCCGTAGCTATCAAGCGATGCAGCAACCGCTGGTGGTGGTCTGTGTTGACGGCTGCGAGCAGGAATACATCAACCAGGCGATCCAGGCCGGCGTCGCACCCTTCATGAAAAAGATGGTGGAGCAGGGCACGGTGCTGAGCGCCGATTGCGTGGTGCCCAGCTTCACCAATCCCAACAACCTGTCGATCGTGACCGGCGTGCCGCCGGCGGTGCACGGTATTTGCGGCAACTACTTCTACGATCTGGAAACCAAGCAGGAAGTGATGATGAACGACGCCAAGTACCTGCGCGCCGCCACCATCCTGGCCACCTTTGCCGACGCCGGCGCCAAGGTGGCGGTGATCACCGCCAAGGACAAGCTGCGCGGCCTGCTGGGCCACAAGATGCGCGGCATCTGCTTCTCGGCGGAGAAGGCTGACCAGGCCACGCTGGAACAGAATGGCATAGCCAATCTGCTGGAGCGGGTCGGCATGCCTTTGCCGTCAGTGTACAGCGCCGAGTTGTCGGAGTTCGTGTTCGCCGCCGGCGTCAAGCTGCTGGCCAGCGAACGGCCTGACATCATGTATCTGTCGACCACTGACTATATCCAGCACAAGTACGCACCGGGCACGCCGGGCGCCAATGCCTTCTACGCCATGATGGATCATTACCTGACCCAGCTCGATACTTTGGGTGCGGTGATCGGCCTGACCGCCGACCATGGCATGAACGCCAAGACCGACAGCGCCGGTAAGCCGAACGTGATTTATCTGCAAGACGTGCTGGATGCCAAGGTCGGCGTCGAGAAGACCCGCGTCATCCTGCCGATCACCGATCCTTACGTAGTGCACCACGGCGCACTTGGCTCCTACGCAACGGTGTACCTGGGCGCCGCCGCCAATGCCGCTGAAATCGCCGACAAGATCCGCGCCATCTCCGGCATCGAGCTGGTGCTGACGCGCGAACAGGCGGCCCAGCGCTTCGAGCTGCCGCCAGACCGCATCGGCGACCTGGTGGTGGTGAGCGAACGCCTGACCGTGATCGGCACTGCCGCCAGCCGCCACGACCTGTCCGAGCTGAAGCTGCCGCTGCGCTCGCACGGCGGCATCTCGGAACAAAGAGTGCCGCTGATGTTCAACCGCAAGCTGAGCGCGATTCCCGCCGATCACCGTCTGCGCAATTTCGATGTGTTCTATCTGGCCATGAATCATGCACAATAAGCACGCGCAGTAAGCAAGAAACCACAACCATCGATTGATTCGAGGACATGATGCTGACCGAACTGAGCAAGCTCAAGCAGGGCGAACCTTTACATCAAGACATGCGGATTGCCGGCAAGCTGGTTGGCAACCCGCGCCGCATAGAAATCCGTAACCCCTTCAATGGCGCGCTGGTCGGTTCGGTGCCGAAAGCCACGGTGGACGACATCCGTCACGCCTTCAAGACGGCGCGCGCATTCCGCTCGCCGCTGACGCGCTACGAGCGCTCGCGCATCATGCTGCGCACTGCGGAACTGCTGCGCGCCAATACCGATGCCATCTCCGACCTGATCACGGCGGAAGCCGGCCTGTGCAAGAAAGACAGCCTGTACGAAGTCGGCCGCGCTTGCGACGTTTTTGTGTTTGCCGCCAACCAGGCGCTGGTAGATGACGGCCAAGTGTTTTCCTGCGACCTGACGCCGCATGGCAAGCAGCGCAAGGTCTACACGCTGAAAGAACCGCTGCTGGGCGCCATCTCGGCCATCACGCCATTCAATCATCCGCTCAACCAGGTCGCCCACAAGGTTGCGCCATCCATCGCCACCAATAACCGGATGGTGCTGAAGCCGACTGAGAAAACGCCGCTGTCGGCGCTGCTGCTGGCCGATATCCTGTATGAAGCAGGCTTGCCGCCGGAAATGTTCTCGGTGGTGACCGGCGATCCGGCTGAAATCGCCGACGAGATGCTGGTCAATCCGGATGTCGACCTGGTGACCTTTACCGGCGGCGTGCCGATCGGCAAATACATCGCCGGCAAAGCCGTCTACAAGCGCCAGGTGCTGGAACTGGGCGGTAACGATCCCATCATCGTGATGGAAGACGCCGACCTGGAAGAAGCGGCAACGCTGGCGGTGTCCGGCTCCTACAAGAATTCCGGCCAGCGCTGTACTGCCATCAAGCGCATGATCGTGCACCAGGCCGTGGCGGACGAATTCGTCGATCTGCTGGTGCGCAAGACTAAAGCGGTCAAGTACGGAAATCCGATGGATCTGCAGAACGACATGGGTACAGTAATCGATGCCCGCTCCGCCAGCGTCTTCGAAGCCAAGGTGAACGACGCCTGCCAGCGCGGCGCCAAACTGTTGTTCGGCAACCAGCGCGACGGCGCTGTGTATTCACCGACCGTGCTGGATCACGTTCCGGCCGACTGCCAGCTGGTGGCGGAAGAAACTTTCGGTCCGGTCTCGCCAGTGATACGCTGCACCGATATCGCCGATGCGATCCGCATTTCTAACTCCACACCTTATGGTTTGTCGTCCTCGGTCTGCACCAACCGGCTCGATTACATCACGCGCTTTGTGCGCGAACTGGAAGTCGGCAGCATCAATGTGCGCGAAGTCCCGGGTTACCGGCTGGAGCTGACGCCGTTCGGCGGCATCAAGGATTCCGGCCTCGGCTACAAGGAAGGCGTGCAAGAAGCGATGAAGAGCTTCTGCAACACCAAGACCTATTCCTTGCCCTGGAACTGATCGGATTTCCAACATGCTCACTATTGCGCAAATCTGCGATCTGTTCGAACAGGGCGGCCATGAAATGTATAGCGGCGAGCCGGTCAATCAGCTGCAGCATGCCCTGCAATCTGCGACCCTGGCCGAACAGGCCGGCGCCGATACTGAACTGGTATGCGCCGCCTTGCTGCACGACCTCGGCCATCTGCTCAATCCTCAAGGCGAGACGCCGTCGGCGCGCGGCGTCGACGACACCCATCAATATTTTGCCATCCCCTATTTGCGCGGCTTGTTCAGCGCGGCGGTGCTGGAGCCGATCCGTCTGCACGTGGACGCCAAGCGCTATCTATGCGCGACAGACGCCGCCTATTGGGGACGTCTTTCCGAAGATTCCAAGCGCAGCCTGGAATTGCAGGGCGGTGTATTTTCCGCGGCCGACGCTGCGCAGTTCATTGCCCGGCCCTACGCTGCCGATGCTGTCAGCCTGCGTCTTTGGGACGATCAGGCCAAGGTGGCGGGAATGCAGACGCCCGATCTGCAGCATTTCTCCAGACTGATGTCGGCCTGTGCATCAGTCAGGACATAGCTTGCTTCAAAATCACGGTCATTCCCGCGAACGCGGGAATCCAAATTGCGATCGAAAATGGATTCCCGCGTTCGCGGAAATGACGTGGAGGAAATTTGTTTAGGTCTAAGAGTGTTCTCATTACCGGGCCATTCTTTTTTGATTATCTAGGATAGATACCCCATGCGCCCATTCTGGCTGGAAGATGCATTATTCACCGACGGCGAGCTGGCTCCCGCTCTGCAAGGCCAGCAAAAGGCCGACGTCGCGATCGTCGGCGGCGGCTTTACCGGCTTGTGGAGCGCGATCCAGCTGAAGCAGCAAAATCCCGCGCTGGACATCGCCATCGTCGAAAGCGACCTGTGCGGCGCCGGCGCCAGCGGCCGCAACGGCGGCTGCCTGCTGACCTGGTCGACCAAATTCTTTACCTTGCGCCGCCTGTTCGGCGAGGCCGAAGCGATCAGGCTGGTGAAGGCTTCGGAAGCAGTGGTCGACCATATCGGCAATTTCTGCCGCGAGCACAAGATCAACGCCGAATTCCGCCAGGACGGCACGCTCTTCACCGCCACCACCAAAGCGCAGCTGGGCGTGCTGGATCCGGTGCTGGATGAACTGAAGCGCCAGGGCATCAGTTCCTATCATTCTCTGCCGGACGCCGAAGTGCAGCGCCGCTCTGGTTCGGCGCGCAATCTGTCCGGCGTGTTTTCACCGATGGCGGCGACCGTCCATCCGGGCAAGCTGGTGCGCGGTTTGCGCCGCGTCGCCTTGCAGATGGGGGTGCGGATTTACGAAAGAACGCCGATGCTGTCGTTCACGCCTGGCGCCAGAGTTACCTTGCAAACACCCGCCGGCAGCCTGCAGGCCGGCAAGGTGGTGTTGGCGATCAATGCCTGGATGGCCAGCCGCTTCCCGCAGTTCGAGCGCACGCTGGCGGTGGTGTCCAGCGATATGGTGATCACGGAAAAATGTCCCGAGCTGCTGCAGCGCATCGGCCTGACAGACGGTGTGTCGGTGCTCGATTCGCGCACCTTCGTGTTCTATTACCGCACTACCGAAGACGGCCGCCTGATGCTGGGCAAGGGCGGCAACACCTTCGCCTGGCGCGGCCGCATCCTGCCGGTATTCGACCAGCGTTCCCCCTATGAGCAGCAACTCAAGCGCAGCCTGCATGAATTCTTCCCGGCGCTGGCCGGCGTGCCGATCACGGCCAGCTGGAACGGACCGTCAGACCGCTCGGTCACCGGTTTTCCGTTCTTCGGACGGCTGAACGATATGCCGAATGTGTTCTACGGTTTCGGCTATTCCGGCAACGGTGTCGGCCCCAGCTACATGGGCGGGCAACTGCTGTCATCGCTGGTGCTCGGCCTGGACAATGACTGGAGCCGCAGCCCGCTGGCGGCCGGCCCGCGCGGACAGTTTCCGCCGGAGCCGGTACGCTATCTCGGTTCGCTGGTAGTGCGCAACGCCATCCGCCGCAAGGAACTGGCGGAAGACCAGGACCGCAAACCGTGGCTGCTGGACCAGATGCTGAGCAAGCTGGCCAACGCGGCCGGCAAGGCCGATAAAGCATAAGCAGGTTTTGGCAACGACATCACCCTAGGCCAGGTTCGGGCATTCTTCTCACACGTTGGTCGATTTTCACCAGATTTTTCCGTAAATTACGCGCAATGCGGAATTAAGCGGCAGGCAGCCGGTCGAACCAAGGAGCATCTGCCTGTGCTTGATATACAGCAAATCAAGTGCAACAAGCCAAACGCCTGAGTGCCGGACTTGTATAATGCTAGTCTGCCAAATAAGGTTGCTGATATGACCAACACCACCCATTTCGGTTATAAAACCGTCTCCGAGGACGATAAAGTCCACAAAGTCGCCGAAGTTTTCCACTCGGTTGCGCCTAAATACGACGTCATGAACGATCTGATGTCGGCCGGCCTGCATCGGGTCTGGAAGATTTTCACCATCGCCCAGGCCGCCATCCGCCCCGGTTTCAAGGTGCTGGATATCGCCGGCGGCACCGGCGACCTGGCCAAGGCGTTCGCCAAGCGCGCCGGGCCTACCGGCGAAGTCTGGCTGACCGACATCAACGAGTCGATGCTGCGCGTCGGCCGTGATCGTCTCTTGAATAATGGCTTGTCCACCCCCACCTTGCTATGCGACGCCGAGAAATTGCCGTTCCCGGACAATTATTTCGACCGCGTCTCGGTGGCCTTCGGTTTGCGCAACATGACGCACAAGGATGCCGCACTGGCGGAAATGCGCCGTGTGCTGAAGCCGGGCGGCAAACTGCTGGTGCTGGAGTTTTCGAAAGTATGGGAGCCTTTGAAAAAGCCCTACGACGTTTACTCGTTTTCCGTATTGCCGTGGCTGGGCAAGCAGATTGCCAATGATTCTGAAAGCTATCGCTACCTGGCGGAGTCGATTCGCATGCATCCCGATCAGGACACTCTGAAACAGATGATGACGGATGCGGGCTTGGCGCGGGTTGAGTATTTCAATTTAACTGCCGGTGTGGCGGCCTTGCATACCGGCATAAAACTGTAGGAGCTCGCATGAAGAAGTTTTTGCTGATGTTGCTGATGGTCGCAACCACTTTGTCGATGACAATCTCGAATGCCGACGCCCGTCGGCTCGGCGGCGGCGGCTCGTTCGGCAAGCAGTCGTCCGGCATTTCGCGCCAGGCGCCAAGCGCGCCGTCGCAGAATTTCGGCAACGCCAACCAGGCCAAGCCGGCAGCGCCTGCCGCCACCCCGTCTGCAGTTCCGCCTAAACCGGCCAGCCCATGGAAGGGCATCCTCGGCGGCGCCTTGCTGGGTCTCGGCCTGGGCGCCCTGATGTCGCATTTCGGTATGGGCGGCGCTTTCGGTTCATTCCTGATGATAGCCTTGCTGGCGGTCGCGGTAATTTTTGTTGTGCGATTGGTAATGCGCAAGAACAGTCCTGCGCCGGCGGCATATTCCGGTCCAGGCTCGGCGCCTAACCTGGGAGGCAATCTTCCCGCGGCCAATTTCGATAGCAATTCGTCCAGTTTCACCCCTGAAATCGGTTCCCGCGTCAATTCCGCTTCATCGTTCCAATCCTCAGCCGCTCCGGCTGCCGCGGCTAACAGCGCTCCTTGGGGAATTCCGGCGGATTTCGACGTACCCGGTTTCGTCCGCAGCGCCAAGACTTACTTCATCCGTCTGCAGGCCGCCTGGGACAAGGCCGACATCAACGATATCCGCGAATTCACCACGCCGGAAATGTTTGGCGAACTACGCCTGCAATTGCAGGAACGCGGCGCTTCGCCGAATAACACCGACGTCGTGCAGCTGGATGGCGAACTGATGGGCATCGAAACCGTCGGCAACGATTACCTGGCCAGCGTCAAGTTCACCGGCCTGATCAAGGAAGTGCCGGAAGCCTCGGCCGAGCCGTTCACCGAAGTCTGGAATATGTCCAAGCCTTTGTCGGGGCAGGGTGGCTGGGTTTTGGCGGGAATTCAGCAAGTGGCAGCATAAGCAGGCTGATTTACCGCGCCCCAGAGCATAAACAGGCTCTGGGGCTGACAAACTGATAAACTTGGACCGCCCATGAATAATCATGGGCGGTTTTATTTTATGACGATGACTTCACCACTAAACTTCAAGCCGATTACCGCGTCTGTCAATCACCTGTTGGCGCAAGAACCGTGGGCGCAGCGTATCCTGGCGTCGCATGCCGGCAAGGTCGCCTGTTTTGACGGCGGCGCCGTCAAGCTGAGCTGGCAGGTCAGCGCCGACGGCTTGCTGCAGGCGCCGCCGCCGGACAGCGACCAGCAGGTGGTGAACGTCCCCAATGTCACCATCCGAGTCAATCTGGCGGATTTGCCGCTGATCGCGCAGAACCGCGAGCGTGCTTTCTCTTATGTGAAGATCCAGGGCGACGCTGATTTTGCCAATGCGATTTCCCAGGTCAGCCAGGGTTTGCACTGGGATGCCGAGCACGACCTGAGCAAGCTGGTCGGCGATATCGCCGCCGTGCGCATCGTCTCCGGCGGCAATGCGCTGATCGCCGGCGTTCGCTCTACGCATAAAAAACTGACGGAAAACCTGGCCGAATATTTTCTGGAAGAACAGCCGATGCTGGTACGGCCGCAAGCTGTATCCGATTTTACGAATGATGTCACCAGGCTGCGCGACGATCTGGAGCGCCTGGCGAAACGCATCAACAAATTGAAAACCCCATGATTCTGAAATTTTTGCGAGTTCTTAAGATCGTCCGCGTTGCGGTGCGTTATGGCCTGGACGATATCGCCATGTCGGGTTTTGATACGCCGCGCATTTCCAAGCTGATCGATACCCTGATTTTCTGGCGCGATATTTCGGCGCCGCGCGGCGAGCGCCTGCGCATGGCGCTGGAAGAACTGGGGCCGATTTTCGTCAAGTTCGGACAAGTGCTGTCGACCCGTCGCGATTTGGTGCCGGGCGACATGGTCGACGAGTTGGCGCGCCTGCAGGATCGCGTGCCGCCCTTCAGCTCGGACCTGGCGATTGCACAGATCGAAAAATCATTGAAGGCCCATCCGGATGAGTTGTTCGCCAGCTTCGAGCGTGAACCGGTGGCCTCAGCCTCGATTGCGCAGGTACACTTTGCGACACTGCGAAATGGCAAGGAAGTAGCGGTCAAGGTGCTGCGTCCCGGCATGAAAAAATCCATCGATGAAGACGTGGCGCTGATGCATATCGCCGCTGGCCTGGTGGAGAGGCTGTGGGCCGACGGCCGTCGCCTGAAGGCGCGTGAAGTGGTGGGCGAATTCGACAAGTATCTGCACGATGAGCTGGACTTGATGCGCGAAGCCGCCAACGGCAGCCAGCTGCGCCGCAATTTCGCCGATTCGGATTTGCTGGTGGTGCCCGAGATGTACTGGGAATACTGCTCGCCTTCGGTGATCGTGATGGAACGCATGCACGGCATCCCGATTTCGCAGCTGGACCGCCTGCGAGACGCCGGCGTCGATCTCGGCAAGCTGTCGCGCGACGGCGTCGAGATTTTCTTCACTCAGGTGTTCCGCGACGGCTTTTTCCATGCCGACATGCATCCCGGGAATATCCTGGTGTCGGTAGCGCCGGCCACTTTCGGCCGCTACATCGCGCTCGATTTCGGCATCGTCGGCACCCTCAACGATTTCGACAAGGATTATCTGTCGCAGAATTTCCTGGCGTTTTTCCAGCGCGATTACAAGCGCGTGGCGGAAGCGCATATCGAATCCGGCTGGGCGCCCAAGGAAACCCGGGTCGACGAGTTGGAGTCGGCGGTGCGTGCCTGCTGCGAACCGATCTTCGACCGGCCGCTGAAAGATATCTCCTTCGGCCAGGTGCTGCTGCGCCTGTTCCAGACCTCGCGCCGCTTCAATGTCGAAGTGCAGCCGCAGCTGGTGCTCCTGCAAAAGACCTTGCTCAATGTCGAGGGCCTGGGCCGCCAGCTGGATCCGGAGCTGGACCTGTGGAAAACCGCCAAGCCGCACCTGGAGCGCTGGATGAGCGAACAGATGGGCTGGCGCGGCCTGCTGCAGCATCTGAAAATCGAAGTGCCGCGTTACAGCAAGCTGTTGCCGCAACTGCCGCGGCTGGCGCATCAGGTAATGAGCAAGGCCATCGAGCCGCGCGGCGAACACAGTAATGAACTGATGTGGCAGCTGATTGCCGAGCAGCGCAAGACCAACCACTTCCTGGGCATCGTGGTCTATCTCGGCGGCGGCGCCATCGCAGGTGTATTGCTGACGCTGCTTTATCTTCGCTTCGCGCACAGAATCTGGTGGTAGCCATGCCGCCCCCCGATTTTCCTCCCAAGTTTGCCAGCCGCGATCCCTCGCACCCCGATTTCTGGAGCGAGCGTTTCGAGCAGGATTTCATGCCATGGGATAACGGCGGCGTGCCGCTGGCGCTGCAGCAGTACGTGAACCGCAGTAAACCGGCGTCGACCCTGATTCCAGGTTGCGGCACCGGCTACGAAGTAGCCTATCTGGCCGAGGCCGGCTGGGATGTAACCGCCATCGACTTCTCCGGCGCTGCCGTCGGCGCAGCAAGGGCAGTGCTGGGCAAATGGTCCGGGCGCGTGCTGCAAGCCGATTTCTTTACCTATGAAGCGCAGCAGCCGCTCGGCTTTATCTACGAGCGCGCCTTTCTGTGCGCTTTGCCGCCCGCCCGGCGTGCCGATATCGTCAGCCGCTGGGCAGAGCTGTTGCCGTCAGGCGCCACGCTGGCCGGCTTCTTCTTTTTCGACGACTCGCCCAAAGGGCCGCCGTTCGGCATCAGCCGGGCCGAACTGGAACGCTTATTGCATGCCGATTTCGAGTTGGCCGATGAGCAGGATGTGACGGATTCCATTGCCGTATTTGCAGGCAAGGAGCGCTGGATGGAATGGCGCCGCCGGGGCTGACAGGCAGTCTCGGCGCCGGAGTTGTCAAAATACGAGCCAGTGTATGTCCGACGGTACATACACTGGCTTTTTTCACATAATTTGCAGTCAACTTGCTACAATTGGCGGTTTTTCGCCCTTCTGGAAATGACTAAATATGGCGCTGCTAGAAATCCGTAACGTCAGTCGTCGTTTTGGCGACTTTGCCGCAGTTGACAATATCAGCCTGTCAATTGAAGCCGGCGAATTCTTTACCCTGCTGGGCCCTTCCGGCTGCGGCAAGACCACCTTGCTGCGCATGATCGCCGGTTTCGATCTGCCGGATTCCGGCCAGATCCTGCTGGATGGCGTCGACCTGGTGGGCAGCCCGCCGGAACACCGGCCGGTATGCACCGTATTCCAGAACTACGCGCTGTTTCCGCACATGACGGTCTCGGCCAACATCGCTTTCCCCCTGAAGATGGCCAAGGTGCCGGCGGAGCAGATCCGCGTCCGGGTCGAGGAAGCGTTGGAGGACGTGCGCCTGACCGGCTTCGCGGCGCGCTTTCCGCATGAGTTGTCTGGCGGTCAACGGCAACGTGTCGCGGTGGCGCGGGCGCTGGTGTCGCGTCCCAAGCTGCTGCTGCTGGACGAGCCTTTGTCGGCGCTGGACGCCAAGCTGCGCGAGCAGATGCAGATCGAACTGATCAATCTGCAAAAAGAAGTCGATATCACCTTCGTCTACGTCACCCACGACCAGGGCGAAGCGCTGGCGCTGTCGCACCGGATCGCGGTCATGAACCGCGGCAATGTCGAACAGCTGGACGAGCCTTCGCGCATCTACAGCTATCCGCGCACCCGTTTTGTCGCCGATTTCATCGGCACTTGCAACCTGCTGGACGGCGCCATCGCCAGCATAGACGGCGCTGCCATGCAGCTGGACGTGCCCGGCCTCGGCCTGGTGAAAAGCGCCGTGCCGCCGAATGCCGCGGCCGGCCTGAAAGGCACGCTGGCGCTGCGTCCGGAAAAGATCCATATCAGCGCCGAGATCAGCACCGACACCGCGGAAAACCATTTCAAGGGCTTCGTCAAGGAGCTGCTGTACCTGGGCGATGTCACCGTGTACATCGTGCAGACCGAAGGCGGCACCACAATCGAAGCCTTGCTGGCGAATTCGGCCGCCGGCCGCGCCAAATTCTTCGAGGTCGGCGACATGGTCGACATCGCCTGGCAATTCGACGCAGGGCATTTCTTGTATGAGTAAGTTGTCAAATGCCGCAGCCAAGCGCGGCCGCACGGCGCGCTGGCTGATCAGCGGACCGCCGCTGTTCTACCTGCTGCTGTTCTTCGCCATCCCCAGCCTGATCATGGTGTTTGCCTCGGTGCGCTATGCCGGCGACTACGGCGGCCTGGCGCCGGTGTTCGACGAGGCCGGCAAGCTGGACTTGACGCTGGAAAATTTCCAGCGTTTCACATCGGATTTCATCTATACCGCGATCTTCCTGAAGTCACTGATGTATGCGGTGATCACCACTTGCTGCTGCCTGTTGATGGCCTATCCGCTGGCGCTGCTGATTGCGCGCAGCCCGAAGAAGTACCGCGACCTGCTGATCCTGCTGGTGATCCTGCCGTTCTGGAGCAACTTCCTGATACGCGTATATGCCTGGATGATCATCCTCGGTCCGCAATCCGGTTTGACGCAGGCGGTCAACTATGTGCTGGGGCTGGTTGGGATCGAACCGGTGCGCCTGTTGTTTACCGCGTTTTCGGTGATTGTCGGCCTGGTCTACGTGCATCTGCCGTTCATGGTTTTGCCGCTCTACGCCAACCTGGAAAAGCATGACCCGGCGCTGGTCGACGCCGCCCAGGACCTGGGCGCATCGGCCTGGCAACGCTTCTGGCGCATCACTTTCCCGCTGTCCTTGCCCGGCGTGTATGCCGGCGCGGCGCTGGTATTCATTCCGGCGCTGGGGATTTTTGCGGTCTCCGACATCCTGGGCGGCACCGGCAGCGACATGATCGGTAATGTCATCAAACAGCAATTCCTGGAAACCCGCGACTGGCCGTTCGGCAGCGTACTGTCTATCGTCCTCACGGTAGCGGCGCTGATCGCCGCCGGCATCGCCGTGCTGGTGGCAAGGCCAAGGAGAGAAACCCATGGCTAATCTGAACCGGATGCGGCGTCCGCTTGGCCTGTGGCTGGTGGCGCTGTTCGTGTATGCGTTTTTGTACGTGCCGCTGATTATCGTGGTGGTGTATTCCTTCAACGACTCGCAGCTGAATGCCGAGTGGGTCGGCTTTACGCTGGACTGGTATCGCAAGCTGTTCCATAACGAAGAGATGCTGCGCGCCGCTGGTAATTCGCTGATGATCGCGCTGGTGGCCAGCGCCGCCTCCACCTTGCTGGGCACCATGGCCGGCTTCGCCATGCATCGCTACAAGCTCAAGCTGCTGCCTTTACTGGTGCTGACGCCGATTGCGATTCCGGAAATCCTGGTCGGCGTGTCCCTGCTGATTTTCTTCGTCATGTTGAACATCACGCTGGGACTGCTGTCGATCACCTTGGCGCACATCGCGTTCTGCATCGGCTTTGTCGCCATCGTGGTGCGCTCGCGCTTGTCGGGCATGGATGAAAGCCTGACCGAAGCGGCGCGCGACTGCGGCGCTACGCCCATGCAGGCATTCCGGCTGGTGACCTTGCCGCTGATCATGCCAGGCGTGGTGGCGGGGGCTTTGATGGCGTTCACCCTGTCGATCGACGATTTCGTGATCACCTTCTTCACCGCCGGCGCCAATGCATCCACCTTGCCGCTGCAGATCTATTCGATGATCAAGATTGCCGTCACGCCAGAAGTAAATGCAGTCTCGACCTTGTTGATGGGGCTGACGCTGCTGCTTATAATCATTGCGTCCAAGCTTGCGCCTAACGCCTTACGTTCCTCCTAATCGCCTATCAGGACAGCCATGAAAAAACTGCTCGCCATTGCTTCACTTCTGTTTGCCAGCGTCTCGGCCCACGCCGCCGACGAACTGCACCTGTACAACTGGAACAATTACATTGCGCCGGAGACGGTGGGGCGCTTCGAGGCTTTGTGCAAATGCAAGGTGGTGCAGACTTATTACGGCGACAATGAGGAAATGCTGGCCAAGCTGGCGGCCGGCGCCAAGGGCTACGACATCATCGTGCCGACCGGTAACGCGCTGGACGCCTTGATCAAGCAGCAAGCCTTGCTGCCGCTCGACAAGGCACAGTTGCCGAACCTGAAAAACGCCAATCCAGCCTACCTGAACACGGATTTCGACAAGGGCAACAAGTATTCAGTGCCTTACGCCTACACGGTTACCCTGATGGGCTATAACGACCAGAAGATGAAGGAGCTAGGCATTCCGGTGGATAGCTGGGCAGCGATTTTCGATCCGAAGATCCTGGCCAAGATCAAGGGTAAGGTCACGGTGCTGGATTCGGCCAACGAATTGATGGGTGCTGCCCTGAAATACCTGGGCTATTCCGCCAACGATACCGATGAGAAGCATTGGCAGGAAGCCAAGGACGTCATCCTCAAGGCCAAGCCTTACTGGGCGGCATTCAATGGCAGCAGCTACATCAAGGAATTGACTGTAGGTAATATCTGGCTGGTGCAGGGTTATTCGAATGATATTTTCCAGGCCGATGTCGATGCCCAGAAAGCCGGCCGCAAGTTCCGCATCCGCCACGGCATGCCGAAAGAGGGCGCGGTTCTGGCTCTCGATAGCATGGTGATCCACAAGGCAGCGCCGCGGCCGGACCTGGCGCTGAAATTCATCAATTTCATGCTGGATGGCAAGAATGCCGCCGAGCTGAGCAACCTGATCGGTTCCGGCAATCCTAACGCCGATGCCGCCAAGTACATCAAGCCGGAGATCGCCAACAACCAGGCGATTTTTCCGGACAAGGCCGGTTTTGCCAAGCTGGAAATGCTGAAAGACCTGAACAGCAAGCAGCGGCGCGCCGTCAACCGCATCTGGACAGAGATCCGCGCGCGCTGATTTTATTGATGTAAAATTGATAACAATGGCGCCAAATCATGGCGCCGCCGCCACAAGCCACTGGCCAGACCCGTATATACTGAAAAAAACCTTTATAATTCAGGGTTTTGTAAGATATTTGCGGAGTTTCACCATGCCGATTTATGCGTATCGCTGCGAAGCCTGTGGTTTTGCCAAAGATGTGCTGCAAAAGATGTCCGATGAGCCGCTGACGGTTTGCCCGTCCTGCAGCACAGCCGCGTTCAAGAAGCAGGTTACCGCAGCTGGTTTCCAGCTGAAAGGCAGCGGCTGGTATGTCACCGATTTCCGTGGCGGCGCCGGGGCGACAGTGCCGCCGGCAGGCGCAGCAGAAGCGGCGGCGCCGGCGGGTACTGTCGTCACTGCGCCGGCGACGCCGGCAGCACCGGCGGCGGCAGCAGCCAGCAGCCCGGCGCCAGCCAGCACCAGCGCGGGCGGCACGGCAGCGGCAAGCTAAGGTCGTCGCTTAGTCAACGAGTTGAACCCGGCGCAGCTGCACGGCAGCTGACGTCCGACAAAGAAAGCCATGCGTAAATATTTCATCACCGGTCTACTGGTTTTAGTGCCCCTGGCAATCACGCTATGGGTGCTGAACCTGATCATTGGCACGATGGACCAGTCGCTGCTGCTGCTGCCTGAGCAATGGCGGCCCAAGGCTTTGCTGGGGCACGACATTCCCGGCCTCGGCACCATCCTGACCTTGCTGGTGATCTTCCTGACCGGCCTGGCGACGCGCAATTTCATCGGCCGCCAGATCGTCCAGGTATGGGAAGCGGTGCTGACGCGGATTCCGGTGGTCAGCTCGATCTATTCCAGCGTCAAGCAAGTCTCGGACACCTTGTTCTCGTCCTCCGGCAATGCCTTCCGCAAAGCCTTGCTGGTGCAGTATCCGCGCCAGGGATCGTGGACCATCGCGTTCCTGACCGGGATTCCGGGCGGCGACGTCAAGAATCATCTGGCCGGCGATTACGTCAGCGTATATGTGCCGACGACGCCGAACCCGACCTCGGGCTTTTTCCTGATGCTGCCGCGCGAAGACACTATCGAACTCGACATGAGCGTCGACGAGGCGCTGAAGTATATTGTTTCAATGGGCGTGGTGGCGCCGGAGCAGCTGGCCGGCAAGAAGCTGATCATCGATACGCCGCCGGGCAGCGATAATAGGCCCGGCGCATAAGAAAGACGGCGGCCGCCAGCGCGCCAGCGATCTCCGTGCTGCAAGCAGCAACACTAATTTAAAACATCCGTACAACATCTGAACTGCGAAAAACTGAATATGTCCATGCGAACCCAATACTGCGGCCTCACTACTGAGGTACTTCTCGGCCAAACCGTCAGCCTGTGCGGCTGGGTGCATCGTCGTCGCGATCATGGCGGCGTCATTTTCATCGACCTGCGCGACCGCGAAGGCCTGGTGCAGGTCGTGTGCGATCCGGACCGCGCCGAAGTATTCAAGAACGCAGAAGCGGTACGCAATGAATTCTGCCTGCGCATCACCGGCGTGGTGCGCCTGCGCCCTGACGGCACCGGCAACAGCAACCTGAAGTCCGGCAAGATCGAAGTGCTGGCGCACGACCTGGAAGTGCTGAACCCATCGATCACGCCGCCGTTCCAGCTGGATGACGACAACCTGTCGGAAACCACCCGCCTGACGCATCGCGTGCTGGACCTGCGCCGTCCGCAGATGCAAAACAACCTGCGCCTGCGCTACAAGGTGACGATGGAAGTGCGCAAGTTCCTGGACGCCAACGGCTTCATCGATATCGAAACACCGATGCTGACCAAGTCGACCCCGGAAGGCGCGCGCGACTACCTGGTGCCGTCGCGTGTCAACGCCGGTCACTTCTTCGCACTGCCGCAATCGCCGCAATTGTTCAAGCAGCTGCTGATGGTGGCCAACTTCGACCGTTACTACCAGATCACCAAATGCTTCCGCGACGAAGACCTGCGCGCCGACCGCCAGCCGGAATTCACCCAGATCGACTGCGAAACTTCCTTCATGTCGGAACAGGAAATCCGCGACATGTTCGAAGGCATGATCCGCCTGGTGTTCAAGAACGCGCTGGACATCGACCTGCCTAACCCGTTCCCTGTGATGGACTTCGCTACCGCGATGGCGCTGTACGGTTCGGACAAGCCGGACATGCGCGTCAAGCTGGCCTTCACCGACCTCACCGCGGTCATGAAAGACGTCGACTTCAAGGTCTTCGCCGGCGCCGCCAACATGGACAACGGCCGCGTGGTCGGCTTGCGCGTACCTGGCGGCGCCGCCATGCCGCGTTCGGAAATCGATGCCTACACCCAGTTTGTCGCCATCTACGGCGCCAAGGGCTTGGCTTACATCAAGGTCAACGAAAAGGCCAGCGGCCGCGACGGTTTGCAATCGCCTATCGTCAAGAACCTGCACGATGCAGCGCTGGCGCAGATCCTGGAACAGACCGGCGCGCAAGACGGCGACCTGATTTTCTTCGGCGCCGACAAGGCCAAGGTCGTCAACGATGCCATCGGCGCCCTGCGCGTCAAGATCGGCCACAGCGAGTTCGGCAAGAAGGCTGGCTTGTTCGACGACACTTGGCGTCCGCTGTGGGTGGTTGACTTCCCGATGTTCGAATACGATGAAGACGGCGACCGCTGGAACGCCTTGCATCATCCGTTCACATCGCCGAAAGACGGCCACGAAGATTTCATCGAGACTGATCCAGGCAAGGCCATCGCCAAGGCCTACGACATGGTTCTCAACGGTTGGGAACTGGGCGGCGGTTCGATCCGTATCCACCGCGCGGAAGTACAGAGCAAGGTGTTCCGTGCTCTGAAGATCGACGCCGAAGAAGCGCAACTCAAGTTCGGCTTCCTGCTCGACGCCCTGCAATACGGCGCGCCTCCGCACGGCGGCCTGGCTTTCGGCCTGGATCGCATCGTCACCATGATGTGCGGCGCCGAGTCGATCCGCGACGTCATCGCCTTCCCGAAAACCCAGCGCGCGCAATGTCTGCTGACGCAGGCGCCGTCGGAAGTCGACGAAAAGCAATTGAAAGAATTGCATATCCGCCTGCGCATGCCGGAAGCGAAAGTCGTCTGATTTTAGATAAAATTCAGATAAAAAGCAGCAATCAAAAAAGCGCGGTTTTCCGCGCTTTTTTTACGCCCGTCGAAACCGGTTTATAGTAGTGCTTTGCGTAGTCGGGCTCAGTACGGCGCAATCTCGCCCGGCAAGCTAAGTACGGCTGCCCGCTCAGTTCCGGCCGCTGATGGTGTAGCATGGTTTACCTGATCTTGCGCTTGCCGGATTACGCTAACGCAACCTCATTTTTTGCTTATTTGCATGTATAAAATTCCCGAATCGGTATTGGTGGTTATTTACACGGAAGACTTGCAGGTGTTGTTGATGGAGCGTGCCGATAAACCCGATTACTGGCAATCGGTGACCGGTTCCAAGGACTTTCCTGACGAAGCGCTGGAAGTAACGGCGATGCGTGAAGTGCAGGAGGAAACCGGCATCGTGGTCGCCGCCGAGGGCGGCAGCGTGCCGCCCTCCAATCTGAACGACTGGCGGGTGGCTAACGTCTACGAGATTTATCCGGTGTGGCGCCATCGCTATGCACCGGGGATTACAAAGAACACCGAGCACGTGTTCGGCCTGCTGGTGCCGGCCGGCGTCCCGGTCACGCTGGCGCCGCGCGAGCATTTGCAATACAAGTGGCTGCCTTACCGCGAGGCTGCCGATGCCTGCTTTTCGCCGTCGAATGCCGAGGCGATCCTGCAGTTGCCGCATCACTTTAAACGACAGTAAGCCGTACCCTCCATGAAACTGCGCATTGCCACCTACAACATACACAAGGGCGTTTCCTCGCTCGGCAGCCGGCCGCGCGTGCATGCCCTGAAGCAGGCGCTGGCGCGGATGCAGGCGGACGTCTTCTTCCTGCAGGAAGTGCAGGGGCGGCACGACTTGCTGGCGGCGCGCCACGCGGCGCATTGGCCGGACCAGCCGCAGCACGATTTCCTGGCCGGCGATTCGCATCATGCAGCCTACGGCATGAACGCCGTCTACGACCATGGCCACCATGGCAACGCCTTGCTGAGCCGCTTCGAAATCGCCTCGCAAAGCAACCAGGATGTGTCCGACCATGCTTACGAGGCGCGCGGCATCCTGCACTGCGTCCTGAAAACCCCGACCGCCGATGTTCACTGCTATGTGGTGCATCTGGGCTTGTTCGGCGGCGGCCGCCGCCGCCAGACCGCGGCCCTGATCGAAGCGGTGCGCAGCTCTTCGCCGCCGGATGCGCCGCTGATCATCGCCGGCGATTTCAACGACTGGGGCAATCGCCTGAGCGATTTCCTCAGGGTGCGGCTGGATGTGGCCGAGATATTCGACGAACGCATCGCCAGCACCGGCATGATGCAAGGCGTCGGTTCCTACCTGCAGCAGTTGATAGGGCGTACGCCCAAGCTGAAGCCGGCGCGCACTTTTCCCGCCGCCTTTCCCTGGCTGCGCCTGGACCGGATTTATCTGCGTGGCTTTACGGTAGAATCAGCGGAAGTCCTGCATGGCGCGGAATGGGCAAAATTGTCGGATCATGCGCCTATCGTGGCTACCCTCAGATTGCAATAAAAGCGGCTGGCGGCGCCAGCTTCAACCATGATTTCAGAAAGACCGTCAGGATGCCGTTTCTCCTCTTGTCCGTTTTGTCTGCTTTGTTCAGTACATGCGCGCGGTAAGCTTTAGCGCAGACAACCACATCACGCTGTTGCACAACGGCGCTGCCTTTTTTCCGGCGTTGATTGCCGCCATCGATGCCGCCCGTGCCGAAATCTACCTGGAAACCTATATCTTCGCCGCCGACGCCACCGCGTCCTCGGTGCAGCAGGCCTTGACGCGCGCGGCGCAGCGCGGCGTCACCGTGCGCGTGATCGCCGACTGGCTCGGCAGCGGCCACCGGCGCTCGCTCTCGCTGCAACAGGAGTTCGAGGCCGGCGGCGTCATGTATCGCGCTTTCAATCCCTGGTTCCAGCGCGGCGTGGCAAGAATGCATCGGAAGATGTGCGTGGTCGATCGCGATATCAGCTTTATTGGCGGCTTGAACATCATCGACGACATGGTTTCCGACGACGATTTGCGCCTGCCCTTGTCGGCGCCGCGCTGGGATTTCGCGGTGAGCATCAGCGGCCCGCTGGTGGTCACCATCCATCTCGAACTGGAAGCGCAATGGATGCGGCTGGGCGAAATGAAACTGCTGGCGCGCTTGCAGCAGTTCAAGCGCAGCCGTGCGCGCCGCCCGGGCAGCGCGCACGGACCGGCGCTGGCCGGCCTGGTGCTGCGCGATAACCTGCGCAACCGCCGCACCATCCAGCGCGCCTACCTGCAGGCGCTGGGACATGCGCGCCAGAGCGCCTTGCTGACCAGCCCATATTTCGCGCCAGGCAGGAAATTGCGGCGCGGCCTGGAGGAGGCAGCACGGCGCGGCGTCCAGGTCACCTTGCTGCTGGGAGTCGGCCATTATCGCCTGCAGGACGCGGTCAGCCAGTCCTACTATCCGAAACTGATGAAGGCAGGGGTCAGGATTGTCGAGTATCGCAAAACGACCTTGCACGCCAAAGTTGCTGTCATCGACGACGATTGGGCCACGGTCGGCTCTAGCAATTTCGACGGCTTGAGCCTGCTGGTGAACCAGGAGGCCAACGTAGTGATCAGGGATGCCGATTTTTCGCGCGCGCTGCGGCGGCAGATAGAAATCGGCATTGCCGACGGCGATGCCGTTGCGGCCGACGCCTTTGACAATCTGTCGTGGCAGGCGCGCGCCTGGCACGGCGTGGCGTTTTTCCTGTATCGCTTGCTGATGCGGGTGATCGCCACCGGCAACCGCGAATAAAGGCTGCTTGAGTGGGCCGGATAATACAGGGGAAATGAAACGGGCCGCGGCATCATCTGCAGCGGCCCGTATCGGCAGCAACCGTCAGCGGCTAGATTTGCACCCAGGCGCCCTTGAAGACGATAGGTCCGGTCGGGCCGTCAGGATTCGGCGATCCACCCTTCGGTTCCAGCGTCACCGCCAGCAGCGGTATCGACTGCGGCGTAGCGTTGGCCGGCAAGGCCAGGCTGACGCTGCCGTCGGCGGCCAGCAGGCCGAGCGAACGTGGCGGGCCTTCTTTCGGCACGGCCCACAGTTCCAGGCTCTTGTCGGCGGCGATCGTTTGCGGCGCCACCAGCTTGACGGTCAGGCGGCCGCCAGGCGCATCGCCGGTCACTACGGCAATCGGCTGCGCCTGATCGTTGCTCAGCATGGCGATATACGAGCTTGCCGCAGGCGCTGGCAGCGGCTGCAATTGCCTGGTCAATAGCAGCGAGGTCAGAATCAGGGCGGCGGTGGTCGAGAACATGCCCAGTCCGCGCCAGAAGCTGATGTCTTCGCGCAGCTCGAACCAGAAGGGGCGTTTGTGTTGCTGCTTGGTGGACAGGCCCAGTTTGGCTTCGATGGCGGGCCAGGTTGCTGCCGACGGCGGCACTGCCGGCGCCAGCTCGGCCATCGGATGCAGCCGGTCCTGCCATTCGGCTACCGCCAGGCGCAGCACATCGTGGCGCCGCAGCAGACTCTCGAAACGGCGCCGTGCGCCGCCCTTGAGCGTACCCAATACATATTCGGCCGCCAGCTTGTCTACCAGGGCAGGGTTGGTCTGGATGTCCATCAGGCGCTCCCCAGCGTGCCGAGGCAGGCTTTGAGGCGCTCCAGGCCGCGCCGTATCCACGTCTTGATGGTGCCTATCGGCAGTTGCATCTGCTCTGCGACTTCGCTATGCGACAGGTCATGATAGAAGGACAGGGCAATGGCCTGTCGATGCAATCCCTCCAGGCGCCCCATGCATGTCGCCAGCGCCTTTGCATCGTCGGTGAGCTGCAGCGCTTCTATCGGTGTCGGATCGGCGCTTTCCATTGCGTTCATGACTTCCTTGTCAAATGTATCGGCATCGATCTCGACGGCGCTGTCGGTGCGGCGCAGGAAGTCGAAGGCCTTGTTGCGCACGATAGTGGTCATCCAGGTCATCGGCGCCGCCAGGCTGGCCTGGTAGCTGTCGGCGTTGTTCCAGATGTTGATGAAGCTTTCCTGCAGCACCTCTTCCGCCCATTCGCGCTTAACTAGTATACGCAGCGCGAAGCCAAACAGTTTCGGAGAAGTCGCGTCATACAGAGCGCGGAAAGCGGCGGCGTCCTTGCGCACGACGGCTGCAAGCCAGATTTTCAATTGTTCCGGTTGCAGGTCGGTAGCAGGCAATTCGGCTTCCTTTTGATGTGGACTGCGTTCGCATTACTGGCGAGGCCTGATTTTGTTGTTGCGTAACCAAGCATCGCTATCTGCAGATTAGCGCATGGGAACTTGTGGCGCAACCGGCAAGCGGCGATCGCATTCCTTCTTGCTCAATTGGTTTAGGCGGCGACCGTAAAAAAGCCCGCTGTCTGGAAGCGGGCTGTTGGCTGAGGCTGTGCTGCTTGCTGCAGGGCGGGGCTATTTTTTCAGGGAATCGCGGATCTCGCGCAGCAGCACGGTATTTTCGGGGTCGGCCGCCGGTGCGGGCGGTGCTTCACCGCGCAGCTTGTTGATGATGCGCACCATCTGGAAAATCACGAAGGCCAGGATGACGAAATTCAGCGCGATAGTGAGGAAGTTGCCATAGGCCAGCACGGCGCCGGCCTTTTTCGCTTCGGCCAGGGTCAGGCCGGCCGCCTGGCCATTCAGCGGAAAGTAGTGGTTGGCGAAGTCGAGGCCGCCGAAAATCTTGCCGACCACCGGCATGATGATGTCCTGCACCAATGAATCGACGATCTTGCCGAAGGCGCCGCCGATGATGACGCCGACCGCCAGATCCATCACATTGCCTTTGAGTGCAAAGGTCTTGAATTCTTGCATCATGCTCATATCGCTTACTCTCCATACTAATGTTGACAGTCGGGAAGATACTGCGATCGCGACCGGATTAAAAGGACAAAATTGTCAATTCTTGTTATTTTCCACCATCTTTTCCCGATCGTTTAGACTTGCTGCGGTGCAAGAATGAGGCTCTGACGGGAATTGTGCCAGATTTAACGGCAGATTCCACACAATTAGCTGATTTTGTACTTGACTGTACGTATTTCCTTTAAAACAGTCTCCGGCTTCGATATAATCTAGGGTTGCTAGAAGTTCCGTGCAATTTTCGTATTTTGACTGATTGGGGTTGGTATGAGTATCGAAAAGCAGGTCGATTCCGGTCGGCGTGGTTTGCTCGTCGCTACATGCGCGGCGGGTGGCGTGGCCGGTCTGGCCACGGCGGGGGCTTTTGTGTCCACGTTCCAGCCGTCCGAGCGCGCGAAAGCAGCAGGAGCGCCAGTGGAAGTGGATATTTCCGGCATTAAACCAGGCGAGATGCAAGTGTTCGAGTGGCGCGGTAAGCCCGTCTGGATCATGAAACGTACCCCCGAGCAAATGAAGGGGCTGGAACATACAGTCTCTGAAATTGCCGATCCCGAGTCGCTCAAGCCCTACACCATGGACTTGCCCGACTATTGCAAGAACAAGTCGAACAACCGCGGCCACGTCGGCCACGAAGAAACCCTGGTGCTGGTCGGTATCTGTCCGCATCTGGGCTGCTCCCCATCCTCGAAATTCGCACCAGGCGCACAGGCTTCGCTGCCGGATGACTGGCAAGGCGGCTTCCTCTGCCCTTGCCATGGCTCCACCTTCGACCTGGCCGGCCGTGTCTTCAAGAACAAGCCAGCGCCAAACAATCTCGATGTGCCACGCTACATGTACCTGTCCGATACCAAGATCGTCATTGGTAAAGACGAGAAAGGTGAGGCTTAAACCATGGCATTCCACGAAAAACAGCTGCCGGCCGATGCCCCCATCGCCGAGAAAGCCTTGAACTGGGTCGATGCGCGTTTCCCCGTGACTTCCACCTGGAAGGCGCATCTGTCGGAATACTACGCGCCAAAGAACTTCAACTTCTGGTACGCGTTCGGTTCGCTGGCGCTGCTGGTGTTGGTGATCCAGATCGTCACCGGGATTTTCCTGGTCATGCATTACAAGCCTGATGCCGCCCTGGCGTTTGCCTCGGTCGAATACATCATGCGCGACGTCCCTTGGGGCTGGCTGGTGCGCTACATGCACTCGACTGGTGCTTCGGCCTTCTTCATCGTGGTCTACCTGCATATGGTGCGCGGCCTGCTGTACGGCTCTTACCGCAAACCGCGCGAACTGGTATGGTTGTTCGGCGTCGGCATTTTCCTGTGCCTGATGGGCGAAGCCTTCATGGGCTATCTGCTGCCATGGGGCCAGATGTCGTATTGGGGCGCGCAGGTGATCGTCAACCTGTTCGGTGCGATTCCATTCATCGGGCCTGATCTGTCGTTGTGGATACGCGGCGACTATGTGGTGTCGGATGCTACCCTGAACCGCTTCTTCTCGTTCCACGTGATCGCGATCCCGCTGGTGCTGATCGGCCTGGTCGTGGCCCACATCATCGCCCTGCACGAAGTCGGCTCGAACAATCCCGACGGCGTTGAAATCAAGGAAAAGCTGGATGCCAAGGGTATACCGCTGGACGGCGTGCCTTTCCACCCATACTACTCGGTGCATGACGTGATGGCGGTTGCGGTCTTCCTGATCGTCTTCAGCGCCGTGGTGTTCTTCGGCCCGGAAATGGGCGGCTACTTCCTCGAGTACAACAACTTCGTCCCGGCCGATTCGCTGAAGACGCCGCCGCATATCGCACCGGTCTGGTATTTCACGCCTTACTATTCGATCCTGCGCGCAGTGACTTCGGACTTCATCATTTATCTGCAAGCCGGCGTTGTTGCCTTTGTCGCGCTGCTGTGGTTCAAGTCGAAGCTGAGCAGCATGATCAAGATTGCCGCCACCGTCGTCGGCGTAGCCATCATCGGCGCCATGTTCATCTTCGACGCCAAGTTCTTCGGCGTCGTCCTGATGGGCGTTTCGGTCATGATCCTGGCCGGCCTGCCTTGGCTGGACCACTCCAAGGTCAAGTCGATCCGCTATCGTCCGAGCTGGCATAAATATGTCTACATCCTGTTTGCGATCACCTTCGTGGTGCTCGGTTACCTTGGCGTGCAGCCGCCATCGGCAATCGGCGGCTATGTATCGAAGGTCTGCACCTTCATCTACTTCGGCTTCTTCCTGCTGATGCCATGGTGGAGCGCCGCGGGTACCTTCAAGCCGGTGCCGGACCGTGTTGTCTATCATCCACACTAAGCACCTGCACTAAGCCAGAGGATAAGAACATGACATTGCTTAAAAGCGCATTGGTAAAAAAATTAATGGCGACTCTAGTGCTGCTGCCGGCGCTTGCCTTTGCCAGTGAAGAGGGCGGTTATCCGCTGGATACCGCGCCGCCGCAGGGCAACAACCTGTCGGCGCTGCAGAACGGCGCCAAGCTGTTTGTGAATTACTGCCTCAACTGCCACTCCGCTTCATCCATGCGCTACAACCGCCTGCGCGATATCGGCCTGACAGAAGAGCAGATCAAGGACAACCTGCTGTTCACCAGCGACAAGGTCGGCGGCCTGATGACCATCGCCATGGCGCCGAAAGACGGCAAGGAATGGTTCGGCGCCACACCGCCTGATTTGTCGGTGATCGCCCGCGCCAAGGCATCCGGCGCCGGCAGCGGTCCGGACTGGCTGTATACTTATCTGCGTACCTTCTACAAGGATGACACCCGTCCAAGCGGCTGGAACAACATGGTTTTCCCTAACGTCGGCATGCCGCACGTACTGTGGGAACTGGAAGGCATTCGTACTGCCAAATACGAAGACGTAAAAGATCCTCATGAAGAAGGCAAGATGGAGCACAAGTTTGTCGGTTTCGAGCAGCTCAAGCCAGGCAAGATGAACAAGGTCGAATACGATGTTGCAGTCGCCGACCTGGTTTCCTATCTTGAATGGATGGGCGAACCCGCTCAGAATACCCGCAAGCGCCTGGGCGTCTGGGTACTGCTGTTCCTCGGCATGTTCTTTGTTCTGGCATGGCGTCTCAACGCGTCATACTGGAAAGACGTTAAGTAGTTCATATCCGCGATTTTGCGGATATGCGTTTTGGGGTGAGCCGTATGGGTCTCACCCTTTTGTTTCTAAGGAACTATAAAAATGATGGTTCTCTATTCGGGTACAACCTGCCCATTTTCACAACGCTGCCGTCTCGTTCTGTTCGAGAAAGGCATGGACTTTGAAATTCGCGATGTCGACTTGTTCAACAAGCCGGAAGACATCTCGACCATGAATCCTTATGGTCAAGTGCCGATCCTGGTCGAGCGCGACCTGATTCTGTACGAGTCCAATATCATCAATGAGTACATCGACGAACGTTTCCCGCATCCGCAGCTGATGCCGGCCGATCCGCTGATGCGCGCCCGCGCGCGTTTGATGCTGTTCAACTTTGAGAAAGAATTGTTTATCCACGTGCACACGCTGGAAAACGAGAAAACCAAAGCAGCAGAAAAGAGCCATGACAAGGCACGCTCGGAAATCCGCGACCGTCTGACCACGCTGGCGCCTTTGTTCCTGAAGAACAAATACATGCTGGGCGACGAGTTCTCGATGCTGGACGTGGCGATTGCGCCATTGCTGTGGCGTCTGGATCACTACGGCATCGAACTGTCGAAGACGGCTGCGCCGCTGATGAAGTATGCTGAGCGTATTTTCTCGCGCCCGGCCTACATCGAAGCGCTGACGCCGTCGGAAAAAGTCATGCGTCGTTAAGATGTTGCTGTTCGCTGTCCTGTATCGCCGCTGGCGGTACAGGACAGCCCTTGCTCAGTTGTTTCTCAATCATTTGTACCGAACCAAGTAGCTGCCATGTCCGAAACCTCTACCAAACCGTATCTGTTGCGCGCCATTTATGAGTGGTGCACCGACAATGGCTACACCCCCTATCTGGCGGCCAGGGTAGATGCGCACACGCGCGTGCCGATGCAGTTCGTCAAGAATGGCGAGATTGTATTGAACATCAGTTTCGAAGCCACCAGCGGCTTGAAAATGGATAACGAGTTCGTCAATTTCAGCGCCCGTTTCGGCGGCGTATCGCGCGACATCTCCGTGCCGGTCGAGAATGTGATCGCCATCTATGCCCGCGAAAACGGCCAGGGTATGGCCTTCGAACCATCGGCCCCGGCCGAGTCCGATATCAGCGGCGTGGCGCCCGAACCCGAACTCAGCGCCGAGTCGTTAGCCACGGTGACGCCGATTTTGACTTCCGTACCGTCGCCAAGCAGCGATGTCAAACAGAATTCGCCTGAAACAGACCCGGAAAAAGATCCGGAACCACCAAAAAAAGGTGGAAGACCTACCCTAACGCGAATTAAATAGGTATAATTGCGGTCTTCGCAGTTTAGCTGGCTTAGCTCATCTGGTAGAGCACCTGACTTGTAATCAGGGGGTGGCGGGTTCAAGTCCTGCAGCCAGCACCAATATCTAAAAGGCCCACCGTTCGGTGGGCTTTTTTTTGGTTCTTCACGGATTACCGGGATAGGCGGCTTTAATCTTCAGGAAGAAGAAGGCGCTATCCCGGTATCCGTATGCCATGCGCTTCATCACTTTGATGCGATTGTTAATTCCTTCGAGCTGCCCTGTGTGCATCGGCCAGCGTACCCTGGCTATGATTCCACGCCAGTAGATTTTGAGCTTTTTGGCAAATTTCTGTAGTGGCTCGATGCTACTGTCATGGGCCATCTTTAGCCAGGCGCGCCAGGCGTTGCGCCAATGCCAAGCGCTAGTGGCCTGCCATAGTTCCTTCAGACTGGCCTTCATAATGTAGACCGTCATCAATGCTTTGTTTGCAGCTAGCAGTTCGTCCAATTTCGGCTGCTGCTCGGACGGCACGTTGCTGCGATTGCGCAACAACAGCCATCGGGCGCGCTTGACGACACGCCTCATAGGGAGATCGCCTTTAAGGCGATTGGCCTCGTCCACGCGCACCCTGTCGATCACCTCCCGACCGTATTTGGCAATCACATGAAACAGGTCGTAGACCACTCTGGCTTGCGGGCAATGCAGCTGGACTTCGAGGTCGAAAGCCGTATTCATGTCCATGGCCACTGCCTTTATATCGGCGCAACGCGCCGGCCCTAGCCATTCAAAGAACACGCGAATTGCCTCTCTGCTACGACCCTCGCCAACCCAGAGAACGCGGCGCGTGTCGGCATCGAGGACAACCGTGGCATAGCGATGTCCTTTGAACAGCGCGAATTCATCCATCACTAGCCTGGTTGGCTGGGCGTCAGGCAGCTCAGCCAATTTACCCTCCAGGCGTTGTCGGTCGATCTTGCGCACCGTTTCCCAGTGCAGCCCGGACAGCTTGCAGACGTGAGCCGCAGGTAGCTTCTCGCACCATAGACCAACGAATTGGGCCAGACGCTGAGTAATGCGTGCGTGCCGATCCAGCCACTTCACACGCTCGGTGCGTGTGCCACAGGAATCGCAGCGCAGCCGCCGAAGATTCACCTGCAGCCACACAGAATCGCCGAGCATCGGCATGTCACGTATGGTGCGCCAGTAGGTCTCGTGAACTTGGGAACAAGATTGCTCACAGCCGGAGCAAATCATTGGCGCGCCGTCAGTGGGCACAAGGCTGATCCAAGTGCCGTCGTCGCGTCGGTCAAAATTCCAGACGCGAAAGCCTTCCCAGAATGGGAGGTCAAGATTATTATCCGTCATTGAAAGCGGTGGGGTTGGGTAGAAACTGTTGGTCGCACAACAAGTTTAAACTTACTTCACCGCTTTCCCATTTCTAGATTACTTCCCGATAATCCGTGAAGAACCTTTTTTTTTTGCGGAGCAAGTTCTAAAGCGCATACGCGCCCAATGACAGCTTCCGACGGCGGATTCAACTGGTGGATGCAACAGATTGATAAAAAATTTCAGCCGGCGTTTTATAGTTTAACGTCTTTCTAGGCCGCTCATTCAATCGCCTCGCCACTGCATTGAGCTTTGCAGGCGCGTGCTGAATAGGAATTGCGGAGTGAAAATCAATTTAACTAGTTGTTTTTATTGAGATTTGGTTCGGACTTGTAATCAGGGGGCGGCGGGTTCAAGTCCTGCAGCCAGCACCAATATCTAAAAGGCCCACCGTTCGGTGTAATGCCGTTCAGTTAAGACTGAACGGCATTTTTATTTGCGGAACTCGTAGGGTGGGCACTCCGTGCCCACGCGGACGGGCCGGGGCACGAATGTCAGGGACACGAATATCCATGATACTGCGTGGGCACGGAGTGCCCACCCTACGCCATGTCGTTCTGCCCTAACTGAACAGCATTACACCGTTCGATGGGCCTTTTTCTTTTGTTCCGAAAAAAGTTATTTTGTAGGTTTTACAAGCTTCCCTCTGCGATGGCGAACATAGCAGGCAGTCGTTGTCGCGGTCGTGTGTCTCAACTGGCCTTGTGCAGCAGGAATCCCATCAATTTCCTCTTTAAAAGTGTCGAAACCAGCTTCGGAAGTACAGGTAAATGTCCGCCCCTACGGATCAAATCATAGGGGCGGGGCAAGTTGCCCTTCAGTGCTTGATCACCGGTGTCGGGCTCGTGTAGTACTGGATCAGCTTGTTGGCAAGCCAGCCGTGGTCGTCGGTGTTGCTGAAGTTCTTGATGACGTTGGTGGTATTGCCTCCACCCCATAGAATCGCGAACACGTTGTTGTTGGCCGCCAGGGCCAACTTGCCGTTGTCGATGCTCCAGTTGTAGTTGTTGGAGAGGTTGTTGTACTCCGTCAAATACTGCTTGTAGGTGGAGTTCGGCGTCAGGCAGTTGTAGGCCGTGGCGCCGCATGCCACGGCGAAGCTGCCGACTGCGGTATTGGTGTTGGTGGAACTGGCCGTACCGGCGATCATATTGGAGAGGTTCGAGGTCAGGTTGCTGTCGCCTAAGAAGTACACCGGCGCGGTGCTGAACACGTAAGAGCCGGCAGTGCCTTGGAATAGCTCTGGCATGGTTTCCTTGGTGTTCGGGATGTGCGAACCAGGGATCTGCCACAGCATCATCGGGATGTTGTTGTTGGCCTTGCTTAGTTGGCCGATTGCCGACAGGAAGTTGTCCCACGAACGGGCGTTGTATAGCGTGGCGGCGCCCGGCGAGGCGCTGTCGTCCATTTCATAACGGTCGAACAGGAAGAAGTCGGGCGCGCTTGTGCCGGTCGTCGATATGGTGCCTGGCGCATTGGTGTTTAACCAGGTCGATACCGGCGTCGAAAAGGTCGAAGCGATTTGCGCGCTAGTCAGGTTCTGGTGTAGCCAGAAACCCGATCCGATGGCCCACATGTTGTCTTGCCAGCCGAACGTGACGGTGCCCTTCGGCGCGAAAGTGCGGATCAACCAGTTGTTGGCCTGGACCCAGCCGGCGAAACCGGCCGGGAAGGTCGGCGTCGGATAGGTCGTGGTGTTGTAGGTCGGGTTGCTGACGCAGGCATTGAACCATGCGCCGACCTGGCTGTAGGCACTGCCGGTGCTGTTGTTGACGCTGGTGTTCCAGAACGGATCGCCTTGGCCGTCAATGCTCCACTCCGGGTAACCGTCGGCCAGCAGCGCTGTCAGGATCTGCACGGGTGTGCCGCTGTAGGTCTTGTTGAGGTAGGGGGCCGAGCCGAGGCCGTTCGGGTTGGACGTGTTGGTGTAGCTGCGCGACGTGGTCATGAGACACATTGCCTGCGCCACGGCCTTGTTCACTGTGCCGGCAGGCAGTGCGGCATTGACTGAACCGATGTAGCCGTTTTGCTGGATGGCGCCGAGCAAATCAGGATTCATCAGCAGCGAGCCGTAGTAGTTCTGCGAATTGTAGCGCACCGGATTCGACGCCAGCATGATGGCGTCCGCTGCCAGGCTAGAGAAGTGCCGGCCCATGACATAGGTGGCGGCCGGATTGGAAGAGCTGAGGCCGGCCGCGCCGTTGGTGAAGTCGTCGAAATTCTGGCCACCGCTCATCTGCGCCGTGTATTCAACGATGGCGACGCGTATGGCGCGCTTGTTGGTCGTGCTCAGCGAATTGAAATCGGCCGTCATGCGATAGGCATTGGTCGGCGGATCGATCATGCCCGGATCGCCGTTGCCGTTGACGCCAGCGTATTTGAAAACAACATCGACCGGCTTGCCGCCAAAGTCGTCGTTGCCGCCGGTGGACGTAGCGGTGGCTGTCGTCGTATCAGGACCACCGATGGCGCCCATTGCTACGTAGGCTGGCCAGCCGGGGACGGATGCGCCTGGCGTTGGAGTAGGTGTTGGCGTAGGTGTAGGTGTAGGTGTAGGTGTAGGTGTAGGTGTAGGAGTAGGAGTGCCGCAAGTGCCGTCGGAAGTCCACGGCTGTCCACTGCCGCTGGCGCCGTTGTTGGTGGAAGGATTGTTCCCTTGCGTCCACCAGTTTGCCGTGTAATTGACGCTACCGTAACTGGCTATGTTGGACCCAACATAGGCGATGGTGGCGTCCCACGCGGCGGCGCAAGCTGGTGCTGCGCTGGCCTTCGCGCTGGCGACAATCTGTTTCTGGCTGGCGCTCGTAGCGTCTGACGAATCGCCGCTGCCGCAACCGGCCAGCATGCCGCCGATCAGCCCCAGCACGACGGTGCTGCATATTTTTGTTTTCATACTTCCTCTCTTCTCGATCAAATGATGATGTACGAGAGGCGAGTCAGGATGTAAGAATGAAAACGAATATGCGGAACGGAAGCAGAATTTCCTCCGGCAAGCGGACTTGCAAGCATTTTGCCGTAACTAGGATAGTTAACGCTGTCATCATGCGGACAAGCGGTAACTTGTTCTGTAATTTCTGTCTCCTACTGCACTGTTGTCAATTTTCCGTAATCCGACAAGCGTCTACGCATTCCCTAAGTCGTGTTCGTTATACGTTTATGTCATTTTTAGACTTGCAGCCGGACTGAGGATGAGATCATCAAAAATGATAGTCAAGTGGTTTAAATTTTTTTCTTGCACAACCAGACCACTTGCAAAACATCCGGAATGCCAATTTGAAAAAAAGAGGAGTTTGAAAAACGGAAGGGGGATTTTTAAGCGCAAATTAATTCAATGTGGCAATGAAATTCAACTCGAGATTTTCTTTCCCTTTGCGCGCCTACGGTAAAAATCAACGCACTGCCAAACGAAGACAAAACCGCCGCATTGAATCTATGAAATACCACTTTTGTGATCCGGCTATGTGGTCTTAGCGAAAATAATTCCTTTGCTCGCGGAACTGACGCTGTCTGACTGATTAAGTGGGGGTAGCTTTAGATGCAAGCCAACAGTGAGGCAATTCTGCGAGAAACTCAACAAGCCAGCGATTAATGCGATGACACGCAGATCGAAGCAGAGCCGGTGTCAGGTAAGGCGAACGCAAGAGAGTCAGGGTCAGGTCTTGCAATGACACACTGATATCAACAGGAGGGAGGGTGCGTAGGAGTCAAATAAATGACCATATGATTTTCGCATATGTGCAATTGCAAGACCTGATCCCACTTTTCCCGGCGAGTATCGCTACTCACGGATTGCGTTGCGCACGCAGTCGTTTCAGGCACCCTAAAATGCCCATTTTCTACCCAGCTCTTCAAGTCCGGCTTTCTTTAAGTCCTCTGGCGTCATGACCACTCTTAACTCCACACTGGCATTAAAAGTCAGAAACCATGGCTCGGCAAGCATAGGAATTTTCGAGGGCTCATCGAGGTTGACGATCAGGATGGCTGTTCGCTGCCCATGCTGTTCGGTGAAATAGGCCGCCTCCGGTTTTAACTCCTCCAGAATCTGGCCCATTTTCTTGCTGGCAGAGCCGTCCCTGATTGCAGTGTTAAATTCGGTGTTAGGAAATTTGACGTTCAATAGCATCCGCACGATTGTCTCCTTAGAGATTTGAATGACTTCCCTGCCAAAGATATTGATACACTCCTGTAAAGCCTTTTCATTGTAGGTTTACTGGTCAATTTAGCCACCCGTTATTTCGAACTAATCTAGTTGCATTCAGGAACTGTCCGTTTTGGGTCGAGGCTGACGGAATGATTGGCTATGCTCCACAAAAATACGTGGTGCTGCACCGGCGTCAGGCTGTAACGGTGTGTGCGTTCTCGATTTGCGGAGAAAATTTACAATCAAGTCATTGATTTTGTTTATTTTTGGCATGGGCTTGTAATCACGGGAGCGACTTCAAGTCCTGCTGCCAGCACCGATATCTGAAAGGCTCGCAACAATGCGCCTCGATGGCCACATACTTTCATCCTGGATTTGAGGCTGTTCCTTCCGATTTGTTGACATGATTCCTTAGTTCATCGATGAACACCCGCGTCTTCTTCGGCCGATGCCGCGCCGCCGGAAACACCGCATGAATCCCGCCGTCCGATAATTCCCACTCCGGCAGCACACGCAGCAGGCGACCAGCAGCAACATGCTCAGCCACCGCAAAATCCGTCAAGACCGCCAGTCCGGCTCCCGCCAGCGCGGTGATGCCGGCGGCATAAGCGGTGTTCGCGGAAAACGTCGAATTGAAGCGTACAGTTTGTTCGGTCGCGTCTTGCTTCTTGAAGGTCCAGGTCAGCGGCTGCGGCAATACCGACAGCGCCACAAACGGCAGGTCTTTCAAATCATCCAGCGTCCGCGGCACGCCAACCCGTTCAAGAAACTGCGGACTAGCCACCAGCCAGTGCTCGAAGTTGCCGATGCGGACTGCCTGGTGGCCTGAGTCGGCCAGCCGTCCTATACGTATCGCCACGTCGATGCCGTCCGCGACCAGGTCGAAGAAACGATCGCCGGCCAGCAATTCTATTTTGAGACGCGGGTAGCGCAGCTGCAGGGCGACAGCCACCGGCGCGACTACCGTCGCGCCATAGTCGATCGGCGCGGTGATGCGCAGGGTGCCGCGCGGCTCCTCCGTATCGTGTCCGGCGGCGGAGATCGCGGTCTCGGCGTCGCTGACGATGCGGCGGCTGGCTTCATAAAAGGCTTCGCCGGCGTCGGTCAGGTTAAGGCGGCGCGTGGTGCGCACCAGCAGGCTGGCGCCGATTTCGCTCTCCAGGCGCTGCATGTGGGTGCTGACCATGGTTTTGGTCAGACCCAGCCGATTGGCGGCGGCAGTGAGCGAGCCGGCTTCCACCACCGTGACAAAGACCAGCAGACGATTGAGATTGACTGAGGAAATATCCGCCATATTGGGTACCTGTTTATTGTCCACTAATGATGGACATTGTTTCAGTAATTACCCATCTTATCAGTGCTAGTGGATGCAGGTATATTTCTCCCATGGAATATTTAAAAGAAGTGAAAAACTGCCGCTCCACACTCATTTCCCTCAGGAGAGATTCATGAAATCGACAATAATCGGACTATGCATCGCGCTGTTTTCCTCGCTTGAGGCGCAGGCAGCAACACAGGTGGCTTACCGTACCCAGGACGTGGATGGCATCAAGATTTTCTATCGCGAGGCAGGCAATCCGGCCAATCCGACCATTCTGCTGCTGCACGGCTTTCCATCGTCATCGCATATGTACCGGAATTTGATTCCTGCGCTGATGGGAAAATTCCACGTGATTGCGCCTGACTATCCGGGCAGCGGCTACAGCGAAGTGCCGGAGGGTGTGTCGTTCACGCCGACGTTTGACGGCCTCGCCGATGTCATGACGCGTTTCGTGGAAAAGAAGGGGCTCACGAAATTTGCGCTGTATGTCCAGGATTTCGGCGGACCGGTTGGCTTCCGCATCGCGGCTAAACACCCTGAGTGGATTTCCTCCCTGGTCATCCAGAACGCCAATGCCTACAAGGAAGGCTTGTCCGCCCAGGTGGCAAGCGACATCAAGCAGCTCAGCGTCGGCATCAATGCCGAGACCGAGCAAGCCATGTCGCAGGTGCTGAGTCCGCAAGGCGTGCAATTCATGTACAAGACCGGCGCCCGTAATCCCGAGCAGCTGAGTCCCGATGCATGGATGCATGACCAGGACGGCTTGCAAAACGCATTGAATCGTAAGATCCAGATGGGTCTGCTGGTCGACTACCATACGAACGTAGAACAATATCCTGCCTGGCATGCTTATTTTCGCAAGAGCCAGCCGCCGACGCTGATCGTCTGGGGCAAGAACGACCCCTTGTTCGTGGAAGCCGGCGCCAAGGCTTATCTGCGGGACATCAAGAACGCCGAGCTGCACCTTCTCGATAGCGGCCACTTCGCGCTGGAAGAAGACTCGGCAGAGATTGCCAGCCGCGTCACCAGCTTCATCGAGACTCGCGCAACGCTAACAAGGTAATTGCCTTCATGCGGCCTGCCACGAGCGGCAGGTTGCATGTGATGCGCCAATATCGCTTCGCTTCGACAAATTCTGATAAGAGAGAGAAGAAAATGAAAGCCAGATTCAACCAGTTCGGTGTTAAAAAAATCGCTGCACTTGCATTGACCGCCGCGATGTTTTCTTGGCTTCCCGCCAGCGCGCAGACACAGGCCAGCCCCGAGGCGTCCGCCAAGACAGGTATAGAGATGCATGGCAAAGGGCAGTTTGCTCCCTCAAGGTACGGCAAAATCTATTATGAAACCGAGGGCTCCGGTTCGCCGGTCTTCCTGATCGCCGGCGGCCCGGGCTCAAGCCATGCGTCGTTCCATCCGTGGTTTTCCAGGCTCGCCGCGGAACATACCGTCGTCTACCTGGATAATATCGGCAGAGGCCGCTCGGACAGGCTGGATCCGAAGCGCGCTTCGGAATATACGGTGGAACGCGATGCCGAAGACATCGAAGCATTGCGCATCGCGCTGGGCTACGAGCGCATCTCGCTGCTCGGCCATTCATACGGCGGCATGCCTGCGCTCGCCTATGCGCTGAAGTATCCGCAGCATGTCGCCAAGCTTGTGCTGTCCAGCACGATGCTTAATGCCCACAGCTGGCAGCAGAATATCGACAGCGTCAATTTCACTGCGCGTAACCAGTTTCCCGAGATATGGCAGCAACTGATGCAGCTGCGCGCACACGGCGTCAACTCGAGCGCACCTGAATATGGAAAGCTGTATGGAGAGACAGAGCTGGACATCTACTGGCGCGATCCGGATATGGAAAGCAAGTTGTATAGTTCAGGCGATCCGGCCGACGCCGCCAATTCCGATGTCTACCTCAGTTTCATCGGCCAGGATCCGGAGTGGCTGGTGGGCGGCACCATGAAGCGTTACGATCCGCGTGCGCGCATGCAAGCGTTCACGGTCCCGACCCTGGTCGCCGCAGGACGTTACGACCGCGTCGGCACGCCCAAGATCGCCAGTGAAATCAAGGCAGCGCTGCCTGCCGCCAGCAGCAGGATGATGGTCTTTGAACGCAGCGGACACCGGCCATGGGTGGAAGAAACGGATGCGTATTTCGGTCTGCTGAAGGAATTTTTCCACAGCGACGATGACCGCACTGTGCAGAAGGTAAGTGCGCAATAGCAGGCAGCACTGCATGCGGCCAAGTGTGTATTTGAGGATTGCGGCTTGCGTGGCCGCAATCTTTATCAAATCAGAAATACGCCTTTGCTGCCGGCTTGAGGATCGGCTGCAACGCGCGTATCGGCATAACGAGCTGAGGCCCCAGGCATACGCCCATGGCGTGGCCGATGCCGGAAACGACAAAGGAAATCTTGTCCGGTTCATCAAATTCGAAATCCAGGTATTGCGGTAATACATCGCTGCAGTCAGTGTCAGAATCAGAATCGGCGCGCTTGTTTGCCGACTTCACTTTCTTGCTGATAAAGTTTGCAAGAACAGGATCGATGTCGGACCGGTCTTTGTCTCTTCTCCGGACCGGGAACAGGCGGTTAAAGTCCAGATAGCCACCCTGAATCAGGTCAAGCGTAAACGGATCGTAATGGTTGTTCGGATGCGCTCCCCCGCAAAAGGTGCTTCCCGATTCGACGACGCTCATCAATGTGTCCGACAAATAGCGCACCCCGATTGCTTCCGAGTCATAGTCTCCCAAGGTTCCGGCGGCAGGTCCGTCCATGGTGTAGAGCGTTGCCTTGCACTCTAGCGCGGCAAGGCTCATCTGCCAGTGGCGCTGCTCAAGAATCTGATTGACGCTTGCAAGTATCTGGGGATTGGGATGGCGGGTCAGCCGCGGGTAGGCGAACTTGGTTCGCGGATCTGTCGCCATGCGGTAGCCGACGTTCTTGCGCAGGATTTCAGGTCCAAGCTGCAAGGGGAATTGCATTTTCAGATAATCGTAGGGAGCATTCTTGAGCGCGATTTTGCTGCCTATGCCTGGCGTAACTGCAGCAGTAACGGCCTCGGGATTGTAGCGACCGACCTGTTGCAATTCAAAGGCGAGATCTTTGTTTGTCTTGGCGTCATGCCAGGTGCCCCGGTATGTATCGTCATTTATTTTTCCGTGCCAGACGCTGCGCGGCTTGTCCGTTGCAGGGTCGATGAATATTGCCTTATCGCTGTTGTCGTCGGCTGCCAGGGGCTCTCCGTGTTCATATCGGGGGAGTGCTTCCGTGAGCGATGCGAGTATGCCGTGCAGGGGAATATCGACGCCATGACGCATATAGAAATAACGGCCGTCATAACCGTCAGGTACTTTTTCAAGTTCCAGCACGACTTCCGTATTTTTCCCCAGCATTCCTTTGAAAACAATGCGTTCGCCGGCTACGGCTACACCGGTAGCGGCATAGGACAAGGTGCTAAAAATGACGAGATATTGAAAGAGTGTTTTCATTATCGGGGCGGTCAGTTAATTAAACGGACTATGGGACGGCTCAAGTGCAACGTTCTTCAGTTCTTGGGTAAAAGCGCCTACAGCGGTTCATGTATCTGCGCATTGGAAACATGCATTTCAAACTCATGTCGAAAATTCTATCTTTAAATGTTACTGTTTCATCGACGTTGCAAAAAAATAGTCGGCAGCCACAACAAAAGAAAGGAAGATCATTCATGATGAACGAAGGAAAATTCCTGAGGACCTCCAAGGTCCTTGGTTCCGCTCTGTTGGGAATGGTGCTGCTATCCGCCGGATGCAGCAGCGGGTTGCAAACCGGTGCTGAACCGCTCAGCTGTACCCAGTTGAACGGCATGGCAATCTCTGCTCAAACCATCGGCTTGCCGACTACCGGCGCAATCGTGACCGATGCGCACAGCGTGCCACCCTCCGGCAGCGGTGCGACGGCGACAGGTGAGTATTGCCTGGTGAAGGGCGAGATCAGTCCGGTCGATCCAGCAGCGCCGAAAATCAAGTTCCAGCTCGATCTGCCGACCGCCTGGAATCACAAGGCGCTGATGTTCGGCGGCGGCGGGTATAACGGCACCGTTCCCGATGTCAGCGGCAATGTTCCCGCCGGCCCGCTCGACAAGGCCAGGCCGCTGGCGCGAGGCTACGCGACCTTTGCCAGTGATTCCGGGCACCAGGCCAACCAGACGGGAAGCCGCGACGGTTCGTTCGGACAGAACGACGAAGCCTTGCAGAATTTTTCCGGCGACGCACTCAAGAAAACACGTGATGTGGCGATCCATCTGATCAGGCAGTATTACGCCAGCGGGCTGCCGCAAAAATCCTACTTCGCCGGCGGGTCGACCGGCGGCCGTGAAGCATTGGCTGTGGTGCAGCGCTGGCCGCAGGACTGGGACGGCGTGATCGCGCTTTATCCGGCCTGGGCCGCGGCCAGCCTGGACCTGCAGTTCGGCCGCATCACGCGCGCTTTTGCCATGCCGAATGCCTACCTGAACCTGGCAAAGCGCAAAACCCTGTATGACGCGGCGATGGAAGCCTGCGATGCGCTGGATGGCGTCAAGGACGGCTTGATCAGCAACATGCAGGCGTGCAATAGCCGCTTCGATCCCGCCAGTGCGATGCTGAACGGCGCGCCATTGCGCTGTGCCGGCGGCGCAGATACGGGCGACAATTGTTTGTCCGATGCGCAGATCGCCGCGTTGAAGATCTATAGCACTGCAATCACATTCGACCATCCTCTCGGCAGCGGCGAAACGCAATTCCCCGGCTTCAATGTATGGGGTGCCGATCTCGGCCTGGCCGGCGACTCGGTGGCGCAGAAGACGGTAAGGCTGCTGGCCATGGGCGATAGCCAGCCGGCGCAACCCATGCCGGCCGATGCGCCATACTGGGCAACGTTCTGGGATCAATGGGCGAAGCATTTCATCACGCGTGATCCGGCATTTGATTCGCTGTCGCTAGATCCGCAGCATGCTGGCGCGTGGCAAGCGCGCATCGATCAGCTCACAGTCATGCAAGACATCAACAAGACCGATTTGTCGGCATTCATGGCCAAAGGCGGAAAAATCCTGATGGCGCACGGCATGTCGGATGCCTTGGTCAGCACCCGTTCCAGCGAGGATTATTTCCGCCGCCTGCAGTCGACCATGGGCAGCGCTGCGGTTGACAGCTTCGTCCGCTACTACGAAATCCCCGGCTACGGCCATTCGCTGTCGACGGTCTTCAACGCCGCCTGGGATTCGCTGACGGCTCTGGAGAGCTGGGTGGAGCAGGGCAGTGCGCCGGTAGCGCAGATCGTCTTGGATACGGCTGGAATCCCGGGCCGCACCCGGCCGCTGTGCGAATTTCCGGCGTGGCCGAAATACAAGGGCGCGGGCGATATCAACCTGGCTGTGAGTTTCAGTTGCGCTACGCAGTAGCGGATTCGGCGCCGCATAATTTCCTGAGAAAGCGATCCATATGCGGATCGCTCCGCTCCAACGGAAGCTCGGCAAACGGGAACCAGCGCACAGCATTGAATTCTTTTTCGTCGAAAGTGATTTTCTGAGCGCGGCTGGCGCGCACCACATACCAAAGCGAGACGTCAGTGTGGCCAGCGGTGAGTCCGACGGTTGTGGTGGCGGTCAGCAGGACAGGGGCTTGAATCGCGTGTGAAGCGCTGAAGCCAAGCTCTTCTTCCAGCTCGCGCAGCACGGTGGTGCGTGGATGTTCGCCCGGTTCGACATGGCCGCCCGGCGGCAGCCAGAGTTGGGCATTCCGATGATCGACCAGCAGCGCGTGGCCATCGTCCACCACGACAAAGTACGATACGAGGTGTTGCGGCGGTGTTGCCGGCTTGGCCTGGCGGCATAACTCGGCGCCAGAATCAAGCCATTCCAGGGCCTCGGCGATATGCGTTTGCTCCAATGTGTCGAGTGGCTGGATGGAAGAAAATTCAGCGCGTATCTGGCGGCGCAGATCGGCTGCGTTTGTCGTGTTATTGACGCTCATCTCGTCACTCGTTGTCAGGAATGGCAGAAAGAAGATCGATATAGGCGCCCTCGATCAGTTGTGCTGCTCGAATCCCGAGCCGGCTCATCAATTCATGCGCTTCCTGCATGCCGGCCGCGGGTGCTTCGTGGTCTGCCAGCATCACCTCGATCTCCATGAAATTCCCGAGACCGGCAACCTGATCCAGATGGATGCGGCTTCTGCCCGACAGGAACAAGGTGCGCAGCTTCCGCACACGGCCGGTCTGACCGCAGGCCAGCGTCAGGCATTCCCGCAAAGTGTCTGGCGCGGCAGTTGGCGAGATTACGTAAAACGATTCTTTCGGCCCTTGCAGATCGGCGCGGCTGTAATAGATCAGCTCGCCTGTGCCGTCGGTAAAGGAGCGCAGTTTCAGGCGTCCAGTTGCGCAGCTGAAGAAGGTGTCGTTCTGCTCGATGTGATAGGGGCCGTCGCTGCCGAGGGCAGTTGCTATGGCGGCGAGCGCTTCAATGCTATCGACGCGCGCCTTGATTTCTATATTGCGTGGCATGAGCTATGTGTAGGCAGTAAAACGACCAATTTAACATAGCTGCCGCCTATGTCAGGAGGTCTTGGCGCCGGCGATATATTGCCAAGAATTGACAAGAGTCGCGCCAAGAAGATCGGCGTTCGCGCCTTCGCTCTGCTGCGATGCCTGAATCCCGGACCAGCTAGCCTGGGGTTTTTCAACCGCTTCGGGATGCAGGCGCCGGACTGGTAACGCTAACTGTCCGGCGCCTGCAATTTAGTTACTGGCTTTCTTGGTGCGCGCAATCGATCCGCTGCTGGCATCTTCCTTGTACGCATACGCTACCTTGCCGTTGCGGATTTCACCCATGACGATCATGTTCAGGTCAATGGCTTCGTGGTCGGTCGGCGAGAACGGCTTGAAATAACGCGAAACCACGGTAGAGGTAGTGTGCACCTGCAGGTTCTCCAGCGCATCCTTGACCTTGGCGCCGTCCACCGAGTTGGCCTGGAATATCGCCAGCGTAATCAGGCGCAAGGCGTCATAGGTTTGCGCCGCGGCCACGGCGGAAGGAATGTGGTTGGTCTTGTTCACATTGCGATAGGTCAGCGAGAACTGGTTGCTGACCGAGCTCAGTTCGTTTTCGATGAAGGTCACCGAGCTGCGCACGCCTTCCGCTCCCGGGCCGGCCTTGTCGATGAAGGTTTGCTGCGACATGCCCCACGGTCCGACGATCGGCAACCGCAGTTTCAGCTTTTCCGCGCTTTTCACCACCATCGCGCCTTCGGGGGCCAGGCAATACATCACGACAGCCTGGGCGCCGCTGTCGCGGGCGTGTTGCAGCTGCGCTGTCATGTCCTGGTCGCCGACCTTGAAGCCTTCCACCAGGACCGGTTTGATATTGCGCCGTCCCAGCTCAGTCAGCATGCTTTGCTTGCCGAACTGGCCGTAGGGGCTCTCATCATGCAGCAGCGCGATCTTGTCGATCTTGCGGCGGTCGATCACATCGTTGAGGATCACGATCGGCTGCAGCGCGTCGCTGGCGGATGTGCGGAAAATGTAGCTGACCGGATAGGCCGGCGGCATGAAGGATTTGGTGATGGTGGCGCCGGTGGCGCCTGTGACGATCAGCGGGATCTTGGCTTCCTGGAACAGTTTCGCTGCAGGCAGGGCGACGCCGGTATTGCCGAAGCCGACTACCGCGACCACGCCGTCCTTCTCGATCATTTCCTTGGCCATGGCGGCCCCGACGTCCGGCTTGGCGTGATCGTCGCGCTCGACCAGTTCAATCTTGCGGCCAAGGACGCCGCCCACCTGGTTGATGTCGGCCAGGAACACCCTGGCGCCGCCGATCATGCTTTGTCCCATGTCTTCCGAGGGGCCGGTGATCGGGCCGATGACGCCGATTTTAATGGTCGGCAGTTCAGCGAATGCGCTTGCGCTGAATCCTAATGTTGTAAGGCAAAAAATGACGCTGCTCATGCTACGGTTTTGCATTGCGATCTCCTGGATGAATCACTGTTATAGTTTCCGTTGAGAAATATACATCAGGGCGATGCTAAACGCGGGTTTTTAGGGCACTAAACTCAAAATATAACGGCGACCTGCTCGCTACAGCTGGATAGGGATACAGCAGGCACAGAAAAGCCGGTGCTGGTTCAGGCTGCAGGGAGGCGCCGAGAGGCCAGTTTGTCTCATTTTTGCACTGATAAAACGCGGCTTGCGGCAAGCCTGCCCGCAGCTTGCGCATGTTCAGCGCTTCTCGCTCCCAGGGCCGTCGTTTTTGGTTGATTGCGTTATGTTTTGTAAGGTAACATGCGGGCCTGTTTGCGGACGGCAACGGTGGTTTCAAGCCTGCCGCCGACGTCAGGTTTCGTAAGGGCTCCGCCATGAGGGCCTGGTTATTTGGACTCGCAGGATATTGCCATTTGCGCAAAATCTGGGTTGCTACTTTCTTCTTGGCAATTCTGCAAACGCGGGTCGACACAAAACAACACAGCCTGAACAAGCGCAGATGACGGGCGGCAAATCCTTTGCAGAGCCCGGCTCGGCTTAAGAGTATTTTTTGTATGGTTAACGGCAGGATACGCAAATGAAGAAAATTAAGGCAACGACTTGGATCATGGTCGGCATGGTCCTAGGCATAGTGGTCGGTTACATCTGCCACAATCTGGCGCCGGACGAAGCGGCGGCGAAGGAAATCGCCGCCTATTTCTCCATCATCACCGATGTGTTTTTGCGGCTGATCAAGATGATCATCGCGCCTCTGGTGTTCGGCACGCTGGTCTCCGGCATTGCCGGCATGAAGGACAGCAGCTCGGTCGGCCGTATCGGCATCCGGGCGCTGGGCTGGTTCGTGATCGCCTCCCTGTTGTCGTTGGCGCTGGGCATGTTGTTCGTCAACGTGCTCCAGGTCGGTCACGCGCTCAACCTGCCGCTGCCGGCCCTGGGCGCCGAAACCAAGCTGAATACCAGTGGCTTCAATCTGAAGGATTTTGTTTCCCACGTGTTCCCGAGCAGTTTCGTTGACGCCATGGCGAAGAATGAAATCTTGCAGATTCTGGTGTTCTCGCTGTTTTTCGGGTTCGGCCTGGCTTCGGTCAAAGGCGAGTCGGCAAAGGCAGTGACCACGGCGATTGATGGCCTGGTGCACGTCATGCTGAAGGTCACCGATTACGTGATGCGCTTCGCTCCGCTTGGCGTGTTTGCTTCCATCGCCGCCGTGATTACAGTGCAGGGGTTTGGCGTGCTGGCAACCTACGCCAAGTTCCTCGGCGGTTTCTATGTCGGCCTGGCTACGCTGTGGGCCTTGCTGATCGGGATGGGCTATGTCTTCCTGCGCGGCGGGATCTTCACCTTGCTACGCCTCCTGAAAGAGCCGATCATGCTGGCGTTTTCCACCGCCAGCAGCGAAGCCGCCTATCCGAAGACCATGGAGCAGCTAGAGAAATTCGGCGTCAACAACAAGATCACTGGCTTTGTGCTGCCGCTCGGCTACTCCTTCAATCTCGATGGCTCCATGATGTACCAGGCGTTCGCCGCCTTGTTCGTGGCCCAGGCTTACAACATCGAAATGTCGTTTGCCCAGCAGCTCACCATGCTGCTGGTGCTGATGGTCAGCAGCAAGGGCATGGCTGGCGTGCCGCGCGGTTCGCTGGTGGTGGTGGCCGCCATCTTGCCGATGTTCCATCTGCCGGAAGCCGGCATCCTGCTGATCATCGGCATCGACCAGTTCCTCGACATGGGCCGTACCGCCACCAACGTGATCGGCAACGGCATTGCGACCTCGGTGATCGCCAAGTGGGAAGGCGAGCTGGATGAAGATGCCGGCCGCAAGGCCCTGGCAAGCGATGCTTGAGAAAACTGAAGAGTAGCATTTGAGATACAGCGCCGCCAGGGCGCTGTTTTTCATTCGGGAGTATGCTAATTTACAGGCCTGTGGTTTTCTGTAAATAATCTGAAAGCATCCCCGATGGAACAACTGCGTATCACCACCGAAGCGGCTGAACTGGATGTTCCGCTGATTCATCGCTTCCTGTCTGAAGAATCGGCATGGGCTCGCGGCATTCCCCTGGCGATGGTGGAAGAAGCTATCCGCCATTCGCTGAATTTCGGCTTGTTTGCCGGTAGCGCACAAGTGGCTTATGCGCGGGTCGTTACCGATTATTCGACGTTTGCCTACCTGGTCGATGTCTTCGTGCTGGCGGAACATCGCGGCCAAGGCCACAGCGCCGAGCTGATGGCGGCGATCATGGCGCATCCAAGGCTGCAGGGGCTGCGGCGGTTCATGCTGGCGACCAGCACAGCGCATGGGCTGTACGCCAGGTTTGGTTTCACGGCGCCGGCCCGGCCGCAGACGCTGATGGAACGCTTTGCGCCGAATGCCTACGCTGCTCCGGGCTGATTGCTGCCATACATCAGCGGTAATTCCTTGCGCAATTCTTAGATCGCCTGACACCACTACACGCGAGCACACCATGTATATCCCCAAGCACTTTGACGAGCCGAGAATCGAAGTCCTGCACGAACTGATACGTGCACGTCCCCTGTCTACGCTGGTGACGCTGTCCTCGGACGGGCTCAACGCCAACCACATCCCCTTGCTGCTGTCTGCGCAAGCCGGCCCTTTCGGCACCTTGCACGGACATGTGGCGCGCGCCAATCCGGTCTGGCAGGATTTCCGCAAGGAGGTGGAAGTGCTGGCGATATTCCACGGCCCGGAAGCGTACATCACGCCGTCCTGGTATGCGACCAAGGCCGAGACCGGCAAGGTGGTGCCGACCTGGAATTACGCCGTTGCCCATGCCTACGGCACGCTGCGCATCATCGACGACGCCAGCTGGCTGCCGGCGCACCTGGCGGCGCTGACCGCGCATAACGAGGCTGCTTTCGAGGCCCCCTGGCAGTTCTCTGATGCGCCGCCTGACTACACGGAGAAACTGATGGGCGCCATCGTCGGCATCGAAATCGTGATTACCCGTTTGTCCGGCAAGTGGAAGGTCAGCCAGAACCAGCCGGCGCAGAACCAGGAGACCGTGATTGCCGGGTTGAGTGCGCAGGCTGACGATGAATCGCTAGCCATGGCGACGCTGGTCGAGGCGGGCAAGGCCAAGCGCTAAACCACGGATCCGTTGCGACGATGCTGTAATATCCTCATCATTCCGTCAAGCTCGCCCGCACGGCATTGCGCCTGTGTTGAAAATCCATGTTACGTAAACAACTAGTGCGCATATTCAACGATCGTCTCACCTTCAGTCCGGGCAACCGGGTTTGGCTGGGTCTGATGCTGACGGCCGCGGCAACTGCGCCGCTCGCCGCGCATGCGGACGATACCGCGGAAGAAACCTGGGGCGTGCACGGACAGGCTACCTATGTCTGGCAAAAGAAGCCCTCATTTGACGCCGCGTATTCAGGAACCAACAGCTTGGGCACCGCGGCTGAAAAAGGCTATTCCTTCTCCGGCACCTTGTTCCTCGGCCTGCGGCCCTGGACCGGCGGCGAACTGTACTTCAATCCTGAGGTGGTGCAAGCCGTGCCCATGTCAGGCCTGACCGGCCTGGGCGGAATGATGGATTCGGAGCAGCAGAAGGGCAGCAGTCCCAACCCTACTTTTTATCGGGCGCGCTTGTTCCTGCGGCAAACCTGGGGCTTTGATGGCGGCAAACAGGCAGTGGAGTCGGCGCCCAACCAGCTGGCCGGCATGGTCGACAAGCGGCGCCTGGTGGTCACGCTAGGCAATGTCAGCATCATCGATATCTTCGACAACAATGCCTATGCCCATGACGGCCGCACGCAATTCCTGAACTGGGCCTTGTCGACCTATGGCCCCTATGATTATGCTGGCGATACCCGCGGCTACACCTGGGGCGGGGCGGTGGAATATTATTATGACGACTGGGTGGTGCGCGCCGGCAGGTTCATGGTGCCGCTGGAGTCGAACGGCCAGCGCCTGGATACCCGCATCACCAAATATCACAGCGACCAGATCGAGCTTGAACACGATCACGTGATCGGCGGCCAGCCCGGCAAAGTGCGCCTGCTGGCTTTCCGCAGCAAGGAGATCATGGGCAGCTTTTCCGATGCGCTGGCGTATGCCGCTCTCAACGGCGGCACGCCAGACGTGGCGCAGGTGCGCAAGGACCGGATCAAGTACGGCTACGGGATTAACCTCGAGCAGAGCCTGGGCAGCGATGTCGGCGTCTTTGCGCGTGTCAGCCGCAACGACGGCAAGACCGAAACCTATTCATTCTCCGAAATCGAACGTTCTGTGACCGCGGGTGTTTCCGTGAAGGGCAGCAGCTGGCATCGCGACAATGACACCTTCGGTTTCACCCTGATACAAAACGGTTTGAGCAAGGCGCATCAGGAATACCTGGCGGCCGGCGGGCTGGGCGTGTTCATCGGTGACGGCCAGCTGAACTACCGGCCGGAACGCATCATGGAAGCCTATTACAGCTACAGCCTGTCGAAAGCGGTTGCGTTGACGGCGGATGTGCAGCGCTTCTACAATCCTGCCTACAACGCCGACCGCGGACCGGTGACAGTGGGCTCCCTGCGCCTGCACGCGGAATTCTAGGCGCATCGCAGGGAGCAGCTTGCGCTTACAGCACGCCTGAGCCGTAAGCGTCTTTCACCTTACTTCAGTTCCATCGCAAGCACATGCATCACTGCGCCATTGTCGGTCTGATACGGCAAGGTGATGCTCTTTACCTGGCGTTGCTGGTCCAGCTTGGCGTCCCAGTAATAGACATAAGCCTTGGTGTTGTCGGTGTTGCCGTTCTGATCGACACGATGGGCGCTGGTCAGGGCAATCTGGTTGTAGCTGCCGACCTTGGCGGAGCCGCCGCCCAGGGTCCAGTCGTCGAAGCGCAGGTCGAAACTGGCCTGGGTATTGTCGGTATAGGTCACGGTCAGCTTGCCGGTGGGCGCACTGGAGGCATTGGTGGAACTGCCCAGCAAGGCGAGTGTGCCTGCTCCCTGTGGCTTGGCCAGGGTAATGGTTTGCCCCTGGCTGACCATATTGTCCAGTCCTGACTTGCCGTCGGGCCAGGTGAACTGGATGCCGTTGAAGCTGAAGCTGCCGCCTGGCTTCACTCCGGCTGTCGCCAGCGCCTGCGACGAATAGCTCCAGCCGCCCATGTCATAGGTATAGCCCTCCAGCCCGCGTGTGGTTTTCTGGCCATCAGTGCCTATGCCGTGATTATTCAAGGCGTCGGCCAGGCTGGTAAAGCTGTCGAGGCCGAACGACGGCATCTTGGCCGATGAATCCTGGCCCCATTGCGACTGGCTGGCTGCCAGCGTGAAGTCCAGCGTGGCGCTATCCTTCAAATCCTTCAGCCACAGCCAGGGCATGTCGAGCGCCTGGCCATTCAGCGCCAAGGTCTGGATATACGGCGAGTTGCTGGCGGCGCCTTTGGCGTTGATTACCAGTTTCTTGCTGCCGTCGGCCCAGCGGATCACCACCTTGTCGAACATCGGGCTGCCGACAGTCAAGCCGCTGACCGCCTGGATTTCCGGATACAAGCCGATTGCCGCCCACACGTACCAGGACGAGACCGCACCGAGATCGTCATTGCCCGGCAAGCCGCCCGGATCGTCCGAGAACACCGTGTTGGCCACATCCCGCACCACCTTCTGGGTGCGCCATGGTGCGCCGCTCCAGTTGTACAGCCAGGGCGTGGCGAAGCTCGGTTCATTGCCCATGTAGAAGTTGGGCAGGTTCATGCCGGCGTTGAGATTCTGGAAGAAGGCGTCGAGGCGCTTTATAGTGGCCGCGTTGCCGCCTACCAGCTTGAACAGGCCGCGCGCGTCGTAGGCCGACATCCAGGTATATTGCTCGGCGTTGCCTTCCACCATGTCGGCGTTCGGCTGCGGATTCAGCAGCCAGCTGCCATTGCGATAGCGCGGCAGCAGTTGTTTTTGCGTCGGGTTGAATTGGTTTTTCCAGTTGGCGGAACGGCTCAGGAATAGCTGGTAGTTCATGTTGTCGCCCAGGGCCTTGGCCAGCTGCGCGGTGGCGAAGTCCGCAGTACCGAATTCAAACGTCAGCGAGCCGGCCCACCAGCCATTGTCCATGGCGGCATAGCCATGCACCAGATAGTCGTTCATGCGGTCGACGCTGTCGCGCACGTGATCGCCGGTACATTGCACATCGGCCTTGTTGCCGACCAGGGTCATGTAGTCCAGCGCCTTTTTTGCATCGAAGTTGGTGGCGCCGAAAGCGTAACCGCCCATGATGGTAGGCACGCCGGAATCGCCCGGCATGATGCCGGCGTCGACATTGATCGGCGCCCAGCGCGGGATGGCGCCGCACTGGTCGGCGTCGTTGACCAGCGATTGCATCATGTCGCTGGTTTCCTTGGGAAACAGCATACTGTTCAAGGGGATCAGGCTGCGGTACACGTCCCAGTTGGAATAGTTGACATACTGGGTGCGGCCGGCCTGCACCTTGTGAGTTTTCTGGTCGAAGCCGAGATAGTCGCCGGTGACGTCGCTATTGGTGTTGGGCGACAGCAGCGAGTGATATAGCGCGGTATAGAACTTGCGTTTTTCGGTCTCGCTGCCGCCGGTGACCTGGATCGCGTTGAGACGATTGTTCCAGGCATCGGCGGCGGCATCGCGCACGGCGTTGAAATCCCAGTTCGGGTTTTCCTGTTCCAGGTTCTTGCGGGCATTGTCGCTGCTGACATAGGACAGGCCGATTTTCATCAGCACCGCCGGCTTGCTGCCGGCGTCGAAGCTCACGTCAGCCTTGCCGTTGCTGATGGTGGTCGTGATGTCGCGGTCGAACTTGGCGTAGAAGTACAGGGTATAAGTCCGCGCGCCGCAAAACTTGCCGCCCACGGTGGAACCGGACAAGCCATCCTTGCCCTCGGCCTTGATGACGCCGGTGGTCGACGAGATGGTGTTGCTGCGGGTGGCGTCGAACACCAGGTAAGGAGTCTTGTTGGCGCTGGCGATGGCTGACCTGGCCGGGAAGGTAAAGCGGCCGAAACCGCTTCTGGTGGTCGCTGTCAGCTCGGTGCTGATGCCGTCGTTCAAAGTCACCTGGTAATAACCGGGCCGCGCTGTTTCATTCTTGTGATCGAAATTTTCCTTGGCGTTGACGCCGACTGAGCTGGTGTCGAAGGTCGGCATGATCGGCAGCTCGCCTTCGTTGCCGTCGCAACCGGAGCCGCTCATCTGCGTCAGCGGGAAACCGGTGATGGTCTTTTCCTTGTAGATGTAACCCACCGGATGGTCCTGGCCGCCGTTGCTGGGGGTCATGGGCGTCCATTGCACCATGCCGAACGGCGTCGTGGCGCCGGGGAAGGTGCCGCCCCTGGCGCCAGCCGGCACAGGGTCGGTGGCCGGCGCCGATGAATCCGCGGTGCCGATGAAGGGATTGACGTACTGGGTCAGTGCAGTCTTGACAAAGACATCGGCGGTCGCTGCGGGTGTGCTGGCCGGGGTGGTATTCGGAGCCGGATTCGGACTGGGATTCGAAGCAGTATCGGTGCTAGCAGTCAGATTTCCCGGCGTGCTGCTTGGGGCTGGAGTGCTGGCGTTGGCCGGCGCAACGACTGGAGCGGCGTTGCCGGGCACGCTGTTGGGGGCGGCAGCCGTACCAGGGTTGGCGCTTGCGAACGATTGATCCGAACCGTCGCCGCAGCCAAAAAGTGCAGCGACAGCCATTCCGATGGCAAGATTTCTATTCAAGTGCAGATTCATTGTTCCTCCAATTGCGTTATTTTTGAAAGTCCAAGTTTCTGGATCAGGCTGGCGTGCTTGCATAAAGGCGAACGCGGTCCGCGCCAGCGGCAGGCGAACGCCGGCGAACCGGCCGCATGGCCGATCCACATCCTTTGAATTGCGTCAGGGAGACTGGGAAAAATTGCCGGCGGCGCCGGACGGCGGCGCGCTGGCCTGGCCCCACGAAGTCGGCTTGTCGGAGACGCTGAAATCCAGCGTGCCGCCGGCCTGCACTTTGCTCAGCGGCAGCCAGGTGCTGGGCCAGTCCTGGCCATTCACTTTCAGGGCTTTGACAAAGGCGGCATTCTTGTCGCGCTTGATGAGCAAGCGTTTGCCGTCCGCCAGTTGGATCGTGACGCTGGAGAATTGCGGCGTCGCCATCGTCAATCCCGGCACGCCGGGAATCATCGGATACAAGCCCAGCGCAGCCCACACATACCAGCCTGACGTGGCGCCGACATCGTCATTGCCCGGCAAGCCCTCGGGTTTGCTGGAGAAGGTGGCGGCCATGATCTGCGGCAGCACGAACTGCGCGCGCGAAGGCGTGCCGGTCCAGTTATAGGCCCATGGCGAGGCGAAGCCGGGCTCGTTGCCCATGTAGAAGTCATCCGAGTTCTCACCGCCATTGAGCCGGCTGCTGTCCAGCGTCAGCCCGGACGGCGTTCCCGCTTTGGCGCTGATGGAAAACAAGGTGTCGAGGCGCTGAATGGCCGCTGCGTTGCCGCCGAGGGCGGTGACGATCTTGCCCAGGTCATGCGGAATCGCCCACAGGTACTGGGCCGCCGTGCCTTCGTGATAACCGTCGTCTTGCGAGGGCGAAGCCCAGTTGCCGGCTAAGTCTTTGACCGCCAGTACTTTGGTGCTTGGATTGAAAATGTTCTTCCAGTTCTCGCCGCGCAGGAGCAGGGTGGCGGCACTCTTCTTGTCGTCGGCGGAGACGTCGCCCGGGTTCAGGTTGCTGATGAAGCGTCCGATGGCGAAATCGCGGTTGGCGCCTTCGATCGTCAGCGAGCCGGTATGGATGCCGCTGGCGTCGCTGCCCTCGGCGACATAGCCCAGTTTGAGGTAATCCGGCATATTGCCTTGCGCGGTGCCGGCCACATTCCTGCCGAAAGCCGGATTGCCGTTGCAAGCAGGCCATTGCGGCCAGTCCGGGCTGGGGCCGAAGGCGGCGCGCTTCATGTAGGTCAGGGCGGTGGCGCTGTCGAAGCGGGTGGCGCCGAAGGCTTGCAGGCTGGCTAGCAGCATAGGCGCGTGGTCGCCCTCCATCGGCACATCATCGACGTTGGCGTCGGCCCAGTGCGGGAAGGCGCCGCATTGCGTGGCGTCGCTTACCAGCGATTGCGCCATATCGGCCGCTTCGTCGCGGAACAGCCAGGCATGCATGGCGCCGAGCGAGCGGTAGGTATCCCAGATGGAGAAGGTGGTGTAGTGGTTGCGGCGCACCAGTACGCCGTTCTTGTCCTTGTAGGTATCGGTCTGGTGACGCTGCTTGTCCAGGCCGATGTAGCTGCCGTCGACATCGCTGAACAAGGTCGGGCCGGACATGGCGTGGTAGAAGGCTGTATAGAACTGCGTCAGGGAATCGCTGCTGGCGCCGGCCGCATCCACCTGGATGGTGTTGAGCCGGGTGTTCCATATAGCATCCGCCTGGCTTTTGGTCTTGTCGAAATCGAAGCCGGCGTTTTCTTTTTTCAGGTTGCGCAAGGCATTGGCCGGGCTGACATAGGACAGGCCAACCTTGACCGCCGCGCTGCTGCCGGCCGACTTGGACAGATCGAAATTCAGGATCAGGGTGCCGGTGTTGTTGATGAAACGCGGCGCCGTGGCGTAGGCGGAATTGGACTGTATGTAGAAATACACGTCGTAAGAGCCGCCGCAGTTGAACTTGTTGCTGGTCTTGCCGTAGAAGCCGCTAGCGTCGACTGGATCTTGCCAGATCTGGGCGCTGACGCCGGTCTGCGAATTGTTCTGGGTAGCATCGATCACCAGGATGGCCTTGGTTTTATCCGGATAGGTGAAGCGGGCAAAGCCGCTGCGTGCGGTTGCGGTCAACTCGGTGACGATACCGTCCTTGGTCTTCACCTTGTAGTAGCCGGGCGCGGCGCTTTCGTCTTTATGGTCGAAGGTATTGCTGCTATTGCGCATGACCTGATTGGTGCTGCTGGCGAGCTGGCTGGTCAGCATGGTCGGCATGATCGGCAAGGTGCCGCCGCTGCGGCAACCCGGCCCGCTGATGCGGGTCATGCTGAAATAGTTGATCATGTTGCTGTCGTAGTTGTAGCCGGACCCGCTGGAATAATACTGATGATCGATGTCGGTATCGGGGCCGAAGGAGACCATGCCGAACGGCAGGGTTGCCGCCGGGCTGGTGTTGCCGGGATGGGTGCCACCGGGTTGCTGTCTGGTGCCGAGGAAGGGATTGATGTACTTGGTCAGCGCCAGTTCGGGCAGCGGCTTGAGCGCGCTGTCGGCGTCGGCCACTGGCGCCGCGGTACTGGTTCCCGGTGGACCTGACTGACCGATGGCCCCGGTTGCGCCAGCGGCTCCTGTCGCGCCAGTCGCTCCCGGTTGGCCGGGGATGCCGTTAGTGCCGGCAATTCCGGTTGCGCCGCTGGCGCCGGCTGCACCGGCGCTGCCGGTTTTCCCATCGATGCCATTTGAACCATCTCCGCAGCCGAACAACATGAGCGCGAGTGCGCTCGCTGCAAGTTTCCTGCATGTCTGCTTATTCATTGTTCCTCCTTATAATCGTTACTTGCTTATGCAAAGTAATCGGAAACACCTACCCACTACGAAGTCGATTCGCATTTCAGTATTTGCTGGTGTGGCCAGATCCGGGAGAGCGGCTGGCGACAGGGCGGGCCATGACGGCGCCGCGGGTCAAGAGATATTCAGTACAAGCATTCAGGTGATATATTCGACGGGATTCGCATCATCGGCTGTGCTATTTCAAGACGCCGAGCACTTCATAACAAGCGCCCATGGTGTGGTAATCGGTCTTGCCGGCCGGGCTCTTTTCATCGCTGTACTTGCGGTTGTCGCGGGTCAGGATGCGGAACCAGGCGCCATGCTGGTGATCGATGAAATGCCGCCAGCTGTATTGCCAGATATGGTCGTACCAGTCCCAGAAGCGATGCTTGCCGGTGCGCTGGGCCAGCAGGGCGGCGGCGGCAAAGCTCTCTGCCTGCACCCAGAAATATTTGTCCTGGTCGCAGATCACGCCGTCCGGCGCGAAGCCGTAGTAGATGCCGCCGCACTCCATGTCCCAGGCCGCATCCATGCCGGCGTCGAACAGTTCGATGGCGCGCGGCAGCAGCCATTCCAGCGGCCGGTGCCGTTCCAGTATCAGCAGTAGCTTGGCCCATTCGGTGTGATGGCCGGGCTGGAAGCCCCAGGGCCGGAAGATGTTGCTGCTGTCTTCCTTGTTGTGGTCCCAGTCGACCGACCAGTCCGGATGGTAATGTTCCCAGATCAAGCCATTGCTCAGGGCTGCCTGGCGCACCGTGATATGGCGCGCCACCATTTCGGCGCGGTCCAGGAACAGCTTATCGCCGCTGGCTTCATAGGCCGCCAGCAGCGCCTCGGTCATGTGCATGTTGGCGTTCTGGCCGCGATAGGTTTGCAGCTGCCAGTCGGCGCTGGCCTCGTCGGCATACAGGCCGGCGTGCGGTTCCCAGAAACGCTGTTCCAGGAGGTCGTAGGTTTGATACAGCCATTCTTTGGCGTCGGCCACGCCCGCCATCATGGCGTGGGCGTAAGCCAGCAGGACGAACGCCAGGCCGTAGCAATGGCGGGTCGGATCGAGCACTTGCTTGCGGCCGTCTTTCCAGGACAAGGTCCAATCATAGCCCTGCAGCTGGGCATCCCAATGCACTTCGCGCAGGAAGGCCACGCCATGCCGGACCGCATCCAGATAGGTGGGGTCGCCGAACTGGCGGTAGGCCATCGCATAGTTGAAGATGAAGCGCGTGCTGCTCACCAGATGCCGGGTTTCGCTGTCGTAGACGCTGCCGTCATCCTTGAAGAAGTGATAGAAGCCGCCCGCGGCATCGATGGCGCGCGGATGATAGAAGCGCATGGTGTCGCGCACGTGCTGCAGCAGAAAGGACGGCTGGCGGAATTCGTTCTTGGGCATGGCGGTCGGTTCGAGCATGTTCATGCGAGCGCCCCGTTGCCCAGCGTGCTGGCGCGCTGGATCAGCTCCACCGGCAGCACCACTTCGGTTTGCGCCGGCGCATCGTCCAGCAATAGCTGCATGCCCATCCGCCCCAGCGCTTCCTTGTCGACCGCCAGCGTAGTGAGCGGCGGCGCGGCGCTGGTAGCGCCATCGATATTATCGAAGCCGACAAGCGCGATATCTTCCGGAATCCGCAAGCCGCGCGCCTGGCATGCATTCATGACGGCCAGCGCGGTGGCGTCGTTGTAGCAGAATATGGCGTCCGGCGGCGGTCCCGATTGCAGCAGGGTGTGTATTGCGGCGGCGGCCTGCTGCTGCAGTTCCTGGCCTGGCTGCAAAGTGATTTCCAGGCGCGGGTCGAACAAGCGGCCGGCTTCGAACAGCGCCTGGCGGTAGCCCAGCGCGCGTTGCGCAATACTGTAATGCGACAGCGGACCGGAAATGAAGGCCAGCCGCTGGCGGCCGAGCTCCATCAGATGGCGGGTCGCCGCCAGGGCGCCGCCGAGATTGTCGATGTTCACGGAGCGGAAGCCGGGCGCCCACAAATCGATCAGCACTACCGGCTTGCCGGTCTTGGTCAGCCATTCCAGCACTTCCGGTTCCATGAAGCCGGCCACCGCCAGCGCATCGGGTTCGTGCAGGCGGATCTGTTCCATCACATTGTCGGCCGGACCTATCGACAGCACGGTCGGCACGATGCTGCGCTCGCGGCAGGCGGTTTCCACACCGTGCAGCACATGCGAAAAAAACGGGCTGGCAACAAAATTATTGTGCTGGCGATGCAGCAGGAAAGTCAGGCGGCGGATTTTTCCCTGACGCAGGTTGGCTTCGTTGTAGCCAAGCTGGGACGCGATCCTTTGTACATGGATGCGGGTCTGCTCGGTCAGGCCCGATTGTTTTTTCAGGGCGCGCGACACGGTGCCGATGGATACATTGGCAGCCAGTGCGATATCGCGGATCGTTGCTCGCATTCTCTCCTCCTTGTTTGCAGGCTGCCGCTGCGGCGCCTGCATTTGCTTGAGATCCAGCTGATCGCGCTGTCGTGCTTCATGCCGCCGGAGCTCAAGGATGTTTTGTGAGTATTAATGTATAGTAAAAAAATGAAATTTACAAATATTCCTTAAATAAACTTGCATAACTAGCTGATATATAAGGATTTATTTTACATTTGTTAGATTTATTTGTTTAGTAAACGTACTAAACCTTAGTCATTCCGCGCTCTATAAATAGGTATATGCGAAGAAACAGTATCTAAAGTCTGTCGGGGTATCGATTCTTGCCGGGGATGTTGCAGCGCTTTGATTGTTACCTTGTGTGGCGAAAAAAAAGCGGGCCGCCGCTGCCGGCGCCCGCGCTTTCCATATCAAGTAAAGTAATGCGTTGACGTTTATTGCGGCGTCAGGTGCTTGGCCAGGAAGCCTTCCATCGCTGTATAAAAGTCGAAGCGGTTTTCTTCGTTGTGGAAGCCGTGGCCTTCATTGTCCTTCACCATGTATTCCACCGGCACGCCGCGCTTGCGCAGGCTCTCCACGATCTGGTCCGATTCAGCCTTGTTGACGCGCGGATCGTTGGCGCCTTGCGCAACGAATAGCGGCGTCTTGATGCGGTCGGTATGCAATGCCGGCGAGGCCGAGCTCAGCAAGGCTTTGTCTTTCTCAGGATCGCCGACCATCTCATGCATCTGGTCGAGGAAGGGCTTCCAGTAAGGCGGGATGGTGTTCATGAAAGTGAACAGGTTGGAGACGCCGACATAGTCGACCGCCGCCGCATACAGCTCCGGCGTAAAGGTGACGCCCGCCAGCGTCGCATAGCCGCCGTAGGAGCCGCCATAGATCGCCACCCGCTTGGGATCGGCTATGCCTTGCGTGACCAGCCATTGCACGCCATCGCTAAGGTCATCCTGCATGGTCTTGCCCCATTGCTTGAAAGACGCTTCCCAGAACTTGCGGCCGTAGCCGGTGGAGCCGCGGTAGTTGACCTGTAATACCGCATAGCCGCGGTTGGCGAGCAGCTGCACTTCCGGGTTGTAGCCCCACACATCGCGCGCCCAAGGGCCGCCGTGCGGGTTGATGATCACAGGCAGGTTCTTAGGATCCTTGCCCTGAGGCAGGGTCAGGTAGCCGTTGATCAGCAAGCCGTCGCGCGCCTTGTACTGCACCGCTTTCATTTCCGCCATGTCCTTTTCCGCGATGGCCGGATTGATGTCGGCCAGCTTGGTCAACTTGCCGCTCTTGCTGTCGAACAGATAGCGGCTGCCCTGGGTGCGGTCGTTGTAGGCGGCTACGATCCACTTCGACTCATCCTTGGTGTGCGACTGCGTGATGACTTCGTAGCCAGGCAGTTTTTCCTGCAGGGTCTTGTGCAAGGCTTCACTTTGCGGATCGAGGAATTTCTGCTCGGCCTTCCAGGTGGTGTAGCTGATTTCCGTCAGCACCTTGCGTTTCTTCGAATAGGACAGGCCGTCGACATCGACTTCCGGGTTTTCATACAGCAGTTCTTCTTCCTTGGCGGTTTCCGGATTGAAGATCACGATGGCTTGCTTGTCGCGGCCCAGGTTCGAGGAGACGTACAGTTTCTTGTTGTCGAAGGTGAAAAACAGCGGGCTGACCGAATCCTTGAACGAGGTGGTCAGGATGGTCTTGAACGGCGCGCTTTCGCTGGCGCGGTACAGCAGGCTGGTGTTGACGCCGTCGGAAGTGGTGGCGGCGCGCACCTTGCCGTCGTGGTCGGTGATCCAGGCCTGGATGGTGCCGGGATTCTTGGCCACCAGCTTTTCGGCGCCGGTCTTGACGTTGATGCGGTAGACGTCGAACACCTCGGCGTTGCGCTTGTTGTGGCTGACCAGGATCTCATCCTTGTCGTCTTCCAGGTCGTCGACGATCTGGGCGCGCACCTTGGGGTAGGGCGTCAGGTCCTTGAGATCCTTGCCGTCACGGCCGACCGACACCACGTGGAAATTCTCGTCACCGCCGAAATCCTTGGCGAACAGGATGCGATCGTCGCCCTTCCAGAAATAGCCGCTGATGTCGCGGTCTTTTTCGGAAGTGATGCGCAGCGGCGGCGCCTCCGAGCCGACGGTCCTGATAAAGATGTTCATGCGGCCTTGCCACGGCTGCATGAAGCTGACGTATTTGCCGTTAGGGGAAAGCTGGAAACCGGCTTGTTCGGGATTCCTGAAGAAATCGCGCACGGAATATTGCTTGGGCGGGTCGGCGGCCATTGCCCCTCCGCCTACGATGGACAAACTGAAGCAGGTTGCGGTAACCACTTTGTATATAGCGCGCATCGAAAACCTCCAAAAGTACTTCGCTCGTAACTGTCGTTTAGGCCGGCAGGCCTGATCCGGCTTGCTTGATTGGCAAAATTATTATATGCCGCAAACAGGAATAGGTATCAATCAATCGATAGTTGAGATATATCGACATGCAAAATCGTTCCTTAGCGATCGCCCGCGGATGTGTGAAGATCGTCATTCAGTTTGTTGCCGCCACATCGCTACGGAGAAAAAATGCGTCGTTTCATCGTCAAGACATTACCGGTTTTACTACTGGCGGCCAGCGCCATCGCCGCCCATGCACAGGACAAGAGCAGGATCAAGATCGGCGTTTCGGTCGGCAACGCCGAGCAGACTTTTGAAGTGGTAAAGAAGGTGGCGGCGCGCGAGGGCCTGGAGATCCAGCTGATCACCTTTAGTGACTATCTGCAGCCGAATGAAGCGCTGGCGGCCGGCGACCTGGACGCCAACGCCTTCCAGCACAAGCCTTTCCTCGACAGCCAGATCAAGGCGCGCGGCTACAAGATCGTGCCGGTCGGCCTGACCATCACGGCGCCGCTGGGCATCTATTCGAAGAAATACAAGACGGTCGATCAGTTGCCGGCGGGCGCCAGCATCGGCATCCAGAACGATCCCTCCAACGGCAACCGGGCGCTGCTGCTGTTGCAGAAAGCCGGTCTGATCAAACTGAAGCCGGGCGTCGGCGAGAACGGCGTCAACGCGACGCCGCTGGATGTGATTGCCAATCCGAAGAAACTCAAGCTGGTGGAACTGGACGCGGCGCAGCTGCCGCGCTCGCTGGACGATCTGGCTGCGGCTTCGGTGAATAACGACTATGCGGTGAAGGCGGGGCTGTCGCTGCAGCGCGATGCGATTGCAGTGGAAGATGCCAAGGGGCCGTATGCCAACCTGATCGTCACGCGGGCGGAAGACAAGGATAAGCCTTGGGTGAAAAAACTGGTCAAGGCTTATCAGTCAGAAGAAGTGCGAAAATTCATTGAAGCCGAATTCAAGGGATCCTTGATTCCGGCGTTCTAAGTGCTGGTCTTGCAGCTTCAGTTATCGAACAGACGAGCCAGTTCGACGCCCGGGTGTTCCGCCCGCATGAAGGCTTCGCCCACCAGGAAGGCGTGGACATTGGCGTCGCGCATGCGCTTGACGTCGTCTTTGCTGTGGATGCCGGATTCGGTGACCACCAGCTTGTCCGGGGTAATGTGCGGCAGCAGGTCCAGCGTGGTCTGCAGCGAGGTTTCAAACGTGCGCAGATTACGGTTGTTGATGCCGAGCAGATTGGTCTTCAGTTTCAAGGCCGCATTCAGCTCTTCGGCGTTGTGCACTTCCACCAGCACGCTCATGCCCAGCTCATGCGCGACCGCTTCCAACTCCGCCATCAAGCCATGGTCCAGCGCGGCCACAATCAGCAGGATGGCGTCGGCGCCCCAGGAACGCGCCTGGTAGACCTGATACGGATCGATCATGAAATCCTTGCGCAGCGCCGGCAAGCTGCAGGCGGCGCGTGCTTGCTGCAGGTAAGCCGGCGCGCCCTGGAAAAACTGGATGTCGGTAAGCACTGACAAGCAGGCCGCGCCATGGGCAGCGTAGTCGACGGCGATCTCGGCCGGGTGGAAGTCGGCGCGGATCACGCCCTTGGAAGGCGAGGCCTTCTTGACTTCGGCGATCACGCCGGCGTGTCCTGCCGTGATTTTTGCACGCAGCGCGGCTTCGTAGCCGCGCAGGGCGGCGCGCGCCTCGGCGTCGGATTCCACTTCACGCCGCAGGCTGGCGAAGTCTTGCTGTTTTTTTGCCGCAGCGACTTCATCCGCTTTGACGTCGAGAATTTTGTTCAAAATATCAGACATGGTCCTATCCCTTGCTACGGTCTTGTTGTTGATGATGACGATCAGCCGGCGGCGGCGATGGTTTGCGTGGCTTGCACGAACTGATCGAGTTTGGCTTTGGCGGCGCCGGAAGCGATTACCGCGCGGGCTTTCTCCAGGCCATCGGCGATCGAACTGGCGACGCCGGCCGCATACAAAGCGGCGCCGGCATTGATGGCGACGATATCGCGCGCCGCGCCCGGCTGGTCTTGTAGCGCTTCCAGCACTTTTTCTTTCGATTCGGCCGAGTTGGATACTTTCAGGTTGCGGCTGGCGATCATCTGCAGGCCGAAATCTTCCGGATGGATTTCATATTCGCGGATTTCGCCGTTGACCAGTTCGCCGACCATGGTGCCGGCGCCAAGCGAGACTTCATCCATGTTGTCGCGGCCCCAGACCACGATTGCATGCTGCGCGCCGAGCCGCTGCAGGACCCGCACCTGGATACCGACCAAGTCGGCATGGAATACGCCCATCAGGATATTCGGCGCGCCGGCCGGGTTGGTGAGCGGTCCCAGGATATTGAAAATGGTGCGCACGCCCAGCTCCTTGCGCACCGGTGCCGCGTGTTTCATCGCCGCATGGTGGTTGGGCGCGAACATGAAGCCGATGCCGGTCTGTTCTATCGATTGCGCCACCTGGGCCGGCGTCAGGTTGATATTGGCGCCGAACGATTCCAGCACGTCGGCGCTGCCGGACGAGGAGGAGACGCTGCGCCCGCCATGCTTGGCGACGCGCGCGCCGGCGGCGGCGGCCACGAACATGGAGGCGGTGGAGATATTGAAGGTTTGCGCGCCGTCGCCGCCGGTGCCGACGATATCCACCAGGTTGCTGGTGTCGCGGCAGGGTACAGGCGTGGCGAACTCGCGCATGACTTGCGCGGCGGCGGCGATTTCGCCTATGGTTTCCTTCTTGACGCGCAAGCCCATGGTCAGCGCCGCAATCATCAGCGGCGACATTTCGCCCTTCATGATGCGGCGGAACAGCGACAGCATTTCGTCGTGGAAGATTTCGCGGTGTTCGATGCAGCGCAAGAGCGCTTCTTGGTCGGTGATTGGCATGATGTCCTTACCGGGAATGAGAAAGACGGCGCCGCCAGAGCAGGCGCCGGCGAGCGGCTAGCGCCGCTTCAGGCTGTGCGCTGGACGAAGTTGCGCAGCAGCGCATGGCCATGTTCCGACAAGATCGATTCCGGGTGAAACTGCACACCCTCGATATCGTAATCCTTGTGGCGCACGCCCATGATTTCGCCGTCTTCGGTCCAGGCGGTGATTTCCAGGCAAGCAGGGATCGAAGCGCGCTCGATCGCCAGCGAGTGGTAGCGGATCACGGTAAACGGGTTAGGCAAATCCTTGAAGACGCCGACGCCGGTATGGTTGATCGGCGAGGTCTTGCCATGCATGACTTGCTGGGCGCGGATCACCTTGCCGCCGAATGCTTCGCCGATGGCCTGGTGGCCGAGGCAGACGCCGAGGATGGGCAGCTTGCCGGCGAACTGCTGCAGCAGATCGACGCAGATCCCCGCTTCCTTCGGGCTGCAGGGGCCGGGCGACAGGCAGATGCGATCAGGTCTCAGGGCATTGATTTCATCGAGTGTGATTTCGTCATTGCGGAAAGTACGGACATCTTCGCCAAGTTCCCCGAAGTATTGCACCAGGTTATAGGTGAAGGAATCGTAGTTGTCGATCATTAGTAGCATATTGGTTCTAACCCATTGATTTTGTTGGGTAGTGCGTCCCGAGTCCTGGTTTTTTATCCGGTAACTTATCCGGTTTATTAGGCGCTGGTCAAAAATGAGGGACAACACTAATTTAGCCCTGGATTATACAGGGCGCAAAGTGTGGTCTTGGTGCCACGAACCTTAGATTAGGGACGCCATCGCAGCTGCGGTGTCGCAAGCTGGTTGAAGTTGGCAATGAGGCAGGATATTTTCATCTGTCGGTGGGGAAATACAACAGGTTGTACTTGTAACCGGCAAAAAGTATAACCCGACTTGGAAAATAAGGGGAAAACGATTTTGACAGCGGGGTTACCTTGCAACTACCAATTGTTGCCAACTCTTGGCTCTAGAAAGTACTTCATTTTGCTTGTCATTAAAGCGAAATTTCCACATTTAATTGCTGTTAGTCAAGTAAATTGCACCTGTCAAAATTAACAGGTGCAAAAATTAAAAATGCATGTTGTAATGGCATCGAAATTTACAGTTTGAGCATGAGATTTAACACTCGGAGTTAGATTTTTTATTTTACTAATTGGGCTTTAATGGTTTGATTAGCAAGGTGGCTTACCTCGTCTGAGAACATGTATTTTTTAGAAAATGCAATTACTGCCCATAATGAATTGCGATAATATTTATCGGCTCGCGCTGTTAATGGTCCGTTCTACAGTGGAAATGTAATTGGGCATGCAATGCGTATGCAGATCTCTTTCGATGAGATTTGTAGTCATTGATGTAACATTTTTAATAGGTGGTAAAAATGATAGTCCGACAAGCTCTAATCTCTACAGTGATTTTTGCAGTGATTGCATCCGTTCTTAACTATTTCTTCCAAGTCCAATTTTTGGGTTGGTCGCATGTGGTTACTTCATCAGTTGTTTTTTTTGTTGTAATGGCAGTCTTTTTTACTTTAAAAGGGAATAAAAATGCAAACAATGACAGCACAAGAAGTTGAAATGGTATCTGGTGGTTTAATTGGTGGTGTTGGCGTAAGTTTTAGCGGAAGCGGTTGTTTGAGTGGCGCAATTGGTGGTGCAATCGCAGGTTCCCTCGGTGGCTTTGCGGGAATGGGTCTCGGAGCGTTTGGCGGTTGCTTGGGTGGCGGCATGACTTTCCATCTGCTGCAATAATCAATTAGGTGTCTGGTAAGCAAATATTGTCAAAATTCGATAACACATTGAATTGAACACTTGACGTGTATTGCCAGTTAAATTGATGGTACTGACAGTGCATCAATCTATTTTGATGGCTGTCAGTTCAGGAAAATTTCGAGAATTTCGTTTTGACTGCTCCGTTATGGCTTTTATGCCTCCCGGCAAAAGTTCATCGCCAAGATCAAAACAAGAATGTCTTTATTCCGCGAACAGGCTCTTGCCGCTCAACAGACCAAGTGGCTCGGCGATATCATTCTGATACGCCCAATTTCCTTCACACTCCTGACGACATTCGCCGTTATGTTGGCGTCGATTGTCTGCGCATTTCTGGCATGGGGCAGCTATACCAAACACAGTACGGTCAGCGGACAACTGATCCCGAATACTGGTTTGATCAAAATCTATGTGCCGCAGACCGGTATCATCATCGAACAACACGTTAAAGAGGGCCAGCAGGTCAAGGCCGGCGACGTGTTGTATGTGCTGTCGAGCGAACGACAAAGCAGCACACAAGGTGCGACACAAGCCGCCATCAGCAGCCAAGTCGAACAGCGCCAGGCCAGCCTGCGCGACGAACTGCAGAAGACCCGGCAATTGCAATTGGAAGAACGTAGCGGACTTAACAATAAAATTGGCGGCCTGGCTAATGAACTCGCCAAGTTGGATAATCAGATCGCCGGCCAGCAGGACCGCGTCAGGCTGGCTGTGGAAACTTTACAACGCTATGAGGGTCTGCTGCAGCAAGACTACATCTCCAAAGAGCAATTTCAGCAAAAGCAAGAAGATCTGCTCGACCAGAAAAACCGCCAGCAGAGCCTGGAGCGCGACCGCATCAGCGTCGGGCGCGAATTGTCGACGCAACAGACCGAGCTGAGCGGTCTGTCGCTCAAGCACCAGAACCAGCTGGCGCAGATCGACCGTACCCTCACCAGCACCGGCCAGGAATTGACCGAAAGTGAAGCCAAGCGTCGCATTGTCGTTACCGCCCCGGAAGCCGGTATCGCCACCGCCGTGATCGCCGACGCCGGTCAGGCGGTCGATGGCAATCGCCCCCTGGTTAGCATCGTGCCTGCTGGCGCCACCTTACGCGCAGAGCTATACGCGCCCAGCCGTGCCATCGGTTTCGTGCGTCCCGGCGACCAAGTGCTGATCCGCTACCAGGCGTATCCCTACCAGAAATTCGGCCATCAAAAAGGTGTGGTCGAATCGGTCGCCAGGACCGCATTGCCCAATAATGAATTGAATGCCATCGGCACACCGGCAGGCGGCAACAACACCGAGCCGATGTACCGCATTACCGTGAATCTCGCCTCTCAGCAGGTCACTGCCTACGGGCGGCCGCAAGCGCTGCAAGCCGGCATGCTGCTCGACGCCGACGTCCAACAAGAAAAACTCCACCTCTACGAATGGGTACTGGAGCCGCTTTACAGCCTCACCGGCAAACTCTGACCATGCTTGATAGACTCTCGTTCGGCTTTAACGCAAAATTTCCGCTGATGCTGCAAACCGAGGCCACCGAATGCGGTCTGGCCTGCCTCGGTATGGTGGCAGGTTATCACGGCTATCGCACCGACCTAACGACCTTGCGCCGCAGATTCCCCATTTCGCTCAAGGGCGCCACCCTCGGCAACCTGATCAGCATTGCCACTCAGTTGGAGCTGGCGACGCGTCCGCTAAAACTCGATATTGAGGATCTGGGACAGCTCAAGTTGCCTTGTATCCTGCATTGGAATTTCAATCACTTTGTCGTGCTGCAAGAAGTCGGTACGCGCTCGGTGACAATCTACGATCCTGCCTTCGGCATCCGCAAGCAGTCCATGGAGGAAGTCGGGAAGGCTTTTACGGGGGTGGCCCTGGAGCTGTGGCCGAATCCAGGTTTCAAGAAGGTGGAAGAAAAGCAGACCGTCCGGTTGCGTAGCTTGCTGGGACGCGTCACCGGCTTGTACCGCTCTTTCGGCCAGATCTTGCTGCTGTCGGCAGCGCTGGAAATCTTTGCTGTCGTTAGCCCGTTTTTCCTGCAATGGGTGATCGATAACGTATTGGTGTCTGCCGACCGCGACCTGCTGACGACTTTGGCGCTGGGCTTCGGCCTATTGATGCTGATGCAGCAGGCTATCAGTATCGCCCGCAGCTGGGTGCTGATGTACATGAGCACTACCCTCAACGTGCAATGGCAGGCCAATGTTTTTACGCACTTGCTGCGGCTGCCGGTAGCCTATTTCGAGAAGCGCCATCTGGGCGATGTGGTCTCGCGCTTTGGCTCAGTGGGCATTATCCAGCACACCCTGACGACCTCCTTCCTTGAGGCGATCCTGGACGGAGTGATGACCATTGTCACGCTGGTGCTGATGTTCGTTTATAGTCCGATGCTGACATGGATTGCGATTGGTGCCATGGCCTTGTACGGTCTTGGGCGCTGGGCCTGGTTCGCACCGTTGCGGCATGCCACTGAAGAACAGATCATTCACGCTGCCAAGCAGCAGAGCCACTTCCTGGAAACTATACGCGGCGTCAAGACAATTAAACTATTTCAGCGCCAGGATGAGCGCCGCTCCAGCTGGCTGTCTTTGCTGGTGGACCAGATCAATGCCGACCTGCGCACGCAGAAACTCAGCTTGCTTTACAAATCGCTCAACGGCGTATTGTTCGGCCTCGAAAATATCCTGATTATCTGGCTCGGTGCCAGGCTGGTCATGGACGGCAATTTTACGGTGGGCGTGCTGATGGCCTTCAATGCCTACAAAGGCCAGTTCGACAGCCGCGTCAGTTCCTTGATCGACAAATTTGTCGACGTCAAGATGCTGCAGTTGCAGGGGGAGCGTCTGGCCGATATCGTGCTGCATCAGCCTGAAACGACCCATGGCCGCAACCTGGATGAGCGTGATGCGTCGCTGGCGCCGTCGCTGGAGGTGCGTGGCTTGCGCTTCCGCTACGCCGAGCAGGAACCCTATGTACTGGACGGCGTTTCTGTACAGATCAGCGCCGGCGAATCGGTCGCTATTGTCGGTCCGTCTGGCGGCGGCAAGACCACTCTGATCAATATCTTACTGGGGGTGCTGCCGCCATCGGAAGGCGAAGTCTTGATCGGCGGTCAGAGCGTCCATCAGGTCGGCCTGGATACCCTCCGCCGGATGGTTGGCACCGTGCTGCAGGATGACGTGTTGTTTGCTGGCTCCATTGCCGACAATATCAGTTTCTTCGACCCGCTGGCAGATCACGCCTGGATACAACAATGTGCCCATCTGGCCGCCATTCACCAGGATGTCGCCGCGATGCCGATGGGTTACAACACCCTGGTCGGTGACATGGGCACCATCCTCTCCGGTGGCCAGAAACAGCGCGTGCTGCTAGCCCGTGCGCTTTACAAGAAGCCGAGAATCTTGTTCCTTGACGAAGCCACCAGCCACCTCGACATCGAACGCGAACATCTGGTCAATGCGGCAATCAAATCCCTCAACATCACGCGAGTGATCGTGGCGCACCGGCCCGAGACAATCAACAGCGCCGACCGCGCCGTGGTCCTGGTAGGCGGCAAGGTCGTCCAGGATGTGCTCATTCCAAAGACAATACAGCCGCCGGCTACGGAATCGCTAGAAGCCGAAGCATGAACAGGCATATACGACAACTGATGAGCGTGGCGATTCTCGGCACGATATTCACGGTATCCGCACCAGTACATGCCGAATCACTTTGGTCAGATCCACTGCGCACCATGGGTGACGTGTCAGGCAACCCAGCGCGAATGCCGGCGACGATAGACAGTTGCGGACTGGCGGCGCAACTGCGACGTCCGCTTACCCTGCTTGACGCGGTCGAGCGCGCTTTATGCGGCAATCCCCAGACGCGCCAAGCCTGGGCGAACGTCAAAGTGCAGGCAGCCACCGTGGGCGTCAGTCGTGCCGCCTATCTACCGACGTTGACTGCCGGCGGCACCTGGAGCAAGGCCAACAACCACACGACGTATCCCGACTTTCCGCAAGCCGATTCAACGCTCAAGGCCAACAGCAGCGACGTCAACTTGAACCTGAGTTGGGTGCTGTATGACTTCGGCCTGCGCGCCGCCAACCTGGAAAACGCACGGCAACTGCTCAACGCTGCCAACGCCACCCAGGACGACACCTTGCAAACGGTGTTCCTGAGCACGGTACAGAGTTTTTATGATGCTCAGGCCGGCCAGGCGTTGTTAGCAGCCACCACGGAAGCGGAGCAAGCCGCAGCCGAAAGTTTCAAGGCCAGCGAGGCAAAATATCTGGCCGGTGCCGGCACCCTGGCCGACAAATTGCAAGCGCAGACGTCCTACGCCCAGGCCAGCCTGAAGCGGGCGCAAGCCGCTGGCGATCTACAGAATGCGCTGGGCAGCCTGGCAATCGTCATGGGCTTGCGCCCCAATACACCGTTGACGCTAGCCGTGCTCGGAGATGCCGCTGATGCGCCGCTGCTGCAGCAAGCGGTGGACGATCTGATTGCCGAAACAGTGCGCACCCATCCGAAGATCCTGGCGGCGCAAGCACAATTGAAGGCAGCACAAGCACAGATCGATGCCTCCCGCGCCGAGGGACGGCCGACGCTGTCGCTGTTCGCCACTGGCGACCGTAGCGATACTCCGATCACGCAAGTGTCGTCTCAGCAAACAATTACCAGTCGCAGCATCGGTTTGCGGCTTAACATACCGCTGACTGATGGCTTCAGCACCAAATACAAGGTACGCGGCGCGGAGGCTCAAGCCGAAAGCAAGGAAGCCGAACTGGCGAATGTTGAACAGCAGGTCATGCTGGAGGTCTGGAAAAGCAATCAGGCGCTACGCACTGAAGCCGAGAACCTGAGAAGCACTGATATCCTGCTACGTAGCGCCCGCCAATCCTTCGATGTGGCAAAGGGACGCTACAAGGCCGGCGTCGGCAACATCCTGGAATTGCTCAAGGCGCAGAGCGATCTGGCAAGTGCGCAGCAGCAGCGCATCTTGTCGCTGACCAACTGGCAAACCGCGAGATTGAGGCTAGCAGCAAGTCTGGGACGATTGCGGACAGATGGAATTTAGAGGCGGTTAGTGTTTAGTTGTATACGCGAAATCGGTAGTTAAGGATTTCGGATTTTTAACTAGAAATTCATCAAAGGAATGGCGAATGTCTTTTCGTACCATGCAAAAAAGCTGGCGTTTTCCGTTAGCGATTATATTTTCCGTGTTTGTTTTTGGAACAGCTAATGTGGCTTATGCCGCCAGTCCGCCTAGTGTTCAAAGTTTCTTCGAGAATTCTGCTTTCAGCAGCGCTCAGTTGTCCCCGAACGGACGCTATGTGGCGATGCTGGTTCCAGCCAAAGGTGGTTATGTGCGTCTTGGCGTAATGGATGTTACTCAGCCTACGCCTAAAGTGCTCGCCAGTTTCGATGATGCAGATATCAGTCAATTTCATTGGGTAAATAATGACCGATTGGTATTTGAAGCAGGTGATCGCTCTGTAGGTGTTGGCGATCAGCATCAAGGTTCAGGTCTCTATGCGATCAATCGCGACGGCACAGAGTTTCGGCAGCTTGTGGAGCGCTCTTTCCAGCTATTAGCGGTACGCAGCAGCACAGTACATAGCATTTTGCCCGCCAATACATTTTTTTGCTCGTCGATTTATGATTCTGACGACATTTATGTCTGTCAATTTGATATCAACTATAGTGGGGTGAAAAACAAGAAAATTCAGGCAGCAAATTTGCTACGCCTCAATACCAAAACAGGTCACTATACGACGGTGGAGCGCCCTGGAGTGACCACAGGATGGGGCATAGATCGCAAGGGAGAAGTACGAGCGGCGACCACTATTGACGGTGATATGGAATCTGTTTTCTATCGCGGTTCAAGCCAGGAAAAATGGCGCAAACTGGCCGAATTCAATGCCTATGATGGCACAGGATTTGCGCCGTCTTTTTTGGGACCCGACGGTGCGCTATACGTTACTTCGCGCAATGGGACGGATAAAATTTCCTTGTATCGCTACGATCTGAAAAAAAACAGCATTGATCCTGAGCCTCTGGTGTCGCTCAAGGATTATGATTTTTCTGGGTCTATTGTCTCCAACGATAAGAAAATTCTAGGCGTGCGTTTTGAAACCGACGCCAATGACACCAAATGGTTCGACCCAGAAATGCAGGCGATACAAAAGGCTGTGAATGATTTGTTGCCATCGACGGTCAATCAGATCAGTGTTGCCTATCACCCTGAAACGCCTTTTGTGCTGATACAGTCATTTTCCGATGCGCAACCTGTAGTTTCCTTTTTGTATGACAGCGCATCTAAAAAATTGACGATACTGGGAAATTCGATGCCGCAGATCAAGGCGGAACAAATGTCGACCAAGGATATGGTGCGTTATAAAGCACGCGATGGCTTGGAAATTCCAGCTTATCTGACCATGCCCAAAGGAACAGAGAGGAAAAATCTGCCGATGGTGGTGCTTGTGCATGGCGGTCCTTACGTGCGCGGTGGCTCGTGGGACTGGAACCGCGAGGTGCAGTTCCTGGCATCACGTGGCTATGTCGTACTTGAACCTGAATATCGAGGCAGTACCGGCTTCGGCTGGAAACATTTCAAGGCAGGATGGAGGCAATGGGGACTTGCTATGCAAGACGACATTGCAGATGGCACCAAGTGGGCTATTGTGCAAGGAATTGCCGATCCGAAGCGCATTTGTATCGCTGGCGCCAGCTACGGCGGTTATGCCACCTTGATGGGGCTCATCAATGACCCGAGCCTATATCGCTGCGGATTCGAATGGGTTGGCGTGACCGATATCAATCTGATGTATGACGTTAACTGGAACGATACTTCGAACGAATATCTGAAATACGGCATGCCACTTCTAGTCGGTGATCAAGAAAAGGATGCGGCACAATTAAAAGCTACATCGCCACTGACAAATGCAACGCGTATAAAGCAACCTTTGCTCCTGGCCTATGGTGGTTCTGATGAACGCGTTCCTCTGGTACACGGAACAAAATTCCGTGATGCGGTCAAGGCGACAAATCCGAATGTGGAATGGGTCGAGTACCCAGAAGAAGGACATGGCTGGCGACTAGAGAAAAACAACGTCGATTTTTGGTCACGTGTCGAAAAATTTCTGGATAAAAACCTCGGCAAGCAGTGATTACGTTATAAGCGCCCAGTATTTCGGAGCAAAATGCGTCATTTTGCGTTAACCCGTTGCACCCGATTTCCCCGCGAACCCCGCACGGCTTGGAGACTTGGCGTTTTTGCGAACTGCGTTAAAACCAATGCATTTAACCTCCAGGGCAGGCGTGGGGGGACTGCGATTGAAAGGTCACGGTCGACGGTCTTTTTCATGGCAAGGCAACAATGCCAGGGCGTAAAAAAGCCGCGCAAAGCGGCCTGAGACGACGCAGGCGCTGCCGTAACAACATGGCAGCGGGGCAGGTGTGCCGTCAGCGTCCGGCGCGCCTGAGCGCCTCCTGTTCCTTCTGGTAGTCGTCCCGGCAATCCGTATTGCAGAACAGCGCCCCGTGGGCAACAGCGTCATCGCAATAGAAGCAATGCCCGTCCGCCTCCAGCTGGGGCGTCTTACGTGCGTGCGCCATGGCTGCCTTGATGTCCTGGGCGATGCGCCACTCGGCGCGGTCGGCTACGTCGCTCATGCTGTCTTCCCTTCCATGTTCCCCAATGTGTATTCTTCAAATTTCACGACCTCTTCTCCCATCCATTCGTTAAGCATTAAAAATTGCGATTGCAGCGGCACCAGCTCGTTACGGGCAAACACGCGGGCCGCTGGCTCCACGGCGCCGAAGCCGCCGGCATTGCTCGGCATGATCCCCATCAACTGCGGCGGCACGCGGTGCGCGGCTAGCAGGTCGTCCCTGGTCACGCCCTTGATATTGAAAAACTCATCCTTGGCCGCGACCTCGGACACCGGCAGGATCTGGATGCCGTCTTTCTTGCCACCTGGTGCGTACATGAAGACGTTACGAAAATTGCCCGGCCCCTTGCTGTCCTTCAAAGCATTGCGCATGTTGTCCACATCCTTGATGTTCTGGGCCGCGTCGGTCATGTAGAGGATGAAACCAGCGTGAGAGCCGTTCTTGTAATACTTGCGACGGAACAGCGTGGCCGATTCATTGAGCCAGGCCGACTGCAAGGCAGACAGGTACTGCGGCAATCCGTACACCTCCTGGTTCACATCCGGGTCCATCAGGTGGAATACGGCACCCTTGGCAAACTCATGTTCTTGCTGCCAGCCAGGCACAAAAAAATAGTTATCCAGATCCCGCCCGCGCCGCGTGTACTTCGCAAGGGAATGCTTCAGCTCCACCAGCCGCCCTGTGCGGCTGCTGCGCTTTTCTGGATAGGCATTGCCAAAGATCTGGAAATCCAGCGCAAGGCGTTTAAATGTCGCCAACGACAGATACTTGTTTGGCACAAATGTGGACGACAAGATGTTGACTTTGAAGTGAATGGCGCTGCTGTGGTGGACGCTGGCGTTAAACGACTTTGCCAGCCCTTGCCAGCTGATGGGTGGTTCGTACCACTTGCCATTGAGCCAGCACTCCAAGCTTTCCATAATGTCGGCGTGATCCAGCACCGGCGTCGGGTCGCCAAACGAAAACGCTTCGACGGATGGGGCGCCCTGTGCCGCTGGCACGGCGGCCGCCGGCGGCGCCGTCGCGTGCTGCCGTACCTGTTTAAATCGCTGTTTCTTCATGATGTAAAAATCTCCATAAATGAGGTGGTGCTTTCCGATACGCCTTCTATCGGTTCGTGATCGAGCGCGTGCATGCAAGCCCAGGCCAAGTCGGCGTGACCTGTCTCGGCGGTGCGGCCGGCGTCGAAAGTGACGTGCCGGCCGCTGGCGGTAATGGTTTTGCGGATTGCCATGAAGGCCGCCGACAGGTCGGTGGCGCCGGCGTCGAATTCGAGACGGCCCTTGCTGATGACGTCCTTGGCCTTCAGCACCATGCGGGTTTTGACTTCGGGCGAATAGTTGATCGCGGTGGCGCCAGGGAAGAACTGTTTTACGATGGGGAAAACGCCGATACCCATACCGGTGGTATCGATGCCGATATACTCGACGTTGTAGCGCAAGCTCATTTGCCGGATGGCTTCCGCCTGGGCGGCAAAGTCCATGCCGCGCCATTGGTGGCGCTCTAGTACGCGGAACTTGCCGCCGGCGACCAGCGGCGGCGCCAGCACCACGCAGCCGGCGCTGTCACCCGACAGCGAGGGGTCGTAGCCGATCCAGACCGGCCGATAGCCAAACGGCCGCTCTGCAAACTGCTTGACGTCTTCCCACACCTCCCAGGAATCGACCATGCAGGCTTCCAGCTCGGCCAGCGGAAATATCGACTTGGTGTCGTCGATAAAATTACACATCAGCAGGTTGTCGAACTGGTCGGGGCTGTATTCGTAGTCGCGCAGATGATCGAGGTCGAACAGATTGCAGCCGCCGGCCTCGGCGTCCAGGATGGTCACGATCTGGCGCCAGATCTTGTCCTCACCCGTAAAGCCGCTGGACAGCTTCAGGTGTGAGATATCGATCTTGGCCTTTTTTGCCTTCTGGAGCCGGTCGCTAAATTCCTTACCTGTCCAGAACGGGTACGCCTGGTGATTCATCGATGACGGCGTCGAAAAATAGGTTTTACGCCATTTCTTCTGAATCGCCATCCCTGACGCCACCTTGTTCAGCTCGGTAAAATTGTGGGTCCAGAAAAATTCGTCAAAATAGAAATTGCCGTGATAGCCCTGGGCGGTCCTGGCGCTGGTCCCCAGGAAATACAGGTGCGCGCCGTTCGGCAGCACAATCGGGTCGCCGGACAGCTCCACGCCAGCCGCCGACTTGGCGAACTGGACGATGTACTGCTTGAAGACGTGGGCCTGTGCCTTCGATGCTGATAGAAAAATCTGATTACGGCCGGTCGCCAGCGCGTCGGCCAGCGCCTCGCGGGCGAAATACCAGGTCGCGCCGATCTGGCGCGATTTCAGGATGATGCGCGTGCGCTCATGGCCGTTGCGATACCAGACTTTCTGATAATCGAACAGCGAATCGCGGAAAGCATCGAGTAGCTGGCTCTGCTGTTCTTCGCTGAATTCGTTGCGGGTCGGCTTCTTCTTTGGTTCAGCGTTACGCTTGTCCAGGTTCGGATTGAGATCCGCCTCGTTGCCGCCGCCGTCATAGCGACGCTTGCGCGACATTTGCACCAGGGAGCGCGTCAGTAAGTCGATTTCCTTGAAATCGCTGCCGGTCTTGACTTCCTTGCCGACCAGCTGGACCATGCGCGCTTCGATCTGCCCTTCCACGCGATCGATCGCCGTGGACAAGTGCCACTTGTCGCGCTCTTTCCAACTGGCGACGGTGCTGCGTTTGATCTTTAGATGTTTGGCAATCGAGGAGATACGCCAGCCCTGCCAGTACAGGCTGCGGGCGGCGTCGCGCATGGCGGCAGGATCGTTGGTAACGGCAGCCAGCTTTGCAAGCGTGCCTGGCGCGCGCGTGGCGCTGCGTTTGGCTGGCTTAATTTGGACAGGTTTGATTAACATGCCGCAAGCGTAGAGGGCAACGCCTGTAAAAGCCTCTGTCGGAAAGTCGGTAAGACTGTTATCAACCCGCTGCCGATTGTTTCCACGCGCAGCAACGCCGACCATGGCGGTATTCGAACTTCCCAAATACCGACACCATGGCAAAGACGACTTCCACCGCTCCAAAATCCAAATTCTTCCGCGTCGCCGTCGAAGGCGCCACCACCGACGGCCGTGTCATCGACCGCGCTTTCATTGAACAGATGGCCGCCAATTTTGACCCACAGGTGTATGGCGCCCGCATCTGGGTCGAGCACCTGCGCAGCACCTGGGCCGATGGCGCCTTTAAAGCCTATGGCGATGTAACGGCAGTCAAAGCCGAGGAAGTCGAGTTGGGCGGCGTCAAGAAGCTGGCGTTGTATGCGCAGATCTCGCCCACGCCGGAACTGGTCGCCATGAACAAGGCGCGCCAGAAAATCTACACCAGCATCGAAATCAATCCGAAATTCTCCGACACCGGCGAAGCCTACCTGGTCGGCCTGGCCGTGACCGACAGTCCCGCCAGCCTCGGCACTGAGGTTTTATCGTTCGCCACCAAGAACACCGGCAACCTGTTTTCGGCGGCGGAAGAAACAACGCTGGAATTCGAGGAAGCCCCCCAACCTGAAACCGAAGGAATCAAATTGTCCGACACCCTTAAAAATCTGTTGAGCCGCTTTACTAACAAGACCGCCGGCGACGATGCGCGCTTCACCGAGCTGAACGACACTGTCGAAACCTTGGCGACCCATGCCATATACAGCGCCGACCAGTTCACGACAGAAAAGACCCGCATCGATGTGCTGGAAGCCGCCTTGAAGAAGACGACCGAAGACTTCGCGGCATTCCGGCAGCAGGTCGAATCCACCGATGCGAATCACTCACACCGGCCTGCTGCAACTGGCGGCGACAACCTGGTGGAAACCGACTTTTAATTAGCGCCTGGCAATCCGTCCTAACACGAACACCGCCCCATACATACAGGAGTCACCCGCATGAAAAAAAATACCCGCGTTCACTTCGATAAATACACCGCCCGCCTGGCGCAGTTGAACGACACCGGCAACGTCGCCAAGACCTTTGGCGTCGCGCCCAGCGTGCAGCAAAAGCTGGAAACCAAAATCCAGGAATCCAGCGAATTTTTGAAGAGCATCAATGTCATCGGCGTATCCGAACAGGAGGGCGAAAAGATCGGCCTGGGCGTTTCCGGCCCGACAGCCAGCCGCACCAATACCGACAAGGGCGACCGCAAGACCCGCGACCTGACCGCCCTGGACGGCAAGGGCTATCGTTGCGAAAAAACGAACTTCGATACGCATGTCAAATATCAAACCTTGGACGCCTGGGCCAAGTTCCCCGATTTCCAGCAGCGCCTGGCTAACGCCATTTTGCAACGCCAGGCGCTGGACCGCATGATGATCGGCTTTCATGGTCGCACCGTTGCGGCCGATACGGATATCGACAAAAATCCGATGCTCCAGGACGTCAACAAAGGCTGGTTGCAGCATTACCGCGAACAGGCGCCGCAGCGCGTCATGCATGAAGGTAAAGAAGCCGGCAAGCTTGTCATCGGCGCCGGCGGCGACTATGCGAATCTGGACGCGGCTGTGTACGACGCGATTAATCTGCTCGATCCCTGGTATCAGAAAGATACCGGCCTGGTGGTGATCGTCAGCCGCAACCTGATGCACGACAAGTATTTCCCCCTGGTGAACACCAAGCAGGCACCGACCGAGACGCTAGCGGCCGATATCGTCATCAGCCAGAAGAGAATTGGCGGCCTGCCGGCCATCGCCGTGCCGTTCTTTCCGGACAACACGATTTTTACTACCCGCCTCGATAACCTGTCGATTTACTGGCAAGAGTCGGCGCGCCGGCGCCGGGTGGTCGAGAAGCCCGAGCGCGACCGTATCGAAAACTACGAGTCGTCTAACGACGCGTATGTGGTCGAGGATCTGGGCCTGGGCGCCGTGCTGGAAAATATCGTCCTGGTGGCCTAACGTGGACAATCTTTCTCCTGCACAGCGCCACAAGGCCCGCATCCTGGCCGAGCGCGCCGCCGCCGATGCCGCCCCTGGCGGCATGACCGGCGGCAGCGCCTACGAAATGATGCTCTACAAGTTGGCGAACGACCGCCGCAGCTTGAGCGCGATCCAGTCCATGGAACGCAAGATCGAAGTCAAAGCCACATTGCTACCCGAGTACCAGGACTGGATTGACGGCGTACTGGCAAAGGGCAACGGCGGCCAGGACGATGTTTTTACCGCGCTCCTGGTGTGGCATATCGACTGCGGCGAGTATGCGCGGGCGGTCGAGATGGCGCGCTATGCCGTCGCCCACAGGTTGACTTTGCCGGACCAGTTCAACCGCGATATTCCGACGATGTTGATGGATGAGTTTTCCGCCGCCTTCCTCAAGGGCAAGCTGGCCGGCGATCCGGTGGCCGCCGTCGAGATTCTGGCCCAGGTGCAGCAACTGACGGAACACTGCGACGCCCCGGACCAGGCACGCGCCAAGCTGCTGAAGGCCAATGCTTACGCGATTCTTGCCGTTCTTGACCGTGACGACGCCGAACTATTGAAGGCATCACAGTTGCCCTATGCCGAAGCGGCCCACGCGCTGATGGACCGGGCCGTGACCTTGTTTCCCGGCGTGGGAGTGAAACAAACGATGGATCGCTTGCGCGCCCGCATGATTAAAGCCGTCCCCGGCTAAACGAGCACCCCCTGGCGCACGGCGGCGCGGGTCGATGATCGAATCATTGCGATTTCTTTCTGACGCCCGCCCACCGCCGATTTATTGACGGATGACTTTTTACTTTTAACCCAATGAGTTTTATTGCTATCGCGTCACCTTCCGCCGGCGCCGGCACTTCCCTGCCGGAAGTGGGCAGCGTCGAAAACGACGGCTTCTATCCCGACATTGTGTTGCAGGACATGCGCAACAACATGCGCCTGGACGGCACCGTTACCAGCCCGCGACTGGTCCAGGCGATTGTGGCCGCCGTCCTGCATGTCAATGCGGAGCTGCGCGACTGGAAGCTATTACAGATTGCCGCCGGCTTCGCGGGCCTGGCCGCCGTGCCGGCGGACCGGGTCAATCGTGAAAGCGTCAACATTGCCCATTATCGGCGAGCCGTCTACTGCTGGGCCAAGGCAGATCTCACCGAGCACTACCGCGACTTTGACAGCACCGCGTCGTCCATGTCCGATAAAAAGATGATGGAAGCGCTGGATAACGCGCCAGAAGAACAGCGCCGTAATGCCCATTGGGCCATCGCGGACATCATTGGCCGGCCTCACGTTACGGTGGAACTGATCTGATGCAGGTGCGCGCCCAACAGCATGACACGCTGGACCTGCTGTGCTGGCGCCACCTGGGCGCCACCGCCAACGTGGTCGAGGCAGCGCTGGAACTCAATCCCGGCCTGGCCGACCTGGGGCCGATCCTGCCGCACGGCCTCCTAGTAACCCTGCCAGAACCTACCGCAACCCCTACTAAAACCGCCCAAGTCGTGAACCTTTGGGATTGATTGGAGCATTTACCTATGGCAGAACCCAGCACCACCACCCTGGTCGTCACCAGCGCCGCCGGCATCGGCTTGTCGACGCTGTTTCCTGGCATCGACGGTAACGCGCTGATTGGCGCTTTCGCCGGCGCCACGCTGGTGGCGATCTCCAGCAAGAACCTGCCGGTCCTGCAACGCCTGGCGTACATGGTCATTTCCCTGGCAATTGGCTACCTGGCCGCGCCGGAGGTCATCAGCAATACCCCGTTGAAGCAATCGGGCGTGGCCGCCTTCTTCGCGTCGGCGGCCGCCATTGCCCTGACGCTGCACGGTATCGACCTGATTAAAACCATTGAGCTGCCGGCCTGGCTGCGCAAAGGTGGCGGCCATGACTAAATATTTGACCTTGCTGGCTCTGCTTTCCTACGCCAGCACCTGCCTGCGGTTGCTGTGCTACCGGCGTGGCTTGGCGAACCACCGCTTGCATATTTCCCTGGTGGCCTGGTTGCTGATTGTTGCCACCGGCACCAGCGCCCTGGAGATCCTGCTGGGCCAAGGTCATCCCTCCTTCGGTCAAACCGCTATCGCTTTGACCTTATGCATCCTGGTGCATCGCGCTCAGGGCAACGTCGCTAACATTATTCGGGGATTTCAATGACAACCGCCACACCACTGACCACGCATTTCACGCTGGAAGAATTCACGCGCAGCGATAAGGCGCGCTCCCTCTCTATCGACAACACGCCGGCGCCGGCCGTCGTCGCCAACCTGCGGCGCCTGGCGAAGTTTAACGAGCTGGTGCGACTGGAGCTGGCCGGCGCGGCAATCATCATTTCCAGCGGCTACCGCTGCCAGTCGCTGAACCGGGCAGTCGGCGGCGCCGGCAACAGCGCGCACCTGGACGGCCTGGCCTGCGACTTTACGGCGCCGGCATTCGGCACGCCGATGGAGATCTGCCAGGCGCTGGAAAAATCCTATCTGCAATTCGACCAGCTGATCTATGAGCGCGTCGGCGGCGCCGTGTGGGTACACCTGGGCATTGCAGTCGAAGGCAAGACGCCACGCCGCCAGGTGCTGACGATCGACAGCCGCGGAACTCGGGTCGGCCTATGGAATTGATCGTCAAAAGCCTGATATCAGCTCTACTTGTCGGTGCGATGGGCCTGGTCATCTATGTGCAATGCAACGATCTGAAAGCGGCGAAGGAGCGGGCCGCGCGCGCCGAACAGGCCACACGTGACCGCGACGACACGCTCAAGACCCTGATGGAAGCGGCGACCAGGAACAAGAAGGCCGCCGCCAAGCTGCAAGCCGCCCGCGACAATATCGCGGCAACCCTCACCGAACGAGAAAACCTAATTGAAAGCCTTCAACATGATGATCCAACGATCCGCACTTGGGCCGATACTGCTTTGCCTGACGCTGTTGCCCGCCTGTGGGAGCATCCAGCCGTCACCGGCGCCGACGATTACCGCCAACGCCTGCCCAGCGCTCACGCGCTGCAACCTGCCGGCGGCAGCGCCCAGAACTAACGGCGCCTTGCTTCTTGCCCTGGAGCGCGCAGAGGCCGCGTGGGGCATGTGTGCGGCCAAGGTAGACGCCGCTGTTGATTGCCAGGAGGACGCCGAGCATGTACAAACCAAAAAGCCTTAGATCGCACCTGACCGCCGCCAGCGCCGAATTGCAGCAGAACCCCGATAAGCTGCTGATCTTTGCGGACGGCGGCAACGCCGTGGCGACCGGCACGGCTTCCCTGTCGTTTGAGTATCGCTATAAGCTGAACATCATCATCACCGACTACAGCGGTAGCGAAGATGCGCTCATGGTCCCGCTGTTGGCTTGGGTGCAGGTGCACCAGCGCGACCTGCTGGACAATGCCGAGCTGCGCAAGACCGGTATCGGCTTTAATGTCGATTTCAACAATTCCGAATCGATTGATCTGGAAATCACGCTGGCGCTGACCGAGCGAGTGGCCGTGAAACCAGCCGGCGCCGGCCGGCTGGAAGTATTGCACCTGGCCGAACCGCAGCCCACCCCCGCATATACCGCCGAATTCTGGCAAGCCTATGCGGGCGACGCGCTCCTGGCTGAATGGCAGACGCCAGCTAATCCCGAATGAGTGACGATCTGCACGCCCTGGAAGCCTGGGCCGGCGCACTGCTGGCCCAGCTCCAACCAGGTCAGCGCCGCATCGTCACGCGCCGCATTGCCCAGGACTTGCGCCGCAGCCAGGCGCTGCGCATCGCCAGCCAACAAGCGCCGGACGGCGCGCCCTTTGCTGCGCGCAAGCAGCGCAAGAATTTACGGGGCAAGAAAGGGAGAATCAAACGGCAGAAGGCCGCCATGTTTGAGAAGATCCGTACGCTAAAAAATCTCAAAATCGAGCAGGACGAAAACCAGCTATCGGTCGGCTTCTTTGGGCGCGTGGCGCGGATTGCCCGCGTGCACCAGGAGGGATTGACCGACAAAGTCGCAAAAAAAGGGCCGGCATATCACTATCCGGCCCGGCCTTTACTTGGCTTCAGCGCTACCGATCAAGCGTTGATCCGAGATTCATTGTTGCGCCATCTCAACGGATTTTGAGAAAGAATTGTTGCATGTAGCCAATCCGACATGGTCGTTTTAAACTTCGCTCAACCCAACAAGTGCAATCGCATAGTTAAGCGCATTCTGGTATTCATGCCGAGTCTTCCTTGCAAGATTGGCTTGATACGTTAATTCATTTTTAAGTATCCGAATATTGGTGCATGCATCATCGCCAGCTGTATTTAAAAAATATTTGCAAGCATCGTTGACGATTGCTTCAATCTCGGGCTTAACATCAACGCCAAAATCTGCTGTCATTGCCAGCAGTTGAATTTTTCTGACGTATTGCAGAACCAAGCCACAATCGACCTTAGATTGCATTGACGACTTTCAAAAAATATGTCGAAAAAATAACCACAATTCAGCTTTGACATCAGGATGACACAGGTCGATGTTCTTGAATAGTTCACAAGATTTATTAAATAGCATATAGCAATCTTTTGCGACGGCGCAATGTCGCCGCAGTATTCTGTATCGACATCAAAGCCGTTAAAAAAGTTGCGTTACGACATCGACATTCCAATTGGCAATGACCAGTTCGCGACTGGTATCAGGCTTGCCATGCGTGCTGCTAATGTTGTATTTGATATCCAGCCCCATCATCGTAAAGCCGTCAAACACCCGGCGTATATCAGGATGGTCGTTGATGCTGACCATTACCTTACCCTTACAGATCCGCATAAATTCTGCCATCTGTTCGTATTGCTCAATGCCGAAATCGACGCCATAACCTTCAGTCTGCCAATACGGCGGGTCGCAGTATTGAAATGTATGTGGCCGGTCGTAGCGCTGCATGCACTCCAACCACGGCAGGTTTTCTACGTAGGTTCCCGCCAGGCGCAAGCGGGCAGCGCGCAGATTGTCTTCGATTCTGGTCAGATCGATAGCCGGCGCGGTAGTGGCAGTACCGAAGTTCTGCCCAGAGACCTTGCCGCTGAAGGCGTGCTGCTGCAGGTAATAGAAACGGGCGGCGCGCTGAATATCGGTCAAACTCTCCAGCCGCGCATCCTGCTGCCATTTGAATAGTTGCCGGCTGGTGGTCCACCACTCGAACTGCCGCACGAATTCTTCCATATGGTGCTGCACCACCCGGTACAGGTTGACCAGCTCGCCGTTTATATCGTTGATGACTTCGGTGCGCGCCGGCACCGGCCGCAGGAAATACAGCGCGGCGCCGCCGCAGAACACCTCAACATAGCAGTCATGCGGCGGAAAGAGTGGAATGAGTTTATCGGCCAGACGGCGCTTGCCACCTATCCAAGGAATAATCGGACTTGCTTGCACGTACTGCTCCAATGTCAGATGCTCGACGGCATGCTGGTGCGGGGCGCGTGGCTCTCAGGTGGTTCAATGTGCCGCATCGCGGACACTTAATAGAGAGGGCGATGTATTCACCCTCTCCTAATTTTCGGGAACAACTACCACAACGGATTTCTTGCATTTGGGTATACCTGCGCAAATATGATAGCCTTCGGCCTACCTGTACAGGTGGCGCGGCCTTGGCCTTGCTTGCAGGATAGGCTGCTGGCACGGTGGCGCGGTCGAGTGTTATCAGCACCGACCGCGTCGCCGCGTTCTTTTTCCAGACCGGCACTTTAGTACTTCACCTCGCAACAAAACATCCCTTGGCAGTTGGTAACGCGGATATCAACCCGCTACCAGGTGCGCCGAATCCGGCAACCCGGCAACATGCAACGCATGACTGCTGACTACTCCGAACTGCTGCGTTTAATCCTGAATCTGATCCAGATCGGCACCATTGCCGAGATCGATTACGACACCCAGCGCGTGCGCGTCAAGGTCGGCAAGAACGATACCGACTGGCGCCCCTGGAGCACCAGTCGCGCAGGCGATGCACAAACCTGGTTCCCACCTTCCGTGGGTGAACAGGTCATCGTGCTATCGCCCGAGGGCGAACTCACCAAAGCCACGATCTTGCCGGCGCTCTATTCCGACAAATACACATCGCCGTCGACCGACCCAGCACACCACACAACCCGCTACAAGGATGGGACGGTCGTCCAGTACGACAGCGCCGCGCACACCTTAACGGCCACGCTATCGGACGGCACCAGCGTCACCCTGGCGCCGAGCAAAGTCACCTCCAATGCCGAAGATACGGAATGCACCGGCAACCTGCTGGTACAAAAGAATCTGGTCGTTAACCAGAATCTGACGGTCAACGGCATGACAGCCTTAAATGCGGGGATGAACGTCCAAGCCGGCAAGGAAGGTGGTCCGGCGGCGGTGATCCAGGGGATTATGCGCGCCACGGTCGACGTATTCGCCGGCGCCATCAGCCTGCTAAAACACCCGCACGGTGGCGTCAAAAAGGGCGAAGAAGAGTCAGGTGGCCCGAAATGATGAATGCCCGTACAGGCCGCACCATGACGCGGCTGGCCCACATTCGCCAATCCCTGGCCGACATTCTCACGACGCCTATCGGTTCCCGCGTTATGCGCCGCGACTATGGTTCCGAAGTACCGGAGCTGATCGACCAGCCGCTGAACGGCGCCACGGTCCTGCGCATCTATGCCGCGACCGCTTACGCTGTCCTGCGCTGGGAACGCCGCATTGCCTTGACTGGCGTGCAGTTACAACGTGGCGCTGATGGACAGGCCGCGTTGCTCCTGGACGGCGTCACCAATGAACAGAGCGTCCAACTGGATGTGCCTGTCGGCTCAGGGGCGGCATCATGAGCGCCGCTATCGATCTGTCGCAACTGCCGGCGCCGAATGTCATTGAGCCGCTGGACTATGAAACCATCCTGGCCGCACACCTGGTTGACCTGGAAGCGCAAGGCGTGGATCTGGACGAACTGACCGAATCCGATCCTGCCATTAAGGTGGTGCAACTGAGCGCCTACCGTGAGCTGAAACTGCGTCAACGCATCAACGAAGCCGCGCGCGCTTTGATGCTGGCTTACGCGATGGGGACCGACCTGGACCAGATCGGCGCCAACATGGACGTCCCGCGCTTGCAGATCTGGCCGGCAGATCCCGACAAGGGAACGGCTGCCGTCATGGAGGCGGACGAAGACTACCGCCGGCGCATCCAGCTGGCGCCGCAAGGCATGTCCGTCGCCGGCCCAGAAGGCGCTTATATTTTCCACGCCCTGAGCGCGAACGGCCGCGTGCGCAATGCGACGGCCACCAGCCCAACGCCAGGTAAGGTTATCGTCACGATTCTGTCGCATGAGGGCGACGGCACGCCGTCGCAGGAGCTGCTGGATATTGTCGCCACTCGCATGGCACAAGATGGCATTCGCCCGCTGACCGACTATGTTGAAGTCCGAGCCGCGCAAATTGTCCGCTACCAGGTGCGCGCCAAGCTGTACAGCTTCTCCGGCCCAGATCCGACCGTGGTCCTGGCCGAAGCTATCAAGCGCATGCAGAAATATGCCAAGGAAGCGCACCAGCTTGGCCGCGTACCGACCCGTTCCGGCATCGACGCCGCCATTGTCGTTCCAGGCGTTGAGCGCGCCATCCTGAGTACGCCGACCGAAGATCCAGAGATATCCAAGCTGGTGGCGCATTATTGCGAAGACATGCAAATTGAGTACGCCGGCATTTGGGGCAACGCATGAGCAAGAAATTCAAATCCTTGCTGCCGCCGAATTCCACGCCGCTGGAGCGGGCGCTGGAAGCGACCACGGCGCGAATCTCAGACGTACCGGTTCCGCTGCGCACACTGCACAACCCGGACAAGATCGATATCAATCTGTTGCCCTGGCTGGCCTGGCACTGGTCAGTCGATAGCTGGAAACCCTACTGGACGGAAGAGGTGCGGCGCGCCCGCGTGCGCAATGCCATGAAGATCCACCGTCAGAAGGGAACGGCCAAGGCGGTCAAGGATGTGGTGGCGGCCTTTGGCGGCTCCATCCTGCTGCGCGAGTGGTGGCAAAAAACGCCGATGGGCGAACCGTACACCTTCGACCTGGTCATGACGCTATCCGGCGCCGGCGGCCAGTCTGCGACGGCTGAATTTGTCGATGATGTGATTGCCGAGGTCCACCGCACGAAATCGATCCGTAGCCACTTTACGTTTACCCAGGGCATCGAGACACAAGCTGCGATTGCTGTTGTTGGCGCGGCCCGCCCTGTGATTTATGCCCGTTTGAACCTGACTGAAGCAAAGTAAAACTATGCCTGGACTCCAAATCATCATCACCAACGCAGGCCGCGCCGCCTTGGTCAATGCCGAACACAATGGTACGGCGCCGCTCAAGATTACTGAAATCGGCATTACTGCTGCAGTTTTCACCGCCGGCAAAGAAACGATCGCCTTGCCAGGTGAAATCAAGCGCATCAAAACCATTTCCGGCGAAGTCGTTTCGCCCGATACCATCCACGTCACCGTCCGCGACGACAGCAGCGATACCTACACCATACGCGGTATCGGTTACTGGTTGAGCAATGGCGTTCTCCTGGGTGTCTATAGCCAGCCGGAACCGATCTTGCAGAAATCCACGCAATCGATGATGTTGCTGGCTGCTGACGTGGTTTTTGCGGATATCAAAGCCACCTCGCTGACCTTCGGCAACGCCAATTTCACGAACCCGCCTGCCACCGTGGACCGTCAGGGCGTGACCGAACTGGCAACTGGTGATGAGACTGTCGCCGGTACGGATGGCACCCGCGCAGTGACGCCTGCCAGTTTGACGCCTGCCTTGGCGCAGACCATCGCCAAGCACCTGGCGGCAGCCGATCCGCATCAGCAATATCTGACACCGGAACGCGGCAACGCGCTGTATTTCCATAAGCTGCCGGCCTATACCAGTAGCGATACCGATTGCGACACCTTGCTGGATACCGGCGTGCGCGACGTATCGGTCGCCAATGACCGCGGCGTCATCGCCGCCACCAGGCTGCCGATGGGCGCCGATGGCTATGGCACCTTGACCACCGAGAACGGCGGCCAGTTCGTGCACCAGGTCTATACGGAGGCATCGATTAAGCACCGTACCTGGCAGCGAGCCGGCTACCTGGGCGCCGCACAGCCATTTAAAGGCAGTGACTGGAAGCTGTTGTGGGACTCCGTGACGTTTGATCCTGCGTCCAAGCAGGACACGCTGGCTTACAAACCTGCCCAGGCGGTCGGAGACCGGTTGAACAGTGTGATCGTTGCCGATGACCGTGCGACTAGCTACGCGCCAAAGGAGCGCAATCAAGGCGTCTATTTCGACTTTCGAAACAATGATGCCGGCAATCTTTCGGAGGGTGGCGCCCAGCATGGCGTGATCACGTTCCGGCAATGGGGAGCGGACGACGATTTTTCCGGCGGTCCAGCGCATCAACTGGGCTTTACTGCCAATGGCAACCTGTTTCACCGTACCGGCAAAAGCAACGCCTGGGAGAAGTATCAGCGCTTGCTCCACGCAGGTCAGAACGGCACGCTGCCAGATGGACCGATGCCGACGGCGACGGATTTGAATATGCCTCCCCTGGGCTGGTCAACGTACACGCAAGAGGCGACAGCCAATAGGCCAAGCGCCTATGGCCAGGTATTTACTTCATCGCTCACCGGAGCCGCAACGCCCTCGAATGGCAATTGGCTGATGCAACGCGCCATGACGACTGATAACCAGACGCTCACACGGGTCAATATTGGCGCCGGCGCGGATAAATGGAGTGCGTGGGTAGAGGCGTGGACCAGCCGCAATTTCGATCCTGGCAGTAAAGCCACCGGCCCGGGATTTTCTTTGCATTGGTCGGGGCAAGATGGACAGCCGACCTGGATGCTGGGCGGTAACACGCCAGGGGAGATCAATGTCTACAACCCGTCCGCTTTCAGAGTGGCGTATGCGGGCAGTGCCGGCGGCGCATCGAATGCGGAAAACATCAGTAATGGCAATAGCTATATGCGGATGAGCTGGTCCGATCCAGGTGGACAAACAACCTATGTCTGGGGCAGTGACGGCCCAACCGGCGCACGGCTTTGCGCGACCAGCAATCTCAACGTCGGCAATGCGCGGACCTGGAGCGGTTTTCCATTGCGCTTTGCCGAGAATCCGCCAGCCAATCAACCCTATTACGTGCTTGGCATAGAAGCCGGTGCCAGCGTGTTTTCTATCTACAACCGCGCTGCGATGGCCGTGTCATCTAGCGTGACGTCGGTGTATGCCCATCAGCTGACCGGCCAAGGCCTACAACATGGCGGGGTCGGCGGTTACGTTCTGATTAAAAACAAGAGCACCAGCGGCCTGCCGGGTGCATGGGAACAACGCGGCCAGGTCTACGACTATGGGTCGGGTGCGGTGGAAGGTAATGAATCAAGTGCAGTGTTATGGCAAAGGGTAGCGTAATGGTAACGAAGAAAAGAACCAGTTCGGCGGACGTAGTCGTCGATAGCATCGAAGAACAAGCGACGGCACCAGAATTCACTTTGCCGAATCTGCCACCGCCGGTCTTGATCGACTCATTGCCGGCGCCGGCCTTTGTGCCAGCCGAGGAACCGGAACCACCCCACCCGTTCGCCTTTAGCGACATCAAGGATGTGATTCGTCTGCCGATCGGTTTCCAGTGTTCCGTCAAATTTGACGCCTGGGACGATTACGCGACCTTTCTGGCTCGCGCTGACGATATCGAGGAACACGGCCGGGCGATCTATGCAGCATGCGCGTCAATGAAGGTCGCCAAAGTGCCGAATTACTTCCCGACCGATGGCGAGTTGCTGGAGGCCGTGCAAGAGCGCGCCTCTCGTGAGCTGCGCCGCGCCAATGTCGAAGTGACCAAATACCAGGACCGCGTCGACGTGGACGACGCCAGCGCCGCCGATGTGGCGCTGCTGCGTGCCTGGAAAACCTACCGGGTCGGCTTGAACCGCCTATCCGAGCAAGAAGGGTTCCCGCATTCCCTCACCTGGCCGGTCGCACCCGACACTACCACCATTTAATTATTTACCTCATTTACAGGAGAAAAAATGCCTACTGATTACCACCATGGCGTGCGCGTCATCGAAAAGAACGACGGCACCCGCCCGATCCGCACCATCAGCACCGCCGTCATCGGCCTGGTCGCCACCGCCGAGGATGCCGACCCGATTGCCTTCCCACTCGACACGCCGGTCTTGCTGACCAACGTGCCCGCCGCTATCGGCAAAGCCGGCATCAAAGGGACGTTGCGCCGCGCCCTGGACGCCATCGGCGCGCAAACCAAGCCGTTCACCGTGGTAGTGCGCGTGGCCGAGGGCAAGGACGAAGCCGAAACCACCTCTAATGTGATCGGCACCACAACCGCGGCCGGCAAGTACACCGGCATCAAGGCGCTGCTGGCAGCCCAAAGCAAACTGGGGATCAAACCGCGCATCCTGGGCGCACCAGGTCTGGACACCAAGGCCGTGACGAACGCCCTGGTCGCCGTCGCCCAGAAGCTGCGCGGCTTTGTCTATGCGTCGGCACATGGCTGCCTAACGAAAGAAGACGCCGTGCTGTATCGCAAGGACTTCGGCCAGCGCGAACTGATGCTGATCTGGCCGGATTTTGTGAGCTGGGATACCGCCACCAATGCCGACGCCAATATCTCGGCAGTGGCCTACGCCCTGGGCCTGCGCGCCAAACTGGACGAAGAGATCGGCTGGCATAAGTCCCTGTCCAATATCGTCGTCAACGGCCCGACCGGCATTTCGGCGGACGTGTTCTGGGATCTGCAAGATCCAGCCACCGATGCAGGCTTCCTGAACGCCAAGGAAGTCACCACGCTGATTAACAGCGGCGGCTTCCGCTTCTGGGGTTCGCGCACTTGCGAAACGCCGGAATTTTTCTATTTTGAGAACTACACGCGCACCGCCCAGGTGCTGGCCGACACCATTGCAGAAGCGCATATGACCTATGCCGATAAGCCATTACACCCGTCCCTGGCGAAAGACCTGGTCGAGAGCATCAACGCCAAATTCCGTGACCTGGTCAAGCGCGGCTATCTGATCGGCGGCAGCGCCTGGTGCGATGAACAGTTCAACAGCAAGGAAAATTTGAAGAACGGCCAGCTGACCATCGATTACGACTATACCCCGGTCCCACCGCTGGAAAATCTGATGTTCCAGCAACGCATCACTGACCGCTACCTGGCCGACTTCGCCGCTGCTGTTGCAGCCTAACCAATTACAGAAAGAGAGCATCACACCATGGGCATGCCTAAAAAATTGAAACTGTTTAATCTGTTCGATAGCGGAAATTCCTACTTCGGCCAGGTCACGGAAATCACCTTGCCGAAACTGTCGCGCAAGATGGAGGAATACCGCGCCGCCGGCATGACCGGCCCGGTATCGGTGGACTTCGGCAATGAGGCGATCACGCTGGAGTGGACAGCCGGTGGCATCCTGATCGATGCCTTGCTGCAGTACGGCGCCCGCAGTCACAACGCCACCCAGCTGCGCTTCTCCGGCGGCTATGAAAATGACGATGACGGCACTGTGTCAACCGTGGAAATCGTCGTCCGCGGGCGCCACAAGGAAATCGATATGGGCAGCGCCAAGTCGACAGAAGAGACGAACCAGAAATACAGCACCGCTTGCAGCTATTACAAGCTGACCATCGACAACAAACCGATCTACGAATTCGATTTCGTCAACGGCGTCGAGAAAATCGGCGGTGTGGACCGCAACGCGGATCTGCGTCGCGCTATCGGCCTGTAAGCCAGGTCAAGAACAACCCCAACCCCTTTTTATTTTTTTACTTTTAGGACCACACCATGAAAAACACATCTACCGTTTCCAAGACCGCCATCTCCAAGTCGATCACTCTGGACGAACCGATCAAGCGCGGCGACGACTTCATCAGCGAAATCACCATCCGCCGCCCGAAAGCGGGAGAGTTGCGCGGCGTGTCTCTGATGGAGCTGGGCAATCTCAGCGTGGCCGCCTTGCAGACCGTCTTGCCGCGTATCACACAACCGACCCTGACCGCGCACGAAGTCGCCGGCATGGACCCGGCGGACTTGACCGAGATCGGCGCGGAGGTTGCCATTTTTTTGGTGAAGAAAGCCGATCGGCTGGCGGCCTTCCGGACCGAGTAGAAGATCCGATGGCGGATATTGCGGTGGTGTTTCACTGGCCGCCGCAGGCCATGGATGAGCTGGAAGTATCGGACTTGATGGCCTGGCGCGAACGCGCCAGGGTGCGCAGCGGCGCTGAAGAATAGGAAACTAGGATGAGTGAGAAGCAATTGCGGCTACAGGTGGTCTTCGCGGCGCTGGACAAGCTGACCGGTCCCCTAAAAAAAATCACCGGCGAGTCGTCCGCCCTGGGCAAAGCCATCAAGGCCAATAACGACAGGCTGAAGGAACTGAACGCCCAGCAAAAAGATGTTGGGCGCTTCCGCGAACTGAACGCCGGCTTGCAGGCCAGCTCCGGCAAGCTGCGCGAGACACAACAGCAGATTGCCGCCCTGGCGCAGAGGATGCGTCAAACGGAGGAACCCACGCGCGCCATGACCCGCGAATGGAACGCCGCCGTCAAATCCGCCAGCGCCTTGAAACAGGCCGGCCAGCGGCAAGGCGAACAAATGCAGATCCTACGCACCCGCTTGTCCGGCGCCGGCATCGATACGCGCCAGCTCGGCACGGCACAGACCTGGCTGAAAAACAGCATCGCCTTTACCAATGCCGAATTAACAGCACAACAGAAGAAGCTGGCCGCAGTCGGCGCGCAACAGCAAAAAATTGCTGGCGCCCGCCAGCACGCCGACAAGCTGCGTACCACCGCCGGCAATGTCGCTGCTGCCGGCATCGGTGCGACTGTCACCGGCGCCGCCGTGGGCGCGCCCTTGGTCACTGGCTTGAAAGAGGCGAAGCACTACCAGACTGAGAAGGGCCGCATTACTGCCCTGGGCCTGGGACCGAAGGTCAGCGCCGACGCCGAGAGCTACGCCCGCAGCATGCAGACCTACGGCACCAGCCATGCCGAAAACCTGGAGCTAGTGCGCGACAGCATGTCCGTGTTTGGCGATCTGCCGCACGCGCAGATGGTCGCGCCCATGCTGGCGAAGATGAAATTTGCAAATAAAGCGTTTTATGGCGAGGAAGCCGGCGGCGAGAACGAACGCAAGTTCATGGACATGCTCAAGGTCATCGAGGTGCGCGGCGGCACGGCCAGCTCGGAGAAATTCCACGAACAGGCCAACATGGTGCAGAAAGTCATTTCCGCCACGGGCGGCCGGGTCGGTCCTACCGAGTGGCTGAACCTCATCAAGACCGGCGGCATCGCTGCCAAGGGCATGGACGAAAAGTCGTTTTACTACGAGCTGGAGCCGCTGGTGCAGGAGCTGGGCGGCTTTGGCGTCGGTAACGGCCTGATGTCTAGCTATAACAATCTGTACCAGGGACGCACCAGCAAGCGGGCCGCAATCAATCTGGACAAGCTGGGCCTGATTGGCGATCACACCAAGGTCGTGCCGGACAAGGTCGGCCAGACCGCCCAGCTGAACCCCGGCGCGCTGCTGGGCTCGGACCTGTTCAAGAAAAGCCAATTCGAGTGGATGGAAAAGGTCTTGTTGCCACAGTTGGCAAAAAACGGCATTACCGGCAAAGACAAGATCCTCGATACCATCGGCAGCCTGTTTACCAATCGTAAGGCCGGCGACCTGATGGCGAACATGTACCTGCAGCGCGCCCAGATCCACAAGAATCGGAATTTAAACGAAGGCGCCTACGATGTGGACCAGCTGGAACCGCTGGCCCGCGAACAGGCCGCCGGCAAGGAAATGGACGCGCATGCCAAGCTGGCCGACCTGCAATTGACCATGGGCGAAAAAATCCTGCCGCTGTATTCCAGCGCCATCGAGACCGTAACGAAAGCCCTGGAAAGCCTGAACGGCTTCATGGAGCGCAACCCGGCCACGGCCAAAGCGATGATTGTCGGTTTCGGCATACTCGCCGCCATCCTGGTGGTGCTGGGGCCGTTGATGCTGAGCCTGGCCGCCTTGATCGGTCCCTATGCCATGTTGCATGTGCTGTTCGCCAAGATGGGCGTCTCCGGCGGCGTACTCACGCCGATCTTACGCGGCATTAGCGGCGGCTTGATGACGGTCGGCAAAACCGTCTTGTGGCTAGGTCGCGCCTTGCTGACGAACCCGATTGTGTTGCTGATTACCCTCATTGCGGTATTGGCCTACCTCATCTATAAAAATTGGGAACCCCTGAAGGCTTTCTTTAGCGATCTGTGGGATGGCATCACCGAGCGGTTTAATCGTGTATGGGAAACCATCAAGACCTTTGCCGGCGGCCTGTGGGCGGATGTGAAAACGGCATTCGACGGCGGAATCGGCGGCGTCAGCGAGTTAATCATGAACTGGTCGCCGCTGGGACTGTTCTATAAGGCATTTGCCGGAGTCATGAGCTGGTTCGGTGTGGAGCTGCCGGGGACATTTACCGAGTTCGGCGCCAACATCATTCAGGGTCTGGTCAATGGGATTTCGTCCGGCTTCGGTTTCTTGAAGGAGAAGATCAAGCAGCTGGCGGGGATGGTCGGCATGACCTTTGCGAAGGAGCAAGAGATCCACAGCCCTAGCCGAGTCTTTAGCCGATTCGGTGGCTTCATCACTGAGGGGCTAGCGCTGGGTATTGAGAACGGACAGGATGCGCCGATCAACCAGGTCAGCGGTCTTGCCAAGCGGCTGACCCAGCTCGGCGCCGGCATCGCCATCGGTGCGACGGCCATGCCGGCGCTGTCCTTCGATACGCGCCCACCCATTGCGCCGCGTACCGCTGGCGCCGACGTCGTGGTCCAGGGCGACACGATCCAGATCATCGTTCAAACACAGCCTGGCATGGATGACCAGGCCATTGCCCGCGCCGTCATGCTGGCGATGGAACAGCGTGACCGGGAAAAATCAGCTCGGCTTCGCTCCAGCCTGTCCGACAATCACTACTAAGGATTTTTATCATGATGATGGCCCTGGGCATGTTTGTCTTTAGCCTGCCGACCCTGGCTTACCAGGAGCTGCAGCGCAAAACCGATTGGAAGCACCCGAGTACGTCGCGAGTCGGCGCCCGTAACGCCCGCCAGTACACCGGCAAAGGCGACGACACGATCACGCTGTCCGGCTGGATCGCGCCGGAGCTGACCGGCAGCGGGTATTCGCTGGATGCCTTGCGCCTGATGGCCGATACCGGTAAATCGTGGATTCTGATTGCGGGAACCGGGCGCATCCTGGGGTCCTACGTCATCACCGGCATGACCGAGGGCCGCACGGTGCTGGGACAGGACGGCGACGCCGGCAAGATCGAATTCTCCATCACGCTGGAGCGTACCGACGAATCGGTACTTGGCTTGCTGAACACTCTGGGCGACCTGGGCAGCATCAAGAACATGCTCAGTCTGGAGGGCATCAGCAACAGCGCTAGCAACGCGATCAATACCGGCGTATCGACGTTTAATAATGTCGCCAACAGTGTGCGGAGCCTGTTCTGATGAACTACCCGATCCCTGCTTTCAAAATCACGCTGGACGGCCAGGACATTACGGGGAAATTCGCGCCACGCCTGGTCAGTCTCGACCTGACCGAGTGCCGTAGCGACAGCGCCGACGAACTGAGCATTACCCTGTCCGATACGGATGGCCAGCTCGCGATACCAAGCAAGGGCGCCAGGATCAACGTCCAGATCGGCTGGCAGGAAACCGGCTTGGTCGACAAGGGCGTATTTACCGTTGATGAAATCGAGCACAGCGGCGCGCCGGATGTGCTGACCTTGCGGGCCAGGACGGCCAGCCTGATCGATACTTTCCGCCAGCCCGTCGAGCGCAGTTTCCACGACACGACCCTGGGCGCGGTGATTGAGGTGATCGCGTTTCAGCAGGAGCTGAAAGCCGGAATTGCCGAGGCGCTACGGAGCGTAAAGATTGCGCACTTGGACCAGACCCGCGAGAGCGACGCGGCATTCCTGCGCCGGCTTGGGAAGAAATACGATGCTGCCGCGACCGTGAAAAACGACACGCTACTGTTCATGCCGGCGGGCCGTAGCAAGACGGCGTCGGGCCGCGATCTGCCGCTGATCCGCATCACGCGCAACCTGGGCGACAGGCATCGCTACCACAGCGCCGAGCGCGATAGCTACAGCGGCGTGCGCGTGTTCTGGCATGATGACCGGCACGGCCTGCGCCGCAGCGTCGTAGCCGGCACGCCAGGCAACAGCAAGCGGCTGCGCACGACCTATGCCAATGAGGCCGACGCCCGCGCCGCTGCCGTCGCCGAGTGGCAGCGCATCCAGCGCGGCGCCGCAACCTTGGAATTATCACTGGCAATTGGCGACCCGGCGCTGATGCCGCAATCGCCTGTGGAAGTCGTCGGATTCAAAACCGATATCGATAATCAGGACTGGCTGACGGCCAAGGTCCGGCACAGCATCAGCGACGCCGGCTTTACCAGCGTCATCGAACTGGAGACACGCACCGAGGAAGCTGAAGTCGAGCGCGAGGATGAGGTCGACCGAGATCCCGGCATTACCGGCGTGTACGCCAAATGGCGCAACGTCGCCACGAAGAAGACCGGCCAGGAATTCGCACCCTCGACCGGCAAGGGCAAGCATACGGCGCCGGCCGCCGGCGCGACAGCCAGCACAAAGACATTGCAGCATGTCTACGCCAACAAGCAGACCGCCGCACGCGCCGCAAAACTCGAATGGGGAAAGATTCGGGAGCGGCGCGAGATCATCAAAGAAAACAGCGAAGGTCAGTAGTGTCGCTGCTGCTAGGTCAGCAAGAAACAAGGGGAATAGCTTGCAGTATCTCGAAGTCATCTAAAAACACTACCGCATATTTATACAAGTAAGCAATCGGCTGTGCGCTCAGCAAAACTTGCGTGGGTAAAGATTCAGGAACGACTGGAAATAATCTCGGAAAACGCCAGCGAGGGGTGATTTTTTTATCAGCAACCTGTATCATCCCGCTCCCGGTTGTTTTACCGGTCTTCCCCTTGCAACGCAATTTCTTCTTACGTTTCGACTTATCGACGGCAACCCTGAATGAAACGGTCAGGCGGGACAGACGTCGCCTGCTTTTATAGAGGGTCCTTTTTTTTACCGCCGATTTTATTTACTATTTTTCCGCTCGATATCGTGCCGTGATTAGTGCCACCTTGAATTACTTGGGCATTCTTCCCCGTAATCGTATGGACGAGTTGTGCTTGTTTTTCGCGCACGGCAGTGGATGGATCAGTCCCCAAGCCGTCAACCATTCCGAGTACGCTAACTTTCCCTCGGATATCGAGGCATCGATATCCCCGCAGTAATTCGTCTTCATCCGTCGACAGTTCCGCTGATGACACCTTACCCGTCAGCACGTATTGGACATCCACACCCGCTGCCGCGACAAGAGCGAGATAGTCCCAATCGGGGCTTCTTTTGCCAGCTTCGTAATTAATTTGAGAAAGCCGTTGGACCCCGCCAGCCGCCGCCATCGCGTCTTGGCTCAGTTCTAATCTCTTTCTTTCTTCTCGCAGCCTATCGCCAAATGAATTCATTTATTTCCATTTTCTATTTACATGTATACGATTGCATACTAAAATTGAGGCAATCCTAGTCACTACACATCATATCACCATGCAAATATTGCCAAAAGATAGACGTCTTCCCAATGGAACGATTTCCATGCCACGCAACGTGCGCATCACGACCGATGAAATGGTTGAGATCAAGCAGTACGCTGCCAACGAAAAGAAATCACATACCTGGTTCTTGCGCGTCATGGTCTTGCGCGGCCTTGAAAGCTACAAGCGCGAACTAGCCTTTAAATCACAATAATCGATCTCGCATGAGAGTCATCAGCATTCCTTGCCCGCATTGCCGCCACCGCGTGCGCGCTGCTAAAAGCCGCACTATGTCCGAGCTGATGAAAGAGATCACGTACATGTGCCAGAACCCTGATTGCGGTCATAGCTTCGTCGCCAGCCTAGAAGTGCTGCGCACCTTGTCTATGTCGGCAATCCCGAATCCTGATATTCGTATCCATGTTTCCCAACATGTCCGCAACGCTTGTGCCAATCAGTTGGCGCTATTCAAGAATGATTGAGGCACGCATGACTACCTTCTGCATCTTGGCTCCACCGTAATCCTCCGCTAGTTCGTTTCGCCCCTCCCGTTGCACCCTGCAATGCCTGATTTCAGGCATGCGGGATTCGTTCACCCTGAAATAAGGAAATCACTATGCAAAACACCATCACACTACTTTGGCTCGGCCTCGGTTTCACCATCGCCGACCGCGTCCAGGTCGATCAATTGAACGATTGCGTATTCAACGAGTGGCTGCAAATCCCACTGGAAAGCAGGCGCGATCTGGCGCTTGTGGTGACAGATGAAGATGATTTTTCAGCCGCCTTTGCCGGCACCGCAGTTGACGGCTTCCGGTTCATCTTCCTGCAAGACTGCAAGATCGATCCTCTGGTCGCATTTTCTGGCATGAGCTTCAACGACCTCCGTGCAATGCCAACCTGTAATTACACCAATAACAGCCGGGGCAAGCTGGTTCACTACGCCCGCAAGTACGTCTACAAGACGATTTTCAGACAACCTAGATATATCTTCGAACCAGCCGAGGCGCTTTGATCATGGCCGCGCAAACGACTCTCACCATGATAAAGCGCATCACGGTGAATCCAGCAGTAACGCGTCGGCACTCAGATCCGACCGTAGGGATGTACACCACGCAAGAAGTTAATTTCCATTTTCATGACGACAGTCTGCACACGCTGCGTCTTCATCTTGATGCCGGTCTGAACGCGCTGGCTATGGGCGAATTGATTACCAATAAAGAGGTGACAGCATGAAAAAATTGAAAAACATTCTTCTCGACCTGGGCGTGATCACGCTCGGCTGCCTTCTCATGATGGCGGGCCCATTGCTGCAAGCCACCGGCGTCATTGGAGGTTAAACCATGGCGACCCGCTCCCAACAAACGCACCAGGACATTGCGTACACACACCTGACACACGCCTACATCATGCTGGCCGGCGACAAGGAAAGTGTGCGCGCTGGCCGTTGGAATGGCATCCCGCCGCGTGACCGACAGATGCTGGCGCACATGGCCGGCATTGGCAGCAAGAAGGGTGACACCACCTTGCAATCGCTGAACGCCCTGGAGCGCGGCAAGCTGCATTTCGAAGCCCGCCGGCTTATCAAGCAACTTGAAATCGTCCTGCGCTGTGCGCAAGGCGGCGAGTTGCCCAGCCAGTTTCCGGCAGCAGGTCACGAATCGGACGGTATCGCTGCATGAGCTATCGTTTCTATTCCTCCGAGGCCATCACCGGCTTGCCCAAGCGAATGGGCCGCGCCCTGCGCGACCTGTTCGCCCGCGACGGTTACGAAAAGCACGAACACAAGGTCGATGTCATTGATGAGATCTGGTCTGCCGACCATTTCATTTTGCCGCCAGATGCGCCAGATGAGGCGCTGTATCGCGCCGCCGACACTGCTGCCCGCGCCTGTTACCAGTTCTGTGCCGACCTGCAATCACTTGACGCGATTGTGTCAGCCATTCATGAACACTGCGACCGCCACGGCGTTGCCGCGCCAGCCGGTAAAGAAGAAGCCGAAATCATCCGCCGGGCGCTGGACAAGGCTTGGTGGCTGCGCGGCATCCGCAAGGCCCATGCGCGCCGCTGCGAACATATGGCGATCCGCCTGGGCTTTACTCATTTCAAGGCCGGTGCTTATGTTAGCAATGAGACAGCCTATCGTCAGCAGCGTCGTAATAAGCAGAATGCCAAGCTGCTGGCCTCCATAGAGATACAGAACGAAAACGGTCAAATCTATAACCTGGAAGCGTTAGCCGCCCTCGGTACGGCCAACAAGTCCATTCGGCACAGTGAATTGATGACACGGATTCGGGGCTTTGAAGAAATCGCCTTCGACCTGGGTCATGTCGGCATCTTTGCCACCATCACTGCCCCGAGTAAATACCATGCTGTCCTGAGCAAGAGCGGCGAACCTAACCCGAAATACAAGGCATTTGGCGAACCCACACCGCGTGATGCGCAAGCCTATCTGTGTGACGTGTGGAAGAAGATCCGTTCCAAGCTGCACCGTGACGGCATCCATGCCTACGGCTTCCGTATTGCTGAACCGCACCATGACGGCTGTCCGCACTGGCACATGCTGATGTTCGTCGCGCCCGAACACCTGGAGCGCTACGAGAAAGTCATGACGGCTTATGCCATGCGTGAAGATGGTGATGAATGCGGGGCCAAGAAGAACCGTGTCAAGCTGGTCCGCATCGAAGCTGGCAAGGGTACTGCCGCTGGCTACATTATCAAGTATGTCACCAAGAACACCGATGGCAAGAATCTGGACGAACACCATGTCATCGAAAATGGGCAAAAGCATATTCTGGTGGAAGACCTGGTCGGCGATGAACTGATCAAACCTAGCCAGCGTGTGTGCTATTGGGCGCAGACTTGGGGCATCCGGCAATTTCAGCAAGTCGGCGGCGCGCCTGTCGGTCCCTGGCGCGAGTTACGGCGCGTCAAAAGCGAAAGCATCCTGCATGCACCGGAAGCAGTGAAATCGGCGTGGCAGGCCGCGCAGAGCATCAAGGCCACGGAAATCAATGTGGTCGATGGCAAGCGTGTCAAAACCGTCAAGACCATCAAGCAAGCCTCTTACCGCGATTACCTGCTGGCCCAGGGCGGCCCCACGGTCGGGCGCAAGGGCCTGGTCAAGATCGCCACGCGCAGCACCGTGGTCGAAGGTAAGTACGCAACCTATGAGATGGACAAGCCGTGCGGGATTTATCACGCATGGAATCCTCACGCGGTGTACGAATCGGTCCGTTATCAGTGGACGGTCGTCGGCGCCGCCAAGGCTGTGGCTTTTGATCTACCTTGGACTGGTGTAAATAACTGTACGAAAAAATCTAAAAAGAAAATTTCTACTTCGGTTTTAACGCCGGAAGAAATAGCAGCAACAGCCGTTCGGCTTGCTGATTTCATCGAAAAAAATCCACAACCAGCTTATCAGCCGACCGACTGGTCGGCGATAGATAAAAAATCGAAAGACCTAGAACGGGAAACAGACAAATTTGCCACCGCGATGAATGCGCAGTGTGAAGAGACGCGCCGGCAGGAAGCCGCCGCTTACGAAAAAAACGACATGGCGGCACGCAAGCGTCTTGTCACGTCCTGGGCCGCTCTCGGCGCCTGCCCATATCCACGAATTTTTATTACTGAAAGGGACCTATGAAAATCTCAATGTATCTGTGCCTGACCATTTTGTTGATCTGTGCGTATTTCGGCCTTGGCCGGTTGGTTCACGTGATTTTCCGCACCTCATTGGTAGCAACCATCGGATGGTCGGCCGTTGGATTTTTAGCCTTGATGCATGGCATGCTTCAAGGGGCTTTCTATAGATAAGACATTCCTCTCGAGCGTGGTAAATAATTTATTGAAGAAAATCGCAGAAAAGGAAAAATGCAAATGAATCAACGGTTTATTCGGTTGCCTGAAGTACTGGGAATTGTTGGTCTTGGCAAGACCGTGGTTTACGGAAAAATCAAGGAGGGGACATTTCCACGCCAGGTAAAGCTTGGACGTATATCCGGTTGGGTCGAAGCAGAAGTGCAGGCATGGGTCAATTTGCAAATTCAACGGAGCCGAGGCAATTTTTCATAATATCAATCAGTTTGATAAATCTGAATTTGATCTATGGAAACGTGATTGATCGCGTATGCTTCAAGTTTGGTTGCCATGTGACATGAGTGAATTAAAGGCTGCATATTGCTTCTTTGGGGGGCTCAATTGATGATTGAGCGACTGAAATCATACTGAGCAACTACCAATCGCTGAGATATGTTAATGTTAATGCAAGTTGTAAATTGCCCAAAGTAAACAAAAAGTAGCCTTATAAATTACAAACAATAGTGCTATCTTTAAGGTATCATCCACTTTCTTATGCCGATACGACCACGTGCGAACCTTACGCCGGCCCCTGAAGACTTGGGGAGTCTGGAAGACAAAGATCGGTACATATATGGTGGACCCGTATATTCGTTGCAGGACGTCAAAGATTTTGTAAGCCAAAAAAATACAGATGCTATCAACATTGTTACGGCGAAAGCGGTGTCAGATCTACGCCATGAACTTCGCTGGGATCTGCGGGATATTTGCGGATTTATAAATTGCTTGGAGCGCTGTCATTATCGATACTCGCAGTGGTGTTATGCGTCAGCAAAAGCCACAATTCCTTATGCCGCAGACGTGTACATAATGGGATATAACAGAATTCGTAAACTAGAATGGCAGGAGGAAAATCCATGGAACTATTTCAAATTTTCTTATAGTAGCGCTGGAAATACGATTGAAATTTTTTCGATCCATCCCGAGAAAAAGTAGTTGTTAAATTTAATGGAGAATTTTTGATGAACACCTCAAAGCGTATTGCATGCAAATATTGTGATGCAGGACGTATGGTTGAAGTGAGCGTTGATGAGCACATAAAGAGCGGTCGTGCGAAGCTAGTCGTTAAAGGTATATTGCAGTGGCAATGCGATGTATGTGAGTCGGTCATGACGGACGCCCAACAGTACACGCATAACGAGAAGCTTGTTCGCGATGCTGAAAATCATAAGGCCGGATATATAACTCCAGCGATGTTACGAGATTTTAGAGAAAAATATTCGTTGTCGCAGAGGGAGGCTGGTCGCCTCATCGGTGCAGGGAAAGGCGCATTTGGCAAGTATGAGTCTGGGCATCACTTGTCTACTCCTACTGCGAAGCTTATTCGCGTGGCTTTGGCTGTGCCTGAAGCCGCACGCTATTTAGCAGTCGAAGAAGGGGTTAGTATTTCGTTGCCTACATTGGATGATATGTGGGATGAAAATGAACGCCCATTTTCTAAGGTAACGTTGATGCTACTGAATTCAAATGATTCGTTCATTGAGGCTGCCAACATGGCAGAGTTCCGAGAGAGTGAATCTACTTGGAAGACCTCACGAATGATGGAATGTGCATGAAACTAAGTCCATTCCAGCTTTTGCATAGTCGGCTTATAAAGATTCACGTTGATGAAAATCCCGTAAATCCTTTTCATAAGGAAGGGGTGAGCGTAATTCGTAGGCCAAAGGATATGTTTGAAATTGAGCAGTTCGCTCAGATCAAGCTGCAATCTCAAGACTCTAAAAAGAGTTCTGCCGAAGATGAGTCCAACGAAAAAATCTACTTTGCCATACTCGGTTTGAGAACAACGGATGACTCTGTTAAGCAAATTCCGTATTCATTTGAAATTGTTATTTCTGGGGTCATTCATGCGGAACCAATTGAAGGAAAGACCGACGCTGAAAATGCCGATTCGGCGGCACAATATTCATATAGCCTCCTTTATGGACAAATGAGAGAGACGCTTTCCAATTTGACTTCTCGTATGAAGTGGGGGGCTTTTATCTTGCCGACAGTTAGCTTTATGGATGCTAAGTTTCCTCAAAAAAATGATGAAATAGTGCGAAAAGCTGAGCAATGATCAAGCTTGGCACCATACACAACAACGTACTACCGACGTATACGTCAAAAAGGTAGTCGTTAACGAGGTCATGGCTGATTTATAGTGTCCAGTTTTTTTATGATTTTTTCAGGTATTTTGTCAATCCAATCCGCCCACGCTTGCATCATCTGTCGTCGCTCTGCTATATATTCGGCGTGATTGTAGGCAGCTTTCGTCCTGTTGTCTTCGGCGTGCGCAAGCTGTCGTTCAATCCATTCCGTGCGATAGCCCATCTCATAAAGCTGCGTGGAAGCAGTGGCGCGGAAATCGTGACCAGTCCATAGCCCGGAGCTGTAACCCATATTTTCTAGTGCACGGTTGATCGTGGTCGCACTCATGACGTCGTCAGGGCGTCTAAAATTTGGGAATAACCAATTGCCGGCGCCCGTAATTTTTCTCAATTCTTCCAATATAGCCACGACTTGCTTGGGCAATGGTACAGAGTGTACCCGCCGCATTTTCATGCGCTCGGCGGGAATTTTCCACTCTGCAGCTACCAGGTCGAACTCAGCCCACGACGCTTTACGTAATTCCACTGTGCGAACGAACGTATAGAGAATGAGGCGCAACGCAAGAACCGTTGTTCGGTTGCCTCCGTATTGCCGGACCCTGGCGAGGAAATCGCCAATTTCGTCCTCGGACATAGGTTTGCTGTGATTGATCTTTCGGCGATGGAGTGCGCCCGCGAGTGCAGCAGCTGGATCGCCATCGGCACGCAACGTCACAACAGCTCGGCGGAATACAGCTGAACACCACTGTCTTAGCTGGATCGCATACGACGCTGCGCCACGTTTTTCCATCGTTTGTAGAATATCGAGTAAGTGCGCAGCGGTCACATTTCGAATTGGCAAGCGGCCGATTTTGGGGAAAACGTTTTTCTCAAATGCGCTTGTCATCTGCTTAAGCGTATAAGGCACAACTTTGGTGGCCTTTATCTCTAGCCATTCTCGAGTGATCGCTTCAAAGGTATTTGCGCGTGATACCGCCTGCCGTAATTTCTCGGTATTCTTTTCGTGCGTTGGATTGATCCCTTGCTTGACCAGTTCACGGGCGCGCTCCCGTTCGCGGCGGGCTTCGGATAGCGAAACTGCGGGGTATTCCCCGATAGTATAGAGGCCATCTTTATCCGGTGTCAGCCAATACCGGTAGCGCCAGAATTTTGCGCCAGAAGGTCGAACTTGAAGGAATAGACCGCTGCCGTCTTGTAATGAATAAGGCTTGTCGGTCGGTTTGGCGTTGCGGATTTTGGTGTCTGTGAGTGATGGCATACCGGATAACACTGAATTGTATACGGTAGGTTATCCGGTTTTTTTGTGGCTGTCAGTAAACTTGGCCGAACGATGACGAACGAGAAGCCTAGATTTTATATAGCTGTAGCGGGAGAGTTTGAACGAGTGTGAATGCTACCGAACGCCAATCATAGTTGTCGATCATTAGCAGCATAATAGTTCTAACCCATTGATTTTGTTTGGGAATTTTGCCTGCGGGGTGCTTGCTTGGCTGCCTTGCAGCTTGTCCTGTTGTGGCGGCGCAAACACAAAAATCTGGCAGGCGACACTAGCGTGGTTTCGGCTTTCCACTAACCTTAGTCTAGGGACGCCATCGCAGTTGCGGGGTCGCGGGCTGAATAAAGTCGGCGGTGAGGCGGGATGTCTTCATGCCATGGGGGCAAATATCAGCGCAAGCATAGGTCGTTGTCAGTATAGCTTCGTGACGGCAAAGTGTAGCAATAATCATAGTCTTGAACGGAAATATCGGAACTGCTTCGATTTTATTCAAATGGCGCGCCCGACAGCAGCGGGTCGCCTTGCTTGTTAATCCCCAATATTGGCAACAGGAAAACCTGCTGCCGACCAGCCTGAACTGAGGCTTGGCGACAAAGTTCTTCCTAGGAAAGCATGCCGGAAAATCAGCTTTTCCGGCGCCTTCCGGCAACGTCAAGATTTGCATCGGCACCGCGTTGACAAATGCTTCTTTGATTCCTAAGATTTATTCTCAAGCGAGCTCGCAGCAGGCCGTTTGTGTGCATCGGATTTGAGCAATCATATTGCTGCAATGAAGGAGTTCACCATGTCACGCAAATACATCGACTGCCGCGAATATCCCAGTGATACCAAGTGTTCAGTGGCGATCGCTGCCGATAACGATGAAGAATTGCTGGCGGCAGCGGTCCAGCATGCGGTCAGCGTTCACGGCCACCAGGACACCCCCGAATTGCGTAGCCAGCTTGGACAGTTATTCAAGGAGGGTACGCCGCCGCTAAAAATCTGACGGCGGCCGCATCAGCGCTTGGTTTCTTGTGCTGGCCATAAGGACATGGCCAGCATCAGATTTCACCATCCAGGCCGTCTTGTACCTGTTCCGCCGCGCGCAACACCGCGCGCGCCTTGTTTTCGGTTTCCTGCCATTCCATCTCGGGCACCGAATCGGCGACGATGCCGGCCGCTGCCTGCACGTACAGCATGCCATCCTTGATGACGCCGGTGCGGATCGCGATGGCGACATCCATTTCGCCGCCGAACGACAGGTAGCCGCAGGCGCCGCCATAGATGCCGCGCTTGGTCAGCTCCAGCTCGTCGATGATTTCCATTGCGCGCACTTTCGGCGCGCCGGACAGGGTGCCGGCCGGGAAGGTGGCTTTCAGCACATCCAGGTTGGACAGGCCGGATTTCAGCTCGCCTTCGACATTCGAAACGATGTGCTGCACATGCGAATATTTTTCGATCACCATCTGGTCGGTGACCTTGACGCTGCCGGTTTCGGCGATGCGGCCGATGTCGTTGCGAGCCAGGTCGATCAGCATCACGTGTTCCGCGATTTCCTTGGGATCGGCCAGCAGTTCCGTGGCCAGCTGCGCATCCTGTTCCGGGGTGCTGCCGCGCGGACGGGTGCCGGCCAATGGGCGGATGGTCACGGTGCGCTTGGCTTCGCCGTTGGCTTTGGGAGCCGAGGTTTGTTCGTTGCGGACCAGGATTTCCGGCGAGGCGCCGACAATCTGCATGTCGCCGAAATTATAGAAGTACATATACGGCGACGGATTCAGCGAGCGCAAGGCGCGGTACAGCATCAGCGGTGAATCGACGTAAGGTTTCTTGATGCGCTGGCCGATCTGGACCTGCATCAGGTCGCCGGCCATCACGTATTCCTTGGCCTTGGCGACGGCCTTCAAATAATCTTCGCGCTTGAATTCGCGGATGATTTCGGTGCGTACCGAAGCAGAGGTAACCGGTGCGTCGGCCGGACGGCGCAGCATGTTGCGCAGGTCTTTCAGGCGTTGCCGCCCTTTGGAGAAAGCTTCCGGCTGGGTCGGATCGGCATACACGATCAGGTACAGCTTGCCGGATAAATTGTCGATCACCGCCAGCTCTTCGGTCAGCAGCAGCTGGATGTCAGGCAGGCCGAGATCGTCTTTCGGCGTCGAGTGCGCCAGCCGTTTTTCGATGTGGCGCACCGTGTCGTAACCGAAGTAGCCGGCCAGGCCGCCGCAAAAGCGTGGCAGGCCGGGGCGCAGCGCAACTTTATAGCGCGCCTGGAATTCGGCGATGAAATCGAGCGGATTGCCTTCGCGGGTTTCGATGACCTTGTCGTGCTGGAGCACTTCGATGCGCGTGCCGTAGCTGCGCAGCAGCGTGGTCGCAGGCAGGCCGATGAAGGAGTAGCGGCCGAAACGCTCGCCGCCGACTACCGATTCCAGCAGGAAGGTGTTCTTGCCGGTCTGCTGGGTTTGCGCCAGCTTCAGGTACAGCGTCAACGGGGTTTCGAGATCGGCAAAGGCTTCGGCGATCAGCGGGATGCGGTTGTAGCCTTGCGTGGCCAGCGATTTGAATTCGAGTTCGGTCATGTTTCTCTCCAGGCCGCTATTGTAGAACAGCGGTGGTTCACTACAAAAAACGTTGCCTGAATTTTAAATCTCGGGGAGGGGATGTGTCGTCACAGTGTGGCCACATTTTGTCCGCAAGTACTCAGGCAGCAGCTATCGGTGGGTTCAGTTAGCCCAGGATTGCCAGCGTCGCCATAGCCAGGCCCCGGGGGCGGCTAGGAGGACATGAAGTTTTTTGTTGAAAAACATGAGAGATAGGGCGTTTTTAAATAAGTCGATTCAGTGGCTTATATTTTGTGCTGCAACAAGCAGCGAGGTGACTATACCATCGGAATCGACATTTTGTATAGACTCGCCGTGATTGTATCCATAAGGCACGTTAAACACCGGACAACCGGCCGCGCGGGCAGCCTGGGCGTCATTGCTGGAATCGCCGATGGCCAGCACCTGCGCCGGTTGCAGCTGGAAATCGGCGCACACGGCCAGCAGCGGCATCGGGTCCGGCTTCTTTTTCGGAAAAGAATCGCCGCCGTAAACCACTTCGAAATAATCGCGCAAGCCGGCTTTTTCCAGCAAGGCCACGGCAAACTCCAGGGGTTTGTTGGTGACGCAGGCCAGCCGCAAGCCTCGCTCGCGCATGGCTTGCAAGCCTTCCACCACGCCTGGATAGATGGTGGCCAGGCTGCCGTTGACCACGGCGTAGTGGCGTTGGTAGGAATCCAGCGCTGCTTCGAAATGCTGCTCGACCTCGGCTGCCTGATAATCGACGCCGAGCACGCGGCGGATCAGGTTCTCGCTGCCTTTGCCGACGAAGTCGACAATGGTTTGCTGCGGCAGCGGCGCCAGGTCCAGCTCGGCGCGCATGCGGTTGACGGCGGCGTGGAAATCCGGCGCCGTGTCCAGCATGGTGCCGTCCAGGTCGATGATGGCGGCGGCGATGCCGCTCAGCGCTGTCGGGGCAGTCGCCGTTGTCTTCATACGGTTGCCAGCTGCGCGCGCATGTCGTCGATGACGGCCTTGTAGTCGGGCTTGCCGAAGATGGCGGAGCCGGCCACGAAAGTATCGGCGCCGGCCTTGGCGGCCGCTGCGATATTCTCGATCTTGATGCCGCCGTCCACTTCCAGCATGATGTCGCGCCCCGATTCGTCGATACGGCGGCGCACCTCGGCGATTTTCTTGAGCGCTTGCGGAATGAAGGACTGGCCGCCGAAACCGGGGTTGACCGACATGATCAGGATGATGTCGATCTTGTCCATCACATAGTCCAGGTATTCCAGCGAAGTGGCGGGATTGAACACCAGGCCGGCCTTGCAGCCGTGGTCGCGGATCAGCTGCAGCGAGCGGTCGACGTGCTCCGAACCTTCCGGGTGGAAAGTGATGATGTTGGCGCCGGCCTTGGCGAAGTCGGGAATGATGCGGTCTACCGGCTTGACCATCAGGTGGACGTCGATCGGCACCTGCACGTGCGGGCGGATGGCTTCGCACACCAGCGGGCCGATCGTCAGGTTAGGCACGTAATGGTTGTCCATGACATCGAAGTGGATCATGTCGGCGCCGTCGCGGACAACATTGCGTACTTCCTCGCCCAGGCGGGCGAAGTCGGCGGAGAGGATACTTGGAGCAATACGGTAGGTTGGCATGAGGCTGTCCAGGGAAAGGCGCAAAAGATCGCTATTTTACCCTTTAGCCTAGTGTAGTGTTTCACACATAATGACACTTAATAAACGGCGTCTTTTCGCGCCATGCGTCGTTGCAAATCCTCGCGATAGCCCGCTATCGCTCCGGTTTGCGCCTAGCCTGGCACGAAAATACACCATTTCTTAAGCGCCATTACATGCGAAACACTACACTAGCATCAGGCGCCCTTGCAGCTTGCGTCAGGGCAGAAATTCGTGTGCAATGGGCCGTCCGCTATATCTAAATCTTATATATAAGCATCAACCGAGGAAATCAGCATGGCCGCCTATGAACTCACCGTCACTGTCAGAACCCAATACCTGGAAGAGCAATCACAGCCTGACAGTTCGCACTATGTCTTTGCTTATGCGATCACGATCAAGAACACAGGCCAGGTCGCCGCGCAGCTGATTTCGCGGCACTGGGTCATCACCGACGCCAACAATCACGTGGAAGAAGTGCGCGGCCTGGGCGTGGTCGGCCATCAGCCGCTGCTGCAACCGGGCGAGCAGTTCGAATACACCAGCGGCACCTCGCTGGCGACGCCGCAGGGCTCGATGCTGGGCGAGTATTTCTGCGTAGCCGAAGACGGCGAACAGTTCGAGGCGCGCATTCCGGAATTCATCCTGTCGCTTCCACGCACCCTGCATTGAGGCATGGCGTTTTGAACTATTGGTCCTTTTTGTCGTCTTTTGGCGGTAGCGATTTGCTCGGCGGCTTTTGATCCGGGGTTTGATCCGGTTTACGGCCGGAAAACATGGTCCACCAGACAATGAATGCGAATACAAAGAAGGCGAAGCAAGCTTCGAGAGCCACTAACCACATAAAGAATCCTAAATGCTATTTAAACGTCTCAGTTTACCCGTTTCTGTATTGATTATCGGATTCAGTTTAGCTGCCTGCACCACCACGTCCCTTACTCCTCCGCCGCAGGAAACGCCGCGCCCGGGCGTAGCGCCCGCCGTGCCATCGGCCGCCCCTGGCGCCAACCTGCGCGCCACTACTTTCGCCGCCCTGCCGGGCTGGGGCAGCGATGATTTGCGCCAGGCGCTGCCGGCTTTCCTGACGTCATGCTCCACGCAGGCGCGTAAAGCCGACTGGAAAGAGCCTTGCGCCATCGCGGCCGGACTGGATGCCGGCAATGAAAAAGACATCCGCACCTTCTTCCAGTCCTTCTTTACGCCTTATCAGGTTATCAATGCCGATGGCAGCGACAATGGCCTGGTCACCGGCTATTACGAGCCGCTACTGAAGGGTTCGCGCAAGCGCGGCGGTCCTTATCAGACGCCGCTCTACCGCGCGCCGGATGATCTGATCACGGTCGACCTGGCCAGCATTTATCCGGAATTGAAAGGCTTGCGCCTGCGCGGCCGCCTGGTCGGCAATAAGGTGCTGCCTTATCCAAGCCGCGCCGAGCTGGATAAGTCCGGCGCCCTGGCCGGCAAGGAAATCCTGTGGGTGGACGATCCCATCGATGCCTTCTTCCTGCAGGTGCAGGGTTCCGGCCGGGTGCAGATGAATGACGGCAGCAGCATTGTGCGGGTCGCTTATTCTGACCAGAACGGTTATCCCTACCGCTCGATCGGCCGCTACCTGGTGGATAAAGGCGAATTAACGCTGGCGCAGGCTTCGGCGCAGGGCATCAAAGGCTGGCTGGCAGCCAATCCGAGCCGCCAGCAAGAATTGTTGAACGCCAATCCGAGCTACGTTTTCTTCAAAGAGGAAAAAGTGCTGGATGCTAGCCAGGGGCCGAAAGGCGCGCAGGGCGTGCCGCTGACGCCGCTGCGCTCGATCGCGGTCGATCCGCAATTCGTGCCGCTGGGGACGCCGGTGTTCCTGGCGACCACCCAGCCGAACAGCAATACGCCTTTGCAACAGTTGGTAGTGGCGCAGGATACTGGTGGCGCGATCAAGGGCGCGGTCCGGGCCGATTTCTTCTGGGGCTTTGGCAATGAAGCCGGCGACAAGGCCGGTAGGATGAAGCAGCGCGGCACGATGTGGCTGTTGCTGCCAAAAGGGGCGCCGGCGCGCTAAATTGTTCTCTATATAGAGAGAGGGCTAATCAATGTGGAGCCGGACTTGCTGCAATGGCGATCAAGTCCGGCTAATCGCTTAATTATGCTGATGCAGCCGCGTTGTTGGTGAGCACGGGTTATGCAAGCCTTAACGCAATACCAGCACCGGAATGGTTGAATGCGCCAGCACCCGCTGGGTTTTGCTCCCAAGAAATAGTCGGCTGAGGCCGCTGCGCCCGTGTGAAGCCATGAAAATCGCATCGCAATGGTGTTTTTCGGCGGCGCTGATGATTTCCTCGTCGGGATTGAAAGCCTGGGCCGTCAGCATTTCGCAGGATACGCCGGCGTTCTTGGCGGCGTCGGCGACTTTCTGTACATTCAGCTTGGCCAGCGCCAGCATGTTTTCTTCATAAGTGCCGGGGTCGGTCGCCATGCTGCTTTCCGCCATCGGCGAGAATGGATAAGGTTCGGCAACCGAGAGGGCGAGGATCCTGCCACCGCTGAATTTTGCAAATTCAATCGCTGTATTGATGGCCTTTTCCGACAAATGAGAGCCGTCGGTGGGTACAAGAATGGTTTTGAACATGGCTTGCCTCCTTCCAGTAAAAGGGGTGTCGGTCAAAATCTGGCGATCTCGTCGGTAATATAGCTACTTCCTACGCATATATAGTATAGACAATGCACAAATTGAAAGATTCCTTAGGGCGGCCGCATTGTGGATTTGCAATATAGCCATCCTAAACCTTATCTGACTTAGCGGCGCTACAATTAAGCCGATTCAACATGCGTAATCAACATACATAAAGATAGGATCTGTAATGACATACGAAAACATTCTGGTTGAGACCCAAGGAAAAGTTGGTCTGATCCATCTGAATCGCCCGAAAGCCCTGAACGCCCTGAATGACCAGTTGATGACCGAGCTGGGCCAGGCTTTGCTCAAGTTCGATGCCGATCCCGATATCGGCTGCATCGTCCTGACCGGGAGCGACAAGGCTTTCGCCGCCGGCGCCGACATCGGCGGCATGGCGGAGCTGAGCTATATGGATGTCTTCAAAGGCGATTACATCACCCGCAACTGGGAACAGATCCGCGGCGTGCGCAAGCCGGTGATTGCTGCCGTAGCGGGTTTCGCTCTGGGCGGCGGCTGCGAGCTGGCGATGATGTGCGATTTCATCATCGCCGCCGACAACGCCAAGTTCGGCCAGCCGGAAATCAAGCTGGGCATCATCCCCGGCGCCGGCGGTACACAGCGCTTGCCGCGCGCCATATCGAAGTCGAAGGCGATGGACATGTGCCTGACCGCCCGCATGATGGATGCCGCCGAAGCCGAGCGCGCCGGCCTGGTGTCGCGCGTGGTGCCGCTGGAACGGCTGCTGCAGGAAGCCTTGGAAGCGGCGATCGTGATTTCCTCGATGTCGCTGCCGGCAGTGATGATGATCAAGGAATCGGTCAACCGCGCCTATGAAACCACCCTGGCGGAGGGCATCAATTATGAGCGCCGCCTGTTCCACAGCACCTTCGCTACAGAAGACCAGAAGGAAGGCATGCAAGCGTTCCTGGGCAAGCGTCTGCCTGTTTTTAAAAATATTTAACAAAGTGCTTGCCACCAACGGGAGGGGTTGCTATAGTTCGCCTCCCGTTGAGAACGACGCGAAAGAAGCGAAGCAGCAGCAAGGAATTGAGGCTGATTTGAGCGCGAAGTTTGAGGGGAAAAAAGCGGGTTGCAGGTTGTGTTGGAAGTAAAAAGTTTTTCGGTGAGAAGTAAAAAAGTAGTTGACGAAAAACTTGAAACGCTACATAATCTCATCTCTCTGCTGCTGACAAACAAAACGATTTGACAGCGACGCGAACCGGTAAGACGGTGACGCGAAGTAGAAGGTTCTTTAACAATTAACAGTCGATAAGTGTGGGCGTTTGATGGAAGTGCAGCGCTGCTGATGTAAATCAGGAGCGTATAACTTAAAACATTAAATGTTCACAAAAGAAGAAAATAGGCGCTTCTGCAAAGAAGTGGCCTGTCAGTATTTTGAGTGAGCGATAGCAGAGATGCTAGGCAGCAATGCCACAAAACAGAGATTGAACTGAAGAGTTTGATCCTGGCTCAGATTGAACGCTGGCGGCATGCCTTACACATGCAAGTCGAACGGTAACAGGGAGCTTGCTCCGCTGACGAGTGGCGAACGGGTGAGTAATATATCGGAACGTACCTTTGAGTGGGGGATAACTAGTCGAAAGATTAGCTAATACCGCATACGATCTACGGATGAAAGTGGGGGACCCGTAAGGGCCTCATGCTCATAGAGCGGCCGATATCTGATTAGCTAGTTGGTGAGGTAAAGGCTCACCAAGGCTTCGATCAGTAGCTGGTCTGAGAGGACGACCAGCCACACTGGGACTGAGACACGGCCCAGACTCCTACGGGAGGCAGCAGTGGGGAATTTTGGACAATGGGGGCAACCCTGATCCAGCAATGCCGCGTGAGTGAAGAAGGCCTTCGGGTTGTAAAGCTCTTTTGTCAGGGAAGAAACGGGATGTCCTAATACGATGTCCTAATGACGGTACCTGAAGAATAAGCACCGGCTAACTACGTGCCAGCAGCCGCGGTAATACGTAGGGTGCAAGCGTTAATCGGAATTACTGGGCGTAAAGCGTGCGCAGGCGGTTATGTAAGACAGGTGTGAAATCCCCGGGCTTAACCTGGGAATGGCATTTGTGACTGCATAGCTAGAGTGTGTCAGAGGGGGGTAGAATTCCACGTGTAGCAGTGAAATGCGTAGAGATGTGGAGGAATACCGATGGCGAAGGCAGCCCCCTGGGATAACACTGACGCTCATGCACGAAAGCGTGGGGAGCAAACAGGATTAGATACCCTGGTAGTCCACGCCCTAAACGATGTCTACTAGTTGTCGGGTCTTAATTGACTTGGTAACGCAGCTAACGCGTGAAGTAGACCGCCTGGGGAGTACGGTCGCAAGATTAAAACTCAAAGGAATTGACGGGGACCCGCACAAGCGGTGGATGATGTGGATTAATTCGATGCAACGCGAAAAACCTTACCTACCCTTGACATGTACAGAATCCCGAAGAGATTTGGGAGTGTTCGAAAGAAAACTGTAACACAGGTGCTGCATGGCTGTCGTCAGCTCGTGTCGTGAGATGTTGGGTTAAGTCCCGCAACGAGCGCAACCCTTGTCATTAGTTGCTACGAAAGGGCACTCTAATGAGACTGCCGGTGACAAACCGGAGGAAGGTGGGGATGACGTCAAGTCCTCATGGCCCTTATGGGTAGGGCTTCACACGTCATACAATGGTACATACAGAGGGCCGCCAACCCGCGAGGGGGAGCTAATCCCAGAAAGTGTATCGTAGTCCGGATTGTAGTCTGCAACTCGACTACATGAAGTTGGAATCGCTAGTAATCGCGGATCAGCATGTCGCGGTGAATACGTTCCCGGGTCTTGTACACACCGCCCGTCACACCATGGGAGCGGGTTTTACCAGAAGTAGGTAGCCTAACCGTAAGGAGGGCGCTTACCACGGTAGGATTCGTGACTGGGGTGAAGTCGTAACAAGGTAGCCGTATCGGAAGGTGCGGCTGGATCACCTCCTTTCTAGAGTTTGCATGAAAGTTAAGCGTCCACACTTATCGTCTGTTAATAAAGAAGAACAGGTATCGGTCAAAGGCTGCGGCGTGAAAGCGCTGGAGTTGATGGTAGGCTCGTACTGATCCAAGCGGGTCTGTAGCTCAGTTGGTTAGAGCACCGTGTTGATAACGCGGGGGTCGTTGGTTCGAGCCCAACCAGACCCACCATAAAGTTTCGGGGGTTTAGCTCAGCTGGGAGAGCACCTGCTTTGCAAGCAGGGGGTCGTCGGTTCGATCCCGTCAACCTCCACCAAGTTTCCTTGGTGAGAAGAAGCAAGAAATATCAAACCTAAGTCGGCGCAGTAGCGCGCTGGGATTTAGGTTTGGTCTTTTTAAGATCACTGGTTTTACCGTTCTTTAACAATCTAGAAGAAGTAGTAAAGATTCGTCCATGACAAGACATTGTTGTGGATGGGTATGATTGTATCAAATCAAAAAGTATGTAAAGAGTTCTCAAAAGACTCCATGGGCGCAAGCTGCATGGAGAATGCGATAACACTTTGGATACGGCAAACGCTAAACTCATAGAAATACCTCTATAACCGCTTTTTAGCTGTGAACGCAGCTAGAGGCTAAAGTTATAGGGACAAGTGAATAAGTGCACATGGTGGATGCCTTGGCGATATCAGGCGATGAAGGACGTAGTAGCTTGCGATAAGCTGCGGGGAGCTAGCAAACAAGCTTTGATCCGCAGATTTCCGAATGGGGAAACCCGGCCCTAGTGGTCATTGCAACCTGAATACATAGGGTTGCAAAGCGAACGCGGCGAACTGAAACATCTAAGTAGCTGCAGGAAAAGAAATCAACCGAGATTCCCAAAGTAGTGGCGAGCGAAATGGGAACAGCCGCAAGTTTTAGCAGTGGACATAGTAGAACGACTTGGAAACGTCGGCCATAGAGGGTGATAGCCCCTTATACGAAATGATCATTGTGGAACTAAGCTTGCAACAAGTAGGGCGGGACACGTGTAATCCTGTCTGAACATGGGGGGACCATCCTCCAAGGCTAAATACTCGATATCGACCGATAGTGAACCAGTACCGTGAGGGAAAGGCGAAAAGAACCCCGGAAGGGGAGTGAAATAGATCCTGAAACCGTGTGCATACAAACAGTAGGAGCGGACTTGTTCCGTGACTGCGTACCTTTTGTATAATGGGTCAGCGACTTACATTCAGTGGCAAGCTTAACCGTATAGGGAAGGCGTAGAGAAATCGAGTCCGAATAGGGCGTTCAGTCGCTGGGTGTAGACCCGAAACCAAGTGATCTACTCATGGCCAGGATGAAGGTGCGGTAACACGCACTGGAGGTCCGAACCCACTAATGTTGAAAAATTAGGGGATGAGCTGTGGGTAGGGGTGAAAGGCTAAACAAACTTGGAAATAGCTGGTTCTCTCCGAAAACTATTTAGGTAGTGCCTCAAGTATCACCATCGGGGGTAGAGCACTGTTATGGCTAGGGGGTCATCGAGACTTACCAAACCATTGCAAACTCCGAATACCGATGAGTGCGAGCTTGGGAGACAGACGCCGGGTGCTAACGTCCGACGTCAAGAGGGAAACAACCCAGACCGCCAGCTAAGGTCCCAAAGATTGGCTAAGTGGCAAACGAAGTGGGAAGGCTAAAACAGTCAGGAGGTTGGCTTAGAAGCAGCCATCCTTTAAAGAAAGCGTAATAGCTCACTGATCGAGTCGTCCTGCGCGGAAGATGTAACGGGGCTAAGCCAGTCACCGAAGCTGCGGATATCCGTAAGGATATGGTAGGAGAGCGTTCTGTAAGCCTGCGAAGGTGTCTTGTAAAGGATGCTGGAGGTATCAGAAGTGCGAATGCTGACATGAGTAGCGATAATGGGGGTGAAAAGCCCCCACGCCGTAAGCCCAAGGTTTCCTGTTCAACGTTCATCGGAGCAGGGTGAGTCGGCCCCTAAGGCGAGGCAGAGATGCGTAGCTGATGGGAAGCAGGTTAATATTCCTGCACCGTCGTTAGATGCGATGGGGGGACGGATCGCGGAAGGTTGTCCGGGTGTTGGAAGTCCCGGTTCCTATATCACAGAAGGCTGTTAGGCAAATCCGGCAGCGTAATTCAAGGGTATGGGACGAGCCAATTTATTGGTGAAGCAATCGGAAGTGGTTCCAAGAAAAGCCTCTAAGCTTCAGTCTAACGAGACCGTACCGCAAACCGACACAGGTGGGCGAGATGAGTATTCTAAGGCGCTTGAGAGAACTCGGGAGAAGGAACTCGGCAAATTTGTACCGTAACTTCGGGATAAGGTACGCCCCGGTAGTTTGACTGGCCTGCGCCAGAAGGACGAAAGGGCTGCAATAAAAAGGTGGCTGCGACTGTTTAATAAAAACACAGCACTCTGCAAACACGAAAGTGGACGTATAGGGTGTGACGCCTGCCCGGTGCTGGAAGATTAAATGATGGGGTGCAAGCTCTTGATTGAAGTCCCAGTAAACGGCGGCCGTAACTATAACGGTCCTAAGGTAGCGAAATTCCTTGTCGGGTAAGTTCCGACCTGCACGAATGGCGTAACGATGGCCACACTGTCTCCTCCCGAGACTCAGCGAAGTTGAAATGTTTGTGATGATGCAATCTACCCGCGGCTAGACGGAAAGACCCCATGAACCTTTACTGTAGCTTTGCATTGGACTTTGAACCAATCTGTGTAGGATAGGTGGGAGGCTTTGAAGCGGGGACGCTAGTTCTCGTGGAGCCAACCTTGAAATACCACCCTGGTTTGTTTGAGGTTCTAACCTTGGTCCGTTATCCGGATCGGGGACAGTGCATGGTAGGCAGTTTGACTGGGGCGGTCTCCTCCCAAAGTGTAACGGAGGAGTTCGAAGGTACGCTAGGTACGGTCGGACATCGTGCTAATAGTGCAATGGCATAAGCGTGCTTAACTGCGAGACTGACAAGTCGAGCAGGTACGAAAGTAGGACATAGTGATCCGGTGGTTCTGTATGGAAGGGCCATCGCTCAACGGATAAAAGGTACTCTGGGGATAACAGGCTGATTCCTCCCAAGAGTTCATATCGACGGGGGAGTTTGGCACCTCGATGTCGGCTCATCACATCCTGGGGCTGTAGCCGGTCCCAAGGGTATGGCTGTTCGCCATTTAAAGTGGTACGTGAGCTGGGTTTAAAACGTCGTGAGACAGTTTGGTCCCTATCTGCCGTGGGCGTTGGAAATTTGAAGGGGGCTGCTCCTAGTACGAGAGGACCGGAGTGGACGAACCTCTGGTGTACCGGTTGTCACGCCAGTGGCATTGCCGGGTAGCTAAGTTCGGAAGAGATAACCGCTGAAAGCATCTAAGCGGGAAACTTGCCTTAAGATGATATTTCCCGGGAACTAGATTCCCCTAAAGGGTCGTTCGAGACCAGGACGTTGATAGGTCAGGTGTGGAAGCGTAGTAATACGTTAAGCTAACTGATACTAATTGCCCGTGAGGCTTGTCCCTATAACCTTAGCAGGTTATATGATGAGCTTTTTTGTTTGCCTAGGTGACTATCCATCAAAGATAGCAACACCGTTTGGACATTCATACCCAACCGGGCTCACTCACCCTAGTGAGCTCGGTATAAAAAACTACTTCTTCTAGATTGCGTTGTTTGTTGCTCCTACTGGAGAACAAGCAGCGGTTACAAGTTATGCCTGATGACCATAGCGATTTGGTACCACCCCTTCCCATCCCGAACAGGACCGTGAAACGAATTTGCGCCGATGATAGTGCTGCAACCAGTGTGAAAGTAGGTCATCGTCAGGCTTTTATTAAAAAACCCTCTGCAACTTACCTTGCAGAGGGTTTTTGCTTTGCGCGGAAATTATGCGTTTCTCTTCATTTCCTGCAATTTCCGCATTCCCGCAAGAAAACTACTGTGTTTTTAACCAGTTGTCCTGTATGATTCATTGATTCACATTAAGGCCATACCGCGATGATAGGTCGTCTTTCAGGCATTCTGCTCGAAAAAAATCCACCCCAACTGCTGATCGACTGCAACGGCGTCGGTTACGAGGTTGGGGTGCCGATGAGCACTTTCTATAATCTGCCGGGACTCGGCGAAAAAATCGCCTTGCTGACGCATCTGGCGATACGCGAAGATGCTCATGTGCTGTACGGTTTTGGCACAGCCGAAGAACGCAACGTCTTCAAGCAGTTGATCAAGATCAGCGGCGTCGGCGCCCGTACTGCGCTTTCGATCCTGTCCGGTATGTCAGTGCAGGATCTGGCCCAGGCCGTCACCTTGCAGGAAGCCGGACGGCTGACCAAAGTGCCCGGCATCGGCAAGAAAACCGCGGAGCGCTTGCTGCTGGAGCTGAAAGGCAAGCTGGGCGCGGATCTGGGACCGATCGGCAGCCCTCATGGCAGCGATGCCAGCGGCGATATTCTGAATGCCCTGATCGCGCTCGGCTATTCGGACAAGGAAGCCATGCTGGCGCTCAAGCAGCTGCCGCCCGAGGCTACCGTGTCGGAAGGTATCAAACTGGCATTGAAAGCGCTCTCCAAGCTGTAGGGTGGCGGCACAAAGCAGGATGATTTGTCTTTTATTGGCGTAGCGTGGTTTTTTTATATATTTAATCGCCGCACACTGGCTACAATCCGAACATGAGTATCCAAACCGACGATTTCACCGAACAGCGCATCATTTCCGCCACGCCGGCATCGCCGAACGAAGAGGCGATCGAACGCGCCTTGCGGCCGAAGCAGCTGGACGAGTACGTCGGCCAGGAAAAGATACGCGATCAGCTGCAGATATTCATCACCGCCGCGCGCCAAAGGCGCGAGGCGCTCGATCACACTTTGTTGTTTGGCCCTCCGGGTCTGGGCAAGACTACGCTGGCGCACATTATCGCGCGTGAAATGGGCGTCAATCTGCGCCAGACTTCCGGTCCGGTGCTGGAGCGCGCCGGCGACCTGGCGGCGCTGCTGACCAACCTGGAAGCCAACGATGTCCTGTTCATCGACGAGATTCATCGTTTGTCGCCGGTCGTTGAAGAAATCCTGTACCCGGCGCTGGAAGATTATCAGATAGATATCATGATCGGCGAAGGTCCCGCCGCGCGCTCGGTGCGCCTCGACCTTCAGCCTTTCACCCTGGTGGGTGCGACCACGCGGGCCGGGATGCTGACCAATCCCTTGCGCGACCGTTTCGGGATCGTCGCCCGCCTCGAATTTTATACACCGCAGCAGCTGGGCAAGATCGTCACCCGCAGCGCCTCTCTGCTGGGCGCGCCCATCATGGACGATGGCGCTTTCGAGATCGCCAAGCGCAGCCGCGGCACGCCGCGTATCGCCAATCGGCTGCTGCGCCGCGTGCGCGATTATGCAGAGGTCAAAGGCAATGGCGAAATCACCAAGGCGATGGCGGATGCCGCGCTGGTCATGCTGGACGTCGATCCGGTCGGTTTCGACGTCATGGACAGGAAACTGCTGGAAGCGGTGCTGTTCAAGTTCGGTGGCGGTCCGGTCGGCCTGGACAACCTGGCGGCGGCGATCGGCGAAGAACGCGACACTATCGAAGACGTGCTGGAGCCGTATCTGATCCAGCAAGGATATTTGCAACGGACGCCGCGCGGCCGTATTGCCACACCGGCGGCTTATACGCATTTTGGCGTCAGTGCGCCGAGAACCGGACCGAACGGCGAGTTGTGGGGACAAAATTAATATCCCCTCAATCACCGGTGGAGCAACGCCGGCGCCCGCCGCCATGCAGATCTGGGTTGACGGCGATGCTTGTCCAAACGTTATCAAGGAAATCCTGTACCGGGTAGCCGAGCGCTTGCAGATCACGGTGACGCTGGTGGCCAACAAATTATTGCGCGTGCCGCCTTCGCGTTTCGTCAAGGCCGTACAGGTGCCGGCCGGCTTTGATGTCGCCGACAATGAAATTGTTCGATTATTACAAGCCGGAGACCTGGTCATCACCGCGGATATTCCGCTGGCGGCCGATGTTCTGGCAAAAGGCGGCAAAGCACTGAATCCACGGGGTGAGTTTTACACCAAGGACAACATCCAGCAGCACCTGACGATGCGTAATTTCATGGAGGAGTTACGCGGCAGCGGCGTCGAAACCGGCGGTCCGACGACCTTCAGTCAAGGCGACCGCCATTTGTTCGCATCACAGCTTGATCAGTTTTTGCAGAAATCGCGAATTCGATGATCGATTCTAATCGCGGCTGATAGCCGCATATGCGCGGGCATCGTGCCGTCCCGCGATGCAGGTGTCGAAATGCTAATATTTCGCTGCTTGTGTAAAAATTAAACGTCACAGACAATACGATAGTCTTCACTAATAGTGTGCAAGTCAACCATGCTTATGTCTACCAAAGCTAGCCGTTATGCCCATCAGCTTTTGGACGCGCGAGCGCAAGCCAAACTGATGCCCCTGCTGTCCCAGGCCGACGCCCTGTCAGTCATGGATGGCTATGAGATCGGCAAGCGGATCCTGGATGCCAGCATCGGCCAGGGTTCCAATCCGGTCGGACGCAAGCTCGGATTCTGCAACCGCAACATCTGGCAGAAATACGGCATCGCCGAATCGATCAGCGCGCCGATCTGGGCGCATATATTCGACACCACGGTGCGCTACGCCGAAGACAACCGCGGCATCCAGAGTCTGGAAGGAGCGGTGCAGCCGCGCATTGAGCCGGAAGTGGTTTTCAGCCTCGGCAGGACGCCGGCGCCCGACGCCAGCCTGGAAGAAATCGCCGATTGCATCGAATGGATGGCGCATGCCTTCGAAATCGTCGTCTGCCCTTTCCCCGACTGGAAATTCGAAGCGGTCGACGCCATTGCGGCATTCGGCCTGCATGGCACCCTGATCGTCGGCGAACCGCATGTACTGTCGAGCGCGACCCGGCGCAACCTGGCCAGCATGCTGGCCAACGCCAGCGTTTCGCTTTCTTGCTGTACGGAGGATTCGGTCACCCTGTGCGGCGCCGGGTTCGGCAGCGATGTGCTGGACAGCCCGGTGCACGCCTTGTGGCATCTGCACCAGGTGCTTAACGCCCATCCTGAATTCACGCCTTTGCATGCCGGCGAGATCATCACCACCGGTACCTGGACCGATGCCTATCCGGTGCAGGCGGGGCAGACCTGGGTCACGGCGTTTTCCGGCATCGCCTTGCCGGGACTGACGGTGTCGTTCGTCTAGGCGACCCCGTCTGATTGCAGTACTGATAGCGCTATCGGCTTGTCGACCTGTCGATATCCATCAATCCCAGCAAATAAAAAATGCCGTTCAGCTTAAAGCTGGAACGGCATTTTTTCAGCGTCGCGGGACGCAAAATGATTCGAACAGAATTTATTCCTGACGCAGCCAGGTTTGCGTACGACCCAGCATAGGTACGCCGATATAGCCGCGCACATCCAGTTTCGCGCCATTGTCCTGCAGCGTCATCTTGCTCTTGTAGAGCTTGCCGTTATCCGGATCGAGAATCTTGCCGCCGTTGTATTCGTTGCCATCCTTTTGCATGCCGGTGATGATGGTCATGCCGAGGATAGGCTGATCCTTCAGCTCGCCTTCGCATTTGACGCATTTTGGATTCTGGTCCTGGTCCGGATCGCGCAGCAGTTTTTCGATCTTCCCGCTGAGGACGCCGTTGGATTCGGTGATGCGTATCAGCGCCTTTGGTTTGCCGGTGTGGTCATCGATATTCTTCCACAGGCCCACCGCCGAGCTGGCGCCCTGGGCAAAGGCGCCGCCGGCCAGCAAAGCGCCGCTGGCGATTGCCGTCATTACAAGCCGCATCAAAAGTTTGTTCATGCATCGTCTCCTGGTATCTGTTAGCTGTAGCGCCGGCTGCAATGCTGCCGCCGGCGTCATCCTATTATTAAGAACTCAAGATACTTTTAATTTTGCAAACTGTTCGCGCAGTTTCTCAAGGGTACTCGAAAAACTGACCAGGCGTTCCCGCATCTGCGCAACCACCTGTGCCGGTGCTCTTGCCACAAAGCTCTCATTGCTCAGCTGGGTCTCGGCCTTCGCCATCTCACCCTCGATACGAGTGATTTCCTTGCCCAAACGTTCCCGTTCAGCTGCAACATCAATTTCTACTTTGAGCAGCAGCTTAGCATCGCCAACTATCGAGACCGGCGCAGGCGATTCGGGTAGAGTCTCTACTACTTGCACTTCTGATAATTTCGCCAGTGCCTGCAGGTACGGTGCAAACGACAGCAAGGTTGCCTGCTGTTCCGCCGAGCCGGCGATGATCAGCGGCACGCGCACTGCGGGCGACAATTGCATTTCGCCGCGCAGGTTGCGGCAGGCATCGGTCAGCGACTTCAGCTGGGTCATCCAGGCTTCCGCGCTGTCATCGATCTTTTCCAAGTTCGCTTCCGGATAAGGCTGGCGCATGATGGAATCGCCGGCCGCATCCAACGTCTTGCCGGTCAGCGGCGCCACGCTTTGCCACAATGCCTCGGTGACGAAGGGGATGATCGGATGCGCCAGGCGCAGCACCACTTCCAGTACGCGCAGCAAGGTACGGCGGGTAGCGCGCTGCTGCGCTTCGTTGCCTTGCTGGATCTGCACCTTGGCGACTTCCAGGTACCAGTCGCAGTATTCATCCCAGACGAATTTATAGATGGACGAAGCGATATTGTCGAAGCGGTAGTCGGCAAAACCCTTGGCGACTTCGGCTTCGGTGCGCTGCAGGAGCGACACGATCCAGCGGTCGGCTTGCGAGAATTGCAGGTTTTCCTTGTCGCACACGCCTGGCGTATGGCCTTCGAAACCGCAGTCCTTGCCCTCGGTGTTCATCAGCACGAAGCGGGTGGCATTCCACAGCTTGTTGCAGAAGTTGCGGTAGCCGTCGCAGCGGCCAAGGTCGAAATTGATGTTGCGGCCCAGCGTCGCCAGCGAGGCGAAAGTGAAGCGCAGCGCATCGGTGCCGAAGGCCGGAATGCCGTCGGCAAATTCCTTGCGGGTGGCCTTGGCGATGCTGTCTGCCTGCTTCGGATTCATCAGGCCGACGGTGCGCTTGGCGACCAGGTCTTCCAGCGTGATGCCGTCGATCAGGTCGATAGGGTCGAGCGTATTGCCCTTCGATTTGGACATTTTCTGGCCATTGCCGTCGCGCACCAGGCCGTGCACATACACGGTCTTGAACGGGACCTTGCCGGTAAAGTGGGTAGTCATGATGACCATCCGCGCCACCCAGAAGAAGATGATGTCGAAGCCGGTGACCAGCACCGACGACGGCAGGAACATCTTGTAGTCAGGCGTTTCTTCCGGCCAGCCGAGGGTCGAGAACGGCACCAGCGCCGATGAGAACCAGGTATCCAGCACATCGTCGTCGCGCCTCAGCGCGCCGGTATAGCCGGCAGCAGCAGCCTTGGCCTGCGCTTCCGCTTCATTGCGGGCGACATAGATCTTGCCGTCGTCGGCATACCAGGCTGGGATCTGATGGCCCCACCACAGCTGGCGCGAAATACACCAGTCCTGGATATTGTTGAGCCACTGGTTGTAGGTGTTGTTCCAGTTTTCCGGAATCATCTGGATTTCGCCGTTGGCGACTTTTTCCAGCGCCACTTCGGTAATCGATTTGCCCGGGAAGTGGGTGCCTTCCGGCGCCGGCTTGCTCATCGCCACGAACCACTGGTCAGTCAGCATCGGTTCGATCACCACGCCGGTGCGGTCGCCGCGCGGCACCATCAGCTTGTGCGGCTTGACCGATTCCAGCAAACCTTGGGCATCCAGATCGGCAACGATCTGTTTGCGCGCTACGAAGCGATCCATGCCCTGGTATTGGGCGGGGCCGTTTTCATTGATCTTCGCGTCCAGCGTCAGGATCGTGATTTGCGCCAGTTGATGCCGTTGTCCTACTGCATAGTCGTTGAAGTCGTGGGCCGGCGTGATCTTCACGCAACCAGTGCCGAATTCCTTGTCGACATAGCTATCCGCGATGATCGGGATTTCGCGGTCGGTCAATGGCAGCTTGAGCATCTTGCCGACCAGGTGGATATAACGTTCGTCAGTCGGATCGACGGCTACCGCGACGTCGCCCAACAGGGTTTCCGGACGTGTTGTCGCCACTGTCAGATGGCCGCTGCCATCGGCGAACGGATAGTGGATATGCCACATCGAACCGTCTTCTTCTTCCGACAGCACTTCCAGTTCCGAAATCGCCGTGCCCAGCACCGGATCCCAGTTGACCAGGCGCTTGCCACGATAGATCAAACCTTGTTCGAACAGACGCACGAACACTTCCACCACGGTGCCGGACAGCTTGTCGTCCATCGTGAAGTATTCGCGGCTCCAGTCGGTGGAGGCGCCCATGCGGCGCATCTGGCCGGTAATGGTGGAGCCGGATTTTTCTTTCCACTCCCAGACTTTCTCGACGAATTTCTCGCGGCCGAGGTCATGGCGCGATACCTTTTGCGCATCGAGCTGCCGCTCGACCACGATTTGCGTGGCGATGCCGGCGTGATCGGTGCCGGGAATCCATGCCGTGTTATAGCCGCGCATGCGGTGATAACGGGTCAGGCCATCCATGATGGTCTGGTTGAAGGCGTGCCCCATGTGTAGCGTGCCGGTCACGTTGGGCGGCGGCAACTGAATACTGAAGGATGGCTTGTCGGCGTCGGTGGTGGCGGTGTAGTACCCGCGCTTTTCCCATTCCGTGCGCCAGAATTGTTCAATCTCGGCAGGGTCGAAAGACTTGGCTAATTCCATGATTTATTGGGGTTCTTTGCTAAAGCGATCTAAAACGATGATTATAAAGTACGCAGCCGGATGGCTCCTAACATTGGCGGCCGGGAGGCATGGTTTTTTGACGTAAAGACAATCGTGTGGACGGATTTGCCACGGAAGCCGCCTTCTATACTTGATCCGGGATAAGGAAACCCGGATTTTCGATATACCGCAAGTCGATTGCGGGTGTAAAATCCTTTCCGCTGCCTCGGGATTCAAACACCGGGGCAACGCAACGCTAGGGGTCCTGATTGCTGAAATGCTAATGCAATCGGGTGAGAAATACCCTCGAACCTGATCTGGGTAATGCCAGCGAAGGGAAGCTGTCGAGAATGTTGTCGGCCGATTTACCGCTTTTTGCTGTGATTCCACCGTCAGGCTCGAAAACTCCTTTGCTGGCTCCAAGCCATGAAATACAAGCAAAGGAGCCAATATGAACGCCAACCCAAAATTCCTGTCCGCCACAGCAACGGTGGATGAAGCTGCAATCCACCCCCTGCCGAATTCCCGCAAGATCTACGTCACCGGCTCGCGCCCTGATATCCGCGTACCGATGCGGCAGATCAGCCAGTCCGATACGCCGGCTTCGTTCGGCGCCGAAAAGAATCCGCCTATCTATGTTTACGACACTTCCGGACCGTACAGCGATCCGGACGTCAAGATCGATATCCGTTCCGGTCTGGCGACGCCGCGCCTGCCGTGGATCATGGAACGCGACGACACCGAAGAACTGCCAGGCCCAAGCTCGGAATACGGCATCGAGCGCCTCAACGATCCGAAGCTGGCGGAACTGCGCTTCAACCTGCACCGCAAGCCGCGCCGCGCCATGGCCGGCAAGAACGTCTCGCAGATGCACTATGCACGCCAGGGCATCGTCACGCCGGAAATGGAATTCGTGGCGATCCGCGAAAACATGCGCCGCAAGGAATACCTGGAAGAGCTGAAAGCCTCCGGCCCGATGGGCAACAAGCTGGCCGAGCTGATGGGCCGTCAGCATCCGGGCCAGTCGTTCGGCGCTTCGTTGCCGGCCGCAGGTGATTTCGTCACGCCAGAATTCGTGCGCGACGAAATCGCCCGCGGCCGCGCCATCATTCCTGCCAACATCAACCACCCGGAAATCGAACCGATGATCATCGGCCGCAATTTCCTGGTCAAGATCAACGCCAATATCGGCAACTCCGCGGTGACGTCGTCGATCGGCGAAGAAGTCGAAAAAATGACCTGGGCGATCCGCTGGGGCGGCGACAACGTGATGGACCTGTCGACCGGCAAGCACATCCACGAAACGCGCGAATGGATCATCCGCAATTCGCCGGTGCCGATCGGCACCGTGCCGATTTATCAGGCGCTGGAAAAGGTCAACGGCAAGGCGGAAGACCTGACCTGGGAAATCTTCCGCGATACGCTGATCGAACAAGCCGAGCAGGGCGTCGACTACTTCACCATCCATGCCGGCGTGCGTTTGCAATACGTGCCGATGACCGCCAAGCGCCTGACCGGCATCGTCAGCCGTGGCGGCTCCATCATGGCCAAGTGGTGCCTGGCGCATCACCGCGAATCCTTCCTCTACGATCATTTCGAAGACATCTGCGAAATCATGAAAGCCTACGACGTCAGCTTCAGCCTCGGCGACGGCCTGCGTCCGGGGTCGATCTATGACGCCAACGACGAAGCGCAGCTGGGCGAACTGAAGACCCTGGGTGAACTGACCCAGATCGCCTGGAAGCACGATGTCCAGGTCATGATCGAGGGCCCGGGCCACGTACCGATGCATCTGATCAAGGAAAACATGGACCTGCAGCTGGAGCAGTGCCACGAAGCGCCGTTCTACACGCTCGGACCGCTGACCACCGACATCGCACCGGGCTACGACCACATCACTTCTGGCATCGGCGCCGCCACCATCGGCTGGTACGGTACAGCGATGCTGTGCTACGTCACGCCGAAGGAGCATCTGGGCTTGCCGAACAAGGTCGACGTCAAGGACGGCATCATCACCTACAAGATCGCTGCCCATGCCGCCGATCTGGCCAAGGGCCATCCGGGCGCGCAGATCCGCGACAATGCGCTGTCGAAAGCACGCTTTGAATTCCGCTGGGAGGACCAGTTCAACATCGGCCTCGATCCGGACAAGGCGCGTGAATTCCACGATGAAACCTTGCCTAAGGATTCTGCCAAAGTGGCGCATTTCTGTTCGATGTGCGGTCCGCATTTCTGTTCGATGAAGATCACCCAGGAAGTCCGCGAATACGCTGCTGCGCAGGGCATTTCCGACATCGCCGCGCTGAAGCAGGGGATGGAAGTGAAAGCCATCGAGTTCGTCAAGAACGGCGCGGAAATCTACAGCAAGCAGTGAGGCCGTGATGGAAATCGTACTCAACGGTGCACCCCATCCGCTGACTGACGGCGAGAGCCTGCAGCAGCTGATCGCGGCGCTGGAACTGGCCGGCAAGGCGGTGGCTGTGGCGGTCAACCGGCAGGTGGTGCCGGCCAGCCTGTGGCCGCAGCGTATCTTGCAGGCAGCCGACAAGGTAGACATCGTGCGCGCCATCGGCGGCGGCTGAAACCGTAGGGTGGGCACTCCGTGCCCACGCGGAAGATGGGCTGCGTCCGGTTGGGCCGTATCCGGCGTGGGCACGGAGTGCCCACCCTACAATTTTCTTTATTAGAGGATTTGTCATGAATCTGAACTCCTCCCCCGAGACGGGGCAAGCAGACACCGGCCTGACCATCGCCGGCAAAACTTACAGCTCGCGGTTGCTGGTCGGCAGCGGCAAGTACCGCGACCTGGAACAGACCCGTGCCGCCACCGAAGCCAGCGGCGCGGAAATCATCACGGTGGCGATCCGCCGCGTCAATATCGGACAGGATCCCAACGCGCCGAATTTGCTGGATGTTGTACCGCCGTCGCGCTACACCATACTGCCCAATACAGCGGGTTGTTATACGGCGGCCGACGCGATTTATACGCTGCAGCTCGGGCGTGAACTGCTGAACGGCCACAAGCTAGCCAAGCTGGAAGTGCTGGGCGATGAACGCACGCTGTTTCCGAACATGCCGGAAACGCTGAAAGCAGCGGAAGCGCTGGTCAAGGACGGTTTCGACGTCATGGTGTATTGCAGCGACGATCCGATCCAGGCCCGCATCCTGGAGGAGATCGGCTGCGTCGCGGTGATGCCGCTGGCGTCGCTTATCGGGTCCGGCATGGGCATCCTGAATCCCTGGAATCTGTCGCTGATTATCGAGCAGGCCAAGGTGCCGGTGCTGGTCGATGCCGGTGTCGGCACCGCTTCAGATGCAGCGATTGCGATGGAACTGGGTTGCGACGGCGTGCTGATGAATACCGCGATTGCCGGCGCCCAGGATCCGATCCGCATGGCGCGCGCCATGCGGCTGGCAATCGAAGCCGGACGCGAAGCCTTCCTGGCAGGCAGGATTCCGAAGCGTTTCGCTGCCTCGCCGTCTTCACCAATGGCCGGACGAGTCAAGTGACCGTGACTGGCGACATGCGCAGCGGCGCCGTGGCGCCGCCTTGCGTGCTGGTGTTTTCCGGCTCGGACCCGAGCGGCGGTGCCGGCATGCAAGCTGACATTACTGCGATCGCTACGCTTGGCGCCCATCCGCTGTCGGTCGTCACGGTGCTGACGGTGCAGGACAATGAACGCGTATTCGGCGTTTATCCGGTGGCCGCCGAACTGGTGCGGCAGCAGGCGCAGGCGCTGGTCGACCGCATCGATATCTCCGCGGTCAAGTTAGGCATCGTCGGCAATCGCGACAATGCCCAAGTGATCGCCGCCATCATCCGTCAGCTGCGTGTGCGGCAGCCTGATTTACCGGTAGTGTTCGATCCGGTGCTGGCGAACGGCCATGGCGACAGCCTGGCCAGCGAAGATCCGATTGCCGCCGTTGCGCCCTTGTTTGAACTGGCCACGGTCATCACGCCGAACCGGCTCGAGGCCGACCGCCTGTGCGGCAGCGAAACCGATCCTGAGCAACAGGCCCGGCTGCTGCTGGAACGCGGCTGCCGGAACGTGTTGCTAAAAGGCGGCCACGGTCCGGAACAGGGCCAGGTCTTGAATCGCTGGAGCAGCCGCAGCCAGTCGCGCAGCTGGAGCTGGCCGCGCCTGCCGGGTGGATTCCATGGCAGCGGCTGCACCCTGGCGGCGGCGCTCTCAGCGCTGCTGGCGCAAGGGCTGGGGATGGAAGCGGCGATCGCCGCCGCGCAAACCTACTGCCAGCGGACCCTGGCGGCATCGTATTCAATCGCCGCCGGCCAGCGCATACCGAACCGTACGCTGCCGTTTCTGAACACTTAAGGAAGAAGCCATGAAGGGTTTATACATCGTCACGCCCGACTGGGATGACACCGCCAGATTGCTGGAAGTCAGCGAGCAAGCCTTGCAAGGCGGCGCGGCATTGCTGCAGTATCGCCACAAGACTGCTGATGCGGCTTTGCGCCAGGAGCAGGCGGAAGCCCTGCTGGCGCTGTGCCGGCGCTACCAGCGTCCTTTCATTATCAACGACTATGTCGAGCTGTGCCTGGCGCTGGATGCCGACGGCATCCACGTCGGCGGCACCGACGCCAGCGTGGCGGAAGTGCGGGCACGGGTTGGTGCGGACAAGATCGTCGGCGCTTCCTGCTACGGTGATCTGGAACTGGCGCACGCGGCGCAGCGCGCCGGCGCCAGCTATGTCGCCTTCGGTGGATTCTATCCGTCGCGTGTGAAGAAATATCCAGTGACCACGCCAGTCGACATCATCACCCGCTCGAATGCAGAAATCGCCTTGCCGAATGTGGTGATCGGCGGCATGACGCAAGAGAACGCGGTGCCGCTGATCGCCGCCGGCGCCGACATGGTGGCGGCCATCAGCAGTGTTTATCTGGCACCGGATCCGGTCGCCGCGGCGAGCAGTTTCGCGGCCTTGTTCAACAACCGTTAAGCAATCGCGGAAGCTTCAGGTCTCCAGCAGGCTGCGCAGCATCCAGGCATTCTTTTCATGCAGTTGCATGCGTTGCGTCAGCAAGTCCGCGGTCGGTTCATCGGCCGCGGCGTCCACCACCGGGAAGATCGAACGGGCCGTGCGCGTCACGGACTCTTGTCCTTGCACCAGCTGCTGGATCATGGCGGTCGCATTCGGCACGCCTTCTTCTTCCGAAATCGAGGTCAGCTTGGCGAACGCCTTGTAAGTTGCAGGCGCCGGATAGCCGAGCGCGCGTATGCGTTCCGCGATCAGGTCCACCGCCAGCCACAGTTCGTTGTACTGGGTCTCGAACATCAGATGCAGCGTATTGAACATCGGCCCGGTCACGTTCCAGTGGAAGTTATGGGTTTTCAGGTACAGGGTGTAGGTGTCGGCCAACAGTTTGCTGAGGCCGTCGGCGATCTTCTTGCGATCCTTGTCGCTGATGCCTATATCGATGACTGCGACGTTCTTTTTTGGTTCTTCACGGATTACCGGGATAGGCGGCTTTAATCTTCAGGAAGAAGAAGGCGCTATCCCGGTATCCGTATGCCATGCGCTTCATCACTTTGATGCGATTGTTAATTCCTTCGAGCTGCCCTGTGTGCATCGGCCAGCGTACCCTGGCTATGATTCCACGCCAGTAGATTTTGAGCTTTTTGGCAAATTTCTGTAGTGGCTCGATGCTACTGTCATGGGCCATCTTTAGCCAGGCGCGCCAGGCGTTGCGCCAATGCCAAGCGCTAGTGGCCTGCCATAGTTCCTTCAGACTGGCCTTCATAATGTAGACCGTCATCAATGCTTTGTTTGCAGCTAGCAGTTCGTCCAATTTCGGCTGCTGCTCGGACGGCACGTTGCTGCGATTGCGCAACAACAGCCATCGGGCGCGCTTGACGACACGCCTCATAGGGAGATCGCCTTTAAGGCGATTGGCCTCGTCCACGCGCACCCTGTCGATCACCTCCCGACCGTATTTGGCAATCACATGAAACAGGTCGTAGACCACTCTGGCTTGCGGGCAATGCAGCTGGACTTCGAGGTCGAAAGCCGTATTCATGTCCATGGCCACTGCCTTTATATCGGCGCAACGCGCCGGCCCTAGCCATTCACAGAACACGCGAATTGCCTCTCTGCTACGACCCTCGCCAACCCAGAGAACGCGGCGCGTGTCGGCATCGAGGACAACCGTGGCATAGCGATGTCCTTTGAACAGCGCGAATTCATCCATCACTAGCCTGGTTGGCTGGGCGTCAGGCAGCTCAGCCAATTTACCCTCCAGGCGTTGTCGGTCGATCTTGCGCACCGTTTCCCAGTGCAGCCCGGACAGCTTGCAGACGTGAGCCGCAGGTAGCTTCTCGCACCATAGACCAACGAATTGGGCCAGACGCTGAGTAATGCGTGCGTGCCGATCCAGCCACTTCACACGCTCGGTGCGTGTGCCACAGGAATCGCAGCGCAGCCGCCGAAGATTCACCTGCAGCCACACAGAATCGCCGAGCATCGGCATGTCACGTATGGTGCGCCAGTAGGTCTCGTGAACTTGGGAACAAGATTGCTCACAGCCGGAGCAAATCATTGGCGCGCCGTCAGTGGGCACAAGGCTGATCCAAGTGCCGTCGTCGCGTCGGTCAAAATTCCAGACGCGAAAGCCTTCCCAGAATGGGAGGTCAAGATTATTATCCGTCATTGAAAGCGGTGGGGTTGGGTAGAAACTGTTGGTCGCACAACAAGTTTAAACTTACTTCACCGCTTTCCCATTTCTAGATTACTTCCCGATAATCCGTGAAGAACCTCTTTTTTACCATGGTGCGGCTCCTTCTAACGATGACGGTTGAACGAGAGACTTGCACCACGATTTTATGTCAATTCAGTCTTAGCTGGCGGCGGCCTGCGAGCGGCGATACATGCTGACCGTCAGCGCCACTGCGGCGAGCGATGCCGCGGCGGCAAACAAATACACCTCGGCATAGCCGAATTCGCTCACGATCAAGCCTGCCAATGGGCCGGTGACGCCCAGCGCCAGGTCCAGGAACACCGAGTAGGCGCCGAGCGCGCTGCCGCGGTTGTTGGCCGGCACCAGGTTCACCGCTTCGACGCCGAGCGCCGGAAATATCAAGGCAAAGCCGAGGCCGGTCAGGGCCGCGCCACACAGTGCAAAAAATGGCGAACCGGCTTGCCACAGCAACAGCAGGCCAAAGGCTTCTATCGAAAAACAGACAATCGAAACACGGAAGCCGCCGAAGCGCGAGATGGTATGGGCGAACAGCAGCCGCGCGCCGACGAAGAAAGTGCCGAACAAGGTCAGCGCAAAAGCCGCGTTCGGCCATTGGTGGCTGGCATAGAACAAGGTGATGAAGGTGGCGATGGAACCGAAGCCGATCGAACCCAGGGCTAGCCCCATGCCATGCGGGAAAACCTTGCGCAATACCCGTCCGAACGGCAAATGCTCGCCGCGCACCACCGCGGTCGCCGCTTTCATGCGTGCCAGCAAGAAGCCTGCGACCGACAGCACGGTGACGGTGACGCCCACCGCCGCCAAGCCCCAGGCGTGGGCAATCACCACGCCGAGCGGGGCGCCGATGGCCAGCGCGCCGTAGGTAGCGATACCATTCCAGGAAATCATGCGGGCCGTGTGCTGCGCGCCCACCCGTCCTATGCCCCAGGTAATGGCGCCGGTGCCGACCATGCTCTCGCCGCAGCCCAGCACCAGGCGGCCGCTCAGCAGGATCGCCAGGCTCAGCGCCGGCATATGGGTAAAGAATGCCGCGATCAGCAGGAACACGCCGCTGATGCTGCAGCCGATCAAGCCGCGCAGGACCGCGGTCTTGGGCCCGACCGAGTCGGCCATGCGTCCGGCCAGCGGCCGGCTCAGCAGGGTCGCCAGATACTGCATGCTGATCGCCAGTCCCGCCAGCACCGAGCTGTAGCCGAGGTCGATGTGGACATAGCCTGGCAGCACCGCCAGTGGAATGCCTATTGCCAAGTAGCAAATAAATGTAAAAAAAGCGGTGGAAACGATGTGGAATGTTACTGCGCTCTCGGACAGCGGCAGGCTGGCGCGGTCGAGACGGACTTCTTCTGACATGATGGGACTTGGTTGAGGTGAGATGGATACAGAGGCGTTGCTGATGATGCAATGCGGTATTTTACCCTTCCAGCCCGGATACTGCTGGCGCCGGCCATCCGGCATAAGTTTACGCTGATATCGCGAGCGATCCTCAGGCAGGCGCGCCCGCAGCTTATAATGTGGGGATGCAAAATCTTCTTCATAACCTCAATCCAGAACAGCTCGCGGCAGTCACCTTGCCTGCGCAATCCGCACTCATCCTGGCCGGCGCCGGCTCCGGCAAGACGCGGGTGCTGACCACCCGCATCGCATGGCTGATCCAGACCGGCCAGGTATCGCCGTCGGGCGTGCTGGCGGTGACCTTCACCAACAAAGCCTCGAAGGAAATGATGACGCGCCTGTCGGCGATGCTGCCGATCAATACGCGCGGCATGTGGATAGGGACCTTCCATGGCCTGTGCAACCGCTTGCTGCGCGCGCACTATCGCGATGCAGCCCTGCCGCAGACCTTCCAGATCCTGGATTCGCAAGACCAGCTGTCGGCCATCAAGCGGCTGCTGAAGGCGATGAATGTCGACGATGAGAAATATCCGCCGCGTAACTTGATGTACTTCATCAACGGCGCCAAGGACCAGGGCTTGCGCGCCAATGAAGTCGAAGCCAATGACGACTACAACCGCAAGTTCGTCGAGCTGTACGACTTGTACGACCAGCAATGCCAGCGCGAAGGCGTGGTCGATTTTGCCGAGCTGCTGCTGCGCACCTATGAACTGCTGAGCCGCAACCAGCCGCTGCGCGAGCATTACCAGTCGCGTTTCCAGCACATCCTGGTGGACGAGTTCCAGGATACCAACGACTTGCAATACAAATGGTTGAAGCTGATGGCCGGCCAGCGCGGCGCGGTATTCGCGGTGGGCGACGACGACCAGAGCATCTACGCTTTCCGCGGCGCCAATGTCGGCAACATGACCGCCTTCGAACATGAATTCCGGGTCGAGAACCTGATCAAGCTGGAGCAGAACTACCGTTCGCACGGCCATATCCTGGACAGCGCCAACACCCTGATCGCCAACAACAGCAAGCGCCTCGGCAAGAACCTGCGCACCGATGCCGGCCATGGCGAGCCGGTCAGGATCTATGAAGCCACCAGCGATTTGCAGGAAGCGCAGTGGATCGTCGAAGAAACCAAGAGCCTGATCAACGATGGCGGCAGCCGCAGCGAAATCGCCGTGTTGTACCGCTCGAATGCGCAGTCGCGCGTGATCGAACATGCCCTGGTGGCGTCGGGTATTCCGTACCGTGTGTACGGCGGCCAGCGCTATTTCGAACGCGCCGAAGTCAAGCACGCGATCGCCTATCTGCAGCTGATGGACAATCCGCATAACGATTCAGCCTTCCTGCGCGTGGTGAATTTCCCGGCGCGCGGCATCGGCGCGCGTTCGCTGGAACAGTTGCAGGACGCGGCCAAGCAATACGGCATTTCCTTGTACGCAGCGGTGCCCTACGTCGCTGGCAAGGCCGGCGCCACGCTCGGTTCCTTCTTGAAACTGATCGAAGGCGGGCGCTTTGAAACCCAGCATCTGCCGCTGCCGGAAATGGTGCAGGTGGTGCTCGACCTGAGCGGCCTGATGCAGCACTACCGCAATGAAAAAGAAGGCGCGGACCGCATCGAGAATCTGGAGCAGCTGGTGAATGCCGCGACCCTGTTTGTGTCGGAAGAAGGATTCGGTATCGATGCGCCGGCCTTGCTTGGCCCCAAGGCGCAAGCCGTGTCAGGAGCGTCCATCACGACTGCCGACGGCATCGAGGTGTTCGACGCCGATGCGCCGCTGTCTGCGGTGATGTCGCCCTTGTCGGCCTTCCTCTCGCACGCATCGCTGGAAGCAGGTAACAACCAGGCCCAGGCGGGCGAGGAAGCCTTGCAGCTGATGACGGTGCACTCGGCCAAGGGCCTGGAGTTCGATGCGGTGTTTATTACCGGCTTGGAAGAGGGTTTGTTTCCGCACGAGAATTCGCAGAAGGAAGACGCCGGCGTGGAAGAGGAGCGGCGGCTGATGTATGTCGCCATCACGCGCGCCAAGAAGCGCCTGTACATGAGCTTCTCGCAGACCCGCATGCTGCACGGCCAGACCCGCTACAACATGCGTTCGCGCTTCTTTGACGAGTTGCCGGAAGACGCGCTGAAGTGGCTGTCGCCGAAGGTGCAGCAGCACAGCTGGTTTGCCAATACCAAGTCAGCCTGGGACGAAGCGCCCGAGAAAGCTGCCAACAATATCTCGAAGAACTTCGGCCGGCGCGATATCGGCTGGCGCATCGGCGAGAACGTCGCCCACCTGAAGTTTGGCGAAGGTGTGATTGTCAATATCGAAGGTAGCGGCGGCAATGCGCGCGCCCACATCAATTTCGGCAAGCATGGCATGAAACTGCTGGATCTGAGTGTGGCGAAGCTGGAGAAGGTCGCGTAGGGTGGGCACTCCGTGCCCACGCGTGACCGTGATAACCGGAGTTCAGACTGGCGTTGCACTGAAAGCATGTACGTTGAGGAAACTCCCGCGTGGGCACGGAGTGCCCACCCTACATTCTTACTCTTGCGTAGGGGTTTCCACGAGCGTCGGCAGATCCATCTCAGGCCTGCCGAAAATGTGGGTATAAGTCGGGTAGAAGGAACAGTACATCACCACCGTCAAGGCAATCGACAGCGGCAGCAGGACCATGATCGTGACAGAGGCATTGCCGATCACCACCGCGATCAGGACGCTGACGATGGCTGGCAGCACTACGCCGATGGCGGCCCACGCCAGGCCGTAGACTGCGAATGCCTTCATCTCGCGCGAGACGGCGAAGAAGCTGTAGAAAATGGCTTTCATCACACCCATCTTTTGCCACATGATCAACGGCGCTGCGTACCAGAACGCCATCGCCGCCGGGATGTAGACCACTGCCGAGAACATCATTGCCAGCGACATGCTGGAATCCTGTATCTCCTTCGGATCGAGCGTAGTCTGGCCGGTCACCGTTTGCCAGAACACGCCGCCGTCGACCAGCGCCGAGGCGGCAATCGCAATGACGGCCGCGACCATGTACAGCATGCCCAGGATCAGCAGTTTTTGCAGTGCGGGCGAACGGAAGCCGACCAGCAGCAGGTTAGGGTAGACGCGCTTGCCTTGTTCGATATTCTGGCAAGCCTGCATGAAGGCCATGGCGAATACCGGCACCAGGATCACCGGCATGATCTGTCCCAGCACCGGGACCCGGTTCAGTCCCAGCATCAGGAACATGTAGGCCAGGAATAAGGTGGAGATCTCGGCCGGCTGCTTGCGGAATAGCGCAAACCCCTCCTTGATCCATATCCATCCGGTTTTGGCAGGCAGTTTTTCCATTGTTTATTTAATCAGTACAGGTTCGGTGCCGGGTGGGCGACGCGCTGCCGCAGGATCCGCTCGAAGTGGCCGGGATCGTGCGGCGTCAGCATTTCTGCGGCGCGTGGCAAATAAAAGTCATACAGCCGCGACAGCCAGAAGCGCAGGGCGGCGGTGCGCAGCATCGGCTGCCAGGCGGCTTGCTCTGCCGCGCTGAAGGGCCGCACGGCATGGTATGCATCCAGCATGGCGCGTACTCTGGCAATGTCAAGCTGTCCGGTCGCCAGGTCGATGCACCAGTCGTTGACGGTGACGGCCAGGTCGAACAGCCAGGTGTCGCAGCCGGCAAAGTAGAAATCGAAAAAACCGCTCAGCTGGTCGCCGTTGAACATCACATTGTTGCGGAACAGGTCGGCATGCACCGGGCCGTTGGGCAGCTGGCGATAGGTTTCCGAGGCGGCAAACGCCTCCTGGAAAGCCATTTCGTCGCGCAGCAGTTGTTGCCCGTCCGCCGGCAGGTAGGGCAGCACCACCGGCGCGGTTTCGCGCCGCCACGGCAGGCCACGCAGATTCGGTTGCCGGATTGGAAAGTCTTGCGCCGCCAGATGCATTTTCGCCAGCATCGCGCCTACCGCTGCGCAATGGACTGGCGCCGGGGCCATCTGGCAAGCGCCTTCCAGTTTGGTGACGATCGCCGCCGGCTTGCCGTGCAGCGGATTGATGATCTGGTCCTGCTGATTGGCGACCGGCGCCGGCACCAGCACTCCGCGGCGCGCCAGGTGGCGCATCAGTTCCAGGTAAAACGGCAGCTGTTCAAAACTGAGATTCTCGAAGATCGTCAGCACATATTCGCCGCGCTCGGTGTCGATGAAGAAATTACTGTTCTCGATACCGGATGAAATGCCCCTGATGGCGAGTGCCTTGCCTAAGGAAAACGGGGGGATCCACTGGGTGAGATCGTCTAGTGTGACGGGGGTAAATACTGCCATGAGAAAAAACCGGGGAAAGACAATGTTCGTCGGAATAAATATGCGGCTAATACGCGGTGGTTCCGCGCATTGGCCGCATGGCTGCTTAAGGGAGTGCCGGACTAGTTCTTGGTCGCGGGCAGCGCCGGCGGCGGCAATCCGGCATCGCTGTCGGACTGCACTGCTTCACCCGGCTTGTGGGCTTTCTGGCCCAGGTCAAATTCCTTGACCTGCCATTGCGCGCCACGCGGCGGCGCATCGGTCGGCCCTAAAGTACCGGCCTGCGATGGCGTCTTCACGTAGTAGGTGCTGCCGCCGCTCGTGACCTTGACTTCATCAACCCGGCCCTGCTTGCGTGTTTGCGTGATGTTGCCGTTATCTTCACCCGGTTTGCGGATGGTGACAGGCGGCGCTTCGCCTTCTTCCAGCTTTTGCAGCTCTGGCGGCGGCGGGGCAGTGGTCTTGGCGGGCGGCGTCGCTTGCTGGGCGCTTGCCAGCAAGGGTGTTGCGAGAGAGGCAAGACAAATTGCCAGCAATGGCCAGACTTTGGATTTATTCATGTGAATTTGGCTACCTTGAGTGGGACAAGACTATGCCTGCATTGTAACAAACCGCCGGCCCCTATAGGCGATAAGGGGCCGGCATGCGCGGTGTTTACAGCAAAACGCCGGTATGGCGGTCGGACTCGGCCATGACGGTTTCGCCGGCCTCGTAGAATTTCACCACGGCAGCAAGAATCTCGGCCGGATCGTCCAGCACCTGGATCAGGTCCATGTCCTTGGCGGCAATCATGCCGTCGCCCACCAGCTGGGTACGGAACCAGTCCAGCAGACCGCTCCAGAATTTGCTGCCGACCAGGATGATCGGGATATGGCGGCATTTTCCGGTCTGGATCAGGGTCAGGACCTCGGTCAGCTCGTCCATGGTGCCGAAACCGCCCGGCAGCACGATGTAAGCGTCGGCATAGCGCACGAAAGCGACCTTGCGGGCGAAGAAATGACGGAAGCTGAGGGAAATATCCTGCCATTTGTTACCGCTTTGTTCATGCGGCAATTCAATGTTCAGGCCGACCGAAGGCGACTTGCCTTCGAAAGCGCCCTTGTTGGCGGCTTCCATCAAGCCCGGTCCGCCGCCTGAAATCACGGCAAAACCTTCGTCGGAAAAGCGCCGTGCAATGTCCTTGCAAAGGGGATAATACGGATTGTCTTCCTTGATCCGCGCCGAGCCGAAGATGGATACCGCTGGATGCAACTCGGAAAGGCGTTCGGTCGACTCGATAAATTCTGCCATAATCGTGAACATATGCCACGATTCGCGCGCCTTTTTCGATGTTGCGCGTTCGATATCCGTCACTTGCCGCAAACGCGGCACATTTTTTCCGTTCAATTCCATATGCAAAAAACCCTGCTGTTAGTTGATGGTTCGAGTTATCTGTATCGCGCCTTCCATGCCTTGCCCGACATGCGCAATGCCGCCAATGAGCCGACCGGCGCTCTGTACGGCATCATAAATATGCTGCGTCGTTTACGCATTGATTACCCCGCAGCTTACCTTGCCTGTGTGTTCGATGCAAAAGGTAAAACTTTCCGCGACGATATGTACGCCGACTACAAGGCCACTCGCGCCTCCATGCCGGAGGACCTGGTTAAACAGATTACGCCTATTCACGCCGCCGTGCGCGCCATGGGCTGGCCGATCCTGATGGTGGAGGGGGTGGAGGCCGACGACGTGATCGGCACTCTGACGGTGCAGGCGGTGCAGCACGGCATGCAGGCAGTGGTCTCGACCGGCGACAAGGATCTGGCGCAGCTGGTCAACGACGACGTCACGCTGATCAACACCATGAACAACGAGACCCTCGACCGTGCCGGCGTGATCGCCAAATTCGGCGTGCCGCCGGAGCGCATCGTCGACTACCTGACCCTGATCGGCGACACCGTCGACAACATCCCCGGCGTCTCCAAGGTCGGCCCTAAAACCGCGGTCAAATGGCTGGCGCAGTACGACACGGTCGACAACGTGATCGCCAACGCCGCCAGCATCGGCGGCGCCGTCGGCGAGAACCTGCGGCAGGTGCTGGACTGGCTGCCGAAGGCCAAGGAACTGGTGACGGTGAAGACCGATTGCGACCTCAGCGCGCATATGGTGTCGATCCCGGAATCGCTGATCGCGCCGGAGCAGGACAAGGACACCCTGATCGACTTGTTCACGCGCTACAACTTCAAGACCTGGCTGCGCGAATTGAGCGCGCCAGCGGCGGCGGCCTCCGCTTCCGCTGGCGGCGCGCCTGTGTCGACGGCCGCCGTTGCCGCCGCCGCGGCTGACGCTCCGGCGCAGAGTAGCCTGTTCGACGCCGTCGAACGGCACTATGAAACCGTGCTGACCGAGGCCCAGCTGGACGCCTGGCTGCAGCGCATCGATAAGGCGGCCTTGACCGCGGTCGATACCGAAACCACTTCGCTGGAACCGATGACCGCGCAGCTGGTCGGCATCTCGCTGTGCTGCGAAGTCGGCAGCGCTGCTTATATTCCGGTAGCCCATCGCTACCAGGATGCGCCGGCGCAGCTGTCGCGCGAACTGGTGCTGCAAAAGATGAAGCCGTGGCTGGAAGACGACAGCAAGCCTAAGGTCGGCCAGAACCTCAAATACGATAGCCATATTTTCGCCAACCAGGGCGTGAGCCTGCGCGGCATCGTCCATGACACTTTGCTGGAATCGTATGTGTTCGAATCGCACCGCAGCCACGACATGGACAGCCTGGCCCTGCGCCATCTGAACCACCAGACCATCACCTTCCAGGAAGTATGCGGCAAGGGTGCTTCGCAGATTGGTTTCGATGAAGTCGAGATCGGCCGCGCCACCGAATATGCGGCGGAAGATGCCGACATCACCCTGCAGCTGCACCTGACCATGTGGCCGCATATCGTCGACGACGCCAAGCTGCGTTTCATCTACGAAAAAATCGAAGTGCCGACTTCGGTGGTGCTGCAAAAGATCGAGCGCAACGGCGTGCTGATCGACGCCAGCCTGCTGGCGACGCAATCGAACGAGCTGGGCAAGCGCATGCTGGAAATCGAACAGCAAGCCTATGACCTGGCCGGCCAGCCGTTCAACCTGAGTTCGCCCAAGCAGTTGGGTGAAATCCTGTTTGAAAAGCTCAAGCTGCCGGTGGTCAAGAAAACCCCGTCCGGATCGCCCTCCACCGATGAAGAAGTGCTGCAGAAACTGGCGGAAGACTATCCCTTGCCGAAGGTGCTGCTCGACTACCGCAGCCTGTCCAAGCTGAAATCCACCTACACTGACAAGCTGCCGAAGATGGTCAATGCGGACACCGGCCGCGTGCACACCAATTATGCGCAGGCGGTGGCGGTCACCGGCCGCCTGGCGTCGAACGATCCCAACCTGCAGAACATTCCGATCCGCACCGCCGAAGGCCGCCGCATCCGCGAAGCATTCGTGGCGCCGGCCGGCAGCGTGATCGTCTCAGCCGACTATTCGCAAATCGAACTGCGCATCATGGCCCACATCTCGGGCGATGAAAACATGCTGCGCGCGTTCGCCGAAGGCGTCGATATCCACCGCGCCACCGCCGCTGAAATCTTCGGGACGACCGCGGCGGAAGTCACCAGCGAGCAGCGCCGCTACGCCAAGGTCATCAACTTTGGCCTGATCTACGGCATGAGCGCATTCGGCCTGGCCGGCAATCTCGGCATCGAGCGCGCGGCGGCGCAAATGTATATCGAAAAATATTTCATGCGCTTCGCCGGCGTCAAGCAGTTCATGGACATGACCCGGGTGCAGGCCAAGTCGCAAGGCTACGTCGAGACGGTGTTCGGACGCCGTCTGTGGCTGCCGGAAATCAATTCGCCGAACGGCCAGCGCCGCCAGGGCGCTGAGCGGGCGGCGATCAATGCGCCTATGCAAGGCACGGCTGCCGACCTGATCAAGCTGTCGATGATCGCGGTGCAAAACTGGATTGAAACAGAACAGTTAAAATCCAAGATGGTCATGCAGGTGCACGATGAACTGGTGCTTGAAGTGCCGCAGGACGAACTGGCGCTGGTGCGGGAAAAGCTGCCGCAACTGATGGCTGGCGTGGCTGAACTAAAAGTGCCGCTGATTGCCGAAGTCGGAGTGGGCAAGAATTGGGACGAAGCGCACTGATGGCGTGATGTCCGGTGGTTAACCTTAAAGGAGAGCTTTGATGGCGAATTTGAAAGAAGATTTCGATAGCCTGGTTGCAAAAACCAGTTTGTCTGACAATGTTGACCGCCGTACTTTTTTGAAGACCACGCTGGGCACCGGCTTCGCCGCGGCGGTGCTGCCGGTATGCGCGCAGACCGTGATCAAGACCGATAGCGCCGGCCTCACCGCCGGTGCGCTGGAAATCCAGATTAACGGCTTGAGCGTGCCGATTTACCGCGCCCAGCCTGAGGGCAAGACCAATCTGCCGGTGGTGCTGGTGATCTCGGAAATTTTCGGCGTGCACGAGCACATCGCCGACATCGCGCGCCGCTTCGCCAAGCTGGGTTACCTGGCGATCGCGCCGGACTTGTTCAAGCGCCAGGGCGACCCGGCCGCCTTCGCCACCATTCCAGAGCTGTACAAGAACGTGATTTCCAAAGTGCCGGACGACCAGGTGCTGGGCGATGTCGATGCTTGCGTGGCCTGGGCCAAGGAAAACAACGGCAATACCGACAAGCTGGCGATCACCGGCTTCTGCTGGGGCGGCCGCGTCACCTGGCTGTATTCCGCCCATAATCCCAAGGTAAAAGCCGCTGCCGCCTGGTATGGCAGCCTGGTCGGCGAAAAGAACGAACTGATGCCGAAGCAGCCGGTGGATATCGCGCCGACCCTGAAAGTGCCGATACTGGGTTTGTACGGCGCCAAGGACCAGGGCATTACGCAGGATCACGTGGCGCAGATGAAGGCGGCGCTAGCCAAGGGCAGCAGCAGGTCGGAAATCGTGGTCTACCCGAATTCCGGCCATGCCTTCAATGCCGACTATCGTCCCAGCTATGTCGAGGCCGACGCCAAGGACGGCTGGAAGCGCACCCTGGCCTGGTTCAAGGAGCATGGCGTCAGCTGAACCAGGCAGGCATCATGGCTATTTGTATCCGGATGCGGCCATCTGGATACAAAATTCCCACCCCTCAGCGGGATAAATGACAGTTAAATTTGCCGAAATGCAGCAGCTGTGTTTTAATTTGCAACATTGTTGCATTTGAAGTTTGTTAGCTGGGGCCAAAAATTAATTCCACACTCGTTTCAATTCTCCTGGCGACTACTATCGCCGGCGTTTTCAGCATTACTGCCGCTGCCATTTTTTCCTTCGCGCTGCTGTCCAAGATGGTCGAGCGCATGGTCAGCCTGTCGGTCGGCATCATGCTGGCTACTTCCCTGCTGCATGCGCTGCCGGAAGCCTTTGAATCCAAGGCCGACAGCCATACGCTGTTCGCGGTGCTGCTGGGTGGCTTGCTAGCCTTTTTCGTGCTGGAAAAATTTGCCATCCTGCGCCACTCCCACCATCACGAGGATGACGGCCACGGCCATCATCATGGCCATGACAAGAAAGAGGCGGGCAAGGCCGGCTGGATGATCCTGGTCGGCGACGGCTTGCACAACTTTACCGACGGTATCCTGATTGCCGCCGCCTTCCTGGCCGATCCGCACCTTGGCCTGATCACCGGCCTGGCCATCATCGTGCACGAGATCCCGCAGGAAATCGGCGATTTCATCGTGCTGCTGAATGCCGGCTTTTCGCGCACCCGTGCCTATGTGTATAACCTGATCTGCAGCCTGATGGCGGTGCTGGGCGGCTTGCTCGGCTACTTCACGCTGGAGCGCGGCATGGAATGGATTCCCTACGTGCTGGTGTTTGCCTCGTCCGGATTCATCTATATCGCCGTCAGCGACCTGATGCCGCAGATGCAGCGCCGCGCCACCTTGCGCGAAACCATTCCGCAGATCCTGCTGATCGGCGCCGGCGTCGCCATTGTCTTGTTCCTGACGCGCCACGCTCATCAGCACTAAGGAAAGACCGGATGAAAAAAACGGGGGAGTGCGCAGCAGCGCAACTCCCCCGTTTCAATTCCTGGGCGGCTGCTTCCTTATGCGCCCCTGGCCACCGGCCGCGTGGCGTCGGCACACCATTCGCTCCACGATCCCGGATACAGCGCGGCGCCATGCAGGCCGGCGATTTCCAGCGCCAGCAGGTTATGGCAGGCGGTCACGCCGGAGCCGCACTGCATGACGGCGGTTTGCGGTTCGCTGATCAGCGCGCCGAATTCCTCGTGCAGCTGATGGCCCGGCTTGAAGCGGCCGTCGGCCTGCAGATTGTCCTTGAAGAAGCGGTTTTTGGCGCCGGGAATATGGCCGCCGACCGGGTCGATGGTTTCATTTTCGCCGCGGAAGCGATCCGGCGCGCGCGCATCGACGATGGTGCGGCGCAGGTTGGTCAGGTTGCTCAGGATGTCATGCGCATTGACGCTGGCGGTCAGCGGCGGCTTGACGCTGATACTGCCGGGCGCCGGCGCCGGTTCTGCCGTCGTCAATCCTTGTCCGGCCGCCTGCCAGGCCGCCAAACCGCCATCCAGCACCGCCACCGAGGCGTGGCCGATGGAGCGCAGCAACCACCACAGGCGCGCGGCATACATGCCGCCCTGGGCGTCGTAGGCAACTACCTGGGTGTCGTCGCTGATGCCCCAGCGGCGCAGCGTCGCAATCAGCGCATCCTGCGCCGGCAGCGGATGGCGGCCCTTGAAGCTGCCGTCGGCCGCCTGCTTGGCGCCGGACAGGTCTTGATCCAGGCTGGCGAAGCGTGCCCCGGCGATATGGCCGGCGTCGTAAGCGCTTCTTCCCGCCGCCGGATCCATCAGGTCATGACGGCAGTCGATGATGACCCAGCCCGGGTTCTGCGCATTCTGCTGCAGGTTCGCCGCAGAAATCAGCGTGGTGTAGGGATGTGCTTGAGACATGGCATTCCTTTTGGTAAGTGTTGATCAGGACACTACAGGAAACAATTTCAGGCAGTGTCGTCAGCCAACGATTTATCTGCCTGCAGCGCTGTCGGTGGACGCGCCTTTCTTTGATTATAAAACGTTGCTAGCAAACCGCCGATAAGGATTACCGTTGTCCCTAGCCAGCCGCGCCAGCCGAGCTGGTCTTGCCAGATGAGAATGCCGAGGATGCTGGAAAAAACGATGCCGGTGTATTGCAGGTTGGCTGTAAGCAACGGGTTGCCGAGACGGTAGGCGCGGGTCATCGCAATCTGGCCGATGGTGGCCGTGATGCTGAGCGCAATCAGCAAACCGAATCCCGCCAGATTGTGGCTATGCATGAAAGGAAAGCTGCCGCCCGGCAAGCCCAGGCATCCGGCCAGGCCGGCAAGGGCGCTGATGGCGGAAAAATAAAACACCACCCGATATTCCGGTTCGCCCAGCTGGCCCAGGCGCCGCACCTGCAGATAGGCGATCGCGGAAATCAGGCCGGAGCCGAGGGCGATCAGGGCCGCCGTGGTTTGTTCAGGGGCGAACGACGGCCGCAACAGTAGCATGACGCCGGCGAAGCTGAGCAAGATGGTGGCTGCCATGCCCCATTCAAAGCGCGCATTGCTGCGCCACCATGCCACGCCGAACAGGATCGCCGCCAGCCATATCGATGAGGTGTAGTTGAGAGTGGTGGCGGTGGCTACCGGCAGCAGGCTGAACGAATAGAACCACATGGCCAGGGAAATCACGCCGATTACGCCGCGCCGCATATGCTCGCGCGGCAACGGGGTTTTCAGGGTGTCGCCCTTGAGGACGACCAGGGCGACGATGAACAGCATGCCGATCACACCGCGGCTGAACAGGATTTCAGAAGTTGAGTAGTGTTCTGAAGCAAGCTTGACGCAGACCCCCATGAGGGAAAACATGAGGCTGGCAAAGAGCATCCAGAGTGATTGCATGGGAAAAGTCTAGCAAGGGGCCGTGTTACAGTCATTTTGACTGATTCTCGCGCCGTTACGTGTGTCCGCAAAAAAATAAAAGGCCGGAGCTGATTCGCTGTCAGTGGCGAACCGGCTCCGGCCCCGGGTACAGATTTGGCAGGACCTAGACCAGGCCGGCCTGGCTGCGGTACCACTCATGGAAATGCTGCATGCCGTCTTCCATTGGCGACTGGTAAGGACCCACTTCGCTGACGCCGCGCTCCATCAGGATGCGCCGGCCGGCATCCATGCGCAGGGCGATTTCATCGTCCTCGACGCAGGTTTCCATATAGGCGGCGCGTTCCGCTTCGACCATTTCGCGCTCAAACAGGGCGATTTCTTCCGGATAGTAGAATTCCACCACATTGGTGGTCTTCTGCGGGCCGCGCGGCCACAGCGTCGACACCACCAGCACGTGCGGATACCACTCCACCATGATGTTCGGATACAGCGTCAGCCAGATCGCGCCGAACTTGGGCGCCTGGCCGTTGTTGAACTTGAGGACCTGTTCCTGCCACTTCTTGTAGGCCGGCGAACCGGATTTCGCCAGGCCGTGGTTGACGCCCACGGTCTGTACGCTGTAATCCTTGCCAAACTGCCATTGCAGATCGTCGCAGCTGACAAAGCTGCCGAGGCCGGGATGGAAGGGCTCGACGTGATAATCCTCCAGGTAAACCTCGATGAAGGTTTTCCAGTTGTAGTCGCACTCGTGCACTTCGACGTGATCGAACAGGTAGCCGCTGAAATCGAGATCCTTGGCCACGCCCAGCTGCGCCAGCTTTTCGCCGACATGGAAAGCGTTCTGCTCGAACAGCAAGCCGTTCCAGTTTTGCAAAGGCGTCTTGGACAGGTTCATGCAAGGCGTCTCGCCGAAATGCGGCGCGCCTATCAGTTCGCCCTTGAGATCGTAAGTCCAGCGATGCAGCGGACAGACGATATTGCGGGTATTGCCGCGGCCGTCGAACATCTTCGCCTGGCGATGGCGGCAGACGTTGGAAATCAGCTCGATGCCCTGCGGATTGCGCACCAGCATGCGGCCTTCGTTTTCAGAAGCCAGCGTGGCGTAATCGCCGACGTTGGGCACCATCAGCTCATGGCCGACATAGCGCGGGCCATTCTGAAAGAGTTGCTGGATTTCGCGCTTTAACAGCGCTTCGTCAAAGTAGACGTTGACCGGAAGTTGCGCATCGGAGCGCGCGAGCTTGGTAATAGAAGCCAGATCGGACATCCCTCCACCCCCAAATGTGTTGTATCAACCTAAGAGAGAAAGAATCCGCAAAAACCTGTGTTCAAATAATATGAAACGGAAATTTTGGACAGAACCGAGGATTATCCCACAAAAAAGCCGGATTTGGCGTCGTTTCGGGCATTTTATCGAGTCAAAGCTTCAAAACTGCTGTCTAAATTCAACGGCTTACAGAGGTTTGCTCTAAAATAGCGGTCTAATCTAATTACACCTACTATGCCAAAGAATCCGATTTCCGCCAGCAGCCCGGCCTCGTTTGAACAAGCAATGGCCGAACTGGAGCAACTGGTAGCCCAAATGGAAGCCGGCGAATTGCCGCTGGAAGCATCGGTTGCCGCCTATAAGCGAGGATCTGAGCTGGTCAAGTTTTGCGCCGCGCAACTGGAAAAGGTCGACAGCCAGGTCAAGGTGCTGGAAGGCGACATGCTCAAGCCCTTCGTCGGTGAAGCCCTGAACGATCACAGCGGAGCCGACGAATGACGGCAGCCGCTCAGTTAGCAGCCACGACGCCAGCTGCAGAACAGTCGTTCGGCGAATGGATGCGCCAGGTGCAGTCCGAGATGGAGACGGCGCTTGGTAAATTCTTGCCGTCAGAAAATACTACACCGGCCAAGCTGCATCAGGCCATGCGTTACGCGGTGCTGGACGGCGGCAAGCGTGTGCGGCCCTTGCTGGTATATGCTGCCGGGGAACTATTTTCCGCGCCGGCAGCGCTTGTGCAGCGGGCGGCGGCGGCAGTCGAAATGATCCACGCCTATTCGCTGGTGCACGACGACATGCCCTGCATGGACGACGACGCCTTGCGCCGCGGCAAGCCTACCGTGCACGTGCAGTATGATGAGGCCACCGCCTTGCTGGTCGGCGACGCCTTGCAGGCACAGGCTTTCGTGGTGCTGGCCGAGACCGGTGCCGCTGGCTTCGATGCGGCGCGGCAGATCGTCATGCTGCGGTTGCTGGCCCAGGCTTCCGGTTCGCTCGGCATGTGTGGCGGCCAGGCCATCGACCTGGCCAGCGTCGGCCTGAGCCTGTCGCTGGCTGAGCTGGAACAGATGCACAAGCTGAAGACCGGCGCCTTGCTGCGTGCTTCGGTGTTGCTGGGCGCATGGGGCGGCAAAGCCCTGGCGCAGGACGAGACCGATGCGCTGGAAGCCTATGGCACGGCGATCGGGCTGGCGTTCCAGGTGGTCGACGATATCCTCGACGCCACTGCCGATTCTGCCACGCTGGGCAAGACAGCGGGCAAGGACGCCGCCGACAACAAGCCGACCTACGTCTCGATTCTGGGTTTGCCGGAATCGCAGGCGCTGGCAGAAAAATTACGCAACGATGCCCACCGGGCGCTTGCGATGTTTGGGAATAAGGCACGTCGCCTGCGCGAGCTGGCGGATTTGATCGTGCAACGGAAAGCTTAGGGTTTAGGGCATATGGAAATACTCAACACAATCGACAGCCCGGCAGACCTGCGCAAGTTGTCGCGGGCGCAACTCAAGCCGCTGGCGGACGAGCTGCGCGAATTTGTCATCGAATCGGTGTCGCAGACCGGCGGCCATCTGTCGTCCAACCTCGGCACCGTAGAGCTGACGATTGCCTTGCACTACGTCTTTAATACGCCGGAAGACCGTATCGTCTGGGACGTCGGCCATCAAACCTATCCGCACAAGATCCTTACCGGCCGGCGTGAGCGCATGAACACCCTGCGCCAGATGAACGGCATCTCGGGTTTCCCGCGCCGCGACGAAAGCGAATACGACACCTTCGGCACCGCGCATTCATCGACCTCGATTTCCGCCGCGCTGGGCATGGCACTGGCCGCCAAGACCAAGGGCGAGACCGAGCGCCACTCGATTGCCGTGATCGGCGACGGCGCCATGACCGCCGGCATGGTGTTCGAAGCCATGAACAACGCCGGCGTGTACGACGACATCAACATGCTGGTGATCCTGAACGACAACGACATGTCGATCTCGCCGCCGGTAGGCGCCTTGAACCGCTACCTGGCGCGCCTGATGTCCGGCCAGTTCTACGCTCAGGCCAAGAATGTCGGCAAGTCGATCCTGCCGGCGCCGATGCGCCAGCTGGCCAAACGCTTTGAAGAACACGCCAAGGGCATGGTGGTGCCGGCCACCATGTTCGAAGAATTCGGTTTCAACTACATCGGCCCGATCGACGGCCATGACCTGGAATCGCTGATCCCGACCTTGCAGAACCTGAAGCACCTGAAGGGACCGCAGTTCCTGCACGTGGTGACCAAGAAGGGCCAGGGCTACAAGCTGGCGGAAGCCGATCCGGTGCTGTACCACGGCCCGGGCAAGTTCAATCCGGCCGAAGGCATCAAGCCGGCCGCGGTCAGCAAGATGACCTATACCCAGGTGTTCGGCGACTGGCTGTGCGACACCGCGGCGCAAGACGACAAGCTGATCGGCATCACGCCGGCGATGTCCGGCGGCTCTGGCCTGGATACCTTCGCCAAGCGCTATCCGCAACGCTTCTATGACGTCGGCATCGCCGAGCAGCATGCCGTCACTTTCGCCGCCGGCATGGCTTGCGAAGGCTTGAAGCCGGTGGTGGCGATCTATTCGACCTTCCTGCAGCGCGCCTACGATCAGCTGATCCATGACGTCGCCCTGCAAAACCTCGACGTCACCTTCGCGCTGGATCGCTCCGGCCTGGTCGGCGCCGACGGCGCCACCCACGCCGGCAACTACGATATGGCTTACCTGCGCTGCATTCCGAACATGGTGGTGATGGCTGCCTCCGACGAAAACGAATGCCGCCAGATGCTGACCACCGCTTATCAGTACAACGGTCCGGCTGCGGTGCGATATCCGCGCGGCGCCGGCACCGGCGCGGCGATCGATCCGGCGCTGACGGTTCTGCCGCTGGGTAAAGGCGAAATCAAGCGTAAAGGCCATAATGTCGCGATCCTGGCTTTCGGCTCATTGCTGGCTCCTAGTGTTGCCGCCGGCGAATTGCTGGACGCCACGGTGGTCAACATGCGCTTCATCAAGCCGCTGGACGTGGAACTGGTGCTGGAACTGGCCGCAAGCCACGATGCGCTGGTCACGGTGGAAGAGGGCTGCATCATGGGCGGCGCCGGCGCCGCGGTGGCGGAAGCGCTGGCTGCCGCAGGATGCGTCAAGCCGCTCTTGAATCTGGGCTTGCCGGACCGATTTATCGATCATGGCGACGCCACCCTGCTGCTGGCGCAGTGCGGCCTGAATGCCGAAGGCATAGCGGCTTCGATACGCCAGCGCTTTGGCAAGGATCAGCCGCGCCTGGTCGTCAATCAAAACTAACAGAGTAGTGTGGGCATGCAATGCCCACGCGCTGGCAGCGTAGTCCGCATCCGCGTGGGTACGCTGTGCCCGCCCTACGTTCATTCGTTCATTCAAAGGTAAGCAGCTATGAATACCCGTGACAACAACCTGACTATTCCAGACGTGCAAAGCAGCGTCGACACCCGCCGCCTGGCGATCCAGCGCGTCGGCGTCAAAGGCGTGCGCTATCCGCTCACCGTGCGTACCGCGGCGACGGCGCAAGCCACGGTCGGCAGCTGGAATATGTATGTGCATCTGCCGGAACAGCAGAAGGGCACCCACATGTCGCGTTTCATCGCCTTGCTGGAAGGCCTGGACGGACCGCTGGACGTGGCTTCCTTCGGCGCGCTGATGCGCAAGATGGTGACCCTGCTGGACGCCGAGCGCGGCCGCATCGAACTGAGCTTCCCCTATTTCATCAACAAGACCGCGCCGGTTTCCGGCGTCCAGAGCCTGATGGATTATGAGGTCGGCCTGACCGGCGAGATCAACCGCGGCGAACTGGAAATCACCCTGAAAGTCATGGTGCCGGTGACCAGCCTGTGCCCATGCTCGAAGCAGATTTCAGCCTACGGCGCGCATAACCAGCGCTCGCACATCACCGTCAATGCGGTGCTGGACGGCGAGATACAGGTGGATGAGTTAATCGCCCGCATCGAAGCCCAGGCTTCCTGCGAACTGTTCGGCCTGCTCAAGCGTCCGGATGAAAAATACGTGACCGAGCGCGCCTACGAGAATCCGAAATTTGTCGAAGACCTGGTGCGCGATGTGGCGGTGGCCCTGAACCAGGAGCCGCGTGTGCTGGCCTATGTGCTGGAAGCGGAAAACTTCGAATCCATCCACAACCACTCGGCGTATGCCTTGATCGAGCACGACAAGCGCAGCCAGTAAGATTGCAGCTTTACCGCTAAAAGGGCGTGGCGCCGAAAACGCCGCGCCCTTTTTTCATGTGTCCCGCACTCGGTCCTTCTGCCACAGCACATCGCTGCCGCCACCCATGCGGTTCAGCACCCGCGACAGCACGAACAGCAGATCCGACAGGCGGTTCACATACTGTCGCACCGGCTCGCTGACTGTCTCGCTCTTGCCCAGGCTGACTATGCTGCGTTCGGCGCGGCGGCAAACCGTGCGGCACACGTGCGCCAGTGCGGCGGCGTGGCTGCCGCCGGGCAGGATGAAATCTTTCAAGGGCGGCAGGTCGGCATTGTATTTTTCCAGCAGAGCGTCAAGCCGCGCTACCTGGCTATCGTTGACCAGCGTGTAGCCGGGAATGCACAGTTCGCCGCCCAGGTCGAACAGGTCGTGCTGTATTGACAGCAAGGCCTCGCGCAGCGCCGGATCCAATTGATCGCATAGCAACAAGCCGAGCTGCGAGTTCAGTTCGTCGACGTCGCCGATGGCCTGGATGCGCAGACTGTCCTTATCGACCCGGCTGCCGTCGCCGAGGCCGGTGCTGCCTTTGTCGCCGGTACGCGTGGCGATCTTGGAAAGTCGGTTGCCCATGTCAGTTCTCTAAGTTAAATGATTCGCTGATGGTAACGGATAATTCAATCCACTTCTTTCTCCTGGCTCTGTCAGATCGCAAAACGACGATCCGAACGGCTTGTACGGATCGGTTCTGACCGACGCGCAAGCAGCGGAGGATGTCGGAGCATTGGAAATTGCGCATGCGCTATGCCGGACCGTCTGTGCAAACTACTTACAGCATCCTCCGCAAAATATCCCGTTTGTTTATGACGTGATGTTTGAGCAGCGCAAGAATATGAAAAATTAGCATTATTCCCACGAAAGCGCTCAAGAAACGATGTGCATGAAAGAATAAACGATTGGCATCGGGATCGTTTAGTGGTCTTGCAACAGGAATAATTCCAAACAAAAAATAGCCATGTTCAAGCATCAAAAAACCCGTTGCGAGCAACATGAAAATCGCTAAGTAAAAAATTTCATGGCATAAATGCGCTATCGATTTTTGGATTTGTGGGAAATTTTCGGGATAAGCTAGCTCCGGTCTAAAAAATTTCCAAAGATAGCGAATCACCATCAATGGCGCTATCACTGTAGCAATGGACATATTCAGAGATGAAAAAAAATGGTGATATTTTTCATTACTGATGATATTGAGCGCATATCCTTCGATCATCGTGTAAATAATAAAAGCGGCGATTACCCAGTGAAGGCTGCGAGTAAATAAGTCGTAACGCAATGACACAGAAGTAGTGGAAGACATCACATCATTTCTAGTAGGTATATTGGGGGCATTGACTACGTTGTGTTGCATGGTTTTTCTCGATGAAATACGGGATGATGTTTGTTAGAACTCGTTTACGCTTTTGCGACAGTCAGACCTGCTGTTTCGATCAATGATTTGATACGAAAACGAAAGCGTCCTACCAGAATGGCTTCTTCGAAGAACATGAAGGCAAAGAAGCCCAGTAATGTGCCAGTGATCAGCATGGGGGCATGGTGCACCGTGCTTGGCATCAACAGGCTCAGCCACAAGAAAATGTTAGGGGAGGTTTGCAGCAAATATAAATCGCTAGCCATAGATGCATGAATGGTTTTTTTAACGATCAACGACTGCAATCGCACATATAGCTCGCTGACTATGCGTACTGCGATAAGCACGGCAAGTGGTAGCAGCAGCCACATTGATGCGCGCAAGGTGTCCGATCGTAACGCGTCGATCATCGTGGATCCATTCACCCGCATGGCGGTCAGGAGAGCTAATGGAATCATCATGAGTGAACCTATCCAGCCATAATTGGTGCTGACGCTTCCCGCAGCAATTGGCCGTATGTAACGCCATGTCTGGGCAAGTAGTGCGGGTATGGCTAATGCAACCAGCAAAATCATATAGAAACGATGCAAGCCTTCGACATTGCTGATTACTTCAGGATCGATAACCGTGGCGATCAACAATGCTACGGGGGACAGAATCGATAATACGATGGTGTTACGCGCTGCAAAAAAATAATCACCACCTCGGGCAAGAGAGAACGTTGGTACCGATAGTGCAGGAGGAACAATGAGTAATAACCCGATCAGATGTAGCCATTCACTATGAAAACGGGTCAATAGAATTCCGCCGGAGACTAAGCGAAAGAAGCTCAATGCAACTAGTGCTATCGATTGCGGACCAAATCGTGAACGTAATGAACCGACATCGATTCGCAATGCGAGGAAAAGTGAATTGACGGCAAGTAGGAGCGCAATCATGACGCCACTCCACGTCGATGGCAGCGAGACGCCAATCAGCGAAAGAATCCCCCCCGCGAATGCGGCTCCTAGCGTCCACTGTGGCAAGTAAATTTCAATATGCTCTCCCACGTAATTCAATGTCGATGAACTATTTGTCGTGAGACGCTTTAACTCATCCCACGACAGTGGTCGGGAATTAGGCAGCTTGAAGTCGATGTACTTGTCTGGTGATAAGCCGGATGCCAGTAAAGCAAACACTTCCACGATGTATTTGTGAGCAACCACAAGAACCTGCTTACCTTGCTGGTCAAGCGGAGCGAGTACTTCATCGTAATATGTCTTGCATCGCGCATACATTTCCATCCAGCTTTCCCCTTGTGGCGGGGTGCCTTTGATATCGTGAAAGAAGTAATCGTATAGCGTGTACCCAATCGATTTTTTGATCATGGTCTTATTCTCGCCAGAGAAAATGCCAAAATTTCGCTCAATAAGCGCATCGGTATGTACGACTTTTGGCCGGTATGCAGTCTCGGCCTCAAGAATGATGCGCGATGTCGCTTGTGCACGCTCCAGTGTCGATACGTGCACCTCATCGAAGACCAGATTGAGCCTGCGAATATGTTGTGCTGCCTGCTGTGCTTGCCGACGACCCAAGCGGGTTAGCGGGGAATTCAGTGTGCCTGCAAAATAATTCTGTTCATTTGCAATAGATTCACCATGGCGAATAAAGTATAGAGTCATGTGTTCCAGCTTCTTGTCAGATTGATGTTGGGATGTAAAACTGTTGAATGCAAACCGTTGCAACGGTGTTTGCTTGTCATACAATTTTGCGTATGGCCAATAGGTGACGTACGATGCGGAATATATTTTCTCCATCATTCCGGGTCGATCTATTGATGATAGTTGTTTGTCGAATAACATTGTCATTCCTTACATGGATTTGGATTTAATAATTTGCAGGGTTTGCGCAAAATAGGGCGCGTTGCTGCCGAGTAAAATTCATGAAAAAGGAGACCTGCCCATGAATCACATCACCGATCTCGCGGCTTTGAAGAAGGCGCTGCCGGAAACCCTGCTGGCGTCTCTCAAAACCTTGTTTGGCGAGCGTTTCTCGACCACCCAGGCGATGCGCGAACAGCATGGCCGCGATGAATCCTCTTACGATCCGATGCTGCCGGATGCCGTCGTCTTCGCCGAAAGCACTGAAGAAGTCGCGGCGCTGGTCAAACTGTGCAATGAACACCAGGCGCCGGTGATCCCTTTCGGCAGCGGCACCTCGCTGGAGGGCCATGTGCTGGCGCTGAAAGGTGGGATTTCGGTCGATCTGTCGCGCATGAACCGCTTGCTGGCGATCCACGCCGAGGACCTGACGGCGACGGTGCAGGCCGGCGTCACCCGCAAGCAGCTGAACCACGAAATCAAGGATAGCGGCCTGTTCTTTCCGATCGACCCCGGCGCCGACGCCTCGATCGGCGGCATGGCCGCCACCCGCGCTTCCGGCACCAACGCGGTGCGTTACGGCAGCATGCGCGAGAACACGCTGGCGCTGACCGTGGTGACGGCCGACGGCCGCATCATCAAGACCGGCACCCGCGCCAGGAAATCGGCGGCCGGCTACGACCTGACGCGGATCTTTGTCGGCAGCGAAGGTACGCTCGGCGTCATCACCGAAATCACGGTCAAGCTCTATCCGCAGCCGGAAGCGATTTCCGCCGCGGTATGCTCGTTTGAAAATATCGCCGACGCCGTCAATGCCGTGATCCAGACCATACAGCTGGGCGTGCCGATCGCGCGGGTCGAGCTGCTGGATGAAAACGGCGTGCGCGCCATCAATGCGCATTCGAAACTGGCGCTGCCTGAGCAGCCGCTGCTGCTGTTTGAATTCCATGGCAGCGAGAACGGCGTCAAGGAACAGGCGGAAATCGTGCAGGAGCTGGCAGCCGACCATCACGCCACCGGTTTTGAGTGGGCGACGCGGCCGGAAGACCGTTCGCGCCTGTGGGCCGCGCGCCACAACGCTTATTTCGCCTTGCTGCAGCTGCGCCCGGGCAGCCGGGCGATATCTACCGATTGCTGCGTGCCGATTTCGCGCCTGGCGGAATGCATACTCGATACCAAGGCCGACTGCGAAGCGAACGGCCTGGTGTATTCGATCATCGGCCATGTCGGCGACGGTAATTTCCATACGCAGATGCTGGTTGATCCCGGCAATGTCGCCGACATCGCGCGCGCCGAAGGCGTCAATGCGCGCATGGTCAGCCGCGCCATCGCCATGGACGGCACTTGTACCGGCGAGCATGGGGTTGGCCTGCACAAGATGGATTTCCTGATCGAAGAACATGGCGTCGAAGCGATCGCCACCATGCGCGCACTCAAGCATGCTTTCGATCCCAAGAACATCATGAATCCCGGCAAGATCATCCTGTGGTAAGTCGCGCAACTATTCATGGGCAGAGTCATCTGGGGTCAGGGAGTCATCTGGGGTCAGAGTCGACTTTCGCGGCGCTTTTTCGCGAAACTCGACTCTGACCCCACATGACGGATTCGGAGAAAGACAGAGCGTGCTACATGGTTTTTTTCAGCGGCGAAGCATGTACTCCGTAGCCCGCTAAGTGGGGTCAGAGTGAAGTTTCTGCAAAAAACGCGCAGAAAGTTCACTCTGACCCCAGTTAGCTGCGTGTGTTAAGCGCGACCAAAAACCGAGTTACGGCTTTGTCGTGTTTAATAAAATTCTTAATAAGTCAGCAAGCAGGTCAGCCATGTCGAATAAAGCCCCTTTGGTCAATCGCCTGCCGCCGGTGCACGCCTTGTCCGCCTTTGAAGCCGCGGCGCGTCATCATTCGTTTGCAGTCGCGGCGGAAGAACTTTGCATCACGCCGTCGGCGTTGTCGCACCGGATCCGCCTGCTGGAGGATTTTGTCGGCGAGCGCCTGTTTTCGCGCGAAGGGCGTACGGTGGCCTTGTCGGAATTCGGCCACCGCTATCTGGAAGTGGTGCGCAGCGCCTTGCGTACCTTGACCGAATTTCCGCTGCCGCAGCGCCACGCCCAAGTGCAGCCGCGCGTCAAGATCACCGCGCCGCCGACGTTTGCGCGGCAATTGCTGATCCCGCATCTGCAGGATTTTGTCAGCCGCCATCCTGAGATCGTGGTGGAAATATTCCTGTCGGTGCCGCTGTACGACCTTAGCCTGACCGAGAGCGACCTGGAAGTCCGTTTCGGCGCCGGCAAGTATCCCAACACCACTACCGAGAAGCTATTCGAGGAGCCTACCTTTGCCGTCGCCAGCCCGGAATACCTGAAGAAAATCGGCCCGCTAGACAAGCCGGCCGACCTGCGCAAGGCGAGCCTGCTGCGTTCGGCGCTGGAACCGTGGCAACCCTGGTTCCAGGCGGCCGGCCTCGACTGGCCGGAGCCTTCCTCGGGTTTGCGCGCCGACGACCTGGGTTTGCTGCTGGAGCTGGTGCGGCACGGCCACGGCGTCGGCCTGACCCGCAAGCATTTCGCGCGCGAACTGATCGAGCAGGGCAAGCTGGTGCAGCTGTTCGACATCAGCCTGACCTCGCCGCCGCACGCCTATTACCTGGTGTACCAGCAAAAGCCGCAGGAGCGGCCGGAAGTGACTACCTTCATCGACTGGATGAAGACTACCTTCAGCAGCATCTGAGAGCGCAGGCCCGACCTGAAAACATTTCACCGCTGGCTTGCAAGCTTTTCAGGCGGAATTGGCAGGAAAGCATTTTGCAGGGTTCGCAATGGCCTCGCATTGGCCTTATACTCGCTGAGAGACTTTTCAATCATCAAACCAGAGCCGGGAAGCCAGCATGACGTTTTCAGACCCAGTGCCAGCCTCGGCGTCAGCCACAGGCGCCGCTGAATCGACCTTTAATCCAGCCCGCCAGCAGCAAGTGGTGGCGGCGCTGCGCGCATTGCTGCCGGCGCATGCCTTGTTGTACAACGACGAAGATACCCGCCCCTACGAATGCGACGGCTTGGCGGCTTACCGCCAGAGTCCGATGGTGGTGGCCTTGCCGGAAAGCGAGGCGCAGGTGATGGCCATACTCAAGACCTGCCGCGACCTGAAAGTCCCTATCGTGCCGCGCGGCGCCGGTACCGGCTTGTCCGGCGGCGCCTTGCCTATCGCCGACGGCGTGGTGCTGTCCACCGCCAAATTCACCCGTATCATCAAGCTCGATCCCTATGCGCGGACGGCGGTGGTGCAGCCTGGCGTGCGCAACCTGGCGATTTCCGAGGCGGCGGCGCCGCACAACTTGTATTACGCACCGGATCCCTCTTCGCAGATCGCCTGCACCATAGGCGGCAACGTTGCCGAAAATTCCGGCGGCGTCCATTGCCTTAAATACGGCCTGACGGTGCATAACGTATTGCGGGTGCGGATGGTGACCATCGACGGCGAGATCGTCGAACTGGGCGGCGGCGCGCTGGATGCGCCCGGTCTCGATCTGCTGGCGGTGTTCATCGGCTCGGAAGGCATGCTCGGCGTGGTGACCGAAGTGACGGTCAAGCTGATCCCGAAGCCGCAGGCTGCGCGCGTCATCATGGCTTCTTTCGACGACGTCGTCACCAGCGGCAATGCGGTCGCCAACGTGATCGCCGCCGGCATCATTCCGGCCGGGCTGGAAATGATGGACCGCACCAGTTCGCGCATGGTGGAACCCTTTGTCAAAGCCGGCTACGACACCGATGCCGCCGCCATCCTGCTGTGCGAATCGGACGGCACTACCGAAGAGGTGGAGGAGGAAATCGAACGCATGAGCGCGGTCCTGAGCGCCAGCGGCGCCACCCGCATCGAAGTCTCGACGTCGGAAGCCGAGCGCCTGCGCTTCTGGTCGGGGCGCAAGAATGCCTTCCCGGCAGCTGGCCGCATTTCACCCGATTACTACTGCATGGACGGCACCATTCCGCGCAAGAACCTGGCGCAGGTGCTGCTCGGCATAGCGCAAATGGAAAGCAAGTACGGCTTGCGCTGCGCCAATGTGTTTCATGCCGGCGACGGCAATCTGCATCCGCTGATCCTGTTCGACGCCAATGTTCCCGGTGAATTCCATCGCGCCGAAGAGTTCGGCGCTGAAATCCTGGAGTTGTGCGTAGCGGTCGGCGGCACCATCACCGGCGAGCATGGCGTCGGCATCGAAAAAATCAATTCGATGTGTGTACAATTTTCGCCGCTGGAGCGCGAGGCCTTCTTCAGCGTCAAGCGCGCCTTCGATACGGCCTTCCTGTTGAATCCGGACAAGGCGATTCCGACTCTGCAGCGTTGCGCCGAATACGGAAAAATGCATATACAGCGCGGCGTCATGAAGTTTCCCGATCTACCCCGGTTTTGAGCCAAGATATGGACCCACAAGATTTCAAAGAGCAGGCAAGGACGCAGATCCTCGGCGCTGCGGTACAGCGCGGTGCGTTGGAAATTCGCGGCGGCGGCAGCAAGCACTGGTATGGGCAAGAGGTACAGGGCGAACTGCTGGATGCGCGCGGTTACAGCGGCGTGATCGACTACGAGCCGACCGAACTGGTGATCACCGCCCGCTGCGGCACGCCATTGGCGGAGATCGAAGCGCTGTTGGCGCGGCATCAGCAAATGCTTGCCTTCGAACCGCCTCATTTCGGCAGCGGCGCTACCCTGGGCGGGATGGTCGCCAGCGGCCTGTCGGGACCGTCGCGGCAAGCGGTCGGCGCCTTGCGCGACTTCGTGCTGGGTACGGTGCTAATGGATGGCAAGGGTGAGGTTCTGCACTTTGGCGGCCAGGTCATGAAGAATGTGGCGGGTTACGATGTGTCGCGTTTGCTGGCGGGCTCGCTTGGTACGCTGGGCTTGATACTGGAGGCGTCGGTTAAAGTGCTGCCGCGTCCGGTTGCCGTCAGCAGCCGGCGTTTTGCGATGAACCAGGCTGAGGCGATCCGCAGCTTGAACCAATGGGGCGGCCTGCCATTGCCGCTTTCCGGCAGTTGCTGGCACGATGGCATGCTGACGATAAGGCTGGCCGGGGCGGAGGCAGCGGTACTTGCGGCGGAACACAAGCTGGGTGGCGAAGCCGTATCGTATGCCGAACAATTCTGGCAGGCGCTGCGCGAACAAACGCATCCCTTCTTTGCCGGCGTTGCTGCCGGCAAGGCGTTGTGGCGCTTGTCTCTGCCCTCGATTGCGGAGCCGCTGGGGCTGGCAGGAGAAACCCTGGTCGAATGGGGCGGGGCGCAGCGCTGGCTGCTGGCCGATGAAAATTCGGCGTCGGATGCCGCCGCTATCCGAGCAGCCGCGAGTGCCGCCGGCGGTCACGCCACCTTGTTCCGTGGTGGCGATAAGAGCGTCGGCGTGTTCCAGCCGCTGGCGCCAGCCGTCGCGCAAATCCATCGTAATTTGAAGGCCGGTTTTGATCCTGCGGGAATTTTCAATCGCGGCCGTATGTATCCGGATTTCTAGCACAAGAAACACGCAACCATGCAAACCAATCTAGCCGATTTCATCAAGAACACGCGCGACGGCAAGGAAGCCGACGCCATTTTGCGCGCCTGCGTGCATTGCGGATTTTGCACTGCTACTTGCCCCACCTACCAGTTGCTGGGCGACGAGCTGGATGGACCGCGCGGCCGCATCTACCTGATCAAGCAGGTGCTGGAAGGGAAGCCGGCCAGCGTCAAGACGCAGTTGCATCTGGACCGCTGCCTGACCTGCCGCAATTGCGAATCGACTTGTCCATCCGGCGTGGAATATGGACGCTTGCTGGATATCGGCCGTAAAGTGGTGGAGCGCCAGGTCGGCCGTCCATTTGGCGAGAAACTGACGCGCACGGTGCTGAAAGAATTCCTGCCGCGGAAATGGCTGTTCAAACCGGCCATGGCCGCGGGACAATTGCTGCGGCCGCTGCTGCCGCGCAAGCTGAAGAACAAGGTTCCCGCCAGGCAGGATGCCGGTGCCAGGCCGCAGCGCCAGCATGCGCGCAAGATGCTGCTGCTGGACGGCTGCGTGCAGCCGGCCATGTCACCCAACATCAACAGCGCCACGGCGCGGGTGCTGGATGCGTTGGAAGTGCAGCTGCTGGTGGCGCCGAAAGCGGGCTGCTGCGGCGCCATCCGCTACCACCTCAACGACCAGAGCGGCGGCCTGGAAGACATGCGGCGCAATATCGATGCCTGGTGGCCGTATGTGATCGGCAGCAATGGCCAGGGCGTGGAAGCGATCGTCATGACCGCCTCCGGCTGCGGCGTGACGGTCAAGGAGTATGGCCACCTGCTGGCGGCGGATCCCCAGTATGCCGTCAAGGCAAAAGCCATATCGGCCTTGACCAAGGATTTGTGTGAAATCCTACCTGAATTTGAAATCGAGCTGCAGCAAAAGTTGAGTGGAAAATTTCCTCAGCGCGTGGTCTATCACCCGCCCTGCACCCTGCAGCATGGCCAGCAGATCCGCGGCAAGGTGGAAGGCTTGCTGCGCGGCGTCGGCGTCGATGTGCAGCTGTGCGCCGACAGCCATTTGTGCTGCGGCTCGGCCGGTACTTACTCGGTGCTGCAGCCGGAACTGTCATACCGCTTGCGCGACAACAAGCTGGAGAATTTGCAGGCAAGCCGGCCGGACATGATCGTTTCGGCCAATATCGGCTGCCTGACGCATCTGCAGTCAGGCACCGAGACTCCCGTCAGGCATTGGATAGAACTGCTGGATCAGGCGCTGTCGTCCTGACCGGTGGCCTGATCCAGCAATCCGTCATCGATTAGAATTGATGACGGATCCCGACCACGGCGACGAATTGCTTGCCGTTGGAAGACGGCGAGCCGTTCTGTGAATCGCCGACTACCGCGACTGCATTGACCGGCGTCACTCCATTCGCTCCCAGGGTTTGGCCGCTGGCCTTCTGATAGGCTTCCAGAAAATAAAGCGCCGTCCGCTTGGAAAAATCATAAGTCTGCTCAAACGAAAACTGCTGGTAATGCGCCGGATCACTGATGCCGTTTGCTGCCGATTCGCGCGTATAGCTGTAGCCGGCCGCCAGGGTGATCGCGGTTGTCAGCTTATAGGTGGAAATCAGGCCTCCGGTATTGAAAGTAGCTTGATGGGTGAACAGCGAAGCCGCTCCCGGCGCCATTTGCACATTGGAAAAATTCAAGCCCAGCATCAGACTGTCCGAAACGTTATAGCGTGCCGCCGCGGCAATCATCTGTACCGACCTGGCCGAAGCATAGCCTGCGTTCACCGGCGACTGGGCGTAACTGCCTGAGGTGACGTTCGGATCCCACTGCGCGAAGCCCTTGAGATTGTTGTTGTTCAGTTTCAGATAACCGAGCGCTACGCTCAGGGCGTTGTAGTCATAGCGTAGCGCCGTGCTGAAAGAATTGCCAGCGCTGATGGCGCCGGCGTTTTCGCCAAAGCCGTACAAGGCGCCGGCCTGGAAGCCGGCAATCACAGGTGATGCATACACCAGGGAGTTGCTGATCCGGATAGTGGTGTCGAGACCGTCGAGATCGCCTGGATGGGCGCCGGTGGCGCCGGTCAGCACTCCCGTCGGTCCGAGTCCGCCGACGTAGCGCCAATACGGCGTGTATTGGCGGCCGAGGGTGAAGGTGCCGTAACGGGCATCGCTCAGGCCGACAAAAGCCTGGCGGTTGAAGGCTTTGCTGGCATCGCTCTGGACGCCGTTGTTAATGCTGAAGCCTTGCTCAAGCGTGAATATCGCTTTGCTGCCGCTACCCAGGTCTTCGCTGCCGCTGAAGCCCAGCTTGCTGGCATTCAAATTGCCGCTGTTCATATAGGTGTTTGAATTGCCGCGCTGATTGCTGGAATGCACGATCGCGGCGTCGGCCGTACCGTAGATCGTAACGCTGGTTTGCGCCTGGGTGTAAGCAGCGCCGGTGAGCGATGTAGTTGCAAGAAATAATTTTAGTGTTGTGTTTTTCATGTCTCCCTCTTGGGTTTTATTTATTGAATCGTTTGAGAATGCTGACGATCTTCTGCTTGATGGATAGCTTGGGATCGGATTGCAGCTTGATTTTCAACTGGATCTCACGCCGTTGATTGACGATGGCGTCGCCCAGGATGGCGGCGGCGCTCAGTACTACCTGACGCGTTTCATGCTGGGGCAGCAGCAGGGTAAGCAGCTCGGATGCCGGCTGGATTCCTGTGCATTCAAGATCGATGTCCAGCGTCTCCACACTGCTTTGCACACGGATTTTCCACAGGCTGCTTTTGCCGTCGAGGTAGGCATTGCTGTCGCCGTCATCGTCAAAGAATTCTGTTTCGAAAGCGCCGTCCTGCTGATGTGGAAAGACCATGAAGCCTTGCTGGTACGCGGGCCGGTTGAAGTGCTGCTCGGCGACGTTGATGGCGATGGCGCTGCCGGCGCGCGCCAGCAGCGGCGGCTGTTCGCCCACCGCAGGCAAGACGATTTCTTGTCCGCCCTGATGATGGGCGCCGCTCCAGAAGTCGTACCAGCCGGCGCCGGCGGGAAGATAGACGCTGCGGCTGTTCTGGCCTGGCTCGACCACCGCCGCCAGCAACAGGCTGGAACCGATCAGCATGTCGTCGTTCTCTGCAAAGCATTTCGGATCGTCAGGAAAAGCCAGGAAAGTCGGCTTGATCATTGGTTCGTAGTGCTGGTGGTAGCGCCACAGCAGATCGTAGAAATGCGGCGTCAGGCAAGCGCGCAGCTTGAGCAGGTTACGGATCGCGCCGGTGATTTCTGGATACATCCAGGCTTCGTTGACGGTCTTGTCGTCGTTCCAGGAATGGATAGAAAAGCGCGGCATGAAAATGCCGAACTGGACCCAGCGCAACAGCAGTTCCGGACTCGGCGCCGGACCGCTGAAGCCGCCGACGTCATGGCCGGTGTTGGAGATGCCGGACATGGCCAGGCCCAATCCCATCTTGATGTTGTACTTGAGCGTCTGCCACGAGGTGTAGTTGTCGCCCGACCAGGTCTGCACATAGCGCTGCATGCCGGCGGCGCCCGAGCGCGACACCAAGTAGGGCCGCTTGTGCGGCGTGAATTCAGTCTGCGCTTGCTGCGATGCAGCCATCATCAGCAGCGTTTGCAAGCCCTTGGCTTCGACCGCCTTGAAACGCTGGCCGAAGCCGTTGGCGGTGGCTTGCGGATTCAAGACCTGGAATTCATTGTTGTCGTTCCAGGTACTGGTGATGCCGTATTCCAGCAGGGATGTGGTCACGGCCCGTTTCCACCAGTCGATGGTGTCTGGATTGGTGAAATCCAGGTAGGCGCCGACTTCGCCCCAGAACTGCACCATTTCCGGCTTGCCGTCCTGGTTCCTGATGAACAGGCCCAGGCTCTCGGCTTCGCTGAAGCGCGGATGATCCTGCAGCAAACAAGGCTTGATGTTGGCGCACAGGCGCACGCCGTGTTCCAGATAATGTTCGGCAAAGGCTTTGGGATCGGGAAATTTGTCGCGGTTCCAGTTGAAGACGTAGCGTTTGTTGGCTATCGAGGTGTAGCCGGACGACAGATGAAATGAATCGCACAGCATGTCGTGCTGTTCGCAGCCGGCCAGGAATTCATTCATCTTTTCCTGTGCGTTCGGCTCGTCGGTATACGTCATGGTGGAACCGGAATAGCCGAGCCCCCATTTCGGCGTAAACGCCGGCTTGCCGGTCATCCAGGTATAGCGCCGCACTACCTGTTCCATGCTGTCGCCGGCGATGAAGTAGTAATCCAGGTCGCCATGGTCGGCGACGAAGTAGCGGTAGTGGCCGTGATAGTTGTCCAGCTCGCAGCCCATGTCGAGTTTGCCTTCTGACAGGGTGTCGTAGAACAGGCCGAAGGCGGCTTGCTGGCGCTTGCTCCAGGTGATGTAGAAGGGAATGTGCTTGTACAGGGCGTCGGTGCTGCTGGCGTTGTAGCCCATGGCGTCGATGGTTTTCAGTGAATAGCTGCGGCCATGGCGGTTGGTGTCGCCGCAGCGCTCGCCGAGGCCGAAGTACATCTCGTCCTGGGCATCGCGCTTCAGGTAATGATAGACCTTGTCGTCCCAGTAGCCGAAATTGACGGCTTGCGTACCGCGGTCCCGCGCCAGCTCTTTCCATTCGCCGGCGGGACGGGTTTCCCAGCTGCAGGAGAGGCCTTTCAGCTGCACCGTCAGGCGGATCTTTTCGGTTTGTATCTGCAAGGCGCCGTCAAGGTTCCTGAGGGTGTAGTCGGGCAGGGAAAAGCCTGCCAGCGAAAGACGCTCGCGTCCCTCCAGCGGCAGCTGCTGGGCGCCGGGCGCAATCGCCCAGCTGCGCGGAAAATGCATCTGCGCATCCGGCAGCACCATGACGCGGATGATGTCTTGCTCCAGCACGAAGATATGGGCCACATGGCCGTCGGCGCTTTTCAGCATCAGCGCCGCGCCATTCTTTTCTGCCAGATGGAATTCAGGAATATGGTTAACCGACATGCAAATCTCCAAGGTGCTTGGTTCAGGTTCTGGACGCTGCGGCGCTGTTGTCCTGGTAGCCGCGATACAGCAGGAACAGGATGGTGACGCCCACCACGTCGAACATGCCCAGGGCCGCAAACAGCGGGGTATAGCCGATCGATTCGGCGAGCTGCCCGATCAGCAATGAAAAAGAGAGGCCGCCGATCCAGCTGATCATGCCGGTCAGGCCGTTGGCGGTGCCGACCTCTCTGGTGTTGAAGACGTCGGTGGTCATGGTGTTGACCAGGCCGGAAATCATCTGATGAGCGAAGCCGCCGATGCAGAACAGGGCGATCGCTGTATAGGGACTCTCAACATAGCCGACGAAGCCGACGCTGGTCATCAGCAGCGCGCCGGTGGCGATGCCGGCGATGCGCGAATTGACCAGCTTGAACTTGAAATGCTTCATCAGGAACGGCGAAAGGTAGCCGCCCAGGATGCCGCCCATGTCGGCGGCGAAGAAAGGCATCCAGCCGAAGATGGCGAACTCTTTCAGGTTCATCCCGCGCACCGAAATGAAGTACAGCGGAATCCAGAAATTGAAGGTTTGCCAGGCCGGCTCGGCCAGGAAACGGGTGATGGCGATGCCCCAGAAGCGGCGCGTGCCGACGATTGTTTTGACGGATGGCTTGGCGTGCGACTGGCTTTCGGCGATGCTTTCCTGACCGGAGAGAATGTAGGCGCGTTCCGTATCGGACAAGCTCGGGTGGTCCTTAGGGGCACGGTAGAAGAAGAACCACAGGCCGGCAAAGATGAAGCCCATTGCTCCGGTCACGATGAAGGCGGCTTGCCAGCTGTGCTTGTACAGCAGCCAGGCCACCAGCACCGGCGCGATCACAGCGCCCATGGAAGTGCCGGCGTTGAAATAGCCGACGGCCACCGAACGTTCCTGTTTGGGAAACCATTCCGACACCGCCTTGATGCCTGCCGGTATCGCCGCCGCTTCGGTCAGGCCGAGCAGGCCGCGGAAGAACGCCAGCGAGATCCAGCCGGTGGCGAAGCCATGCAGCATGCCCACCACCGACCAGGCCGCGGCGAACAAGGCAAAGCCAACCTTCAACCCGAGGAAATCGATGATATAGCCGCACACTGGTTGCATGATGGTATAGGCCACCTGGAAAGCCGCCACCACATACGAATATTCCTTGGTGCTGAACCCCAGGTCATGCTTTAGAGTATCTGCCAGCACGCCCAGCGAATTGCGTGAGATGTAGTTCAGGATGGTGCCAAAACAGACGAGGGCAATAATCCACCAGCGCAGGCCTTTGATGCGTTTCATATTTGTTGTCTCGGTTAGTTTTTTAACTGATCGCCTTGGTGGCGTCATGGTGATTCCGGAACTGCTGCACTCTCAAGAAATCCAGGTGGTCGCATGCGCAGATGAAAGCCTGGACGGCTCCTGTCCGCCGGCATCCGTCTGCCCGCCTGCCGGTTTGCTTTCATTTTTTATTGGAATAGTCTGCCGCCGCGAAGCCACCGCCCTGGAACTGCTCGGCCAGCGGACCGCCTCTGTTTGGAATATCGGCAATCCGTGCGGCAAAGTCTTCCGCATTGCTTTGCGGCTGGTAACCGAGCGGATTATCTGTCTGTTGCCACCAGCGCCGGCTGTTGGCGGATACGCCATAAATGATCTGGAATCCAACCTGCGGCGCTTCGATGCAGCATTCGGCCAGGTGCTGCATGTCGGGGTGCGACAGCCATGAGTGCAAATGGCGCCGCTCGAACGGCTCGGTTTCGAAGGAGCCGATGCGCAGGCAGACCGATTCGACGCCGTGCTTGTCGTAGTACAGCCGGGCGATGCCTTCACCCCATACTTTGCTGATGCCGTACAGGCTGTCCGGCCGCACCGCGGCGTATTCGTCGATCTCGAATTCCGTGGAGTACATGCCGATGGCGTGGTTGGAGCTGGCGTAGATCATGCGCACTGCATGGGTACGGGCAGCCTGGTACACGCTGAGCAGGGCTTTCAGGTTATGTTCGATCAGCAGATCAAGTTCCAGGTCGGTGCCGATGCCTGCCATGTGAACGACGGTGTCCGCGCCTGCCAGCAGCTCTGCGCAAAAAGCGGCGTCGCGCAGATCGCCGCTGTGCTGCGTTTCATGGGCGGCCATCGGGCCGAGCGGCTTGATGTCATTGAGCCGTAGCTGATAGCGCCCGTCCGACCATTGCTGCCGGAGGACCTTGCCGATATTGCCGGCGGCGCCGGTAAGCACGATGGTTTTCATCAGCCGAACTCCGCGACCGGCGTGCCCGCTACCGGCATGTCGACCGCGAACAGCGCGCCGGCCAGCGGCTCGCGCGCCAGTTCATCGTTGCTCATGTTTTCAGTGAGCGAAGTGACGTACAGCGTTTTCAGGTCGGCGCCGCCGAAGGCGCACATGGTTGGACGCGACACCGGCAGCGGCAGGTATCCCAGCAGTTGGCCTTGCGGCGAGAATTTGTTGATGCGCCCGGCAGTGATGCCGCAACCCCAGTAACAGCCCTCGGCGTCGACAGCGCCGCCGTCGGGACGGCCCCATTCCGGCTGCATCTGCACGAACACTTGGCGCGGGCCGAGCGTGCCGCCGGCGACATCGAAATCATAACGGTAGATCACCGCCCGGCGCGAATCGGAGTGGTACATGGTGCGGCCGTCAGGGCTCCATGCCAGGCCGTTCGAGACCACCAGCTGGTTGCCGTGGGCGCTGATGCTGCCGTCCGGCGCCAGCCGGTACAGCGAAGCGCAGGCTTGCTTGTCGGCGCGGTCGTCCATGGTGCCGGCCCAGAAGGCGCCGTCAGGACCGGTCTTGCCGTCGTTGAGACGGTTATTCTGAATATGCGGTTCCGGATGCGCTATCAGGGTCCAGCTGGCGTCGGCCGGGTCAAACCAGTGGAAGCCGCTGCGCAGGGCGGCGACGATCTTGCCGTTCTGCGCCAAGCTGATCGAGCCGATGGCGGCGGGAGCGCTCCAGCTGCGCTGTTGTCCCGAAACAGGATCAAAGCGATACAGCGCCGGCTTCAGGATATCCACCCAGTACAAAGCCTGTTCACGCTGCGACCACACCGGCGACTCGCCGACGATGGCGCTCTCGGCGCGGATCACGCGGACAGGATAATCAAATTGCTGAATCATGTTGCTTACCTCATTGCTGGTCATGCGATGGATGGGCATACGGATTTGCATGATGCGGCTATTACGGAATCTTTGTCGCCGCCACCTGCTGCTGTTGCTGCTAACGCAGCAGGCAAGGCTTCTTGTTGTCGAATTTCCAGCCAGGGATCAGGTATTGCATGGCGACGGCATCGTCGCGCGCGCCTAGTCCCATGTTGCGATACAGCTGATGCGCGGCTTCCAGCTGCACCAGGTCGAGTTCGATGCCTAGGCCCGGCTTTTTCGGCACATCGATCATGCCGCCGACGATCTGCAACGGTTCCGTGGTCAGACGCTGGCCATCCTGCCAGATCCAGTGGGTATCGATGGCCGTGATGTTGCCGGGCGCGGCTGCCGCCACATGCGTGAACATCGCCAGCGAGATATCGAAGTGATTGTTGGAATGCGAACCCCAGGTCAGGCCCCATTCATGGCACATCTGCGCCACCCGCACTGAGCCCTGCATGGTCCAGAAGTGCGGATCGGCCAGCGGAATGTCGACCGATTGCAGCTGGATCGCGTGGCCCATTTCGCGCCAGTCGGTGGCGATCATGTTGGTAGCGGTCTGCAAGCCGGTGGCGCGGCGGAATTCGGCCATGACTTCGCGTCCGGAAAAGCCGTTCTCGGCGCCGCAGGGATCTTCGGCATAGGCCAGCACCGCATGCTGGTCGCGGCACAGGCGGATGGCATCCTTGAGCAGCCAGCCGCCGTTCGGATCGAGCGTGATGCGCGCCTGCGGGAAGCGTTCCGCCAGCGCCGTCACGGCTTCCATTTCATCTTCGCCGCGCAGCACGCCGCCCTTGAGTTTGAAATCGTTGAAACCGTAGCGATGATAGGCCGCTTCCGCCAGCGCCACCACTGCTTGCGCGTCGAGCGCCGGCTGATGGCGCAGGCGCAGCCAGTCGTCGCCGGCATCCGGTTCGCTGGCGTAGGGCAGGTCGGTGACGGTGCGGTCGCCGATGTAGAACAGATAGCCCAGCATCTTTACCGCCTCGCGCTGCTGGCCTTCGCCTAGCAACGCCGCCACCGGTACCCCGAGGAACTTTCCCAGCAGGTCGAGCAGGGCGGCTTCCAGCGCCGTCACGGCATGGATCGCGATGCGTAAGTCGAAGGTTTGCAAGCCGCGGCCGCCGGCGTCGCGTTCGCTGAATGCGCTGCGGGCGCTGTTGAGAATGGCCTGGTAGTTGCCGATCGCTTTGCCCAGCAGCAGCGGCCGTGCATCTTCCAGTGTTTGCCGGATGCGTTCGCCGCCCGGCACTTCACCGACGCCGGTATTGCCGGCGCTGTCGGTGAGGATCACGATGTTGCGGGTGAAATAGGGGCCGTGCGCGCCGCTCAGGTTGAGCAGCATGCTGTCGCGGCCGGCGACCGGCACGACGCGCATGTCGACGATGAGGGGACTGCCCGGGACCTGTGTGCTCGATGGTGTCATGTGTGGCTGCCTGTGACTGGATGAATGTTGAAGCGGGTGATGCTGCCTGCATCGGCGTCGTGTTCCACCGTGTGTACAGCGCTGCTTTCAACCCGGTGTTTCTACAAAATGGGACCGCTACCAATTCAAATGGTAGCGGTCCCATTTTTGACTGTCAATGCTTATTTTTGTAAAAAAGAGGCTTAAACGCTGGCGCGCTCTATGATGGTGAAGCCGATGTCGCAGACCGGTTCCGCAACAGTTTTGCCTTCGGAGCGGGCGATGATGAAGCGCGCGGCGGTGCTGCCGATGACCGTGCCGTCGATGCGCACAGTGGTCAGCGGCGGCTGCAGGTCGCGCGAAAAACCGAGGTCGCCCAGGCCGATCACCGCCAGTTGTTGTGGAATGGAGATGTTGCTGGCTTGCGCCTCGATCATGACGCCCAGCGCCAGCATGTCGGAGCTGCAGAACACAGCGTCGATATCGGGGGCGCGCGCCAGCAGTTGTTTCAGTCCGCTGCGGCCGTTGCCGAGCGTGGTGGGCGCGGCTACTTCGCAGGAAGGAATGTCGCTGGCCTGCGCCGGCGCCATGCCGAGCCGGATTGCTTCTTGGGAAAAAGCGCTGACGCGGCGGCGGCTGCGGTCGTCGCTGGCGCCGATGGCGGCAACCCGGCGGCGGCCGGCGGCGTGCAGGTACTGGGCCACCGCGATGCCGATCTTTTCATGGGAAAAGCCGACCAGCATGTCGACCGGCGTCGGCGTCAGGTCCCAGGTTTCGACTACTGGAATGCCGCTCGCCAGCAAACGCCGGCGCGCCTGCGCCGAGCGGTTGATGCCGGTCAGCACGATGCCGTCGGGACGGCGGCCGATGATAGCGTCCAGCAAGGCATCCTCGCGTGAATTTTCATAGCCGCTCTGGCCCAGCATGACCTGGTAGCCGGCTGAGGCCAGGGTATCGGTCAGCGCCTCCACGGTTTCCAGGAACATCGGGCCGGACAGGGTGGGAACCACTGCCGCCACCAGGCGGCTTTTCTGCGACGCCAGCGCTCCGGCCAGCAGGTTCGGCACGTAGCCGGTTTGCTGGACGGCGGCCTGGACTTTTTGCAGCACCTTGGTGGAAACCGCATCCGGCGTGTTCAATGCGCGCGAAGCGGTGATCGGCGCGACGCCGGCCAGCTTGGCGACGTCGCGCAAGGTAAAGCCGCCGGTCTTGCGGCCGCCTTTGCGGCGCGCGGTGACGTCGGCAACGACTGCATCCATCAGGGTTTCTTTTTCCATGGTGAAATTCTAACATCAATGAAAATGATACCGTTACCATTTTGCAGGCTGTCATGCAAATCTATCGCGTCTCCAAGGATTAGTCCGCTACAATCCCGGCATGGATTCCCCCATGCCGGGGAATTCCAATCATAATAAAAACCTTTGAAAAAATACGCTCGGGACAGGTTTCATGCCAGAAATATCCACGCTAAAGCTGAATGGCCGTCAGCAAGAACTGTTGAGCTACGTACAGCGCGACGGTTTCGTGACGGTGGAACATCTAGCCACGCGTTTCCAGATTACCCAGCAAACCATCCGCCGCGACATCAACTTGCTGGCGGAGCTGAACCTGCTGCAGCGCTATCACGGCGGCGTCGGCCTGCCGTCCAGCGCCGAGAACATCGCTTACGGTGCGCGCCAGGGTTTGTATTCGGAAGAGAAGCGCCGCATCGCCGCGCTGGTGGTCGAGCATATTCCCGACCAGGCCACGCTCTTCATCAATCTCGGCACCACCAACGAAGAGGTGGCGAAGGCGCTGAGCCGGCGCCGCAACCTGCGCGTCATCACCAATAACCTGAACGTGGCGGCGATCATGAGCGGCTATCCCGGCTGCGAGGTGATCATCACCGGCGGCGTGGTGCGCGCGCGCGACCTTGGTATCACCGGCGAAGAAACCATCGATTTCATCCGCCGCTTCAAGGTCGATTTCGGCATCATCGGTATTTCCAGCATCGAGGCCGACGGCACCTTGCGCGATTTCGACTATCGCGAGGTGCGCGTATCGGAAGCGATCATCGAACATTCACGCACCGTTTTCCTGGTCGCCGACCATTCCAAGTTCCGCCGGCCGGCGCTGGTGCGGCTGGGCGACATATCGAAGGTCAACGCCTTGTTTACCGACCAGCCGGTGCCGGAGGAAATGAGCAGCATCTTTGCCGATGCGAAAATCGATGTGTTCGTAGCCGGCAGCAACGCCTCCTAGCTGACCTGGCCAAGCGCCCTGGCGGCAAGCCCGCTCATCGCTGATGCTGTTGCGTGGCGGCGACATTCCTACTTCCCTTTATTTTCGACTTCGATGTAGCGGTCCAGCCGGTCTGGATCCGCTAGCCCTTGGTCCGCGGTTTGACGTCTCAACGCCTCGGCGCCGCCATAGGCGAGATTGAAATTAACTATCCTTGTTTAAGTTTATCTCTATCAAATAATTACTATTGATAAATATAAATGATTATCTATGTTCGAATTCGAACAATATACTTTCGAATATAAATATTTTATGATGTGCGGTGACATTGCGAACATGCTGGCTTTGCTAAATAGCAATACGGTGTTTGTCCGATGAGTGCGTTACCGACACAAGGAGATAGCTGTGGCATCAGGTGAAATTGTAGATTTGCTGGTAGTGGGCGGCGGCGTTAACGGCGCCGGGATTGCGCGCGACGCGGTCGGCCGCGGCCTCAGCGTGTTGCTTTGCGAGCAGGACGATCTGGCTTCGCACACTTCTTCCGCCAGCACCAAGCTGATCCACGGCGGCCTCCGTTACCTTGAACATTACGAATTCAGCCTGGTGCGCAAGGCCCTGCAGGAGCGCGAGCTGCTGCTGCGCATGGCGCCGCATATCATCGCGCCGCTGCGCTTCGTCATGCCGCATGTATCGAGCCTGCGGCCGGCCTGGATGATACGCGCCGGCCTGTTTCTGTACGATAACCTCAGCAAGCGTGAATTGCTGGAGGGGTCGCGCACTATCGATTTCCGCAAGCACGTGGCCGGTGCGCCGCTCAAGAAGTCCCTGACCAAGGGCTTCGTCTATTCCGACGCCTGGGTGCAAGACGCGCGCCTGGTGGTGCTTAACGCCATGGACGCCAAGGAGCGCGGCGCCACCATCCTCACCCGGACCCGCATGATCCAGGCGCGCCAAGGCAGCCAGTACTGGGACGCCACTCTGTTGTCGACTGAGACCGGCGAGACCAGCGAAGTGCGGGCGCGTTGCATCGTCAACGCCGCCGGCCCATGGGTCGCCAGCCTTTTGAACGGCGCCCTGAATACGCCGGCGCAGCATCACATTCGCCTGGTCAAGGGCAGCCATATCGTCACCAAGCGTTTGTTCGATCACGACCACGCCTACATTTTCCAGAATCCGGACAAGCGCATCGTCTTTGCGATTCCTTACGAAAACGACTTCACGCTGATCGGCACCACCGACGTGGAATACAGCGCCGATCCGGGCAAGGTCGGGATTTCCGAGGAAGAAACCGCCTATCTGTGCGAATCCGTGAACCGCTATTTCGAAGTGGCGGTGACGCCGCAGCAAGTAGTGTGGTCGTATGCGGGCGTGCGTCCTTTGCTGGAAGAAGAAGTCGCCAATCCATCCGCCGTCACCCGCGATTACAAGCTGGAACTGAGAAACGAACCCGGCCTGGCGCCGGTGCTGTCGGTATTCGGCGGCAAGATCACCACTTACCGCCGGCTGGCGGAAGAAGTAATGGAGCACCTGCAGCCGCTGTTCGGCTATATGAAATCGCACTGGACCGCGCATGAAGCGCTGCCGGGCGGCGATATCGCCAACGCCGACTTTGCAGAGTTCCTGCGGATTTTCCAGCAGCGCCATGCCTGGCTGCCGGCCTCGCTGGCGACCCGCTATGCGCGCGCCTACGGCACCCGCACGGCGCGCCTGCTGGACGGCATTCACGACGTCGCCGCGCTGGGCGAACTGTTCGGCGCCGACCTGTATGAAGCGGAAGTGCGCTACCTGATGCGCAATGAATGGGCTTTGACGGTGGAAGATATTCTGTGGCGTCGTTCCAAGCTGGGATTGCGCCTTGATGCTGTAGCTGTAGACAGGCTGCGTACGTGGCTGCAGGAGCAGACGCAAGTGCCGGCGCCGGTTGCCGCCATGCGAGCCTGACGATTCACCCCCGGTATTGCCCCGGCGCTGCAGGCAGCATTACTGCTTGCGCAGCCGGTAGATAAAACAGACGGATCCAGCCGCTTGGCCGGATCAAAGTCGCCCCGATCCGCACAGGCGGATTTACCAACCTTGGAGTAGACAAGTTGAAAGATAAATACATTTTAGCCCTGGATCAAGGGACTACCAGCTCGCGCGCCATCCTGTTCGATCGCCAGGGCAATATCGTTTCTTCAGCGCAGAAAGAATTTCGCCAGATTTATCCGCAGCCGGGCTGGGTCGAGCATGATCCGCAGGAAATCTGGTCGACCCAGGTTGGCGTTGCTGCCGAAGCTTCCACCAACGTCGGCCTCAACGGCACTTCGATCGCCGCCATCGGCATCACCAATCAGCGAGAAACCACGATCGTCTGGGACCGCGAAACCGGCAAGGCCATCTACAACGCCATCGTCTGGCAGGATCGCCGCACTGCCGCTTTCTGCGACCAGCTGAAGGCTGACGGTCTGGCGGACTCCATCCGCGCCAAGACCGGCCTGCTGGTCGATTCCTATTTTTCCGGCACCAAGATCCGCTGGATCCTGAATAATGTCGAAGGCGCCCAGCAACTGGCCGACCAGGGCCGTCTGCTGTTCGGTACGGTGGACACCTGGCTGGTATGGAACATGACGCGCGGCAAACTGCATGTGACCGACGTCTCCAATGCTTCGCGCACCATGCTGTTCAATATCCACACCATGCAGTGGGACGACGAACTGCTGGAAATCATGGGCGTGCCGCGCAGCATGCTGCCGGAAGTGCGTTCTTCCAGCGAAGTCTATGGTCACACGGAAGTGTCCGGCTTCGGTTCGGAAATTCCGATTGCCGGCATCGCCGGCGACCAGCAAGCTGCCCTGTTCGGCCAGATGTGCACCAAGCCTGGCATGGTCAAGAATACTTACGGCACCGGCTGCTTCATGGTAATGAACACCGGCACCAAGCCGATCATTTCCAAGAACAACCTGCTGACCACGGTGGCCTGGAAGATCGGCAACGAAGTCAGCTATGCGCTGGAAGGCAGCATCTTCATCGGCGGCGCGGTGGTGCAGTGGCTGCGCGACGGCCTCGGCATCATCAAGACTTCCACCGAAATCGAAGCACTGGCGCGCAGCGTCAAGAGCAGCGACGGCGTCTACCTGGTGCCGGCCTTCGCCGGTCTCGGCGCGCCACACTGGAACCCGCATGCGCGCGGCACCATTTTCGGCATCACCCGCGGCACCACGTCAGCCCACTACGCCCGCGCGGCGCTGGACAGCATCGCCTACCAGACCATGGACGTGCTGAAGGCGATGGAAGCCGATGCCGGTATCGTGATTCCGGAACTGCGGGTCGATGGCGGCGCCACAGCCAACAACCTGTTGATGCAATTCCAGTCGGACATCCTTGGTGTCGATGTGGTGCGTCCGAAAGTCACGGAAACCACTGCGCTCGGCGCCGCCTATCTGGCTGGCCTGGCAGTCGGCTACTGGAGCAGCACAGCCGATGTGCAAGGACAGTGGCAGCTCGACCAGCGTTTCAAGCCGGCGCTGCCGGCGGAAGAAGTGCAGAGCAGCATCAAAGGCTGGCAGCGCGCGATTGCAGCGGCCACGGTGTGGGCAGATTCCTGACCTGAAACCGGATTTCCCGTTATTGAATGAGCAGCAGGACAGAGCAAGGAATTGCTCTGTTCCTCCCCCTCCTATTACCGAAAGAGTTCGTCATGACTCCCTTTTTAGCTGAATTCGTGGGCACTGCCCTGATTGTCCTGCTTGGCAACGGTGTGGTTGCCAACGTCTTGTTGAGTAAAACCCACGGCCACGGTAGTGGCCTGATCGTGATCACCGTCGGCTGGGCGATGGCGGTATTTGTCGGCGTGTTCGTCGCGGCGTCTTCCAGCGGCGCCCACCTGAATCCGGCGGTGACGCTGGCGCTGGCGGTGGCCGGCAAGTTCGCCTGGGGTACCGTACCGGGCTATATCCTGTCACAAATGTTGGGCGGCATGATGGGCGCCTTCCTGGTGTGGCTGGTGTACCGCAATCACTTTGCCGAAACCGAGGACGGCAATCTCAAGCTGGCGGCTTTCTGCACCGCGCCGGCGATCCGCAACAAATTCGGCAACATCGTGTCGGAAGTGGTCGGTACCTTCGTGCTGGTGTATTGCGTATTGAATATCGCGTCGCCGAAGATGGGCCTAGGCGCGCTGGATGCATTGCCGGTAGCGTTGCTGGTGATGAGCATCGGTGTTTCACTGGGCGGCACCACGGGTTACGCGATCAATCCGGCGCGCGATCTGGGACCACGCCTGATGCACGCCTTGCTGCCGATTCCAGGCAAGCGCGACAGCGACTGGGGCTATGCCCTGGTGCCGGTGCTCGGTTCGATTTGCGGCGGGGTGCTGGCGGCGCTGGTGTACGGCCTGCAGATGGCGCACTAAGAAGGCCAGTCGAACGCAACAGAATGCAGCCTGGGTCAGACAGTTCTGACCCAGGCTGTTTTTTTATCCCAGCAGCTTTTCTATATCCGCAGCCAGCGATTCCGGCTTGGTTTGCGGCGCAAAACGGTCGACAATCGCGCCGTCCTTGTCCACCAGGAACTTGGTGAAATTCCACTTGATGCCTTCGCTGCCCAGCAAGCCGGGCGCCGCGTTCTTCAGGTACTGGTAGAGCGGTGCGGCGTGGTCGCCGTTGACGTCGATTTTCTCGAACAAGGGAAAAGTGACGCCGAAGTTCTTTTCGCAAAAAGCGCCGATCTCTTCGGCGGTACCCGGTTCCTGCGCGCCGAATTGATTGCAGGGAAAACCCAGCACTTCAAAACCTTGCGCATGGTATTTCTGGTAAACCTCTTCCAGGCCCTTGTACTGCGGTGTGAAGCCGCAGTTGCTGGCGGTGTTCACGATCAGCAGCACCTTGCCGCGGTAAGCTTCCAGCGAGCTGGGCTTGCCGTCCAGCTGATTGACGGTAAAGTCATAGATCTTTGTGCCGCTAGTGTCCTTGCTCATACGATCCCCAGATGTTCAGTGCCGGCAGACAGGTCGCGGTCTTTTGCGTCCTTGCCGCGCAGTTTGATGGAAAGCCGCAGGTCATTGACCGAATCGGCGTTGCGCAAAGCGTCTTCATAGCTGATTTTATCGTCTTCATACAAATCGAACAGGGCCTGGTCGAAAGTCTGCATGCCGAGCTCGCGCGACTTCTTCATGATTTCCTTGATTTCATGGACGTCGCCCTTGAAGATCAGGTCGGAAATCAATGGCGAATTCAGCAGGATCTCAACTGCGACCGCGCGTCCCTTCACCGTTTTCAGCGGCACCAGGCGTTGCGAAACGATGCCTTTCAGGTTGAGCGACAAGTCCATCAGCAGCTGCGGCCGGCGCTCTTCCGGGAAGAAGTTGATGATGCGGTCGAGCGCCTGGTTGGAGCTGTTGGCATGCAGGGTGGCCAGGCATAGGTGGCCGGTTTCGGCGAAGGCGATGGCGTAGTCCATGGTTTCGCGGTCGCGGATTTCGCCGATCAGGATCACGTCCGGCGCCTGGCGCAGGGTGTTCTTCAGGGCCACGCCCCAGTTTTCTGTATCGACGCCGACTTCGCGCTGGGTCACGATGCAGTTCTTGTGCGGATGGATGTATTCCACCGGATCTTCAATCGTGATGATGTGGCCGTAGCTGTTTTCATTGCGGTAGCCGATCATCGCCGCTAGCGTGGTCGACTTGCCGGAACCGGTGGCGCCGACCATGATCACCAGGCCGCGCTTGGTCATGGCCACTTCCTTGAGCGTTGGCGGCAGGCCCAGGTCTTCGAATTTCGGGATGTCGGTGGTAATCGTCCGCAACACCATGCCGACCCGGCCCTGCTGGATGAAGGCGGAAGCGCGGAAGCGCCCAAGGCCGCCCGGGCTGATGGCGAAATTACATTCCTTGGTTTCTTCGAAATCCGCCGCCTGCTTGTCGCTCATGATGGCGCGCGCCAGTTCCAGCGTGTGGACGGCGGTCAGCGCCTGGTTCGAGACCGGCGTGATCTTGCCGTCGATCTTGAAGGCGGGCGGGAAGTCTGCGGTGATGAACAGATCGGAGCCTCGCTTGCTGACCATCAGGCGCAGCAGGTCGTGCATGAATTTGGTTGCTTGATCGCGTTCCATGTCTATCCTAGTAAAACAATAACAGTGTCAGGGCGGAGCGGTGTGAACTGCATGACACATCATCCGCCTTTTTTAATTACATTGCGTGGCGGCTGCAACGGGTGGCCAGCGCCGCCAGCGGCAAGCTATTTTTAGCCAGGGAAATTATCCGGCGTCTTGGCCGCGGCACGCGCTGTCGCCAGCGAAATCACATTGCGCTTGACCAGATCGGTCAGGTTGCTATCCAGGGTCTGCATGCCCATGTTGCTGCCGGTCTGGATCGCCGAATACATCTGGGCGATCTTGCTTTCGCGGATCAGGTTGCGGATCGCCGGCGTGCCCAGCATGATTTCATGGGCGGCGACGCGGCCGGAGCCGTCCTTGGTTTTCAGCAGGCTTTGCGAAATCACCGCCTGCAGCGATTCCGACAGCATGGCGCGCACCATTTCTTTTTCTTCCGCCGGGAAGACGTCGACGATACGGTCGATGGTTTTGGCGGCGGACGAAGTGTGCAATGTGCCGAACACCAGGTGACCGGTTTCTGCTGCAGTCATGGCTAGGCGGATGGTCTCCAGGTCGCGCAACTCACCGACCAGGATCACGTCCGGGTCTTCCCGCAAGGCCGAGCGCAGCGCATTGCTGAACGAATGGGTATGCGGACCGACTTCGCGTTGGTTGATCAGGCATTTGTTGGACTGATGCACGAATTCGATCGGGTCTTCGATGGTCAGGATGTGTGCGTATTCGTTTTCATTGACGTGGTTCACCATCGCTGCCAGCGTGGTCGATTTGCCGGAACCGGTCGGGCCGGTGACCAGCACCAGGCCGCGCGGCTTGAGCGACAGTTCGGCAAAGATGCGCGGCGCATTGAGCTGCTCCAGCGTCAGCACGGTGGAAGGAATGGTCCGCAGCACGGCGGCGGCGCCGCGGTCCTGGTTGAAGGCATTGACGCGGAAGCGCGCCAGGCCCGGGATTTCGAATGAGAAATCGCACTCCAGGTGTTCTTCGTAAGCCTTGCGCTGGCCGTCGTTCATGATGTCATAGATCATCGAGTGCACGTCTTTGTGTTCGAGCGGCGGCAGGTTGATGCGGCGTACATCTCCATGAACCCGGATCATCGGCGGCAAGCCTGCGGATAGATGCAAATCGGATGCCTTATTCTTCACCGAAAATGCCAGAAGTTCGGAAATGTCCATTTATAATCCCTGTGCTGAATTTTGTTTGTTGAAAGGCATCTTTGGAGCCGCGTGCTACCTTGTAGCGCTTTCTTCTCGATCTCGCCAGCGGCAAAATCCTGAAAAAAGTTTCCAAACAAGCCAACTGCCGGTGTTTGGTGGTACAAGTTAGTAGTTCTTTACGGCAATTTCCAAAGTCTCCGATTATGTCCTTAATGTCCCAGAAGTTGCAAGCCGTCCATGCCAGTATTCAAGCTGCCGCCGCCGCGGTGTCGCGCCGGCCTGACAGTGTCGCCTTGCTGGCGGTGTCCAAGACCTTCGGCGCCGACATGGTGCTGGAGGCAATCGCCGCCGGCCAGCGCGCCTTTGGCGAAAACTATCTGCAGGAAGCCGTGGCCAAGATGGCGGCAGTCGATCTCACGCTGCAGGCTGAGCGCGGCTCTGCGGCCGAGACCTTGCTGGAATGGCACTTTATCGGTCCGATCCAAAGCAACAAGACGCGCCCGATCGCGGAAAATTTTTCCTGGGTCCATACCGTGGAGCGTGAAAAAATCGCCCAGCGCCTGTCGGAGCAGCGGCCGCCGCACCTGCCGCCGCTGAATATCTGCCTGCAAGTGAATATCAGCGGCGAAGCCAGCAAGAGCGGCATGGCGCCGGACCAGGTGCTGGACGCGGCACGCACCATCATCGGATTGCCGCGGCTGGCGTTGCGCGGCCTGATGGCGATTCCCGAGCCGACCCAGGATCTGCAGAAACAGCATGCGGCGTTCCGCCAGACGCGCGAATTGCTGCAGCAATTACAAGCCGGGTTGCCGGCGCATGCCGCGCAACTGGATACTCTATCGATGGGCATGTCGGCCGATATGGCGGTGGCGATCGAAGAAGGCGCCACCATCGTGCGCGTCGGCAGTGCAATTTTTGGACAACGTGAGCGGACCATTCAATCATGAACATGAAAAAACAGTTGAACATCAGTTTCATCGGCGGCGGCAATATGGCGGCCGCACTGATCGGCGGCTTGGCAGGCAAGGTCACCGACGGCGGCAATATCCATGTCATCGATCCCAACCTGGAGGCATTGCAGAGTTTGACGCAGCGCTTCGGCGTCACGCCGGCCAGCGAGATCGACGCCATGGTCAGCGTCAGCGACGTCATCGTGCTGGCGGTCAAGCCGCAGCAGATGAAGCAGGTGATCGGCCAGCTGCGGCCCTACCTCACTACGCAAATGGTGCTGTCGATCGCCGCCGGCATCCGCGCCGCCGACATGTCGCGCTGGCTGGGCGGCCATGACGTCATCGTGCGCTGCATGCCGAATACGCCGGCGCTGATCGGCAAGGGCATCACTGGCATGGTCGCCGGCGCCGGCGTGTCGCCGCAGCAGCGCGAAACCGCCGACCTGATCATGCAGGCAGTCGGCAGCACGGTGTGGCTGGACGATGAGGCGAAGATCGATGCGGTGACGGCGGTGTCCGGCAGCGGCCCGGCCTATGTGTTCTATTTCATCGAAGCGATGCAGCAGGCGGCCCAGGAACTGGGACTGACCGCGGAGCAGGGCATCGAACTGGCCAAGGCCACCTTTACCGGCGCGGCGCAGCTGGCGGCGCAATCGACGGAGCCGGTTGCCCTGCTGCGCGAGCGGGTGACTTCGAAAGGCGGCACCACCTACGCTGCTTTGACCAGCATGGAGCATGCCGGTGTCAAGCAAGCCATCGTCAACGCCATCAAGGCGGCGGCGGCGCGCGGGCAGGAGCTGGGTGACGAGTTCGGGCGCGACTGACGTAGGGGCATTTGTCCCACGCGTGGGCGAAAAACCTGCTCACTCCACAAAAAAACAGCGCCCATCGTATTGCGATGGGCGCTGTTTTTTTTAGGGTACTGCTGAAAGCAGGGGATCTTATCTGTTGCGGCCGATCGCCAGGCCGGCCAGCAAGCCAATAACGGCTGCCACGCTGACGGCCTTCCATGGATTGTCGCCAACGTATTCGTCGGTCACGTGGGCTGCGTGCCTAGTCTTTTCCACCGCTTTCTTGGTCGCTTTCGGCAATTCCGATTTGGCGGTTTCCAGCGCCGCTTTCAGCTTGGCGCGAGCCTGGTTGTACTTGGTTTCAGCGTGCTCATGGGTATCGTCGAGCAGGTTTTCTGCATCCTTGATGACCGATTTGAGTTCGCCTGCCAGATTGTCGCGCATTTCTGTAACGTTATCGGTAGTAGCCATGTTTGCCTCTTCAATGTGGATTGCGGGGAAAGATGTTGTCTAATATATCACATAAAATAACGCAGGGTTCTTAGCGCAGGGCGTAGTCCAGCGCAATGCCTGCAAATACCGCCGCCCCCAGCCAGTTGTTGTGGCGAAAAGCGGCAAAGCAGCCGTCCCGGTCGCGGTTGCGGATCAGGCGGTAGTGATAGAGCGCACAAGCGGCCGCCAGCAGCACGCCGGCGCAGAACCAGCCGCGCAGGCCGTATTGCCAGCCTACAGCAAATACTAAACCCAAACTGGCCGCATAACAAAGCATGATCGCCAGCACGTCGTAACGGCCGAAAGTGATCGCCGAGGTGCGGATGCCGATCTTGAGGTCGTCGTCGCGGTCGACCATGGCGTATTCGGTATCGTAGGCCACCGCCCAGAATACATTGGCGACCAGCAGCAGCCAGGCCGCCATTGGCACCGTGCCCTGGACGGCGGCAAAGCCCATCGGGATGCCGAAGCCGAAGGCGATGCCAAGGTAGGCTTGCGGAATCGCGAAGAAGCGCTTGAAGTAGGGATAGCTGCCGGCGACGATCACCGCGATCACCGACAATTCCTTGGTCAGCGTGTTGAGCGGCAGGATCAGCAGCAGCGACAGCAAGGTCAGCAGCAGCGCGACCATGACGGCTTCCCAGGCGGCGATCTTGCCGCTGGTGAGCGGCCGTTCGGCGGTGCGTTTGACATGCTTGTCGAAGTCGCGGTCGACGTAATCGTTGATGGCGCAGCCGGCCGAACGCATCAGCGCGGTGCCGGCGCAGAAGATCGCCACCAGCGTCCAGGCCGGCTTGCCGCCGGCCGCCAGCCACAGGGCGGCCAGGGTCGGCCACAGCAGCAGCAGGATGCCGATCGGTTTGTTCAGGCGGACCAGCTGGAAGTAGAGTTTGAGGCGATTCATTGCGCTAGATTCATGACGATATATTGCGATCTGGATGATCAAAAAAAGAGACCTGTAAAAGGTCTCGCTGAAGACGGCGGCCGGGGCCGCTTCAGCCTTCGATGGCTAGCGCGTCATGCAGCAGGCTCACGCCTTTCAGGCCGCAGGCCAGCACGGCCTTTTGCACGGCCTCGATGGCGGCGTGGCGGGTAAAGCTCTTGCGCCAGACGATCACCACCCGGCGTGAAGGCCCGGGGTCAGTGAACGGAACATAACGCAGCATGCCGTCCTTGGCGTCCAGGTCGGGCACGGACGCTTGCGGCAGCACGGTGATGCCGATGCCGGAAGCCACCATGTGGCGTATGGTTTCCAGCGAAGAGCCTTCAAAGGTGCGGGCGATGCCGTCGCCGGCGGTCGAGAAGCGCGACATTTCCGGGCACACTTCCAGTACCTGGTCGCGGAAGCAATGGCCGTTGCCCAGCAACAGCATGGTTTCCGATTTCAGGTCCTGGGCGCTGATGCTGGCGCGCTCGGCCCAGGCATGGTGCTTGGGCAGCGCTACCACGAACGGTTCGTCGTACAGCGGCTGCACCATCAGGCCATGCTCGGGAAACGGCAGGGCGATGATGGCGGCGTCCAGTTCGCCCTGGCGCAGCAGCTCCAGCAGGCGGACGGTGAAATTTTCCTGCAGCACCAGCGGCATCTGCGGCACTTGCTCGATCATGGTTTTCACCAGCGGCGGCAGCAGGTAGGGACCGACGGTGTAGATGATGCCGAGGCGCAGCGGTCCGGCCAGCGGATCCTTGTTCTGGTTGGCGATTTCGCGGATGGTGGCGGTTTGCTCCAGCACCCGTTCCGCCTGCGCCACGATCTGCACGCCCAGCGGCGTCACCGAAATCTCGGTGCCGCCTCTTTCGAAGATCACCACGCCCAGCTCGTCTTCCAACTTCTTGATGGCGACGGAGAGAGTCGGCTGCGCCACGAAGCAAGCTTCCGCGGCATGGCCAAAGTGCTTTACGCGCGCTACCGCGACGATATATTTGAGTTCGGTCAGAGTCATGTTGTTATCTTCGCATATTTTTTAAGAGAGCATGTATCTCCGTGTTTCAATGCCGTTCCTGCGCTCCGGTAATCCTTGCTGCAAACGCAGCCTCCGCTACACCTTGAGAAAGTCTTCCCGCCCGCCCAGCCAGCGCGCCAGATGGGCGCTGACGGTGGCGTTGTTGGCCGGCGTCGGTTCCTGCAGCAGCGTATGCGCCAGCTCGCGCGCGCGGTCGACCAGCCACTGGTCGGTCATCAGGTCGGCGAAGCGCAGCATGGCCTGGCCCGACTGCCGTGCGCCCAGGAATTCGCCGGGACCGCGGATTTCCAGGTCGCGCCGGGCGATTTCAAAGCCGTCGGTGGTCTCGCGCATGGTCATCAAGCGCTGCTTGGCAATATGGCCAAGCGGGCTTTGGTATAACAACAAGCATACGCTGGCTGCAGAACCGCGTCCAACCCGGCCGCGCAGCTGGTGCAGCTGCGACAGGCCGAAGCGTTCCGCATGCTCGATCACCATCAGCGAGGCGTTCGGCACATCGACCCCGACTTCAATCACCGTGGTGGCCACCAGCACATGGCATTCGCCGGCGCTGAAGGCATCCATCACTTCCTGCTTCTCGGCCTGCTTGAGGCGGCCATGCACCAGGCCGACGCGCAGGTCGGGCAGCGCTTCCGCCAGCATGGCATAGGTCTCGGTGGCAGTCTGCAGCTGCAAGGCTTCCGATTCTTCGATCAACGGGCAGACCCAGTATGCCTGGCGGCCGTCCTGCACGGCGGCGTGGACGCGCGCGATCACTTCATCGCGCCGGATCTGGTCGACCGCGCGCGTGACGATGGGCGTGCGGCCGGGCGGTAGTTCGTCGATCACTGAAATTTCCAGGTCGGCATAGTAGGTCATCGCCAGCGTGCGCGGGATCGGCGTGGCGCTCATCATCAGCTGATGCGGCACCACCGCCGCGGCTTGCACCGTTGCCGGTGGGGCATCCTCGCCGCCGTTCTCGGAAGTGGTCTTGTTGCGCAACGCCAGCCGCTGGCCGACGCCGAAGCGGTGCTGTTCATCGACGATCACCAGCCCCAGCTTGGCGAACTGTACGCTGTCCTGTATCAGGGCGTGGGTGCCGATCACCAGCTGCGCCGCACCGGATTCGATCATGGCTTGCGCCGCCAGTTTTTCCTTCTTTTTCAGGCTGCCGGTAAGCCAGGCGACCTGCACCCCGAGCGGTTCCATCCAGGCAGCGATCTTGCGGAAATGCTGGTCGGCCAGGATTTCGGTGGGCGCCATCAGCACCGCCTGGTAGCCGCTGTCGATGGCCTGCGCCGCCGCCAGCGCCGCCACCACGGTCTTGCCGCTGCCGACATCGCCTTGCAGCAGGCGCTGCATCGGGAACGAGGCGCGCAAGTCCTGGCTGATCTCGGCCACCACCCGCTGCTGTGCCTTGGTCAAGGTAAACGGCAAGGTTGCGAGGAAGGCCGCCGACAATTGTCCGACCAGCGGCAAGGCCCGCGCATTCTTGGCGCGGCGCGCAACCTGGGCGCGTTTCAAAGAGAGCTGCTGGGCCAGCAGCTCGTCGAATTTCATTCTGACCCAGGCTGGATGCGAACGGTCTTCCAGCGCGTGTTCATCCACTTCGGGCGGCGGATTGTGCAGCAGGCGCACGGCGTCTTCGAACGGGCTGAGCTGCTGCGCCGCCAGCTGCGCCGGCGACAAGGTGTCGCGCCACTCGATGTTCTGCATGGCGTCGGCGATCGCCTTACGCAGGAACACCTGCGACAGGCCTTCGCCGGCCGGATACACCGGCGTCAGGACGTCGGGCAGCGGCGCGCCTTCCAGCACCACTTTATAATTCGGATGGACTACCTCGGCGCCGAAAAAGCCGTGGCGGATTTCGCCGCGCGCACGGACCCGCGTGCCGACCGCCAGCTGCTTGGTCTGGCTGCCGTAGAAATTCAGGAAGCGCATCACCAGCTGGCCGCTGTCGTCGGCGATCGTGACGATCAGCTGGCGGCGCGGCCGGTACTGGATCTCGCAAGAGCTGACTACCCCTTCTACCTGGGCGATGCTGGCGCCCATCATGCCGGCCTGCCGGATGCTGACAATCTCGGTTTCGTCTTCGTAGCGCAGCGGCAGGTGCAAAACCAGGTCCATGTCGGTGCGCAAACCGAGCTTCTCCAGCTTGCTGGCGCGGGTGTTCGCGGCTGGGACGGAGGCGGGTTTGGCAGCAGGTTTTCGCTTTGGAGCTGGCATATCGGGCTGTTTATCGAACTGTTAACGGGGGGCTGAGGCTGGCAGGGCGTAAAATAGCGGGTTTGCTCACTGGCTTGCTTATCAAGCCGCTGTATCCTTGTCATGGACGGATTTCAGCGTTTGCCATTGTAAAGCCTATAGCTGTAATGGCAACCCGAGCGTCATTTTTCATTATTTATCCGAGCATGCACTCTCTTTCCGACTACGATTTCGACCTGCCGCCTGAACTGATCGCGCAAACGCCGCTGTCCGAGCGCAGCGCCTCGCGCCTGCTGCACCTGGATGGCGAACAATTGATAGATCGTCAATTTACCGACATTGTCGAACAGCTGAATGCCGGCGATTTGCTGGTGTTTAACGATACCCGCGTGCTCAAGGCGCGCTTCTTCGGCATCAAGGAAACCGGCGGCAAGGTCGAGGTGCTGGTTGAGCGCGTGGTGGACGACCGCACCGTGCACGCCCAGGTACGCGCCTCGAAATCGCCGCCGGCCGGCGCCAGGATTCGCCTGGCCGATGCTTTCGACGTCACGGTGGGCGAGCGGGTCGGCGAATTCTATACGCTGCAATTTCCCGCCGATGTGTTCGAATTGATCGAGGCCCATGGCCGCTTGCCGCTGCCGCCGTATATCGAGCACGATGCCGATGCTTTCGATGAGACCCGTTATCAAACCGTCTACGCCAAACATGCGGGCGCCGTGGCTGCGCCGACCGCGGGTTTGCATTTTGACCAGGCATTGTTGGAACAATTGCGCCAGAAGGGCATAGTCTTCGCCTATGTCACGCTGCACGTAGGCGCCGGCACCTTCCAGCCGGTGCGCAGCGAAAACCTGGCGGAACACAAGATGCACAGCGAGTGGTACACCATCAGCCAGGCCACGGTGGACGCGGTGCGCGGCACCAAGGCGGCCGGCGGCAAAGTGGTCGCAGTCGGCACCACCAGCCTGCGGGCGCTGGAATCGGCGTCGCAATCCGGCGCCCTGCAGGCCGGCAGCGCCGATACCGCGTTGTTCATAACCCCGGGTTACCGCTTCAAGACTGTGGACCGCCTGATCACGAATTTCCATTTGCCGAAATCGACTTTGCTGATGCTGGTCTCGGCTTTTGCCGGCTATGACCGCATACGTGCCGCCTATGTCCATGCCATCGCCCAGCACTATCGCTTCTTTAGCTACGGCGACGCAATGCTGCTTACTTATACCGTTTAATTTTGATTGTTGAAAATACCATCCATGCTTGAATTTACCCTGATAAAAACCGAAGGCAAAGCCCGCCGCGGACGTCTGAAACTGAACCACGGCACGGTCGAAACGCCGATTTTCATGCCGGTCGGCACTTACGGCTCGGTGAAGGCGATGTCGCCGCTGGAGCTGGTCGAGATCGAGGCGCAGATCATCCTCGGCAACACTTTTCATTTATGGCTGCGGCCAGGCACCGACGTCATCGACAAGTTCAGCGGCCTGCACAAATTCATGGCCTGGGACAAGCCGATCCTGACCGATTCCGGCGGTTTCCAGGTGTTTTCGCTGGGCGCGATGCGCAAGATTACCGAAGAGGGCGTGAAGTTTTCCTCGCCGATCAACGGCGACAAGCTGTTCCTCTCGCCCGAGGTGTCGATGCAGATCCAGAAATCGCTGAATTCCGACATCGTGATGCAGTTCGACGAATGCACGCCCTACGAAATCGACGGCCGTCCCGCCACTAGCGAGGAAGCGGCGCAATCGATGCGCATGTCGCTGCGCTGGGCCAAGCGTTCCAAGAACGAATTCGACCAGCTGGAAAATCCGAACGCGCTGTTCGGCATCGTCCAGGGCGGCATGTTTGAAAACCTGCGCGACGAATCGCTGGCCGGCCTCGAAGATGTCGGTTTCCATGGCATCGCCATCGGCGGCCTGTCGGTCGGTGAGCCGAAGGAAGAAATGATGCGCGTGCTGGAACATATCGGCCCGCGCCTGCCGGCCGACAAGCCGCACTATCTGATGGGCGTCGGCACGCCGGAAGACCTGGTGGCCGGCGTCGAAAACGGGGTCGACATGTTCGATTGCGTGATGCCGACGCGGAATGCCCGCAATGGTTGGCTGTTTACCCGTTTCGGCGACCTGAAGATCAAGAATGCCCGCTACAAGGACGATGAAAAGCCGCTGGACGAGACCTGCGGCTGCTATGCCTGCCGCAACTTCTCGCGTGCGTACTTGCATCATTTGCATCGCACCGGCGAAATCCTTGGCGCGCGCCTGAATACGATACACAATCTGCATTACTACCTGGATTTGATGAAAAATATCCGGGCAGCGCTGGATGTGGGGCAGTTCAGCGTATTTGTGACCCAGTTCCATCTGGACCGGGCGCGCGGCGTATAAGGCGTATAAGATTTGCTTGATGGGAAGTATGTATTTTGCAACTATTTTCCGGTAAACGGCTCTAAGCCCACTGGTCCAATCTACTGGCGCTACTATAGTGGCGGCGGGTTGGGCCGATTTTCCCGGCAATATATAGCGCCGGGGAGCGGCTGGACGGTTGCATGCCGTTACCCAATGCTAGAATGCTGGGCTATTTTCAAACTATTACCTGGAGCAACTCGTGTCAATTATTTCTAGCGCTTACGCGCAAACTGCACCTGCGGCTACTGCTGCCACCGGCCCGCTGGGTCTGAGCGGCAACCTGACCAGCTTTTTGCCAATCATCCTGATGTTCGTGGTGCTGTACTTCCTGATGATCCGTCCGCAAATGAAGCGTCAGAAAGAACAGAAAGCAATGATGGAAGCGCTCGGCAAGGGCGATGAAGTGGTGACGGCCGGCGGCATGCTGGGCAAGATCACCAAGGTTGCCGACGGCTACATCACCCTGGAAATCGCCAGCGGTACTGAAGTCGTGGTGCAAAAGGGTTCGGTCACTACATTGCTGCCAAAGGGCACGATCAAGACGGCACTGTAAGCAGGCGCCAGACTGATGGAACGAGAGCATCCAGGCGGGTGCTCTCTTCAAATGTATAGTCCGGAATAAAAAAAGAGCCTGGCGGCGCAATGCCCAAGCGCAGTACTACAAGACATTGCACGCAGGGCATCGGCTGCATTAACCATGCAAGCAAGAGACTCCCTCTGAGACTCACACAGAACGCTGAATCAATATGAATCGCTATCCTCTCTGGAAATATATTCTGATCGTCATCGCGCTGCTGTTTGGCGTGCTGTACACCATACCGAATCTTTTTGGCGAATCGCCGGCGGTACAGGTAAGCAGCGGTAAATCGACCCTCAAGGTCGACAGTTCGCTCGCCGACCGGGTGTCGCAAGTGCTGAAGCAGGGCAATTTGCCGACGGACAGCGTCACGTTTGAGAACGCCGGCGCCCAAGGCACGGTGCGCGCCCGTTTCCACGATACCGACACCCAGTTCAAGGCCAAGGCTTTGCTGGAGCAAAACCTGAATACAGATCCGACCGATCCGGTCTACGTGGTCGCCTTCAACCTGGTGCCGAACACGCCGCACTGGCTGCAAGCCATCCATGCGTTCCCGATGTACCTGGGCCTGGATTTGCGCGGCGGCGTGCACTTCCTGATGCAGGTCGACACCAAGGCGGTCATCAACAAGCGCCTGCAAGGCTTGCAAGCCAGCGCCCGCAGCGAATTGCGCGACAAGGATATCCGCTACAGCGGCATCAACCGCAATGGCGACACCATCGAAATCAGTTTCCGCGACCAGGATACGCTCGACAAGGCGCGCAATATCCTGACACCGCAGTTGACCGAAATGTCGATCCAGGTAGCGCCGCCGGTTGCCGGCAGCGATCCGATGCTGACCGCCTCGCTGAAACCGGAAGCGCTCAAGCAGATCGTCGACAACGGCGTTACGCAAAACATCACTACGCTGTCGAAGCGGGTCAATGAGCTGGGCGTGAGCGAACCGATCATCCAGCGCCAGGGCGCGGACCGCATCGTGGTGCAGATGCCTGGGGTGCAAGACGTTTCGCGCGCCAAGGACATCATCGGCCGCACCGCGACGCTGGAAGTGCGCATGGTGGACGAGTCGGTCACGCGCGGCACTGAAGCCACGGCTGCCGTTCCGTTCGGCTCCGAGCTGTTCAAGGTCGGCAAGAATGCGCCGGTAGTGCTGTACAAGGACCCGGTCCTGACCGGCGACTATATTTCCAGCGCTTCCCTCAGCTTTGACCAGAACCAGCAGCCTTCAGTCAGCATCGACCTCAACGGCGACGGCGGCCGCAAGATGCGCGATGCTACCCGCGGCAAGGTCGGCAAGGCGATGGCCATCGTGCTGTTTGAAAAAGGCAAGGGCGAAGTCCTGACCGTGGCGACGATCCAGAGCGAACTCGGTTCGCGCTTCCAGATCACTGGCATGGGCTCGGCGGAAGCGGCCTCCGACCTGGCGCTGCTGCTGCGCGCCGGTTCGCTGGCGGCGCCGATGACCATCATCGAAGAACGCACCATCGGACCGCAATTGGGCGCCGAGAATATCAAGAAGGGTTTTGACTCGACCATGTACGGTTTTGCGGTGATTGCCGTGTTCATGATCATCTACTACATGCTGTTCGGTTTCTTCAGCGTGCTGGCCCTGTCGGTCAACCTGCTGCTGCTGATCGCCGTGCTGTCGACCTTGCAGGCCACCCTGACCTTGCCAGGTATCGCCGCGATTGCGCTGACCCTGGGTATTGCGATCGACTCCAACGTGCTGGTGAACGAACGTATCCGCGAAGAACTGCGCAACGGCAATTCGCCGCAGGCTGCGATCTCTATCGGTTTCGACCGCGCTTGGGCCACCATCCTGGACTCCAACGTCACCACCCTGATCGCCGGTCTGGCATTGCTGATTTTCGGTTCCGGCGCGATCCGAGGCTTTGCTGTGGTGCACTGCCTGGGTATCCTGACTTCGATTTTCTCGGCGGTGTTCGTCTCGCGCGGTTTCGCCAATCTGTGGTACGGCCGCAAGAAGAAACTGACCAGCTTGTCGATCGGCCAGATCTGGAAACCGACCGCTTAAGCTGCAGCCTCGAATTGGGACCGCGATAGATATTCAATAACGTTGCCGCTGCGCTTCATCAGCGCGGCGGCACAGCAAGAACCAGTGGTGTGAACCAAAAGGAATGTGATGGAACTTTTCCGTATCAAAAAAGATATTCCGTTCATGCGCCATGCATTGATATTCAATGCAATCTCGGCGCTGACGTTTGTATTCGCCGTATTTTTCCTGTTCTCGAAAGGCTTGCATCTGTCGATCGAATTCACCGGCGGTACGGTGATCGAGGTCGCTTATTCCAAGCCGGCCAATATCGAGAGCATCCGCAAGACGGTCGAAGGTCTCGGTTATACCGATAATCAGGTCACCAACTTCGGCACCGCGCAAGACGTCATGATCCGCTTGCCGGCCAAGAAGGGTGAAGACTCGGCTGCGCAAAGCGCCACGGTGCTGACTGCCTTGCAAAAGCAGGACGCCGACGTGACCCTGAAGCGCACTGAGTTTGTCGGCCCGCAGGTGGGCGACGAGCTGGCGCATGACGGCTTGATGGCGCTGCTGTTCGTGGTGATCGGGATCATGATCTACCTGGCCATCCGCTTCGAATGGAAATATGCGGTAGCGGCGATTATCGCCAACTTGCACGATGTGGTGATCATTCTCGGTTTCTTCGCCTTCTTCCAGTGGGAATTCTCGCTGACGGTACTGGCGGCGATCCTGGCGGTGCTGGGCTACTCCGTGAATGAATCGGTGGTGGTGTTCGACCGCGTGCGTGAAACCTTCCGCGACCGCCGCTTCGGCAAGCTGGCGGTGGCCGATGTCATGAACCATGCAATCACCAGCACCATTTCACGTACCATCATCACCCATGGCAGCACTGAAATCATGGTGTTGTCGATGTTCGTGTTCGGCGGTCCGGCGCTGCACTATTTCGCACTGGCCCTGACCATCGGTATTCTGTTCGGCATCTACTCTTCAGTATTCGTGGCGGCTGCGGTGGCAATGTGGCTGGGCGTCAAGCGTGAAGACATGATCAAGCCGATCAAGGAAAAGGATGACGTCGACGGCGCGGTGGTCTAAGCGCCTGCAGCAATAAGAAAACCAGCCTGCGGGCTTAATGCCGTTCAGTTAAGACTGAACGGCATTTTTATTTGCGGAACTCGTAGGGTGGGCACTCCGTGCCCACGCGGACGGGCCGGGGCGCATAGCCGGGGCACGAATGTCAGGGACACGAATATCCATGATACTGCGTGGGCACGGAGTGCCCACCCTACGCCATGTCGTTCTGCCCTAACTGAACAGCATTAAGCCTGCGGGCTGGTTTTTTACAGGAAAAAAAATGGCTGCCGGCCTGGCAGCCATTTTTTTGTTGCGGTTACTTAGATCTTCTTCGCCAGCAGCGCCGCATGTCCGATGTAGTTGGACGGCGTCATCGCCAGCAGATGATCCTTGGCTTCCTGCGGGATTTCCAGCTTGAGGATGAACTCGCGCAGCGCATCCTTGGAAATGCCCTTGCCGCGGGTCAGTTCTTTCAGCTGCTCGTAGGGATTCTCGATGCCGTAGCGGCGCATCACGGTCTGCACCGGCTCGGCCAGCACTTCCCAGGTTGCATCCAGGTCTTCACCCAGGCGCGCCGGATTCACTTCCAGCTTGTTCAGGCCGCGCAGGCAGCTGTCGTAAGCCAGGATGGCATAACCGAGGCCGACGCCGATATTGCGCAGCACGGTGGAATCGGTCAGGTCGCGCTGCCAGCGCGACAGCGGCAGCTTTTCCGACATATGCTTGAGCACGGCGTTGGCCATGCCCAGGTTGCCTTCGGAGTTTTCAAAGTCGATCGGATTGACCTTGTGCGGCATGGTTGAAGAACCGATTTCGCCAGCCTTGGTGCGCTGCTTGAAATAACCCAGCGAGATATAACCCCAGATGTCGCGGTTCAAGTCGAGCAGGATGGTGTTGCTGCGGCTGATGGCGTCGAACAGCTCGGCCATGTAGTCATGCGGCTCGATCTGGATGGTGTAGGGATTGAATGTCAGGCCCAGGCGCTGTTCGATCACGTCCTTGGAGAAATTCTCCCAGTCAAAGTCAGGATAGGCGGACAGGTGGGCATTGTAGTTGCCGACCGCGCCATTCATCTTGCCCAGGATTTCCACCCCGGCGATACGCTTGACCGCGCGTTGCAGGCGCGCCACGACATTGGCGATTTCCTTGCCGAGCGTGGTCGGGCTGGCCGGCTGGCCGTGGGTGCGCGACATCATCGGCAGTTCGGCATTGGTATGCGCCAACTCAGTCAGCTTGGCGATCAGCTGCTGCAAGGCTGGCAACAATACGGTGTCGCGCGCCGCTTTCAGCATCATGCCGTGCGAGGTGTTGTTGATGTCTTCCGAGGTACAGGCGAAGTGGATGAATTCCGACGCCGCCACCAGTTCCGGCACGTCCTTGACCTGTTCCTTGAGCCAGTACTCTACGGCCTTGACGTCGTGGTTGGTGACGGCTTCGATGGCCTTGATGCGCTCCGCATCGGCTTCGCTGAAATCGCTTGCCAATTTGTCGAGCAGGGCGCCGGCGCTGGCCGAGAAAGGCTTGATTTCGGCAAAGCCGGCATTGGATAATGCTTGCAGCCAGGCAATTTCAACCTTGACCCGGTGGTGCATGAAGCCGGCCTCGGACAGGATCGGGCGCAACTTGTCGGTTTTGGCAGCGTAGCGGCCATCCAGCGGGGACAGGGCGGAAAGCGTGGTAAGAGACATGATAGTGACGGCTATAGAGGTGGATGACGGGTGGATCAAGATAAGGCTGGCGCGGCGATAGTTTCCATAATGCAAAATGAAACAACGCCAGGCAAAAACAAGCGAAACCGAATTTTACCATTTGCACCGTGGTAAATATGCCGCTTTGCGCACGGGCCTGGTTGGCAATGGACAAAGTCGCCAATGTCGAATGCTATAATCAGCCAACATTTTTTACCATAAGTGACATATGAAGCTAATCGGTTCCCTGGGTAGTCCTTTTGTTCGCAAAGTCCGCGTCGTGATGGCGGAGAAGAAGCTTGATTACGACTTTGTGCTGGAGGATGTGTGGGCGCCTGATACCAAGATCCAGGCTTCCAACCCGCTGGGCAAGGTGCCTTGCCTGGTAATGGAAGATGGCGGCGCCATGTTTGATTCGCACGTGATCGTCGAGTATCTCGATACCTTGACGCCGGTCGGCAAGCTGATCCCGATCAACAGCCGTGAGCGTTCCGAAGTCAAATGCTGGGAAGCGCTCGCCGACGGCGTGCTGGAAGCCGGCGTGCTGATTCGCCTGGAAGGCACGCAACGGCCGGAGGAGTTGCGCAGCCAGGCTTGGGTCGACCGCCAGCAGCGCAAGATCGACGCCGGCCTGAAAGCGATGTCTGCCGGCCTGGCGGAAAAGCCGTTTTGCTCGGGTACGCATTATTCGCTGGCTGACGTGGCGGTGGGCTGCGCGCTGGGCTGGATCAGTTTCCGCTTCCCGGAAATCAATTGGCGCGAAGATTATCCGACGTTGGCCAGGCTGTTCGAGAAACTGTCCGAACGGCAGTCGTTCAAGGATACGGTTCCGCAATAAGCCGCTTGGCGCTGAGCTGGCATAACATTACAATCATTAACAATGACAACGCAGAGTTTTCCTTCCACATGCCAGGCTGCCGCTATCAGCGCAGCGGCATTGTGCCGCGTTGTCAAAGCAAAAAAACAGCAGCTCATCTGACCGGAGCGCGCTGTTCCGTCAGATGGGCGACGGAACAGCAGGCTCTCGGTAAATTATCCCGCAGGCAAACTCCCTCGCACCTCTGAACGGACCCTAAACGGTCAATTTCTTGAGGAGTTTTGTCATGTCGATTTTTACTGGTATCTGGGTGCCGCTGGTGACGCCGTTTTGCCACGGGCAGGTGGATCACGCCGCCTTGCGCAAGCTGGTGCATCGTTACGCCGAGGCCGGCGTGAGCGGCCTGGTGGCGCTCGGCACCACCGGCGAAGCCGCGGCGCTGGACCAGCTTGAACAGCGTGCCGTAGTCGCCACCGTCGTCGAAGCCGCCGCCGGCTTGCCCGTGGTTGTCGGCCTGGCCGGCAATCATAGCGGCCAGCTGCGTGAAAACCTGCTGCATCTCAGCGCGGCCGCCATCGCCGGCTTCCTGATCCCGGCGCCTTACTATGTGCGGCCCTCGCAGCAAGGTCTGCTCGATCATTTCAGCAGCCTTGCCGACGCCAGCCCCGTGCCGCTGGTGCTATACGACATCCCTTACCGCACCGGCGTGCAGATCGAACTGCAGACCCTGCTGACGCTGGCGGCGCATCCGCAAATCCAGGCGGTGAAAGACTGTTCCGGCTCGCCTGCCACTACCCAGGCCCTGATTGCCGATGGCCGCCTGCAAGTGCTGGCGGGCGAAGACGGCAACGTTTTCAATACCTTGTGCATGGGCGGCAGCGGCGCGATCGCGGCCTCGGCGCATGTGCAGCCGCAGCGTTTTGTCGCTTTATATCGCGCCGTCAGCGAGCAGCGCCTGCATGACGCGCGCGCCATCTTCCATGAACTGGCGCCATTGATCCGCCTGATGTTTGCCGAAGCCAGCCCGGCTCCGGTGAAGGCCCTGCTGGCGCAGCAGGGTTGGATCAGCGACGAGCTGCGGGCGCCGATGACCAGGGCGAGCCCGGCCTTGCGCGCGCAGCTGCAGCAGTTCGCGTAGCGTTGATTAAGCGGAAGGCCCTGCTTTTTTCGGCGCAAAGAAAGTCGACGGCGACTGTCCGAAGGTTTTCTTGAACATGGCGGAAAACGCCGACTGGCTGGCGTAGCCGAGTTCGGCCGCGACCAGCGACAGCGGCATGCCGCGCGCGATCATCGGCGCGGCATGCGCCAGCCGCACCTGCTGCCGCCATTGGCCGAAGGTCATGCCGAGGTCCTTCTCGAACAGGCGCGCCAGCGTCCTTTCCGAAGCCCCGGCCTGATCCGCCCAGGCGGCCAGCGTCAGGCCGGAGTCGGGCGCCTCGATCAAGGCCTGGCAGATGGCCTGCAAGCGTTTCTCGGTGGGCAAGGCGACCCGTATCCCCGGTGTCTTGGCCGCCACCAGCTCGTCCAGGATCAATTGTGTCAGCAGCGATTCGCGCACGCTGTCGACGTCGGCCTCGGTCAGGGCGGCGATCAGTTCGCGCAGTAGGGTCGAGACTTCCAGCACTATGCATTCCTGGCCGGCGAACGGGTTGGCGTCGGCGTGGATGTACAAGGCGCGCAATTGCGATTTTTCTATGGTGGCGATTTCATGCTCCAGCTGCGGCGGAATCCAGATCGCCCGCAGCGGCGGCACAATCCAGGTGCTGTTGCCGACCGTGACCCGCAGCACGCCTTCCGGTGCGTAGGTGACCTGACCCCAGGGATGGGAATGCGAAGGCAGCAACTTTGCGGCGCCCAGGTCGCGGGCGCGCAGGCGCACCGGATGGCGGGCGTCGGGCACTACATCGAGCAAGCCTATGGTGGTGTGGGTCAGAATGTTCGCAGGCATGGAGATAGATGAAGTTGGCGGAAATGCGACAAATTATGTCTTCCTATCTTAAAACAGTCTTCCGTTTTTTGCTTACACTTCAGTCTTGCGAATGATAAGCAGTAGTCCGGCTGCAGCCTGGCCGTTTTGTTGTTCTTTTTGTTTGCGCTTCTTCCCAACTATTCAGTTCATCGCCATGCAAACCGCTGCCAAGCAGATTTCCCCCGCGCTAGGGTCGCAGGATGCCGAGAAAACCGGTTTCCGCGTACTCGGCGCCATCAGTTTCGCCCACTTCCTCAACGACATGATCCAGTCGCTGATCCTGTCGATCTATCCGCTGCTGAAAGGGAACTTCAATCTCAGCTTTGCACAGATCGGCCTGATCACCCTGACTTATCAGATTACGGCATCGATCCTGCAGCCGCTGGTGGGGCTGTACACCGACAAGCATCCGAAACCTTATTCGCTGGCGCTCGGCATGGGCTTTACGCTGGTCGGGCTGCTGCTGCTATCGGTCGCGCCCAGCTACGGCATCCTGTTGCTGGCGGCAGCGCTGGTGGGCACAGGTTCTTCCATCTTCCATCCGGAATCGTCCAGGGTAGCGCGCATGGCCTCAGGCGGCCGCCATGGCCTGGCGCAGTCGATTTTCCAGGTCGGCGGCAATGCCGGCAGCTCGATGGGGCCGTTGCTGGCGGCGTGGGTAGTGATTCCGCACGGCCAGAGCAGCATCGCCTGGTTTTCCGGCGCGGCATTGCTGGCGATCCTGGTGCTGTGGCAGATCGGCAACTGGTACAAGCGCAAGCGCCTGGAAGCCAAGGGCAAGCCGGCCAAGGCGCAGCATCACTACGTGGCGCTGCCGCGCAAGAAGGTCATGTTTTCCATCGGCATCCTGCTGCTGCTGATCTTCTCCAAGTATTTCTACATGGCCAGCCTCAGCAGCTACTTCACGTTTTACCTGATCGATAAATTTCAGCTGTCGGTGCAGGCGGCGCAGTTGCATCTGTTCGTATTCCTGTTTGCGGTGGCGGCCGGCACCGTGCTGGGCGGCCCGATCGGCGACAAGATCGGCCGCAAGCTGGTGATCTGGGTTTCGATCCTGGGTGTGGCGCCGTTCACCCTGATGCTGCCCTATGCAAACCTGTTCTGGACCGGCATCCTGACCGTGATCATCGGCGTGATCCTGGCGTCGGCCTTCTCGGCGATCCTGGTGTTCGCCCAGGAACTGGTGCCGGGCAAGGTAGGTACGGTGTCCGGCCTGTTCTTCGGCTTTGCCTTCGGCATGGGCGGCATAGGCGCCGCGGCGCTGGGCAAGCTGGCCGACATGACCAGCATCGGCTTCGTTTACCAGGTATGTTCTTTCCTGCCGCTGATCGGCTTGCTGGCGATGTTCCTGCCTAATCTTGAGGGTCACCGGCGCAAGGTGGCCGGCTGACGGCGGATCAGGTCGAGCCATGAAAAAAGCGCGCTGTTGCCAGCGCGCTTTTTTATTTCAAAGTCATTATTTCTTCTGTTTTGCAGTCCACTGTTCCAGCGCCTGCAAGGTATTGGCGACATGCTTGTCCGGATCCATGCTGCTGTATTCGTAGACGATGCTGCCGTTCGGCGCGATCACATAAGAAACCCGGTCGGCATAGCTGGTTTTGGAAAGCAGCACCGAATCGTAGGACTTCATGATTTTTTGATCGGTGTCCGCGGCCACCGCGAATTTGCTGCGGCATTCGCTCACTGAAAACTTGTTGAGGGTGTCGATATTGTCGGCGGAAACGCCGATCACGGTGGCGCCCAGCGCCTTGTATTTGTCGACGGCCTCGGCAAACATATGGGCTTCGATGGTGCAGCCTTTAGTGAATGCCGCAGGATAAAAATACAGCACTACCGGCCCTTTTTTCAATTCGTCAGCCAGCGAGTAGCTGAACACCTTGCCGCCGAGCGAGGCCTGGGTGGTGAATGCGGGCGCCTGGTCACCGGCCTTGAGGGCGGCAAAGGCCGGTGCTGCGACAGAACTACAGATCAATAAAGTGGCAATCAGTCGTTTCATGGTGACTCCTGGTTAAAGATAAGCACCATCATGCGGCGAGTTGCGAGAGTTGTCCAATTACATGTTCAACCCGGAATGTCGAGCTGGTAATACAGCTTGCAGACTGTTGCCGTTATTAGCGCCAGCCTCTGCCGCCCCAGCCCCTGCCTCCCCAACCACGGCCGCCCCAGCCGCGGCCGCCATAGTAGCCAAAGCCGATGTCGACGCTAGGCGCCACATACACCGGCGCTGGTGCGTAATAGCCACCGCCGTAATAATCGCCGCCGTAGTAGCCGTTGCCGCCGTAAGGCACGGCAACGCAGCCGCCGAGCAGCAGGCTGGCTCCCAGCGCTGTTGCGCCGACCAATAGTAATTTTTTCATGATGCCCTCCGTCCATGCAACCAATGCAGGTTCGATTTAAGGGTAGCAGATAAGTTCAGGGTGGGAAGCGCGCCTTGTATCACGCCAGAATGGCTGATCAGGGGAGTATGTGGCGACTAAAGGTAAAGCAGGGGCTGGATCTGTTGATTTTTCACATACCCCGCCTAGTATGTCGGCGGGGCATGGTAAATCATGTGCTACTTTTACAAACGGTAACCAAATACCCGGTGGAATTGCTCATCGATTTCTGCACGGCTGGGCGCATGGTTTTGCGGTCCCTGATGGGCAATCTTGATGCTGCCCAGCAAGCTCGACAGGCGGCCGGTAGTGGCCCAGTCCATGCCGTTGCTGAGACCGTACAGCATGCCGGCACGGAAGGCGTCGCCGCAGCCGGTCGGATCCAGGACCCGTTCGGCCTGGACGCAAGGGATGTCGATCTTGTTGCCGCCAGTGTAAATTTCGGCTCCGAGTTCGCCGCGCGTGACGACCAGCGCTGAAACGCGCTCGGCGATTTGCGTCAGCGTCAGGCCGGTGCGCGCAGCCAGCATCTCCGCTTCATAGTCATTCATCGCGATATAGGTGGCAAGTTCGATGAAATGCTTCAGCTCTTCGCCGTTGAACATCGGCATGCCCTGGCCTGGATCGAAGATCAGCGGAATGCCTTGCGCCACGCAGTCTTCCGAGTGCTGCAGCATGCCGTCGCGGCCGTCCGGAGCGACGATCGCCAGCTTCACCGGACCTGCGTCAGCCACCTTGTTTTCGTGCGAATAAGTCATCGCGCCCGGATGGAAGGCGGTGATCTGGTTATTGCCGGCGTCGGTGGTGATGAAGCATTGGGCGGTATAGATCGACTCGATGGTGCGTATCGATTTGCGTGTAATGCCTTGCTGATCCAGCCGCTGCAGATAGTCGCCGCCATCGTGGCCGATGGTCGCCATGATTTGCGGCGAGCCTCCCAGCAGCTTCAGGTTATAGGCGATATTGCCGGCGCAGCCGCCGTATTCGCGGCGCATGGTCGGCACCAGAAAGGAGACGCTGATCTTGTGCAACTGGTCTGCCAGCAGCGCATCCGAGAATTTGCCCGGATATTGCATGATGACGTCGAAAGCCAGTGAACCGCAGATGAGAGAGGTCATATCAAGTAAGTAGGTAGTTAGTGTCCTGACTTAGGACACTCGCTGGTTGGCGCTTTAGCCTGCGCAGAAAAATCAAGGATAAAACAGATATACACGATAACCGGAAGCCTTGAGCTGCAACAGCTCGAATGTCACCTTGACCGGCTGTTCCTGGTCGCTGGCAAAGCCCTGCGCCAGATTGGCCGATGGATTCAGATAATCATGCGGCGTAAACACCCGGCGAGCGATAGGCTTTTCGTTGGCATCGTTGAGGGTCAGCTCGATGTGGGGCCAGGCTTGCACGGTGTCGCTGTGGTTGCGCAGCAGCAGGTTCAGAGAAAACAGGTTGCGCGCCGGATCGAGGGCCTGCAACTCGTTGGCTTCAAACGAAATGCTGTCGATCTTCATGGGCAGGCCGACGCTGCAGCCGATTTTTGCGCAGGTGCTGGTCAGCGCCGGCTTCAGCTGCGGCATGCGGGCGGCGAGCTGGTCACGGAAAAAATAGGTGGACTGGCCGACCAGGCCGACCAGCAGCAGGGCGCCGATGCCCCACATGGCACCGCGCAAGGCGCCGCCGATGCGTTGCTGGCGTCGTGCGCTGAGCACAAAGTCAGGTTCATCGGCCAAGGGTTCTTCTGCTTCAACTGTCTTCTCGCGGTTCTTTTTCTTGCCACTGCTTTCCACGCCGTCGGCAGCGCCGGATGTCGATGCGGCGGCGTTCTTTTCGCCACGCCATGGCTTGCGCTGCAGCTCATCGATGATGCGGTCGAGTTCGTCGTCGTCGTGGTTGCCCGCTGTCCCGCCATTTTTTTCCTTGGCTGCCAGCGTATAGTCGTCCTGTCCGGCGACATGCATCAAGGTCATACGCGCCATCTGTTCTTCCGGCTCGTCGTCGGCATGACGATGCCAGACGTTAGGCGCCGGCGTGTCGGCGCTTTCCTCGCCGCTTTCGCTGGCGGACGGTTTGATCAGGCCGAACGGCGTGTGATGGACATCGGCAGGGGCGGACTGGCTGGTTTCCTCGGCGATGCGCAGGTCTTCTTCGAGGCCGTCGATGGCGGCTTCGACCCGGGTGCTGCTCGGGCTAGCGGTTTTCGCTTCTGGGACGCTGGCCGGCGCAGCGATGCTTGCGGTCGGCAGCGGGTGATCGGCCGCTACGGCAATCGCCGCGCTGGTTTCCTGCGGGGGTTCCGGTTCCGGCTCTGGCTCAGGAGCGAAAGGCTCCATGTAAACCGGTGCAGCCGGTTCGCTGGCAACTTGCGGGGTTTGTACTGCTGCGTGACTGACGGGGGGCTGGGTGGCAATTGCCGCGGTAGCGGCTGGCGCAATTGCGGCCTGTTCCTGCTCCGGAGAAGATGCCGCGCCCGGTGCAGCCACGGGGGCAGCCAGTTCAGGCCGCACCAGGTGTTCGATGCCGTTGAATACTTCGCGGCAGCTGCCGCAGCGGACCAGGCCGCCGCGCAGCTTCAGCTGGTCATTGGCGACCCGGAAGGTGGTTTGACAATGTGGACATTGGGTCGCGAGCGCCATGGCGTGCGGCTTAGTTAGGAGTGTTGCGGGTGCCGGACAGCGCGACCCAGCCGTCCTGCTCGGCCCACACCGTCAGTGGTAGCCATTGCGCATAGGCGGCGATGACGTCGTTGGCCTGTTCGGCCAGCACGCCCGACAGCGTCAGGCTGCCGCCGGCCGCAACACGGCTGCACAGCATCGGCGCCATCAGCTTGAGCGGACCGGAGAGGATATTGGCTACCACGATGTCGTAGACCTGTGGTCCTGCATGATTACTGAAATCTTCCGGCAGATGGTAGGCCACCTCGCAATGATTGCGCTCGCTGTTGTAACGTGCGGCATCGATGGCGTGCGGGTCGATGTCGACGCCGATCACGGTGGCGGCGCCGAGCTTCTTGGCGACCATGGCCAGGATGCCGGAACCGCAGCCGTAGTCCAGCACGGTTTGCGGTTTTTGCGGCGGCACCTTAGGTACATTCGTTTCCAGCCACTCCATGCACAAACGGGTGGTCGGGTGGCTGCCGGTGCCGAAGGCGAGCCCCGGATCCAGTTCCAGGATCAGGCTGTTGGTGTCCGGCCCATCGTGCCCATGGTGCCAGCTTGGCACTACCCAGATGTTCTTGCCGATATGGATAGGCTCGAATTGCGATTGCGTCAGGCGCACCCAATCCTGCGCCGCAACCGGACGCAGAGAGTAGGGGGGCACTGCTACGCCGCAGGCTGCGGCAGCGTTGCTGACGATGGCGGCATGGTCGGCGTCGACCTCGGCCAGGGCCACCACGCGGCTGCGCTGCCAGGCCGCTTCTTTCGGCTCCATGCCGGGTTCGCCGAACAAGGGCTGCTCGTCGGGAGTGCCGAGGTCGGCATCTTCGACCGAGACCGACAGGGCGCCAGCTTCCATCAACGCGTCCGACAGGGTCTCGGCGTCGCTTAGTGCTACATCAATAACAATTTCGGTCCAGCTCATCAGATGCCTTACAGTGTGTGATGGATTTTTCACCGCCCCGATTGCCTGCGGTGAAAAATCCTTATTTCTTTACTGCTTTATCTGTTTCCTTGGCCACTACCGGCCGTTCGGCCAATTTGTGCTCCAGATAATGGATGTTGGTGCCGCCTTCGATGAAGCGGGCATCGATCATCAGTTCGCGGTGCAGCTGGATGTTGGTCTGGATGCCTTCGACCACCATTTCGGACAGCGCAATCTGCATCCGCTTGATAGCTTGCTCGCGGGTGGAGCCGTAGGAAATCACCTTGCCGACCATCGAATCATAATGCGGCGGCACGAAATAACCGGCATAGGCATGCGAATCGACGCGGATGCCAGGACCGCCAGGAGCGTGCCACGACAGGATCTTGCCCGGCGACGGCGTGAACTTGAACGGGTCTTCGGCGTTGATGCGGCATTCGATGGCGTGGCCGGTGAGCTGGATGTCGCGCTGGCGGAAGCGCAGCTTTTCGCCGGCCGCGATGCGGATCTGTTCCTGCACGATGTCGATACCGGTGATCATTTCCGTGATCGGATGTTCCACCTGGACGCGGGTGTTCATTTCGATGAAATAGAACTCGCCGTTTTCATACAGGAATTCGAAAGTGCCGGCGCCGCGGTAATCCATCTTGCGGCAGGCTTCGGCGCAACGGTCGCCGATTTTTTCGATGACCTTGCGTGGAATGCCCGGCGCCGGCGCTTCCTCGATCACTTTCTGGTGGCGGCGCTGCATCGAGCAGTCGCGCTCGCCCAGCCAGACGGCGTTCTTGAATTGGTCGGCCAGGATCTGGATTTCCACGTGACGCGGATTTTCCAGGTACTTCTCCATATACACTTCCGGATTGCCGAAAGCGGCGCCGGCTTCGGTCTTGGTCATGGTGACCGCGTTGGCCAAGGCCGCTTCGGTATGGACCACGCGCATGCCGCGTCCGCCGCCGCCGCCGGCCGCCTTGATGATGACCGGATAGCCGATCTTGCGGGCAATCTTGACGATTTCCTTGGGATCGTCCGGCAACGCGCCTTCCGAACCGGGAACGCAAGGCACGCCGGCGCGGATCATGGCTTGCTTGGCGGATACTTTATCGCCCATCAGGCGAATGTTCGCCGGCCGTGGGCCGATGAAGACAAAGCCGGATTGCTCCACGCGTTCAGCAAAATCGGCGTTTTCCGACAAGAAGCCGTAGCCGGGATGGATCGCTTCGGCGTCGGTCACCTCGGCGGCGCTGATGATGGCCGGCATGTTGAGGTAGCTCAGGCTGGACGGCGCCGGGCCGATACAGACCGATTCATCCGCCAGTTTTACATACTTGGCGTCACGGTCAGCCTCGGAATGGACCATCACGGTCTTGATGCCCATTTCACGGCAGGCGCGTTGGATGCGCAAGGCGATTTCGCCGCGATTGGCGATAAGGATTTTTTCAAACATAGGTGGTATGTGTCGCTATGGGTCAAGCGTTATCAAACTTTGGGTTGCCGGTGCGGGGCTCGCGTAGCATCAGATGACTAGTGCGGCAGACCTGCGCCGGTAACCAGAACGGCGAAACCCCGATGAAGCGGATGTCGCCGTGCAGATTACGTCTTACTGTGGATGACTCGGGATTGCCGGGTTATCCAATGATGAACAATGGCTGGCCGAATTCGACCGGCTGGCCGTTTTCAACCAGGATCTTCTTGACTACGCCGGAAGCGTCGGCTTCGATTTCATTCAGCAGCTTCATGGCTTCGATAATGCACAGGGTGCCGCCTTCCTTGATTTCCGAACCGACTTCGACGAATGCCGGCGAGCCGGGAGCCGACGAGCGGTAGAAGGTGCCGACCATAGGCGACTTGACAATATGGCCTTCCGGTACGGCGGCCACTGCTTCCACCGGCGCTGCCGCGGCGACTGGCGCGGCGACCTGGTATTGGGCAGGGTGCTGCTGTGCCTGTGGTTGCATCATGACAACCTGGTTCTGCTGGGATGCAGACGACTTGACGATACGGACCTTGCTTTCGCCTTCCGTGACTTCAAGTTCTTCGATGTCTGACTCCGCGACCAGGTCGATCAGCGTTTTGAGTTTTCTCAAATCCATGTGCAATCCTTCAGAATATATAAATTATGAAAAGCTATTTTTCGTTTTTTAACATGCAGATCAACGCAGTTGCAGTGATTTTGCAAAAACGTCAGATTACTGTAATGCTTTGGGATGTCAACTAGAGTTTCTTAATGGCAAAATCAATTGCGGCGCGATAGCCATCCACGCCCAGGCCGCAAATGACACCGACAGCGACATCGGATAAATATGAGTGATGCCGGAACGCTTCCCGCTGGTGGATATTCGAGATGTGGACTTCGACAAAACGAATCGCCACGCCGCTCAGCGCATCCCGCAAGGCCACACTGGTATGCGTCAGCCCGCCGGGGTTGATGACAATAGCGTCGATGCCTTCTGCCTTGGCCGCATGGATGCGGTCTATCAGTGCACCTTCGTGATTGCTCTGGAAGTGCACAAGCCGGGCGCCAGCGGCGGTAGCCTGGACCCGAGCTGCTTGTTCAACATCGCTCAGCGAGGTTGAACCGTAGACTTCTGGCTCTCTTGTTCCCAATAGATTCAGGTTGGGTCCGTTGAGTAGAAGTATATTTTTTGCCATGGAGATGATGCTCCGTTTGACGACGATGGCGCATTTTGCCGTCAAATGACGCTGACTGGCAAGGGAAAATTTGTTTCTGTGAAATTTCAGCGCGGCATTGTTAATTGTTTTTTTGAATAAGCTTCGCTCTTACAGCAGGGACAAATCTTTCCGCAGTTCATCGAATTTAATGCTGCCAAGATACATCTTCTTCACCTCGCCGTCGCGCCCGATCAAGACCGTAAAGGGCAGGCCGCCGGATTGGTTGCCGAACTGCCGCAGCAGTACGGTGGCGCCGGTGCCGGCCACATACAGGGGGTAGGAGATTTTGTATTTCTCGGCGAATTTCGCGATGTTATCAGCAGAATCGACACCGATCCCGATAATTTGAATATTTTTCGCGGCTATCTCGCCCTGCAAGGCATTCAGTTCCGGCATTTCTTCCACGCAGGGTGCGCACCAGGTCGCCCAGAAATTGACGACCAGCGGTTTGCCTTTCCATTGCGCGAGGGAGCTGGCTTTGCCGCCGGCATCCGGTATTTCCTGTGCAAACAGCGCGGCCACTGCGGCGTTCTCGGGGGCGGTCGGGGTATTGCGCTGTATGCCGAAATACACGCCGATCGCGCAAAATAAGAGCGCAATCGGCACAAATATAAAAATATTTCTTTTCATTAATTTTCTTCTTTGTTGATCAGCGCCAGCACTGCATTCAGATCGGCGCGTTCAGCCCGTTTGCCGGACGCGGCCCTGATACTACCGCGCAAATCGTCAGTTTCATATAGGGTGAGATGGATACCCTCTTTCTTATACATGAAACTCACAGTTTCCACCGGGTCGTTATTACCCCCACTTTTAAGGGAGGGGCTGGAGGACAGTTCGAATTGCACGTTCTTGTTAAAAAGAAAAATTTCCACGTCTTTCGGACTATCTACGAACAAATGCAGGTAAATGTCAGAGTGTTCGCCGGCAGTCCCATTCAGGACCGCGCCGGTCAGGTAGGGCCTGAATTGCGCCAGTTCGCCCATGATTTCCGCCGCCAGCCGGCGCAGGTGCAAGAGCCGGGCCGGCTGTGTGTCGGCGAAGAACAGTTCGTTATATAAACGTACTTCGTCTTCAATCTGGGCGTTATCTGGCATGAAACTGCCGCTGCGGCCGCGATTGCTGCCGACGCACAGTTCCAGCGCCTTGCGTTTTGCGGTGCCATAGTCGGCGCCGTCCTCGGCGATCATGCGTGCCGCCGCCGCCGCGATTTCTGCGCGCAGCTGTTCTAGTTCGGGTGAGAGATTGGATGCCATGATCGCCATGATATCTCAATGTGTAAATCCCTATTGATAGTCGCTTCTCCTGCTGGGTGATGGATGCGCATGTGGTGCATGCAGGCGAACCGCGCAAATCCGCGACCCCACCCCACTTTTTGAACGCGCTGCTAACGGCGGCAGCGGCCGCTCAGGTAAAATCACGGTATTCCCTCTTTTCAGAATAGTGAAACTCAAGAATGCACATTCATATCCTTGGCATCTGCGGCACCTTTATGGGCGGTTTGGCGGTCTTGGCTAAACAGGCCGGACATAAAGTCACCGGCTGCGATGCCAATGTGTACCCGCCGATGAGCACCCAGCTTGAGGCCCAGGGAATCGCGCTGATCCAGGGCTTTGGCGTCGAGCAGATCGCCTTGCAGCCCGACCTGTACGTGATCGGCAATGTGGTGGTGCGCGGCAATCCGCTGATGGAAGAAATTCTGAACCGCGGCTTGCCTTATATTTCCGGACCGCAATGGATCGGTGAGCATATCCTGCGCGACAAATGGGTGCTGGCAGTTGCCGGCACGCATGGCAAGACCACGACATCGGCCATGCTGGCCTGGATCCTGGAAGACGCCGGCTACGATCCGGGTTTCCTGATCGGCGGCGTGCCGATGAATTTCGGAATTTCGGCACGCCTGTCGGGCCAGGCTGGCGCCGCCGCGTCGCCGTTCTTTGTGATCGAAGCGGATGAGTACGACACGGCATTCTTCGACAAGCGCAGCAAATTTGTCCATTACCACGCCAAGACGGCCATCCTGAACAACCTGGAATACGATCACGCCGATATTTTCCCCAACCTGGCGGCCATAGAAACCCAGTTCCATCATCTGGTGCGCACCGTGCCCGGCGTCGGCCGCCTGCTGGTGAACGCTCGCGAACCGGCCTTGCAGCGGGTGCTGGAACGCGGCTGCTGGAGCGAAAAGGAATTGTTCGGCGGCGACGGTGAGCAAGGCTGGTCGCTGACGACGCTGGACAACGGCCATTTCGAGGTACGTTTCAATGGTGAGCTGCAAGGCCGTGTGCAATGGGAGCTGAGCGGCGAGCATAACCGTATGAATGCGCTGGCGGCGATTGCCGCGGCGCGCCATGTCGGCGTGCCGCCGGCGCAGGCGATTGCCGCGCTGGCGCGCTTCGAGAATGTCAAACGGCGCATGGAGTTGCGCGGCGTCGTGAGGGATATTTCCGTGTACGACGATTTCGCCCACCATCCGACCGCTATCGCCACCACCGTCGCCGGCTTGCGCAAGAAAGCCGGCCTGGCCCGCATCCTGGCGGTGCTGGAGCCACGTTCCAATACGATGAAACTGGGCGCCATGAAAGATGCGCTGCCGGGTAGCCTGGACGAAGCCGACCTGGTGTTCGGCTACGGCGCCAAGGGCAGCGGCAAGGATGCCCTGGATTGGAACCTAGCCGAAGCGCTGCAGCCGCTTGGCGCCAAAGCGAGTACTTACAATGAGCTGGACCAGCTGGTGGCGGCGATCGTCAAGGTTGCGCAGCCAGGCGACCAGGTGCTGGTGATGAGCAATGGCGGCTTCGGCGGCGTCCACCAGAAACTGCTGACGGCGCTGGCTGCCCAATGATCCTGTATCTGCACGGTTTCCGCTCTTCGCCGCAATCGTTCAAGGCGCGCTTGCTGGCCGAACGCATGCGGCTGCTGGGGCGGGCCGATGAATACCTGTGTCCGCAGCTGCCGGCCTCGCCCGCGGCTGCGATCACGCTGGCGCAGGAGCTGGTGCGCGATGTCGACCCGGCGCGGCTGACGCTGATCGGCTCTTCGCTGGGCGGCTACTATGCCACCTGGCTGGCGCAGCAGAGCGGCTGCCGCGCGGTGCTGCTGAATCCGGCCGTCAAGCCGCCGCGCGACCTCGAGCAGTATGTCGGCGTCAGCACTCAATATCATTCCAATGAGCCGTTCGAGTTCAAGCGCGAATACATGGCGGAATTGCAAGCACTGCAGGTTGACGTCATCAGCAAGCCAGAACGCTATTTCCTGATTGCCGCCACCGGCGACGAAGTGCTGGACTGGCATGAAATGGTTGGCCATTACCCGCAAGCCCGGCAATTGGTGATCCAGGGCAGCGATCATGGCATCAGCGAATTTGCCGCATATGCCGATGAGGTGCTGGCTTTTTGCGGCATGGCGGCGGGATCGGGAACACGATGACACCCCATGCCAAATGGCACGACCACGCCAACGGTGTAGCGCCGTCCGTCAATATGCGCGACTGGCTGACCGATCGCGTCTCGCTGACCTACAAGCTGATGGCGCACTGTCAGCAGTTCCGGGTGCAGCGCCTGCGCCAGCAGCGGGCGCTGCCGCTGGCCGAAGAATGGCAGGCGATCGGCTTGGCGCGCCGCCAGCAGGTGCAGGAACGCGATGTGCTGCTGCGTTGCGACGGCCGTCCCATGGTGCTGGGCCACACGGTGCTGGCGCTGGATGCGACCACCACCGAATGGCCGTTCTTCAGCAGTCTGGGTGAGCGCTCACTTGGCTCGACTCTGTTTGGCGATCCGCTGGTGATGCGCGGACAGTTGCAATATGCGCGCCTGTATGGCGGTCATCCGCTGGCGCAACGAATGGCCGCTGCCAGCGGCGTCGACAGTTTCGCTTATCCACTGTGGGCCAGGCGTTCGGCCTTCCGGCGCAAGACCGGCATCATGCTGGTGACAGAAGTATTTTTCCCCGAGATCGAGGAATTGCGGCGAGCGCGGCCAGATATCAAGGTGCTGTCCGCTGGTTTTTCCATTTCTTCCGATCTATCCCGGCATATCCATCCGGCCCATCAATTACTTTCCTTTGGCGCTGCAAGATAGTAAGCACTCAGTGCTGGCAGCGATATCATCAGAAATCCACACAGAAATTCACAAGTAAAGCGCATGCAATGAATCTATTTTTTGAAGAGTCCGGCGACTTTAAAGCAGGTGCCGTACTGTCGCAGCAAGGCGAGGCCTATCAGGTCGAACTGCCAACGGGCAAACGCAGCAAGGTGAAAGCCAAGGACGTACTGTTGCAATTTACTTCACCGACGCCGCAGGATCTGCTGGATGAAGCCAAGCAGATCGCGCAAGGCATGGAGCTCGATTTCCTGTGGGAAGTCGCGGGCCAGGAAGAATTCGGCTTTGCCGAACTGGGCGTCGAGTATTTCGGCCATGCGCCCTTGCCGGCGGAAGCTGCCGGTTTGCTGCTGAGCCTGCACACCGCGCCGATCTACTTTTATAAAAAGGGCAAGGGCCGTTACAAGGCCGCGCCGGAAGCATCGCTGAGGGCGGCCCAGGCTGGGATCGAAAAGAAACGGCAGCAAGCGCTGATCCAGGCCGGCTATGTCGACCAGCTCAAGGCCGGCCAGCTGCCGGAGGTGATGAAGCCGCTGGCGCTGCAACTGTTGTTCAAGCCGGACAAGAACAGCCTCGAATACAAGGCGTTGGAGGCGGCCTGCAACGAATTGCAGACTTCGCCGCAGCGTTTGATGCTGGCGGTCGGCGGCATTGCTTCGCCGAAGCAGCTGCACCTGTCCAAATTCTTGCTGGAATTTTTCCCCAAGGGTGCGGGCTTTCCCAAGATCGCCATCCCGGCGGTGGCCGATCTGCCCTTGGCGCAGGTGCAGGCATTCTCCATCGATGACGTCACCACCACGGAAATCGACGATGCCTTGTCGGTGCAGACGCTGGCTGACGGCAATGTCCGCATCGGCATCCATATCGCCGCACCGGGCCTGGGCATCAAGCGCGGCGATCCTCTGGACGTGATCGCGCGGGCGCGCATGTCGACCGTCTACATGCCGGGTGACAAAATCACCATGCTGCCGGACGAACTGGTGGAAGCGTTCACACTGGCGGAAGGCAAGAGCTGCCCGGCGCTGTCGTTGTACGCAACGCTGAATCCGGCCGACTGGAGCTTGATCGGAACGGAAACCAAGGCCGAGCTGGTGCCGATTTCCGCCAACCTCCGCCACAACACGCTGGACGAACTGGTGACGGAAGAGAATCTGGCCAACGACGCCGGCGACTATCCGCACAAGGCCGATATCGCCGTGTTGTGGAAATGGATACAGGTTTTGGAGCAAGGCCGCATGGCCAAGCGCGAAGGCTTCGGCTTGCGGCCAGAGCAGAACAACCGCGTCGATTTCAATTTCTACGTCGAGGACGATGTCGTTACTATCGCGCGCCGCAAGCGCGGTGCGCCGCTGGACAAGATTGTCGCCGAGCTGATGATCTTCGCCAACAGCAGCTGGGGCAAGCTGATGTCGGACCACGGCGTGCCCGGCATCTATCGGGCCCAGGGCGGCGGCAGCGGCGGCTGGGCTGCCAAGATGCAGGTGCGCATGGTGACGCACGCCGCGCCCCACCAGGGCCTGGGGGTCGATCAATATGCGTGGAGCACTTCCCCTCTGCGCCGCTACACCGACCTGGTCAACCAGTGGCAGATACTGGCTTGCGTCGAAGGCGGCGTCGCCGCGCCGCTGGTGGCGCCGTTCAAGCCGCGCGATGCCGATCTGTTCGCGATCGTCTCCGGCTTCGACGCCGCTTACTCCGGCTACGGCGACTTCCAGTCGAACATGGAGCGCTACTGGTGCTTGCGCTGGCTGGGCCAGGAACAGGCGCGCCAGGTTGAAGCCGCAGTGCTGAAGGATGAAATCCTGCGGCTGGCCGAAATCCCGCTGATCATCAAATTGCCGGGCATGCAACAACTGGCGCGCGGCACCCAGGTCAAGCTGGACATCATCCGCTGGGACGAGGTCGACCTGACGGTTGAGGCGCGCTTGCTGGAAGTCTCGGCGCCGCCGGAAGGCCAGCAGCTCGACGAGCCGGAGGAGGAAGAGGAAATGGCTGCGGAACTGGATGCCGCCATGGACATGCCGCACGAGAGCACCGAAGCCGAGCTGGAAGCTGCGCTGGAGAGTGAAGCTGTGGCGCCGGCCGCTGATGACGAGAGTGCAACTCAGGAGAGCAAACCGGCAACGGAATGAAAGCATCAGGCAGCGGAGACCTGCAGTAAATTTCCTGCGGGCATCTCTCTGTCGTAGAATGCTTCCCTTGTAGAATTCTACGTTTGCGGAATTCCTCTCCGAGTTTCTCTTTTCACTTTTAACAGCGACCTTTGGCACACGCGTGAAATCCTTTTTTCAAAATCGAATCCTGGTCGGCGCCATCGCGGCATCGGTATTGGCGCATGCGGCGCTGCTGGCGGTGCGTTTCGCTGCGCCTGAAGCCTTCAAGCTGAAGCCCACCGATCCAGCGCTGGAAGTGATCCTGGTCAACGCCAAGCACAACACCAAGCCTGTCAAGCCTGAGGCGCTGGCGCAAGCCAACCTGGATGGCGGCGGCAATGCCGACGCCGGCCGCGCCAAATCGCCGCTGCCGGACATGCGCAAATCGGAAGACGGCGACAATGTCCAGGCCGCTCAGCGCCGCATCGAGCAGCTGGAGCAGCAGCAACAGCAGATGCTGGCGCAGATGAACAAGCAGACGCCTTTGAAGATGCCTGCCATGGATGTGCAGGACAAGACCAGCGACAACACGCCGCAGCCCAGCGGCAGGGACCTGGTCGAAAGCGCCAAGGCGATCGCCCGCAGGGAAGCGGAAATCTCGAAGAATATCGACGATTACAACAAGCGGCCGAAAAAGACCCAGATCACGCCGAGTACCCGTGCGGTCGGCTACGCGGCTTATTACAAGGCGTTCCAGGACCGTGTCGAAAAACTGGGCACCTTGAATTTTCCGAAAAAGAATGGCAAGAACCTGTACGGCAAGCTGGTGGTCTATATTCCAATTTACCAGGATGGCTCTCTGTATACCAAAGAGGGCGGCGCCCGCATCGAACGCGGTTCCGGCAATCGCGACCTCGATGCCGCTACCTTGAAAATCATCGAGCGCTCGGCGCCGTTCGGACGCTTCCCCGAGAATATGCGAAGCAGCGGTAAAGACGATGTGTGGGAAGTGATTTCCACTTTCGAATTTACCCGCGAAGGGCTGCTGGAAGCACAACTGATGAGCGGAGTAAATCAATGAAGAGCGCAATGACCAGCGGCGCCGGATTTACAGCTGACTTTGCAGCCTACGCGGTGATCGGCAATCCGATCGCCCACAGCAAATCGCCGGAGATCCATGCCCGCTTTGCTGCCGACACCGCCCAGGACATGCGCTATGCGCACCTGCTGGCGCCGCTTGACGGCTTTGCGGCCACGGTGCGGGAGTTCATCGCCCAGGGCGGCCGTGGCGCCAATGTTACCGTGCCGTTCAAGCTGGAAGCCTACGCATTGGCCGACCAGCTGACTACCCGCGCCAAGGCGGCCGGTGCAGTGAACACCCTGAAATTCGACGATGGCGTAATCCTTGGCGATAACACCGATGGCGTTGGCCTGGTCAGAGACATCGTACGCAATGCCGGCTTTGACCTGGCGCACAAGAAAATCTTGCTGTTGGGCGCCGGCGGCGCGGCGCGCGGCGTGGTGCTGCCGTTGCTGGAAGAGCGGCCGGCGCAGTTGGTGATCGCCAACCGCACGCTGGCCAAGGCAGAAGAACTGGTGCAGCAGTTCCAGCAGTACAGCGAGCAGCCAGGCATCCTGAGCGCCTGCAGTTTCGCGCAAGCGACGCAGGGGTTCGACCTGGTGATCAACGCCACTTCGGCCAGTTTGCAGGCCGAGCTGCCGCCGCTGGCTGCCAGCGTATTCAGCCCGGCGACGCTGGCTTATGACATGATGTATGGCAGCCAGCCTACCGTCTTCATGCAGTTCGCCGCGGCGCATGGAGCGCGCGTGCGCGACGGCTTGGGGATGCTGGTGGAGCAGGCCGCCGAAGCGTTCTTTGTCTGGCGCGGCGTGCGCCCGCATACCGATGCTGTATTTGCCGCCTTGCGCGCCCAGCTTTAGGCGCGCACAACTAGCTGCCCAGATTACTTATTTGCAGGAAATCAGAATGAAATCAGTCGGCAAGATTTTTTTGCGTTTATGTTTGCTGCTGATCGCTGCGGTCTTGCTGCTGCAGGTTTATTTTTTCGTGCAGATCTGGTGGTGGGTCGACCACAATCCAAGCACCACCAGCTTCATGCGCCATCGTCTGTCCGAGCTGCAGGAAACCGTGCCGGACGCCCAGCTGCAATTCAAATGGCTGCCGTATGCGCGCATCTCGAACAATCTGAAACGCGCCATCATCGCTTCCGAAGACGCCAATTTTTCCGAGCATGACGGCGTCGACTGGGATGCGCTGCAACAGGCTTACGAGAAAAACACCAAGAAGGGCAAGGTGGTGCGCGGCGGTTCCACCATCACCCAGCAACTGGCGAAAAACCTGTTCCTCTCGGGTGAGCGCAGCTATCTGCGCAAAGGGCAGGAGCTGGTCATCACCTATATGTTGGAGTTCCTGATGGACAAGGAACGCATATTCGAAATCTACCTGAACGTGGTGGAGTGGGGCAACGGCGTGTTCGGCGCCGAGGCGGCCTCCCAACACTACTATAAAACCTCGGCCACCAACCTCGGCGCCAGCCAGGCCGCGCGCCTTGCTGTGATGTTGCCACGACCGCGTTTCTACGACAAGAATCGCGGCTCGGCTTATCTGTCGCAGCGCACCGGTTTGATTTTGCGGCGCATGGGTTCTGCGGAATTACCTTAATATACGGGCCTGACGGAAGTTGTTTAAATTGCAGCAGGCTCGGATTGCCGGACTGCAAAAAAACTGCATGGCAACTTCCCTGAAAAATCAGTCTGCGAGGTAAGCGTGATCAATGTATTCGTATTGCAAAACGGCCGGCTCAACCAGGTCAATATCGAGAGCCATAGCGACCTGCAACAGGTCCAGCCGGTCTGGGTCGACCTGACCGAACCGAACGACCAGGAGCGTGCCTGGGTCAAGAGCATCTACGGCGTTACCCTGCCAGGCGAGGACGAAGTCAAGGATATCGAAGCCTCGGCCCGCTATTACGAAGCGGAAAACGGCGATCTCCACCTGCGTACCGATTTCCTGTTCGAAGAAGACGACGGTCCGTCGTCCACCGTCACCGTCGCCTTCATTCTGGCGCGCAACATCCTGTTTTCAGTACATGGCGAAGACTTGCCGGTATTCCGCCTGGTGCGCATGCGCGCGCGTTCACGACCGGGCTCTATCGGCGATTACAAGGACGTGTTGCTCGACCTGTACCAGACAGATGCCGAGTACTCCGCCGACGCCCTGGAGGGCGTCTACAAGAAGCTGGACGAGGTCAGCCAGCGCGTGCTGCAAAAGAAGCTGACCGACCAGGCCGCGGCCGAAGCGCTGAGCGCCATGGCGCATGAGGAAGACTTGAACGGACGGATCCGGCGCAACATGATGGATACGCGTCGCGCCGTCAGTTTCCTGATGCGCGGACGCTTGCTGAACGTAGATCAGTTTGAAGATGCGCGCCAGATCTTGCGCGACATTGAATCGCTGGACGGTCACACCGCCTTCCTGTTCGACAAGATCAACTTTTTGATGGATGCGACAGTCGGCTTCATCAACATCAATCAAAACAAGATCATCAAGATCTTCTCGGTCGCCTCGGTGGCGTTCCTGCCGCCGACGCTGATCGCCAGCATCTACGGCATGAATTTCCGTTTCATGCCGGAGTTCGAATGGCATCTCGGCTATCCGCTGGCGCTGGTGCTGATGGTGTGTTCGGCGATCACGCCGTTTTGGTATTTCCGCCGGCGCGGCTGGTTGAATTGAAAAAAGAATGGGGCGCACCCACGTCGGTGGGCCTGGTTGCGTCCGTCGTCATTCCCGCGAACGCGGGAATCCAAGTTGCTGAAGATGGCAGTGAAAATGGATTCCCGCGTTCGCGGGAATGACCGGGGCGCGTAGCTGGGGTCGCCTAGACGGAGCCACCCAGACGTGGCTGACGAGGCGGGGGGGCTAGACCGGTATGTGGCGGATTTTTAAGCCAGTTGCGCAAAGGCAACGCGGGCAGCTGCAATGGTAGCGTCTATGATGGCGTCGTCATGTTGTGCTGACACGAAGCCGGCTTCAAATGCCGATGGCGCCAGGTAAACGCCGGCATCCAGCATGGCGTGGAAGAATTTGTTGAACAAGTCCTTGTTGGAAGCCATCACCGCGGCGTAAGTGCCAGGCACTTCTGCTGCAAAATACAAACCGAACATGCCGCCGATGGCGTCGCCGCTGAAGGTGACGCCGGCGTCCTTGGCGGCGCCGCTCAAGCCCTGCACCAGCTTGGCGGTTTGCGCCGTCAGCCTGGTGTAGAAATCCGCTTCCTGGATCAGTTTGAGGGTGCTCATGCCCGCCGCTACCGCCACCGGATTGCCGGACAGTGTACCGGCCTGGTACACCGAACCGAGCGGCGCCATGTGCTTCATCAGGTCGGCGCGGCCGCCGAAAGCCGCCACCGGCAAGCCGCCGCCGATGACCTTGCCCAGCGCGGTGATGTCGGGCTTGATGTTGTATAGCGCTTGCGCGCCGCCCAGCGCCACGCGGAAGCCGCACATGACTTCATCGAAAATCAGCACGGCGCCGTATTGCGTGCACAGGCGGCGCATGGTTTGCAGGAATTCCGGCGTCGCCCTCACCAGGTTCATGTTGCCGGCCACCGGCTCGACGATGACGCAGGCGATCTGGTCGCCCACGTCCTTGAAAGCCTGTTCCAGTTGTTCGCAATTGTTGTAGTCGAGCACCAGCGTGTGCTTGACGAAATCTTCCGGCACGCCGGCCGAAGTCGGATTGCCGAAGGTCAGCAAGCCGCTGCCGGCTTTGACCAGCAGCGAATCGGCGTGACCGTGATAGCAGCCTTCGAACTTGACGATCTTGTCGCGGCCGGTGGCGCCGCGCGCCAGGCGCAGCGCGCTCATGGTGGCTTCGGTGCCGCTGGAAACCAGGCGCACCTGTTCGATCGACGGCACCAGCTTGCAGATTTCTTCGGCGATCTCGATTTCCCCCTGGGTCGGCGCGCCAAAGCTGAGGCCGCGGGCGGCGGCGTCCTGCACCGCCTTTATCACGACCGGATGGGCGTGGCCGACAATCGCCGGTCCCCAGGAGCCGATGTAATCGATGTAGCGGCGGTCGTCGGCGTCCCAGAAATAAGGGCCTTCGGCGCGCGTGATGAAGCGTGGCGTGCCGCCTACCGAACGGAAGGCGCGCACCGGCGAATTGACGCCGCCGGGAGTGGTCAGTTGAGCGCGGGCGAACAGGGTGTCGTTATTGGAAGTCATAAATAAATCTATTCATTGCGAGACAGATTCACTCTGTCTCCAGCTGTTTAAATAAAAGAATCGAATACCGGGGAGCGCTTGTATTGCCGCCTCTCCGGCTGCCTGAAACAGGTGAAAAATCAGGAACCGCCGGCGCCGTCCTCGTCCTTCGTTTCGCGCTCCAGTCCCTCTTCGCGGGCCCAGAAATAGCGGTCCGGTATCAACCTTCCCATCCCCAGTCGTTGCGCTGCGGTGACCGCAGCCAACGTGAATTCCTGGGCTTCGGAAACGGCTTCCGGCACGTCCAGGCCATTGGCCAGCATGGCCGCGATCGCCGCCGACAAAGTGGTGCCGGCGCCGCTGAAAGAGCCGGAGACGCGCGGCCAGGTATCCTGCCGCACCACGCCGCTTTCGCTGAACAGGGTATTGCCGATTTCAGCGGCGGGAGTCGGGGTGCCGGTCACGAACAGATATTCGCAGCCGAGCTCGATGATGCGCATCGCATCGATGCTCAGCATGTCTTCCGACGACGGTTCGCGCCAGGTTTCCGCCAGCCGCGCCAGTTCCACCGCCGACAGCACCATCACAGTGGTTTGTGGAATCAGCAGTTCACGGATGGCGGTCAGCAAGTCTTCGCTATCTTGTCCCTGATCCGGCATGGCCGATAGAAAAGGGTCTAGAATCAGCGGGATTTCCGGATAGTCTGAGACAATCTCGGCAATCACCGACACGCTCTCGATGCTGCCGACGGCGCCGACCTTGAAGGCGGCCACCGGCATGTCTTCGAGCAGCACGCGGGCCTGGTCGGCGACCCAGTCTGCATCGATCTGCTGGGTGTCTTCGATGCGGGCGGTGTCGCCGATCAGTATCGACGTGATGACAGACAGGCCATGACAGCCCATAGCTGAAAAGGTGGCCAGGTCTGCCTGGATGCCGGCGGCGCCGACTGGGTCGGCCACGCCGAAGGTCAATATGAGGGGAGAAGTTTGGTTTTGCACGGCGGGTAGATTAAGATATCCGACTTTGCATTTTACTTGATTGAAGGGTCACTGCCGTGAGCAATAACGAAAGCAACGCAACATCGAAGCCTGAATCGAAGTACAAAACCTGGATGTGTCTGATTTGCGGCTGGGTCTATGACGAAGAGGCCGGTCTGCCGGAAGAAGGCATCGCTGCGGGCACCCTGTGGGATGACGTGCCGATGAACTGGACTTGTCCGGAATGCGGCGCGCGCAAGGAAGATTTCGAAATGGTTGCAATTTAACAATCCAGTTAGCTCTTTTTTGTTGCAGGAAGATTAAGTTATCGTTCTCAGTTACAAAATAAATTGAACTTTACCGGCTTCTGTCTATAAACATTGTCCTAAGGAATGTCTTTCTTTGTTACAGTGACGCCGTAGATTTATTTGGATTGAATGAGACGATTTCATGACAACATCACTTGGCGGCGTCAACCTGAAGGTAATGGTGATTGACGATAGCAGCACGATTCGTCGTTCTGCGGAGATTTTCCTGAGCCAGGCCGGTTATCAGGTAGTACTGGCCGAAGATGGCTTCGATGCCTTGGCGAAAGTCAACGATCACAAGCCTGCGCTGATTTTTTGCGACATCCTGATGCCTCGCCTGGACGGCTATCAGACCTGCGCCCTGATCAAAAAGAGTGCCAAATTCCATGCAACGCCGGTGGTCATGCTGTCGTCCAAGGACGGCCTGTTTGACCGTGCGCGCGGCGCCATGGTAGGTTCGGATGAGTACCTCACCAAGCCGTTCACCAAGGACAGTCTGCTGAAGGCGGTGCGTCAGCATACCCAGACTGCGGACGGTGCAATACCGGCTGTGGCATGAGCCGCAGCGGTTGAACGATTGAATAACTGACGTAAGTAATTTGCGTAACTGAAGTAAATAAAGGTTGAAAATGGCCATACAAAAAATTCTCATTGTCGACGACTCCCCAACCGAGCGTTATTTCCTGACCGATATCCTGGCGAAGGCTGGCTACTCCGTGTCGACTTCCGAAAACGGCGAAGGCATCCTCGACAAGATCAAGGCTGACAAGCCGCAGCTGATCCTGATGGATGTGGTGATGCCTGGCCAGAACGGCTTCCAGGTGACGCGCTCGATTACGCGCGACGACGACACCAAGGATATCCCTATCATCATCTGCAGCAGCAAGGGCCTGGAAACCGACCGTATCTGGGGCTTGCGCCAGGGCGCGCGCGACTACCTGGTGAAACCTATCGATCCGAAGGAACTGCTGGCTAAAATCGCTGCGCTCGGTTAATCGAGTACGGAAGTTGGAATTTAAAGTTTGACCTACGGCATCAGTACACAATCAATATGACCCAATCAACCTCGCCTCTGACGGCGGAATTGCCGCCATCGTCACCGCTGCAGCCTGTCAACAAGGTCGCACTTGACGCCGACTCGCGCCGCAGCCGGCTGCGCGAATTCCAGTCGCACTTGTTGGAGCGGATGCAGGCTGCCCGCAGCGGCAGCGAGGCGCAGGAAAGCCAGCTTGGTTTATTGATCGGATCGAGCCGGTGGTTGTTGAATCTGCAAGAGGCTGGCGAAATCGTCGCTGTCGACCAGATTTCGCGGGTGCCGCTGACCCACGACTGGTATCTGGGCCTGAGCAATGTGCGCGGCACGCTGATCAGCGTGATCGATTTTGCACGCTTTCAGGGACAGGGATTGACGCAAATTGACAAGGAATGTCGGATTGTCGCCTTCGCGCCGACGTTTTCTTTCAACAGCGGCTTGCTGGTTTCCCGTGTTATGGGCTTGCGCAACGTCGCTCAAATGACCCTGCAAGCCCCTGATCCGCTGGACCAGACCGGCGCCCGGCGCTATCTGGACAGCGATTCCCAGGTCTGGACCGAGCTGAGCATGGCCCAAATCTTGCACGACCCTCGTTTTTTACAAGTAGGTTTATGAGTCCCAGGCACCGTTGCAACAGCAGCGGTGTCCGGTGGCAGCGTATTGGCACACGGCGATTTTTGCTGGGCACTCACAGTGACACCATCGTGCGCATGGCGATTTCATCGAGCAATTAGGAGATTCTGTAATGGCATTCAAACTACCGTCTTTATCCAAGGCGGCCAAGGAAGAGCAAGGCGAGGCTGGCGATCGTTTCATGCAGGACGCGCTGATGCACGATCCTGAACAGACTGTCATGGAAGAACGTTTCATTCCTGAGCCGCCAGCGGCGCCTACGGTGGCGCCGCTTGCTGCGCCGGCCCCTGTTTATAAGCCTGAGCCGGTAGCGGCGCCAAGCTTTGCGACCGCTCCGGAAGCTGTCGCGGCAGCTGCCCCGGCTACTGCTTTCACCGGCGCTGCCGTCGAACTCGCCAGCCCGGATGCACGGCCCTTGCCATTGATCGGCAAACTGCCGCAGCAAAAACAGGTCCGCCTGCTGCTGATCATGCTCGGCGCGGGTTTGCTGCTGACTATCTTGTTCCTGTGGCTGAACGCCAAGAGTTCCACGATGAGCTCGACGCAGACCCAGATCGCCGGCGACGCGCTGATGCACTCGCAACGTATCGGTAAGGCGACGCCGAATGCGATTCAGGGTAATGCCGAGGCGTTCAAGCAGCTGGCCGACAGCCGCAAGGAATTCAACCAGGATTTGGGCATCCTGTCGAAAGGCGGCGATTTCAAAGGACACGATATCAGTGCCCCGAGCGTCGCCATGGATTCCAAGCTGACCGACGTCAACAAGGTCTGGTCGAATACCGACAAGGCCGCGGACACCATCCTGAAGCTGCAAAAGGAATTGACCAGCTTCGGTGTGACCCTGCAAAAACTGAACGGCATCTCGCCTAACCTGCTCGATCTGTCGGAACAGATCGCGACCCTGAAGACCCAGACCGGCGCCACCCCGCGCGAAATCGCGGCTTCCTCGCAGCTGGTCATGTTGACCCAGCGTCTGGGCCGTAGCGCCAATGAATTCCTGACTTCTGAAGGTGTGAACCCGGAAACGGCGTTCTTGCTGGGTAAGGATACCAACACTTTCCGCGATATCGTCAGCGGCTTCCTGAACGGCAGCGATGTATTGCGCCTGCCGGCCAGCAAGAACGAAGAAGAACGCAGCAAGCTGACCGAACTGGAAAAGAGCTTTGCCGAATACCAGGAATCGGTTGCATCGATTCTGGGCAATATGCAGAACTTCGTTTCTGCCAAGCAGTCCGAGCAATTGATCTTTACCGAGAACGAAAATCTCAAACAACGGTTGGGCGCCTTGCAAGATACCTATCGTAGCGCACAGGATACGCAAAGCATCTGGTTCTGGCTGATGCTGCTGTCGGCCTTCGCGACCCTGCTGGCGGCTGCCGCGATTGCCTGGGTGCAGGTGCAGGACGGTCGTCACCGTACCCACGAAGCTGACGTACGCCGGATGGAAGCGGAAGAACAGCGTCTGCAGGCGATCAAGCAGGAAGAAGACGCAAGTAACGCCAACGACCAGAACCAGGCCGCGATTTTGCGCCTGATGAATGAATTGCAGGAAGTGGCGGACGGTGACTTGACAGTGCAGGCGACGGTGTCGGAAGACATTACCGGCGCGATCGCCGACTCGGTTAACTATACGGTGGAAGAGTTGCGCGGACTGGTCGGACGGGTTACCGCAACGGCGCAGCAGGTTACTGTGGCGTCGGACCAGGCGCAAAGCATTTCGATCGAACTGTTGGCGGCGTCGCAACGGCAGTCGCGCGATATTCAGGAAACCACGCAAGCGGTTCTTGACATGGCGACCCAGATTACCGACGTTTCCAAATCGGCTAGTGAATCAGCTGAAGTGGCGCGGCAGTCGGTTAGCGCCGCGGAAGAAGGTTCCAAGGCGGTGGAAAACGCGATTTCAGGCATGAACGAAATTCGCGAGCACATCCAGGAAACTTCCAAGCGCATCAAGCGGCTGGGTGAATCGTCCCAGGAAATTGGTGAAATCACCGAACTGATTTCCGACATTACCGAACAGACCAACGTGCTGGCGTTGAATGCGGCGATCCAGGCGGCTTCCGCAGGTGAAGCAGGACGCGGATTTTCGGTGGTTGCGGAAGAAGTTCAGCGCCTGGCGGAACGTTCCGGCGCGGCGACCAAGCAGATTGGCGCGCTGGTGCGTACCATTCAGACCGACACCCACGATGCGGTGGTGGCTATGGAACGTTCGACGCAAGGGGTGGTCGAGGGTGCCAAGCTGTCAGATGCGGCCGGTGCGGCGCTGTCGGACATCCGGCGCGTTTCGAACCGCCTGGCGGAACTGATTCAAAGCATTTCCTCTACTACCGAGCAGCAAGCTAATTCTGCAAACGGCGTGGCTACCAACATTCAGAACATTCTTTCGGTGACGGAAAAGACGCGGGAAGGTACACGCCAGACGGCGCTGTCGATTCGCGAACTGTCGAAGCTGGCAGAAGATTTGAAGAGTTCGGTATCGCGTTTCCGCGTGACCAATTAATGTGTAGTCCTGCGCTTGCCGACCTGCCGTCAGGTCAGCAAGCGCGGTATCGGCCAAGGCTTGCCCGGGTTTGCGCTGCTACTGCCGCAATCATGGGTGATGTTTTGGCCGATATGCATCATGGTCAACTCGTTTGACCACACCCTGAACCCATGAGGCAGTCATGACCACCGATTTTTCCAGTTCCGCGGCGCATTTGCAAGATTCAACGCGGACTCATCTTGATACCGGACCATTGTCATGGGTGATGAGCGAAATTCGCGAGGCGCTGAACCAGTCCGGCAACGCCTTGTTGCAAATAAGCGACAAGCAGCAGGCCGGCGACGATCATTCGACCGCCATCCGTCATGCCAAGACCTATCTGCACCAGGCGCACGGCGCCCTGCAAATGGTCGACATCGACGGCGTCATCATCATCACAGAAACCGTTGAAGACCTGCTCGAGCGTGCCGAATCCGGCCAGGCCGAACTGAGCGCGCAGCATGTGCAGACCATCGGCAACGCCTATCAGGCATTGATCGAATACCTGGACGAAGTGCTGGCCGGCGGCAGCCACCAGCCGGTACGTTTGTTCCCCTATTACCAGGGGCTGCTGGAAATCCGCGGCGCTGAAAGAATCCATCCGGCCGACCTGTTTTTCCCCGACCTGACAATCCGCCCGCATTTTCCGGCCGCGGAGCATGCCGTGGCGATCGAGGCTGAAGCCTATCTGCCTTTGCGCAAGCGTTTTGAGCGCGCGCTGCTGCCGTTCCTGAAAAGCGCCGACAAGGCGATTGAACTGGAAAACGCCGGCGTCATGCAAGTAGTGGTCGGCGAAGTCGAACAGACCCAGCGCAACCAGCAGGCGCGGGCATTCTGGTGGGTCATGCACGGCTTCTCCGAAGCGGTTGCGACGGCGCAGGTTTCCAACGAATTGTATGTCAAGCAGCTGTTCGCCCGCATCAACCTGCAACTGCGCCGCCTGAGCCAGGGTTCTTCCAGCATTTCGGAAAGGCTGTTGCGCGATGCCTTGTTCTTTATAGCCGGGATTGAAAACGCTTCCAAGCTGACCACCCAGATTCGCGCCGCTTACCGTCTCAATGGCCTGGTGCCGACCGACTACAGCACCCGCCACTACGGCCAGATCAGCCTGGATGCATTGGGCGCTGCCAAGGAACGCCTGGGGCAAGCGAAGAATATGTGGGACCGCCTGGCCAGCGGCGACGCCGGCCCGGCTGCTGCGTTTGAAAAAGAAATGCACGGCCTCAGCGAAGCCGGCGGCCAGCTCAACGCGCCGTCCTTGTCCAAGCTGCTGCGCGAATTGAACGGCATAGCCCGCCACGCCGCGCATTCGCGGCCAGGTGATGCGATCTGCATGGAAATCGCCACCAGCCTGCTGTTTATCGAAAACACGCTGAACCACATCAGCCGACTGCCGCAGAATTTCTCCGAGCGTGCCGATGCCATGACTGCGCGCCTGCTGGCCGTGGTCTCAGGCGAGACCTTGGGCAAGCCGGCACAGTGGATCGACGACATTTATCGCGAAGCGCAACAGCGCCAGACCGTCAAGATGCTGGCTTCGGAAATGCTGTCGAGCTTGCGCCAGGTTGAAAAAATGCTGGATGAGTTCTTCAAGGAACCTGAGCGGCGTGAAGTGCTGACCCAGATCGAACAAGTTCTGCACCAGATCCAGGGCGCGCTGGCGATCCAGGACCAGAGCGATGCCATCCGCGTGGTCGAACACACGCGCAGCACCTTGAAACGTTTTACCGCGGAAGGTGGCGAACTGTTGCCGGAAGCGCCGGAACAAAAAGAGTTTGAACGGATTGCGCAAAACATCGGCGCGCTGAGCTTTTTCATTGAAACGCTGCAGCATCAGTCGGATACGCAAAACAACCACTTCACTTTCGATGAAGAGGCCGGCGTATTCCGCATCAATCTACTGGAGCGGCGCGCGATGGTTGCCCCGCCGCAGCCTGATCCGGTGGTGTCGTCGACAGTCAGCGACCATCATCCAGCGGCTGCAAGCGCCGCCGGCGGTGATAGCCTGCCAACGCTGCCGGAACTGGCAACCGTGGAAGATGAGCTGCTGCAGCACCAGCAGCAATCGGCCGAGTTGGCGCTGTCGTTGACAGCGCAGCCGCACGATCCGGAACTGCAGGAAAGACTGAAAGAATCGCTGGTGCAGATGCGGGTTGATGCTGCCCTGAGCGACAATCCGGAAGCGACCGATCGCGCCCAGGCTGCGATCGACATTCTCGATCATCCGGATTTCTCGGCATCACAGCAATCCCTGCAGCAATCGCTGGCGGACATCGTGACCACCATCGTGCCGCTGCATGCAGCGGAAGCGGCGCCGCCCATAGCGGCGGTGGCGACGGTGACTGACGAGGAGGCCGATGCCGAACTGCGTGAGATTTTTTTGTCCGAAGCAGAAGAGGTCCTGACTAACGCCAGGCAAGCCCTTCTGCAACTGCATGGCGCGCCGCATAAGCAAGAACCGCTGACGGTGCTGCGCCGCGCATTCCATACGCTCAAAGGCAGCGGCCGCATGATCGGCTTGAATGCTTTCGGCGAAGCCGCCTGGAGCATCGAACAGGTATTGAATCTGTGGTTGTCGGAATCGCGTACTGTGAGCGCCGACCTGAGCGCGTTGCTGGATCATGCCGTGACTGAGCTGGATGGCTGGGTCAAGGAAATCCAGCTGTACGGACACTCGGAACGGACGCCGCATGCACTGGCTGGAGTTGCCGAAACTGTGCGCGAGGGCGGTGCTTTCGCCGCTCCGGCAGTTGCAGCACCGGTGCTGGCCGAAGCCGCAGGCGAAACCGTGGAACTCAGCGATTTGCCGGAGATGCCGGCGCAAGCCGAGGAAATCCAGCTGAGCGACGACGACCTGGCCTTGTTCGGCGTCACCCACGCTGAGCACACGGAAACCGTTGTCTCCATTCACGGCGCGGCGCACGAAGCCGGCGTTGAAGAAGAACTGACTTCGGCAGCGGAAGTGCATGAGCAGCCGGTTGCCGAAGCGGTGCCGGTCGCCGCGTTGCGGGAAATCCCTGTCAGCGCTGAGGTCATCGCTTTTCCTGGCATGCAGGAAATCCGGCATGACGACAGCACCAAGCAGATCGGCGACCTGACCATCAGCCTGCCGCTGTACAACATCTATCTGGCCGAGACCGACCAGCTGGTGCGTCACCTGGCGCATGATTTTGCCGAGTGGCGGCATGAACCTGAACGGCCGGTGATGACGCAGTCGGTGCACGCCGCCCATTCGCTGGCAGGCAGTTCCGCCACGGTAGGTTTCAAGCCTTTGCAGGAAGTCGCGCATGCGCTGGAAATGGCTCTGCAGCGCATGGCGTTGCAACCAGGCAGCCTGCACGGCGCCGACTACGATATCTTGCAATTGAGCGTCGAGCGCGCCAAGTGGATGCTGCAGCAGTTCACCCAGGGCGACATGCCGTATTACGAGCCGGCGCTGGTGAGCAGCCTGGATAGTTTGTGGCAGCGGCAAGAGTCGCGCGCGCATGAAGTGGAAGAATTGCCGGAAATAGAGGGCAGCGATGAAGCGCCGGCGCAGGAAATCGTTGCGCCTGCCATCGAGCTTGAGTCGATAGCCGCAGAAATCGCGCCGCAACTGGAGGAGCTTCCTGTAACCCCGATCGCAGCGGTAACCGAACCTGCCGACAACTGGGATGAAGTATTGCACGTGCAGCCGATCGCGATTGCCGCCGTGACTCCGCATCAACCGGCAGCGGTGGTGGAAGTGCCACACCTGTTCGAAGCGCCGAAGGAAGATATCGATCCTTTGCTGGCGGTGCGCGATGAGCTGGATCCAGACTTGCTGCCGATCTTCCTGGAAGAGGGCAGCGACATGCTGCCGCAGATCGGCAGCGCCTTGCGCAGCTGGCAGGAAAATCCGGTCGGCACGACCAGCGCGCATCCGGTGCCGCAAGCTATCCTGCGCCATCTGCACACCATCAAGGGCAGCGCCCGCATGGCCGGCGCGATGGTGCTTGGCCAGCACATGCACGAGATGGAAAGCCATATCGAGGTGATCCTGCAATCAGGTAGTTCGTCGCGCCATACGGTTGACGAATTGCTGGCGCACTATGACCGTGGCGTGCAGATGTTTGATAATCTGCGTAATCCGCAAGCGGCGCAGCCTGTCGCTCCTGCCGCACCGCTCGCAGCTGAGGTGGCGGCGCTAGCGCATACGCCGGTCAACCTGCCGAGCGTGATGCCTTCGCAGGCGGCTGGCGTGGCGGCGCCGGCGCTTGCCAGCACCAGCGGCCTGGTGTCGCAGGTGCGCGTCAATGCGGATATTCTCGACCGGCTGGTGAACCAGGCCGGTGAAGTTTCGATCACCCGTTCACGGCTTGAATCCGGCATCGGCACCTTGCAGCTGTCTTTGTCTGAATTGACGGAAAACGTTGACCGCTTGCGCGGCCAGTTGCGTGAGATCGAGATCCAGGCCGAAGCGCAAATCAGTTCGCGTATGACCCTGGCCGGCGAGCGCGAATTCGACCCGCTCGAATTCGACCGCTTCACCCGGCTGCAGGAACTGACACGGATGATGGCGGAGAGCGTCAACGACGTCGCCTCGCTGCAAAAGAATCTGACCAACACGGTCGAAGGCGCCAACGTCGACTTGCTGACGCAACGCCGGCTGACGCGCGATTTGCAACAGGATCTGATGCATGTGCGGATGGTGCAGTTTGCCAGTATCGGCGAGCGTCTGTACCGGCTGACACGCCAGGTCGCCAAGGAACTGGACAAGCGCGTCAACCTGGATATCCGCGGCAGCCACGTGGAAATCGACCGTAGCGTGCTGGAAAAGATGATCGCCCCGTTCGAGCATCTGCTGCGTAACGCCATCGTGCACGGGATCGAGTCGCGGGAAGCGCGGCGTGCTGCCGGCAAGAACGAAACCGGCGAGCTGAAAATCGAAATTCGCCAGGACGGTAATGAAATTCTGATTCAGCTGTCGGATGACGGCCAGGGCCTGAACCTGCCGCGTATCCGCGACAAGGCGCGTTCCGTCGGTCTGCTGGAAAACGATGAGCAGCTGTCCGACCTGGAAACCACCGACCTGATTTTCCGTCCCGGATTTTCTACCGCGGCGGATGTCACGGAACTGGCCGGACGCGGCGTCGGCATGGACGTGGTGCGCTCGGAAGCAGCATCGCTGGGCGGGCGCGTTGCGGTGACCAGCGAACCCGGGCAGGGCACGCATTTCACGATTCACTTGCCGCTGACCCTGGCGGTCACCCAAGTGGTGCTGCTGACCACAGGCGGCAGCACCTATGCCGTGCCGTCGGCGCTGGTGGAACAGGTGCAGCAGTTGAAGGCAAAGGCTTTGGCCGCCGCTTACAACGATGGCATGCTGATGTGGCAAGGACACAAGGTGCCTTTGCAATATCTGTCTACTTTGCTGGGCGATGCCGAGATGGTGCCGGTGGCGCAGCAGTATTCGCCGATCATCATTTTGCGCAGCGGTAATGACCGGGTAGCCTTGCACGTCGACGAAATCGTCGGCAACCGAGAAGTCGTGGTCAAGAATATCGGTCCGCAACTGTCACGGATGATCGGGATTGCCGGCGCCACGGTGCTGGGTTCCGGTGATATCGTGCTGATCCTGAATCCAGTGCCTTTGATGCAGCTGCAACTGCAGCGTTCGGCGCACGAGCATCGCGCCCCGCGCCAGTCGCATCTGGCAACTCACGACGTCATGGGCGCGGTAGCCGAGATGAGCGTCAGCCCTGAATCGGCAACGCCGCCAACGGCTCAGCCAGTACAGGGCTTGCGTAGCCAAAGCGTGGTGATGGTGGTCGACGATTCCTTGACCGTGCGCCGGGTAACCCAGCGTCTGCTGTCGCGCGAAGGCTACCAGGTGGTGCTGGCGAAAGACGGCGTCGATGCGCTGGAGCAGTTGCAGGCGATTACACCGGACGTGATGCTGGTGGATATCGAAATGCCGCGTATGGACGGCTTCGACTTGAGCCGCAATATCCGCAATGATGACCGGACCCGCCATATCCCGATCATCATGATTACCTCGCGTACCGCGGCCAAGCATCGCAGCTATGCGATGGAGCTGGGCGTCAACGAATACCTGGGCAAGCCGTACCAGGAAGATGAACTGATCCGCAGCATCAAGTCGTTCATCAAAAAAGAAGCAAACACCCTGCAATAAAATTACGGGGGCTGGTGGAAGAACAATTTTCACCAGCCTCCGCAATTCCTCCTCGTTACTTTCTCCTCACTCTTCAGTCACTTTCCTCACCACCGCATAACGCTGCAAGGTCAGCTTGCGCGCTTCATGGTGCTGCACCAGCGGCAGCGGATAATTTTCTCCCAGGCGGATGCTGGCATCCTGCAAGTCTTTTGCCGGCGCCAGCCATGGCGCATGGATATGCTTGTTACCGAGACCGGATAGCTGTGGCAGGTAGCGGCGGATGAATTTACCCTCCGCATCGAATTTCTCGGATTGCGTGACCGGATTGAAAATGCGGAAATAAGGCTGTGCATCGCAGCCCGATGACGCCGCCCACTGCCAGCCGCCATTGTTGGCAGCCAGGTCGAAGTCATTCAGCTGCTCGGCAAAGTAGCGTTCTCCCCAACGCCAGTCGATACCCAGGTCTTTTATCAGGAAAGACGCAACCAGCATGCGCAGGCGGTTATGCATGTAGCCGCTCTGCTTGAGCTGCAGCATCGCCGCATCCACCAGTGGATAACCGGTGCGGCTGTCGCACCAGGCCTGGAACAGCGCCTGCGCATGCGGACCGCTTTCCCACTGGATGGCGTCGTAGTCCGGCTTGAACGCGCGTTGTGCGGCATGTGGATGGTGGTACAGGATCATGAAATAAAAATCGCGCCACACCAGTTCCGACAACCATGTCGCGGCGCCGCTGGCGCTGCCATGGTGTAGAGCTTGATAAGCGACACGGGCCAGGGTGCGGATCGATATGGTGCCGAAACGCAGATGCACTGAGAGATAGGATGGCCCTTTGAGCGCGGGGAAATTACGGCTGTCTTCGTAATGGCCGATACGCGGCAGGAAATCTTCCAGCAGACTGGTTGCGCCTGACATGCCGGGTGTGATTTTCAAGGCGCGCAGATTGGTTTCCTGGAAGCCGAGCTCGGCCAAGTCAGGTATCTTGCCATGCTCCGGCACAGGCGACGCCAGCCGCGCCGCGTACTTTTCGATCGGGTAGGGCTTCAGGAGGAAAGGTCCATCTGCCTCAGCCAGTCTCTTCATCCAGGCATTCTTGTAAGGCGTGAATACTGAAAACGGCCGGCCTGACAGGGTAAGGATTTCGTCTTGCTCAAAAATCACCTGGTCCTTGAAGCTGTGCCAGCTGCGGCCGGCAGCGGCCAGGATACTGGCGACCTTGGCATCGCGTTGCCGAGCTTGCGGTTCGTAATCGTGGTTGCTGAACACGGCATCGACGCCGAGTTGGACAGCCAGCGCCGGGACCGCATCGGCAGCGGCGCCGTGGCGCACGATCAGGCCGCCGCCTAGCTTGCGCAGTTCCAGATCCAGTTCGACGATGCTGCCGCGGATGAATTCGACGCGACGGTCAGCCGTCAGGCCGGCATCCAGCAAAGGTTGGAGGATGTCGGTGTCGAAGACGAACACGCAGAACACGGTTTTACTGGCCTTTAAGGCGTGATGCAGGGCCGCGTGGTCGAATACGCGCAAGTCGCGGCGAAACCAGACCAGGGATTTTTCAAACTGGGGCATGGAGGCGGTCTATATAAAAAATTCGCGTGAGGTAGCGCCGAGGCGGGCTTGCGAGCGACTTTACCCGAGAAGCTACACTACGCAAAGCGGCTTGCGCCGGTTTAAAACTGATAAAATGCGGCCCATGGCCAAGCTAGATACAACTCCGGACGATTCTCCCGCGCGCAAAAGCGCCGCGAAGGCGTCGGGCGACCCGGATTCTCCCTTTCTGAATCTGACAAATCATTTCCTTATTGCAATGCCCTCCATGCTGGATCCGGTTTTTGGCGGAACCGTGGTGTATTTGTGTGAGCATAATGCCAACGGCGCCCTTGGCGTAGTGATCAATAAACCTACCGATATGACCATGCAGCTGCTGTTCGAGCGCATTGACCTGAAGCTGGAAATCAATCCGGAGCCGGGCTTTGACGATCCGATCGGCGAGCGGCCGGTGATGTTCGGCGGCCCGGTAGAGGTTGAGCGCGGCTTTGTGCTGCATACGCCGGGCAAGAGCTACTCATCGACGCTGAAAGTGACGGAACAGATCGCCATGACTACTTCCAAGGATGTGCTGGAAGAGGTCGCCCAAGGCAGCGGACCGCAGCGCATCCTGGTCAGCCTGGGGTGTTCGGGCTGGAGCGCGGGCCAGCTGGAAAGCGAAATCGTGCATAACGGCTGGCTGACGGTAGCCGCTGATCCGGCGATTATTTTCGATCTGCCGATCGCCGAGCGTTTTGCCGCCGCTGTCAATCTGCTGGGTATTTCCCCGTATATGCTGACTTCGGAATCCGGTCGTGCGTGAGTTGAACGGCAAGATGGGCGGGAGCCTGACATGAGCGGTTTGACAGGCACTGTGCTTGGTTTCGATTTCGGCCTGAAGCGCATCGGCGTGGCGGTTGGCAATACCCTGTTGAAGCAGGCGCAACCCCTGCAAGTCATCAGCGCCGCCACCAATGACGGCAAGTTCGCCGAAATCGCGTTGTTGATCAAGGAGTGGCAACCGGTGCTGTGCGTGGTCGGCCTGCCGCTGCATCCGGATGGCGCCGAGCATGAAATGAGCGTGCGCTGCCAACGTTTTGCCAATCAGCTGCACGGCCGCTATGCGGTCGCCACGGTGCTCGTGGATGAGCGTTACTCGTCGGCGGTGATCAAGCAGCAGCGCGGAGAAGTGATCGACGACCAGGCCGCCGCGATTATCTTGCAGCAGTATTTTGACGATTTATCTGAATGATCCTGTTCGATTTTGTGATGAAGACGCAATGACTACTATCACCCCCCAATTCGATGCCGAAGCACTGTACCAGGTGCTTGAGGCAAAAGTAAAAGCCGCGCTGGCGCAGACCGACAATGTGGCGGTCATCGGCATCTATTCCGGCGGCGCCTGGATCGCCGAACGCCTGGTGGCGGCCTTGCACCTGAATCCGGCGCAACGGCTCGGCTTTATCGACGTCTCCTTCTATCGCGACGATTTTTCCGAAAAAGGCCTGCGTACCGATATCAAGCCGACGCAGATTCCGTTCGACGTCAACGGCGCCACCATCCTGCTGGTGGACGATGTGCTTTACACCGGCCGCACCACGCGTGCCGCCATCAACGAACTGTTCGACTACGGCCGCCCGGCAAAGATCATGCTGGCGGCGCTGATCGACCGCGGCGAGCGCGATTTGCCGGTGGCGGCGGATTTTGTCGCCGATGCAGTCACCTTGCAGCCTGGCCAGTCCCTACAACTTCAACGCGCCGACGACGGCAGCTTCACTTTAGACATCCAACCCAATGCTTAATCCTCAACTCAATAAAAATGGCGAACTGCAGCATCTGCTGACGATCGAAGGTTTGCCGACTTCTGTTGTCACGCACATCCTGGATACGGCGTCCTCATTTGTCGGCGTCAGCGACCGCGATGTCAAGAAGGTGCCGCTGATGCGCGGCAAAAGCGTGTTCAACCTGTTCTTTGAAAATTCGACCCGTACCCGCACCACGTTTGAGATTGCTTCCAAGCGTCTGTCGGCCGACGTCATCAACCTGAACATCTCCGCCTCCAGCGCCAGCAAGGGCGAATCGCTGCTGGACACCATCGACAATCTGTCAGCCATGCACGCGGACATGTTCGTGGTGCGCCACGCGCAATCCGGCGCGCCCTACCTGATCGCCAAGCACCTGACCGACACCAAGCAGCATCATGTCCATGTGGTGAACGCCGGCGACGGCCGCCACGCCCACCCGACCCAGGGCTTGCTGGACATGTATACCATCCGGCATTACAAGAAGGATTTCAGCAACCTGACGGTGGCGATCGTCGGCGACATCCTGCACAGCCGGGTGGCGCGTTCCGACATCCACGGTCTGACCACGCTGGGCGTGCCGGAAGTGCGCGCCATCGGCCCGCGCACCCTGCTGCCGAGCGGCCTGGAGCAAATGGGCGTGCGCGTATTCACCGACATGAACGAAGGCTTGAAGGGCGTCGACGTCATCATCATGCTGCGCTTGCAAAATGAACGCATGAGCGGCGCGCTGCTGCCGTCGGCGCAGGAATTCTTCAAGAGCTATGGCTTGACGCCCGAGCGGTTGGCGCTGGCCAAGCCGGATGCGATCGTGATGCATCCGGGACCGATGAACCGCGGCGTCGAGATCGACTCGGCGGTGGCCGACGGCGCGCAAGCGGTGATCCTGCCGCAGGTGACCTTCGGCATCGCAGTGCGGATGGCGGTCATGAGCATTCTGGCCGGGAATTAAGGCTGCGCCGAAGCCGCATCCGGCTGCCGCATCTGGCTGGATCTACAGCACATAAACATTTATAGAATCGCCTTACCATTTACCGATGAAACTTCACATCAAAAACGGCCGTCTGATCGACCCCGCAAACAATATCGATGCACAGCAAGATCTGTTTATTGCCGCCGGCAAGATAGTCGGCGTCGGCAACGCTCCCGCCGATTTCACCGCCAACAAAACCATAGACGCCAGCGGCCTGGTGGTGACGCCCGGCCTGGTGGACCTGAGCGCGCGCCTGCGTGAGCCAGGCTATGAATACAAGGCGACGCTGGAATCGGAAATGCAGGCGGCGATGCAGGGCGGCGTCACCAGCCTGGTCTGCCCGCCGGACACAGATCCTGTGCTGGACGAACCGGGTCTGGTGGAAATGTTGAAGCACCGCGCCAGGAACCTGAACCAGGCGCATGTCTATCCGCTCGGTGCACTGACGGTAGGACTGAAGGGCCAAGAGCTGACTGAGATGGCCGAGCTGACCGACGCCGGCTGCATCGGCTTCGCCCAGGCCGATGAGCCGATACTGGACACCACGGTGCTGCTGCGCGCGCTGCAATATGCGCGCACCTTTTCGTACACCGTGTGGCTGCGTCCGCAAGATCCTTACCTCGGCGCCGGCGGCATCGCCCACAGCGGCCCGATCGCGTCGCGCCTCGGCCTGTCCGGCGTGCCGACCATGGCCGAGACCATACGGCTGCAGACCATTTTCGAGCTGGTGCGCTCTACCGGCGCACGTGTGCACCTGTGCCGGATTTCTTCCGCCGAAGGCTTGGAGCTGATACGCAACGCCAAGAAAGAAGGCCTGCCGATCAGCTGCGACGTCGGCGCCCACCACATCCACATGACCGACGTCGACATCGGTTTCTTCGATTCCAATGCCCGCATGACGCCGCCGTTCCGTTCGCAACGCGACCGCGACGCGATCCGCCAGGCGCTGCTGGATGGCACCATCGATGCCATCTGCTCAGATCACACACCGGTCGACGACGATGAGAAACTGCTGCCGTTTGGCGAAGCGACGCCCGGCGCCACCGGGTTGGAACTACTGCTGTCGCTGGCCTTGAAATGGGCCGAGGAATGCGTCGACGCAGCGCCGCAGCGCCTCAGCCGCGCGCTGGCAAAAATCACTACCGACGCTGCGCGCGTGGCTGGCTTGCCGGCCGGCCAGCTGGCTGTCGGCAGCATCGCCGATATCTGCCTGTTCGATCCGGCGGTGCGCTGGACCGTCGCCGCTAAAGAACTGGCCAGCCAGGGCAAGCACACGCCTTTCCTCGGGTATGAACTCAGTGGACGCGTTAAAACCACGATCGTGGCCGGGCACATTACATTCGAACGCGCATGAAGAGATTGCAAAAGCGGCTGCAATTTGTCTGGCGCCTGACACGCGTGCTGCTGCACCTGGTGGTCGGTTTGTGGACTTGCGCGGTAGTGTTTCCGTTTGCCGATGCTACAGGCCGGCGCTGGCGCATCCGCCAATGGTCGGTCGAACTGCTGGCGATCTGCCGGGTAGAAGTCACCTTGCGCAATCCCGGCGACAGTGTCGCCGCGGTGCGGGCGCTGATTGTCGCCAATCACGTATCCTGGCTCGACATCTTCGTCATCAACTCGATCCAGACCTGCAGTTTCGTCGGCAAATCGGATATCCGCGACTGGCCGCTGCTTGGCTGGCTATGCGAGAAGGGCGGCACCATCTTTATCGCGCGCGGCAAGCAGCGCGACGTGCGGCGCATATTCCAGGGGCTGGTCACCAGCATCCAGGCCGGTGAGCGGGTGGCTTTCTTCCCGGAAGGCACTACCGCAGCGCAAGGTGCATTGCTGCCGTTTCATGCCAACCTGTTTGAAGCCGCGCTGGATGCCAAGGTGCCGGTGCAGCCATATGCGCTGCGCTACCTGGATGCGCAAGGAGCGCTGCATCCGGCGGCGGATTTTATCGGCGACATGACTTTTGCACAGAGCATGATCGCGATCTTGCAGGGGGAGCCGATGAAAGCCGAGCTGATCCAGCTGGCGCCGATCGAAACCGCAGGCGCACACCGGCGGCAGCTGGCCGCTAGTGCGCAGGCCTTGATTGCCGATGCGTTGGAACAGCCTCAGGCCGAGCAGGTCAGCGCCGCGGCATGATGCCATTTCCGCTTCTGACTAACCGGGCCGCTGCGCTTGCGGGCAGCTGACTTGCAGCAGCGCCCGGTCGGCCAGGCGCACGGCAGTCAGTTTGCCGCCCCAGACGCAGCCGGTATCCAGCCCGATCAGGTTGGGCCTTTGTATCAATCCCAGCGTCGACCAGTGTCCGAACACCACGGTGACATCCTCCGTCTGGCGCTGCGGCGCATCGAACCACGGCAGGTAGCCGGGCAGGGAAATTCCGGTGCTTTCCTTCGCCGCCAGTTCCATCGTCCCGTCTTTGTCGCAAAAGCGCAGACGGGTCAGGGCATTGACGATGCAGCGCAGGCGTTCGTTGCCTTTGAGTTCATCGTCCCAGTGCAAGGGTTGATTGCCGTACATCTCGCGTAAGAAGTCTACCCAGTCCGGTCCTTGCAGCACGTTGGCTACTTCCTGTGCCAATGCCAATGTTTTTGTCGCCGACCATTGCGGCAGCACGCCGGCATGTACAAATAGATGATCTTGCTGATATAGAGCCAGCGGTTGGCGTCTTAGCCAATCAAGCAACTCCCCCCGATCGGGGGCATTCAGAATTTCATCCAGGGTATCGCTGCGATGGAGTTTGCGGATGCCGTGGGCGGCTGCCAGCAGATGCAGGTCGTGATTGCCAAGCACAGCCTGGGCGCGCCCACCCAAGGAACGTATCAGGCGTAAGGTCTGTAGCGATTGCGGGCCGCGATTGACCAAGTCGCCGGCAAAAATGAACGTGGCGTCGGGAGTTGCAGCCTCGATCTTGTCTATCAGGGTTATCAGGCTTTGGTAACAGCCTTGCAGGTCGCCGATGGCGTATGTCAATGGACTAACGATTGGCATAAATGGAAGTATGAGTTGGCGGGGTGACGGTTGCCATTGTAGATCGGTAGCAGGTTTCAGCGCAGAGATAGATGTTTTGAAGGGTTTCCGGCCACACGGCGGTTGTGTAATTGAGATAAGTTGATTTTTGGCACTTTCCGTCGCAATGGTGGTCCTAATGGTCCATCGTGATCATTTCCAGTTATTTAGATAGAAAATACTTGCCTGAATGTATATAAATCCCACCGATTTTCCGGTCGGACTAATCCGAAATGTGCTGCAAAGGTCGGATTTCTACGAATAATGGGGGATAATCTCGAACTGCTCGGATATTTTTATTGCAAAAATATAATCAATATAAAATATCGCTTTTAATTTTTGCATTGCATTTAGGATGACCTCATGATTTTTATCACTGGAGGAGCCGGCTTTATCGGCTCCAATTTCGTACTGGACTGGCTGGCGCAGAATGACGAGCCGGTGATCAATTTCGATAAGCTGACTTACGCTGGAAATATAAATAACCTAGCGAGTGTCCGCCAGGATTCGCGCCATATCTTTGTACAGGGAGATATTGGCGATACGGCTCAGGTGGCTGCTTTACTAGCCAAGCACAAGCCGCGTGCAATTGTGCATTTTGCGGCGGAAAGTCACGTTGACCGTTCTATCCATGGGCCTGCCGCTTTTGTCGAGACCAATGTCAATGGCACTTTCGGCTTGCTGGAGGCAACGCGTGCTTACTGGGGGACTTTGCCGGAAGCTGAAAAAGCGGCATTCCGCTTCCTCCATGTTTCGACCGACGAAGTGTATGGCACACTGGGTCCGAACGATGCGCCGTTTACTGAAACGACTCAGTACGCTCCTAATAGCCCTTATTCGGCATCGAAGGCTGCATCGGATCATCTGGTTCGCTCCTATCATCATACTTACGGACTGCCTACGCTGACCACTAATTGTTCCAACAATTATGGGTCCTACCATTTTCCGGAAAAGCTGATCCCCTTGATCATCACCAACGCGCGCGCCGGCAAATCATTACCTATCTATGGCGATGGGCAGCAGGTGCGCGACTGGCTCTACGTGAGCGATCATTGCGCCGCGATTCGCCGTGTGCTGGAAGCTGGCAAGCCCGGTGAGGTATATAACGTTGGTGGCTGGAACGAGATGGCCAATCTGGATGTGGTGCACACACTGTGCGACATTCTGGATGAACTCGACCCCAAGGCGGCTGGTAGCTATCGTGACCAGATCACCTACGTTACTGATCGTCCTGGCCATGACAGGCGATATGCCATTGATGCGCGAAAGATTGAACGCGAACTTGGCTGGAAGCCACTAGAAACCTTTGATACAGGCATTCGTAAGACGGTCCGTTGGTATCTGGACAATCAGGAGTGGGTCAAAAATGTCCAGTCTGGCGATTATCTGAAGTGGGTCGAGCAAAACTACGATCAGCGCCAGAGTTCGACAGGGGGCGTCCAATGAGCGGGCCGACTTCCCAAAGCCGTAAAGGAATTATTCTCGCTGGTGGTTCCGGCACACGACTGTATCCAGTGACCATGGCGGTCTCCAAGCAGCTGCTGCCAGTGTATGACAAGCCGATGATCTACTATCCTTTGACCACGCTGATGCTGGCAGGGATACGCGAGATTCTGATCATTTCGACGCCGCAAGACACGCCGCGCTTTAAAGAATTGCTGGGGGACGGACGGCAATGGGGAATCGAGCTCAGTTACGCTGTACAGCCGACGCCGGATGGCCTGGCACAGGCGTTTATCATTGGTCGGGAGTTTATCGGCGATGCGCCTTCTGCCTTGATTTTAGGCGACAATATTTATTACGGTCATGATTTCGAAAGCCAGTTGCGTGCAGCTTCGGCGCGTACCGAGGGCTCCACCGTATTTGCCTATCATGTGCACGATCCGGAACGTTATGGCGTGGTTGAGTTCGATGCTCAGCGCCGGGCGGTCAGTATTGAAGAAAAACCCCTGCAGCCGAAATCCAATTACGCCGTAACCGGTTTGTATTTTTATGACTGCGAAGTCTGTGACATCGCGGCTGGCATCAAACCTTCGCCACGCGGAGAACTAGAAATAACGGATGTAAATCGTGTGTACCTGGAGCGCAAACGTCTGAACGTCGAGTTGATGGGACGCGGTATGGCATGGCTGGACACCGGTACCCACGAATCATTGCTGGAAGCAGGTCAGTTCATTGCCACCATCGAGAATCGCCAAGGCTTGAAAGTCGCTTGTCCAGAAGAAATCGCCTATCGCAAGGGATACATTAATGTCGCGGACCTGGAGCAACTGGCGCAACCGCTGAAGAAAAATGGATATGGCCAATATCTGCTGGGCCTGTTAAAAGATAAGGTATTTTAATTATGCAAGTACAAACCACGAGTATTCCCGAAGTATTGATTTTCGAGCCCAAGGTTTTTGGCGATGATCGCGGTTTTTTTTATGAGAGTTTCAATGAACGTCGTTTCAATGAACTGACTGGGATCAACGCTAGTTTCGTCCAAGACAATCACTCCAAATCTGCTAAAAATGTTCTTCGCGGACTGCATTATCAAATTCGTCAGCCGCAAGGTAAGTTGGTACGTGTGGTTGCCGGAGAAGTTTTCGATGTAGCGGTCGATGTGCGTAAAAGCTCAGCTACTTTCGGTCAATGGGTTGGGGTAACGCTGTCGGCTGAAAATAAGCGACAGCTGTGGATTCCGGAAGGGTTTGCGCACGGTTTTGTTGTTACCAGCGAGTCGGCGGAATTTCTCTATAAGACCACGGATTACTGGGCGCCGGAGTTTGAGCGCAGTATCCTGTGGAATGATCCCGCCATTGCCATCAACTGGCCGATCCAAGATGCGCCTTTGCTTTCGGGAAAAGATCAACTTGGCAAGCTACTGGCTGATGCGGAGATATTCGCATGAAGATACTCCTTACCGGAAAAACCGGGCAGGTAGGTTTTGAACTGGAACGAAGTCTGCAAGGTCTGGGCGAAGTCATTGCTCTTGACCGCAGCCAGATGGATCTCGCCAACCTGGTTCAGGTGCGCGACGTGATTCGTGAAATCAAGCCGGCGTTGATAATTAATCCGGCCGCCTATACGGCTGTCGATAAAGCTGAAAGCGAACCTGACCTGGCGCAGCGGATTAACGCAGACGCTCCGGCTGTCATGGCAGAAGAAGCCAGGAAGCTTGGCGCTGGGATGATTCACTATTCAACAGATTATGTATTCGACGGTGCCAAGACTACACCATACACAGAAGACGACGCTACGTGTCCGATCAATGTGTATGGAAAAACAAAATTGGCCGGCGAGCAGGCTATTCAAGCAGCAGATATTCCATATCTGATACTGCGCACCAGCTGGGTCTATGGGATGCATGGCAAGAATTTTTTGCTGACTGTCTTGCGGTTGGCACAAGAACGCGAAGAGTTGCGGATCGTCGCTGATCAGCATGGTTCGCCGACATGGTCACGTACCATCGCCGATACTACGGCGCACATCGTCGCGCAACTCCGGAGCGAAGGCGCGCATAAATTTCTTGATAAATTACAAAGCAGATCCGGCTTATATCATCTGACCGCTCGAGGCCAAACCACTTGGCATGGATTTACCAAAACCATTATTGACCATCCATCGGTCACCAGAAAGCCATTAGTTATCCCGATAGCAACACAAGAGTATCCGTTACCCGCAAAACGACCTGGCAATTCCGTGCTGAATTGCCAGCGCCTGATTAATGCATTCTGTGATTTGCCGACCTGGGACCAAGCGCTCAAATTATGTCAGCAATGATTTCGATTCGAGCTTGAGTCGGGATTGTTGTTGATCTTATTTGTATGCCGCTCATAAACAAAAGACGGTTATCTGGCCTAGGGCAGTGAATGAAGCCAATCAGCTATTTTTATGGCATCCAGAGAGACGAACATAAAAAAAGTATTATTTTTGCCATTTTACAGGTTTATTAATGTCTCTTAAGAGAAATACTTTATGGAATTTGCTGGGCACAGGAGCGCCGCTTTTAGTTGGCGTTTTTTCGATTCCCTTTTTAATGAGAAAACTGGGAATTGAATCCTTCGGCATATTAACGTTGATATGGGCTCTGATCGGTTATTTCAGCTTATTTGATTTTGGCCTTGGCCGCGCTCTTACCCAAAAAGTGGCATCGCAGCGGGCGCAGGGAGCGCTGGACAAGCTCCCGCAGTTGGTTAAAGCGGGGCTGGTGTTTACTGCAATTGCCGGGATAGTCGGGGGATTCATCCTGGCAGTACTCGCTACTCCTCTCGGCAATTCCTGGTTAAATGTGAGTGCCGGCTTGCAAAAGAGCGCCGTATATTCGTTGGCGATTGCAGCGCTTGGCATACCTCTAACTACGATTACGACAGGTCTGCGAGGCGTACTGGAAGGATTTGAAGATTTTAAAAAAATAAATATTCTGAAAATATTATTGGGTATCGCAAATTTTGGATTACCCGTAGTTAGCATAATAATATTCGGGCCTGTACTTGAGATCGCTGTTGCGAGCCTTGTAGTTGCTCGTTTATTAAACATGCTATTGCATATTTTCCCGATCAATGAGAAATTAGGTTGGGCATGGGCAACAGCAAAATTGAACTATTCCCACGTCCGCGATCTATGGCAATTCGGGGTGTGGATGACAGTGTCGAATGTGATCAGCCCTTTGATGGTTACGGCAGACCGCTTCTTGATTTCTTCGGTTATCGGGGCGGCGTCGGTTGCATACTACACAGTGCCATTTGATTCCCTGATAAGAATGCTGATCATTCCTGGTGCGTTAACAGCTGCGCTGTTTCCTAGACTGGCATCATTGATTTCAACGGATGTGCCTGCTGCAAAAAATTTATACTCAAAATCAGTCCTGATCATTGCAAAAGTCATGGGCCCGGTATGTCTGACAGTTATATTGGGCTCATACCTCGGCTTGTCCCTGTGGCTTGGTGCTGATTTTGCCAAAAAATCATGGATGTTGACTTCCATTCTGGCTTTTGGAATCTTCTTCAATGGCATTGCGCAGGTACCGTTTGCCGTGATCCAGGCATCTGGGAACGTCAGGGCTACTGCATTGGTGCATATATTTGAATTAGTTACATATATCCCTCTTTTGCTTATTGCGCTGAAATTTTTCGGCCTGGAAGGTGCTGCCGGGATATGGGTGCTGCGAGTCGGAATGGACTGGTTCATTCTGCAAGGGATTGCAAAAAATGTTTTGAAAAGATAAAAATGACTCGTGAGATAGCAATTGGGTTTGTGATATATAACCCGGAAAATAGTTTTTTGGACAGAGTTCAAATGGCAATTGAGTCGAATTATCAGGTTTATATATTTGATAATTCTCCGAAGGAAAGTACTGTCAGGGAATTTTGTAAAAACAAAAAAGAAATACGATATTTTACTGTCGGAAAAAATCTTGGTCTGGGATTAGGTATTGCTTCTGTTTGCGCCCAAGCTTTTTATGAAAATAAATCAGCTTTGATTTTTTTTGATCAAGATACGATTTTTAATAAAGACACGCTGGAATGCGTCGAGAATTACAATTCGCAGCATCCTGAGCTGGCAACTACACATAGCGCGATTGTTTTTAAGGCAAAAAAAAGCGAAGAGAAAAATAATGAAGCATGTTTTAAGAACGTGTCGCTGGCAATCAATAGTGGCAGTTTGTTTTATTTGAAAAATCTGAAAAAAATAAACTGGCATAGTGAAAAATATTTTGTCGACGGTGTCGATTATGAGTTTTGCCTGAGATCAAAGATAAATAATTTTTTAATAGGCCAGTATTCGTGCACTCCCGGATTTGACCATGTTACCGAACAGGCCGACAAGAATTACAAAATTTTTGGAAAAATCTACGTCATGAGAGCATATCCATTGTCGCGGGTAACGGATGTGTCGATATCGAGTATAAGATTGATATTTACCGCATTGGCATCCGGGGAAATAAAATTTTCTCTGAATATAGGTAAACTTCTTTTGATTTATATTGCCAGTCAAATATGTGCCAGATTTTTTAATGCAGCAGGTGAAGAGAAGGTTTGATGATGAATGTTTCTAATAGCAAAAAATATGCCGCGTTTACAGTCTGCAATTTAGCCTATTTGCCGAAAGCGTTGGTTTTGGCGGAATCCTTGCTAAAGCATGAGCAAAAAAAATTAAAAATATATTTAACTGAAAAAAGATGCGATGTCGCACTTCCGGATTCACTGGCTGAGTTTATTTGGATCGAAGATGCTGAAGTGCCGAATCTTTATGATCTGGCATTTAAATATGATATTACAGAATTTAGTACTTCTGTAAAACCATTCCTTGCGTTGAAATTATTGGAGAAATTTGATAATGTTATTTTTTTAGATCCTGATACGTGCGTTTATCAATCTCTCGATCCAATACTGGCGGATCTTGAGGCACATCCTATTGTGCTTACACCACATTATACGAAACCGCATGATAATGCTTGGCCTGGTAGTGATGTCGGCATGATGCGTTTCGGATCTTTTAACCTCGGTTTTTTTGCCATTAACAAATCTTCTGAGGGAATCGATTTCCTGAAATGGTGGAGTGATCGTTGTTTCCGTTTTTGTTATTTTGAAACGCAGTTTGGCTTATCTACGGACCAAAAATGGGTAAGTATTGCACCTTGTTTCTTTGAACATCTCTACGTTTCATTCAATCTGGGATATAACGTTGCGTTCTGGAACATGCAGGAAAGAGATGTGTCAAAAGACGGAAATGGGAATTATGTTGTGAATGAAAAATATCCATTGATATTTTTTCACTTCAGTTCGTTTGATGAGAAAAAACCTGATTTGTTAAGTAAAAGGCCTTTTCCCCAAAGAGGTGAAAACAAAGGTGCTTTACTGGAATTGAGTCTGGCATATAAGGCAGCACTGCTGAAACATACAACCGCTGCGTCCAAGCAGAAATATGGTTTCGATTATATGTCAAATGGTGATTACATTTCACCGACTCTCCGTCGGGCTTATGCTTGCGTTTCGGCTGAACTGGAACAGGGATGTGATCCATTTAGTTCAGACGGTCCTGTCGGAAAGTTTGCGAAAAAGAATTTTCTTCTCGAAAAGAAGCCTGTGCCTTACGTCTCCAGCAGCTTTAACGACATAGGGCAGCATAAAGATAAATTTGCGATTGTGAATTTTTGCATGCGCTTGATTTTGAGAACTCTTGGTCCGAATCGGTTTGCAAATTTTTCCAGATTGCTAGTCTATCTCTCGAGCTATAGACAAAATAGAGATATGTGGAAAATTTGAATTTGTGTGATCTTCATTAAAATAATTATCTTCTTTCTCGTTAAATATTGAAAACAGAGACTAAATAATTGAATTGATGCATTTTTGAAATTGAAATCGTAATTTGGATCTTGAAGATGCAACATATAAACCGCGCGACGAAGATCAATCTTGGTGAAATAAACGCATTGCAATATTAAATTGAATATTTGTTTTCACTCATATTTTTTATTGATGAAGGAATGTGTAAATAAATACTGGAAAAGGATGGTTTTATGAAAGTGCATTATGCTTGAAAATCTTGATAAGTTATTTGCGATTTTCTTCAGCATACTTATTTTTGCGCAGGCTTATTTCATTCGGAAAATAATTGGCACATGGATCTTCCCGGCCTGTTTGTTTTCTTTGGCTTGGTTTGTGTTCACTTTTTTCCCGCTGGTCATATTATTTAACGTGCCAGTTGAGCCGCTATCCGTTTTATTTATAGTTCTTTGCGTTTTTTCTTTTTCCTTGAGTGCAGTACCATTTAACTGGAAAAAGGCATTTAAAAATAACAAGAAAAAAAATGACAATGATGCGGCCAGATTCGATAGCCGATTCATTTATGGCATGTTTTATTTTTCTTGCTTCTTAGCTATTATATCTACAATAGCTAGCGTAATTTCTAATGGTTTCAGCCTGTATTCGATGATATTCGATCTTCTGGATACTAGTGGAAAATATGCCGCCATGCGAGGACAGGGCGAGCTGGATTACGGTGCGTGGGGGCGGCTGAGTATAATTTTTACATATACTACGGCTGTACTAGGCGGATTTGTAAGCTATAACGAAAAGAAGGGAATTCGGAAATTTATTCTTGTTTTGATGGCGTTTGCACCTTCTTTGTTCGTGATGCTAACCCAATCCGCCAAGCTTATATTATTTCTTTCCATTGCTTTTTTCTACGCATCTATTTTTGTCAGGAAAATATATTCAAATCAGCTTAAATTTGTCAATAATGCACTTTTTATTCGCTTGGTCGGATATGGTTTGATTTTGCTGCCGCTTCTGGCAATTTCATTTTTGTCGCGGGAGTTGTCTGGTAATGAAGATATGCTGGATCGCATATCCAGTTCTTTCTTTTCTTATACATTTGGACATTTGTATGCCTTTTCGGATTGGTTTTCTCATTATTTAGGCAGGAGTTCTGAACAGAGTTATACCGATGGATTTTATTCATACGGAAATTATACGTTTCAGTCCATATTCGATTTTTTAGGAAGCGAAAAAACATTTCCCGCGGGAATTTATGAGGAATATTTTTCGTATAGGGGAATATTTACCACTAATCTTTATACGATATTCCGCGGGCTTATATATGACTTTGGCGGTGTAGGAACATTATTGTTCATGTTTGTGCTTGGATTGATAATTCACGGATTCTTTTATCAACTTCTCAATTCAAGAAATTCTTGGGCTGCTTGTATTGTTTTTATAATTTCTATAGTTTGCTTTCAAGCCTCGTTTATTATTAGTTTGTTTATGGCTAGATATATGTATTTGCTTTTTGTTGTTTTATATCTTCTTCTTGCGGCTAACGATTATTTTTGGAGGAAATATAAAATCCAATAATTGCTCCGTCGGAAATTGTAACGGATTTAAATTTTTATTGTTTTTATTTCCTGTCATTTTTGAAAAATTGATGCAACTATTTTGCACAATTAACGATAAACTCCGAATTTTCTTGGGTGGGAAAATCTGTATATTTGAAAATATAATTTTCTTAAATATATATTTCTTTTCTCGTGAATTAATTGATCATCGATAGTTCGATACCAATATATATTAAAAATGTTTAAAAATAAATTACTATTAATTACCGGCGGTACAGGTTCTTTCGGAAACGCTGTCTTGAAACGTTTTTTGGATACGGATATCAGAGAAATCCGTATATTCAGCCGCGATGAAAAAAAGCAGGATGATATGCGCAAGAAGTATAACAACCCAAAATTGAAGTTTTATATTGGGGATGTGCGCGATTATTCGAGCATCTTGAATGCAACACGCGGCGTGGATTACATTTTTCATGCGGCAGCCCTAAAACAAGTGCCATCCTGTGAATTCCATCCGATGGAAGCAGTGAAGACCAACATTATCGGTACCGATAATCTTCTCGAGGCGGCAATCCAGAATGGCGTGCGGCGAGTTGTCTGCCTGAGTACGGACAAGGCAGCGTATCCTATCAACGCCATGGGTATTTCCAAAGCAATGATGGAAAAGGTTATGGTTGCAAAGTCGCGTAACGTCGATGATGCGAAGACCGTTATCTGCGGCACGCGCTACGGCAATGTGATGGCCTCGCGCGGCTCCGTGATTCCCTTGTTCGTGGATCAGGTGCGGGCAGGACAGCCGATTACTATCACCGATCCCGCGATGACGCGTTTCATGATGACGCTCGAAGACGCTGTTGATTTAGTGCTGTACGCTTTCGAACATGGTACGAATGGCGACATTTTTGTGCAGAAGGCCCCCGCGGCTACGGTTGAAACGCTGGTTGCTGCGCTGTTAGCCATTTTGAAGACGCCGGCTCATCAGGTGAATGTCATAGGCACCCGTCATGGTGAAAAGCTATATGAAACCTTATTGAGTCGGGAGGAAATGGCGGCTGCGGAGGATCGCGGCGGGTATTTCCGAGTGCCGCCGGATTTACGTGACTTGAATTACGGTAAATTCGTCGAACAAGGTGAGCAGAAAATCTCGAATTGCGATGACTACAATTCACACAACACAGAACGTTTGGATGTTGAGGGTATGAAAACCTTGCTGATGAAACTAGACTTTATTCGTTCTATAGAGCGTGGCGAGAACGCTGTCGCGGAAGGGTGATGCGATGAAAGTACTGGTAACCGGGGCGAATGGCTTCATTGGGAAAAATTTGCTGATTCACCTGCGCGAGCGAGCAGGAGTGGATGTTCTTACTTTCCTGAAAGGCGAGTCGCTCCAGATATTGGCTGAGAAAGTGCTCAGGGCTGATTTTATTTTTCACCTGGCTGGTGTAAACCGCCCGTTGACAGAAGCCGAGTTCACCATGGGAAATGAGGATTTGACTCGTACCTTGTGCGAGGCGGTCCAATCCAGTGGCCGCCAGATACCTATCCTGTATACGTCCTCTATCCAGGCCGAGCGAAACAATGCGTACGGCGCCAGCAAACTCAAAGCTGAGGATGTCTTGCGCGAACTAGGCACTGCAACTGGCGCGCCAGTCTTTATTTATCGTTTGCCGAACGTTTTCGGCAAATGGTGCCGGCCAAACTACAATTCAGCTGTTGCGACTTTCTGCCACAATATCGCTCATGACATACCAATTCAAATCAATGATCCCGCAGCGGAGATTCAATTGGTGTATGTGGATGATGTTGTCGCCGATTTTTTACGTGTCCTGGATAAATGCCCGCCAAGTGGCGGATACCGAGAAGTTCAGCCGATTTATAGTATTACGGTTGGCGATTTGGCCCAGCGTTTGCGTGTATTCAAGGATAGCCGAAAATCGCTTGTTACAGAACCCGTCGGCGTTGGGCTGACGCGCGCCTTATATTCGACCTTCATTACCTATTTCACGCCGGAACAATTTTCTTATCCTTTGACTAAGCATGAGGATCCGCGCGGCGTGTTCGTTGAAATGTTGAAAACCCACGATTCCGGTCAGTTCTCCTACTTTACTGCGCATCCCGGCATTACCCGGGGCGGGCACTATCATCATACGAAAACGGAGAAGTTCCTGGTCATCAAGGGCGAAGCATGTTTCCGTTTCCGCCATATTGAAACCGGGGCGGTTCACGAGCATCGGACCAGCGCCAAGTCACCGGAAGTGGTGGAAACCATTCCCGGTTGGTCGCATGACATTACAAATATCGGCGATGAAGAAATGATTGTCATGCTATGGGCGAACGAGATATTTGATCGCCAGCATCCAGATACGATTACGTACAAGGTTTAACCATGAAGAAATTGAAAGTCATGACGGTCGTCGGAACGCGGCCAGAAATTATTCGCTTGTCCCGCGTGATGGCGAAACTGGATGAATATTGCGAGCATGTGATCGCCCATACCGGACAAAATTACGACTACGAACTAAATGAGATCTTTTTCCAGGATCTGGAAGTTCGCAAGCCGGACCATTTCCTGAACGCAGCGGGCGCCAATGCGGCAGAGACCATCGGCAAGGTAATTATTGCCGTCGATGCTGTTTTGGCTCAGGAGCAACCCGATGCGCTGCTTATATTGGGAGACACGAATAGTTGTTTGTCCGCGATTCCAGCCAAACGCCGGAAGATTCCTATTTTTCACATGGAGGCTGGCAACCGCTGCTTTGATCAGCGGGTGCCAGAAGAAACTAACCGCAAGATCGTAGATCACACGGCCGACATTAATCTTACCTATAGCGCTATCGCCCGCGAATATCTGTTACGCGAAGGATTGTTGCCAGATCGTGTTATCAAGACAGGTAGCCCTATGTGTGAAGTATTGAATCACTACAAGGCAGGCATCGATGCGTCAGATGTTTTGAGCCGCTTGGGATTGAACGAGGGAAAATATTTCGTCGTCAGCGCACATCGCGAAGAAAATATTGATTCGGAAATCAATTTTGCCAAGCTGGTGAGTGCGTTGAATGCCGTTGCGGAAACGTATGGGGAGCCGATCATTGTATCGACTCATCCAAGAACGCAAAAGAAAGTAGATGCTAAAGCAGTGACGTTCCACCCACTGATCCGTTTGCTGAAGCCGCTTGGTTTCAAGGATTATGTGAAGTTGCAGGCATGTTCCAGGGCCGTCCTGTCTGATAGCGGAACGATTTCAGAGGAGTCGTCCATTCTGAACTTCCCGGCGTTGAATATTCGTGAGGCGCATGAGCGTCCTGAGGGCATGGAAGAGGCTGCGGTGATGATGACCGGGCTGGAAACCGAACGGATACTGCAGGGACTGGCAATCCTCGCTCATCAGCCACGCAACGCCGAGCGGAGCCTGAGGGTGGTTGCTGACTATGATGTACCGAATGTCTCCGAGAAGATTGTCCGCATCATCCATAGCTATACGGATTATGTAAATCGCGTTGTCTGGAAAAAGTAATCGCAGAATAAATAGGGAAAAGTTTGCGTATTCTATTATTGACTCAATGGTTCGATCCGGAACCTACCTTCAAGGGCTTGCTGTTTGCTCGTAAGCTGCAGCAGCTTGGCCATGAGGTAGAGGTAATTACCGGTTTCCCCAATTACCCGGGTGGTAAGCTGTATCCCGGATTTCGGCAAACATGGCGCAAGCGCGAAGAGATTGACGGCGTTGTGGTGACCAGGGTGCCGCTATACCCTAGTCATGACGGTTCGGCCGTCAAGCGCTTGCTGAATTACTTCAGTTTTGCCCTGACGTCTTGTTTGTACGGCGTATTCGGAGCAAAAAAAGCGGATGTAATCTATGTTTATCATCCACCGATGACTGTCGGATTGTCGGGTGCCTTGATAGGTATGTTTCGCAATACGCCGTTTGTCTACGATATTCAGGATCTATGGCCGGATACATTGCGTGCGACCGGCATGATAGGAAATGAGCGTGCCTTAGGGATAGTGAGTTCGGTTTGCAACTGGATATATCGGCGAGCGAGCCATATAGTTGTTTTGTCGCCTGGATTTCAAAAACTGCTAATCGAGCGGGGGGTGAGCAGTTCTAAAATGTCAGTTATCTATAACTGGTGTGACGAAACATCCATGCAGATCCCGGAACAGACAGCGCTCGATCTATCTTTCATGGTGGGACGTTTTAATATCGTCTTCGCCGGGAACATGGGCAAGGCACAGGCATTGAATACAGTGATTGAGGCAGCAAAGATCATTGAATCGCAGAATGCAGAGGTGCAGTTCGTATTTGTTGGAGGCGGGATCGAAGTGGATAACCTCAAGGCAATGAGCGTGTCCGCTGCCCTTAAGAATGTGAGGTTCTTGCCGCGCATGCCAATGAATGAGGTGGGAGCGGTTTTGTCCAAGGCAGACGCTCTGCTGGTGCACCTCAAGGATGATCCGCTCTTTGAAATTACTATTCCTTCCAAGACCCAGGCCTATCTTGCAGTAGGTAAACCGATACTGATGGCAGTCAGCGGGGACGCGGCAGATTTGGTGCGGCGCGCTGAGGCCGGTATCGCGGTGAAGCCCGAGAACGCGGCCTCTCTGGCAGATGGAGTGTTGCAGATGACTAGGCTGTCAGTCGAGTTGAGGGAGGAGATGGGCAAAAAAGCGATCGAATTTTATCAAAAAGAATTGTCTTTAGATGTCGGTGTTGAGCGATTCATAGAAGTATTTAATCAAGTTGCCATCAAGAAAAATACGTTAAATTAGCAAGGTAATTTGTAATGTTAAAAAGATCTTTTGATTTGTTCGTCGCTTTGCTATTACTGACGGTCACCATGCCAGGTTTGGTGATCGTCGCGTTGCTGGTACGGGTGTATCTTGGAAAGCCGGTACTTTTTTCTCAAATCAGGCCCGGTAAAGATGGTCAGCCATTTACAGTATACAAATTCCGGACAATGACAGATGCAAAGGATGAGCACGGAGTGCTGCTTCCAGATGCTGTGCGGCTTACCAGCTTTGGCATGTTCTTGCGGCGGACTAGCCTGGACGAGCTTCCCCAGCTACTGAATGTAGTTAAAGGCGACATCAGTCTAGTAGGCCCACGGCCGCTTTTGATGGAGTATCTGCCGCTCTATAGCGCGGAGCAGGCAAGGCGGCATGAGGTCCGCCCAGGCATTACTGGGTGGGCGCAGGTCAACGGACGCAATGCAATCAGCTGGGAAGAGAAATTCGATCTGGATGTCTGGTATGTTGATCATCATTCATTCTTACTTGATATCAAGATATTGATTCTTACGTTCATGAAAGTCTTTTCTGGCAAAGATGTTTCAGCAAAGGATCATGCAACCATGCCGGCTTTCAAAGGCAAAAATCAATGACTGTTTTAATTGCAAGCGTGGGCCGGCGTACTTCATTTGCATGGTAATTCGGCATTCCACGGAGAAATGGGAAGTCAAGCTGTTTGCCAGCGGCATGACTTGCTGGGGTTGGCGTCGCAGGTCGCAGATATTGCTTTAAAACCGCTACCAGTAAGCGTGATGAATATATTCCAGCATTGCTGAAGTACGTCTAGAAATATGAGATGGATTAATGGCCCCGATAGTCTTCACCGAGCTGGAGCGATTTTCCGCAGTTAAAGAAGATTTCGGAAAAATGGATGTGTAATTCAAATTTTTTCTAACGCATTAATAGGAATTGCTACCGACAAATAATTGACTGTCAACAGGCATCAGGATAAAGAGCCAAGGTTTATAACTCCTGGCTGCTTTCGAACTTTAATATCAGGCTGCTGCCAGATCATTTATTTGATATGAAAATATTTGGAAATATCTACGTAAGATTTTAGATCCATTAGAGCGGAATTTTTATTCATTGTCGATTTGTAGTTGGTCTTATTGCAGATAATTTTCTGATTTTGTAAAAAAATAAAAACACCCCGAATTTCGTCAACTGATTTTCAAAAAATCATTGCAGCAATTTTTTTGAGAAAATTTCTGAAAACCTGATAACAGATTTTTCCTGTGATCAAAAATTCTTTGATCACGTGAGGGCAGCCAAGTATTGATATATCGTAGATAATAAAGGCTTTATTGCACCAAATTTGACGGTTTGGAATGCCGTAAGATTCAAGAGCCCAGAGCAGATAAAATTTCTTTGAATCCTCCATCCGGCTTCATGAATCGAAATATGGGGCTGATTCGTACACTAATAATTTTTAATTGATTTCCAATAATTATGACTATTGAAAATATATCCAAAGGCCAATGGCCACATTTTTCTCAGGATGAAGTTGACGCAGTTGTTGCCGTTCTCAAATCGGGCAAGGTGAATTATTGGACCGGAGATATGTGCCGCGCATTCGAGCGCGAATATGCCGCATATGTCGGGACACCTTATGCAGTCGCCGTCTCAAACGGCACTGTCGCATTGGAACTGGCGCTTTACGCCTTGGGTATCGGTGTCGGCGACGAAGTGATCACGACATCTCGCACCTATATTGCATCTGCCAGTTGTGTCGTCATGCGCGGGGCGTTGCCGATTGTGGCGGATGTGGACCGCAATAGTCAGAATATTGCACCTGAATCCATTCGTGCTGCCATTACCCCACGTACCAAGGCGATCATTGTTGTGCATCTGGCTGGCTGGCCGTGCGACATGGATGCGATTATGGCGATCGCTAAAGAATACGACTTGAAGGTAATCGAAGATTGCGCGCAGGCCAACGGTGCGACATACAAGGGGCGGCAGATCGGCTCGTTCGGCCATGCTGCTGCCTTTTCATTTTGCCAGGACAAGATTATTTCGAGCGGCGGTGAGGGCGGTATGCTGGTTACTCACGACGAAGGCGTCTGGGAGCGGGCTTGGGCTTACAAGGATATCGGCCGTAGCTATGACGCGGTATATCGTCGCGAACATCCTCCTGGTTTCAGATGGCTGACAGAGTCATTTGGTACAAACTGGCGGATGACTGAGATGCAAGCCGCGATAGGGCGTTTGCAGCTCCAAAAACTTGATGGGTGGATCGCCAAGCGAAGGGAAAATGCAGCTATTTTGACGCGCGCATTTGAAACTATCCCAGCTCTCAGATTGACTCTGCCCCCGGCTGACATTGCTCATGCTTATTATAAATATTATGCATTTGTGAAGCCTGAGCACCTCAAGGCAGACTGGAGTCGAGACAGAATTATTGCGGAATTAACCGCAATGGGAATACATTGTTTTTCCGGGTCTTGCAGTGAAATCTATCTCGAAAAGGCATTTGATTCTTTGCCGAGCAAGCCCAAAACCCGGCTGCCTGTTGCTAAGGACCTGGGAGAGACCAGTTTGATGTTTTTAGTGCATCCGACTCTGGAGGCCGCGGATATGAATGAAGTGGTGACTGCAGTGCAGAAGGTTTTTGCGTCGGCATCACGGTAATATTTTCGATATCCAGGATATGTTCGACGGAATCGGTAATGAAATACTCCATGTACATAACGTAATTGACTGCCTCGGCGATGTGGATATTTCCGCTTCATCTTATCGATTCAATTGCTTCCGTGCTGTTGCCGCTACGGTTAGGGTATTCTAGCATCAGATTATTTTTGGAAAAATTGACTTATCTCACAATGAAGCGGATCTTTGACCTGTTGTCAAGTTTGTTGCTATTATCGATTCTTGCTCTTCCTCTTTTTTTGGTGGCATTGTTAGTAAGGCTGTCGTCACCAGGACCTATTTTGTATTGGTCCAATCGGGTCGGACGTAATAATAAAATTTTCCTAATGCCGAAATTCCGGACTATGAAGATCGAAACACCGGTGGTGGCAACACATTTACTTAATAATTCCAATCGATTTTTGACACCCATTGGCTCATTTTTACGTAAATCCAGCCTGGACGAATTACCGCAGCTGTGGAGTATTGTCAAAGGAGAAATGAGTCTCGTCGGTCCAAGACCTGCTTTGTTTAATCAAGATGATCTGATTACATTACGCACAGAATTTGGCGTCGAAAGCTTGTTGCCGGGGCTGACGGGTTGGGCACAGATTAATGGCCGGGACGAGCTTTCAATTCAGGAAAAGGTAAGATTGGATGCAGAATATTTGCGACGCCAGTCTTTTTTGTTAGATATGAAAATCATACTCCTCACGGTTTTGAAAGTCGTTCGAAGAGATGGAGTCATGCATTAGTATTTTTTGGATACCCATTGTGCTGCTCTCATAGCATTAATAGCATCTTATATTGGTTAAATTGAATTATTGACATGGTCCATTTTTTAAACTTATCGCGTCTTCACAAGCAAATAATTGCTGCATCTGCCGATTTAATCATGTTGCCGCTAACATTTTGCTTGGCGATATGGTTGCGTCACGATGGTCTTAGTACCTGGTTATTACACCAATATGGATTGCTGATTCTTGCTGCTCCTTTGATATCCCTTCCTATTTTCATCCGATTAGGTTTATATAGAGCTGTTATCCGCTTCATTGATCACAAGATTGTTTATGTGGTGGTGTTTGGCGTAACCCTATCGGTTATTGCATTGGGGGCTCTTGGAACCTTTACACAGACTGCAGGCTATTCTCGTGCCGTTTTTGGGATCTACTGGGTAAGTGCAATCTTATATACCACTGCAAGCCGGTTTTTAGCGCGTGGCTATTTGCTGCGTGTGAGTGGGGTAGGCAGTGCTGTGCCCGTGGCAATTTACGGCGCGGGACAAGCTGGCACCCAACTGGCGAGCGCGCTTCGGGCGGGGAACGAATATTTGCCGTTGGCATTTGTCGATGACAAGAAGGAGTTGAGGAGGGCCACTATAGCAGGCATCAAAGTCTTCTCGGCAGACGAGTTGCCGGACTTGATTGCGCGATATAACCTCAAAGAAGTATTGCTGGCGATGCCCTCATTGAGCAAATTCCAGCAGAAACACATTCTTGATCTGCTTGAACCACTCAAAGTCAAAATTAAAGTAACGCCCCCGATCAAGAGTCTCATTAACGGTGAGTTGCGCGTGCAGGATATCCGTGATGTTGAGATTGAGGATTTGCTGGGGCGCGATCCGGTTGACCCGAATCCAGAGTTGATTTCAGCATGTATCGTCAACAAATCCGTGATGGTAACCGGTGCAGGTGGCTCAATTGGATCTGAGTTGTGCCGCCAGATTATTCGACAGCGTCCGTCGCAGTTGATTTTGCTTGAAATGTCTGAATTCGGTTTGTATACGATTGAGCAAGAGCTGCGTGAACTGCAGAAAAGTATTCATGTCAATATAGAGTTGCTACCGTTCCTAGGGTCGGTTCTCGAAACAGAAAAATGTGAAAGAATTATGCGCACATTTTCGGTGGAGACCGTTTATCACGCGGCCGCATATAAGCATGTCCCACTAGTAGAACATAATCCGATTGAAGGTATCCGGAATAATGTATTCGGTACCTTGAGCGTAGCTAAAGCTGCTATCGCAGCAGGTGTTAAATCGTTTGTGCTGATTTCCACTGACAAGGCGGTCCGACCGACCAATGTGATGGGATCGACCAAGCGCTTCGCGGAACTGATCTTGCAGGCATTTGCGCGCTTGCAACCTAAAACGTTTTCAAGAACACGATTCTGCATGGTACGTTTTGGTAACGTACTTGGGTCATCTGGATCTGTGGTACCGCTGTTTCGTAAGCAGATCATGGCTGGTGGCCCGATCACTTTGACTCACCCGGAGATCACTCGTTATTTCATGACTATTCCCGAAGCCGCGCAGCTTGTACTGCAGGCCGGAGCCATGGGAGAAGGGGGCGATGTTTTTGTGTTAGATATGGGTGAGCCTGTCAAGATTGTTGATCTGGCCAAACGCATGGTGCATTTGAGTGGGCTCGAAGTCATGTCGGATCTGACACCAGATGGAACTATAGAAATCAATCACGTCGGCCTGCGTCCTGGTGAAAAATTATACGAGGAATTGCTGATTGGAGATAATGTCGAAGGTACCGAGCATCCTTTGATCATGCGTGCGCGAGAAGTAGAGATCCCGTGGGCAATTTTAGAGGACCAGCTGATTAAATTGGAGGATGCGTGCGCTAGGTTTGCCTATGAAGAAGTTCGCGCGCTGCTGTTGCATACAGTTGCCGAATATTCGCCTCAGTGCGGAATTGAAGATTTTATCTGGCGTGCCAAGCATCGTTTGGCCGGTGCAGATGCCGGTGACGCGATGTTGCATTAATCGCGAAAACAATATTTGATTGAATTTCATTGTGTGGGGGTAATATGGATTTATCAGGACTGTCAGTTGTCGAGTTACGTGCATTGCAAGATCAGGTCAAGCAAGCTTTGAAAGATCGCGAGCATCAAGAGTTGGTTAAAGCACGCGAGCAAATTTTGGCTATCGCTCAAAATGCGGGAATTTCGCTGCAGGATTTGCTGGGCGCCCAGTCGCGTGGCAAGAACACTGCGACCAAGACAAAAGTAGCGGTCCGTTATCGTCATCCTTCGGATCCTTTGCTGCAATGGACAGGTCGCGGCCGTCAACCTAAATGGGTTCAGGATTGGGTCGCTTCCGGTCAGTCGCTGGACGCCGTACGCGTATAACGATCGCCACCGTTTCTATTTTTCGCTGGTAGCGCCAGTCTGATGACTGGCGTCTAATCGACGATGTGTGCTTGAAGCCAGGCATGCATCTTTCAGCTCGGTTGGACGGTTCAACCACGCTGGCAGTGGCATGCGAACTGTCTGTTCGCTGCGGGTTTAAAAAAGCGCCACATTCTCGTTACATAAAATCATGCTCCCACTCTCTAAATCGATATTCAAGGCCTACGACATCCGCGGTGTCATCGGCAGTACGCTGGACGCTGGCATCGCACGTCAGATCGGCCGGGCTTTCGGCGCCGCTGTGCGGAGCAAAGGCGAAAAAACGGTGATTATCGGTCGCGACGGCCGTTTGTCCGGACCGGAACTGGCCGCTGCACTGGCAACAGGTTTGCGGGACGCATGCGTGGATGTGATCGACCTGGGTGTGGTGGTGACGCCGATGGTGTATTTTGCGACCCACGTGCTGGGCGCGCAATCCGGAATCATGGTCACCGGCAGCCATAATCCGCCCGATTATAACGGTTTCAAGATGGTGCTCGCGGGTGAGGCCATATACGGCGACACCATTCAGCAGCTGTACCAGACTATCGCGAATAGCGACGCCAAGGCTATCGTATCGGCACCGACCGGCAGCTATCGCAAACGTGACATCAAGAGTGCCTACCTGCAGCGCATCGTCAGCGACACCAAACTGGCGCGGCCGATGAAGATCGTGGTCGATTGCGGCAATGGCGTCGCCGGCGCCTTTGCCGGCGAGCTGTATCGCGCACTCGGCTGCGAGGTGCAGGAACTGTTCTGCGAAGTGGACGGCACTTTCCCCAACCACCATCCCGATCCGGCGCATCCGGAAAATCTGCAGGACGTAATCCGCGCCTTGCAAAACTCCGATGCGGAAATCGGCCTGGCATTCGACGGCGACGGCGACCGTCTTGGCGTCGTCACGAAAGACGGCCAGATCATCTATCCGGACCGGCAGCTGATGCTGTTCGCCGCCGATGTGCTGACGCGCCATCCCGGTCGCGAGATCCTGTATGACGTCAAATGTACCCGTCATCTGGCGCCATGGATCACCGAGCACGGCGGCAAGCCCTTGATGTGGAAGACCGGACACTCGCTGGTCAAGGCCAAGATGCGAGAAACTGGCGCCCCGCTGGGCGGTGAAATGAGCGGCCATGTTTTCTTCAAGGACCGCTGGTACGGTTTCGATGATGGCCTTTACGCCGGTGCGCGCCTGCTGGAACTATTGAGCCGTGAAAGCGATCCATCCGCGCTGCTGAACGCCTTGCCGCAATCGTCCAGCACGCCTGAGCTGCAATTGAAACTGGAAGAAGGGGAGAATTTTTCCCTGATCGAGAAATTGCAGAATGAGGCGAGCTTTCCCGGCTCGGAAGAAATTATCAAGATCGACGGTTTGCGCGTTGAATACGCCGACGGCTTTGGCCTGGCCCGCTCCTCGAATACCACACCGGTTGTCGTGATGCGTTTTGAGGCAGAATCGGAACAAGCGCTGGCACGGATTCAATCCGAGTTCAAGCGCGTGATTATGGCTGCGAAGCCTGATGCAGCACTGCCTTTCTAATCGACCTGACAAAGTGGCCTTGGCTTGAACATTCTGATCGTCCGTGTCTCCTCGCTTGGAGATGTGGTGCATAACATGCCAATGGTGTCGGATATCCGACATCATTATCCCGACGCGAATATCGACTGGGTCGTTGAAGAAGGCTACACTGGCCTGGTGCGTATGAATCCCGACGTGCGCCGCATCATCCCGATCGCATTGCGGCGTTGGCGCAAGAGCCTGTTGACTACGGCGACACGGGCGGAAATTGCGAATTTCAGGAAGCAGCTGAAACAGGACGCCTACGATGTGGTGTTCGATACGCAGGGCTTACTGAAGACCAGCATCGTCATGCGCATGGTGCGCCTGGCGTCCAATGGTCGGCGCATTGGCCTGGCGAACGCAACCGAGGGTTCCGGCTACGAACCATTGTCTCGCATATTCCATACCAAGAGTATTAAAGTGGGCTTGCACACGCACGCAGTATTGCGCGCTCGTGAAGTAGCGGCACAAGCGCTTGGCTATAGTGTAGACACCGCGGCTGATTTCAATATGCAGCCCGCGATTATGAAGCCTGCTGACCTGCCGACATGGTTGCCGGCCACGCAGTATGCCGTTTTCTTCCACGGCACGGCGCGCGCCGCCAAGCAGTGGTCCAATTCCAATTGGGTGCGGATTGCCGCCCTGCTTGCGGAGCGGGGCTTGCCGGTGCTGCTGCCCTGGGGCAGCGAAGCGGAGAAAAGCAATGCCGAGCAATTGGCCAGTCAAATGAGCAATGCGCGCGTGCTGCCTAAATTGCCTTTGATGGAAGCTGTATTGCTGGCACAGCGCGCCGCTTTGGTGATCGGCGTTGATACCGGCTTGACGCACATTGCGGCCGCCTTCAATCGCCCAACCATCGAGCTGTACTGTGATTCTCCACGCTGGAAAACCGAAGGCAACTGGTCACCGCAGATCATCAACCTGGGAGAAATCGGCATGCCGCCAACGGTGGAGCAGGTTGCGCTGGCAGTCGACACGCTGGAGGCGTAAGCCGAGTGGCGGAAGGCAGCAGGAGTCGAACCTACCTGGGAGTGACTGGCACCCCCCACCGGGTTTGAAGCCCGGCCGCATCACCGGATACGTGTGCCTTCCTTGCTGCGCTATCTTATCCTGATTCGCAATTTCTACGCTATCAGAACCAGTCCAGGTCGCCGCCGCGCAACACGTGCGCATCGCGCAGGCGGCGGGTATAGCCGATGCGATCAAAAAATTCCAGAATCTGAATCGCTCGCTTGCGCCCGAGGCCGGTGGCGTCGCGCCAGCTTGCTGCGTTCACTCCGGCAGCAGCCGTTGGGCTAGCTTCCGTTTCTCGTTGCGCGATCAGAGCGACCATCAGTGCAGCCAGTTCGCGCATGCGCTCATGGTGATAAAACAGATCCCGCTCAACCTGATAAACCGATCCTTGCCGCAGCAATTTGCGCAGCAGCTGGCGCACCTGTTCTTCAGGCAGAGAATGGACCCTTGCCAGGTCGCGCACCCACGGCGGATCGAAACCTGCGGCGGCAAGCGTGGCCAGCAGCTGCTTCGCCAGCGCCTGTTCGCTTTCCGACAGCGCTACCGCATGCTGCGGCAAATGCAGCCACGGTCCGCTACGCTGTATCGCGCCGTCCTCGGTAAGAGAGGTCAGAACCGCCAGCCACAGCGCGTTGTCGAGCGTCGGCTGCGCCATGCGCCGCAGACGCCCGCTGTCGACGCCTTGCTCATCGGGAAAGCGCGCATGGAAATCCGTGAGTGCGTCGACTGCGCATGCTTTCAGAGATTGCCATTGGGCCGACAGCACGACAAATTTATCCTGCCCGGTTGAACCGGTGACAATCGTCTGTGCATCCGACGGCAATGACAAAGCATTCGATGGCAAGCCGCTCAACTGCATCAACGTCGACAGGCGCACGCCGCCAGGCGAGGCCGTTTGCAGCAATGCCGTGAGGCCAGCGCCGCTCAACATTTGCTCGACCGCATCGAGCCAGGCCCGCCGTTCCGGCGTGCGCCGCTTTCTGGCCGGGGCGGTCGGGTCGAGTACGTGGCCGCCGCCGACTGTCATGCTGGCCTGCGCATTGCGGACGATAAAGCGGTCGCCCGGCGTCGTGCAGACGGCGGATTCAAACTGCAGCTGCACCCGGCAGCGATGGCCGGAGTTCAGGGTATTCCCTTCCAGCAGCGTGACGTGTGCAAGCTGGTGCAAGGTGCCGAGATGGACGTGCAGGAGAGAACGGTTGCGCAGCACCAGGCCGGCGCCGGCCGATAGCTGCAGCTCGACGTCAATCCGTGTCGACGGCGTCAGTGCGCGCGGATCCGCCAGCCAGTCGCCGCGTTTAATAGCGTCCTTGTCAATGCCGCTCAGGTTGAGCGCGCAGCGCTGGCCGGCGCTGCCGCTGGCGGCGGGGCGGTTTTGTACATGCAGGCTGCGCACACGCACCGTGTCGCCGGCCGGCATCAGCGCCAGATGATCGCCGTTGTCGACCTGGCCGGAGAAAACGGTGCCGGTGACCACCGTGCCGTGTCCCGGCAGAGTGAATACCCGGTCTATCGCCAGCCGGAACAGTCCGTCGGCGCGGCGCGGCGGCATGCTTTGCGCCACGGCATGCAGATGCTGTTGCAGCGCCGTGGTTCCGGCATCTTGCGGCAGATGCGCCGCGACCTTAAATATCGGTACGCCAGTCAGCCTGGTGCCGGTCAGCAGTGCTTGAATCTCGGTGGTGACGTCGGCAATGCGCGCCTCATCGACGCGGTCGATTTTGCTCAAGGCAACGGCGCCGGCATCGACGCCCAGCCATTGCAGTATCTCCAGATGCTCGCGTGTCTGCGGCATGACGCCGTCGTCGGCGGCGATCACCAGCAGTGCGAAGTCGATGCCGCTGGCGCCGGCCACCATGGTGTGCACCAGGCGCTCGTGGCCGGGAACGTCGATGAACCCCAACACTTCACCATTCGGCAGTGCGGTGTAGGCGTAGCCAAGTTCGATCGAAATGCCGCGTTCCTGTTCTTCCTTGAGGCGGTCGGTATTGACGCCGGTCAGTGCTTTGATCAGCGTGGTCTTGCCGTGATCGATATGCCCGGCGGTGCCGACGATCATAGGGACAGATCCTGCAGTTGCGAGATGAAGCTGGCTTCCTCGTGTTGTTCCAGGCAGCGGCAATCCAGCCACAGGGCGTCGTTGGCGATGCGTCCGACCACCGGCCGCGGCAGCTGCCGCAGCGCCCGTTCCAGCTTGTCGAGCGCGCGGCCGTGGCGTTTGCCGTCGGCGTTATCGGCGCGCAGCACCAGGCCGTGGCTAGGCAGCTGGTCGACCGGCAAGGCGCCGCTGCCGATCTGGCTGAACATCGCTTCAGCGGTCACCGTGTAGCGGTTTGCCAGCGCTTTCTGCAACGTCGGCAGCAGGCGTTCTGTCTGCGCTCGTATTTGCGCTTGCGGGCGGGTCAGCAGGCGCAGGGTGGTAAGCCGTTCGGCCAGGAATTCCGGCGCCAGGTACAGGCGCAGCACCGGCTCCAGTGCGGCCAGGGTCAGCTTACCGACGCGCAGCGCACGCTTCAGCGGATTTTTTTTGATGCGGTTTATCAGGTCGGCGCGGCCGACGATGATGCCGCACTGTGGCCCGCCCAGCAGCTTGTCGCCGCTGAAGGTCACCAGGTCGGCGCCCTGGCGGATGGTTTCACGCACCGTGGCTTCGTTGGGCAAGCCCCATTGCGTCAGGTCAAGCAGTGTGCCGCTGCCAAGATCTACCGTCACGGCAATGCCGTGAGGGCGTGCCAGTTCCGCCAGCGTGGCGACATCGACGCTGCTGGTGAAGCCGCTGATGGCGTAATTGCTGCAATGGACTTTCATCAGCATGGCGCTGCGCGAATTGATGGCGTTGGCATAATCGGCAGGATGGGTGCGGTTGGTGCTGCCGACTTCGACCAGTTTTGCGCCGGCGCGCTGCATGATGTCGGGCACGCGGAAGGCGCCGCCGATTTCCACCAGTTCACCGCGCGAGACGATCACTTCTTTCTTTTGCGCTAACGCGTTCAGCATCAGGAATACCGCAGCGGCGTTGTTGTTGACGACGGTCACGGCTTCGGCGCCGGTGAGTTCGCGCAAGACGTCTTCTACCAGGCTGTCGCGGTCGCCGCGGCCGCCGGTTTCCAGGTCGAATTCGAGATTGCCGGGCGAGGTCAGGGCGCTGACCACGGCCTGCACCGCTTCGTCCGGCAGCAGCGCGCGTCCCAGGTTGGTATGCAGTACGGTGCCGCTGAGATTGAACATCGCACGCAGGTGCAGGCGGCTGGCGTCAGTCAGTTGTTGCCCCACCGTCGCGCAGAGCTGGGGCTCCTCGATGTCGGTCGCGGCCAGTTTACCGGCCAGGGCCTGGGCCCTGAGTCCATCCAGATGCTTGCGTACGGCGGCGGTTACCTGGGTGCGGCCATATTGCGCCAGCAAAGGCTTGAGGTGCGGCAGATTCAGAACCCGATCTACCGAGGGAATGTCGCTGGCTGAAGCCAGCGGCGGACTGTTGAGCGGGCTCGCAGCGCTCATTCAGCCCTCCGCTGCTTGCCACAGCAAGGGATTGCCCTGACGCCGTGCATAAACGGTTTCACCCATCAGCAGATCCAGCGTCAGGCTCGCCAGGTCGTCCGCCAAGGGTTCTACGTAAGGATCTTTTTCCTGGTAAAAAATCTTCAGCCAGCTATGGCATTCATCGCAGGTCTCAGCCTTGATGGCGGCCGCGCCGGCAGCCTGCTCGTCTTCTATGGATTGATAGGCGATTCCTTTGGTGGAGTCGCAGTACGCGCACTTGATGCGCACCATATGCCATTCGGCGGCGCACATTCCGCATTGCAGGTAACGATGGCCCTGCGATTGGCCATCCATCCGCACCACGCTGGCAACCGGCATGGAACCGCAGCATGGACACAGGCCTGGGGTGTCGAGCAAGGGTACGTCGTGGACATCAAAACGTGTCACCAGATCGCTGCAGATCACCTGCAGGGCAGCGGCATAGAACGGGGCGCTGGCCGGATCGACGATTTCATTATTTCGCCGCAAGATGGCTTCGGCCTGGCTGTCGCGCTGGTTGGCGCCGGTTTGCCGGATGCGCTCTATCAGTTGTATCAGCGCCGGCGGCAAGCCGCTGGCTTTTGTCAGCTGCTCTAGCAGCTGATCCAGCACTGTCTGCCAATGCGGGCTGCGCACCTGGTCTGTCGCCAGGATCAGCGGCAGCAGATGCGTCTGGGCCAGGTTGTTGCGCGCCTGGTCACGGGCATGGCTGTCCGTTTCGCCGCTCAAGCCGTTCAATGCCTGCTGTTGGGCCTGCGCCAGCGACGCCATCAGGTTCAGGTAGTCGCCGATAGGATTGCCCGCCGCCAGCTGTTTCAGGCGCCGCGCGCGGTCGCCGAAAATACTGGCGCGCTGCGGCAGCCGGACGCGTGGAATCGCGTTGTGATCCAGCGCTTCGATTTCGCCTGGTTCAAGGATACGTTGCAAGGTAGTTCCTTTTTTCGCAGCAATCGGCAACCGCGGAAATCGCGGAAAAGCATGCCGCTGTTTATTTTCGTGAATTACCTTTTGATGCACAAGTTGCCAATGTAGCTTAATTAACCTGCAAGAGTCGCATGGTTTATTTTACTCCCCAGTCATTTTTCTGTACCAGTCCGCATGGTGCTTGCGCGCCCAGGCTCGGGTGACCGTGCCGCGCGTCATGGCGCCGACTGTCCCTTTGACCCAGATGGCGGCATAAATATGCACCACGATGCCGGCGATCAGGACAAAGCCGCATAGCGCATGCAGCAGCACGGCAAGCCGGATCACAAAGACCGGGAACAGCCAGGAGAACCAGGCGCGCCAGATAACGATGCCCGACAGCAGCAAGCCAGCCATGCAAGCGATCATTACCCAGAACAATAATTTCTGTCCGCCGTTGTAGCGTCCCACCGGCGGCAGGTTTTCTTCGCGGTTGTTGATGACGTCGCCGACGTTTTCCAGCCAGGCGATGTCATTTTTCTCAATCAGGTTGTGGCGCCAGAAACGCAGCGCCAGCAGCACAAAGCAGACAAACATCAGCAGCCCGATGAAAGGATGCAGGATGCGGGTCCAGGGGCCGCCGCCCAGCACGAAACTGAGCCAGAACATCGCCGGGTGGAACAAGGCCAGGCCCGACAGCGCCAGCACCACGAAGGTGATGGCGACCAGCCAGTGATTGATGCGTTCGCCGGCGTTGTAACGGACGATCTTGTCTTTGTCTACATCTCGCTGGTGCATGTTCATGGTGGCAGATCCTGTGCGTTGATGTTGGGATCGTTCGCATTGTTCTCGGGCGCGGTCAGCAGAGCGGCGCGCTTGGAGGCGCCGGATTCTTCCTCTTCTGCGGCCTTGTCCTCATCCGTGACTTCGTTCGGGCCGACCTTGATGTAATGGAAGAAGCCGGCCAGCGCGGTCAGTGCGATACCCGCCAGCGCCAATGGCTTGGCGACGCCTTTCCACAGCGAGACCAGCGGACTGATGCGCGGATTGTCCGGCAAGCCGTGATACAGCGACGGCTTGTCGGCATGGTGCAGCACATACATCACATGGGTGCCGCCCACGCCCGGCGGATCGTACAAGCCGGCTTGCGCAAAGCCGCGTTCCTTGAGGTCGACGATGCGTTCCGCTGCGTGCTCCTTCATGTCTTCCTTGGTGCCGAAGACGATGGCGCCGGTCGGGCAGGTCTTGACGCAGGCCGGTTCCTGGCCGACGGCGACCCGGTCCGAGCACAGCGTGCACTTGTAGGCCTTGTTGTCTTTCTTCGAAATGCGCGGCACATCGAACGGACAACCGGTCACGCAGTAGCCGCAGCCGATGCAGTTTTCTTCATGAAAATCGACGATGCCATTGTTGTACTGGACAATCGCGCCGGGTGACGGACAAGCCTTGAGGCAGCCCGGATCTTCGCAGTGCATGCAGCCATCCTTGCGGATCAGCCATTCCAGGTTGCCGTCAGGATTTTCGTACTCCGAAAAGCGCATGACGGTCCACGAGTGTTCCGTCATGTCGGGCGGATTGTCGAGCACGCCGACATTGACGCCGACCTCGTCGCGCAGGTCGTTCCATTCCATGCAGGCGGTCTGGCAGGCTTTGCAGCCTATGCATTTGGTGACGTCGATCAGCTTGGCGACAGTGCCGGTCACCGGCTCGCGCACGCTGGGCGGCGGCGTGGTGGTGGCGGAGACGCGTTTGATATCTAGAGATTGCAGGGCCATGGTTTCTCCTATGCCTTCTCAACCTTGACCAGGAACGACTTGAATTCCGGCGTTTGTGAATTGCCATCTCCCACACCCGGTGTCAGCGTGTTGGCGAGATAGCCCGGCTTGGTCAAGCCCTTGAAACCCCAGTGGATCGGGATGCCGACGTGATGCACAGGTTTGCCTTCAATCGTCATTTTCTTGATGCGCTTGGTCACCACGGCGACGGCGACAATATGGCCGCGCTTGGAGCTGACCTTGACCCGCTCGCCAGCCACCACGCCGACTTCCTTCGCCAGGTCCTCGCCGATTTCAACAAATTGCTCTGGCTGGATGATGGCGTTGAGGCGGGCGTGCTTGGTCCAGTAATGGAAATGCTCGGTGAGCCGGTAAGTGGTGCCAACGTGCGGGAAGGCGTCAGCCTTGCCGAACATGGCGCGATCATCCGGGAACACGCGCGCACCAGGATTGCTGGTGGCTGCCGGGTTCTTCGGAAACAGCGGGTTATAGCCGACCGGCGTTTCAAACGGCTCGTAGTGCACCGGGAACGGCCCTTCGGCCATGCCGGCCTTGGCAAAGAAACGCGCCACGCCTTCCGGGTTCATGATGAACGGGCCCATGCCGCCGGCCGGGGCTTCATCCACTTTGAAATCGGGGATGTCGACGCCACCCCATTTCTGGCCGTTCCAGCCGATCAGCTTGCGCCTGGCATCGAACGGCTTGCCGTTGAGATCGCATGAGGCGCGGTTGTACAGAATCCGCCGATTGGCCGGCCATGCCCACGACCAGTTGAGCGTTTGGCCAATGCCGGTCGGATCCGAGTTGTCGCGGCGCGCCATCTGGTTGCCGGCTTCGGTCCAGCAGCCGGCGAAGATCCAGCAGCCACAGGCAGTGCTGCCGTCGTCGCGCAGTTCGGCAAAGCCGGCCACCTGTTCGTTTTTCTTGCGCACGATCTTGCTTGCATCCTTGGGGTCGGCCAGGTCGCTCAGTGCGCGGCCATTGTATTCCTTGGCCAGCTCTTCCGCGGTCGGATTTTCCGGATTGGCATAGGGCCAGGAAAGCTTGACGATGGGATCGGGATACTTGCCGCCATCCTTCGCATACATCTTGCGCATCTTCAGGAACAGGGTCGACATGATTTCCAGGTCGCTGCGCGCTTCGCCCGGAGGCTCCGCGCCTTTCCAGTGCCATTGCAGCCAGCGGCCGGAATTCACCAGGGAACCTTCTTCCTCGGCGAAGCAGGTGGTCGGCAGGCGGAACACTTCGGTCTGTATCTGGCTGGAGTCGACGTCGTTGAATTCGCCATAGTTTTTCCAGAATTCGGACGTCTCGGTGGCCAGCGGATCCATCACCACCAGGAATTTCAGCTTGGCCAGGCTGGCGCCGATCTTGCCCTTGTCCGGGGCTGCCGCCAGCGGGTTGAAACCCTGTGCGATATAGCCGTTGACCTTTCCTTGCTTCATCAGCTCGAACACTTGCAGCATGTCGTAGGGCTTGTCCAGCTTGGGCAGGTAGTCGTAGGCCCAGTTGTTGTCCGCGGTGGCGGCATCGCCCCACCAGGATTTCATCAGGCTGACGTGGAATTTGCCGTAGTTCTGCCAGTAACTCAGCTGGTTGGGACGCAGCGGCTTGCTGGCGCGGGCGGCGATGTACTTGCCGAAATCCTGCTCGGTTTCCGACGGCAAGGTCATATAACCCGGCAGCAGATTGGTCATCAGTCCCAGGTCGGTCAGCCCCTGGATATTCGAGTGGCCGCGCAGGGCGTTCATGCCGCCGCCGGCGATGCCGATATTGCCAAGCAGCAGCTGCACCATGGCGCCGGTGCGGATGATCTGCGAGCCGATCGAGTGCTGGGTCCAGCCAAGCGCGTACAAGATGGTGCCGGCACGCGTCGGCGAGGCGGTGGAGGCCAGCATCTCGCACACTTTCAGAAATTTATCCTTGGGCGTGCCGCATACGCTTTCCACCATTTCCGGCGTATAGCGCTCGTAGTGATGTTTCATCAGGTTGAACACGCAGCGCGGATGCGCCAGGGTCGGATCGGTCTTGACGAAACCATCCTCGCCCAGTTCGTAATCCCAGGTAGTCTTGCTGTAGTTGTGCTTGTCCGCGTTGTAGCCCGAGAAAATCCCGTCGTCAAAGGTAAAGTCTTCGCGCACGATGAAGCTGAAGTCAGTGTAGTTCTTGACGTATTCGTGCTGGATCTGGTCTTTCTCCAACAGGTAGCGGATGACGCCGCCGAGGAAAATGATGTCGGTGCCGGTGCGGATGGGCGCATAGAAATCGGCGACCGAGGCCGAGCGCGTAAAGCGCGGATCGACCACGATCAGCTTCGCCTTGTTATGCGCCTTGGCTTCGGTCACCCATTTGAAACCGCATGGATGGGCCTCGGCCGCATTGCCGCCCATGATCAGTATTACATCCGCATTCTTGATGTCGACCCAATGATTCGTCATCGCTCCACGGCCAAACGTCGGGGCAAGACCTGCCACCGTCGGACCGTGTCAGACACGCGCCTGGTTGTCGAACGCCAGCAGCCCGAGGCTGCGCATGGTTTTGTGGGTCAGGTAGCCGACTTCATTGCTGCTGGCGGACGCTGCCAGCATGCCTGTGGTCAGCCAGCGGTTGACAGTCAGGCCTTCCGGCGTCTTTTCCACGAAATTGGCGTCGCGGTCCTGTTTCATCAGGGTGGCGATGCGGCTCAGCGCGTCGTCCCACGACATGCGTTTCCATTCCTTCGAGCCGGGCGCCCGGTATTCGGGGAACTGCAAACGGCTCGGACTATGCACGAAATCCAGCAACGACGCGCCTTTGGGGCAAAGCGTGCCGCGGTTGACCGGATGGTCCGGATCGCCTTCGATATGGAAGATGCTGGCCTTGGCATTCTTGGCGCCGTCGCCGAGGCTGTACATCAGGATTCCGCAACTGACAGAGCAGTAGGGGCAGGTGTTGCGGGTTTCGACACTGCGCGTCAGCTTATAGCTGCGGACTTCGGCCAGCGCGGGCGCCGGTGAAAATCCCATGAGCGCCAGGCTCGAGCCTGCCAGGGTAGCGCCAGTCGTTTTAAGGAACTGACGCCGCGACATGTGAACCATGGGTAGACCTCTCTTTGTGCAGTAATGCCACAGCGTTCGGAATATGCTGTTTTATTATAGGATGGATTATTGTTTGCCAACAGAGGGAAGTTTATTCGTCCTGCTGGCATGGAAAATCGTCCGGCGCCATTTTGGCGGGATCCTAGGCATATTGTTTAATTGATAATTATAGTGCCATTTTAGAAACCCTGTCTGGGAGAAGCTATTTCCGAACTACTGCCACCAGATTTAAAGATGGCTGCACATTTGTCGCAATTGTTATGTGGGATTCATCAAAATTGAATTGTTGCGGCGGGCCAGACGACGCGCGTTTACTTTTTAATGCATGAAGCGCATTCAATAGTTTCACCCTCAAGAACCTTGGTATAAAAGGCAGTGTGAAGGGGAGCGTTATCCATTTCACTTTTGTGCAGCGCCGCAGTTCTACGCCAATCACCTCCTGGCGGCCGCTCATATGTTGTATCTGGACGTCCGGAAAAATTCTACTCAAAGTTCTTCGGAGCGAATTCGTACTGTATTCACGGATGTGCCAGCGATTCCAGGGAGACTGGAAGGGCAGTAAGCGGTTGCTGCGATCCGGAGTTGCCAGCAGCAGATGTCCGCCAGGTGCCAGGACGCGGCGAATCTCCGATAGATAATGCGTGGTTTCTTGAATGTGCTCAAAAACCTGAAACGAAAGTACCGTGTCAAATGACTGATCCGGAAACGGCAGGCGGCCATCTGGTGCGCAGCGGTGGAAGCCAAGGTTATCCGCTGCATAATGTTCTATGGCGTACGCAATGGCGTCGTCCGCTACATCGACAGCATCTACATGAGCAGCAGTTTTTGAGATGCGTGCGGAGCCATAACCGCTGCCGCAGCCATAATCGAGAACACGTTTTCCCCTTGTGAACTGTTCGGCAAAATTGTAAGTGGCGATATGCATTACATAGATGACATAGTCTTCGAGCGAAGAGTGGTAATGCTCAACGATCATTCTTTCGCCGGTAGGTTCGAGATTCATGGAGTGGGATGCAGATAGTGATTAAGAAGAATATGCTGTGCGCCGTGAAAAAATAAGCGCGGCATAGGCAACCAGGAAGCAGAAGCTATCACCCAATATGGTCGCCAGCCTGAAGGCGACGATGATGAGAAGAGCGCTTGATCCTGGGTAGCTGGCGCTGAGCATGCCAAGCATGATCACTTCACGAACACCTAAGCCCGCGGGCGCGCCCGGTGTAAAAAAACCGGCGACCCAAGCCAGGGAAAAACTGGCTAGCAGCAGCATGAAATCATGTTTTGCTTCTGGCAGTAAAACCATCGCTATCAGGAAAATCCCAATGCCAATCGTGACGTAGTTCAAACAGTAGGCCACCAGAGCTTTCAGCAGCGTAATCGAATGGGGCAGCAGTCCCGCCAGCGATGAACTATCGTAAGCAGGAGCAAACCGTCTGAGCAAGCGCGGTGCCAGCGGACGATAAAGCAATAGCACAATGATTAACAGCCCGGCCAGCACCGGAATGAAAATGGTCTGGTGTGCAGACGTAAAGCTGGCAAGACCAGCTTGTGAGAAAAAAGCGCCAGCCGTCCCAATCATTAAAGCCGCTAGCAAGGCAAGCAAGGTTTCAGAGAATACGGTCAACAAAAATGGCTGAATGGAGATGCCACGCGTCATCGACATTGCAGCGCGGCCAATATGCTGTCCGACGTTTCCCGGCAGATATTTCGCCATCTGAGTGACGCCCATGATCATCGATAGCTCGTGCCACGAATGAGGGCAGCCGATATCGGCAAGCATGCTTTTCCAAGCCCAGGCGCTCACCGGAATAATGGTTGCGTAGAGCAGCGCCGCCATGAGGATGGCTGCTAGCGCCGGACCGGTAAGATAATGCGTTATATCTGCAATGGTCAAGGTCTTGACAGCATATCCCATGAAAGCAATCATGGCGGCCAGGCCAATCATCAAGCCTAACAGGCGGTAGATTCGTTTTAGCATCGGCGTCTGGCCTTGACGACATAGCCGCTACCCAGGTCGCTGTTAACGAAAATGCTTTGTATTGCGGAAAATATCTGCAGCGCCCACTTTCCCGGCGTTGAGCTTAACAGAGGGTAGAGCGTCATGTGCGGCTTACGGTCGGTGCCGCTCCTGTCATTATTTTGACGACGGTTCGCGTTGTCGTTCTGGGCATTGTTGTATATGCGACGAGCATAGATAGGTGCGCTGATCCATTCGGTCAGATTCGTCAGTGGAAATCCGTAGCATTCGAATATTTCCACCTCCAGTCCGGCATTCTGCAGCACAGCAATCAGCGATTCGCGTTCATAACGCCGAAAATGTCCGGCCCATTTGTCGCCTGCGCGCCATAACTTCATGTGGGCTGGTACGGACAACAATAGTTGCCCACCCGGCTTGATCCACGATGCCCACTGAGCCAATGCCTGCTGGTCATCCTCGATGTGTTCAAGCACGTCAAAGGCGCACAGCACATCAAAACAATTTTGCCATTGGGTGCCGGGAAGTGCATGAAGCGGAATGTTCTGGCCAAATTTATCGGCTACCGATTGCGACAATATGCGAGCTTCTGCAGAAAGTTCCAGAGCCTCGCACCGGAATCCATTTTTGGATAGCTCAACCAGCAAGGCTGCAGCGCCTGATCCGATCTCCAGCAGCCGTCCGGATGGTATTTTGTGCATCAACTGCTGGATACGTGCCCGCCGCATCAGGTAACGTGGTGCAGGAACCCAACCCAGTTCCGGAACTGCTGGTCCAAGCATGGGGTCAATTTTCATTGTTGATCCTGAAATTTTCTTTTGTCAGCAGCCATTTATGGAACTGCGCTCCAACGGCTGCAGCGTCAATCTTGCGAGTGAGGTTAACGTGGCAATGTGTTGTGCCATCATTTACCGGCATATCTGCATACGATTTCACTACATTTGCTAGCGCGCCAGCATCGCCTGCAGGGATTAGAACGGTACATGGAGGACTGTGTTGCAGAAGCTCCCGAATTGCAGGGGAGTCCCGCGTAATCAATGGTTTTTGTGCCGCAATAATCTGATAAACCTTGTTCGGTATGACATTGGCAGCCTTCTTCGAGTTGCCAAAAATGCCGAGACAGATATCCGCTTGTTGAATCCAAGTGATCAAATCCGGATAATCAACCCATTCAAGCCAGCGCAGGCGAGGCAAGGGGGTGTTTGCAAGCAGCTCGCGGATACGCGGCGTTTCTTGCCCCTTCCCGATCAATATCCAATCTATTTCTTCGTCACGCAGCAAGCCGGCGGCTTCTACAATATATCCGATCCCATGTAAGGGAATAAACTGGCCGTAGAACAGTACTTGCAAGGGTTTGCGCGGGCGGGGGAAGGGTGCAGGGGAAGCTGGAAATTTTTCTGTTTCCACGCCCACCGACACCATGCCGCATTCGCCGCCATGCAAACGAAAGAGTTCTTCCACTCGTCTGGCGTGTGCTTCTGTATCCATGAAGACACCGTCGGCCGCTCTGACGGCGAGCCATTCCAGCCCCCACAGCAAACGGGCAACTGGATGGCGGACACCGAACAAACGCCGGTCATCGACGACAGTATCGTAGGCCGAGATAAATACATCCCAAGCTACCGGCGCGCGCCTCAACCAGGCGAAGCAGCGGATGACCAATACATCGAACAAGCCTGGGTAGCTGACCAGAACAAGAGCATGTGCCGGCAATCGCAGATATCGCCAGACCAGGGATGGATAGCAGGAAAAGAGACGGAACATAAAGGTGAGCTTGCTGAAGACGCCGCTGATCTGGCTTTTGTCTTCGATACCGTTCCAGATATCTGTATGGCACTCGATCAATTCAAAGCCGTTTTTCCGGATGCCGTCGCGCAGCAACCTTACCCTTGGTTTGCCAATATCATAAGTACCCCACAGGACGATTTTCATATGGTCTGCTTAAGCGGCGATGTCGTCAGGTGACGACACCAGTTGCATATCTTGATCAATCGAATGATCCAGGACTGCGTTTGCGTCTTTGTCGTCCCTTAACCGAAAGCGTACGTCTTCGGTCAGTTTGCGGTTGGCTGCCAGCAGATCCGCCAAAAAAGCTACCAGCATGGTCTGGAACCCCATTCCCAGCAAAACGGCGCCGAGAATCAAGGACTGTATGTGGCCGCCGCCTTCTCCGACGAAATATTTCCACATGAAGCGCAAGCCAACCAGGAGGCCAGCACCAAACAACACCGCGCCAATCGATCCAAAGAAGCGAAAAGGACGATAGATGATGAAAATCCTGACGATAGTGACTATGCTCCGCGTTACATACGATGAGATGCTTTTGACCAGCCGTGACGGCCGCAAATCGCCATTCACCCGGATCGGCACCGAGGTGATGCTCATGTTTTTCTGGCCGGCCTGGATGATGGTTTCCAGTGTGTAGGTGTAACTGCTAAAAACAGTCATGTTTTGGGCGGCAGTACGGCTGATGGCGCGAAAGCCGCTGGTGGCGTCCGGGATGTCGGTCTTGCTGGCGACACGGACCACCCAGCTGCCTAATTTTTGCAGCAGCTTCTTCAGCGGCGAAAAGTGCTTGATTGTCTCAATCGGACGTGCGCCAACTACGATATCTGCTTGGTTAGCGACAATAGGGGCCGTAAGAGCAGGGATATCATCCGCATTGTATTGATTATCAGCGTCAGTGTTGACAATAACGTCCGCTTTTAGATGCAGGCTGGCTTCCAGTCCTGTCATGAACGCACGTGCCAAGCCTTGATTGCGAGTATGGCGTACAACATGGTCGACGCCATTTTTCCGGGCAACCTTGACAGTATCGTCGCTACTGCCGTCATCAACGATCAGCCATTCGACGCTATCAAACCCTGGGACTTTTCTAGGTAACGCTGAAAGCGCGATGGCGAGGGTTCCTGCCTCGTTATAACAGGGAATTTGGATAATCAGTTTCACAATGCTCTGTTTCTTCCGTATTTGATGCATGCGGTGAAAAAATCTGCTGCCCGGTTTAATGTAGCTTTAATTTAGTGGGCCAAAACAATATCGAGATGCTTAAGCCGCATAACAGGGTTAGCACGATCACTTGGGTAAGTTTCTTGTTGGATGTTGTAACTGCGTCGATGGAGAAGATAAGCGCCTGATTCAGTTCCTGATTATTGAGACGTGCTTCCCCCCGCGCTGTATCTGATGTCATCCAAGCCGTAATGGCCTTACCCGGGAGACTATTGATGCCTTCAAAGACAAGCTTGATGGGCTTGTCAGCGATATTTTGTAGGGGCAGGGCATCAAAGCAAAACGGTTGATAGACATTGTCATGAACTTGATGCGCATTGAGTAAAATTTTTTGTGAAAAATGTTCTGCTTGCAAGCTAACGGAAAAAATTCCGGTATTGTCTCGATCGTTGAAGTTTGCCAATAAAAGATTAATGCAAAGCGTGTCTGATGCGTTCAATCTTGAATCTTTGAACCAGTTCCAATTGATGGGTTGCTCAAGATGAAAACCGGCTATCAATTCACCGACAGGTACCTGCTTTAATATTTCTGGTGGAGCAAGGACAGTATGTTTATATTTTTTTGAATATGCTCCGCTCAAAAAAATAAAAATAAAAACTATAAAGCTGGCTATCCATAAAAAAAGAACGGAAAATGATTTTAGATATTTCATAATTAATATGAAAGATAAAATGGGATTGCTTCTTTAATATAAAAAGAAAATTCTGCACATGCCAATAGAATAGTCCCAATTTTAATAATGAGTCCAGGAATGCGTAATCGCATCAATACAATCGAAGCGGATAATAATATCAAGGGAATGATTGGGTAAAAATATCTCCCTTGCACCGCTCGCAAAACACCTTCTGCGAGATAAGCGCCATAAATATGGTATAAAAAAATGGAGCCAAAAAATAACGTTATTATAAATCCATAAAGAGCAATTCTATCAGTATCATTTAATGGGAAAAAAACTAAGGAAAATGCCATAATTCCCAAAAATATCGATATTGGAACAAAGGAAAATACAATGGATTTAAAATTGTCAGGATCGTTAAAGCTGGCGTGGCCGATGAGAATGGCGATAAATGATGCAAAGAAAATACTGCCAATGAGTAATTTGAATAGATATTTATTATTTACAAGGTGAGAGTTTATTTTCAATATTATTGAATAATCATTATGAAGTGTTTTATCTTTTTGAATTGAATGCCATGCCAATTTTGAGATGTAAATCAAGCAAAAGCACGCCATAGTGAATAAAACGAACAAAAATATATCGTATGGCACACCATTCGCTGTAATTCCGTTGAATTCTAAATGACGTGGCAACACGTCATATTCAAGAAATAAATTTCCTTGAGAGAATTCAATATGCCCTAACATGCCATAAAATGTATGAGCTATTGACTCGAATACCGGTTGTGATTTTATATACTCCGAAAAACTTTGATTTAAAGCAATTTCCAATCCTGGCTTTCTATTTGTGCCAGATGTATATAGAGGAGATCCGAAATATATATAATTTCGGATCATCCATATTGCTGGTATAGATATTGAAGTCAGGGTAATTCCAATTGCGTGTTTGATTCGATTTGATCGCGGAAATTCGAGGATTAGAATAAATATCATCGGAACTAGAAAAACCAATGGAGTCATCATTTTTGTTCCGCCAGCAATCGAGAGCCATATTGCGCATAGATACGCACTTTTCATTTCTCGTTTGAGAATATAGCTGGCAAAGAAATGAGTGGCCAAGGCAGAAAATAGAAAAAGAGACATATCATGATTGGTGCCCGAAGATAAGTGTGAAATCATCGGGATAAAACCAATTGATGCTGCGATTGCCGTTGCGCGTGATGAATCCAATCCAACAACCCTGAAAGTCCGAAAGAGAACCAGCAAAAGCAAGGCTCCGGATAACGCGGATACGATACGCGGCAGAAAATAAAGAATATCTACATTACTGGTTATCAGGCTTCCTATTTTTAACGGTATTGCTGCAATAATGTAATAGATAGGAGGATGTTGGGCAATCCAGTTATATGCTGGTTGAGATTCGGTAGTTTTCTCAACATATCCCATAATGTCGGCGCCTATCACCGACTTTCCCGTCGAAGGGGGGCTTAGTACGGGGATCCCTTTGCCGTATGCAATATCCTGGGTGTATGCAAAATGCCCGATTTCGTCCGGAACAGCTGAAAATGGTGTTATGCAAAAAGATAGATACAGTGCTTTGATCAGAAAAAGCAAAGATATTAAAAGCATTGAGAATGGATATTTTTTAGAAATATCTTTTAAATTCAGCATGTATCATTTTCTTTTTAAAAATGTAAAAATTTTAATTTTGAAATATTATGACAGCTGTTCACCGAAATCATATCCGGATTGGGGCGATATGATTTTCATGGAAATTTAGATGAAAAATATGGCTCAATGTATTATTTTGTATCGCTGTGTATGTGGCGGGGATAAAAAATTTCGATTTTTGTTTATATGAACTAACTGTAGTCGAGCTAGATTGTTAGAAATAATAAAAATCACAATCTGTTTCAATTTTATGTTTTGATATTTTTGATGAAGTTACTTTATAGTCAATTACTGTTGTGCTCAATCAGAGTTCTGGGCTAAGAAACTCCCGTCAGCCTTGCCTCGTTCGGGGGAAGACCTATCTTGGCAGTTCACGCCATCATTGCAACGCGGCATAATACGGACATGGAACAACAAATTATTGAAATCGATATTGCCGACTGGCAGATCAGCACGCCCAACTCAGCCTGGATTTCCGCGCTGGAGGCTGGAAAAGTACTGTACTTCCCCCATCTGAGCTTTGCCTTCACCGCCGACGAACAGCGCTTCCTGACGCCGGCAATCCGCGACCCTAAAAGTCGCAACATCAGCCTCGACGCCAACGGCAAACTCAAGGGGGCGCTGGGCGATGCCGCCGACCAGGCCGCGCTGGCCTGCATGATCGGCCGTTTCCGCAGCCAGGCGCAGCAACTGATTCATTCCTTGCTGCCGGCCTATGCCGACACCCGCAGCGAACTGCGCATGGCGCCCACCAGCTACCGGCCGATGCAGGTGGAAACCCGGGCCCAGTCCTGGCGCGCCGACGACCGTCGCCTGCATGTCGACGCTTTCCCATCGCGCCCGAATTACGGCGAGCGTATCCTGCGCGTGTTCGCCAATGTCAATCCGGATGGCGTGCCGCGCGTCTGGCGCGTCGGCGAACCGTTCGAAGATGTCGCGCAGCGATTCCTGCCGCGCGTAAAAAGCTATTCGCGCTGGCAGGCGCAGGCGCTGAATGCCCTGCACATCACCAAATCCCTGCGCAGCGAATATGATCATCTGATGCTGCAGCTGCACGACGCCATGAAATCCGATCCGGACTATCAAAAAAACGGTCCGCAAGTAACACAGCCGTTTGCCGCCGGATCAGTGTGGGTATGTTTTTCCGACCAGACGCCACACGCGGTAATGGCCGGCCAGTACATGATGGAACAAACCTTGCACCTGCCGGCAGCCAAGCAATACGATCCGGGCGCCAGCCCATTGGCGATCCTGCGCCGCCTGACCGGCCGCGTGCTGACCGAATGAAGGCTGCATCGGGTTTTGATGCAGGCCGGGCCTGGCGCATCCGTTTGCTGTATTCCGCAGTGTGGTGGCTGGCGATGCCGATGGTATTGCTGCGCTTGTGGCGGCGTGGCGGCAAGGAACCGGGCTACCGCCAGCATGTGGCAGAGCGTATCGGTTTCTATCCGCCGCTGGCATCGCAATTTGCCGCGCGCAAATTCATCTGGGTGCATGCAGTGTCTGTGGGTGAGACCCGCGCGGCCGAACCCTTGATCAAGGCCTTGCTCGACGCCTATCCCGAGCATGCGATTCTGCTGACGCACATGACGGCGACCGGACGAGACACAGGCAGGCAATTGTTCGGGCAGTTGCCGCGTGTGCTGCAATCCTTTCTGCCGTACGACACCGGTTGGATGGTTGGCCGCTTCCTGCGCCATTTTTCGCCTTGCCTGTGCCTGTTGATGGAAACCGAAGTGTGGCCGAACCTGATCGTCCAGTGCGGACGCTTCAAGGTGCCGGTGGCGCTGGTCAATGCTCGCCTGTCGGAGCGTTCCCTGCGGCGCGGCAAGCGCTTTGCTACGCTGATGACAGAGGCGGCCAGCGGAATGTCTTGCGTCGGTGCGCAAACCGATGCAGACGCCGGACGCTTGCGCCAGCTCGGTGGCGGCAATGTGCAGATTACCGGCAACCTGAAATTCGACGTCACGCCGTCGCCGGATTTGCTGGCGCTTGGCGCTGCGCTGCGGAAGCAGATTGGTCGCCGTTCAGTGCTGCTGTGCGCGAGCACCCGTGAGGGCGAGGAAGAATTGATCCTGGCGGAACTGTCCAAGCGTTTGCAAGATCCTGCCAACCTCAGTTTGCTGCCGACCGATTTGCTGGTGGTGATCGTGCCGCGCCATCCGCAGCGCTTTGACGAAGTGGCCGCCATGGCGGCGGCGAAAGGCTTGTCGCCATGGCGCCGCAGCAGTATGGACAAGCAGCCGGTGCCGGCCCACGTCAAGGTATTGGTCGGCGATTCGATGGGCGAGATGTTCGCTTATTACGCCATGTGCGATGTGGCTTTCGTCGGCGGCAGCCTGCTACCGATGGGCGGACAAAATCTGATCGAAGCTTTCGCGGTCGGCAAGCCGGTATTGATCGGTCCGCATACTTTCAATTTTTCCGATATCACCGAACAAGCGATCGCTGCCGGCGCGGCGCAACGAGTGAGCGACGTCGACAATATGTTGGATGCAGCCTTTCATCTGTTGCAGAACGATTTGCAACGGTTAGCGATGGGTGAGCATGCCGTCCAGTTCGCGCGACAACATCGCGGGGCAACTGCGCGCACCGTGGCGTTGCTGACGCCATTTATCAGGGGTAACTACTGAACATGCATGCAACTGTAATAGCCATCAAAGTGCTGAGCAGCTTGCTGCTGCTACCTGCCAATCTGATCTTGCTGTGCATTGCGGGTCTGTTTTTGCGGCGCTCTCACCCTAGCGTTGGAGCGGTGCTCAGCCTGGCATCATTGCTGACGCTGCTTGTGCTCAGCAGCGAAATGGGATCCTTGTTGCTGGTCGGCCCGCTTGAGCGGCGAGTGCCGGCGCTGGAAATGACTTCAGAGGGCGGTGCGCAGGCAATTGTCATATTGGGAGGTGGCCGCCTGGGTAATGCCCCTGAATACCAGGGTGAGGATGTGCCAAGCTATCGGACTCTGGCGCGCCTGGCGTACGGCGCCAGGTTACAGCGCCGGACCGGTCTGCCGGTATTGGTGTCCGGCGGCATGCCGGATGGTTCCCGCGTATCGGAAGCGGTAGTGATGGCGGCTAGCCTGCAGGATGATTTCGGGGTGCCGGTAAAATGGCGCGAAGAAGCATCTGACGACACTGCGCAAAATGCGAAATTCTCGGCAGACATTCTGCGCCAGGCTGGTGTCAGGAAAATCCTGCTGGTGACGGATGCCATGCATATGTCGCGCGCGCAAATGATGTTTGCGCAGGCTGGGCTGGATGTAGTGATTGCACCGACCGTATTTTTCAGTCACGACCGTCTTACCCTGCTGAGTTTTCTGCCATCGGGCGAGGGCTTGCGCCGTAGCGATTACGCCTTGCATGAGTGGCTGGGGATCTTGTGGTTCAAAATCCTCTCAGGCCAGTCACAGCAAGCTGGCGATCGTTAGCTGATCAGGGTTTGAACGTAGCAAATGAAATCAACAATGTGCTGAACAACTCAGCGTAGCAATGCTCTCCTAATTAGGCCGTACGGACTTGCTCAAGAGCCTTGCGAAAATGACGGACTTTTTCTTCTGTGTCAGAAAGAATGTCGTGGGTTTCCAAGGCAGAAGGAGAAACGCGGCGACAAATATCGTGGTCTTCGTTAAAGACTTGCCGGTTGACCTTTGCGGTCGACTCAAAAAATGCCGTAGTGGCGGACGAACTGGCCGCCGGGGTTGGTACTGTCAACAGGCGGCTTGCAAAATGAGTGTGACCAGCTTGTGCCGACGGGAAAAAATTCTGCAAAGAATATGAGTACCCAAATGTTGAAGAGAGCATCGCATAGGGGAAAATATAAAGACTTAGATAACCTTCATATTGGAAATCGATCGAAAACAGCCGACGCATTGCCTTTAATCGTTTAGCCAGTCGCTCATCCCCGACCTCTGCACGCCATTCTGAATTGAGGCCATAGAACTTGTTTTCGCCATCTTGCAATTTCAAGACGCCCAGTGAATCCGTATGAATAAGATCGATATGGTAGGGCTCCAAGGCATTTTCAAGCGCTATGCGCCAATTGCACTCGAAATCATACTGATTCAGGTCGGCACGACCGCAAATATTAAACGAAATGTCTTCCAAGGTTGTCGATGTATTACCTAGCTGCTCGACCAGAGACATGCATGGCTCGATTGCAAAAAAAAGGAAATCGCCGCACCAGTCAACTTGAAACTTGTTCAATCGTGCACGCGTCAGATCACATGGCTTGAAGCGTTCTGGATTTGGAATACGTACCTCGCCATTACGATAGCTCCAGCCGTGATAAGGGCAATAAGCTGGTGCGTTGCCGGCCGGCTCGATAAAAAAGCGCGTTCCGCGATGTGGACAAAGATTGTCGAACACGATCATGTCATCGGCATCGTTAAATAAAACAATGTCGCCATGCGCCCACTTTAGAACAAGAAAATCGTTGCTCGCAGGGAGCTCTGTCCGGTGAGCAATCATGTGCCAATAGTGACGAGATAATTTATCCTCAAGCACGACTTTCTCCATGACCTGAATTCTGCCCAGATATTTCAGTCAACGACAATAGTTTGCAACGCTGCGGGGATGGCATCCGATAGTTCCACATAAAATATATTACAAAATACGACGATTACATCCGTTTGGAAGGCTGGGAATAGAGGGTCATGCCGTCGGGCACACCACGGATTGCAGTTGCCCCGGCGCCGATCATGCAGCCCGCGCCAACTTTGACCTTGGGCAAGACACGCGCTCCTGAACCCAGCAGGCAGCCATCGCCGACCTTGGCAAAACCCATTACATCAACATGAGCGCTCAATGTGCTGAAAGTGCCTATCTGTGCATCGTGGCCGATCGAACTCAACACGTTCACGGTAACGAAGTCCGACACTGTAGCGTCGGCGGAGACCACGGACAAAGGGCAAAGTATGACACCCGTGCCCAGTTTGGCGCTGCTAGCCACCACTGCCGTCGGATGGATGATCGTCGCAAACTTGCCGCCTCGGGCAATGAGCGCGGACGTCAGCTCTTGCTTGGCCTTGGGACTACCCACCGCAAGCACAAGCTCGACATCAGCCGGGGGCTGGTAGTCCGCGGTTGACCCAAGGTACGGCACGTCGTAGTCGAAACCCTCCAGGCATGACGGGCTGTGGTCAATGATGCCAACGATTTCGCCTTGCGCCGGTCCGGTCGCGATCTGGCGAATCCATGAAATTACTTCGCGGGCGAAACCGCCGCCGCAGACTATGACGTATTTCTTCATCATCTCACCGAATAGCCACCGTCCACCACCATGGTACTGCCTGTGATCCAGGTGCTTCCGGAGGAAAGCAGAAACATCGCCGCAGACACGATATCGTCAGGGCTACCGAAACCCAGCAAATGCTTGGATTCATAATTTTCCATCGCGCTATCCGGCAGGGCCTTAGACATGCGCTCATGCATCTCCGTGGTGACTCCACCGCTGGCGATGCTGTTCACACGAATCCGGCGCGGCGCAAATTCGACTGCCAGCGAACGGACCATTCCATCAATTGCAGCCTTGGACGACGAGTACGCCGTCATGCCAGTCTGGCCGCGCAGTCCGGCAGCGGAAGACATCAGCACGAAAGAACCGCCCTCATCTCGTATGACGCCTCGAAACGAAAGCGCGCGCGCTATGCCAAATGCGGAGAAAACGCTAGCAGCAAAGATCTTGTCAATGTTTGCGCGCTTGGTCATCTTGATAGCCAGGTTCAGTTCCAGCCCGGCGCCGTGAAACACGCCATCAATCCCGCCTGCTTGCAGTGCCGTGTCCTTGACCACGGTAGCCACGGCGTCGGCGTCGGCAAAATCGGCAATCATGACTTGGTGATCAGCCGAAGGGGCCAGCAATGCAATCGTCTCACGGGTACGCACTTCATCCCGGCCCATTGCAATAATCGATGCGCCGCATGCCGCGAGGCCGATAGCCGTAGCCTTGCCGATGCCGGAGGAAGCGCCGGTCACCAGATATTTTTTGCCTGCGAAAGCTTGTGAATCAAATATCATAGAATTCCGTTTCATTGCAAACCAGCGACTCTATCTTCAACAGCGCTGAACCCCAGGAATAACCGACGCCAAAACCAGCCATCAGCAATGTGGTTGGCGTTTTGAGCCGTTCTTGCAGACTTGTTGTCAGCAATAGCGGGATCGATGCACTACTGGTGTTTCCGTATTTCCCGATATTGACATGGAATTTTTCTGGCGGGATCTTGGACTTGCGCGCCAGATGCTTGAGCATGAATTCGTTGGCCTGATGATACAGAAAGCCATCCACGCTATCGACGGTATGTCCGGCAAACTCAAGAGTGTTTGCCACCAGGCCGGGTACGGATTTCAGCGTGAAATTAAAAATTTCGCCGCCATCCATATAGAGGCAGCCAAGGTCTCGTCCTTCGAGGCGGGCATCTTGCCTATCAGGTGCCCGAGCTCCGCCTTGTGGAATGATCAGGTTGCGGGCGCCCTTGCCGTCCGTGCCGACGACGAAATGCGCCGGCGCAGCAGCTTCATCATATTCCAGAGCTGTCGCCGTACCTGCATCGCCAAACAGCATCGCTGTCGCCCGGTCGCTGGGATCCACGGTCTTGCTGATGGTATCACCGGCTAATAGTAGAACCCGTCGCGCACCGCCCTGCACCAACGTGGAAGCAAGCCATAAGCCGTAGGTATAGCCAGAGCATCCGAGGTTAACATCGAATGCCGCGCATGTATTGCCAAGCTCCAGCCGGCCTTGCAAGGCGCAGGCAGTTGCGGGTAAGCGATAATCCGGTGTCTGGGACACGAAAATGAGGGCGTCAACGGAAGTCTTGTCCCAGCCCAGGCGACCCAGTAGCGTTTGTGCGGCTTGAAAGCACAAATCAGAAGTCGTTACTCCGTCCTCCACGCAGTACCGGGTCTGCACACCGATCATCTTAACGACATCGTGCACCGAATCCGCGCCAAAGCGTTCTACGAAACCTTGGTTGTCGATTTCATGCCGGGGTAACACCGTCACAACACCGCGCATCGCGACTCGTTCGAGTCGATATGCACTACCAAAGTCAAGACTTGTTTTCATGCATTTGCCTGAGTGATAAGCGACTCGATGTCGGCTACTGTTTCACACTTGCCGAGCGCTGCTCCGTCCAGTGTCACATTGTAGAGCTCATCGACAATCGCAATTGTCGAAATAATCGCGAGGGAATCCCACACATGCTCGACCAATGACAGCTGAGGGCCGACCGTCGCACGATCAACTTCAAGGATGTCCGCCAATTCAGAATATAACTTTTCCATTTACCAACCTATCTAAGAGTCAATCTAATAATCAATTATTGTTCCTGCCCAAGACAGGCCCACACCAAATCCTACGACCATCACTTTGCGTTTCTTGTCGCTCGAAGTACTCAGCGAACTCAACGCTATTGGAATGGTTGACGATACGGTATTGCCTGAATAGCGCATATGCACCACGAATTTTTCAACCGGGATTTGACATTTCTTGCGCAGGGCCTCAAGAATAAACGAATTTGCCTGGTGGAACACCACGTGATCAATATCATCAATCGTGAGGTTCGCCTTATCCAGCAGACTTGCCACCAGATTCGGGACCACTTTGAGTGTAAAAGTCATCACGGCCGCGCCATCCATGAACAGATGATCATCCGATCTCGTGTTGCCCGAGTTATCCGAATACTCTTGTGCGGGCGTCAAAATGCGCGGCAATCGTGCGCCGCCAGTCTTTACTATAAGGTCTTTTGCGCCAGCGCCGTTGGTGCCGAAAATGAACGGACCGATCTCACTTGTTTCCGACGAATGCCGCTCTATCAGGGTAGCGGCAGCGCCGTCCCCAAAAATTGTTCTCACGCTTTTATCCAGCGGATGAATGAACTTCGTATAAGTATCCGCCGTGAGCAGCAATACACGCTTTATGGTGCCGGCTTCAATCAGCCCTTTGGCCAGCGACAAGCCATACACGAACCCCGAACAGCCCAGGTTGAAATCCATTGCGCCAATATCGTTGCGCAAACCGAGCCGCTCTTGCAAAATGCACGCCGTGGTCGGCAGAATGTGGTCTGGCGCCTGTGTACACAACAAAACAAAGTCGATGCTGGAGCGATCAATGTCATGCGACAAAAATAGCGACTCGGCTGCGTGAAACGCAAGGTCGGCTGCAGTTTCGTCTGGTGCCGATATGCGGCGCTCGGAAATTCCCGTTTTGCTGTATATTTTTTCCGCAGTCCATTCGGGAAACAGTGTCGCCAATTCCTCATTGCTGACAACGGAATCTGGTAGATAAGGCGTAATAGCGACAACTCTAGCTCTATTCATTATAATTAACACCTTCGGAATATGGCAGCACCTACCAGGGGCCGTGCTACTCTGCAGGGCGTTTGTTATTAAGTGCAATAGGCCACTATTTTAACCGATTTCACAAGCTCATTATAAAACTCCCCTATTTGATTGCTTAATTTTCATCTATTTAGCATTGTCAAAATAAAACTTTATTCTGCCCTGATTCCGCAACTAAAGTGTTGCTTTCGATGCCCTGGCACGGAACAGTGGAGTTTGCAATTTGACTGCTACGGGAGACCTATCCCCCCATGGCCCCGCGTTCCATACTGTTAATCTAGCCCATGTTGGTGAATTAGCGCTTAAGTCGAATCCTGTGCAAATTCACTTTGTACCCATCGCGGTATCTGTTTCCAGTCAGACGTCTAGAAAATTCGCGCCTCAAAATGGCGATGCTTTCGGACGTACTAGACGTAGATTCCCATAACTGGAAAGCAGGGGTTGATCAAGTGATCGATCAATTGCTTAGATTGGGAACCTAGAATCGCGGGGCAACTGCGCGCACCTTGGCGTTGCTGACGCCATTTGGCTTGCGCCGTAGCGATTACGCCTTGCATGAATGGCTGGGCATCTTGTGGTTCAAGATTCGCTCAGGCCAGTCACGGCAAGCTGGCGAGGTAGTGGCGGCCAGCTGATGTGCGTTGGCTGGATCGGTATCAACCCGATAATGTGGATTAGGCGTCCATCTGCGATCAAAACCGCGTTTTCCGGTAATCTGTGAATAAGCAGATTTTTTGAAGGAAAACCCATTGTATGTCTATCAGAAAGACATCGTTGCCCGGTTTCGATTATCCGCAAAAACCGACAGACCGCTTGCTTTTTGCCGTTTTACCGGCAAAGCCCGCTGCTACACGCATTGAACAAGTTACTCAGGCGTTGCGCCTAGAGCATGATTTGCACGGCGCAGCGGTTCATACAGGACAGTTGCACATTACTCTTGCGATCCTGGGCGAATATCTGGGACTGCCGCATGATGTGCTTGCTGCCGCGACTGGCGCCGCTTCACAGATTGAACAGACGGCGTTTAGAGTCCGGTTCGACCACGTCCAGACCTTTCGTAACAAATCCAGCGTGTCAGGAAATTACCCCATTGTTCTTTGCGGCGACGAGGGCGTTATCGGTTTGGAGACTCTGCATCAAGGTCTGGCAGGCAGGCTGCGCCGTTTCGGTGTTAAGGGTATTCCTGCAAGCATGACGCCTCATGTGACATTGCTGTATGAGCCCGAGCCAGTTCCCAGCCATGCGGTAGCAGCGGTAGAGTGGACGGTGCGCGAATTCGTATTGCTACATCGCCATATTGGCCAGAATCTTCCTTATTCCATTTTAGGCAGGTGGCCCTTGCAGAAGGTTTCCTGGCCGCTGCAGTGATCAGCTAAGAGTCGTTTCCGTAGCCGGCGCTGTATCCTTTGCGTTCGTCTTTATTTGAACGAAAGCGACCAGTAAAAACGCCGCACAAGTGCGGCGTTTTTCATTACATCAGTGCGTTGGCTGAACCCAGGTCAGGATTTCGCCGCCACGACGGTATTTTCATTCAAGCCGCCGCCCAGCGAGCGGTACAGATCGATCGCATTATTCAAACGCAGTTGCCGCGTCTGAATCAAGGCTTGCTGTGCCGTGAACAGATCGCGCTGCGCATTCAGGCGATCGGTGGAGCTGGCGATGCCGTTCTTGTAGCGCAGATCGGTCAGTTTCACGCGTTCTTCCTGGGCCTTGACGTAAGCGTCCTGCGCCGCCAGCTGCTCATCCAACGTACCGCGGGCGACCAGCGCATCGGATACTTCCCTGAATGCGCTCTGGATGGTCTTTTCGTAGCTGGCGATCGCCAGATTCTTGCGGATCTCGCTCAGCGACAGGTTGGCGCGGTTGCGTCCGCCTTCAAAGATCGGCAGCGTCAGTTGCGGCACGAACGACCAGGTGCGGCTGCCTGCCGAGAACAGGTTGCCCAGCGAGCTGCTGGAATTGCCGATCCCCGCTGTCAGCGAAATGGTCGGGAAGAAGGCGGCGCGGGCGGCGCCGATATTCGCGTTGGCCGAGCGCAACTGCTGCTCTGCCTGGCGGATATCCGGGCGGCGGTTCAGCAAGTCGGACGGCAGGCCGGCCGGGATTTCGCTGACGATCTTTTCATCCGACAGCGATTGCGACGCCGGTAGTTCGCCTAACGGCTTGCCGACCAGGAGCACCAAGGCATTGGTAGCCTGGCCGCGCTGGCGCACCAGCGTGGCCAAGGATACGCGTGCCGACTGCACCAGCGTTTCCGAGTTGCGCAGGTCGAGCGCCGACGAAGCACCGACGTCGAAACGCATCTTGTCCAGCTTGTAGTCGTCCAGGCGGCTGTCCAGCGTCTGCTGCGCCAGGCGCTGCTGTTCGGCATACGACTGTTCCGTCAGGTAAGCCTGGGCAACTTGCGAAATCAGGCTGATTTGCGCCGATTTCCGTGCTTCTTCCGTGGCCAGGTAACTTGCCAGGGCTGCATCTTTCAGGCTGCGTACGCGGCCGAAGAAATCCAGCTCGAAAGCCGTCATGTTCAAGCCGACCTGGTAAGAGGTGCCTACCGCAGGCTGGCCGGGAAGCAGCTGGGACGCTGCGGTGCGGCCGCGGGTGCGGCTGAAGTTGCCGTTGAAGTTAGGCAGGGCGTCGGCAGCGGTGATGTCGTACTGCGCCCGTGCTTCCTCGATATTCAAGGCAGCGGTGCGCAGGTCACGGTTGTTTTCCAGCGCGGATGCGATCAGCGCCTGCAGGCGCTGGTCCGGGAAAAATTCGCGCCAGCCGAGTTCCACCGCATCGTATTGCGCCTTGCCGTCAGCCGCAGCCGGATAGCTGCCGGCTACCGGCGCCTCCGGCCGCACGTAGGTCGGCGCCAAGGTGCAACCCGAGAGCACGCCTGCCAGCAGCAGGGCGCCGGTCAGGTTCTTGGGTAATGACGCAGCAATTGTCATATTAAACATGCTGACTCTCCACATCTATTTTTTTGTTGGCATCGTGCAGCTTTTGCTGGCGTTCGCTGCCTTTGAAGAAACTGCGTACCACCACGAAGAACACCGGCACCAGGAATACCGCCAGTACAGTCGCAGTGATCATGCCGCCCATGACGCCGGTACCGATGGCGCGCTGGCTGCCTGAACCGGCGCCGGTCTTGATCGCCAGCGGCAACACGCCGAGGATGAACGCAAACGAAGTCATCAGGATCGGCCGGAAACGCAGGTGGACTGCTTCCAGCGTCGCTTCGATCAGGCCCTTGCCTTCAGCCTGCAGGTCTTTGGCGAATTCGATGATCAGAATCGCATTCTTGGCCGACAAACCGACCACGGTAATCATCCCGACCTTGAAGTAGACGTCGTTCGGCATGCCGCGCAAGGTAACGCCCAGCAGCGCACCGAGAATACCCAGCGGCACCACCAGCATCACCGCCAGCGGAATCGATGTGCTTTCATACAACGCCGCCAGCACCAGGAATACAGCGATCAGCGACAGCAGGTACAGCATCGGCGCTTGCGAACCGGAAGTCTTTTCTTCCAGCGACTGGCCGGTCCATTCGAAGCCGAAGCCTGGCGGCAGCTTGGCGGTCAGCGCTTCCATTTCATCCATCGCTTCGCCGGTGCTATGGCCAGGCGAAGCGCCGCCGGAGATCTTCATCGCCGGATAGCCGTTGTAGCGCGTCAGCTGCACCGGACCCTTGATCCATTCCGAGCTGGTGAACGACGAGAACGGCACCATGGTACCCTGGGTGTTCTTGACATACAGCCTGGCCAGGTCTTCCGGTTGCAGACGTTGCTTCGCATCGGCTTGCACGATCACGCGTTGCTGACGGCCCTGGTTCGGGAAGTCATTGACGTAGGAAGAACCGAGCGCGGTTGACAGCGTGCTGTTGATGGCGCTGAACGAAACGCCCAGCGCATTCGCCTTGTCGCGGTCGATGTTGAGCTGCAGCTGCGGCGAATCTTCAAGGCCTTCAGGACGAACCCCAGCCAGGATCTTGCTTTGTGCAGCCATGCCGAGCATCTGGTTACGCGCCGCGGTCAACGCCGCATGGCCTTGTCCTGAACGGTCTTGCAGGCGGAAGGTGAAGCCGGTGGCGTTACCCAGTTCCGGGATAGGCGGCGGATTCAGCGGATAGACGATGGCGTCCTTGATCTGCGAGAACACGCCAAACGCCTTGCCCGCAATCGCATCGGCCGACTCGCCAGGTCCGCGCACGCTCCAGTCCTTCAGCGGCGTGAATACCAGGCCGGCATTCTGGCCGTTACCGGAGAAGCTGAAGCCGGTAATCGCCACCACATTGGCCACCGCAGGCAGTTTCGCGTAATACGCTTCGATCTGCTTGATTACTTCCAGGGTGCGGTTGCTGCTGGCGCCGGCAGGCAACTGCACGTTGGTGATGATGTAGCCCTGGTCTTCGGCCGGCAGGAACGATGCCGGCAGGCGCGTGTACAGCAGTCCCACGCAGATCAGGATGGCGCCATATACCAGCAGGTAGCGGACGGTCTTGTTCAGCATATTGGCGACGACGCCTTGATAGCGGTTGGTGGTCGCGTTGAATTTGCGGTTGAACCAGCCGAAGAAGCCCTTTTTCTCGTGATGATGGCCTTTTTCCACCGGTTTCAGGATGGTGGCGCACAGCGCCGGCGTCAGTGTAAATGCCATCAATACCGAGAACACCATCGAAGCCACCATCGACAGCGAGAACTGGCGATAGATAGCGCCCACCGCGCCGCTGAAGAATGCCATCGGGATGAACACCGCGATCAGCACCAGGGTGATACCGATCAGCGCGCCAGTAATCTGGCCCATCGCCTTGCGGGTTGCTTCGCGCGGCGACAAGCCTTCTTCGCTCATGATGCGCTCGACGTTTTCCACCACCACGATCGCATCATCGATCAGGATACCGATCGCCAGCACCATGCCGAACATGGTGAGGACGTTGATCGAGAAGCCGAACAGCAGCAGCGTGGCAAAAGTACCCATCAGCGCCACCGGAACCACGACGGTAGGAATCAGGGTGTAACGGATGTTTTGCAGGAACAGGTACATCACCAGGAACACCAGGATGATCGCTTCCACCAGGGTCTTGACCACTTCTTCAATCGAAATCTTGACGAATTTCGAGGTGTCGTAAGGGATCTCGTACTGGACGCCGGCCGGGAAGTACTTGGACAGCTCTTTCATCTTGGCTTTGACCGCTGTCGCTGTGCCCAGGGCGTTAGCGGTAGGCGATAGCTGCACGCCGACGAAAGAAGTCGGCTTGCCGTCGAGGCGGCCGGCGGTGGCGTAAGACTGGCCGCCGATTTCGATACGCGCAACATCGCGCAGACGGACGATGGAACCGTCCGAATTGGCGCGCAGCTGGATCTTGCCGAATTGTTCGACGGTATTCAGCTGGCCGGTGGCGACCACGGTGGCAGAAATCTGCTGCGTGCCAGGGCTGGGCAGATCGCCCAGCGTACCGCCTGCGACCAGCGCATTTTGCGCGGTGATGGCGGCGGTGACATCGGCTGGTGTCAGGTTCAGGCCGACCAGTTTGGCTGGGTCGATCCAGATGCGCATGGCGCGTTCGGTGCCAAACAGCTGGGCCTGGCCGACGCCTGGCACACGCTTGATTTCATTGAGCACGTTACGCGACAGATAGTCGCCCAGCGCGATCGGGTCGAGCTTGCCGTCGGTCGATGAAAGTCCGATGAACATCAGGAAGTTGCTGCGCGACTTGGTGACTTGCACGCCGTTCTGCGTAACCACCGCAGGCAGCCGTGCTTCCACCCGTTTCAGGCGGTTCTGCACATCCACCGCTGCCAGGTCGGCGTTGGTTTCCGGCGAAAACGTTACGGTGATCGAGACCGAACCGTCGGCCTGGCTTTGCGACTCGATGTACTGCAAGCCGTCGGCGCCGTTCATTTCCTGTTCGATCAGGCTGGTAACGCTATCGTCGATGGTTTGAGCGGTAGCGCCGGGATAGGCTGCGCTGACGACAATCGTCGGCGGTGCAATCGAAGGATACTGGGCCACCGGTAATTGCGTGATCGCCAGAGCACCCCCGAGCAGGATGAATATGGCGAGCACCCACGCAAACACGGGGCGGTCGATGAAAAACTTGCCCATCAGTAGGCTCCTTATTTAGCTTTAGATGTTGAATCAGCTTGCGGAGCGGCGGCTGCGGCTGCATTTGCTGCAGCGGCACCCGGTTTCCAAGGCGATGGATTGACCACAGCGCCCGGTTTCACCTTTTGCAAACCATCGACGATGACCTTGTCGCCAGCTTTCAAGCCTTCGGTGACGATCCATTTGTCGCCTTGTGCAGTGTCGGCTTTCACCGGCTGCACTGCTACCTTGTTGTCGGCGCCGACCAGGAACACCGAAGCGCCGTTGAGGTCGCGCTGGACCGCCTGTTGCGGCACGGTCAGGGCAGCGGCATTGACAGCCTGCTCCAGCTTGGCGCGCACGTACATGCCCGGCAGCAGGCTATGGTCCGGATTCGGGAACTCGGCACGCAAGGTGACCGAACCGGTATTCGGATCCACTGTCAGGTCGGAAAACAGCAGCTTGCCCGATTGCGGGTAGGCGTGGCCGTCCTCGGTTTCCAAGGTGACCTTGGCTTGGCCCTGGCCGGCGCTTTGCAGCTGGCCGTTACGCATCGCTTCCTGCAGTTTCAGGATGTCGGTGCTGGACTGGGTCAGGTTGACGTAGATCGGATCGATCTGCTGAACGGTCGCCAGCTGGGTGACTTCGCCCTGGCCGACCAGTGCGCCTTCGGTCACCAGCGCCTTGCCGATGCGGCCGGAAATCGGCGAAGTGACAGTGGCGTAGCCCAGGTTCAGGCTGGCGGTTTCGCGCGTGGCCTTGGCCGAGGCGACATCTGCCGCGGCTTGCTTCTGCGCTGCCACGGTGTCGTCGTAATCCTGCTTGCTGACGGCATTCACTTCGACCAGCGGTTTGTAGCGCTGGGCTTTCAGCGTAGCGGTGGTCAGATTTGCTTCAGCCTTGGCCAGCGCTGCCTGCGCACTGTCGTAGGTCGCGCGCAGCGGCGCCGGATCGATCAGGTATAGAGTCTGGCCGGCCTTGACGTCGCTGCCTTCGCGGAAGCTGCGCTTGAGCACGATGCCGGCGGCGCGGGCGCCGATCTGGGCGATGCGGGTAGCTTCCAGGCGGCCTGGCAATTCGGTTGTGAGAGCCAGCCGTTCCGGTGCGATAGTAATGATGGAAACACCGGCTGGGGGTGGCGCACCTTGGGCGTCCGGCTTTTTGCCGCAGGCAGCGACCGCGGACAATACCGCGACAGCCAGGGTGATACGCGTGAGACGACTGATAGAGCTAACTGAATTCATAAAATTCTCGCACGGTAATTGAGGAAAGACTGCAAATCTGACAGGTGACTCTGCTTCTGGAAATGACATAGGATATATAAGTAATTGCTTTGGTGCACCGGAGGCTACGGAACCCTACGCTAGCGGAAAGCGGGTCGAGCAGCCGGAATCCTGCTATTATACATACATGCACGAATGTATGTATTGACTTGCATGAATGGCGATGCTGAGTATATGTTGCTGTTTAATTATTTGCTGCAAATGCACAACTTATCGTAACGGTTTGGAGGTCGGCTCAAAATGGCTAGAAGTACAAAAGAAGAAGCACTGGAAACGCGTGGCCGCATCCTGGATGCGGCGGCGGAAGTGTTTCACCGGTACGGCGTGGCGCGCACTACGCTGGCGGATGTCGCCAGTGCAGCCGACGTGACGCGCGGTGCTATCTATTGGCACTTCAAGAACAAGAGCGATTTATTCGATGCCATGTGCGAGCGCGTGCGCTTGCCGATGGAAGCGATGATCGAAAAAACCGCCGACGAAAATGCGCACGATCCGTTAAATCAATTTCGCAACCGATGTTTGTTTACCTTGCAAGAAGCGACGCTCAATCCACAGTCGCGCAAAATCTTTGAAATCGTTCTGCACAAGTGCGAACTGGTGGACCCGCAGGATCCGATTTATATCCGCCAGCATGAGTGTTTCTTGCAAGGACGTACCGATATAGAACGCTTGCTGCGATTTGCGGTTGCAAAAGGGCAGCTGCCGCGCGATCTAGATCCTATCTTGGCTGCGGTCATGGTGCAAGGACTGTTGTTTGGTATTTTGAATAACTGGACCTTCAGCCCGCACAGCTTCGATCTCACCGAGAACGTATCGAAGGTGGTCGACAACTGCATCCACATGTTCAAGACCTCGCCGTTCATGCTCAAGACGCCGCCTGCCTGAACGTTTCGGACCGCTCTTACAAGGTAGCGGCCGGGTGCGGGTTCAGGATAGTGGCTATGGCCGCGCAGCCCCGCCGGCTGCGGCTTTCGGCCGGATGCATGGGCCGGCGGATTTAATAGACAGCCGGCGCCAGCAGGAGATTGATCTGCTGCAGATCTTCTTCTTTCAAGGTGCCCACCGCCGATTTCAGCTTGAGGCTGTTCATCAGCGTGTCATAGCGCGCCTTGGCCAGATCCCTGCGCGTGGAAAACAGCTGCTGTTGCGCATTCAACACATCGATATTGATGCGCACGCCGACCTGGTAGCCCAAACGGTTGGAATCCAGCGAGGACTGGCTCGAAATTTCCGCCGCCTCAAAGGCCTTCACCTGGGCCAGGCCGCTGCTGACGCCGAGATAAGCCTGGCGCGCATTCAATGCCGCGGTCCTGCGCGCATTTTCCAGATCGGAGCGAGCCTTGTCTTCCAGCGCTACTGCCTGGCGCACGCTGCTGTTGACCGCTCCGCCGGCATACAGCGGAATGGTCCACTGCACGCCGATCGAGTTGGCCGTCTGCGAGATATTGTTGAAAGGGATATCGCTGCCGCTGACATCGGAGTGCGCACGGCTGGCGATCAGGTCGACTGTGGGCAAATGGCCGGCGCGGCTTTTCTTGATGTCGTACTTGGCCGTATCCAGCGCGATCTGCTGGCCGATCACACCGAAATTCTGATCCTCGGCGCTGCTGACCCAGGTCTCTATCGCAGCCGGCTGCGGCCCGCTCAGCTGCACTCCAGGGCGCAAGGTCGCCAATGGCGCCGGCGGTTTGCCGATGATTTGCCGCAGCACGTTGCGCGCGACTTCCAGGTTATTGGTCGCCGCGATTTCCTGCGCGATCACCAGATCGTAGCTGGCTTGCGCTTCATTGGTATCGGTGATGGTGGCAGTGCCGACTTCGAAATTGCGCTTGGCGGAAGCCAGCTGCTCGGCAATCGCGCTTTGCTGCGCTTGCAGGAAAGCCAGTACGTCTTGCGCCGTCAGCGTATCGAAGTAAGCCTGGCTGACGCGCAGTATCAGATCCTGCTGCGCCTGGGCGAACCTGACCTCGCTGGCGGCCACCGACAGCTTGCTTTCCTGGTACTGCTGCCAGTAGGCCGGCCGGAACAGCGGCTGGGTCAGCTGCAGGCTGTAATTGTTGGTAATGGTGTTCCAGGATTGTCCGGAGCGGCTGTAATTGCCGCCGAAGCCGACCACCGGCAGCAGCGCCGCGCGGCCCTGTACGCTGGCTTCGTTGCCGGCGCTGAGCGCATAGCGCGCGCTGGTGTAGACCGGGTCGTTGGCCAGCGCCTGCTGGTAGGTTTGCACCAGGTCTACGGCTTGCGCGTTCATGGTCAGCAACGCGCTCGCAATCAAGGAGGCAATCAGGGTATTGCGCATTACACTCTCCGCAGCGATGTCGGCAGGTTTAGTAGGTCGGCATGGCCGGATCAACCTGCTGCGCCCAGGCATGGACGCCGCCGGTCAGGTTGCTTACCGCGGAAAAGCCGTGGCGCTCAAGGAAGGCGGCGACCTGCATGCTGCGTGCGCCGTGGTGGCAGATGCAGACGATGGCCTGCTCTTCCTCCAGGTCGTTCAGGTGCGCCGGCACCGTCTGCATCGGCATCAGCTGCGCTGCCGCGATGTGGCAGGTCTGGTATTCCCAGGGTTCGCGCACATCCAGCAACAACGGCGTCGGCCGCTGCGGATCGGCGATCCAGGCGGCCAGTTCTGAGGCGGTTAGATGTTGCATAGGCTCGATTAGAACTTGAACTGTGAATGTACAGCGGCTTCGCGCAGCGGCTTGACGTCGGTTTCAAACAGGTTGACCGTGCTGTAGCTGGTGTCCGCGGTACGGGTGATGATCTGCGCAAGCATCACAGGCGCGTCGCCGACGATGGCGATGATGCGGCCGCCGACATTGAGTTGCTTGAGGAAGGCATCCGGCAGCACCGCCAGCGAGCCGGAGATGACGATCACGTCGAAGCGCTTGGTTTCGCTCTGGTCCCAGCCCTGGGCGCCGTTGCCTTGCACGACGTCGACGTTGGTGATGCCATAGGCAGCCAGGTTGCCGGCGGCCAGCGCCTTCAGTTCCGGATCGATTTCCACCGTGGTGACGTGCCTTGCCTTGTAACACAGCAAAGCTGCCATATAGCCCGAGCCTGTGCCGATTTCCAGCACTTGTTCATGCTTCTTGACGGCAGCTTCTTGCAGCAAGCGCGCTTCTACCTTCGGCGCCAGCATGCTTTCGCCGTTGGCGCCCGGCAGCGGGATCTCGGTATCGGAAAATGCCAGGCTTTTGTAGGCGGCCGGCACGAAATCCTCGCGGCGGACTACCGTCAGCAATTCCAGAACGTCCAGATCCAGCACGTTCCACGGGCGAATTTGCTGTTCGATCATATTGAAGCGGGCTTGTTCGATATTCATGGTTAAGGCTCGGTAATGAAAAATAAAGGGCTCATTCTATCAAAGGCCACCCTCAAAAACCTATCGCAGGCTGCGGCAAACCCGGCAAAACACCGATGTGCAACGGTAATCCACGGTTTACGGCGCCTCGGCATGGTCCATGCTCAGGCAGAAGCCGGATCCGGCGACTTCTGCAAGCCGTTCAGGCACAAATCGATGAAACTTTCCAGATAGCTTGCCGAATCCAGCGGTTCCGCATGACAGGGGTTGAAAGCTTGTTGCCACATCATCAGCATGATCACCGGCGCGATCACCACGTTGGCAGTCTGGCGCACGTCGATCGCGCGGAATTCGCCGCGTTCGACGCCGCGCTCCAGCATGCGCACGATCATGGCGTCGCCGCGCACGCTGACTTCTTCGCGGTAAAACGTCGCCAGTTCCGGGAAGTTGCTCGACTCCGCCATCATCAGCTTGGTGATGCCGGCCACCTTGGTGGCGCCGATACGCTCCCACCAGCCCAGGATCAGCTCGCGGAACAGGTCGGCGCTGCTGCCGCCGTAGCCGTCGATGATGTCTTCGGCTTCATCCAGGATCGGCAGCATGTTTTCGCGCACCACGGCCTTGAACAGCTCTTCCTTGTTCTCGAAATACAGATACAGCGTCCCTTTCGAGACGCCGGCCCTGGCCGCGACGTCGCCCAGCCGGGTGGCGGCAAAGCCGCGCTCGACGAATATATCCAGCGCGGCCGCCAGCAATTCCTGCGGACGCGCCTCTTTGCGGCGCGCCCAACGGGGTTTGGAGCTGAAAGGGCAGTTCATGAATCCTTGGTTTTGCAAATAACTGACTTAAGAGTCAGTAATGTAAGCGGCAATGCCCGGAGTGTCAACTTGTGTGATGGGCGGGGCAAGGCAGCCGCCTGCGGTCTTAGAGGCAAAGGCTGCGGGCGGTGTAAAAAACGGCTGTTTTCAGGCTGCCGTGGGGTAGTCTAGACTGAGCGCCGGATTACCCAGGGCAAGGCCGCCGCTGAGGTTCCAGGCGTTCTGGTAGCCGAGCCGGCGCAGGCAAGCCACGGCTTTGTCGCTGCGGTTACCGCTGCGGCAGAAAAACACCAGCGGCACGGGAGCACCGCGCAGCCATAGTCTCAGATGGGAGGTGAGGCGGCTGAGCGGCACATGCAGGACCGTTTGGCCGGGCGCCGAAGTCATCCCTGCCGCCTGTTCATAGGCCTCGCGCACGTCAATCAGCAGTGCGCCCGGATGGGCGGCAAGGAATTGCTCAAGTGCGGCGGCTTCCAGGTGCATGCCGCTGGCGCTTTCTTCATGCGCAGGGTTTTGCTCGGCGCGCAGGCTGGTGCACAGCCGGCTGGTTTCATCGCGCGCCGGACATAGCAGTGTGTCCGGCTCGATCAGCGTGGACTCGATCGCCGCTGCCGGCAATGCGCCGATGAAGGCAAAATGTGGGGCAAACTGTTCGTCTCCGGCGCTTCCCAGCAAATAGACCTGGTGCTCACCCTGCCTCTTGCACAGGAATTTCCGTGCACCCAGCACCAGCTCGGAACTGCCCGGCGCCGGCCAGCCAAAGGCATCGTTGCCGGCGTCAGGTCCGGCATCGTTGCCCAGCGTCCGGGCCAGTTCGAGCAGAGCGCTTTCCTGCGTTGGCTGCGCCTTGGTGCTGAGAATGGCGCGCAGCTGATAACCGTGGTTGCGCACATGGCTGGCCAGCCGAGGCGCCAGCAATGGCGATGGATCAATGATGACGCAGCTGCGGCTGGCGTCATCCGCCACCAGCCAGGCATTGGCGCCTTCCAGATTGAAGCGTACCACCGGGTCGGCAGCAGCCGATGGCATGGAGGCGGCAGCGCCCTGGCGCCAGGCCAGGCCGCAATGTTCGATGCGCGCACAGGCAGCGCTGATGAAGGCGTCGTCGGCCAGCGGCCCGAACGACATGCGGATCGCGGAACTGCTGCGCCAGTGCGGCAACTGCATCGCTTCCAGCACATAGCTGGGGGCGCTCTTGGCGGCGGAACAGGCGCTGCCCGAGCTGACCCGCAGTTGGGCGGCGTCGAACAGGTCCAGCAATTCCTTGCTGGCCAGTCCCGGCACGGAGAAATTGAGCGTGGTCGGCAGGGTCTTTTCCAGCGGCTGATTAAACACGATGTCGGGAAAGGCGATCCGCAAGCTGGCGACCAGGCGTGCACTGAAGCCGTGCAGCTGCTGGTGGCTGCGGAAGGTGACGCCGTTTTCCAGGGCGCCCAGTACCGCGCCGAGGGCGGCGATGCCAGCCATGTTTTCGGTGCCGGAACGCAGTCCGGATTCCTGGCCGCCACCCATGATCAATGGCGTGAAAGGCGCTCCCGGCCGCACATACAGCATGCCTATGCCTTTTGGCGCATACAGCTTGTGTCCGGAAAACGTGGCGTAGTCGATGCGCGTCGCCGCCAGGTCCAGCTGCATCTTGCCCAGCGCCTGGACGCAGTCGACCAGCCAGTAAGCGTCGCTGCCGCTGTGCTGCAAGACGGCTTCTATCTGCGCCAGGTCGGATATGACCCCAGTCTCGTTGTTGGCGGCCATGGTGCAAACCAGCGCGGCATCCCCGGCCAGCTGGCGCAGGGCTGCCAGATCGTGCTGGCCATGCTGGTCGACCGGCAGTTTTTTCAATTCCAGATGCAAGCCCAGCAAACGGTTCCAGTGCGCCAGGCTCTCTGGCACCGCTTTGTGTTCTGTAGCGCCGTAGAGCAGGAAGCGGCCGATAGTCTGGCCGGCCGACTGCCGTTCGCGCAAGGCGCACAGCGCGGACAGAACGGCGGTCTGGATGCCCTCGGTGGCGCCGCTGTTGAACATCAGACGGCCGGCGCCGACGCCGAGCAGGCGCGCGGCGCGCTGGCGCACCTGGCTCATCAGGGTCTTGGCCTGGATGCCGGTGGCATGGCTGCTGCTGGGATTGCCAAAGCACTCTTTCATGGTCCGGGCGGCCGCTTCAATCGCGGCGGGCAGGACGGCGGTGGTGGCGTTGGCGTCGAGATAAATTTCAATCATGGTTTTTCATCGGACAGTAAGCTTGTAAATAGTCTACTGTTTCTGAGGGATGAAGACATTCTAAAAATACCGGAATTTTGCTAAAATGGAGAATATTTATACCTATATATATTACAAAACAGCATGAACGCACTTGATAAATTTGATCACGCCATCCTGGCGGCGCTGCAAATCGACGGCAGCCTGTCCGTCGCCGCGCTCAGCGAAAAGATCGATCTGTCCAGCACGCCATGCTGGAAGCGCCTGAAGCGGCTGGAAGAAGAGGGTTATATCGAGCGCCGCGTCGCCATCGTCAACCGAGAGAAGATCGGTTTGCCGGTGACGGTGTTCGTCAGCGTGCGCACCGGCCAGCATGACGAGAAATGGCTGTCGAAGTTCGCGGCGGCGGTGATGGCCTTGCCGGAAGTGCAGGAATTCCATCGCATGAGCGGTGATGTCGACTATTTATTGAAAGTCGTCACCACGGACATCCAGGGCTATGACGCCTTTTACAAGAAGCTGATCAAGATTACCCAGCTGCATAGTGTGTCATCGGCATTCTCGATGGAACAGATCAAATCCACCACCGCGCTGCCGCTGGGGCTGATAGCGAAGACCGGCTGACCGGATTGCCGAGAATCCGGCCTTTTCTTCCCGCTTTGTGTCGCCGGGCCGGCCGTCAAGGCATTTGCAGCGGAATCGACATTTCATGCCGGAACAGATTGCCCGGATCGATTTTCTGTTTCAGCGCAACCAGGAACTGCGCCTTGTCCATGTAGTACAGGGCCGGCCATTGCGGATCGACCCTGGTGTGCGCCGGGTCACTGTATTTCATGTCGACATCGGGATAATTGATGTAGCAGCCTTGCCAGTCGCTCGAAGGATAGGGCTTGCCAGCGCTGGCTTCGGGCGTATAAGCCAGGATGTAGGCATGGAACAGGCGGCTGAGCCAGGCCATGTGGAATTCGTCGTCGGCGGCATCGGTCCAGTAGGTCTGGAACTGGCTTTTCAAAATCGACTCCCGCTGCGGCACGCAGGTTTCATGGCTGCCCATGAATGCATTGACGGCGCCGCCATACGAATCGATCTGCACCAGCGAGGCGTTGAGGCGCGGATCGTTGCCGTAGACGTACAGCACTTCCCACAGCTGGTCGCTGCCGGCAACCGGCGCCGCCAGTGTCGGCTTGATCTGATAGCTCGATTTGTACTTGCCGCGGCGGTTGTCGCCGGAGCCGTTGAACATCTGCGTCAGCGCAATCCAGTCCATGCGGCGTGCGTTGCCGACTGGGTCCTGGGCGCGCATGTTCATGCCGGCATTCTTACTGCGCTTAGGCGCAATATTCGGTTCCATGAAGGCGTCGTTGAGGCGCGCGGGCAGCCCGGGGATATTGGTCATGGCGTTGACGAAATCGATGAACGGACCGTCCTTGCCGTTGCCGACATTGCCGTCGACATCGGTGTACTGGATCACCAGGCCGATATTGCCGGCCGCGCGCGCATTCAGCTTGAACAGGGTGAACAAGCCGCCATTGCCGTTGTTCGGCGCATTCCACTCGCTGTCGTGCCGCGCGAACCATTCGCCATAGGTATCCAGCAGGCGTTTCAGCGCGCTGGCGCCGCCAGCCTGCTGGAGGTCGTCCCAGGCATAGCTCAAGGCGAGGAAGTAAGCTTCTTTCGGCGCTTCCGGCAAATCCTTGAAGTAATAGTTCAGGATGATGCCGAAATTGCCGCCGCCGGCGCCGCGGCAGGCGATGAACAGGTCGCGCTCGACGCCGTCGGAAGCCAGGTTGACATGCTTGGCTGTCAGCCCTGTGCCAGTACTGTCAGGCACCAGGATATCCACGCCCGCTAGCCAGTCGACGGTCAAGCCATGCAGGCGCGACAGCAAGCCGTAGCCGCCGCCGACGATGTGGCCGCCGGAACCGACCGAATAGCAGGTGCCGCCCGGCAACGTCTTGCCGGTGCGCTTGTAGAGGTCGACATATGCATCCCAGTTTTGATTGCCGGCGGATACCCTGAATTTGTACCGGGCCGGATTGGCCGGCAGGACCTGGGACGCCAAGTCTCCATTGCGGGAGTAATCCATGCCGGTCATCAGGCCGACGTCGATGATGGCCAGTTTTTCGCCAGCGGATAATTTGTTGGAGACGAAACCCTCGTAGCAATGGCCGCCGCTGCGCACCGTGATGCGATTGCCGTTTTTGAGCGCGGCATTGGCAGCCTGCAAGGTTTCCTGCCAGGTCTTGCACACGTAGATGCTGCCGGCTCCGGCATCGGGGGCGGCAGGGAAGCGCAGATTGAAACCTTTCTGCAAGGCTTCATGGCGGCGATCTTCATTGGTTACCTGTACAAAATCGGACATGCTAGTTCTCCGTCAGGTTGGATTGTGCTGCAAGGATCTTCATGGCTGCCGGCGGGAATGCCTGATGCAGTGGATTCCGGCCGGCAGCCTGTGCGGATTTGCCGCTTTATTTTTTCGCGGCGCTGGCAACGATATTGACATCGCTGCAGTTGTAGAATCCCTCTCCGGCCGAGTCAACACGCTGCCAACGGGTATACAGAACGCGTTTGCCCAGCGTGTCCTTGAGATCCACATTCATCTCATAGTACCCATCCACCGGCTGGATATTGTCGAAGCGGCCGACTTCTTCCAGGTCATTCCAGGTGAGGCTGGTCTTGGTCGGGTCGTAGCTAGGCTTGGAAAGATAAATCACCCAGAAACTGGGGTTATGCGCCTTGGCCGCCTTGAATTTCAGGCGCATTGCCTGATTCTGGTCCTTGGTGACGGTGCTGACATGCCAGTCGGACGAAGGCAGGTCCATCCCGGATTTGTCGTTGCCGGCAACGCTGTTGCCGGCGGAGCACAATTGGTGATCAGGAATTGCCTTCTTGACTGCATCGAAATCGTTGTAATCGGCGATGTTTTTGGCGTATTCGTGCCATTGATTGAACTGGACTACGGCCTCGCTCTGATTGTTATCATGCTTTTTGTAGACTTCCTGATACGCAGCCTTGCAGGCAGGATTCTTGATGCCAGAGCCGTCTGCCGGCCAGCTGAAATCCTGAGCGTTATAGCAGTTCAGCTGCCGCGCAATGGGGAATTCCACTGCACCATGCCGGGTTTCAGCATGCGCGCCAAGGCAAAGCGCCTGAAAGATGAGTCCACATGCCATGTAACGAATTTTCATACCGTTTCCTTTTTCAATTGGGAATGGTCATTACACTGCTTCTTTCGTCTCAGCGTCACTGTCACAGTTGGCAGGTCGGTGTTGCTGCGGCGGCATGCCGGTGCTGTGCAAAGGGTGATGCAAAACGCGAATGCAAGTAGAATCTAGCCTTTGCTTCAATCGGTGTTGCTGCCGGCTGCCCACCTCCCCATGCTTGTTAAATTTACACTGATCGCCGAGGCCGCCGCGTGAGTGCATCTGGCTTGAGCTGCCGCCCCGATTGCGGCGCCTGTTGCACGGCGCCTTCGATCTCCTCGGCCATACCCGGCATGCCGCACGGCAAACCAGCGGGTGTGCGCTGCATTCAACTGGATCCGGCCAATCTGTGCCGGATTTTCGGCAGCCCGGAAAGGCCTGCGGTTTGCGCCAGTTTGCAGCCGGCTGCGGACATGTGCGGTAGCTCGCGGGCGCATGCGATGCATTACTTGGCGACGCTTGAGCAATTGACCGCAGGGTAGAATCGACGCTGTTGCATCTCGCCGGCGCATTTGTCTATTGCCTGAAAACAAGGAAAATCTGAATGAAATCAAACCGGTCTATGTCAGGCAGGACTGTTTACCTGCTGCTGGCCTTGTCTGCCGCACTGCTGCTGGCTTCCTGCGCCGCCCTGATCGGACCGCGCGATGTCTCTTTTCCGCTGGCCAAGCTGCAGCAATCGGTGGACAAGCGCCTGCCGTTTTCGCAGCGCTACCTAGGGATTTTCGAGATTACCGCCAGCAGGGCCGTGCTCGTCCTGCCACCTGAGCAGAACCGCCTGGCCATGAATACTGACGTCACGGTGGCGCTGCCGCTGCTGGGCAAGTCGTGGAGCGGCACGATGGCCATCTCCGGCATCCTGACCCTGGACAACCCGCACAATGCGGTAACCCTGGCCGAACCGAAACTGGACAGCCTGGTATTGAACGGCCTGGACGACAGCTATGCCGCACAGGTCACGCAGATCGGCAATCTGCTGGCGCGCCAGCTGCTGGCCAGCCTGCCGCTGTATACTTTCAAGCCGGAAGACCTGCGCTATGCCGGCGTGGCGTTCATGCCGACCCGCATCGCCACCAGGCCGGAAAACCTGGTGGTTACCTTTGAACCGGTAAAATAGTGCGCTTTCTTTAAGAAAACTCTCGTTACAGGCTTACGGCCGCGACGGTATCATTCGTCCTGCCGCGCTATTTCCTTACTCTCTTATCATTCCCATACTACATGGATATACTTCTCGCGTTAAAAGTCCTGATCATGGGCCTGGTCGAGGGCTTTACCGAGTTCCTGCCGATCTCGTCCACCGGTCACTTGATCCTGGCCGGCAGCCTGCTGGACTTTACTGCCGATATCGGCCGCGAAAAGGCTGAAGTGTTCGAAATCGCCATCCAGGCCGGCGCCATTTTCGCCGTCTGCTGGGAATACCGCGCCCGCATTGCCGCCGTGCTGCGCGGCTTGCCCAGCGATCCCAAGGCGCGCAAGCTGGTGCTCAACCTGATCATTGCGTTCATGCCTGCCGCGATCCTGGGCCTGCTGTTCAGCAAGATGATCAAGGAAAAACTGTTTGCGCCCCTGCCGGTGGCGATTGCGCTGATCGTCGGCGGCTTCGTGATTCTCTGGGTCGAGCGCCGCAACAAGATGCGTGGCAGCGCGGCGCGGGTTGACTCGGTCGACGACATGACGGCGCTGGATGCCTTGAAGATCGGCTTCGCCCAGGCTTTCGCGCTGATCCCCGGCGCCAGCCGCTCTGGCGCCACGATTATCGGCGGTATGATGTTTGGCCTGTCGCGCAAGGCCGCCACCGAATTTTCCTTTTTTCTGGCGATCCCGACCCTGTTTGCCGCCACCATCTATTCCCTGTATAAAGACCGCGCGCTGCTGTCGGCGGCCGATATTCCGCTGTTTTCGATCGGTACCGTGGCGGCCTTCGTTTCGGCTTTCCTATGCGTGCGCTGGTTGCTGCGTTATATCAGCAGCCATGATTTCACCGCGTTTGCGTGGTATCGCATCGTCTTCGGCCTGGTGGTGATCGTGACGGGTTATGCCGGCTGGGTCAGCTGGGTGCATTGAAGCTACCCGGGAAGGCAACGCTGAACGGGCGTTTAGTACAGTAAAAAATTGTAATCATCCAATCCTGAACAGGAGAATGTTGTGGCAAGTGTATGTTCCGCTGGTACCGATATCGGGTTTGCATCGCTAGACTATTTACAGGTCGCGATCCTGGGCGTGATTCAGGGCATCTCTGAGTTATTGCCGATTTCTTCCACCGCGCATATGCGCATCGTGCCGGCACTGCTGGGCTGGCATGATCCAGGCTCAGCGTTCTCGGCGGCGATGCAACTGGCGGCGCTGGCGGCGGTGGTGAGCTATTTCTGGCGCGATGTGCGCGAAGTCACGGTGGGCAGTATCAATGCGGTGCGCCAGCGCGATTTCAGCAGCCCGTCGTTCCGCCTCGGCGTGGCGATCATCCTGGCCACCATCCCGATCGGGATTGCCGGCCTGGCGCTGTCGTCTGTGCTGAACGCCTGCGGTTCGCCGCTGCGCAGCCTGAGCGTGATCGGCTATGCCTGTATCGCCATGGGCGTGCTGCTGGCGCTGGCGGAGGTCAGCTGCAAGCATCGCCGCACCGTCGGCGAAATGCGTTTGCGCGATGCGATCATCGTCGGCCTGGCGCAAGTCGGCGCCTTGATTCCAGGCGTGTCGCGCTCCGGTTCGACCCTGACTGCCGCCCTGTTCCTGAATTTCAAGCGCGAGGAAGCAGCGCGCTTCTCCTTCCTGCTCGGCTTGCCGGCGATTGCCCTGGCCGGCTTGAAAGAACTGCTGGTGCTGTTCCATCTGCACATGCCGCTGGAAACCTGGATGCTGCTGATTTTCGGGCTGCTGGTGGCCAGCGTTTCCGCCTTCGGCGCGATCTGGGGTTTGATGAAATTCCTGGAAAAATTCTCTACCTGGCCGTTCATCGCCTATCGCATCGCCCTCGGGATTTTCCTGCTGGTGGCGGTCAACAACGGTTTCCTAAGTTAATTCAAGTAAAGCAAAGTCTACGTATTTAATGTCAAATTCAGCACAAGCCGCAGCGGCCGATCCGCAAGCATTGCATATACTGCAAACGGTATTCGGTTATCCCTCGTTTCGTGGCCAGCAGGCTGAGATCGTCAGCCATGTAGCCAACGGCGGGGATGCGCTGGTGCTGATGCCGACCGGCGGCGGCAAGTCGCTGTGCTACCAGATCCCGGCCCTGTTGCGCGACGGCGTCGGCGTGGTGGTGTCGCCGCTGATCGCGCTGATGCAGGACCAGGTCGACGCGTTGGCGGAAGTCGGCGTGCGCGCAGCCTTCCTCAATTCGACCCAGACTTACGAAGAAGCCGCGCAGATCGAGCGCCGCGTGCGCAACGGCGATCTTGACCTCGTATATGTAGCGCCGGAACGCCTGCTGACGCCGCGCTGCCTGGAACTGCTGGAGTCTTCGAAGATCGCCCTGTTCGCCATCGACGAAGCGCATTGCGTATCGCAATGGGGGCATGATTTCCGGCCGGAATACATCAAGCTGTCTATCCTGCACGAGCGCTTTCCGCAAGTGCCGCGGATTGCCCTGACGGCCACCGCCGACCAGCAGACCCGCGAAGAAATCGCGCTGCGTCTGCAGCTGGAAGACGGGGCGCGTTTTGTCTCCTCCTTCGACCGCCCCAACATCCGCTACCAGATAGTAGAAAAGGCTAACGGCCGCAAGCAGCTGCTCGATTTCATCGAAAGCGAGCATGTCGGCGACGCCGGCATCGTGTATTGCCTGTCGCGCAAGAAGGTGGAAGAAACCGCCGAATTCCTGGTGCAGCAAGGGATCACCGCCTTGCCGTATCACGCCGGCATGGATTACGCGCAGCGCACCAAGAACCAGGGGCGCTTCCTGCGCGAAGACGGCATCGTGATGTGCGCCACCATCGCCTTCGGCATGGGCATCGACAAGCCGGACGTGCGCTTCGTCGCCCACCTGGACCTGCCGAAAAGCATCGAGGGCTATTACCAGGAAACCGGCCGCGCCGGCCGTGACGGCGGCCCGGCCAATGCCTGGATGGCGTATGGCCTGCAGGACGTGGTGCAGCAGCGCCGCATGATCGATGAATCGGAAGCCGGCGAGACCTTCAAGCGGGTGCTGGGCGTCAAGCTGGACGCCATGCTCGGCCTCTGCGAAACCCTGCACTGCCGGCGCGTGCGCCTACTGGACTATTTCGGCCAGAGTTCCGAGCGCTGCGGCAACTGCGACACCTGCATGAGCCCGCCGGTGTCGTTTGACGCCACGGTGGTGGTGCAAAAACTGCTGTCGACCATCTACCGGGTCGACCAGCGCTTCGGCGCCATGCATGTGATGGACGTCTTGCGCGGAATCGACTCCGACAAGATCAAGCAGTGGCGCCACGATCAGCTCTCCACCTTCGGCATCGGCAGCGACCGCAGCGAAGCGGAATGGCGCGCCATCCTGCGGCAGTCGATTGCGCTCGGCCTGATCACGGTCGACCACGAAGCCTACAGCGCGCTCAAGCTGACCGACGCCGCGCGGCCGGTGCTGAAGGGCGAGCACCCGGTGCAACTGCGGCAATACCAGAAGCCGGTCAAGCAGAAGCGCAGCAGCGGCAAATCCAAGGGCTACGTCGAAACCGATCTGTCGACGCAGGAGCAAGCCATCTTCGAGAAGCTGCGCTGGTGGCGGGTGGAAACCGCGCGCAAGCACAATGTGCCAGCCTATGTCATTTTCCACGACGCCACCATGCGCGAAATCGCCAAGGCGCAGCCGGCTTCGCTGGACGATTTGCGGGGAGTCAGCGGCGTCGGCGAGAAGAAGCTGGAAACCTATGGCGCAGAGATAGTCGAGCTGATCGCGGAATTCGCGTAGCACGACGAGCGGTCACTGCTGCCACTGCGCAAAAAAAACCACGACAGTGTTCGTAATGCCGTTCAGTTAAGACTGAACGGCATTTTTATTTTGCGGAACTCGTAGGGTGGGCACTCCGTGCCCACGCGGACGGGCCGGGGCGCGTAGCCGTGGCACGAATGTCAGAGACACGAATATCCATGATACTGCGTGGACACGGAGTGCCCACCCTACGCCATGTCGTTCTGCCCTAACTGAACAGCATTACGACAGTGTTCATGGATTTTTTTCATCTGCCCGCAAGCAAGAGAGTTGCTTAAGGCTTGGTCCCCAGCGCCGCCATCAAGGCTTGCCTGATTTTCGCTTCCTGCGGCGCCACGCCAAAACCGAGCATCACGCCTTGCGCATCGAAGAAGCGGCAAATGGTGGTGCCGCCATCCACTTCCGTTTCCCAGCGGCCGGTCGCCACCGCATGCGCCGGCGGCGGCACCAGCGCCAGCGGATAGCTTGGGGTCTTGACGATCACCGGCGAATGCTTGAGATCGATTTCGGTGTCCTCGCCATTCAAGGTCTTGGCGATCGCCCGCGCCGCGGTCAGGATCGGGGCGATATACGGCAGCGGGCTGGTGCGGCCTTCGCCGTCGATGCGGTATTCGGCGCAGTCGCCGAGCGCATATACATCCGGCGCACTGGTGCGGCCATGGGAATCGACCAGGATGCCGCGGCCGCTCGCCAGGTTTGCGGCTTGCGCCAGCGTCAGGTCGGGGCGCAGGCCGATGGCCGACAGCACTACATCGGCAACTACGCTGTCGCCATTGGCCAGCGTGACTTTGAGCGCGTCGCCGGCATGATCGACGCTGCTGGCGGTGGTGCCCAGGCGCAGGTCGATGCCGCGCGCGCTGAGCGCGGCGTGCAAGCCTTGCGACAACGGCGGCGCAGCCAGGGCTGCCAAAGGCAGGCTGTTGGGATCGACCAGCATGACCTGGTGGCCGTGGGCCGCGAGGTCGTCGGCAAATTCACAGCCGATCAGGCCGGCGCCGAGGATGACCACGCGCGCCGATGCCTGCACGTCCGGCAACAGCTTCTCGCGGAAGGTGGCGTAATCGTCGATATGGTTGACCGACAGCACGCGCTCGGCGGCGTCGCCGGCGATGCCCAGCCGTATCGCTTGCGCGCCGACCGCGATCACCAGCTGCTCGTATTCGAAAGCGCCGCTGCTGGTGTCCACCACCTTGGCCACGGTGTCGATATGCTTGACCCGGGTCTTGGTCATGATATTCGCGCCGACCTGCTCCGCCATCTGTACTGCACTTTGCGAGATCAGCTGGGCCGCCAGCTTCTTTTGCGCGAACGCATTCGACAGCATCGGCTTGGAATAGAAACCGCCATCGTCGGCAGTGATGATGAGCAGGGCGGCAGTCTTGTTCAGCTTGCGCACTTCACGTGCCAGAGAATAAGCAGCCATGCCGGCGCCGATGATGATAATGGGTTTCATGGATGTCCTGGGAATGATGGCGGTGAGGATAAAGCGGTTGAATGTGGTTGAGGGAGGTCTTGCCGGCCGCAGCAGGCTCTTGCGCCTGGCGCTGCGACCGCTGATTTTACAACAATTGCTTAGATCTCGACCATTTCAAAGTCTGCCTTGGCGACCCCACAGTCCGGGCATTCCCAGCTGGCAGGCACGTCTTCCCACTTGGTGCCGGCAGCGATGCCGTCTTCCGGCCAGCCGGCCGCTTCGTCATAGATCAGGCCGCAAACGATGCATTGGTAAGTTTTCATTTTGTTCCTATGTGTGTGTTGTGATGTTGTGTTGGCCCGGCGGCGCTTTGCCCCGCCGCCAGGCCGTTCTTTATAGTTACGCAGCGTTCAATGCATCCAGCGCCTGCTGGTAATGATTGGCATGGCGCTCTTCCACCTTGGCCAGGGCGGCGAAGCGCTTGGCTGCCTTTTCCAGGGTGCGCTTGAAATTATCTGCATGCTCTTTCGATTCGGCGATCTGCTCATCGTATTCGGCGACCGCGGCCTGGTTGCCTTCTTCAATCGCCAGATGACGGAATTTCGGATACATCTCGGTGTATTCGTAAGTCTCGCCTTCAATTGCGATTTCCAGCGATTTGGCCGGCGTCAGCTGCGCTTTCGGATACAGCAGGTCGAGATGGCCGAAGGCGTGCATGACTTCCTGGTCGGCGGTGTCTTCAAAAATCTTGGCGACATCGTCGGCGCCGGCTTCACGCGCCAGCTTGGCGAAATAGCGGTATTTTATATGGGCCATGGACTCACCGGCAAACGCGGCTTCCAGGTTTTCGATGGTGACTGATTTGTTGCTGCTGTCTTGGTTTGCCATGGTGTGCTCTCTCTCAGTTAATCCGGGGAAGGGTGTTTTATCTATTACCGTAAGGCATATGATAGATTTTATTTATTGAAATTGGAAATTGAATATCTTAATTGCTATGATAGTTCGTGTCATTTTTGATATCGAATGGTTTTTGCATGCATACAACTATGTGAAATCGCTATTCACCATGCGAAATTCGCATAGCCGGTTGCGGGCAGTCTGATAAAATCAAGGACTTTCACTTGTTACACTTGGGGACAGAGGCATATGGATTCGATGATCGATAAAAAAGAAGAGCTCCGCCAACAATTACGCCAAGCGGCGCTTGAATATCACGAGTTTCCGACCCCCGGGAAAATTAGCGTAACTCCTACCAAACTGCTTACCAACCAGCGCGATCTGGCGCTGGCCTACTCGCCGGGCGTGGCCGCGGCCTGTGAAGAAATCGTTGCCGATCCGGCCAATGCCTTCCGCTACACAGCGCGCGGCAACCTGGTGGCGGTCATCACCAACGGTACTGCCGTGCTGGGCCTGGGCAATATCGGGCCGCTGGCATCCAAGCCGGTGATGGAAGGCAAGGGCGTGCTGTTCAAGAAATTCGCCGGCATCGACGTCTTCGATATCGAGATCAACGAACACGATCCGGAAAAGCTGTGCGACATCATCGCCTCGCTGGAACCGACTTTCGGCGGCATTAACCTGGAAGACATCAAGGCCCCTGAGTGCTTCGAGATCGAGCGCAAGCTGCGCGACCGCATGAAGATCCCGGTCTTTCACGACGACCAGCACGGTACCGCTATCATCGTCGGCGCGGCGATCCTGAACGGCCTGAAAGTGGTCGGCAAGGACATCAAGAGCTGCAAGCTGGTGGTCTCCGGCGCCGGCGCTGCCGCACTGGCCTGCCTGGACCTGATCGTCGATCTCGGCTTCCCGATTGAAAATATTTTCGTCACCGACCTGGCCGGCGTGGTCTACAAGGGCCGCGTCGAGCTGATGGATCCGGACAAGGAACGCTTTGCGCGCGAGACCGATGCCCGCACCCTGGCCGAGCTGATTCCAGGCGCTGATATTTTCCTCGGCCTGTCGGCCGGCGGCGTGCTCAAGCAAGACATGGTGAAGGCGATGGGTCCGCGGCCGCTGGTGCTGGCGCTGGCCAATCCGACCCCGGAAATCCTGCCGGAAGAAGTGAAGGCAGTGCGCGACGACGCCGTCATGGCGACCGGCCGTTCGGATTATCCGAACCAGGTCAACAATGTGCTGTGCTTCCCTTACATTTTCCGCGGCGCCCTCGATTGCGGCGCCACCACCATCACGCGTGAGATGGAAATCGCCGTGGTGCATGCGATTGCCGAACTGGCGCAAGCCGAGCAGTCGGACATCGTCGCCACTACTTACGGCATCACCAACCTGTCGTTCGGCCCTGAATACATCATTCCAAAACCGTTCGATCCGCGCCTGATGATCAAGATCGCGCCGGCAGTGGCCAAGGCCGCGGTTGCCTCCGGCGTCGCCAGCCGCCCGATCCAGGACATGGAAGCCTACATCGACAAGCTGCAGCAGTTTGTTTATCGCAGCGGCACCTTCATGCGGCCATTGTTCCAGATCGCCAAGAAGACCCCGGCCGAGAAGAAGCGCATCGTCTACGCCGAAGGCGAAGAAGAGCGTGTCCTGCGCGCGGTGCAGGTGGTGGTTGATGAAAACCTGGCGCGTCCGATCCTGGTCGGCCGTCCGGCGGTGCTGCAGCAGCGCATCGAACGTTTCGGCCTGCGCCTGAAAGCGGATGTCGATTTTGAAGTCATTAACCCGGATTTTGACGAACGCTATCGCGATTACTGGCAGACATTCCTGGCCATGACCAAGCGCCAGGGCGTCACCGAGCAGTACGCCAAGCTGGAAATGCGCCGCCGCCATACGCTGATTGGTTCGATGGCGATCCACAAGGGTCACGCCGACGGCATGATCTGCGGTACCTATGGCACCACCAATCTGCATCTGAATTACATCGACAAGGTCCTGGGCCGGCGCGAAGGCGTCAATGTTTACGCGGCGATGAATGCCCTGATCCTGACGGACCGCCAATTGGTGCTGGTCGATACCCACGTCAATGAAGAGCCGACTGCCGAACAACTGGCGGAGATCACGATCCTGGCTGCAGAAGAGATGCTGCGTTTCGGCATCAAGCCGCGCGCAGCGCTGCTGTCCCATTCCAACTTCGGTTCCAGCAACAGTGCTTCGGCGCAGAAGATGCGCAATGCGCTGGCGATCATCAAGGAACTGGCGCCAGAGCTGGAAGTCGACGGCGAAATGCATGGCGACACCGCGCTTAACATCGAGCTGCGGCGTCAATTGATGCCGGACTCGACCTTGACCGGTGACGCCAACCTGCTGGTGATGCCGAATATCGATGCCGCCAATATCGCTTACAACCTGCTCAAGAACACTTGCGGCAACGGCGTCGCGGTTGGCCCGATCCTGTTGGGCTGCGCCAAGCCGGTGCACATCCTGACGCCGTCGGCGACCGTACGCCGCATCGTCAACATGACCGCCTTGTGCGTGGTGGATGCTATCTCGGCACGCTAAGATCTGACGTAAGCAGCAAGCAAGATTGGAAGGGCCCGACTTTACCGCCAGATCACCGGCGGCAAAGCCGGGCCTTTTTTATTGCGGTTGCCATGGCGTAATGCCGTTCAGTTAAGACTGAACGACATTTTTATTTGCGGAACTCGTAGGGTGGGCACTCCGTGCCCACGCGGACGGGCCGGGACGCGTAGCCGGGGCACGAATGTCAGGGACAGGAATATCCACGATACTGGATGGGCACGGAGTGCCCATCCTACGCCATGTCGTTCTGTCCTAGCTGAACAACATTAGCTGCCATGGCGTGCTTTTTTTAGTTGGTCACAGCGCGGAGAAAAGCGTGTAACGTAGCGAAAACGGCTGCACGATAATTATCAGGAGACGCGATGACCGACTTTCCGCAAAGCCCGCTGATGGGGCAGATGATGAGCCAGCCCTTGCTCATCTCCAGCATTATCCAGCACGCCGACCGCCATTTCGGCGCCAATGAAATCGTCTCGCGGCGGGTGGAAGGCGATCTGCATCGCTATACCTACAGCGAATGCCACGGCCGCGCGCGCCGGCTCGCCAATGCCCTCGCCAGCCTTGGCGTCAGGATGGGCGAGCGGGTCGCCACGCTGGCCTGGAACGGCTACCGCCACATGGAAACCTATTACGCCGTCTCCGGCGCCGGCGCTGTGCTGCATACGATCAATCCGCGCCTGCATCCGGACCTGATCGGCTATATCGCCAACCATGCGGAAGACCAGTACCTGTTCTTCGATACCTGCTTCCTGCCGTTGGTGGAAGCGGTGGCGCCGCTCAGCAAGACCATCAAGGGCTATGTTGCGCTGTGCGCCCGTGAACACATGCCGCAGGACAGCAAGCTGTCCAACCTGCTGTGCTACGAAGAGTTGCTGGCGGCCAGCCGGGACGATTTCCAGTGGCCCATGTTCGATGAGAATTCCGCTTCCAGCCTGTGCTATACATCCGGCACCACCGGCAACCCCAAGGGCGCCCTGTATTCGCATCGTTCGACGGTGCTGCATTCCCTTGCATCGGTCATGCCGGACACCATGAACATTTCCGGCCGCGATGCTGTGCTGCCGATCGTGCCGATGTTCCATGTCAACGCCTGGGGCTTGCCGTATGCGGTGCCGCTGACCGGCGCCAAGATGGTGTTTCCCGGACCGGGGCTGGACGGCAAATCTCTGTACGAATTGTTCGAACAGGAGCAGGTCACCATTTCCGCCGGCGTGCCGACGGTCTGGCTCGGCCTGCTCAATCATATGGAGCAGAACCAGCTGCGCTTCTCCAGCTTCAAGCGCACCATCATCGGCGGCTCGGCCTGTCCGCCGGCGATGATGCAAAGCTTGCGCCATCGCTACGGCGTGGAGGTGGTGCATGCCTGGGGCATGACCGAGATGTCGCCGCTAGGCACCACCGGCAACCTGCAAACAAAACATCTTTCCTTACCGCTGGAGCAGCAGGAACTGCTGCTGCAAAAGCAGGGCCATGCCATCTACGGCGTCGACATGAAGATTGTCGACGACCTCGGCAAGGAACTGCCCTGGGATGGCGTCACTTACGGCAATCTGCTGGTCAAAGGTCCGTGGATTGTCGCCGGCTATTTCAAGAACGAGGGTGGCGAGGTGTTGCGGGACGGCTGGTTTCCTACCGGCGACGTCGCCACCATTGATGGCGACGGCTACATGCAGATCACCGACCGCAGCAAGGACGTGATCAAGTCCGGCGGCGAATGGATCAGCAGCATAGCCCTGGAAAACATCGTGATGGCGCATCCGGCGGTGCAGATGGCGGCCTGTATCGGGATTTTTCATCCGAAGTGGGATGAGCGGCCCTTGCTGGTGGTGATGCGCAAGCCCGGCATGGAAGTCAGCGGCGCCGAGCTGCTCGAATTTTTCGAAGGCAAGATCGCCAAATGGTGGACCCCGGATGACGTCGCCTTTGTCGACGCCTTGCCGATCGGGGCCACCGGCAAGCTGTTGAAAAACAAGCTGCGCGAGCAGTTCAAGGCTTATACCTTGCCGACCGCCTGAGCTGCGGGAGCCTGCCGTTCAGGCGCGCTTATTCAAACTCGTTGGGCTGCTTCCATGGCACGCGTCCGGTCTGTACCTTTATGGCCGCGCGGCCGCAATGATCCGGATGGTCGTCGAAAAACATATGAGGCTTGAAGGCCGCCAGCACATCCGATTTGACGATGCCGCCCATGAAGAAGGTTTCATCGATCGCCACGTCCCAGGCGCGCAGGGTGCGGATCACCCGTTCGTGGGCCGGTGAGGAACGCGCCGTGACCAGCGCGGTGCGGATCGGCGCCGCGTGGCCATCCGGATTCTTGAAGTTGTTCTGGATATAGGACAGCGCCAGCAGCAGCCGCGCAAACGGACCTTGCGGCAAGGGCAGCAAGGCGTTTTCCCGCTCATGCCTTTCAAATGCCTCGATCCCTTCGCTTTGGTAAATCCTTTCCGATTCATCTGAAAAAATCACGGCGTCGCCATCGAAGGCGATGCGGATCTGGTCCAGCTCTTCCATGGCATTCTCGGGCATCTGGTATAGCAGCGCCGCGGCCGTGCCGGCGTTGACTGCGGCTTGCACGTCGTCCTCATGCAGCGACAGGAACAGGCTGACATTGAAGGCCTGCAGATAGGGCGCTAGCGAAGCGCCGCCGGACAGCACCGCGCGCGTGATGTCGAGCTGGTAATGCTTGATCGAATTGAAGATGCGCATCGAGGTTTCGCTGGAATTGCGCGACATTACGACCACTTCGACGAAACGCTGGCCGGTCAGCTGGTTCAGTTTCAGCAAGGCTTTTACCAGGGCAAAACCGGCTCCCGGCTTGAGAACCTGGTTTTCATTCAGCAACTGGTGGCGGCGATAGGCCGCCAGTCCTTCCTGGCGGAAGATGGCTTCCTCGATTTCCAGGTCGAACAGTGCGCGGGATGAAATTCCCACTACCAGTAAATTTTCCAGGGACTGAGGCATGGATGGTGGTCTTCAGGTGAATATCGACAGCGCTCATTATAGGCTGACGCGGCTACGCCGATAGCGTTCCCGCAGCCAGCCTGCAGATGCTGGTTTTGCAATTTTTTCCTTTGGCGGAGCAGCCGATGTTCCCGGGCGTTACGTTACATGTTACGTATCGCGGGGGACGGGGTGTTTCCCGGGATTAAGATCGGGGAAGGTTTTGATGTTTCTGTGAGTCATTGATTTTTAAGGATTTTTCTATTTTTCAAAGGTTTTTGATGATCTGCGGAACTAGCCTGATTGAGCGACTTTCCGGCTGGCACGTTCTTTGCGGAAAGACAGTAGGCATAGCTGTTATCTGAGTCATCAAAAAAGGGAGATAGATCATGAAAGCGTCGAAAAAAACCGGATTGCTAACGGCATCCTTGTTACTGACAATACTGCTCACGGCATGCGGCGGCAGCGGCGGTCTACAGCTAGGCGGCGGTAAAGGTACTACTGCAGGCGCCGGCACCGGCACCGGCGGCGTCACGCCAACTACGCCGACTACGCCAACCACGCCAACCACGCCAGTGACGCCAGTGACGCCGGTCACGCCAGTTACACCGACTGCCAGCTCGTCCAACCTGGTTTCGAATCTCGGCACCACCGTATCATCCGTAGGTACAGCGGTTGATGGCGCCGGCAATACCATAGTCAGCCAGCTGCCGCTGCCGCCAGCCACCAAGTCCGCGCTAGGCGGCGTGATCGATAACGCCAGCGGCATCGTCACCGTGCTGGGCGGTGGTTTGACCAACGGCGTGGGTCAGATCGGTACGGCGCAAGATCCGGTTGGCATCACTGTCGGCAGCACCGGCGGCGTAGTGGCTCAGGTCGGCGCTACCGTGAACAGCGCCGGCCAAGCCGTATCCAGTCTCGGCAGCAGCGGACCGCTTAGCGCCCTGGCGCCGGTCACTACGCCGGTGGGTGGTCTGGTCAGCACCATCGGCAATACCGTTTCCGACACCGTAGCGCCTATCGTCACCAACGCATTGACTACCGGTCCGGTGCAGCAATTGACGCAGACGGTCAGCACTGCGATTGTGCCCCTGACCAGCACCGCGGCCACCTTGCTGCAAACAGCCGGCAACGCGACGGCGCTAAACCAGCCGGCTAATCTGTTGCTGGGCGTGGTCGGCAATACCGTCGCCAGCGTCGGCGGCGGTCTGACCGGTTCCGGCGTCCCGGTGGTCAGCAACCTCGGTCCGGTGGTGACTAATACCGGCAATCTGGTGGGCGGCCTGTCGACCAATGGCATTACCGGCACCGGCCAGCCGCTGCTGGGGAACAAAACCGGCGGCATCCTGCAACCGGCTGACAACGCACTGCTGGGTGCGCTCACCGGTCCGCTGGCGCCTGTTGTCGGCGTTGTGAACAGCTTGACCGGCAGTCTTAGCGGCGCAGCCGGCGCCGGCGGCCCTCTGGCTCCTGTAACTGGCTTGCTGGGTGGTTTGACCGGCGCAGTCGGCAGCTCCGGCGGCAGTGGCCCTCTGGCTCCTGTAACCGGCTTGCTGGGTGGTTTGACTGGCGCAGCCGGCAGCTCTGGCGGCAGTGGCCCTCTGGCTCCTGTAACCGGCTTGCTGGGTGGTTTGACCGGTGCAGCCGGCGGCTCCGGCGGTAGTGGTCCTCTGGCTCCGGTTACAAGTTTGTTGGGCGGCGTGAGTGGTGCAGCTGGTAGCGGTGGGGGTAGTGGTCCTCTTGCTCCTGTCACTGCCTTGGTGGGTAGCCTGGGTGGTACGGTTGCGGCTGGCACCGGTGGCGGTGCGGGCGGCAGCGCAGCTGGCCCATTGGCTCCGGTGCTTAATCTGGTTGCCGGCTTGATCGGCGGGGTGGCAGCAGGCTCCGGCGGCACTGGCGGCGGCACCCAGGCCGGCGGTGTACTGGGTGGCTTGCTGGGCGCCACAGGAAAAAAATAAATGCTGGTAGCGGTATGCAAAAAGCCTTGGTTTTTACCAAGGCTTTTTGTTTGCTGGAGAGGCCAAATCGCCAAGTCCCGTTGGAATGAAGCGGCCATGCACTGCTGAATAAAATAGTTGCACTGAGTGAATTATTGCCGTACTTTAACAGTGACTTCAGGTCGTGCCTTACCGACCGCGATGAATAGACAGGTTTTGCCTTCGATAACGAACGAGAGCCGTAGCCGCATGCAACTATTTAAATCGAAGTGCACCCGCCGCGCCGGACTGATCTTGACCGGCAGCGCCTATTGGCTGATGACGATCACTGCTTTGCCTGTACACGCCGACTCGCGCAGTCCGCTGCAAGGGAATCCGACCGACACCTTGCCCAAGGCCGAAGCGCCGCCCAGCCCGACAGTGACCATCAATGTGCAGACCCAGCCGGTTGATCCGGCCATGCAGAAATTGCTGGCAAGTCATCTGACGCCAGCGCGTTTCCAGATCGCCGGGATCAAGACCTTGCCGTTCGAAGAAATCGCAGCGCTGTTCGCGCCAATGGCCAATCGCGACACCACCGTGGCGGAATTGCTGGCGGCTGCCAACAAGGTCACGCAGATGTATCAGGACCGCGGCTATCCGCTTTCCTTTGCCTTCATCCCGGCCCAGACTTTCGAAAATAATGTGGTCGTGGTCACGGTGGTGGAAGGCTACGTCAGCAACGTCAAGGTCGAAGGCAATCCGGGCGGCAGCGAAGAGCGCCTGAAACTGATCGCCGAGCAGTTGCAGCAGGACCGGCCCTTGCGGCGCGCCACTTTCGAGCGCGTTGCCGGCATTCTCAGTCTGCAGCCAGGGGTCAAGATTGTCGCCAACGTGGCGCCGCCGACCACCACCGACGGCGCTGCCGACATGGTACTGACGGTGAAGCGGAATCCGGTAACCGTGGGGGTCGGCGCCGATTACCGGCAACCCGGAATACGCGGCCTGCTGACCGCCAGCAGCAACGGCCTGACGCCGCTGGGCGAGCAAGTGACAGTGAGCACACTGCAGCCGAGCGGCGAACAGCATGAGAAATACTATGCGTTGAATTATGTCCAGCCGATCGGCACTGACGGCTTGCTGGCCAGGGTGAACTGGTCCGATTATCGCGCACAGCCGCAAAATGCCGCCTTGACCTCAGTCGATTACCTGAGCCAATACCAAACCAAGACCGCGCGCGTTGGCGCGTCCCTCAGCTATCCGGTGATCCTGGATAACACGCATAGTCTGACCGTTACCGGCGGCGCTTACTCGGCCGAAAACAGCCAGGTGTTTACCCGTTCGGTGCCGGCGACGCCGATGACCTTGGAACTGAGTTCGCAGGTGCGGGTGTTGAGCGCGGAAGCAGCGTGGACCGACGTGAAGACAGGACCGGACAAGTTACAGCAGACGCGCCAGTTGAATGTCGGCGTCTATAAGGCCTTAAGCTCGCTTGGCACTAGAAGTGAGAAGAGCAATGTCGACCTGGGCTTTACCAAAGTCACCCTACAGGCTGCACAGTCAAACCAGCTGCCCGGCGGTTTCGGTGTCGCGGTAGCCGCCGGCACCCAATACAGCAGCAACATCCTGCCGACATCGGAGCAGATAGGTTTCGGCGGCAAATTATTCGGCCTGGCTTATCCGGCGGGTGAGCTGGCCGGCGATAAAGGCTGGGGCGTATCGGCGGAAATCAACCGCCTGTTTCCCATAGGCTACACCTATCTGAAAACGGTGCAACCATACTTTCTGGTGGACCATTCTCGAGTGTATTCCAATGCGGGTCCTTTGAGTCATGACACTTTGGGCTCTGTTGCGCTGGGGGTACGCTTTTCAGATGGCCATTACTACACTCTGGACCTGTCGATAGCCAAGCCGGTGGCCGATATTCCTGTCAACTCCAGTTCACGGTCGCCGCGTGTAAATGCGGCTTATTCGTATCAGATGGATTAAAGGCCGACACATGGGGCATGACCGCCCCTTGATCAGTGCCTACTGATACGGATTTTTAGTTGCCATGAGCCATTGAATGACTCCCTTTCCGTGTGCATGAATGTCCAGCGACTGTTACGCAGACACCAGCAAAATTGCGGCCCCCGAGCGTTTTTGGCGCCCCTTTCAATGGATTGAAGCGTGGGAAGTCGACCGCATTTTTATCTCAAATAAAACTATGGAAAATACACGTTGATAGTTGTTTTCAGAGTTTCTTATTGGAAAATCTTACTTGTATAGATGTAAGCATTTTTTTCATAATGTAAAACAATATTTCAAAACAAAATCGCGTTTTACCTATGAAAATCTTACTAGAGACATTACTCTATTAATATGTTTCTTAAGGGAAAAATTTATCTTGAGGTAATTTTTAATCGGGGCTATGCTGATACCGCGTAGTCCGAAATCAGGCGCGGTAATTCAGGGTAGAACGCGAGTCTATTTTTCTGCCGATGGCAATGCCGCAGGCTACTTCTTTAATGCGATGAGTGTTTCCTTGGGAGATCACAATGAACGTCAAATTAATGAAATTTCTTCGCGATGAAGATGGTGTTACTGCTATTGAATATGGCCTGATTGCCGGCCTGGTGGCGATTGCCATCGTGACCGCAGTTGGTTTGATAGGCACTGACCTATCAGGTTTGTTCAATGGTATCGCTACCCGACTGAAAAACGTTGGCACCTAAGCGGCGCATCAGGCGAAACTGGTGTTGTCCATTTGTTTTCAACGACTAGTTGAATGGAACAGAAATGCCGGATATCGATTATTTCCTGTGGTCGTTACTTCTGGCATTTTGTGCTGTGATATTCCTGTATGACTATTTGTTCCGGCGCGTACCCAACAAAGTTCTGCTGATCGCGATAGCTTTGCAGCTGGGATGTCTGCTGCTGCAAGGTAAAGGGGTAAACGGAAGTAGCTGGTGGAATGCGACAGCCGGATTTGCCATCGGGCTGGCATTTTTCTTACCACTGTATGTGTTACGAGCGATGGCAGCAGGCGATGTCAAGTTTTTTGCCGTGCTTGGCTTGCTGCTAGGACCAACTGCGTTATTGCCGGTATTCCTGATTGCTTCGCTGATAGCAGTCGTACATGCTGCAATTCTCTATGTGTCGCGATCGGGCATTGTTCCGGGTCTGCAACTGGTGACGACGCACGCAGCGCGCTGTTCGTGGTATCAGCGAATACTGGAAAAGCGCGGCAATCGCGTTGGAATTCCTTATGCGGCATACCTGGCGCTGGCCGGGGCCTGGGTGGGAGGCCACGGCGCCGGTGCGATGCCAGGTTTTACCTAAGTTCTTGTTTGCATCATGCATGTCGGTACGGCGCGGGTCGGTAATGCACTGATCGTTTCGGTTGTGAAGATCGGGAGCTGGGATGTCTGAAAAATATAAATATGCGCCTCATCCGGATAAGGATAGAGGAGCCAGAAACTTCACACAGCGCGGGATTGCGGCCATAGAGTTTGCCTTGGTGTTTCCGGCATTTTTTATACTGCTGTATGGAATCATTACTTATGTCTTGATTTTCCTCGCTCAGCAATCTCTTGCATTGGCTGCGGAAGAAGGCGCTCGCGCCGCGTTGCGATATGCGACGACCGATAGCCTTCGCCTCACCAACGCCTGCAGCACTGCCACCCAGCTGGTTAGTTGGCTGGGAAGCGGCACCGGCGGTGTGTCAATTGCCACGTGCAGCACGGTTGGTCCTGCCACCTGCACACTCCCTGTCGGCAGCACAGCTCGTTGCATCACCGTCAATGTCTCGTATCCATATGGCAGCAAGCCCCTGGTGCCGCTACTGCTAGGAAGCATGATGAGCGTTGCCGTGCCCACCACGCTGGCTAGTTCGGCGACGGTGCAGATTGATTGAATAGGACCAGTGAGCAAGTCTGAAACCTGTTGAGGACACCGTCGTTTTTGCCGGTGACGATTCAGTGCGCCAATGACTTGAGCTCGGTCGACGTGATTTGAGATGGAAACCACTTTGAACAATCTCTTCGTTCGGATAGGCATCGAGTACACGCTATGAATAACCTGACAAAAATTGTTGCAGCGATATTGGTTGTGGCGGCGCTCGGGCTGGCGTTTGTGGCGTGGTGGCTGGGCAGCCGGCCGCCGCCGACGATTGCCGCTGCGCCGGCGGTAGCCGCCAAGTCATCGAAACAGTACGAGGTGATAGTCGCCGCGCGCGGACTGGAAGCCGGCAAGGCAATTACCACTAACGACATCAGCCTGGTGAGCTTGCCGATTAATCCGGCCGGTGCATACGACCAGGCCAGTTCAGTTGTCGGCAAGGTGCCGCTGATCGACATCGGAATCGGCACGCCCATCACGGAGAGCGGCCTGGCGAGCGGCCTGTCTATAAAACTGGCGGATGGCGAGCGGGCGGTGGCGATTCCTGTAGATGAAATCGTCGGGGCTGGAAACCGGGTTCAGGCAGGCGACTACGTAGATGTTTTTTTTAGCCTCAAGCAGGCGCAAGACATAGCTTCGACGCAGTCGCGCCTGTTGCTGTCACGTGTGCATGTACTGTCTTACGGCGCCGCCGTGATTGGCACAGCTACAGGCGGCGGCAGCGCGGGAGCGGCGCCGGCCCAGCAGGCGCCTCAGGCAGCACAGGCTGCGCCCGCCCAGCAGCAGACGCAGCAAGCTGCGCATACCGCGGTGCTGGCGACCCCGGTTGCGGATGTCAACCGGCTGTTGCTGGCGAACCAGAATGGCAAGCTGACACTGGCCTTGCGCAATCCCAGCGATGAAACAATTTCCGATGTGGCCTTGTTCCCGCAACCTCCTGCCGTGCTGGCGGGGAAAAGAGACCTGACGCGCGATCAGCAGGAAGCGCTGAAGCAGCCTGACAATCTGGCTTTTGCCGGGATGGAGATGAACGGATTGGCCGGCGATGCGAAATCGCCAAGCCGCAAGCCACCGGCAAATAATGTCGCGGCGGCCAGGCAGCCGGGTGGAGAGCCAGCGCGCGGCGCCGGCACAGTTGAGGTGATCCGCGGCACCCAGCGGGAATCGGTGGCTTTCTGATTGATGTGTCAATAACTGGATGAGCTGCAATTCATGAAAATTCACGACTTACTGCTATCGTTGTTCCTGAGTGCGACTGCCGTGCCGGTCATGGCGATGAGCGCTGCTACGGATATTTCGCTGGGCATGCATGAACAGCAAAGCCTGCCGCTTGCCGGCACGCTGGAGCGCATCGCCGTTGCCGATCCAGAAGTGGCTGACGTGATGATGGTGCGAGGTTCCGGCGGCAGGAACGGCAGCGTGATCCTGATAGGAAAAAGAGCAGGCAGCACTACTGTGACTGCGTGGGCCAAAGGATTGCCCCCCAAGACCTGGAGAGTGCTGGTGCAGGGCGACCTGCAGGCAGCGCTGGCAGGCCAGCCCGGCGCCGATGTCCAGGTGCGAGGTGCTGCGGGCGTAATCAGTGGCCAGGCGCCGTCGTTGCTGGCGCATGCCAATAGCAGCGCTGTCGCTGCAGATGCTGCAGGAAAAGGCAAGGTGTTGGATATTTCCACCATCGACAGCGGCAATGTGGTGCAGATCGATGTCAAGATTGTCGAATTCAGCAAGACTGTATTGAAGGAAATCGGTTTTGACTTCGGGCTCCTGGTTAATCGCGGAAATTTCAGTTTCAACCTGAGCAGCAATCTCGCCAAAAACGGCGGATTGTCGACGGCATCGTCGGCATTCAGCCTGCTCACCTCGTTTAGCCGCGGCAGCTATAGTCTGACCAACAATCTGCGCCTGATCGAAGGCAACGGCATGGCGCGCGTGCTGGCCGAGCCATCGTTGACTGCACTGTCCGGCCAGAGCGCGAGTTTCCTGGCGGGTGGGGAATTGCCGATTCCACAGTCCGGGGGGCTCGGCACCACCACCATTGTCTACAAGCCTTTCGGCATCGGCCTGACCGTGTCTCCGACCATACTGGAAAAGGGCAGGATCGCCTTGAAAGTCGCACCGGAAGCCAGCGACGTCGATTACAGCAAGGCAGTCACGGCCGACGGCATATCGGTGCCTGCCATTACCACGCGACGCGCAGATACTACTGTCGAGCTGGGCGATGGCGAAAGTTTCATTATTGGCGGCCTGGTGTCGCGCACCACTCAGTCCAACGTCAACAAGATACCGCTGCTGGGAGACTTGCCGATTATCGGCAGTTTCTTTCGCAACATGAGCTACTCCCAGGCCGACAAGGAGCTGGTGATCATCGTCACGCCGCACGTGGTTCAGCCTATTGCAAAAAATGTACCGCTGCCGTTGCCGGGCGAAAACGAACGCCGCAATACGGCCGGGACCGCATGGGGAAGCTATTTACTAGGGGGAGCGAGCCGAGACGAGTTGCCGGGGTTTTCGAAATAGACGACAGCCATTTTTGGACTACATGATGAACGCTCGTAACAAAGCATTGAATGAACTGACGTCGCTGAGCCGTTTTGTCTTCTGCTCGCGCAACAGCGCGCAGGCGGAATGGTTAAGTGGAGCCCTTGGGAAATGGGGCACCTTGCTGCAGGAAAAGGCCGATGTGGCTGAGTTGTTGTCGCGTATAGCCGAGCTCAATCCTTTGCTGGTCCTGCTGGATTTTTCCGGCGTTGAGCATGTGCACGAACATGCCGGAGTGCTTTCGCTCGATTCGCTGGGCGGCATTGCGCACGCGATTGAACTGGCGCGGGCGTTGAACAAGACACTTCCGGCCTTGCCGCTGGTTGCTGTCGGTTCCATGGCTTTTCCTGAAGGTACGGTGGCGGCATTGCGCGCCGGCGTCAGCGATTTCATTGACGTCAGCGCTTCCGAGGACGAAGCCCGGGAAGTGGTGCAGCGCGTGCTGGCAAAGGCGGCAGCTCGCAATCCGGCGCCGGTCAAGCGCGGCCAGCTGGTGACTTTGCTCGGCGTTCGATCCGGTATAGGCACCAGCACCTTGGCGGCGCACCTGGCGGACATGATCCAGCAACGCAATGGCATTCATGGCGGTAAGCGGGCCGCCGCCGATAGCCGGGTGGCGCTGCTTGATCTCGGCTTGCCTGCCGGCGACGGCAAGCTGTACCTGAGCGCCAACGGTAATTTCGATTTTGCCGAAGCCGTACGCAATCTGCGGCGCTTTGACGAGACGCTGGTGCATACCGCACTGCCGCGCAGTCCCGGCGGCGTTACCGTGATTTCACTACCGCATAGCCTGAGTGAGATGCGCACCGTATCGCATCACGATGCGTTGGCCTTGCTGGATCGCCTGCGCCTGTATTTCGATGTGCTGATCGCCGACCTGGGCGGTTTCACCAACCACGAATTCATCGCCAACCTGACCGGCGCCGCCGATCAGGTCTGGCTGGTGACCGATCAGAGCGTCGGCGCGCTGGTGTCGCTGGCCGGCACCTTGCAAGAGTTGAATGGCCGCCATCCCGATGACGGCAAGCGGCATCTGGTGGTGAACCGCTACGACGACCGCTTCGGCATGGGCGCCAGCCAGATTGCGGAACGCTTCAAGCTGCCCTTGCTAGCCACTTTACCGGAGCGCACGCTGAAGCTGACCGCCAGCGCCAATCGCGGCAAGCTGTTGCATGAAGTCGCCCCTCACGATTCTTATGTGCGCGCGGTTGACGGCTTGATAGACGGCCTGCTTAACCATGCCGAGACCGTGCCGCACAAGCTGGGAGTCGGGCGCTGGCTGCCGAAAATCCTTTTGCGGAAATAGACAAGTAATTTGAATTGATTCAAGCGTGATTTAGACCGATCTGCGCCGCTGTTTGAAAACCTGTTAAGGCAACAGGATAGGGAAGCAGCGGCCCCTGATGAAAGACGGGAGATATAAACGTGAGTAACCAGATTGAATTTGCGGACGACGACCAGACCTTCTCGAATACCCAGGAATTCCAGGATATCAAGACGGCGGCTTACGATCATCTGCTGACGCGGATCGAGGAACTGGGAGCGGAGTTCGGCCGCTGGTCGCGCAGCGCGATCCAGCAATTCGTCAATCTGGATGTCGACGGCTTCGTGCGCCTGCAGCGCATCCCTCTGAATGAATCGGAAGTGCGGCAGATCGCCGATGCCCTGACCAAGGAATTGGCGGGATTGGGGCCACTGGAAGACTTGCTGGCGGATATGACGGTCGAAGATATCCTGATCAACGGCTACAACGACGTGTTTGTATCGCGCCACGGCATCTTGCAGCGCGAAACCTTGCGTTTTACCGATAATGCGCACTTGCTGCGCATCGTCAGGCGGATCCTGGCGCCGCTGGGTCGCCGCCTGGATGAATCGAATCCGATGGTTGATGCGCGCCTGCCGGACGGCGGTCGCCTGAACGTGGTGATCGAACCACTGTCGGTGGACGGTCCGATGGTGTCGATCCGCAAATTCCGCAAGGAGCCGCTGAAGCCTACCGATCTGCTCAATCTCGGCACCATGAATGACGAGATCTATACGCTGCTGGATAACGCCGTCAAGGCCCGCTGCAATATCCTGGTGTCGGGCGGTACCAGCTCAGGAAAAACCTCTCTGCTTAACGCACTGGCTTTTTTTATTCCGGAAAAAGAACGTGTCGTGACGGTCGAGGATACCGCCGAACTGTCGCTCAACCATCCGCATGTGGTGCGACTGGAGTCGCGTCTTGGCGGTTTTGAAGGCGCCGGAGCGGTCAGCATCCGCGATTTGATCCGCAACAGCCTGCGCATGCGTCCTGACAGGATCATCGTGGGCGAAGTGCGCGGCGCCGAAGTGCTGGAAATGCTGCAGGCGATGAATACCGGCCACGACGGTTCGATGGGCACGATTCACGCCAACACGCCACGCGAGTGCCTGTACCGGATTGAGATGTTGGCCGGCTTTGCCGGCTTTCAAGGGAGCGAAAGCAGCCTCAGGCGGCAGATTGCCGGCGCGCTTGATTTCATCGTGCAAATCGGCCGGCTCTCCAACGGCCGCCGCCGCATCGTCTCGATTACCGAAGTGACCGGCATGGGCGACAACATCATCACCCTGCAAGAACTGTATCGGCACGAGAGCTTTATCGGTCCGGATGGCGAAGAAGCCGATCGCTGGGTATCGCTGGGAATCTTCCCGCACGCGCCCAAGCTGCAGCGGCAACGCCAGCTCGGGCAGCAAAGTAGCGGTAGTCCGAATACCGGCGGCCCCGGCAATAGCAGCGGCGGCCCTACAGGGAGGCGCTAGCCATGCATATCGTGCTCTGGCTGCTTGCTGCCGCCCTGCTGCTGACTGGCAGCGGGCTATGGCTGTGGCAGCGTGCGCAGCAACGCAGCCAGCAGGATGTCAGCGCCGCGTTCGTGAATCGGCAGATTCTGGGCATGCAGCAGGTCCAGCAGCCGGAGCACAAGCAAGACGAAGCCGCGCCGCAGCTGCAGCTGCCGATAGAAGCCATGCGCAATTTCTTCCTGCGCGCGGGAATCCAGCACCCCAGCGGCAAACTCTACATCCAGTTAGTCGTGCCTGGCATCGCTCTGACCGTGCTGGCGTTGATATTGGGCGGCTGGATGTCGGCGCTGGGGACGCTGCTGCTGTACGCCATGCTGGTGGTTTTCTATTTTTGGCTGAAGACCTCGAAGCTGCAACGCGTCATGCTGCGGCAGTTACCGGGATTTCTGGATACCCTGGTGCGCCTGGTCACGATAGGCAACAGTATTGGCGCCGCTTTTCAAACCGGCATACTCAGCACGGAAGGACCGTTGCGGGTAATCCTGGATCGAGCCAATCGGCAGGTGCAAGCCGGCGTCGAGCTGGAACACGCGTTGCGTCAGCAGGCGGCGATTTATCGCTTCAAGGAGCTGGACCTGGTGGGAGCGGTAATCGGTGTTTCTGCGCGCTTTGGCGGCCGCTCCGATCAGGTTCTGGAGCGCATGGCCGCTTTCATGCGAGACCTGGAGCATGCACAGAACGAGTTGGTTTCGTTGTCTGCCGAAATTCGCCTGTCGGCATGGATCATGGGGATCTTGCCAATAGCGATCGGCATTTTTCTGATTATTTTCAATAACAATATGTTTGTGGGCATGTGGAGCGATCCTGTTGGAAAAAAAATGCTGATCGGTGCGGTCATGCTTGAAATAGGCGGCGGCTATAGCTTGTATCGGCTGGCTAAAACGGTGTAGCGGAACAATTGGCGGATGCGACTGAGGCAGAGATACAGTGAATACCACTCAACACATGTTGATTATCCTGGCGGTTATATTGCTCGCGTCCGCCTTGCTGCTGGTTGGCGTAGCGCTGCTGGCGAGGGCGTGGCGCTTGCAACGGAACCAGGATACGGTCGATGAGAAAATTGCGTCGCATGAGCGGCCGGCTGCTGCATCAAATGTCCGAGCCGCGCCGCCGACCTGGCGCGACCGCCTGGTTGCGGTCAGCGCCAACTGGCTGGACACGCCGATAGGGCGGCAACTGGTGGCTGAGGAAGACCGCCATTTGCTGGATCAGTGCAATGTCAATGATGTCCGCGGGAAGTCCCTGTTTTTTGCGGCGCGCGTGGCGCTGGCGATCAGTTTGCCCTTGCTCGGCGTACTGCTTTTCGACCGGGGAGGAATGCTGCGGCTGTCGGGGATACTGTTTTGTGGCATCGCCTTGGGCTATATGCTGCCTAAATGGGTGATGCAGAGGACGGCTCGCAAGCGCCAACTCCAGGCCGCTGAGGAACTGCCGTTGCTGATCGATTTGCTGCGTTTGCTGCAAGGTGTCGGCTTGTCGGTCGATCAGAGTCTGCATGTGATTGAAAACGAATTCAGAAGCGTCTTGCAGGTGCTGGGCGAAGAGCTGGCCATAGCCGGCCGCCAATACAGCACCGGACGCAGCCGGGAGCAATCGATGAAGCGATTTTCCACGGTGTTCGATAACGAGGATTTGCATGCCGTTTCACGCCTGCTGGTGCAGGTCGAACATCACGGCGGCGCGGTGCAGGAACCGCTCAAGCAGTTCAGCGAACGGATTCGCGAGCAGCGAAAATTGGACATGCGGGAAAAGATAGGGAAATTGACGGTGAAGATGACAGGGGTGATGGTGCTGACTTTGCTGCCTGGCCTGCTGGTGATTACCGGCGGCGTGGGTTTCCTGGCGGTGATTCGCGCCTTGTCAAGAATGGGAGCTGGGACATGAGTGTTTTTGAGATGCGATCCGACGCCGGCGAAAATAGACAAAGGCAAGATGGGCGCCTGGGCAAGCTTTTCCCGCTGGCGTTGATCCTTGCTTCGATCCTGTTGGCCGGTTGCGCCAGCAATTCGGCAAAGGTCTATGCGCAGCAAAACGAAGCGGCGCAGTTGCGCCAGCAAGCCGAGGAAAAGGCGCCGACGCCTGACAACAAAGGCATGTACCTGGGTTTGATCCGGCAAATGCAGGAGCAGGGTATGTACTTTGCGTCGCTGGCCCATATCGATGCCTATGAACAGCAAAATGGCAGCAGCCCCGAGGTGCAGCGCCTGCGCGCCGATGCATTGCGTGAAACCCGGCAGACTGCAGCCGCGGATGCAAGCTACCGCAAGCTGCTGGGATCCGCGGAGGCGGCTGCGGCCTGGCACGGCCTGGGTTTGCTGGCGGCCCAAAGCGGGGATTATCCGGCTGCCGTCACCGCAATGCGGGAAGCAGCGAAGCGCGAGCCGACCAACCCTGTGATGCTGGGCGATCTTGGCTACGCCTTGCTGCGCAGCGGCGATATCGACGGCGCTCGGGTGCCCTTGGCGCAGGCGGCGGAACTGGCGCCGGACAATCGCAAGATGATAGGCAACCTGGCGCTGTTCCTGCTGGTCTCGGGAGATCCAGAGAAAGCGCGTGCTGTCATGGACAAGGGCGCCTTGTCGGCAGACATTCGGGCCAAGGTGTATAGCCTGGCTGCGGAAATCGGCCAGCGGCAGCCAGCGGTAGTTGCGCTACAAGCCGGCGAGGCAGCTAAGCCGGGAATGAATAGCGCAGTCGGCCCCACCGGCAAAAACAAAAGTCAGGTGTCGCTGCCGGCGACGCCATTCCAGTCGATGCTTGACCGGTTCGGCAATGGCGGCTAGGCGCAAGACAGTTTTTCCCTGCAGTTTAATCATCGTTGACGAGGCAGATCATGGAAGTGCGAGCAATTTTCCGGCAGCATACCTTGCTTATTGGCGCATTGCTGCTGATGGCAAGTAGCATTTCCGAGGCGTCTGCGCAGAGCATGACACCGCTTACCGGCAAGTTGCTGCAAGAGCCTGTGGCTGTGACGCCGAACCCATCCGCGTCGTCGGCGACGCCTGCTGGCGCCGGCACATCGGCAGCCGCTCAAGTGGCGGCAGCGAATACCCAGGCTGCGGCGCAGCCACCGGCCCATCAAGCGCCCGTGGAGCGCGAGTCAAGGATACGTGTCGGCGATGTCACGCGCACTTTATTGCAGGCGCAAGCCGACGGCCGTGTCGCCGGTCCTCGTTTGCCCATACTGGGTGCAACCGCCGACGCCAGCTGGCAGCGCTATCTGGATAGTTTCAAGCATCCGTTGCCAGACCATTTTGAAAATACGGTATCGAAGAGTTCGTCAAATTAATACGGACAGCTACACCTAACTGGCGCGGATCCATCATGCATTCACCGTTGAGCGACACTGCAGCGCTACCGATTTCCCCGCGTCCGCGGTGGGACAGGATGTGCTTGCAGCACGGTTCGGTGGCCATCATGGCAGCTATTTTTTTGTCGATTGCAATAATCCTGCTGTCGTCGATTGACATCGGTTACGTGTTTTATATGAAACGGAATTTGCAAAAGACCGCGGATCTGGCGGCGCTGGCCGGTGCTCAGCAACTGAGCAGTACGCCACCCACGAACCCGACTGGCAGTCCTCTTCCGACTTCTTGCCTGGCGACCGATAAAGCAGTGCTGGCGGCGATTGGCAATGCGCAGTCGAACGGCTTTTCGACTGCTGCGCCGAATTCAATGTTGAATGCGATTACGGTAACCTGCGGCTTATGGGATCCGGTTGCCAATGCAACGATGGCGCCAAGTTATTTTGCCGCGCCCGCCACGGGAACCAGCCTGAACGCAGTGCAGGTCAATGTTTCACAGACTGTGTCGACATTTTATGGCTTGGGATCGCAACTGATATTTGCGCATGCAATTGCGACGGAGAGTAGCCCGACAGCGGCATTTTCTCTTGGGACAGGATTACTTTCCCTATGTAGTGCTAGTGGTTCGTTATCGGCACTTTTGGTCAATGGCCTACTAGGAAGTAATGTTTGTTTGTCGCTCGTTACGTATAACGGCTTGGCTGGGGCACAGGTCTCATTGCTGCAAGTGCTTGCTAATTTAAATATTAGTGTAGGCACCGTCACTCAAGTCGCCAATACTCAAATATCCTTGGCGCAACTAGTCAATGCAAGCGTTAACGCATTATCTCCGGCGCAGGTGGCAAGCATAAATGTCGCTGACCTGGCGAAGCTGACAAGCGGAGCATTGGGGGGGACTATTTTAAAAATCGGCGATATTTTGAATCTGAATGCAGCGAATGGCGTTGCTGCGCTGAATACGCAAATTAACGTGCTGGATTTGTTGAACGTCGGGACCTTGCAGGTCGCGAACAAGAATAATTTTATTGACACTGCCATAGCAATACCTGGGGTTGGCGGGCTGAGATTGAAATTGATTGAACCGCCGCAGATTGCCGTCGGTGTAGGTGCGACAGCAACTTCGGCCCAGTTGCGGCTGAGCCTCAACGCCAATATACCTGGGTTGCTGAGCCTTCCGCTATACATTGATCTTGCTCCTGGCAAAGCCACACTGAACAGCTTGCAATGTAATGCGCCACAAAGCGCGACATTTTCTATACAGCCAGGTCTGGCTGAGGTTTGTTTGGCAAATGGGCAGACTGATAACGGGACCCCACTTTTCTGCCCCGACGTGTCAAACCCAGCGAATCAAGTAAATGTCATTAGTGTTCTTGGAATTCCTACGGTGAGCCTCGGGATCAACGCGTCGCTGACGAATCCCGCCACAACGCTGACCATGAACGGGCCGTTTCCAAATAGCGTGACCGTAGGTTCTTCCTTGAGCAGCATATTAGGGAACATTATCACGTCAAAAAACTTTGTTTTCGGAGGACTCCTGAGCTTGCTGAATCCTGTCCTAAGCGCCCTGGGAGGGCTGCTGAATCCAATTTTGTCTGCTGTCGGGGGTGTTCTTGATTCGGCGCTATCGCTGTTGGGGATTGGCGTTGGGCAAAGCACGCTGAAAGTGTCTTCAGTCGGTTGCGGCAATATAAAACTGGTTTATTAAGAATGGGATATCAAATGATGGGAATGCAGTGATAACGAAAAAAAATTATACCAAACTGACCGCCTTGCTGGACTTTGATCATCTTATCGCTCCGTATCTGATCAAAATGATCTACTGGCTGGGGATACCTGTGATCGTGGTCGCAGGCGTACTGAGCTGTATCAATAATGGTGGCTCTTATGGGAGTGTTGTCCATGCCCTGATAGCACTTGGAGGTACGCTATTGGTCTTGCTGATCTGGCGCCTGGTCAGCGAACTCTGGATCCTGGCATTCAATATTTATGAACGACTGGTTGAAATCCGCGACCTGATGGCGCGCCAGACACAAACGCCGGCAGCGATCCAGCCGGCACTGCGCGACGATGACTGAAAGATATGACCATGCAAAACAAGCCTTTGCAAGAAAGTCTCGATATCTACATATGGGAAGGCAATTCGGATATTGCCGACCGCATCTCGCTGTGCCTGGCGAGTTTCGATATCGAGGTGATCCGCGCCGACGGCCAGCCGGTAACGCGCGACCAGGTGTCTTCGCGGCCGTCGATCGCGGTGATTTCGGTGACCGTGATCGAACACTCCGAGTTTTCCGCCGACGCCTGGCAGAAATCGCATGGCATGCCGGTGATCTGGGTGGCGGAGGTGGGCCGGACTGCCAATCCGCGCGTCTATCCAGTCGAGTATTCGCATATCCTGATGCTGGATTTTACCTGCGCCGAATTGCGCAAGCTGGTGTTCCGCCTGGCTTCCGAGCTGCATGCCAGCGCCAGCGCCGACCGCATGCCGCAGCCGCTGATTGCGCAATCGGAATCGATGAAGACACTGGTAGCGGAAGCTGAAGCGTTTGCCGATTGCGAATCGAGCGTGCTGATCATGGGCGAGACCGGCGTCGGCAAGGAGCGCATCGCTCAGCTGCTGCACCAGCGCCATGGCCGCTACCGGCATGGGCCGTTTGTCGCGGTCAACTGCGGGGCTATCCCGGACGGCTTGTTCGAGTCGCTGTTTTTCGGCCATGCCAAAGGCGCGTTTACCGGCGCCTTGCTGGCCCACAAAGGCTATTTTGAGCAAGCCGACGGCGGCACTCTGTTCCTCGATGAAATCGGCGACCTGCCCCTGTATCAGCAGGTCAAGCTGCTGCGCGTGCTGGAGCAGAGCACCGTGACCCGGCTGGGCTCGCAAACCGAGGTCAAGCTGGATTTCCGGCTGGTGGCGGCGACCAACCGCAACCTGCGCGAGCAGGTGCAGCAGGACATGTTCCGCGCCGACCTGTACTACCGGCTTGCGGTGATCGAGCTGCGCGTGCCGAATCTGGAAGAGCGTGGCAGCGCCGACAAGATCGCGATTTTCAGCAGCTTGCTGGCGCAGACCTATGACGACATCCCGCCGCCGCCTGAATGGCTGCTGGAACTGGTCGCTGCTGCAAAATTCGCCGGCAATGTACGCGAGTTGCGCAATGTCGCCGAGCGGGTCGGCATCATCTATCGCCAGCTGGGCGTCTGGGACCGGGCCCGCATCGACCGCGTGTTCGATACGCTGGGCACGATGGAGCGCCTGGTGGAGGGCAATGACCTGACGGCGGTCCGCAAAAAATGGGATATGGCGGAACGCAGCCGTATTCTGTCGGTGCTGGACGCCAACGGCTGGCGCCGCCAAGACACCGCGCACGCGCTCGGCATCAGCCGCAAGGTGCTGTGGGAAAAAATGCGCAAGTTCCAGATCGCCGATACCGAGGCGATTGGCGAGGCTGAGTAGGGGAGCGGGCGGCAGACCGGCTGTGACGGCGTCTCCGGCGCCGGATTTTCTTCTTTTTGACGCTATTTTAAGCTTTGTCCATAGGGCAATCTGCCCGATGCCGATGGTAAAATAGGCAACAATAGCGTTTTAAGTAAAAACAATGCCCAGAAACAATAAAATTGCAGATAAAATTGACTGCATGGCGCATGCTCATGTCGACAATAAAACTTAATGTTAGCGAAGGAATCAGGGGATGAAAGTAACTGTACGCAATGCGGTTCGCGGTTTAGGACTGGGATTGTTCTTTGCCGGCTTGTCGCTTAACGCACTGGCGCAACCCTCTGCTACCGTCAGCCCGGCGCCGGCAACTGTTGCTCCTACTCCGGCCGCCAGCGTTAAAGCGGCGCCAAGCGGCAACAGCACCATCACCGAACTGCAGCAGTTGATGCAAAGTCAGGGCGTGAGCGAATTGCGTACCACCTACAACGGTAATTACGGTTCCAGCTTGCTGTTCAAGCCTGATAATCGTACTTATTACGTCGCCTTGTTCCAGCAGAAAAATTTCTGGCGCGTGGTCAAGACCACCTCCGATAGCCAAGCTGAACAGATCTACAAGAGCTTCGTTGGCCAGACCGAAAAGCTGGCGGCGATAGACATCCGCCGGATCCAGCTGGAAGCAGAGAAGCAATACACCGAGCAACAGATCGCCAGCCAGGAAACGCGCCTCAGCGCGCTGCAGAACGATCTGGTCGTGCAGCAGCAGCAAGAGCAGAATGTGAATGTACAGCAGGAACAGGCACGCCAGCAAACGCAAGTCCTGAGCAGCAAACAGCAGGCCGCGCGCAGCGAATTGCGGGCTTTGCAAAACCGTATCCGTACGCTGGAATCGCAGCAGACCATCATGGACAACAGCGGCTTCAGCAGCGACAAGGCCAGCAACAAGTAAGACGTGATGGCTGAATTTCGCGCCAGGCGATTGTTCCTGGCGCCGGCTTGCCAACGAATCGGGATGCGTGCTTACGCATCCCGATTTTTTTGCCTGTTGCATGTCTTGTATTTATCGGCGCTTGACCGCAATCGGCGCCTTATCTCCGATCCCACGATACTTTGGCCGAAGCCGTCACAGATGTGCGGCTCCGTATACACAGGGAAGGGAAATGGCATACGCCGTCAATTCTGATACAGCCGCGGTAAGCCGTCGTAACGATTGGCGATGCCAAGTGTCCCGCTGCGGCTCATCCGGCGATGCGTACCAGCTGCCATCCGGCAAAGCCGAGCAGGATGCAGCCGCCAATCCGGTTGATCAGGGTCATGGTGCCTGGTCCTATCTTGTGACGCACCGTGGCCACGCCGCAGGCCAGCAGCAGCCACCAGAATGCCGATCCGCAAAATACCCCGAGCACCATGATCCTGGCCGCGCTTGGCGCGTTTGCCGCAGGACCGGCGATGGCGGCGAATACCGCGATGAAGGAGAGGATGGTCATGGGGTTGGCCAAGGTCAGTATGAACACTGAAACGAATGCTTTGCCGGCGAAGACGCCGTTGGCGGCGCTGGCGGCGCCGGCAGGCGGTGCGGCGCGCAGAAGCTTGATTCCCATCCAACCGAGAAACAAGGCGCCGAAAAGTGCTAGCGGTGTCGTCAGCGTGACGAAATAATTGGTCACCGTGGCCAGTCCAAAGGCGCCGATAGCGCCATAGGTGGCGTCCGCAGTGGCCGCCCCCAATCCGCTGGCGAAACCGATGCGGGGTCCGTGCGCGATGGTGCGCTGGATGCACAGCAAGCCGACCGGTCCTACCGGGGCTGCAATCGACAGGCCGATCAGGGCCGCCTTCAAAAATAACGCAACATCCACTTTCGATCCTTTACAAGAGATACTCCCTAAGGCAAATTATCTCAAGATCGTCATGGACGCTGAATAAGCAAAATCAGGCGGAGCTGCTATATTGCCTTTATTATTCTCGTCAAATCTACCTCTCTCCTTAATTATGGAAATTGACGCCAAAGGCTGGAAAATCCTGGCCGCGATCCAGCGCGACGGCCGCATTTCGCTGAAAGCACTCGCCGACCATTGCGGCCTGTCGCTGCCGGCCACGTCGGAGCGGCTCAAACGGCTAGAGGAGGCAGGAATCGTCAGCGGCTATCGCGCCGTGGTCAATGCGGAAGCAGTCGGCTACGGTGTCATGGCGGTGATCGGCATCACCACCGCGCAGCCTGACAAGGCACGCCTGATCGCCCAGCTGCAGGCCATGCCGGAAGTCCTCGAATGCCTGCATGTGACGGGGCAGGATTCGTTTCTGCTGCGCGTGGCCGCCAAGGATATCCGTCATCTTGAGCGTTTCGTTGGCAGCATCAACCATTACGGTGAAACGCGGACTTCGATTGTCATGTCGACGCCGATCGAGCAGCGTTCGATTGCCCAATTTCCTGCCGAATTGTGAAATGAAATCTCGCCAGCCGCCCTGGTGCGAGCGGGTGGAAATAAGGTGCGCATGGCGCGAGGTGGCGCTTGGCAGCCATTCTGCAGCATATGCACGGCAAGCCTGGGATGTTTTATATGCAAGACCCCAAAAAAGAAATGGGCTATGCCCTGTTTTGGACATAACCCATTCCGACTGTTACCTTTCAAGAGGTAGGTTTACTTTACATTCATCGTGCCGCTCGCGTCAACTGTAGAAATTCACAGCTTGATGGCGCCGGTGTTGCAGCGCGCCCCAGAGTTAATTAAAAATGGCCCCTTTTTTCGTTTGGACGGGCATCTAGGTAAGACCGTGTTGAAAACGACGCATCAGGCAAGGCGTTGTTCGACGCGTTTTACTACCTTTACCTGGAGGCGCCTGTGCTTGATAAGAATGCGTTACGAACACTGCGGCTAAAGAAAGCCGCATCGAATTTGGCGATCGTCATTTCCGGCACGCTGCTGGCTGCTTGCAGCGACGGCGGTTCGGGCCTGCAGGGCGCGGTTTCTTCGGCTGCGGCACAGCAGCCGCAAGCCAGGCCGGCGACCATTACGCCTTCAAGCACGGTCGCTGCACAGCCAGCTACGACGCCGGCAACTACAACCCCCGCAACTGCAACGCCGATAGCCACGATCCCGGCAGTTACAACGCCAATCGCTACGACTCCAGCAAGCACAACTCCGACAGCTACGACACCCGCAGTTACCGTGGCTCCCGCCGTCGCGAAACCCGGCCTGTATATCAGTGAAGTAGCGGCCAACTACCGCCGCACGGATGGCGTCAGCTGGGTGGAGGTTTTCAATAATTCACCGCAAGCAATCCATCTGAGCGACTATCGCCTGCGCGCCACCGGCTGGAATATTGCCACCCAAGATATCAGTACGACGCCGATGAATTTCGATCTGCCGAAAGTGGATATTCCCGCCGGCGGCTATTTCGTCATCGCCGGAAAATTCATGCCGTTCCTGGCGAATACGGATAAGTCAGCCTATGTCTCCAAGACTGCCGTCGCCAACGGCAGCAGCAAGACCTATCTGCCTTACTGGAGCGACACGGAAGGTTTTGTCGAACTGCTGACGGCGAGCGACAACAAGACAGCAGATTTCATCCGCTTTGGCACATCGGCGGTAACGCCGCAGACCCCATCGGCATGGAGCGGCGACAATGTAGCGGCGTTTCCCGCCAAGCCCAATTACGTGACGGTAGCCACGCCCGATCCGCTGGACAGCTACGACGGTTCGATCGTACGGCTGAGCCGCAGTTTCACGGCCAGCGGCAGCAAGAGCGACTGGAGCCGAGTGGCGTTTTCGACGCCGGGCGGACCGAATGATGTGCCGGCCAATGCGATCGACAGCGACAAGGACGGCATCCCGGATTCCGCCAAAGTCCAGGGCGGGACATTCGGCGGCATGGATTTATACAGCCTCGGCGCGCGCAAGGGCCAGCGCGATATTTTCATTCACGTCAACTACATGAGCAGCGCCACCGACACGGCGGTGACGCCGCAGAAGAATGCCCTGCAAATGGTGGTCGACGCGTTCAGTACGCATAACGTCAAGATTCACTTCGATGTCGGCAATCTGTTCAGCAGCTCGGTTTCCCCGGCCAGCTTTAATCTGTCGGGAGACGTCAGCCATAAAGTCGCTTTTGAGAAGTGCACGCAGATCCTTTCATCGACCGCCACTTCCAATTCCGACTTCACGCCCGATGACGGCTGTTCCAGCATCTACAAGTATTCGAGCGGATCGTTCGACGTCCGCCGCAAGCCGGTGTACCGCTTCATGCAGATGGCCAGCTCGCAGCTCGCCAGCGGCGCCGGCGGCTCGTCCGGCATCGCCGAGCTGCCTGGTAACAAATTCCTGGTGACGCTGGGCGGCTCCGGCTTTACGCCGAATAACGCCAGGCTTCAAACCATCCTGGTCAACTTCCAGGGCGGCACCATCATGCATGAATTCGGCCATACCCTGGGATTGCATCACGGCGGTTTCGAGGATCAGAACTACAAGCCGAACTACTTCAGCATCATGAACTATATGTACCAGCTCAACGGCCTGCCGGCCAATGCGAGCGGCAGCAGTCCGCTGCAACGCTACTACTACACCTTCAACAACGATTTCAATTCGCCGGTCCCGGGCCATGCCACGGCGGGCTCCTACAGGCTCTGCGATCTTCCTGAAGGACCCTGCAATGCGGTTTTCAAGATTGATTATTCCAACGGTTCGGGCAAGAGCCTGGACGAAGCCAACTTGCTGGAAGCCGATAACATTGGCCGTGGCAGTGTGAATGGCGCCTATCTGGACTGGAACCTGAACGGCGTGCAGGATCCGGCGAGCTACGCTTATGACTATATCAACGGCCAGACCGTGATGCAGGACAATGACGACTGGAGCAAGCTGATCCTGGCAGCCAACCCTCATCAAGTCGCCACGGCAGGCTTGGAAGCCAAGGCTGGCGTGCGCCTGGGCGAGCTCAGGAAACGTGGCATGATCGCCCTGGAGCAGCCGCCATCCGTGCATTTGCTGAAAGAACTCACCAGCCTGAAATATTGATGCTTCCTTAAGTCATGACAAATCACCGGTAGGGTGGGCACTCCGTGCCCACGCGGATATGGCGGGCACGAATGCCTAGGGACGTGAATCTCCACGGCACAGCGTGGGCACGGAGTGCCCACCCTACGATATCGATTTTCAGAATGTTGGTTTGTCCTGTTTTATGAAATTCTCAATAGGTGGCATGACAAGGACGATCGCTATGCATCATTTCGGTTTGCTGCTATCGGCCGCGGCTCTGGCGGCTTGCGCCTGCCAGAGCGTGGCCAGCGATCGCCTGCGGTTCGATGGCGTGCCGCTGGAGAGTGCGGAAATACTGGTGGAGCATGTCGAGGTGAATCCGGCCGGCCAGCTGAAGCTCGACCTCGGCCCGCAAGGGCAGGTGACCATCTCGCCCTGGCCGAGCGCCCTGCCTGGACAGCTGCGGGCGCAGTACGTCACGCTCAGGCAAACCGCGCACCCGGCCGGTCCGGTTCAGTCGCTGCTGTTGCGTACAGCGGGAGGCAAGGAGCCATGGCTGACGCTGGTGGCCAACGGTGGATTGAACTGGGGACTGCTGCCAGGCATTCGTCTGCGAGGAACTACCGGGGGCGTCAAGATCACTGGTTTGAAAATCGAAATCTCCGTGACGCCAGGCAAGGACGTCAAGTTCCGGGATGCAGCCATGCATTGCTGGCAGTTTGGCTTGCTTGCGGTGCGCCAGCCGCCGGTGATGAAGGGCATCGCTCAGGAAGGTGAGCCGCGCGCCGACTGGTACTTGCGCGCAGATGTGGAATGTTGAACAGCCAGTGCAGCAAACCTTTAATCAACAAAATACGACTTCCGTTTCCGCAAGCTGTATTTCTGTCAGTGGCTTGTCAAGGCGATTGCAGCTGAGACTTTGGCTGACGCCATTCGCGCGCCAGTAAGGCGTAGCCATATTCGTCGGACCAGGCGCCCTTGAAAAAGATATTTTCCCGAAAGTGCGCCTCGCGCCGGAATCCCAGTTTTTCAAGCAACCGCTGCACGCGCAGGTTGGAGGCATCCACGGTGGCGGTGATGCGGTGCTTCCTGAGATCGTCGAACAGGGTAGCAATGACTCTGGAAAGAGCTTCCATGGCGTAGCCTTGCTTTTGATAGCGAGGATCGAAGGTCACGCCTATCTCGGCTTGCAATCCATCGTCGAAGAAATGCACCGCTACGTCGCCCGCCAGCGCCGCATCTTCCTTGCGTTCGGCAGCAATCTGAAACCATGTGTCGTCGGAATTGAACGCCAGCTTGTGCTGCTGTTCGAAGAAGGCTTCGGCATCCGCCGCAGAATAGCTGGCCCAGCTTTGATAACGCGCCACGTCCGGCTGGTTGCGATAGCTGGTAAACACCGGCAGATCGTCGCGGCTGAAGCTTCTTAGCAGAAGCCGTTCTGTCGCCAGCGGCAATATATCCATTTTGTTCTGTCTCCCGGTTCATCGCGTAACGGCTCCTCGGCGATAGCCCAGACAACACGACAAACAGTGTCATCAATATAGGCATCTCGGCTTGTTTCCCTGTTTCGCCAGTATACGTGCGCGCGCTTCATTTTATTCCCTGCCATGGGGAGCAGAGAGAAAAATATAGTGAGAATAACTTCTGGCCGCAAGCAGTTATACAAGTGACGACACGCAGCAGTGTTTCCAGAACGGGAAACCTGGATAGCTCCCGCAGCGCAAAAGAGGTGCAACGGTGCAGTGCCGCCCCCAGTTCGCACCAGATAAAACCTGGTGTTCATTTGATTGGCAAACCAAGGCTTTTCCCGGTTTGTCATGTATTGCGACCTTATTGGAGATCATCATGAAATTCGCAAAAACCATTCTCGCCATTGGCGTCACACTCCTCACTCTTGCCGCTGCCGGATGCGCACAGATGGATCCTATGAATACGGCCTCGGGCATGGCGGCAGATCAGGGCAATATTTACTCTGGACAGTGACACGGACTGCAACAGTGCCGCCGGCACGGTCTGACGACGGCTGCCCGGTTATTTTTCCTGGCAGCCGCGATTCCATTCATATGTCCCATTCATATGATTATTCGTTGGAGGAAAATCATGAGTCCCATCCACTCCATGAAGTACGGTCAGTGCTTGAGCGCCCGCTACGCGCCCATCGCCGCCGCCTTGTTGCTAGCCGCTTGTGCCACGCCGGCTTCCATTCAGCCGGGCGCCAGTCAGAACGACGTTCAGGCTCGGTTCGGCGCTCCGCGCGAGGTCTATCACCTGCCGGATGGCGCCACACGCTGGCTTTATCCCACGCAACCTGTCGGCGAGTACACGTGGGCAGCCGATATCGACGCGCATGGGCGAGTTATCAGCGTCAAACAAGTATTGACCATCGAGGAATTCGGTCGGGCCAGGATCGGCCAGTGGACCACGCAGGATGTGCAGGTGCATTTTGGCCGACCGGTCGAAACCGCCTATTTCCCGCTCATGCGGCGCCATGTCTGGAGTTATCGCTTCCTGCAAGACGGCGTGTGGTACTCGATGATGCATTTTTATTTCGATCCGGATGGCGTATTGCGCCTCACCCAAGCTGGCCCGGATCCGGAAGATGGGCAGAATTGAAAATGATCGTGAACCGGACTGTCCCGCCCAGACCGAGCCAGCGGGGTAAGGCGGCGCCGCTGCGGTCTTGCTGCGTTGCCGCAAGCCAAGTGGCGTGAGGATCCCCGCGTATACCGCCGCGCTCTTCGTTTTATTCCCGGATTTGTCACGGCAATCAAAAAATATCGCAGGAATAAATCCCGGCCGCTGACGGTTATGGGGATATGAGCGTCGGCATTTGCAGCGCTCGGATGCCGCGAGCATCTCCCGACCGAACAGGCAATGGAGGAACTCATGAGAAACGATCACAAGACACCCCCATATGGTTGGCGAAGTAGTCGCCAAACAGACAAGGCACAAAACAGGGAAAGCGGGAGATCATCGTGACCGCGGCCGACAAGTCACGCCGGTTCGGAGAGCTGGCGTTGCCGCATCTGGACGCTGCCTACAACCTGGCACGCTGGCTGACCGGCAGCGCGAGCGATGCCGACGATGTGGTGCAGGATGCGTATATGCGCGCCTTCCGGTTCTTCGACGGCTTCCATGGCGACAACGCGCGCGCATGGCTACTCGCGATCGTTCGGAACACCTGGTTTACCGAATGGCGCAGGCGGAGCGACGCCGCTGACGACACCCCCTATGACGAGGCGCTGCACGACGACGAGCGGCTCCCAGGATGGGTCGACGACATCGGCAGCGATCCCGAAACGCTCGCTGTGCGGCGCGACGATGTGGACTTGATTCATCGCGCACTCGGCCTTTTGCCGGTCGAATATCGCGAGGTGCTGGTCCTGCGCGAGTTGGAAGACATGAGCTACCGCGACATTGCGACCGTTGCCGGCGTTCCGATCGGCACCGTGATGTCGCGGCTGGCGCGTGGCCGCCGCCTGCTTTGTGCGGCGGTGCGCAAGGCGCAGGGGGGGATGCCTTCGGAGCTTGCGCCGGTGCACGGTAAGGCAGAAGGCAACTTGGTCAGGATGCCTGCGCCGGGTTCACAAAAAGGAGTTAAATAATGGACAAGAAAGAAACCTTAAGCTCGCTGGGCAGTGTGCTGCGTGATGGATCACTATATCATCACGCGCCACCACATCTGCGCGCGCGCGTGCTCGCCGAGTTGCCGCGCGAGTCGCCCCGCCGGACCGTCTTCGCATGGAGCGGTTTCACCACGGATGGCGTACGGACATGGCTTAACGGAGGTGTTACGGGGATCGCGGTCTGTGCGCTGGCATTGAGCGCGGCCACCTTGATCCAGCGGCCGACGCCAACCGGCTCAATCGACCAGGAGATTGTGTCTAGCCACGTGCGCGCGTTGTTGTCGCAGCACCCGATCGACGTCGTCTCGACCGATCAGCACACTGTCAAGCCGTGGTTTAACGGCAAACTCGACTATACGCCGCCAGTCGTCGATCTCGCCGCGCAAGGTTTTCCGCTGGTCGGCGGACGCATCGACTACGTGGGTCACCGCACCGTCGCGGTACTGATCTATCGCTACCAAAAGCATCCCATCGACCTGTATGTATTTCCCGATGCCAGCGGTACGCCGGTTTCCATCGCACGCGCCTCGGATGGCTATGCGATGGCTCACTGGCAGCGCAACGGCATGACTTACTGGGCCATCACCGATGCCCAATCTATCCACCTGCATGCGTTCGAGCAAGCGGCACGGGCAGAGGAAGATCATGAAGAAAATCCGTTGCGGGAATAAGGCGGCCAGGGTTCTGGTTTTAAACGGTGGCGAAAAACTGGCGCATCGTCACCCAAAAGAATAAATCGAGATTGACGGGAATATTTCCCTCTCGTTCCGAGTTATACCGTTTACAAGAATGGATTGCATCGATCGGATGCCAGCAAACTTGCAAATCGAAAGGACTTCAACGTGAAACAAAATCGCTTATTCCTTGGCCTGGGCTTGGCCATGCTGACGGGCTTCAGCGGCGCCGCAACCGCCGCCGGCGATACGATACGCGGCCAGGAGCTCTACCACACCATGTGCATGTCCTGTCACTCGATTGACTACAACGGCGTTGGGCCGGCGCACAAGGGTCTGTTTGGCCGGAAGGCTGGCAGTCACGCTGACTACCTTTATTCACCAGCTGTGAAGTCATCCAGCATTGTCTGGACCGACAAAACGCTGGATAAATGGTTGTCGAATCCCGAGAAACTGATTCCGGGGCAAAAAATGGGTTTCATGGTGCCTGCCGAAAAAGATCGCGCTGACTTGATTGCCTATTTGAAGAAGGAGGCGGGACGAGAAGAGAAGCCCTAACTACTCGGCCCACTCGATCGACCTCTTAAACATTTGTTCTGTAACAGTCTGCCCTACAGCCACTGCAACCATTTAAAGGAGAAAAATCATGATTGATCGTAGAAGTTTTATGAAACTGACCGCTGTCGGCGGCGGCGCGGTATTCATTTCCGGGCTATATGGCCAGACGCAAGCTGCAACGACCGACAAGACGGCGGCGGCATCCGCTTACGACGACTTCTATTTCGTTCAGTTGTCCGACGTTCATTGGGGGTATAGCGGTGCGGCCAATCCGGATGCACTCAATACATTCAAGAAGACGGTTGCAACTGTTAATGCACTTGAAGTGCAACCGGACTTTATTATCTTTACCGGCGATCTGACCCACACGACGGATGATCCGAAGGAACGTCGGCAACGTATGGCCGGGTTCAAAGAGATTGCTGCCGGATTAAAAGTTAAAACGGTACGTTTTATCCCGGGAGAGCACGACGCTTCGCTCGATAACGGCGCGGCATTCAAGGAAAACTTTGGCCCAACGAATTACGTGTTTGATCATAAGGGAGTGCATTTCATTGCTTTGGACAACGTCTCCGATCCCGGTGCGAGTATTGGTGATGCCCAACTGGATTGGCTTAAAAACGATCTTGGCAAACAAGCGAAAGATGCACGGATTGTTGTCTTCACACATCGGCCCCTGTTCGATCTGGTGCCCAAGTGGGATTGGTCCACCCGCGATGGCGACAAAGTGATTGCGTTGTTAACGCCATACAGCAATGTAACGGTGTTCTATGGCCACATTCACCAGGAACATCACCACATGACGGGGCAGATCGCGCACCACGCAGCCAAGTCACTCATTTTCCCATTGCCGGCGCCAGGCTCGCAAGATAAGCGCACCCCCTTACCATGGGATGCTGCTGCACCGAATAAAGGACTCGGTTTTCGCGAGGTGGAAGCAGAACGCAAGGATAGCGAATACAAGTTCACAGAATTTCCTGTGACAAGGACATAAGCCATGGATCATTCAAGAAGACAGATATGTCTAGGCGCCGCCTACGGCATCGGGGCGCTTCTATCGGGGGCGGTCATCAGCGCCCAGGGGCAGGCAAAGGCTGTTGCAAAAGAAAGGGTGATAAAAATCCAAGCCAAAAAATTCGTCTATACACCGAACCAAATTGTCCTGAAAAAGGGCGAGCCAGTCGTGCTGGAGTTCACCTCCGTGGATTTCGTGCATGGATTCAAGATACCTGACATGAATATCCGTGCCGACCTGCCGCCAGGCAGGGTCACTCAAGTCAGGCTGACACCTGACAAGGCCGGTGAATACGATTTTTTATGCGACAATTTCTGTGGCAGCGGCCATGAGGAAATGAGTGGCAAAATAACCGTAACAGGCTGATACATTTTCTGTCTTGATCGGAGGCCTCAGATGAACCAGCAGAAACTCGTAGGCGCGAAAGTCGAAATTTCGACGAACGGCCCGTATATCGTCTCGGGCGATGTACCTCTCAGTAAGGAGATCATTGGCGCAAACGAAGATGGCGAGTCGGTAAAGTGGGAGCAGAAACAGGAATATCCGTCTCAAGGGCAATACGCCTTGTGCCGCTGCGGCCGCAGCGCGAACAAGCCATTTTGCGATGGCTCGCATACGAAGGCCGGATTTGACGGCACCGAAACCGCGAGCCGCCAGCCGTATCTCGATCAGGCCAAAGTAATACAAGGCCCTGCGATGTCATTGACAGACGTCGAGAGCTTGTGCGCGTTCGCGCGCTTTTGCGATCCGCATGGAGGGGTGTGGAATCTCGTCAGCGCAACGGACAAGCCTGCAGCGAGCAAGCAGTTCGTCAGCCAGGTCTGCGATTGCCCTTCGGGGCGGCTGGTGGCTTGGGACAACAACACTGGCAAACCGGTCGAGCCGATGTATGAGCCATCCATATGCCTGATCGAAGATCCCGCCAAGGGGTGCTCCGGGCCGCTATGGTTGCGCGGTGGAGTGCAGCTGATCGGGGGCGATGGTTTCGAATACGAAGTGCGCAATCGCGTGACCTTATGCCGCTGCGGTGCGTCGCAGAACAAGCCCTTCTGCGACGGCACGCATGCGTCGATCGGGTTCAGCGACAAGAACTGAGTCGACATCATGTTTAATAGATCACTGGGCGACAATACCTCTCCCGCCAGGCAGACCGTTCTCAGTCGAGTGCTCATTGTGCTTCCACTGGTGCTCGTAGCATTCGTCGCAATCACCGTCGGTTTTGTGGCAAGCAAAACCGTCAGGCAGCCCTACGAAACTCCGTTTTTTCACCTATTCTTCAGCGACACCGTGCATATGAAGGCATGGCTGATAACCGCTGCGTTGCTGCTGGCATTGGGCCAGTTGCTGACAGCGTCGCGCATCTACGAAGTGCTGCGCTTCCCACCGAAGGGACGCTTCTACCATGTGGTGCATCGCTGGTCTGGGCGCACAGCCATCCTGCTGACGCTGCCAGTGGCCTATCATTGCGTCTTCCTGCTAGGCTTCGGGACATACGATACCCGCGCCTACATTCACTCAATGCTGGGGTCACTTCTCTATGGGACCGTTCTCGCCAAGGTTCTCATCGTCCGCTCAAACGGCTTTCGAGGCTGGGCGCTGCCACTCGCGGGGAGCGTGCTGTTCTCGATTCTCCTGGGCTTGTGGCTTACTTCTGCATTCTGGTACTTCAGTACCTTCGGCGCTGGCATATAACATCCCACGACGGATACAGTATCAGGCGCCGCCCCTACCCGGCAACGAAAACCCTTGCGCTAAACAACGAAGTAAATGCGTATAGATTCAGTCGCTTAGCGCGCGACTTCCTTAAGATAGGTATTGCGGGCAGCAAATGCGGTAGGCGTGAAATCTGTAAATACACCGTCAACACCGGCTCGGTAAAATGCCAGGTATTCTGCCGTTGGATCCCCCTTGTAAGCACCTGCCAGGTATTTCGCTTCGTTGCGGAAGGTGAATATATGAACGAACAAACCAGCCTTATGCGCGTCGCTAATCAGGCTGGTTGGCTTGATGGCGTCGACCTCGGCCAAGCCAGCTTTGGACGACGAATCTTGGGCTGGAGCGACGGTGAGCGACATTGCCTGCGGCTTCCACGGACCGATGCCGTCGGCGTAGGTTTTGACCTCCGCCAATCCTGCCGGCGTAAGCATCGCACCGAAGGAGCGTGGGTCGCCCGCGACGGTCCAGCTATATGGGCGGCCGCTGACGAAAGTATTGGGTTTGTCAGTGATGAAAATGGTTTCGCCGGTCTTGAAGTTCATGCCGTTTCCATCGACTAACTGAACCGCTTTGGATTTCAGGCCGATAGAGCGCAGGTATTTCAAGCTGGCCGGGTCAAAGCTTTGCACAAAGACCGGGGCGTCTTTGCGATTGAGATCGTTGTCTTTGAGGGCTTTGAGGAATGCGTTCTCAAACGGATGGCTGCCCGGTGCGCCGCAACCATTGGCAATGGCCTGGGCATTGTTCCAGATTGGATTTTTGCTTTCTGGATAGGTTGTAATGACGCGGCCCGTAGCTGCGCTTTTCGCTTTTGCAATGTCGATCACTTCCTGAAAACTCAAAATCGGCAACTTGCCGTTCAGGTCGGTTGGGCGCTGGTCGCGGGCATCGTAAGTGGTGCCGCCTATCCATTGCCTCAGTTCGGCCATCGTGAAATCACTGATGGACCAGTCGTTGGTATGGTCTTCGCCATCAACGATTAATGATTTCAATACTGATTTTGGATCGTTGGGGTCGGTCAAGTCGCTCAGGTACTGTGTTGGACCATTTTCTGTTGTGGCGGGATATCTGACATTGATCATTACGCCTGGAACAGTGCGCTTACGGCTTGCAACGCTGGCATTCGTCTTTGCGACTTCGCTGATGTTGGTGTTGTCGCTCAACCAGGGATTGTGGCGTGCCACCAATACACAGTCTTTGGTCATGTGCAGATCCAGTTCGAGCGAATCTGCGCCGGCATCGGCTGCATTTTCGTAAGAAGACCGGGTTTCTTCCGGATACAGTCCCGGCAGGCCGCGATGCCCGATAACCAAGGGGCGCGCACCGTCAAGGGTTTTGAACGAAGCAGATGCGGTTGACCCAGCGCCAGGCAAATTCCCGTTCATGCTGTTGCAAGCGCTCACTAGCAAGCCGCCTCCGAGAATGATAAAACGGGTAAGGGATTTTGTGGCAAGGGGCGGAGCTAGGCGAGTGTACATGTATCGTCCTTCAAGATGGTAGGGAGCGGCTATCAAGCGATAGTAGCCTAAACACGTGACAAAATCATGACGATGCAAGTACGGCCGTCGAGCCCGATTTTGAGCAGATCCAATGGGACAAAAACGGGACAAGGGCGTAAATAGAAAAGGGCCAGCATGTAGCTGACCCTTATGTATTCTGGCTCCCCGACCTGGACTCGAACCAGGGACCTGCGGATTAACAGTCCGTCGCTCTACCAACTGAGCTATCAGGGAATTGGGAAATTAATTTTTTGCGGGAAAAATACCAGATTGCCGGAACAATGAAAAAAGGCCCTCAAGTCTGAGAGCCTTATATTCATTGGTGCCGAGAGCCGGAATCGAACCGGCACGCTGTCTCCAGCGCGGGATTTTGAGTCCCGTGCGTCTACCTATTCCGCCATCTCGGCAACGCGTCCGCTATTATGACTTAATTCTGCGGTGCGATCAATAGCCTTTGTATATGAACCTGTTGCCCGGAATATCCCGCCTAGCGCCGATATTTCCTTGGCAACAGGCCTTAATTGGCCGCGCGCTGGTACAGGCGGAAGCGTTCATCCCTGTCGGAGGGCCGGCGGCCGGTCCACAGCAGCTTCCAGTTACCTTTGAACTCGCGCCAGATCGCATCGTCGGACTTGACCGAGATATTGTCCTGGTAGAGCAGGAAATCGCAATGCTGTTGACCGTATTCGCCGAACGGGATGTCGCCGAAATAGGCGAACGATGCGCGCTGCGCCGGGCCGACGTTGGTGTCCACGCATTGCTTGACGGTCGGCAGATGTTGGTCGATCTGCGCGGCGACGCCGGCATAGCTCTTGCTGTAATTGATCCACGGCAGCCACAATGTAGTGAGCAGCAGCCAGCACAGGATCACGCCGCCGGACGACAGCACCACGGCGCGCCACAGTACCGAGGGCCGGCGCGACAGGCGCCAGTTCACCAGTAAAATCCAGAATACCGAACCGAGGATGGCGATCGCCAGCGCCATCAGGTTGAACTCAGGCTTGAAGCCGGGCGCCAGCTTGTAGACGTTCTTGGCGAGCTGCGCCGGCCAGCCGCTTTCCTTGGCGATCCAGGCCAGCCAGATGAAGGCGGCGCAGGCGGTCAGGGTCATCACCGAGAACCAGTCGACGGCATTGATGGCGCCGCGCTTCATGGTTGGCAGGCCGAATGCGGCCAGGATCACCAGTGCCGGCAGCAAGGGCAGCAAGATGCCTTCTTCCGGATGCGGATTCAGTAGCAGTACTAGCGTCAGGCTGATGAAAAATGCCAGCGGCAAGGCGATATGCAGCGTCGAGCGCTGTTCACGCCAGGCGTATACGGCCCAGCCGGCGAACGGCCAGGCCGGCCAAGCAAACCAGATGCCATATTTAAAGTAATACGATAGGGCGGTCCAGGTTGGCCAGCTCAGTTGCTGCAGATTGAATGTTTCCCAGGCGACGCTGCGGTCGACGCCGTGCGGCAGCAGGGCGCAGCTTGCCGCCAGCCAGACGCCGCCGACGAGCAGCGTCACCGGCAAGGTCACCAACAGCAAGTCTTTGACGATCGCTTTTTCCCGCATCAGGGCCAGCGTCAGCAGCCCGCACAGCAGGGCAAGCGGCAGCACCCAGCCGCGGGTCAGGATCAGCAAGCCGAAGGTCAGGCCGAGCAGGGCGGCGCTGCGGATATTGCGCGCTTCAAACAGGCGCACCGCGACATAGATGGAAAACGCTACCAGCGAAATCTGCAGGCTCTTGGCAGTGGCTTCGTGGCTGTGCGACAGCAAGCCCAGGCAGCCCAGGTAGATCAGGAAAGCGCCGTCGGCCAGGGTGCGGCCGAAGTCTAGCGGTTCAGGCTGGCCGCCAAAGGCCAGCCGTAGCGGTTGCGCTTCGGTGCGCCGGCCCAGCAGATAGGTGGCGTACCAGACCGAGAGCGAGCCGACCAGGAAAAACGTCACGGTAGAGAGGCGGGCCGCCAGCGGATCGCTGAGCAGCCAGCCGAACAGTTTGATGAACAGCGCGCCTATCCAGTAGGTCAGCGGGCTTTCAGCCGGCATCGGCAAGCCGACGATGTTCGGCGCCAGCCAGTCGGCCAGGCCGCCGTGAGCCATGGTCCAGGCAATGCCGAAACTGGAGGCATCTTCATTTTTCCAGGGATCGCGCCCGATCAGGCCCGGCAGGATATACAACAATCCCAGTGCCCACAGCCCCCAGCGTGGCAGTGCGCTGGTGGCGGAAGCAGGGAGACGGACGGGCTTCATCACAATGGTATTTGATCAATGTTGAATTGCTGGGTATTGTGCCGGATAGCAGGGTACTACGCTATTGCTGAGAGTAATTTTTGTTCTTGATGTTCTCAAGCGTACATACAATTATTTACTATTTATCAAAGAGTTAGCTATGCAGAGAGCTGCCGTCGCGAATCCTGATAAATAAAAAAAGGCAGCCGCAGCTGCCTTTTTGAACAAACGGTCGAATTATTGATTCGCGATCGCTGTTTTGGAACCGACAGTACCGAATTTCTTGCGGAACTTGTCAACGCGGCCGGCGGTGTCGACGATCTTGTGCTGACCGGTGTAGAACGGATGCGATTCCGACGAAACTTCAATCTTCACCAGAGGGTATTCTTTACCTTCGTGGGTGATGTTTTCGCGAGTCTGGATGGTCGAACGTGTGATGAACTTGAAATCGTTCGACACGTCGTGGAACAGAACTTCGCGGTAATTTGGGTGAATGCCGTCTTTCATAATTGCCTCAATTGAGTGGTAGCCAATCAATCACTTCGTCGGTCGTCTTGCTTCTTGACCCGATTGTCGATCACTTGCCGGGGGTGGAAAACCGCAAATTATACAATAAATCCCGGCTCGGATTGGGAAAAATCAATGAAATCAGTGCCTTGGATGGGTAAAAGGGCAGTGTTTCCCTGTTTTCTTTCGTGCCGGGAATGCCGGGCGAGCGGCGCCGCTCCCCCAGCATTCCTAGGTTTTTGAGCGTTACACTACAGCGGTTTGATTGCCGCTTTTACGGTATAAATACAATGTTGCAATCAAGCCACATATTGCCGCGGCAGTCATCCACATGCCCGGCGCGCCCTTGTCGCCGGTGTATTCGATCAGGCCGGTAGCGATGGCCGGGGTGAAACCGCCGAAAATCGCCGTCGCCAGGCTATAGGCCAGTGAAAAGCCTACGGTGCGCACTTCGACCGGCATGATTTCGGTCAGGGCCACCACCATTGCGCCGTTATAGCTGGCGTACAGGAAGGACAGCCACAGCTCGACCATCAGCATCTTCTGGAAAGTCGGATCGGCCACCAGCCACGACATGGCCGGATAGGCGGTCAGGATGGTGAGGACGGTAAACGCTATCAGCAGCGGCTTGCGGCCGATGCGGTCGGACAGCGCGCCCATCACCGGCAGCCAGATGAAGTTTGAAATGCCGATGCAGAAGGTCACCAGCAGGGCATCGGTGGTGCTCAGGTGCAGCACGCTCTTGCCGAAGGTCGGCGTGTAGACCGTGATCAGGTAGAACGATACGGTGGTCATCGAGACCAGCATCATGCCGGCAATCACCAGGCCCCAGTTATCCACCATCGAGCGCAGGATTTCGCGTACCGGCGGCTTGTGCTTGCGCGCCATGAATTCCTCGGTCTCCTGCAGCGAGCGGCGAATCACGAACAGCACCGGCACGATCATGCAGCCGATGAAGAACGGCACGCGCCAGCCCCAGTCGGCGATCTGTGCCGGCTGCAGCCATACTTGCAGGCCGAAGCCGAGCGCCGCGGCGACGATGATCGCCACTTGCTGGCTGGCGGACTGCCAGCTGACATAGAAACCCTTGTTGCCCGGCGTCGCCATTTCCGACAGATAGACCGAGACGCCGCCCAGTTCCACTCCAGCCGAAAAGCCTTGCAGCAGACGCCCGATCAAGACCAGGAACGGCGCCGCATAGCCGATGGTGGCGTAGCCCGGCACGAAAGCAATCAGCATGGTGCCGAGCGCCATCAGCGCCAGCGTCGTGATCAAGCCTTTGCGGCGGCCCACCCGGTCGATATAGGCGCCGAGGATGATGGCGCCCAGCGGACGCATCAGGAAGCCGGCGCCGAAGGTCATGAAGGTCAGCATCAGCGAGGCAAATTCGTCGCCGACCGGGAAAAATGTCTTGGAGATGTAGGTCGCGTAAAAACCGAACAGGAAGAAATCGAACATCTCCATGAAGTTACCGCTGGTAACCCGCAGAACTGTGCCGAATTTCGATTGGCTGGATTGTGTAGTCGCCATTATGTGCTTGCGAAAAAGGAGGTTCGCAAGGATAGCATTTAACCGGAAGGCTTGTTTTGACTATGTAGGATGATTCTGTACGTATCCGTTGCTTAAAATCATTAATTGCATCGTTTGACTGCCGCTTCAGGGGAGAAGTGCGCTGCCCTCATTTCGCAACGCGAAAAAAAATCCGACGTGCTTGCGCAGATCAGATTTTTTTGGCTTCCGGTTACAGCTGGCTGCAACCGGAACGTCCAACGTTGATCAGCCGCCCCGTCGCATCATGTCGAAAAATTCGGCATTGTTCTTGGTTGACTTCATCTTGTCGAGGATGAACTCCATCGCTTCGATTTCATCCATGCTGTACAGCAGCTTGCGCAGCACCCAGATCTTTTGCAGCTGGTCAGGCTTGATCAGCAATTCTTCGCGGCGGGTGCCGGACTTGTTGAGGTTGATAGACGGGTACACGCGCTTCTCGGCGAGGCGGCGTTCCAGGTGGACTTCCATGTTGCCGGTACCCTTGAATTCTTCGTAGATCACGTCATCCATGCGGCTGCCGGTTTCGATCAGGGCGGTAGCGATGATGGTCAGCGAACCGCCTTCTTCGATGTTGCGGGCGGCGCCGAAGAAACGCTTCGGACGTTGCAGCGCGTTGGCGTCGACACCACCGGTCAGCACCTTGCCGGAAGCCGGGATCACGGTGTTGTAGGCGCGTGCCAGGCGGGTGATCGAGTCCAGCAGGATCACCACGTCTTTTTTCATTTCAACCAGGCGCTTGGCTTTTTCCAGCACCATTTCGGCGACTTGTACGTGACGTGTGGCCGGTTCGTCGAAAGTGGATGCAACCACTTCGCCGCGCACCGAGCGCTGCATTTCTGTCACTTCTTCCGGACGTTCGTCGATCAGCAGGACGATCATCACGGTGTCGGGATGGTTGGTGGTGATGGCATGCGCAATGTGCTGCAGCATGACCGATTTACCGGACTTCGGCGACGCCACCAGCAGGCCGCGCTGGCCCTTGCCGATAGGCGCGATCATGTCGATGATGCGGCCGGTGATGTTTTCTTCGCCGCGCATGTCGCGTTCCAGCGGCAGCGGCTTGTTCGGGTGCAGCGGCGTCAGGTTTTCAAACAGGATGCGGTGCTTCGACGCTTCCGGCGATTCGCCGTTGACCTTGTCGACCTTGACCAGTGCGAAATAGCGCTCGCCGTCTTTCGGCGTACGCACTTCACCTTCGATCGAATCGCCGGTGTGCAGGTTGAAGCGGCGGATCTGCGAAGGCGAAATATAAATGTCGTCGGTGGACGCCATGTAGCTGGCGTCGGGCGAGCGCAGGAAGCCAAAGCCGTCAGGCAGGACTTCGAGGGCGCCGTCGCCAAAAATCTGTTCTCCTGATTTCGCGCGCTTTTTCAGGATCGCGAACATCAGCTCTTGTTTGCGCAAACGCGCCGCGTTATCGATGTCCAGGCCGATTGCCATTTCTAGCAGGGCGGAGACGTGTAACGCCTTCAATTCAGATAAATGCATAGGTATGAGTGTCCCGGGATGGGAAATATTGGGTGGGGGAGGGAACTGCGTGGTGTAGTCAGTAAAACACAAGCGGCGATGCGGGCGCACCGCCGCGGTTGTTATTATAGGTTTTGATCGATGAATGCAGTCAGCTGGCCCTTGGCCAATGCGCCGACTTTTTGAGCGGCAGGAACGCCGTTCTTGAACAGGATCAGTGTCGGGATGCCGCGGATGCCGTGCTTGGCCGGTACTGCCTGGTTGGAATCCACATCCAGCTTGACGATCTGCAGCTTGTCGCCGTATTCCTTGGCGACTTCTTCCAGGATAGGGGCGATCATCTTGCATGGGCCGCACCACTCAGCCCAGAAATCGACCAGGACCGGTTTGTCGGATTTGAGTACGTCTGCTTCAAAAGCTGCGTCGGATGTGTGTTTAATATGTTCGCTCATGGTTTCCTCAGTGTGAGGGGAAAATAATCAATGTGTGCCAAGACGACTTACCATTCCTGCTTGGTGGCTGCCTGCGGCGTTCCCTATTCTAGTGAATAAGTGGGGATGCCGTGCGCGAATTCAAGTTTCTGTGGGTGTGGTAAGAGGTGTTGCGGCGGGATATTCACTAAATAATAACCGATTTTGATAAAAAGTGTGGTGCATGATCTTATTTTGCAGCGTTTTTTTGAGGGGCTCGCATAAAATGACAGGTAATTGTTGCAAAAAAAGCCCCTCGCCAAAGCATCTGTTTGCGAGGCGGTACGCATATCCGCAACACCTCAGTGAGTCTCATGTCCTTAAAGTCCATACACATTGCGCCTTCTGTCAACTTCTGGCCTGCCGCCGCGAGCGCCTTGCTGGCGGCCTGCCGTGGGGACAATGACGATATGCGCGATTTCTCGCACTGGCGAGTGATCCTGCCGACCTTTGCTCATGCACAGCAGCTGAAAGCGGCGCTCAGCGCGCAACTGGGCGGGACCTTCCTGCCGCCGCAATTCTTTACGCTGTCCGGTTTGCTGATGACCATGCCGCCGTTGCCGAATGTATTGCCGGCCAGCGAGCGGCTGATGCGGCTGTATGCCGAACTGCGCCAGCATGGCTGGCTGAAAAAATTGTTCACCGCGCGCCGCAATGCCGATCTGCTGCCCTTGGCTCAAACCTTGTTAGCGCTATCAGATGAATTGACGCAAGCTATGCTGCCGTCGCTGCACACGAGCGGCGATGGAGACGATGGCAGCGATGGCGACGAGATCGCGCAACGCTGGCAGCACGCGCTGGAACAATTGTCGCCAGACGCACGCAAGCTGCTGTCGGATGAAACCCAGCTGGTGTGGTCGATCTGGAAAAGCCAGCTGGATGCCGACGATGCGATCGCCGCCCGCTTTGGTCAAATGTTGCAGCTGGCCGGGAGCGCCAGCCAGCCCATGGTCTGGATCAGTTCGGTGGCGCCGGAACCATTGGAGCAAGCCTTCCTCGATGCCTATGCGCGGCAACAGCAAGTATTGACGATCACGCTCGACTGGCGCGCTCCGGCCTTATTGCCGGTTTATGCGCTGGCTTGGCCGGAGATGGTGGAAGCCGCCAGCGCCGCCGGGCCGGCGGAACATGCGGCGCATGATTATGCGCTCTCCACTGAACTGGCATTGTGCGCAGCGCAGAGCGTCGAAGATGAAGCAGTGCAGGGCGCGCAAATGGTGATCGACTGGCTGCAGGCCGGCAAGAGCAATCTGGCGATCGTGGCGCAGGACCGGGTAGTGGCGCGGCGCATCCGCGCCTTGCTGGAGCGGGCACAGATCCATGTGGCGGATGAAACCGGCTGGAAGCTGTCGACCACCCGCGCCGCCTCAGCCATCTCGGCCTGGTTCGATGTGATTGCCGCGCGTGGCGAAACCACTGCCTTGCTCGATTTGTTGAAGTCGCCGTTCGTCCTGAACCAAGCGTCCAGCGATCTGCTGCACGATGCACAGGACAGCATTGCCAACAAATCGGCGCTGGTGATGAAGATAGAACTGCTGCTGCGGCGTGCCAACGTGCTCGGTGAATGGCGCGCGGTAACCAGCGCGCTCAGCGCGGCGCCGGCCGAGCAGAAGGCGGTGGCCTTGCTGGCGCAGCAGGCCGGCTTGTTCAGTGGCCGCAAGAATCTGCGCGACTGGATCGCCACCACTACCGCGGCGCTCGACACGCTGGGCATCAGCGCAGCGCTGAATGCCGATTCGGCCGGCCAGCAGATCCTGCAGCTGCTGCAGAATATCGCGCCGCCGGGCAATGATTTTTCTGCCCTGTTTTCGTTTCCCGAATGGCGCGCACTGGTCAACCTGCAACTGGACGACACTAGCTTCATCAGCGCCATCAACGACCGTCGGGTAGTGATGCTGCCGCTGAACGGCGCCCGCTTGCGCAGTTTCGATGCCGTGCTGATGGTCGGCGCGGATGCCGATCACCTGCCGTCGCAGCCGCAGGAAACCCTGTTCTTCGCCAACACCGTACGGCGCGAACTGGGCCTGGCGACACGTGAAAGCCGGCAGCGCCAGCAATTGCGCGACGTGGTCGAACTGCTGGCCATGAATCCGCAAGTGGTGCTGTCCTGGCAGGCGCACAAGGATGGCGAACCGAACCCGGTCAGTCCCTGGATCCAGCGCCTGCAGTTGGCGCTGGCGCGCGCTGCTGCGCCCGCATTGCCAGAGCTGCGGGCGGCGATTGCCGTGCAGTGTTTGCAGCCGGCGCCATCGCGCATGCCGGCGCCGGCCGCCGCGCAGCTGACGCCAGGCCGGCTGACCGCCAGCGCCTACAACAGTTTCATCGCCTGTCCTTACCAGTTCTTCGCACGCCGCATGCTGGGCCTGGCCTCGCTCGATGAGTTATCCGACCTGCCGGAGAAGCGCGATTACGGCGGCTGGCTGCATGAGATCTTGGAGACCTACCACGAAGCCCTAAGGGACCAGCCGCTGCCGCAGCAGCAGCGCGAAGCCTTGCTGACGGCCATATCGAAAAAGCTGTTCGATGCCGTCATCAGCAAGAATGCAGCCGCGCTGGGCTATTACGCGCGCTGGCAAAAGGTGATCGCGCCGTATGTGGCTTGGGCCAATGAACACGAGGCCGCAGGATGGCGCTTTGTGTTTGGCGAACAGGCTTATGAAAAGCTGTTGCCGCTGGCGGATCGCGACCTGACCTTGCACGGCCGCATCGACCGCATCGACGAAAACGATGGCGGCGAACGCGCCGTGCTCGACTACAAGACCAACAACCTGCTGGTGCTGAACAAGAAACTGAAAGACCACGAAGACCATCAACTGGCGTTCTACGGCTTGCTGTCCGACCGGCCGGTGGCCTCGGCGCATTACGTCGCGCTGGAGACCACCAAGGACAAGGTCGGCGACGTCAGCGCGCCAGACTATGAGCAGGCGCAAGGCGCGCTGGCGGCGCAGATAAAAATCAACGTCGAGGCGATTGCCGGCGGCGTCGGCCTGCCCGCCAACGGCGTCGCTTCGGTCTGCCAGTATTGCGATGTGCGCGGCTTGTGCCGCAAGGGAGCGTGGTGATGAGCGAGCCAATTACTTTGCCGAGCGCTTATCGACGGAATGGCAATGTGGTCGCAGCCCAGGACTTCACCAATGCCGCCTGCGATCCCCAGCATTCAGTGGTGGTGGAAGCCTGCGCCGGCAGCGGCAAGACCTGGCTGCTGGTGGCGCGCATGCTGCGCCTGCTGCTGGCCGGCGCCGCGCCGTCTGAATTGCTGGCGATTACCTTTACTCGCAAGGCGGCGCAGGAAATGCGCGAACGCCTGCTGGAGCTGCTGCAGGACCTGGCGCTGCAACCGGAAGCCAAAGTACGTAGCCTGCTGCTGGAACGCGGCATTGCGCCGCAGGAGCTGACGCAGGTAATGCCCGCTGCGCGTAATCTGTATGAGCGCGTGCTGGCCAGTCCGCAAAGCCTGTCGATCGATACCTTCCACAGCTGGTTCGCGCGGCTGCTGCAGATCGCGCCGCTGGCCTCCGGCGTGCCGCACGGTTATTCCCTGACCGAAAAGACCGGCGAGCTGCTGGCGGATGCCTATCTGCGTTTCATGCAATCGCTGAACGATGAAGAGAACAGCGCAATCAAGGATGATTTGCTGGCCATGTACCAGCTGACGGGCGACTTTAGCACCAGGAAGCTGCTCAATGCCTTCGTCGACAAGCGGGCAGAGTGGTGGGCGGTGGTCCGGCAGGGCGCCGATGTGCCGCTGGAATGGTTGCGCGAACTGTGCGGCGCCGATGCCGAAATCGACGCCCGCTTGTCATTGTGGGCAGACGACAAGTTGTCGTCGCAGGTGAAGCAGATTGCCTGGCTGCTGGGGCAGGGCTCGGCCACCAATCAGAAACGCGCCACTGCTATCGAGATGGCGCTGACGGCCGGCGCCGCGGTGGAGAATTTCGACGCCTTGTGTCATCAGTTTTTCGACGATAACGGCAAGCCCCGCAGCAACGGCAAGGCCAAGGATTTCCTCAAGGCGCTGGAAAGCAGCCTGGGCGGCGATGCCCTGGATGCTTTCGACGAGCAGTTTGGCGCCACCGGCGCGGCGCTCCAATTATTGCGCAAGCGCAGCCACGAACGCACCGTGCTGAGCATGAACCAGCATTTGTTCAGCGTCGGCAATGCCTATCTGGAATGCTATCAGGCGCTCAAGGCCGAGCAGCGCGTGTTCGATTTCGCCGACCTGGAATGGCAAGCCTACCGCCTGCTGACCAATCCGGAAAGCGCAGCGTATCTGCAGAGCCGGCTTGACACACGCTACAAGCATATTCTGCTGGATGAATTCCAGGACACCAATCCGCTGCAATGGAGCATCGTGCGCGCCTGGCTCAGCGCCTATGGCGAAGACGCCGGTCAGCCCAGCGTGTTTGTGGTGGGCGACCCCAAGCAATCGATCTACCGCTTCCGCCGCGCCGAGCCGCGCGTGTTTGAAGCTGCCCGCACCCTGTTGCAGCAGCAGGGCGCCACGGTATTGCAGGCCAACCAGACCCGCCGCAATGCCAGCGCCATCGTCGAGGTGCTGAACGCCAGCTTCCGCGCCAATCCCTTGTTTTCAGCGCAAACCACGCTGGGAGAAGTCGGCGGCGCGGTGTGGCGTTTGCCGCTGATCCGGCAAGTCGCTGACGACGCGGCAGACGATGAAGCCGTGCCAGGCTTGCGCAATCCCCTGACCACTGCACGCGAAGAGTCGGAAGATGCGCGCCGCCGCGACGAAGGAGCGCAGCTGGCGCAAGCCCTGTGGCATGCCCGGCAAGCACTGAGCGTGCGCCAGGAAAACGGCAGCCGCGGCTTGCGCTGGTCGGATGTGATGCTGCTGGTGAAGAAGCGCAGCCATCTGGGCGCCTACGAAAGCGCCTTGCGCGCAGCCGGCATCCCGTTCATGTCCGACAAGCGCGGCGGCTTGCTGGAGTCGCTGGAAATCTCCGACCTGATCGCCTTGCTGACTTTCCTGATCACGCCGGACGATGCACGCGCACTCGGCCATGTGCTGAAATCGCCGATCTTCGGCGCCAGCGACGACGACCTGATCGCCCTGGCGCAACGCGGCGAGCGCGGCTGGTGGGCGCGCCTGCGCGCCGCGGTAGCGGCTGAAGCGGCGGCGCCGGCGCTGCAACGCGCTGCCGCCTTGCTGGAGCAATGGCTGCTGGCGGCGCCGCGTTTGCCGGTGCATGACCTGCTCGACCAGATCCTGCACCAGGGCCAGCTGCTGGCGCGCTACGCCCAGGCGGCAGCGCCGTTGTCGCGCAGCCAGGCCATCGGCAACATCGAAACCTTTGTCGAGCTGGCCCTGAACATGGATGCCGGCCGCTATCCCAGCCTGCCAAAGTTCATCGACGCCTTGCGCGGCCTGCAAAATGCCGCCGGCGGCGATGCGCCCGATGAAGCCAGCATAGACGCCGCCACTGACGCCGTACGCATCCTCACCGTGCACAGCGCCAAGGGTCTGGAAGCGCCGGTGGTGGCGCTGCTGGACGCTAATCACAGCAAGCCCGCGCGCGACGACTACGGCATCCTGTGCGACTGGCCGCAGGATGCGGAAGCGCCACAGCACTTTTCGGCGTTCGGCAACAGCGCCGAGCGTGGGGCCGCGCGCGACCCTCTGTTCGCGGCCGAGGAAGGCTTCAAGATGCAGGAAGACTGGAATTTGCTGTACGTCGCCACCACCCGCGCCAAGCAACTGCTGATTGTCAGCGGCGTTGCCGGCAGAAGCGGCGGCGTCACCGACGACAGCTGGTATGCGCGGCTTGAACAAGTGCCGGAAACCGCCATCGATGCAATTGCAGAGCATGAAGCTGCTGCCAGCGACGCGCAGCGCTTCCAGCAGGAGATCTTTGATCCGCCGCAGTTGCCACCGCCGCTAAGCGTGGTTGCCGCGACTTTCGACAGCCAGGCAATCGCCGAAGGCATCGCCTTGCACGGCTTGCTGGAAAGAGTCACCCAGCACGGGCAATGGCCGGTCGTGCTGCCGGCCGCCGAGACGATCGCGCGCTGGCTGCCATGTCCGCTGGCAATGGCAAAACAGGTCCGGCTGCAGGCGCAGACCATTCTCGGGCAAAGCGAGCTGGAGCATTTTTTCAATCCGGCCCTGCATCTGCATGCGCGCAATGAAATGGAAATCATCGCCGATAACGCAGTGCTGCGTTTCGACCGCGTGGTGGTGTTCGAGAACGAGGTCTGGATCCTGGATTACAAGCGCAATTTGCTCGACAATGAACGGGCGGCCTATACCGCCCAGCTGCGCAGTTACCGGCAGGCGGCCCAGCCTGTGTTTGCCGATAAGCGCCTGCGCACGGCGCTGCTGACAGTAGACGGGCGCTTGTCGGAAATCGACTAGCGACAAAAAAGCCCTTATTTCGTGACAGAAAATAAGGGCTTTTTCAATTCAGGACAGGCGGCGATCAGCGATGATGCGGCGCCGCGTATTTCTTTTCCAGCCGGCCCACCAGCGTCGCCAGTATCATCGTCATGGCGAAATACACCACCGAAATGGTGATGTACGGCTCCCAGTAACGCGAATAAGCACCGGCCACAGTCCTAGCCGCGTAAGCCAGTTCGGCCAGGCCGATGGCGGACACCAGCGAAGAGTCCTTGAGCAGGGTAATGGCTTCATTGCCGAGCGGCGGCAGCATGCGGCGGAAGGCTTGCGGCAGCACCACGTAGCGCATGGTCAGCTTGTAGCCCATGCCAAGGCTGGAGGCGGCATAACTCTGGCCGCGGTCGATGGACTGGATGCCGGCACGGAAAATCTCGGAAATATAGGCGCCGGCATTCAGCGACAGGGCCACCACGCCGGAGATGAAAGCGCCGTAGTCTTGCTTGATGGTGCGCGCCAGTTCGCCGGAAATCAGCAAGCCGTTGTCCTGGTGGATCAGCACCGGCATGACGGCGAAGTGGATCAGCAGGATCTGCACGAACAGCGGCGTGCCGCGGAAGAAGGCCACATAGAAGCTAGCCAGTCCCTTGACTACGCGGAAGGGCCATTTCCAGGGACCCTGCTTGACTTCAGCCAGGCGCAGCATGCCTAGAAATAATCCGAGGATGGTGCCGATGATGATACTGATCACGGCGACCTGCAGCGTCATGAAGAAGCCTTTGACGAATAGCGGCGCGTAGCCTTGTATGATGCTCCAGCGGAAATCCATAAATTATTGAGAAGAAATGATGCGAGGATGAAGACGGACACGCAAGCCGGCATGAGGGATTCACCATGCTGCGCATAAGGATATTAAAAAATTAGCGGAAAATTATACCGTAGTTGCCGCAGACCGCCAAAAAACGGCAGTCTGCGGACTCGTAGCACAATTACTTGGCGTTGCCAAAATACTTCTGGTTGATCTTGTCGAAACTGCCATCCGCCTTGACGTCGGCCAGCCCTTTGTTGATTTTCTCCAGCAGTTCGGCATTGCCTTTGCGTACCGCAATGCCGTAGTACTCTTTCGGGAAACCGGCGTCGGTCACCACGCGGAAGCTGGCGGATGGATTGTTGGTAATGTAATTCCGCACCACCGGATCGTCGGCCACCACGGCGTCGACGCCGCCGCTTTCGAGTTCCTTCAAGGCCAGCGTGGTGGAATCGAAACGCTTGATGCTGGGGTTGTTCTTGCCGACCAGGTTCTGCACCACTTCGTCGCCGGTGGTTGCGCTTTGCACGCCGATCTTCAAGCTCTTCAGGTCGCTGAACTGCTTGACCGAGGTATTGCCTTGCGGGACGGCGATCAGCTGGCTGGCTTCGAAATAAGGTGTTGAAAAGTCCACCGTCTGCTTGCGTTCATCGGTAATGGTGATGGCGGAAATCAGCAGGTCGCGGTCGCCTTGCGCCAGGAAATTAAAAATCCCTTCAAACGGCGTCGGAATGAATTTCACCTCGATGCCGATTTTGGCCGCGATCGCCTTCATCAGATCGATATCGAAACCGACCACTTCCTTCTTTTCGTTTTCCGCGGAAAACGGTGCGTAGGCCGATTCCACCCCGACTACATACAGGGTCTGCTTGGCTGCCGCGGCCGGCGCTTCTTCTTTTTTACTGCAGGCGCCGAGCGCGAGCAGGCTCATGCTCAGGGCGCACAGCGGCAGATAGCGGCTTAACAATTTTTTCATGGTGTTCTCGCAAAAATAAGTCGGATGGTGGTCGGCTTCATCATCGGCATCGACGTCGGATTTATAGCTTCTCTTCTGCGAAATACTTCTTGTATATGCGGTCTTCCGTGCCGTCTGCCTTGATCAGTTCCAGGCCGTGGTTGAGCTTGGCAAGCAGTTCGCTGTTGCCCTTCTTGACCGCGATGCCGTAGTACTCCTTGGGGAAGGCCGGATCGTTGACGATGCGGAAGTTCTTGCCCGGATTGTTCTTCACGAAATTAGTGACCACGCCGTTGTCGCCGACCACGGCATCGACGCCGCCGCCTTCCAGTTCCTGGAACGCCAGCGGCATCGATTCGAAGCGCTTGACGCTCGGGCTGTTCTTGCCGACCAGGTTCTGCGCCGCTTCATCCGCGGTAGTGCCGCTCTGGACGCCGATTTTCTGGGCTTTCAGGTCTTCGAACTTGGCGACCTTGGAACTGGCTGGCAGCACGATCAACTGCTTGGCGACGAAGTAGGGCTCGGAGAAATCCATGCTTTGCTTGCGCTGGTCGTTGATCGTGATGGTGGAAATCAGGATGTCGCGGTCGCCCTGGGCCAGCGCATTGAACAGGCCGTCGAACGGCGTATTGACGATCTTGACCTTGATGCCGGCCTTGTCAGCCACGGCTTTCATGATCTCGACATCGAAGCCGACTAGTTCCTTCTGTTCATTCTCGGATGCGAAGGGGGCATAAGCGCCGTCTGCGCCGACCACGTATTCGGTGGTGGCCGCAGCTGTTGTTGAGGAAGCTTCTTTTTTGCCGCAGGCAGTCAGCACCGCCAGCGAACACAGCAGCGCCAGCGCGGGAAGATATCGTTGTTTCATTTTAGCTCCCGGCTTATTTGGCTGTGTCGGCGAAATACTTGGCGTAGATCTTGTCGTAGGTACCGTCGGCCTTGATCGCCGCCAGTCCCTTGTTGACCTTGGCTAACAGTTCCGCATTGCCTTTCTTGACGGCGATGCCGTAATACTCTTTAGGAAAGGCCGGGTCCGCGATAAAGCGGAAACCTTCGGACGGGTTGTTCTTGATGTAGTTCTTGATCACGCCATTGTCGGAAACCACAGCCTCGACGCCGCCGCCTTCGAGTTCCTTCATCACCAGCGTCGCCGATTCCAGACGCTTGATGTTCGGGTTGCTCTTGCCCAGTTCCTTTTGCACGATTTCATCGCCGGTGGTGGCGCTTTGCACGCCTACCTTCATGCTCTTGAGGTCGGTGAATTTGGTGACCTTGGAATCCTTCGGCACCACGATCAGCTGATTCGCTTCGAAGTAGGGCTCGGAAAAGTCGACCGTCTGCTTGCGTTCGTCGGTGATGGTGATGGCCGACGCCAGCAGATCGCGGTCGCCCTGCGCCAGGAAGTTGAAGATGCCTTCAAACGGCGTGTTGACGAACTTGATCTTGAAACCGCCCTTGTCGGCGATGGCGTTCATGACGTCGACATCGAAGCCGACGATTTCCTTTTGTTCATTCTGGTACTCAAACGGCGCAAAAGTCGCTTCGGCGCCGACCAGATATTCCTTAGGCTCGGCCGCTGCCGTGGTTTTCGGCTCTTGCTTGCCGCAGGCAGCCAGCAACAGCGCCGCGGACAGTACGCACAGACTCAGATTGAAAATTCGTTTCATTGAATATCTCCTGTAAATATCGGTAAAGTGTTCGATTCGTTCGATTCATATCAACAACGAAATGGTTTCCCGGGAATGGCTGCCGTTGCCGGCCATGTTATCGCAGGATAAGATTATTGTTTTGATAATATTGTCGGAAATAATTCGCTATTTTAGATTCATCTTTGTATTTCACAATGATTTATATAGATCATTGCGCATAAAGGCCCCTGGCGGTTCATGCCACACGGAAATAAATTCATGTATCGCAGCTTGACCCTGACGCCGGAACCCAGCCTGTCGGCCGGCATCTGAGTCAGCCAGGAATTGCTGGACTTATCTGCCAGTCGACTGCCGTGGTCATGGCCTGGGCGGTTGCAACCCCTTGGCGTACTTAGTGCAGGCTCTTGAAGGCCTTGGCAAGCGACAGGATCTCGCCGGTGGCATTGCCGTCGTAGCCGTGCAGCTGGTTGACGATGGCGCGGAACGAGGCTGACTGCAGGATGTCGATGACCTGCTGCATCAAGGGATCTTTCATGGCGCTGACCGGCACCGCAAAGAAGTAGCGTTCGCGGATCAGGGGGATGAAGTCCAGGCCGAAGCGTTCGGCGGCGGTCTGGACCCCGAAGCCGACATCGGCCATGCCGCTGGCGATGAAGGCGGCAATTGCCGAGTGCGTGAATTCCGCCGTCTCGAAACCATCGATGGCGGTCGGCGATAAGCCTTGCCGCGACAGCATCAGTTCCAGCAGCATGCGGGTGCCCGAACCCGGCTGGCGATTGACAAACAGCACGCCGTCGCGACTGAGGTCGGCCAGGCTGACTATATGTTTCGGATTGCCGGGGGCGACCATTAAGCCTTGGTTGCGTACCGCTAGATGGATTAAACAATGCTTGTGCTTGTCCAGCCAATGACTGTAGCTAGCCACGGCAGCTTCTTCAAACTCCCCCAGCGGTACGTGAAAGCCTGCCAGGTCGCATTCCTCGCGCGCCAGCGCCGCCACCGCATCGGCGCTGTTGCGATAGCGCAGCTCCACCGGCAAATGCCGTTCGTTCAGCTGGTTAAGCAGCGCCGCCACGGCAAAGCCATGGCTGGCGTTGAGCCGGATCACCTGCGGCTGGACGCTGACCGCCTTGCTCAATTCGCCTTCCAGTTCCGACGCCAGGCTTTCCAGCGTCGGCGATAGCCGCGCCGCAATGCGGCGATCGGCCCAGATCAGTTTTTCCGCCAGTGGCAGCAATTCGCTGCCGCGGCCGCGCCCGGTTTGTATTAATGGGTGGCCGAACATTTTTTCCGCTTCCCGCAGCAAGCCCCAGACGTGCCGGTAGGAACTGCCGATCTGCTTGGCGGCGTTGGCGATCGAGCCGGTTTCTTGGATCGCTGTCAGCAATGCCAGCAGCACGGCAGTATCCAGCGGCTGCTCGGCGTCGCGCGAGATTTCCCAGTGCGGTTTGATTTTGACTTTAAACATTATGCAAAATATAGCCTATTGAGTATGCGCGCTGCTAGTGATATTTTCCAATCGTGTAAGGGAAATGAAAATATTTCACACATAAAACTATATGTAAGTAATTACCTATGGTACATATAATACTTTTTCATTTCCGGGGGGAATTAGATGGGGTTTCTAGATAAACAACGGACCATTGCAGGTCCTGGTTTCAACCGCTGGCTTGTGCCGCCGGCGGCGTTGGCGATACATCTGTGTATTGGCATGGCTTATGGTTTTTCGGTGTTCTGGCTGCCGCTGTCGAAGGCAATCGGGATCAAGGAATCGGTGGCCTGTTCTAAGGATATGAGTTTCTTTGCTGAAATATTTGCTAGCAATTGCGACTGGAAGATTTCGATGCTGGGCTGGATTTTCACCATGTTCTTCGTCTTGCTGGGAACCTCGGCGGCAATCTGGGGCGGCTGGCTGGAACACGTTGGTCCGCGCAAGGCTGGGTTCGTGGCCGCGCTGTGCTGGTGCGGCGGCCTGCTGATTTCGGCGCTAGGCGTTTATGAGCATCAGATCTGGCTGATCTGGCTGGGTTCCGGCCTGATTGGCGGCGTTGGTCTCGGCCTGGGATATATCTCGCCGGTGTCGACCTTGATCAAATGGTTTCCGGACCGCCGCGGCATGGCGACCGGCATGGCGATCATGGGTTTCGGCGGCGGTGCGCTGATCGGCAGCCCGCTGGCGGACAAGCTGATGAAGCATTTCGCGACGGATGCCTCGGTCGGCGTGTGGCAGACATTTGTAGTGATGGCACTGATTTACCTGGTGTTCATGATGGCTGGCGCTTTCGGCTACCGGATCCCGCCCAGCGGCTGGAAGCCGGCCGGCTGGACCCCGCCGGTGGCCAGCAGCAACGCCATGATCACGCAGCATCACGTGCATGCCAGCAAAGTCTGGGGCATTCCGCAGTTCTGGCTGGTATGGCTGGTGCTGTGCCTGAATGTGTCGGCAGGTATCGGCGTGATCGGCATGGCGTCGCCGATGCTGCAGGAGATGTTCGGTGGCCATCTGCTCGGCGTCACCACGAAGTTTTCCGAGTTGTCGGGCGACCAGGTGAAGGCGATTGCCGCGATTGCCGCGGGCTTTACCGGCCTGATCAGCCTGTTCAATATCGGCGGCCGCTTCGTCTGGGCTAGCTGCTCGGATTACATCGGGCGCAAGATGACATATGTGGTGTTCTTTGTACTTGGTTTTGTGCTGTATGTAAGCCTGCCTTGGTCCGGCACGACTGGCAGCGTGGCCTTGTTCGTGGCGGCGGTGTGCCTGATTTTGTCGATGTACGGCGGCGGCTTTGCTACCGTGCCGGCTTATCTGGCGGACTTGTTCGGTACGCAGATGGTGGGTGCGATCCATGGCCGTCTGCTGACTGCCTGGGCGACCGCCGGGATTCTCGGGCCAGTGGTGGTGAACTACATGCGCGAGTACCAGCTCGGTTTGGGCATGCCGCGCGAATCGGTTTACAACACCACCATGTACATCCTGGCCGGGATGCTGGTGCTGGGCTTGCTGTGCAACCTGATGATCCGTCCGATCGCAGCCAAGCATTTCATGACGCCGGAAGAACTGGCGCGCGAAAAGCAGCTGGCGCGCGAGCAGGCTTCGGCCAAGGGCGAGGCAGTGCTGCCGCCTGACGTGATGGCGCGCATCGGCAGCGGCGGCAGTCCTGCGCTGTTGTGGCTGTCGTGGGCAGCAGTAATCATTCCGCTGGTCTGGGGGATTTCGATCACCCTGCAAAAGTCGGCGGTGCTGTTCAAGTAAGTATTTAGGGCAAGTGGATAGGCAACTAAATAGACAAGGCTAGTAAAAGCAGCAAGGGGACAGGGCGTGCAAGCCAACGCAGCGTGGCGCACGCTCCTGTCCCAGTAATATAAAGCAGTTGGCATAAAACTATAAAAGCAGTAATGGCAGTACTGATTTCAAGACACACCGCGGCAGGCTGAACCGGGATGCATGGCTGTTCATAAAAACAGCATCCGGTGCGGGCGCCATTTGTAGTGCTGAATCCCGGTAGGAGACTGTTGTGAAGATGCAAATCGAAGCTAGTGTTCCGCAAGCTGTGCCGTCGGACCCGTCTGTCGACCTGAATCAGGTCAGATCCATTATTCAAGAATTCAAGACGCTGCCTGGCGCCATGCTGCCCGTGCTGCATGCGATCCAGGATGCGCTCGGCCATGTGCCGCCATCGGTGGTGCCGCTGATCGCTGATGAGCTGAATCTCTCGCGTGCTGAAGTGCACGGCGTGATCAGCTTCTATCACCATTTCCGCCAGCAGCCGGCTGGCCGCCACATCGTGCAGATCTGCCGTGCCGAAGCTTGCCAGGCAGTCGGTGCCGATGCGTTGGTGGCGCACGCCAAGGCGGCCCTGGGCTGCGACTTCCACGGCACCAGCAGCGATGGCCAGTTCACGCTGGAGCCGGTGTATTGCCTGGGGCAGTGCGCCTGCGGCCCGAACATGCAGATCGATGACGATCTGCACGCCCGCGTCAGCAACGACAAATTCAATCGCGTGTTGCGCGCCAAGCGAGGTGTGCAATGAGCGCTCTCAACACCCCGGTCACCATCTATGTCCCGCGCGATTCGACCGCGCTTGCGCTCGGCGCCGACCAGGTTGCCGCGGCAATCGCGCAGCAGGCGGCGCAGCGCGGCATCAGCATCAACCTGGTGCGTAACGGCTCGCGCGGCATGTTCTGGCTGGAGCCGCTGGTTGAGGTGGCGACCGCGGCAGGGCGCATCGGCTACGGTCCGGTTGAAAGCGACGATGTCGCCGCGCTGTTCGACGCCGGTTTCCTCAGCGGCGCCCAGCACAGTTCAGCCCTGGGGCTGGTCGAAGAAATACCTTATTTGAAAAAGCAGGAGCGCCTGACCTTTGCCCGAGTCGGCATCACCGATCCGCTCTCGCTGCCAGACTACCTGGCGCATGAAGGCTATGCCGGGCTGCGGCGCGCCCTCGGCATGTCGGGCGCAGAGCTGGTGCAGGAAGTGCTGGATTCCGGCTTGCGCGGCCGCGGCGGCGCGGCTTTTCCGACCGGAATCAAATGGAAGACGGTCGCTGCAACCAGTGCCAAGCAGAAGTACATCGTCTGCAATGCCGATGAAGGCGATTCCGGTACCTTCTCTGATCGCATGGTGATGGAAGATGATCCTTTCATGCTGATCGAGGGCATGACGATTGCCGCGCTGGCAGTAGGCGCCACGCGCGGTTATATCTACGTCCGCTCGGAATATCCGCACGCCATCGCCGTGCTGAACCAGGCCATCGCCACGGCCAACAGCGCCGGCTATCTCGGCGATAACATCCTCGGTTCGGCCAGCAGCTTCCACCTGGAAGTGCGCAAAGGCGCCGGCGCCTACATCTGCGGCGAAGAAACCGCCTTGCTGGAAAGCCTGGAGGGCAAGCGCGGCGTGGTGCGCGCCAAGCCGCCGCTGCCCGCCATCGAGGGCTTGTTCGGCAAACCGACTGTCATCAACAATGTGATCTCGCTGGCCTCGGTGCCTATCATCCTGGCGCGTGGCGCCGCCTTCTACAAGAACTACGGCATGGGCCGTTCGCTGGGCACGCTGCCGATGCAGCTGGCCGGCAACATCCGCCGTGGCGGCCTGGTGGAAAAGGCTTTCGGCGTGACCTTGCGCGAATTGCTGCAGGACTTTGGCGGCGGCACCGCCAGCGGCAAGCCGATTCGCGCGGTGCAGGTCGGCGGCCCGCTGGGGCCTTACCTGCCGCCATTGTTATTTGATACCAAACTCGACTACGAAGCCATGGCGGCGGTGGGCGGCATGCTGGGGCATGGCGGCATCGTGGTGTTTGACGATAGCGTCGACATGGCGAAGCAAGCCAGATACGCGATGGAATTCTGCGCGGTCGAATCCTGCGGCAAATGCACGCCTTGCCGCATCGGCTCAACCCGCGGGGTAGAGGTGATCGACAAGATCGTTGCAGGTGAATCTCATGTCGTCGTGCAACAGATCAAGCTGCTGCGCGATCTGTGCGACACCATGGTCAACGGTTCCCTGTGCGCGATGGGCAGCATGACGCCGCTGCCGGTGCTGTCGGCGCTTGACCACTTCCCCGAGGATTTCGGCAAGGGCCAGCTCGGCCAGGCCGCTTGAGATATTTTTCAGATCAGCAGCATAGACACGACTAACCCACGTTCCGACGGAACCAGGAGTATGTGATGAATCAGCTTAACGAACTCGACTACGGCACTCCCGCCAAAACAGCTACGCAGCACGCCAACTCGCTGGTGACCCTCGAAATCGACGGCGTCAATGTCGAAGTCGCTGCAGGCACTTCGGTCATGCGGGCCGCGGTCGAAGCCGGCATCAATGTCCCCAAGCTATGCGCCACCGACAGCCTGGAACCGTTCGGCTCCTGCCGTCTGTGCCTGGTTGAAATCGACGGCAGGAAAGGCTACCCGGCTTCCTGCACCACGCCATGCGAACCCGGCATGAAGGTGCGCACGCAGACGCCGAAGCTGGCCGATATCCGGCGCGGCGTCATGGAACTCTACATCTCCGACCATCCGCTCGACTGCCTGACTTGCCCGACCAACGGCAATTGCGAATTGCAGGATATGGCTGGCGTCACCGGCCTGCGCGAAGTGCGTTATGGCTATGAAGGCGAGAACCACCTGAAGATGAAGAAGGATGAATCGAATCCTTACTTCACCTACGATCCGTCCAAGTGCATCGTCTGCAACCGCTGCGTGCGTGCCTGTGAAGAAACCCAGGGCACCTTCGCGCTGACCATAGACGGCCGCGGCTTCGAATCGCGCGTGTCGGCCGGGCAGATGCAGGATTTCATGGATTCCGAATGCGTCTCTTGCGGCGCCTGCGTACAAGCTTGCCCGACTGCCACCCTGACCGAAAAGACCGTGATCATGCTGGGCCAGGCCGAGCATAGCGCGATCACCACTTGCGCCTATTGCGGCGTCGGCTGTTCGTTCAAGGCGGAGATGAAGGGCAATCAGGTGGTGCGCATGGTGCCGCACAAGGATGGCCAGGCCAACCACGGCCATTCCTGCGTCAAGGGCCGCTTTGCCTGGGGCTATGCGACCCACAAGGACCGCATCACCAAACCTATGATACGCAGCAAGATCACCGATCCCTGGCGCGAAGTTTCCTGGGATGAGGCGCTCGCCTATGCGGCCGGCGAATTCCGCCGCATCCAGGCCAAGTACGGCAAGGACTCGATAGGCGGCATCACGTCTTCCCGCTGCACCAATGAAGAAACCTATCTGGTGCAAAAGCTGGTGCGGACGGCGTTCGGCAACAATAACGTCGATACCTGCGCCCGGGTTTGCCATTCGCCTACCGGCTACGGTTTGAAACAGACGCTGGGCGAGTCGGCCGGCACCCAGACCTTCGATTCGGTCATGCAGGCCGATGTGATCATGGTCATCGGCGCCAATCCGGTCGCCGCGCATCCAGTGTTTGCCTCGCAGATGAAGCGCCGCCTGCGTCAGGGCGCGCAGCTGATCGTGGTCGATCCGCGCACTACCGAGATGGTCAAGTCGCCGCACGTGCAGGCCGCTTATCACCTCAAGCTGCGTCCAGGCACCAATGTCGCCCTGATCACCGCGCTGGCGCATGTGATCCTGTCGGAAGGCTTGGAAAAGCCGGATTTCGTCGCCGAGCGTTGCGACCAGAAATCGTATGCCGACTGGAAGGAATTCGTGCTGCGGCCGGAGAATTCGCCGGAAGCCATGGCGGAAGTCACCGGCGTGCCGGCGGAGCAGCTGCGCGGCGCCGCGCGCTTGTACGCCAGCGCCGCCAACGGCGCCATCTACTACGGCCTTGGCGTCACCGAACATGCGCAAGGTTCGACCATGGTGATCGGCATCGCTAACCTGGCGATGGCGACCGGCAATGTCGGCCGCGAAGGCGTCGGCGTCAATCCGCTGCGCGGCCAAAACAATGTGCAGGGTTCCTGCGACATGGGCTCCTTCCCGCACGAATTGCCGGGTTATCGCCATGTTTCCGACAGCACCGTGCGCGGCGAGTTTGAGCAGGTATGGGGCGTCACGCTCAGCCCGGAACCGGGCCTGCGCATTCCAAACATGTTCGACGCCGCGCTCGACGGCAGTTTCATGGGACTGTACTGCGAGGGCGAAGATATCGTCCAGTCTGATCCGAATACGCAGCACGTTACCGCCGCCATGGCAGCGATGGAATGCATAGTGGTGCAGGATCTGTTCCTCAACGAGACCGCCAAATACGCGCATGTGTTCCTGCCCGGTTCCTCGTTCCTGGAAAAGGACGGTACTTTCACCAACGCCGAACGCCGCATCTCGCGGGTGCGCAAGGTGATGCCGGCCAAGGCCGGCAAATCGGACTGGGAAGTGACCGTGGCGTTGTCCAACGCGCTGGGCTATCCGATGAACTACAGCCATCCATCGCAGATCATGGACGAGATCGCGGCCCTGACGCCGACTTTCCACGGCGTCAGCTACGCCAAGCTGGAGAAGGCCGGCAGCCTGCAATGGCCGTGCAACGACGAGGCGCCGCAAGGCACGCCTATCATGCATATCGGCCAGTTCGTGCGCGGCAAGGGCAAGTTCATCAATACCCAGTACTTCGCCACCGATGAAAAGGTGACGCTGAAATTCCCGCTGATCCTGACCACTGGCCGCATCCTGTCGCAATATAATGTCGGCGCCCAGACTCGCCGCACTGAGAACGTCGAGTGGCATAGCGAAGACCGGCTGGAGATCCATCCGCATGACGCCGAGGACCGCGGCATCAAGGACGACGACTGGGTCGGCATCGAATCGCGCGCCGGCCAGACCGTGCTGCGGGCGACGGTGACCGAGCGGGTGCAGCCGGGTGTGGTTTACACTACCTTCCACTTCCCGGAATCGGGCGCCAACGTGATCACCACCGATAATTCGGACTGGGCCACCAATTGCCCGGAATACAAGGTGACCGCGGTACAGGTGCTGCCGGTCAGCCAGCCGTCCGCATGGCAGAAGCAGTTCAGCCGCTTTACCGAGCAGCAGCTGAAACTGTTGCAAGGGCAACCCGGGCATGCGACGGAGGCTGCGGTCACCAAATAACAGGACAGAGGAAAACCATGGTCTTACCAGAATACGCCAGCAGCACCGAGGTGGCAGTGGAGCGCTGGCGTAACGGCGGTGTCAGCAACAGCCGCAGCCACGATATGGTGGCAGAAGAAGTGCCGGTGGCGTTGGAGTACAACGGCATTTCGCACGCGGTGATGATGGCTTCGCCGGCCGATCTGGAGGATTTTGCCCTGGGCTTTTCCCTGACTGAAGGAATCTTGCAGGACCGCAGCGAATTGTTCGATTGCGAGATCGTCAGTGCCGCGGATGGCATCCAGGTACAGATGCAGATCGCCACGCAACGCTTTGTGGCGCTCAAGGAAAAACGGCGCAACCTGACCGGCCGTACCGGCTGCGGTCTGTGCGGCGCCGAAACTTTGCAGCAGGCGGTGCGCAAGCCGGCGCCGGTGGTGTCGCATGCGCGCTTTTCCGCGGCGGCGATTTACGCAGCAATGGCGGAGATGCAGAAACAGCAACATTTGCAGCAAGTCACTGGCGCCACCCACGCCGCGGCGTGGCTGCAGGCCGATGGAACAATTGCACTGGTGCGTGAAGATGTCGGCCGCCACAATGCGCTCGATAAATTGATCGGCGGCTTGATGCAATTGGAACCGAAGCATGATTTCGCCAGCGGCGCAGTGCTGATCACCAGCCGCGCCAGTTATGAAATGGTGCAGAAGGCGGCTAGCATGGGTTGCGGCTTTATCGTCGCGGTATCGGCGCCGACCGCGCTGGCGATCCGGCTGGCCGAGCAGGCTGGCGTCACTCTGCTGGGTTTCGTGCGGCAGCCGGGCCACGTGGTGTATGCGCATCCGCAGCGCCTGGCGCCGGCTTAGTTTTATTCACAATCTTGCAGCAGAAAAGGCAGGCGCAATGAACCTGGAACACTTGGTGAAAATGGCGAATCAGATCGGTTCATTTTTTGAAACCATGCCGGACCGTCCGCAAGCCATGACGGATCTGATCACGCATCTGAAACGCAGCTGGGAGCCGCGCATGCGGCGTGAACTGCTGGCCTATGTCGACCAGCAGGGCGGCGCCGAGCTGATGCCGATCGTGCGGGAAGCCATCCGCCTGCACGCCGTCGTCCTCAAGTAATTACGGCAGGAACACCATCTGCGACGGGCTGCCCAGCCCGGTATAGCGGTCGATGAATTCCAGCTTGCCGCTTTCCTTGTCGATGGCGAACTGGGTGATGTTGTCGCTGCGCTGGTTCAGTGCATACATGAAGCGCCCTTGCGGTCCGATCACGATGCTGCGCGGATAATCGCCGCCGGTCCAGGTATCTCCCACCCATGTCAGCTTGCCTTCGGCGCCGACCGCAAACTGCGCAATGCTGTTGCGCAGGCGGTTGGCGGCATACACGAAGCGGCCTTCAGGGCTCACGGTCAGCCCCGAGGCGAAACTGGTGCCATGGTAGTTTTCCGGCAAGGTCGAGACCGTATCCTGTTCCTGCAGGGTGCCATTGGCCTGGTCGAAGTTATACAGCGTCAGCGTCGACGATTCTTCATTGATCACATACACGTACTTGCCGTTGGGATGGAAGACAAAGTGGCGCGGTCCGGCGCCGGCCGAGGATGCCTTGATGAAGGCCGGCGCATTCGGGCTCAGGCGGCCGCTGGCCTGGTCGAAGCGCCACTGGTAGATGCGGTCCAGCCCCAGGTCGGTAGAGAACGCGAACCGGCCGCTGGGGTCGCTAGCGATCATGTGCGCATGCGGGCCGTTATGGTCGCTGGCGGCAAAGCTGCCGATGACTGCCGCTTCCGGCCTGGCCGCGCCCGCGGCGCCGCTGCTTTGCTGTACCGACGAGGCCGGCTGCAGGCTGCCGTCAGCGCCAAGCGGGAATACCGCCACGGAGCCGCCGCCGTAGTTGGCGGCGAACAGATGTTTCCCTTGTGCGGAAAGCGTCACGAAGGCCGGCGTCGCGCCTTGCGAATCCTGTTCATTCAGCTTGCTCAGTGCGCCATCGGCGCGGTTGACCGCATAGGCCGCCACGCTGCCGTGCTTGCCATCCTTGTAGTTGGCAATCTCGCTGGCCACGTACAAGGTCTTGCCGTCCGCGCTCGCGGTCAGCTGCGCCGGATTGGGCTGGCTGCTGGCGACCCCGACCCGGCTGAGCGCGCCGGACTGGCTATCGACCTTGAACAGATACACCCCTTCACCGTTAGGGTTATACGTGCCGACGTAGGCGAACTGGCTGGGAGAGATGGGTGTTGCGGCTTGGAGCGGCAGGCTGGTCATGGTGAATAGGGCAGTGAGTGCGATGGAGAGCGTCAGCCGGCGGGACAGACGGGAAACTGATAATGGAGTCGGCATATTTTCCTTGATAAGCGGGCGTCGCGGACGGACGCTGCGGCGGATTATTTCGATGAATGAATATAGGGTTTTCTAGCTAGAATGGCAATCCGTAAATACGGCCGCTGCAGCGCCTGGAGCGGTCTGTCGTTGGTTGTCATGTAACGTAAAATTTCGGGCGATCCCGGTTCTCGGCTAGAATGGCGCTCGCGCTGTATGTAAACCGACAGGCAAGGATCAATGGAATTTCAGTTCATCAGTCCCAAAAAGAACGCGCTGGTTTATCTGGTCAAGATCCTGACCGGCGCCCTGATTACCTGGTATGGCTTGCGCGCCCTGGGCTTGCAAGAGCCATACTGGGCCATGATATCGTTGATCATCGTGACCGAGCCGGACATCAATCTGGCCAAGGCCAGCTTCAAGGCGCGCCTGATCAATACCCTGAACGGCTGCGTGGTGGCCTGCCTGGCGCTGGTCCTGTTCGGCCCGGGCTTCCTGTCCTTGCTGATCGCGCTGGCGGTATCGGTGCTGGTCGCCATGCTGTTGCAAAACTATCCTGCCAACTGGCGCCTGGGGCCGGCGACGGTGGTGATCCTGATGTCGGCGGCGATCGGCGGCAAGGGGCTGCACCAGGAACTTGAATATGCGCTATTGCGCGTCGGTGAGGTGATCGCCGGCAGCACCGTGGCATTATTGCAATCATTGGCGTATGGCTTTCTGCTGAAACGACTGGCGCCGGTCAAGACCTGATCATAAAGCGCGAGATTGATTGGCCGAATCTATTGACGTAATTTCCCAAGCACCACTATAGTGACAAAATGATTTCAGAATTCCATCAATTATCAGAAAAAATAGGCCAGCTGGCCGAGCTGACGCACGCTTTGCGCCGCGAAAACGTCGAACTGCGCCTGCGCGCCAAGGATTTGCAGAGCGAGAGCGAGGATTTGAAGCGCCAGAACGCAGAATTGCAACAGCGGATAGACGAAGCGCACCGGCGGGTCGCCGCCTTACTCGAGAAATTTCCGGCATTGCCGTCATCGCCGCAGGACAAGGAGCTTGCATGAGCCAGTTAAGCGTCAACATCATGGGCCAGCCCTATACCCTGTCCTGCAAGGAAGGCGAAGAAAACGCCCTGCAGGAAGCTGTGACTTACCTCGACGGAAAAATGACAGCGATCCGCGACGCCGGCAAGATTCGCGGCAATGACCGCATCGCAGTGATCGCGGCGCTCGGTATCGCTGCTGAATTATTGAGCAGCAAAGCGCCTTCGGGGCCTTTGTCGGAACTGACCGTGTCGGAAGTGAAGCAGAATATTGCGGCGATGCACACGGTGCTGGATGACGCCCTGGCGGCACAGGAAGACCTGTTCTGAGGCGACCTTATCCAAGAAAAAAACTTGCGGCTAGGGGTTTGACTTGGAAGTTGTTTGGAGTAGACTACCCATTCCTGCCGTGTTCGCGATTGTCATAAAATCCTTGAACCATTTATACGCACCGGCTGCGGAATATTGTTCGACAGGTGTGAGCGTCGCTAGTCCGATGAGCCCGAAGTTGAACTAACTGCGGCCAACTTGAATCGCTTTGGTTCAGGATGCCGACAAAGCGGCACAGGCGGGACTGAATTCTGAAGCGGTTGCATATACATGCAGCCGCTTTTTTCGTTTGTGGACTTCTTTCGCGGCCTTCTTTTTGCGTTTTTCCAGGAGTGGGAAGAGATCAAATGAATTATTGGCTAATGAAATCCGAGCCGGACGACGCCAGCATCGACGACGTGCTGGGCATGTCCGGACAGACGATCGCCTGGTATGGCGTGCGCAATTATCAAGCGCGCAATTTCATGCGCGACCTGATGAAGGTCGGCGACGGCGTGCTGTTCTACCACTCCGGCTGCGCGGTTCCCGGCATCGCCGGCCTGGCCGAGGTGGCGAGCACACCCTATCCGGACGACACGCAATTCGATCCCAAGAGTAAATACTTCGATCCCAAGGCCGGGCGCGAAAACCCGCGCTGGATGCTGGTCGACGTCAAGGCGCTCAAGAAAACCCGGCTCATCCCCCTGGCCGAACTGCGCGAGCAGGAAGCCCTGGCCGAGATGCAGATCCTGCGGCGCGGCAACCGGCTCTCCATCACCCCGGTCAGCGCCGCTGAATGGCGCCATATCGGCAAGCTGCTCAAGGCATGACGGCGGCCTGTCCAGAATAGTGTTCGCGCAGCAGGTTCTTTTGCACTTTGCCCATGGTATTGCGCGGCAGTTCATCGGCAAAGAACACTTGCTTAGGCACCTTGAAGTTGGCGATGCTGGTTTTCATCAGTTCGATGACGCCGGCGGTGGTCAGCTTGGCGTCCGACCGTTTGACGATGACGGCAGTCACGGCTTCGCCGAAATCGGCGTGTGGGATGCCGATGACCGCTGATTCCAGCACACCGTCGATTTCATCGAGCACGCTTTCGATTTCCTTCGGATAGACGTTGTAGCCGCCGGAAATGATCAAATCCTTGCTGCGGCCGACGATTGCCAGATAGCCTTCGCTATCGAATTTGCCGACATCGCCGGTCTTGAAATAGCCGTCCTCCGTGAACTCCTCGGCAGTCTTTTCCGGCATGCGCCAGTAGCCCTGGAATACATTCGGCCCTTTCACCTGGATATCGCCGATCTCGCCGGCGCCGCACAGGCTGCTGAGGCCGTCGCTGCCGGTGACGGCCAGGCGCAGCGAGACGCCCGGCAAGGGCAGGCCGACAGTGCCGCCGCGTCGTTCCCGGTCATAGGGATTGGAAGTCAGCATAGCGGTCTCGCTCATGCCGTAACGTTCCAGGATGGTGTGACCGGTGCGCATAGCGAATTCAGCAAATGTATCGGCCAGCAAAGGCGCCGAACCGGAAACGAACAGGCGGATATTGCGGCAGGCGTGGGAGTCGAATCCCTTGTCTGCCAGCAGGCGCACATAGTAGGTCGGCACGCCCATGAAGATGGTGCTGCGCGGCAGCTGGCGGCAGACTTCGGCGGCCTCGAACTTCGGCAGGAAAATCATCTTGCTGCCGTTCAGCAGAGCGCCGTTGGCAGCTACCAGCAAGCCGTGGATATGGAACAGCGGCAAGGCATGCAACAGGACGTCGCCGGCTTGCCAATGCCAGTACTGCTGCAGCACCTTGGCGTTGGAGGCGATATTGCCGTGCGAAAGCATGGCGCCCTTGCTGCGGCCGGTGGTCCCTGAGGTATATAAAATGACGGCGAGGTCGTCGGCCTGTTTTTCCACGGTCTCGAAATGGTCCGGGAAATGCATGGCGCGCGCCAGTAGCGAGCCGGAATTGCGGCCTTGGTTGCCACTGCTGATTTCATCCAGCGTGAACAAGTGCCGGGTGCCGGCCTTGAAGGCGATCTGCGCGACCCAGCCGAAATTCTTCGGCGAGCAGATGAACACAGCGGGTTCGGCATCGCCGATGAAATACTCGATTTCCGCGCTGCGGTAGGCGGTGTTCAGCGGCAGGTAGACAAAGCCGGCGCGCAGCGTGGCCAGGTACAGTATCAAGGCTTCCGGCGATTTCTCGACCTGCACGGCAATTCGCGAACCGGGCGGCAGACCAAGACTGCTGAAAAGGTTGGCGATGCGGGCGGAGGCACGCTCGACATCGCCCCAGGTGTAGTACTGGCCGTCACGGGTTTCGATGCAGCAGGCGGTTTTATCGGCAGGGAAGTGCGACGCGAAAAGGGCGTAGAGATTGGCGGTCATGGCGGAGCAGGAAAAAGACATTCGGCAAACGCCGCCGGCCTCGTCCCAGTGAGAGGGAGCAGCCGGCGGTTTCGTGTTTCAGGTCGCGGCAGGGCTGGCAGCCTTGACCGGCGGCGCATCGGCCGCGCCGGCATACTTGCGCGGATGGCGGTAAGCGATGAACAGCAAGGCAATCCCCAGCACGATCATCGGCACCGACAGCATCTGGCCGGCGGAAATCGTGATGCCGCCGAAGCTGACGTTGTAGTCCGGCACACGGAAGTATTCAGTGAAGAAGCGGGCGCTGCCATACAGCAGGGAGAACATGCCGGCCACCGCCATGCGCGGCCGCGGCTTGCGCGAGAACAGCCAGAGGATGATGAACAGCAGGATGCCGTCGACCAGCATCTGGTAGATCGGCGACGGATGGCGCGGCAGGTTGTCCACGTTGGGCCAGATCATCGCCCACGGCAGCGACGGGTCGGACACCACGCGGCCCGGCAGTTCACCGTTGATGAAATTGCCGAGACGGCCGGCAGCGTAGCCCAGCGGCACCATGGGCGCGATGAAATCCATGATGTCCATCAGGTTGCGGCCAGCCTTGCGGCCCCACAATGCCATGGCGATCAGGACGCCGATAAAGCCGCCGTGGAAGGACATGCCACCCTTCCATACCGCAATGATTTCCGCCGGGTGCGAAAAATAGTAGGACGGATCGTAAAAGAACACCTGCCCCAGGCGGCCGCCGATCACCACCCCCAGCACGCCGTAGAACAGCATGTCGTCGATATCTTCCTTTTTCCAGCCGACCGCGGCGATATGCGGCTGTTTGATGCGGATGCGGCCGATCCAGATGAACTGGATGAAAGCCAGCAGATACATCAGTCCGTACCAGCGCACGTGCAGCGGGCCCAGGGAGAAGGCTATCGGATCGGGTAAGGGATGAATCAGCATGTTCTATTTCTTTCTTAATAATTCCAAAAAGGCTTGCAATACAGGTGAAGCATTATCGCGGCGCCAGGCCAGCCCGGTCTCTACCAGCGGCGTCTGGTCTTGCAATTCATGATAATCGACCCCCGGGCGTTGCAGGTTCGACACCGATTGTGGCACAAGCGCGATCCCCATGCCAGCCGACACCAGGCCGACGATGGTTTGCATCTGGATCGCTTCCTGGCCGATGTGCGGGGCGACGCCGGCAGCGCGGAAACAGCCCAGGATGGTGTCATGCAAGCCGGGCGAGATGCGGCGCGGGAAAATAATCAGGGGCATGTCCGCCAGGCTGCTCAGCGCAATCCTGCCTTTGCCGCGCAGCGCCTTGAGGCCGCTGGGCGCCGCCAGTATCAGCGGTTCGGACAGCACCGGCTGATAGTCCAGCACCAGCCTGGCCTTGTCCGGCAAGGGCGGAATCAGCAGGCCGGCGTCGATGCGGCCTTCCATCAGCTGCGCCAGCTGCAGGTCGCTGGTGGCTTCCTGCAGGTCGATCTGCACCTGCGGATAGGCTTCACGGAAAGAACGCAGCAAAGGCGGCAGGATGCTGTAGTCGGCGGTGGATACGAAGGATAGCGCAAGCAGTCCGGATTCACCGGAAGCTGCACGCCTGACCAGGTCGGGCAGGGCGGCGGCCTGCTGCAGCAGGCGCTGTGCTTCCGGCAGCAGCGCCTGACCGGCCGGAGTCAGCGCGACGCTGCGTTTGGTCCGTGCAAACAGAGCGGCGCCGAGACTGGCTTCGAGCGCCTGTATGGTTTGCGACAAAGGCGGCTGCGTCATATGCAGCCGCAGCGCGGCGCGGCCGAAATGCCTTTCTTCCGCCACCGCCACGAAATAGCGCAGTTGTCGCAGCTCTATATTCATTTATCGCCATCTAATAAAAAAGCCGGAAAGAAGCCGGCTTTTTGTTTTGCATAACGTAACTGCCGTACTGTCTTAGCGGCCAGGGCGCTTATGCTTGTCGAAGGTTTTCTTGACGCGTTCCTTCTTGATTTTTTCGAGCTCTTCGTGGGCCTTGCGCTTATCAAGGCCGAACATGCGCTCGAGAAATTCGAACCAGATGAAAGCCGCCGCCATCAGGCCTGCGATCCACCACCAGGACATATTGGTGAAAAACGAACCGATCTCGAAGTATTTTAACGCTATTAATGAAACGATAATGATAATCAGTGGCATGGCATTCCCTTTTCTTTGCGGAAAGGATAGGGCGAAAGATGCCTGTGGTCAACGGATGTCGCTCTGATATGTCGGATTCCAGATGTAGGTAGGTGTTTCAGGGATATGAGACAATGCGGACGGGCAGGTAAAATGGTGTCACATTTTTTTGACGGAGATAAGAATGAAACGTTTGTTGATCTGTGCATTGCTGGGTGCAATGGCATCGGGTTCTGCACTGGCTGACCCCGGTCTGGATCTGGCGAAGTCGAAGAACTGCCTGGCGTGCCATGCGGTGCAAAACAAGGTCGTCGGACCGGCATACAAAGACGTTGCGGCGAAATTCGCCGGCCAGAAAGGCGCTGAAGACATGCTGGTGCAAAAAGTCTTGAAGGGCAGCACGGGCACTTGGGGCGCCATCCCGATGCCAGCCAATCCGCAAGTCAGCGATGCCGAAGCGCATACGCTGGTGAAGTGGATTCTGTCGCAGAAATAATTCCGCTGATTAGATTGCAAAAAGGGCGCTCAGATGGGCGCCCTTTTTATTGGCAAAAATATCGTTATACCCGCCGTTAAGAGCGCTCCAGCAGGTGAGGCGCTTTTTAGCTGGAGAGCCGTTGCGCTATTTGGTCACAGCCAGCTGGCTGCGCAGTGCGCCGCGGTAAGTGTACAAGGTGATGGTGCCGTCCTTGATGTCGCCTTTCGCATCAAACGCGATCATGCCGGTCACGCCTTGGTGATGAATTTTCGCCAGTTCGGGCAGGTATTTCTTCGGATCGGCCGATTTGGCTTTTTGCATCGCATCCACCATGGTCATCAGTGCATCGTAGGTATACGGCGCATAGATCACCACATCCTTGCCGTACTTGATCTTGTATGCGGTCTTGTAGGCGTCCAAGGCTTTTTTGGCCGACTCTTCCACCCCGCCCGCTTCCGCACAGATCACCTGGTCGTTGCTGATGCCGTCGCCCGCCAGTTTCGGCAGGTCGGAGGTGCAGATGGCGTCGCCGCCCATGAACTTGGCCTTGACGCCGAGCTGCTTCATCTGGCGCAGCATCGGGCCGGCGCCGGCATCCAGGCCGCCGAAGAATATGACGTCAGGCTTCTTTGCCTTGAACGAAGTCAGGATGGCGTTGAAGTCGGTCGCCTTGTCGTTGGTGAACTGGGTGGCGACGATGGTCATGCCGGCCGCTTTTGCCGCCTTGCTGAACTCTTCCGCCAAGCCCTGGCCGTAGGCGGTGCGGTCGTCGATCACCGCTGCGGTCTTGGCATGCAGGGTGTTGGCCGCATAGCGGCCAAGGGCGCCGCCCAGCTGGCTATCGTTGGCGACTACGCGGAAAGTGGTGTTGAAGCCTTGCTGGGTATATTTAGCGCTGGTGGTGGAAGGCGAAATCTGCGGAATGCCGGCATCGAAATAAATCTTCGAGGCAGGAATCGAAGTGCCGGAATTGACGTGGCCGATGACGCCGGCGACCTTGGCGTCGATCAGCTTCTGCGCCACGGCGGTGGCCTGTTTCGGATCGGATGCATCGTCTTCCGCCATCAGCACGAAGCGGGTTTTCTTGCCATCCAGCGTGATGCCCTGGGCATTCAGCGCTTCGATCGCCATGCGGGCGCCGTTTTCATTGTCCTTGCCGATATGGGCTATAGGGCCGGTGATCGGGCCGACGTGGGCGATCTTGACCACTTGCTCTTGTGCATGCGCGGAAGCGGCCAGGGACAAGGCGATGGCGGCAGCCAATGGCATCATTTTAGTAGTGTGCACCAGATTTCCTCCTAAGGATTGTCGACAGTATTATTAAAAATGCAGTTTTTAGACAGCCCGCCTTTGCAAGTAGTTCGGACTGTCTTGAGGGAGTTAAACGTTACAACAAACGATGGGCGGCGCAAAGGGCATTTATATGCTTTTTTATCAATTCGGCAGAATGATATGCGTAACCTGCTGGCTCGACGGCAACAAAAACATGAAAAAAGCGCCCCGGCCTTGCGGGCGGGGCGCTTCTGCAAAGACGCTGCGATGGATTATTTGGTTACAGTCAGCAAGGTCCGCTTGCCATCCTTGTAGGTGTACAGGGTCAGCGTGCCGTCCTTGATGTCGCCTTTTGCATCAAACGCGATCATGCCGGTCACGCCCTTGTGATGGATCTTCGCCAATTCCGGCAGGTATTTTTTCGGATCGGCGGAATTGGCTTTCTGCATCGCTTCCACCATGGTCATCACCGAGTCGTAGGAGTAGGGCGCGTACAGTTTCACTTCGCTGCCGTACTTCTTCAGGAAGGCTGCCTTGAAATCCTCCAGGCCCTTCTTGCCCGATTCTTCGACGCCACCGGCTTCGGCGCACACCACCTGGTCATTGGTCAGGCCATCGCCGGCCAGCTTGCCCAGCTCTGCCGTGCACATGCCGTCGCCGCCCATGAACTTGGCCTTGATGCCGAGCGCCTTCATCTGGCGCAGCATCGGACCGGCTACCGCATCCATGCCGCCGAAGAAGATCACATCCGGATTCTTGGCCTTGATCGAGGTCAGGATGGCGTTGAAGTCGGTTGCCTTGTCGTTGGTGAACTGGGTCGCCACGATATTGACGCCGGCGGCCTTGGCGCCCTTGGCGAATTCCTGCGCCACCCCTTGGCCGTAGGCGGTGCGGTCATCGATGACGGCGATATTCTTGGCATGCAGCGCAGTCGCTGCATAGCGGCCGAGGGTGCCGCCCAGTTGGCCGTCGTTGGCTACCACCCGGAACACGCTGTTGAAGCCTTGCTGCGTGTATTTAGGGCTGGTGGCTGCGGGTGAAATTTGCGGGATGCCGGCATCGTAGTAAATCTTCGATGCCGGGATGGTGGTGCCGGAATTCAGGTGGCCGATGACGCCGTCGATCTTGGCGTCGACCAGTTTCTGTGCTGCCGCCGTGCCTTGCTTAGGATCGGAAGCATCGTCTTCCGCCAGCAGCACGAATTTGATTTTCTTGCCGCCCAGGGTGACGCCCTTGGCGTTCAGTTCTTCGACCGCCATCTTGGCGCCGTTTTCCATATCCTTGCCGAGATGGGCCGATGGGCCGGTCACCGGACCGACATGGCCGATCTTGACGACTTGATCTTCTGCATGGGCTGCGCCGGCAGCACTCATGGCCAATGCGATTGCTGCAACCAACGGCAACATCTTGTTCTTCATCTGCACGTGTTTCCTCCTAAGGATTTGATAAGGTCAATGAACGATTTTCCGGCTTCACAGCACGGAGCATGCAAACGTTACAACAGAAAAAAATCTTCTCAAAGACTTTTAGACAATATCCTTGCGTGCGATGAGGAGATTACGGCGTCTCGCGCGCAGCCGGATTGTGCCGGGAGGCGGCATGCACAGGCGCTGACGGAGGGGCGCGGTGACGGCGCAGAAGAAATCGGAAGAGGAATAAAAAAAGCGCCCCGGAAACCGGAGCGCTTTTCATTAGCTGTGTGCGACGATTATTTTGTCACGGTCAGCAGAGTGCGTTTGCCGTCTTTGTAGGTGTACAAAGTCAGCGAACCGTCCTTGATGTCGCCCTTAGGATCAAAGGAGATTTCGCCGGTCACGCCCTTGTAATGGATCTTGGCCAGTTCAGGCAGGTATTTCTTAGGATCCGACGAGCCGGCTTTTTCCATCGCTGCCACCATGGTCATCAGCGCATCGTATTCATACGGTGCGTAGATCACGACTTCCTGGTTGAAGCGTTTTTGGTAAGCAGCCTTGAAGGCTTCCAGTGCCGCCTTGCCTGCATCCGGCACACCGCCGGCTTCAGCGCAAACCACCTGGTCGTCTTTCAAGCCTGCGCCGGCCAGCTTGGCCAGCTCAGTTGTACACAGGCCGTCGCCGCCCATGAACTTGGCCTTGATGCCCAGCTGGTCCATCTGGCGCAGCATCGGTCCGCCGACTGCATCCATGCCGCCGAAGAAAATCAGGTCGGGGTTCTTGGACTTGATCGAGGTCAGAATCGCGTTGAAATCGGTAGCTTTGTCGTTGGTGAACTGCGTTGCAACGATAGTGCCGCCGGCTTTCTTGGCGCTCTTGGTGAACTCTTCAGCGACACCTTGGCCGTAGGCAGTACGGTCATCGATGACCGCAATGTTCTTGGCTTTCAGGGTGTTGATGGCGTAGCGTCCCAGGGTGCCGCCCAGCTGGCCGTCATTGGCGACTACGCGGAACGCAGTGTCGAAGCCTTGCTGGGTGTACTTAGGATTGGTAGCGGAAGGCGAGATTTGCGGGATGCCGGCATCGTGATAGATTTTCGATGCTGGAATGGTAGTGCCGGAGTTCATGTGGCCAATAATGCCCTTGACCTTGGCGTCCACCAGTTTCTGGGCAGCGGCGGTGCCTTGCTTCGGATCGGAAGCGTCATCCTCGGAAGCCAGTACGAACTTCACCAGCTTGCCGCCGATCTTGGTGCCCTTGGCGTTCAGTTCCTCGATCGCCATGGTGGCGCCGTTTTCATTGTCCTTGCCGATGTGGGCGTTAGGACCCGTGAGCGGGCTGACCTGGCCGATGGTGACGACTTCTTGTGCCGAAACCGGGCCTGCAAAGGCGAAAGCCATTGCAATTGCGCCAGCCAACGGAATCATTTTGATCTTGTTCTGCATGAATATCCTCCTGAGGATTTAAAATAAAACAATCTAGTTACAGTTTCACCGTCCGCTGCTTATTTATTATCTACTCAGATTAGTCTGAAAATTTACTCAGACTTCTCCGAATAGAGCAACGTTACAACATAAAAAACGCTTCGCATAGCGGTTTTTGCGAATTATTAAAACGGCAGCTACAGCCCTTGATCCCCTGGCATGAGCAAACATCACACCTTAGACAAAGTCGACCGCAAGCTGCTCAATTTGTTGCAACGCGACAATCAAATGCCGACCCGTACCCTGGCCGACAAAGCGCACATTTCCCAGCCCACCTGCCTGCGCCGCCTGCGCGACCTGCGCGAGGCCGGCATCATCAGCGCCGACGTCTCGCTGGTCGATCCCTTCGCGCTCGGCTACGGCATGCTGGCCTTCCTCGAAATCTCGCTCAACCACCAGTCCGACGAGCACATGCAGGAATTCGAACTGCGCATGAACAAGGAAGCCGAAGTCATGCAATGCTATTTCGTTTCCGGCGACTACGACTACTTCCTGGTGGTGCACGTGATCGACATGGATGCCTATTACCAGTTTGTGCGCCGGGTCATTTCAGGCTCCGGCAACGTCCGCCATTTCCAGTCGCGTTTTCCGATGAAGCGCGCCAAGTTCGTGACCCGGGTTGCCTTCGACGAAAAACCGGCGACGGTGGAAGTGCGCGCCGCCAAGTGACGCACTGCAACAGTGCGCCGACCGCTTCCTGAATACGGTTGAGCAAAAACCGCGCCATGTCTCCGGCGGGTGGTGCAGTCTACGAACGGCTAAAAAAAAGACCGATGCTGGCGACAGCATCGGTCTTTTTCATGGCATTGTCGCGGCGGTCGCTGCCGTGGCGGCAATCAAGCGATCGATCAGGTGCTTCAGGCTTGCACCGGACGCGGCAGGATCAGCGGCTGCGGCGCTTGCCGCGGCATGCCGGTAAACGCGAAATCGACTTCCGGCCGGCGCCCCGAGACGATCTCGGCGATGGCGCGGCCGGAGCCGCAGCCCATGGTCCAGCCGAGCGTGCCGTGGCCGGTATTGAGGAACAGGTTGCTGATCTTGCTCTTGCCGATGTAGGGCACGTTGGATGGCGTCATCGGCCGCAGGCCGGTCCAGTAAACCGGATTCTCGTAGTCGCAGCCGTCCGGGAACAGCTCGCGCGTACGGCGCGTAATCGCTTCGCAGCGGGTGGTGTTGAGCTCCCGCGTGTAGCCGTTCAGCTCGCAGGTGCCGGCCACGCGCAGGCGGTCGCCCAGGCGCGACACCACCAGCTTGTAGCCGTCGTCGGTCAGCGATACGCTGGGCGCCGCGTCCGGATTGGTGATCCGGTAAGTGGCCGAATAGCCCTTGCCCGGATAGATCATCAGGTCGATGCCGAGAGGCTTCAGCAGCGGCGTCGAGAAGCTGCCCATGGCGACCACGAAAGCGTCGGCATGCAGCACTTCGTGACGGCCGTCGGCATTGATGATTTCGACGCCGGTGATCTTGGCGCCGGCGCCGCTGCCTTCGGTGATCAGGCGGGTGACGCTGGTGTTGTACTGGAAATTGACGCCGGCTTCGGCAGCCTTGGCGGCCAGGCCCGAAGTGAATTTATAGACGTCGCCCGATTCGTCGGTCGCGGTATAGTCGCCGCCGACGATCTTGTCGCGGATGCGCGCCAGCGCCGGTTCGATCTTGATCACTTCATCGGCGCTGATCGAATCGCGCGGACAGCCGAGGTCGCGCATCAACTGGGCGGCCGGCAGCGAGATGTCGAATTCCTTTTGATCGGTATAGAAGTGCAGGATGCCGCGCGTCAGGCAATCGTAGTCGACGCCGGTGTCGGCGCGCACTGCCTGCAAGGTCTGGCGGCTGTATTCGCAGATGGCGACGATCTGGCGGATATTGTCATTGGTGCGCGCCGGCGTGCATTCGCGCAGGAAGTTGAGCGCCCATTTCCATTGCAGCCATTCCGGACGGAAGCGGTACAGCAAGGGCGCGTCTTCCTGCCCCAGCCATTTCAAGACCTTCAGCGGCGCCTGCGGGTTGGCCCAAGGCTCGGCGTGCGACACCGAAATCTGGCAGCCGTTGGCAAAGCTGGTTTCCTGGGCGGCGCCAGGCTGGCGTTCGATCACAGTGACATCGTGACCTTCCTTGTTGAGGAACCAAGCCGAAGAGGTTCCGATTACGCCAGCGCCCAATACAATTACTTTCATCTCATCTCCAAAAACCACCGTTTTTTAACCAGCTGCGCGTTGCAAGAACAGCCTTTTCAATAGCGCTATTGTAAGAAAACCGTGATTTTTTAGGCGATCAAAATGAGGCTAGAAATTTTTACTTTTGGCTACCGCATAGGTATTTATGATTGAAAAACAAAAAATTTATGTTAAATGTTTGTTTTTTTCAATTTTACTAATTCCAGAGTCACGGCCCGGGAAATGACTTCATCCAGGGTTTGGTGCAAGCCCTCGCGGATTTGCGCCGCCATGCCTTCCACCGCGGTCTGCAAGACATCGGCCAGGCCGTCGCGCACACGCTGCTCGATAACGAAATCGATACGGTCCTGAAGCTGCTGTAGCACTTTTTCCCTGACCTCTGCCTCCAGCCGCTCCCAATCGTGCTGGCTGAGGATGGCTTCGCGCTGCGGCACAGGAAGTTCAAAATTCTCCGGATCGTCCGTCACGGCGAAGGCCGCGGGTGCTGCGGCCGCTTTCGGCATGTCGATAATATCGGTCAAGGTCGGCAACGGAACAATGACCTCGGTCAACAAAGGGATATTGGCGTCAAGTTTTCCGGTGTTCATTGCTAGTTCCTTAACCTGGATTCAGGTTTATACATTTTCAGCGACAAAGTGCGTCAGTGGATAACCGCGTTGCTGGTAAAAGCGATAGCGCTCGCGGCCGGCGGCCTTGTCGTCCTCGGCCAGCGAGACGATTTCAAACATTCTTTCAAAGCGGGCGAAATGCTGCGGCGTCTTGCCGGACAGGTTGATCAGCATCTGGTGATGTGGCCACTCGGTCTCTTCGTCGGCGGCCAGGATCACCGGGGTTTGCGCGGCGAGCGGGTCGCCGGCGCGCACGTGCGGCAGGAAGTCATGTTCCGAAAACGTCCACAGCGTGCGGTCCAGCGTCGCCAGCTCGTCACCGTTGGCGGTCAGGATGACGATCTGGCGTTGTGCTGTTCGGGCTTTGCGCACCAGTCGGCAGGTGTACAGAAATTTGTCCGAAATATTGGTGTGAAAGTCGATTTGCGTCATTGATATAGGCAGTATGGTCAGGCCGCGCTTAAAAGCGGAATCCGGGCGGCGCGTTGCCGGCTGCTGGCGCGACATCGCCGCTGTTGGCGCTGGCGGCAGGAGCAGTGGTTTTGACGGCCGGGCCGGCGCTCGGCGCGGCGGCAACCGGCGCCGTATTGCGATAGGTTTTCGGCAAGCGGCTGGTTTCCGGATAGCCGGCTGCCGTCAGCGCGCTGCCCCAGTTACTGGAAGCAAATCCATTTTGCTTATCCCGGCCGATTGTCAATACTGGCAGCTGGTTTTCGTTGGTGATTTTGCGTAGCGCGGCGATATCTTCGTTGCTCTTGACGGTTTTCTCGCTGAAAGGGATACCGCGTTCTTTCAACATCTTGCGGCCATCGTCGCAAGGGATGCATTTGTCCGAGCTATACAAGGTGACCGGATTGTTCTTAACTGCCTGCGCCAGTTCAAAAGGCAGGCTATCGCTGTCGTCTACCGTGCCGCCGGTGACTTTTTTCTGCACCACATTGCCGCTGGCGGGTGGCGTATCGCTATAGGTGACCTTGCCGTCCGGACCGGTCGACTTGTACAGCTGGGCCTGCGCACTGGCCGCCAGCATCAGCAGAAAAAACGTTGCAGCGCTTCTAACCCCTGTCGTGATACCTATCGTCATACCTTTTCCCCTTGTTTGATTTAAGAGCCTGGTTTGTATAGTTGCCATTAAGTTGTACTGCGTACTTCGGTTCAGGCGGCCATGCCGCTGTGCCGCAGCAAGGCGTCGATACTGGGTTCGCGGCCGCGGAAAGCCTTGAACGATTCCAGCGCCGGGCGCGAACCGCCGACCGCCAGGATTTCGTCGCGGAATTTGCGGCCGGTTTCCGCCGACACCACATTGCCGCCCATCGCCGCCTCTTCAAAGGCGCTATACGCATCCGCCGACAGCACCTCGGCCCATTTGTAGCTGTAGTAGCCGGCCGCATAACCGCCGGCGAAGATATGGCCGAAGGAATGCTGGAAGCGGTTGAAAGCAGGCGGGGTGATGACGGCGATCTTGCCGCGCACCTGGTCGATCACATCCTGCACGCTCTCGCTGCCGTAGGGATCGTAATCGTCGTGCAGACGCATGTCGAACAGCGAGAACTCGACCTGACGCAAGGCTTGCAGGCCGGACTGGAAATTCTTGGCGGCGATCATCTTGTCGAACAGATCGCGCGGCAGCGGTTCTCCGGAAGCGGCTTCTGCAGTCATGTGCTGCAAGACATCCCACTCCCAGCAGAAATTCTCCATGAACTGCGACGGTAGTTCGACCGCATCCCATTCCACCCCGGAAATGCCGGAGACGCCGATTTCGTCGACTTGGGTCAGCATGTGATGCAAGCCATGGCCGAACTCGTGGAACAGCGTGATCACTTCGTCATGCGTGAACAGGGCCGGCTTGCTGACGCCATCGACCATGGCCGGCGCGGTGAAATTGCAGGTCAGGTAAGCGATCGGGGTTTGCACCTCATTGCCGAGACGGCGCCGCGCCCGCGCGTCGTCCATCCAGGCGCCGCCGCGCTTGCCGTTGCGTGCGTACAAATCGAGATAGAACTGGCCGATCAGTTTGCCGTCTTTTTCGATCCGGAAAAATTTGACGTCCGGATGCCAGACTGTGGCCTGGTCGGCGCTGATGTCGACTGAGAACAGCTTCTGCACCAGCTGGAACAGCCCTTCGACCACGGTCGGCTCAGGGAAATACTGTTTCACTTCCTGCTCGGAAAACGCATAGCGCTGCTCGCGCAGCTTTTCCGCGGCGTACGCCAGGTCCCAAGCTTCCAGCGTCGCCAGGCCGAGCTGCTCGGCGCCGAAGGCGCGCAGTTCCAGCAGATCCTGCTCGGCAAACGGCCGGGCGCGCCGGCCCAGGTCTTCCAGGAACTTGATCACCTCTTGTGGCGTGTTGGCCATCTTCGGCACGAGCGACAGTTCGGCGTAGTTCTTGAAATCCAGCAACTTGGCTTCTTCGTTGCGCAGGCGCAGGATCTCGACGATGTTGGCGCTGTTGTCCCATTCCGGTCTTTCGCCCAGCTCGGAAGCCTTGGTGGCGTTGGCGCGATACATTTTTTCGCGCAGGGCGCGGTTGTCGGCGTATTGCAGGATAGGGAAGTAGGAAGGGAAGTGCAGCGTAAATTTATAGCCTGGCTTGCCATCCTGTTCGGCGGCGGCGCGCGCGGCCTGGCGCACGTCCTCCGGCAAGCCGGCCAGCTCGGCTTCGTCGGTGATGAACAAACCGTAGGCGTTGGTAGCGTCCAGGATGTTTTCCGAGAAGCGGGTGGTCAGCGCCGCATGCTTTTCCTGGATTTCGGCAAAACGGCTTTTCTTGGTGGCTGTCAGTTCGGCGCCGCCAAGGCGGAAATCGCGCAGGGCGTTGTTGACGATCTTGCGACGCGCGGTCGACAGCTCGGCGAAATCGATATTGTTCTTGATCGCTTTGTATTTGCTGAACAGCGCCAGGTTCTGCGCCAGCGCGGTCCAGAATTCGATCAGCTTGGGCTGGTTTTCGTTATAGGCGGCGCGCAGTTCCGGCGTGTCCGCTACCGCATTCAAATGGCTGACGATGCCCCAGGCGCGGCCGAGCTTTTCCGTCACGTGCTCCAGCGGCAGGACGAAATTGTCCCAGGTGGCGGTATCGGTGGCTGCTTCCAGCAAGCTGACCACGGTCTGCGCTTGCTGCAGCAGTGCGGCGATCGCCGGCGTAATGTCGGCCGGCGTGATCTTGTCGAACTTGGCCAGACCGCTAAAGTCGAGCAGGGGATTGCTGGCGTTGATGGCGGTAGAGGTCATTGCAATTACATTCTTTCTGCGGCTTCAATGGTATTGACCAGCAACATGGTAATGGTCATCGGCCCGACGCCGCCTGGCACCGGGGTGATGTAGCCCGCGACTTCCTTGGCGTTGGCAAAGTCGACATCGCCGCACAGCTTGCCGTTATCGTCGCGGTTCATGCCGACGTCGATCACGGCCGCGCCAGGCTTGACCATGTCGGCGGTGACGATATTGCGCTTGCCGGTGGCGACCACCAGGATATCGGCCATGCGGGTATGCAGGCCGAGATCGCGCGTCTTTGAATTACAGATGGTAACGGTGGCGCCGGCTTGCAACAGCAGCATGGCTTGCGGCTTGCCGACGATGTTGGAGGCGCCGACGATGACGGCATGGGCGCCGCGCACCGGGAAATTCACCGATTCCAGCATTTTCATCACGCCGTAGGGTGTGCAAGGACGGAACAGCGGCTGGCCGGTCATCAGCAGGCCGGCATTACTAATATGGAAGCCGTCGACATCCTTCTCCGGAGCGATGGCTTCGATCACCTTGTGGGCGTCGATATGCGCCGGCAGCGGCAGCTGCACCAGGATGCCGTTGATCTTCGGATCGGCGTTCAAGGCATCGATGCGCGCCAGCAAGGCCGCTTCCGTCAGCTCGGCGTCATATTTTTCCAGCACCGAATGCAAGCCGTTGTCTTCGCACGCCTTGACCTTGTTGCGCACATACACCTGCGAGGCCGGGCTGTCGCCGACCAGGATCACGGCCAGTCCAGGCTGCTTGCCCTGGGCCGTCAGCGCGGCGGCGCGCTTGGCGACATCGGCGCGGAGTTGTTGGGAGAGGAGGTTTCCGTCGATCAGTTGGGCTGGCATAGTAAGGGCTATTGAAAATTGAAAGCAAAGCAGGATTATAAGGGGTGTGCGCGCGGAAGACTGCGCCTGCGGCGTGTTACTTTGCGGAAACTTGTCGATTCTTGCGAATTAGTTCTCGCCGATTCCCGTAAATCCATCGGAAATTGTGCCTTTGATAAAATAAGGCGTGGCCAAATGCATTTTTCGAGCAGCTGGCCGATCGTAAATTGCTGTCTGGCCGGCATCCAACGCGTTCTTTCATTTTCGGCTATTCTCGCCTTCTACGATATCTGTATGCCACCGACTGCGGCTGTAATCATGCAACCAGCAAGCGCATGGCTGGAGCTGATAAATTTAAAAAGAGGGATGCTGAATTGACCGATCATTACACTCGCCGGCTGGCGCTGCTAGGGCAAGAGCAGCACCGCGACTTGCTAGGCCAGGGCCTGCGCGGCATCGAAAGAGAAACTCTGCGCGTCGACGCCGATGGCCGGCTGGCCCTGACGCCGCATCCGCGCGCGCTGGGTTCGGCGCTGACGCAGCCGCAGATCACCACAGACTATTCGGAGTCGCTGCTGGAGTTCATTACCCCGGCCGAGCATGATATTGCGACGGCTCTGACCGAGCTCGACACGGTCCACCGCTTCGTCTACAGCAAGCTGGGCGACGAACTGCTGTGGAGCCAGTCGATGCCGGCCCACCTGCCGGCCGAAGAACTGATTCCGATTGCCTGGTACGGCACTTCTCACATGGGGACCTTGAAGCACGTCTACCGGCGCGGCCTGGCGCTGCGCTACGGCAAGCGCATGCAGTGCATCGCTGGCATCCATTACAACTATTCGCTGGCCGAAGGCGTGTGGCAAACCTTGCAACAGGCGGAAGGCGCCAGCGGCACGGCCATGCACTTCCAGTCAGAAAGCTATATCGCACTGGTGCGCAACTTCCGCCGCTACAGCTGGCTGCTGATGTACCTCTTCGGCGCTTCGCCGGCCCTGTCCAAATGTTTCCTGGACGGCCGCGACCACCGGCTGGACGAGCTGGACAAAGATACTCTCTACCTGCCATACGCCACCAGCCTGCGCATGAGCGACCTTGGCTACACCAGCGAAGCCCAGGCGCGCCTGACGCCGCAGTTCAACAGCCTCGACAGCTACATCAAGAGCCTGGCGCGCGCGGTCAGCCAGCCTTATCCGCCATATGCCGAGATCGGCACCCACCGCAACGGCGAATGGGTGCAGATCAACACCAACATCCTGCAAATCGAAAACGAGTACTACTCGACCATCCGGCCGAAACGCGTGATCAATTCCGGCGAACGGCCGATCCAGGCGCTGTCGGCGCGCGGTGTGCAATATATAGAAGTGCGCTGCATGGACATCGACCCTTTCGAGCCGATGGGCATCAATCTGGAAACCTCGCGCTTCCTCGATGCCTTCCTGCTGTTCTGCGCGCTCGACGACAGCCCGCTCACCAGCGATGAAGAAAGCCTGGAAAACACCGAGAATTTTTCCCGTGCGGTGAAAGAAGGGCGGCGTCCCGGCCTGCAACTGCGGCGCGACGGCAATCCGGTCGGCCTGCAGACCTGGGGCAAGGAACTGCTGGAGCGGATCAGTGCGGCCGCGGATTTACTCGATGCCCAGCGCAGCGATGACGCACATGCCGCATCGCTGGCAAAGCAATGCCTCAAGCTGGACCAGGTGGAACTGACGCCTTCGGCGAAGGTCTTGGCGATCCTGCGCGATAACAAAGAATCGTTCGGCAGCTTCGCCCTGCGCCTGAGCAAAGAGCATGCGGCTCATTTCCTGGCAAATCCTCCTAGCCCGGACGAGCGTAATTATTACGAAACGATGGCGACGACGTCCTTGGCCGAGCAGGAGAGCCTGGAGCGTAGCCAGACCGGGGATTTCGATACCTTTGTTGCTGCTTACCGGGCCAGCACGCTGGGCAATATGAGTGTTTAGGAAACTATCAGTTAGTCTTCCTGGCGCCGGCGGCTTAAGCCGTCGGCTGAGTTTCGCCGGTTGACGAACGGATGGCAGGTGTCGAACCTTGCTGCATGACGCTCTTGCCCGCTCTGGCCAAGGACAATTTCTCTGACAATTGCCGGCGTGCTTCATGCATTGCCTGCGCCACCGCTTCGGGGCCGAAGACCAGTCCTTGCAGCGGGAAAAAATGCACATCGCTGATGCCGATCGATGCCAGCGCATAGCGCAGGTAGGGTGTCAGGAAATCAGTCTGCTTCGCTCGCTCACCCGCAAAAAATCCGCCCGAGCTGACCAGTACAAAGGTCGGACGGTCCTTCATCAGTCCGACCTTGCCCTGCGGCGTCGCCTGGAAACTACGATGGATGCGGATCACATGATCGATCCACAATTTGAGCGCGGCAGGTACGGTGAAGTTGTGCATCGGTGTGACGATGAACAGCATATCGTGTTGTTCCAGCTCGACGATCAGGCGTTCCGACCATTCGAATTCTTTCGCATCGGGCGCCGTTTGCGAAGTGAGGGCAGTTGCGTAGCCGCGCCCGATTGGCGGGATGGGCGACTGCACCAGGTCGCGTTCGGTGATCTTTACGTTATCGATCCCTGATGCGGTAATCGTTTCCATTGCAAGGCGATAACCATGGCTAGCATCGCTGTGCGGGCCGCTGTTCAATAGCAGGATGCGCGTCATGTGGTGGATTCCTGAGTAAGCGGTTCGACGAAATGCATGCCCTTTGCAAGCAACCCCTGGCGGAAGTAAAAGCGCTGCGCCAGTGCCATATGCAAGCCGGTATCCAGTACAAAGTGCTTGCAGTGCAGCGCAACGGCTTGTTGCCGCACTGCTTGCAGCAGACGTTCGCCTATTCCGGAGCGCTGCAAGGAAGCCGTTATCACCAGATCATCGACATAAACGAAACGGCCATATATCAGATTGTCTTGCAGGCGGTAGCCGGCAAGCCCGACGATGGCGCCATCGCGCCATGCTGCAAGCAGTCGATACCCTTGCGTGCGTTGCCGCGCGACTTGGGCGCTGTATGTTGTGCGATCGCTCAGATGCGGTCGCAATTCCTTCATCACGGAGAACGACGCTGCCAGATCGGCGTCGCTTTCGATGTGTTTTATCTCTAGCTGGGACTGCATGCATTTCTCCAAAAAACAATGGACGATGGGTTTGCGGACTAAATTATTGGAGCCAGCAATTACGACGGCATCTTGCGGAATGCGATGGCAAAGCGATTCCAGCTGTTGATCGACGTCACGAGCAATGTCAGTTCAACCAGTTCGGCATCGGTGAAATGTGGGCGGACTGCTTGCCACACTGTATCCGGCACGTGGTTTTGCGAGACCAGCGTCAACGATTCGGTCCATTCCAGCGCGGCGCGCTCGCGTTCGCTGAAGAACGGAGTTTCGCGCCATGCCGCGACGGTAGCCATGCGGCGCTCGGATTCGCCGGCTTTGCGGGCGTCGGTCACATGCATGTCGAGGCAGAATGCGCAGCCGTTGATTTGCGATGCGCGCAGGCGGACAAGTTCCTTCAGCAGGATGTCCAGCGTGCCTTTGTTGATGTGGTTTTCAACACCAATCAGTGCCTTGATGGCGTCTTTGTCGGCATTGAAGAAATCGAGGCGGGTTTGCATTTGAAGCTCCTTGGCTAGGTAAATCGAAGTGAACGAGTGGGTATTTGCTTGAGGCCTAGTATGCGAAAATCATGGATGTATTAGAAGGGCCAAGAAATAACAAAAGGACTAGTCCATGAAAACCCCTGACCTGGATCTGCACGTCGATCGCGCACTGGAATTGCCTATGTACCTGCAGATATGCCAGCGTTTCAAGACGGCGATCGAGCAAGGAAACCTGCATGCGGGGGATCGCGTGCCGGCGGTACGGGCGCTGGCGGCTGAATTGAATCTGGCGCGCGGTACGGTGGAAATGGCTTATCGCATCCTGGCGGACGAGGGATATCTGCAAATCAGGGGCGCGGCCGGCACCGTGGTTTCGCCGTCTTTGCCGCCGCCAGCTGTCCTCAAACCGCAGGTAGTCATGGCCGGACTAGCGCAGGCAGCCATCGTCGATCACGACGGCAAGCCGCCGAAGCCGCTGCAGATGGGCTTGCCTGCGCTCGATGCATTTCCGCGCAAGGTGTGGAACCGGCTGGTCGGCCATCGCCTGCGCAGCAGCGAACCGGCAAGACTGGCCTATCCCGACCCTGCCGGTTATGATCGTTTGCGTGAAAAAATTGCAACTTATCTGGGCGTCTCGCGCGGCGTGACCTGCCTGCCGGAACAGGTGTTCATCACGACCGGCTTGCGCAACACGCTTGAACTGACCCTAAGCAGCCTTGCGACTGTCGGCGATGCGTTCTGGTTCGAAGATCCCGGCTATATTTTTGCACGCCTGTTTCTGCAAAATGCCGCGGTCAAGGTCGTGCCGGTGCCGGTTGATGAAAATGGATTGATGGTGGAAGAAGGCAAGCGGCGCAGTCCGCATGCAAAATTCGCGATGGTCACGCCGTCGCACCAAAGTCCGCTTGGGGTGACCTTATCGCTGGAGCGCCGGCTGGCGTTTCTGGAATGGGCCAGCAAAGCAGGCAGCTGGATTATCGAAGACGACTACGATAGCGAGTTTCGCTACCAGGGACGGCCGCTGCCGGCGCTGAAAAGCCTGGATCGCAATGAGCGCGTCATTTACAGCGGCACCTTCAGCAAGGCGATGTTTCCGGGGTTAAGGCTGGCTTATGTGGTTGCGCCGGTCAGCGCGGTTGCACGCTTTCAGGCAGCCACCTACAACCTGAACGCAGGCTGCCCATATCTGTTTCAGGCAGGCATTGCCGATTTTATCGCTGAAGGTCATTTCTCAAGGCATCTGAAAAAAATGCGCCTGTTATATGCAGAACGTCGCGCGGTGACGTCGCGCGTTTTCCAGGAAATATTGGGCGACCGCATACGGATCGATCTGCAACCGGGCGGCTTGCACATACTGGCGAAGCTGGCTGAGCACGAAGACGATGTCATGCTGGCAGGTCGTGCGCGGACTGCCGGCTTGGCCCTGCATCCTTTGTCGCGCTGGTACATCAATGCCAAGCCGCGGCAGGGATTGTTGCTGGGCTTTGCCAATGTGATCGATGAGAAGGAGGCGATACGCCTGGCGCTGAAACTCAAACAAGCATTGGCATAGCGCCGCGCTGGGGCCATGGCCTGCAACGAGATATTTATCGATTATAGAGCTTCGTCAGGAGTCGCCAGGGATCGAAACATTCACTGGTGATAGGCAGCTTACGCCACCCACAAGAGACATTCACAAATCCTCGAAGCGGTCATGTTAACCGGCGAGAATTTCCATTGGTGCCTATTAGGCATTGTCGATAATGACTGACGTATACCTTCCACTGCTCGCAATTGGCTGTGGATTCAACCGACACATGGGGGCTTATAACTACCACAACTATATTTATCCACCCCTAGCCATTGCCAATTCATTCAGCTGATTTAAATCAACTTTAATGGTCCATGGCTTCTTCTCAAAATTTGGGCCATATTTACCGTGAATAAGGAGATCAGTGTCAGTCAATTCGAACATTATCGGTTCGAAGCGTGAATCTAAGCCTCCCTCTAACGAGCTGAGTGGACTCAATTCTCTACTCCATAGTGCGTTTCCTTGGAAATCGACGCCAAACATATCCAACACAACAGGACCTGAACCATTGTTGTTTGCGAATTTCGTCGTAAGAAAAAGCAACTGCTTACCTGTACTTGCCCAGTCCCCTGAAAGTCCTTCGTATTCAATTTGATAGAGTTTATCCAATCGATAATTTAAAAGCATCCTCTCTTCAGCCCACGCTCCGTGGCGCTCCGCCAGTACATTTATCTCTTTCCAACTACGCCCGCCATACTTTATTTCGTCGGCCCCTGGATATGGCCCATCTGTCGAACGGAGAATTGGTAATTTCCCCTCTTTTCTAAGTTCAAATAGTGCGAATTGTGAATCTGGGAGTCCACTAATCCACAAGGACTCGGTTGACACTATCCGCTCAGCGCTCTTTGCGAGTGCTTGCGGAGTAGGTTTGATACGTTTCATCAGCGTGGAATATCCGTCTATACCAGCCACTTGACAGTCATTGTCGGGCCCTTTGTTGAAGTGCGGCGGGGAGTCAATCCGATGAGCATCTGTAAATCCGGCAATAGTGACGTCGTTATTTATATCTTTAAGCACCCAACGCGTTAAGCTGGAGTTTGGCCCAGATTCTGATGTAATGGCATATCGAGCGGTTGGGTGTTCCAGGTAGGTTACCTGCAAGCAGGTGCCCGGCTTTACAGGGGGGGCAGACGTAAAAAAAGGTCCTGGAATCTTTTCCGGTGAAACGTAACACTTATTGTCTGATGCGTCTCCAAGCTCTAAATGAGCAAATCCACTTTCTCTTGCGATTGGCCAGCGCCTGTCGCCTTGATGAAGAAGGGATTTTGATTCATTAATTTTTACCTCGATAAATTGCATTCCGCCGACGGTCAGGAAATTCTGAACGTCTTTAGAACTAAGCCCGCCGGTTTCGTCGAGAAATCCATCAATCAAAAATGGACCTGGTGTCTGGGCAAGTTCCTTAACGCAAATTGAATGGGCTTGGGTTCTCAGGCTATTTCTTTTCCCGTCTCTATAAAATGCTTTGCCAAGAGGCCAAAAAATGGGAGCCGTAAGTACACAGGCAATCAGGCAGCCAAGAATTTTTCCTTTATATCCTTTCCCAAACCAAAGAGCTATTCCAAAAACGACAACAGGAATAAGTACAATGGCCCATATAAAAAGAAGAAGAAATTCCTCTCCGACCCCACGCTGTTTGTATTTGAAATACAACGGCGCACGTCCGCGTTGCAACGTAAATTTTGTCATTATTTTGAATTATCCCAATATCTTTTTGATTATGGTGATACCTTTTCCATATAGGTCGGCACGAATTTACTCACAAACTCCAATGCAAATAAAATCGGAAAATATGCGGCAAAGGTGATACCCATGTGAAACACATAGCAAACCATAAATATATGTGACAGATTTCACGTTAGGGCCTGCAATCAGATTAGAGAACGGAAATTCTACATGTCTTTTGTTCATACCTTAATTCGAATGACACCCAATGTCCGCTATGAAGCGGAAGCTTGAATGACCGCTCCTGCCGCCGTATTGAGCCAGTCGCAATAGACTCAATTCGCCCCGTTTCCGCCATTCTGGCTTGCCATTTTCTATGATCGATTGCGGCGACAACGGCCCTTCGATCAAGCACCTTCCTCGGCAGATCTTATCAACCAGAGGGGATCATCGCTGGTATCGGCGTCGTGTTAAGAGCGAGGGTTCTTGGCTACTTCCTGATTGCGTTTGCAGGCTCCTATGCGAACGGCGACTTCGTCGAAAATCGTCTCGGCGAATTCGACTGCAGCCGGCATCTTGGCATCGTACATCATGACGAATTCAATTTCCGGCAGTGCCGGCATGCCTTCAGACACTCCCAATTCGCGCAGCCCGTCGTCGATCGCGTTACGCGATACTGGTGCGATGGCGATGCCGGCTCGCGCGAGCGCTCGGATGCCGGCGACACTCGGACTTTCGCAGGCGATTCGATAAGGCATGCCGGCTAACGCGAGCGCTTTGACGGCTGCCGCCCGGTACGGGCACGGGTCGGGGGAGCAAGCCAGCGGCACATCACCTTCGGGAAGCGGCTCGTGACGAGCAAACGCCCAGACGAGCGGTTCTCGCCACAAAATCACGCCCTTGTTTGAGTGTGCACACCGGCTGCCGATCACGAGATCGAAATCGCCGTTTGCGTGCCGTCGAAACAAACTGTCGCCAATGTCGACCGTCAGATCCAGCAGCAAACCACGGCGCGCAGCGCTATAGCGGCGTATCGCGTCGGGAAGCCAGGCTCCCGCAAAATCCTCCGATGCGCCAATGCGCAGCTTGCCGCCGAACGCGTCGCCTGTTCCCAGCCTGGCCCTTGCTTCCTCGCTCAGATTGAGCATCGCTCGAGCGTATCCGAGCAGCGTTTCACCGTGCTCCGTGAGCGTGACGCTACGCGTATTGCGCACAAAGAGAGCACGACCGATTTGTTCTTCCAGGCGGACAACCTGGGCGCTGATCGCGGATTGACTCAGATTCAGTCTACGGCCAGCGCCGGTAAAGCTCCGCACATCGGCGACGGTAACAAACGTAAGAAGTAGCGCTGTGTCGAGGGGGGTGCTCATTAATCACAAAATCGGGTTAATTTAATCAATTAATATCGTTTCAAGATTATAAGCCAACTCGCTATGCTGCGAATCACAGTGGGCGACCGCGCATCCTGCGCGTCGCCGTCACCCTTGGTAAGGATTGGTTCCATGACACGCGTGCTCTATATTGAAGGCTCACCCAACAAGGAATATTCGGCGTCCATCGAAGTGTGCAATGCATTTCTCGATGTGTACCGGCTGGAGCATCCCGATCATGTGATACAGAAGCTCGACATATGGGACCTGGCGATGCCGGAATTCGACGAAGACGCCCTGGCCGCGAAGTACGCCGGACTGAACGGAGCGGCTTTGACGCCGGCGCAGGCGGCGGCATGGCAGGGCATCGAAGAACTCGCGGCGCCATTCCTCGAGGCGGACAAGTTCCTGTTCGGTGTGCCGCTATGGAATTTCAGCATTCCGTACAAGCTTAAGCATCTGATCGACGTGATCTCGCAGAAGGATGTCCTGTTCACATTCGATAGTTCAGGTTTTGCCGGCATGCTGCGTGGGAAAAAGGCGGCAGTCGTCTATGCGCGCGGACTCAGCTACCTGTCGCCGGGTTCGTTTACGCCGGCCAGCGAGTTCGACTTCCAGCGCCCCTATATTGAAACTTGGCTCAAGTTCGTGGGCATGAAAGACGCTGTCGGTATTGTGGTGGAGCGCACCTTGCTCGGCGCCGACGGAAAGGCCGATCGAAGTAGCGCCATCGAAGAAGCTCGCGCGATCGCACGCGTGTTCTGACCCTGCAGAGCTTCAGTGCAAATCGATCGTCACCCATACAGTCTCGATAACTATATACGACTTCAAAACAATTCCCTCTGCCCGCCCACCAGCGCCGCGAAACTATCGTCCAGAAACGGCAGTATTGCATCCGCCAGCGGCTGCAGCTGCCGGCTCAGGTAGTGGTCGTAATCAATCGCCGAGCGCTGTGTTTCCAGCGGCTCCGGGCCAGCCGTTGTCATCACGTAGCTGATCCAGCCGCCGTTCTGGTACTGCAATGGCCGTCCCTGCGCGCGATTGAACTCATCGGCCATGCGCGCCGCGCGCACATGCGGCGGCACGTTGCGCTGGTAGGCTTCGAGCGGGCGCCTTAGTCGCTTGCGGTAGACCAGCAAGTCGTCGAACTCCCCGGCCAACGTGCGGCTGACGTAGTCGCGCACATAAGCCTGGTAGGGTTCGCGCTTGAAGATGTGCTGGTAAAGCTGCTGCTGGAATTGCTTGGCCAGCGGCGTCCAGTCGGAGCGTACCGTCTCCAGTCCCTTGTACACCATCTCTTCGGCGCCGTCGCCATTGATGATCAAGCCGGCGTAGCGCTTCTTGCTGCCCAGTTCGGTGCCGCGGATGGTCGGCATCAGGAAGCGGTGGTAGTGGGTGTCGAACTCGAGTTCCAGCGCGGATTCGAGACCCAGGGTTTGCTGCAAATGCTGGCGCCACCAGTCGTTGACGTTTTGCGCCAGCGCATTGCCGATCTGCGTCGCTTGCTGTTCGGTATGCGGCTGTTTCAGCCAGACGAAGGTGGAATCGGTATCGCCGTAGATCACCTGGTAGCCCTTGGCTTCGATCAGCTCGCGCGTCCTGTGCATGATTTCATGGCCGCGCATGGTGATCGACGACGCCAGGCGCGGATCGAAGAAGCGGCAGCCGGTTGATCCCAGTACGCCGCAGAAGGCGTTCATGATGATCTTCAGGGCTTGCGACAGCGGTTGGTTGCGCTGGCGCTTTGCGCTTTCACGGCCTTGCCAAATCTGGCTGACGATGGCCGGCAGGCTGTGCTTGCTGCGCGAGAAGCGGGCGCCGCGGAAACCCGGTACGGAATCCTGGTCGGCGGGATGGCGCATGCCTTCGATCAGCCCGACCGGATCGATCAGGAAGGTACGGATGATTGAGGGGTAAAGACTTTTGTAATCCAGCACCAGCACTGAATCGTACAGGCCCGATTGCGAATCCATCACAAAGCCGCCTGGGCTGGATGCATCCGCGATCTCACCCAGGTTGGGCGCGACATAGCCCTGGCGGTGCATATGCGGCAGATACAGATGGCCGAAGGCGGCCACCGAACCGCCGCTGCGGTCGGCCGGCAAGCCGGTGACGGCGGCGCGCTCCAGCAGGAAGGGCAGCAGCTCGGTCTTGGCGAAGATGCGCGTCACCAGCTCGCAGTCTTTCAGGTTGTAGGTCGCCAGCGCCGGCTTGTCCTCGGCGAAACGGCGGTCGATTTCCGCCATGCGCTGATAGGGATTGGTGATGGATTTGCCTTCGCCCAGCAGGGTCTGGGCGACATATTCCAGGCTGAAGGAGGGGAAATTCCACATCGCCGATTTCAGCGCTTCGATGCCGTCGATGATCAGGCGCCCGGCGGCGGCGGCGAAATGGTGGTTTGGCTTGAAGCCGTGTTCGCGCCACTCCATCTGGCTGCCGCCGCGGCCGATGCGCAGCGCCATCTTGTATTCCTGGGCGTGCTTTTGCAGGACGCGCAGGTCAAACTGCACCAGGTTCCAGCCGATGATGGCGTCGGGGTCATGCCGCTCCAGCCATTGATTCAGTTGCTCCAGAAGGAGAGGGCGGCTGTCGCAGTATTCGAGGTCGAAGTCGATCCCGCTGGCGTCGCCGTTGGGCGGGCCTAGCATATACACCTGGCGCTGGCCGCAGCCTTCCAGGGCGATTGAATACAAGTCGCCGTGCGCCGTGGTTTCAATATCGAGCGAGACCAGCTTCAACTGCGGGCGATAGTCAGCCGCGGGTTTCATGTAACTGTTGAGCATGGGCCCGCTGGCATTGGCTTCGCCGGCGAACCAGACCGGCGCCGTGATGAAGCGTTCCATCAGATAGCGTTCCGGCGGACGGATATCCGCTTCGTAGACATCTACGCCGGCTTCCCTCAGCAGTTTCTCCAGCTTGATCAGCTGGCGGTGCTGCTGCAAATACAGGCCCAGCACCGGACGGCAATGGAAGTCAGTCAGCTGCAGCTGGCGCAGTTCGTAGCGGCGCTCGTTGCGCAGCACGCCATCCGCCAGTTGCTGCTGCTCGGCCGGAATGAATGCCACCGATTCCTGCGCGGACAGGCGGATGTGCTGCGGACCGCTGTCTGTGGCCAGCCAGAACTCGACTTCAGTACCAGTGGGGGTATCGCGCCAGTGTCTGGTTAAGAGAAAACCTTGTTGTGCCACGCTACTACCTTTTATAACTGCTTATATTTATTGAGGCATCGGCGCGATGCGGGGATCATGTCTTGCAAGAATACAAGTCCGATTATCCAAGATTTCATATGCGGTAGCACGCAGGGAGTAGCGGAAGTTTGTCCGGATTTTTTTAAAGGAGCATTGAACTGCGGATTGTCCGGCGCGACGTGTAATATATTCTGCGTTGATGTACGGCTTGTTGGCAGTACATAGCTAATAACAATCACATCGATAGTTTTAAATGTAATTTAGATTGCTTGCAATTTAATTTCGAGCACTATATTATTCAAGCCATGGAAACCAGCAAACATCATCTGCCGACTGCAAGCCTCCCGCCCGAGCTACTCGGTCCGGAAAGTCTGCTGCTGGACAACCAGCTGTGCTTTGCCCTGTATTCGGCATCGCTGACCATGACCAAGATCTACAAGCCGCTGCTGCAAAAGATGGGTCTGACCTATCCGCAGTATCTGGTGCTGCTCACCTTGTGGGAGCGCGACGAAGTGACTGTGTCGACGCTGGGCGAACGCCTGTTCCTGGATTCCGGCACCTTGACGCCCTTGCTCAAGCGCCTGGAAAGCAGCGGCCTGTTGCGTCGCCAGCGTGCTGTCCAAGATGAGCGCCAGGTGATTGTCAGCCTGACCGCGGCCGGTAGAGACCTGCGCAATGAGGCGCAGGCGATACCGCAGCACGTGAGCTGCAGCGTCGGTTGCTCATTGGATGAAGTGAAAATGCTGACCAGGGAACTGCAACGCCTGCGGGCGGCAATGGCGGGTAATATCGAGTAAGTCGGATGGTCGAAGCATGTTATTTCATGAAATACATTGTTAGCAATGTAATTGTGTAATTCATATTATTGTTTTACGCTTTTCATTCTTGCGTCATCTAAGTGTTGTACTTTTTTATCCGGATCGTCAGTACGGCCGACTGCTCTGATCCAAAGGATTTTTCAAACGGCCAATAAAGGAAATCATCATGTCAGTCGAAAAAGTTCTGTATCGCGCCCAAGCCACAGCAACCGGAGGCCGCGACGGCCGCGCTGTTTCATCCGATAACGTGCTGGACGTCAAATTGACCACCCCGAAGGAACTGGGCGGCGCCGGCGGCGTGGGCACCAATCCTGAACAACTGTTTGCAGCCGGCTATTCGGCCTGCTTCATCGGCGCCATGAAATTCGTCGCTTCGCAAGAGAAGATCCATCTGCCAGCCGACGTGGCGATCACCGGCCTGGTCGGCATCGGCCAGATTCCAGGCGGCTTCGGCATTGAAGTCGAACTGCAGATTTCCCTGCCAGGCATGGAAGCCGGCGCGGCGGAAGACCTGGTGAACAAGGCGCACAAGGTTTGCCCTTACTCCAACGCCACCCGCGGCAATATCGACGTTACCCTGACCCTGGTGTAATAAGAAAGGGCGAATGGCAGAGCTCATTCGCCCTGTGCTGCAAATGACGCTCATACGCCGAGGTTGCATTACTGCTGACTACGTCTTTGGCAGGCCGCTGCAATGTATTGGGCGGCCTGGTCGTTTTCCACGCCAGGCAGGTTTTGCAGCAGGCAAGCTTGATAGGTTCTTTCAGCGCTCTGCAGGAAGGCGCCTTCTTTGTACAGTTTGCGGCAGGCGTTGACAATCATGTCCGAGGCCTGGCCGGACTTGGCATTTCGCAGATACTGCAGCACGCATTCGTCATATTGCTGGCTATCGAACGCCATTGCAGGCCACGCCGAAAACGCCATCATGGCTAAGAACACATATGTCGAATATTTCATGGGCTGCTCGTCAGGCGCAAAAGTCGGGAAGTTTAGAGTATACATATCGGGCAGTCGGACACGACTGCAATAGGATTAATTTTTCATGAAGAGCCTAGGCGGGGACTTGCGCAACAATGCGCTGGCGCCGGATTTGCGTTGTCGGTCGGACTGACGTGCGGCAAGCATCAGCGACAGCCGTTGCCGCAGGAAATGCGAGCGCTTATTCTGCTTGCACCGGCGTCAATACTTCACGGCTGCCGTTGGTCGCCACTGAAGAAACGATGCCGGCGGCTTCCATCTGCTCCACCAGCCGCGCCGCGCGGTTGTAGCCGACACGGAACTGGCGCTGCACCGAAGAAATCGATGCGCGCCGGGTGCGCACGACGAAGGCAACCGCTTCGTCATATAGCGGATCCGCTTCCACATCCTGGCTATCGCCAAGCAGGTCGGCGCTGGCGCCCTCGGCGGGTACGCCGGCGAGGATGGCTTCTTCGTATTCCGGTTCGCCAAACTGTTTCAGATGTTCGACCACCCGGTGCACTTCCGCATCCGAGACGAAGGCGCCGTGCACCCGTTGCGGATAACCGGATCCCGGTGGCAGGAACAGCATGTCGCCGTGGCCGAGCAAGGCTTCCGCACCCATCTGGTCGAGGATGGTCCTGGAGTCGATTTTGGAAGATACCTGGAACGCCACGCGGGTCGGGATATTGGCTTTGATCAGTCCGGTGATGACGTCGACCGAAGGCCGTTGCGTCGCCAGGATCAGATGGATGCCGGCGGCGCGGGCTTTTTGCGCCAGGCGGGCGATCAGTTCTTCGATTTTTTTACCGGTCACCATCATCAGGTCCGCCAGCTCGTCGATGATCACCACGATCAGCGGCAAGGTAGACAGCGGCTCGGGCGCATCGGGAGTGAGCGAGAACGGATTGCTGACTTTCTTGCCACGCAGGTTGCCATCGCGGATTTTCTGGTTGAAGCCAGCCAGGTTGCGCACCCCCAGCGCCGACATCAGCCGGTAGCGCTTGTCCATCTCGGCAACGCACCAGGTGAGCGCGTTGGAGGCCAGTTTCATGTCGGTGACGACCGGCGCCAGCAGATGCGGAATGCCTTCATAGACCGACAGCTCCAGCATCTTGGGATCGATCATGATCAGCCGTACTTCTTCCGGCGTGGCTTTGTAGAGCAGCGACAGGATCATGGCATTGATCGCTACCGATTTGCCGGAGCCGGTGGTGCCGGCCACCAGCATGTGCGGCGCGCGCGCCAGGTCGGCCACAATCGGCTTGCCGGTGATGTCCTTGCCCAGCGCCAGCGTCAGGTGCGATGCTGAATCCTGGTAAGCGGGCGACTCCAGTATCTCGGACAAGCGGATCATTTGCCGCTGCGGATTAGGCAGCTCCAGTCCCATGCAGGTTTTACCGGGGATGGTCTCCACCACGCGGATCGAAGTCAGCCCCAGTGCACGCGACAAGTCCTTCATCAGGCCGACGATCTGGCTGCCGCGCACGCCCAGCGCTGGCTCTACTTCGAAGCGGGTGATTACCGGGCCGGCGTCGGCGCCCAGCACGGTCACCGGCACCTTGAATTCTTTCAGCCGCTGCTCGATCAGCAAGCCGGTTTCCGCCAGGCGTTCTACCGGGATGTCGATCAATTCGTTGACTGCCGGGTCCAGCAAGTCGAGTCCGGGCAAATCGATCCGTAGTTCATGCAGGGGACGGAAGGAGAAATCGGCTTCACCATCATCGATGATGGCAGCGGGTATTTGGGCTGGAGCGGGCTGCGACGCCATATAAGCAGTTTGCGCGATGGCAGTAGCAGGATGGGCAAGCGAGGTTTCAAACGGCGCGGACCGCATCTGCAATGCCGTTTCCGGCTTTTCCATTAGGCTCGGGGGTAGGCCGGCGAAGCTGTCGGCGGTGAATATATCTGCCAAGGCAGTTGCAGCCTCAGGCAGAGTTGCAACATCTGGCTTGCTGGAAAATTCTGCTACGAATGCAAGCGGCGCTGCTGCGGGCGCAACTGCCGACGTCACGGCGCTATCCTCTGCCAGCGGCTGGAATGCCGCGGGAATCGCGCCGGCTACAGTCGCCGGAGAAAGCGGGCGCGTGCTGATTATCCTGGTTTGCGGCGCCGGGCGATTCAGGCTGCGCTCAGTTTGCCGGATATGCATCGCATCCTTCCGCGCGGCGCTGGCGGCTCTTGCCTGCTGCGCCATCTTTTCACGCGCCAGCATGGCCGGCGTCGGAATGATGCGTTCAACCGTCGCCCACTCCGCCATGCTCCTGGCGGAAGCGGGTATCTCTGCACGCTTGGCTGGGGTGCTCGATCGCTTGCCCGAGACTTCCGGCAGATCGGAACTGGATGGCAGCTGCCAGGATTTTCTGCTGCGCGGCGGCGCTGCAATGCTTTCACGTGCGCGTGCTTGCCGTACCGTCGAGTGCGATGAAACCGTCGCCGCCGCAGCCCGTGGTTCGCGCGGCGTATCGGCTTGCTCTGTCTTGTCGGAGAAGAAACGCCGCAGCGCAGGATGGATGTTGCCGATAGAAGTCAGCCATGCGCTGCCGAACAGCCATGACAGGGCGAGGATGCTAATGGCCAGCAGCGTTAGCACGCCGCCGATACTGCCAAGCGTGTTCATCAGGCCCTGGGCAATCGCGTAGCCAGCGTGGTCGCCGTCGGGAGGGCCGGATTCGCTGGTGCGCAAGACGGCTTCCAGCGCGCTGCTGCCGCACAGTATCAACAGGGTTCCCAGCCACAAGCGGATCGAGCCGGGGCCGCGCAGCGCGCTCACGCCCGAGCGACGCGCCTTCAGTACACGAACCAGCATGGGAGCCAGCCAAAGCAAGGACCATCCGAACCAACTGAAAACTGCTATATGCATACTCAAATTCAACGAAAAATCAAGGTCCGGAAAGCGTGTGGCTTGCGCAAATCATGTTGCGATATCGCAGGCCGTGCCCGCTGCCGCTTGGCAAGGGTGACCTGACAGAGGTTTGTCTGACGATCTGAAATCAAAGTAGGTGATATTAACCGAAAAACCAGTCGCCGTTTCCCTCAGGGTTGCTTGCCAATAACTTGTTTTTACATAAATAAAAATGTAACGAAAATTGCGCTGCCGTCGATGCGAATTACTGATGCAGGCCAGCAAGCGTTGCAACGTGCTTTTTGTATTTTTCCAAGGCTTGCAATCTGAATATGCCACAAAGCGAAGCAGCTGCCTGCAAATAGCAGCATCGTCTGCTTAATGGCGGTTGCAACCATCATCCATCCAAACTTCGATTTGTCTTTTTACGACAATGGCGACGTTTTTCAACAATTTCCTGTCTCATATATGTAACTAAACATTTCATTTTGTAGCGATACAAAATTATTTGTAACAAAAAGTATTATTTTTAGTATAGATTAAACACGCGGTGTCTTGGCTCATGGCAATTAGTTGCGTCAATACACCGCATTGTTATTGCTTGCACAAAAAACAAACCATGCAGCTGATGACAAGTCCGGGGAAAACCAGATGATGAGGAGACCTTCTGGTGAAGTGTTTGGTTTGCCTGCCTGCAGGCGCTTTAGCAGGGATGTCAAAACGCAAATTACATCGTCCACAAGGCGATCTGATCAGCCTGGTTTGATTACACAAATAATTAAATTCTTAACTCTAAAAACGATAGGGGGTTTTGCTTATGATCAAGGAAAGAAAATTGTCACAGTCGCTGCGGCTTGCATTTTTTACCGGCGGCGTGGCAATGGGGGTCGGCATGATGGCGCCAGCCGTACATGCGCAGGAGACAAATGATGACAAACCGATGGGACGGGTTGAAATCACAGGTTCGAACATCAAACGGACACAACAGGAAGGACCAGCGTCGACGCAAATCTTGACACGCAAGGATATCCAGCAATCGGGCAAGACATCGGTAGCCGATGTCGTACGCAGCCTTTCCGCCGACAACAACGGCTCCATTAGCGGTTCATTCACCAATGGCTTTGCGGGCAGCGCTTCCGGTGTTTCCTTGCGTGGACTGTCCGTTAATTCGACGCTGGTGCTGATCAATGGCCGCCGCACTGCGCCTTACGGCCTGGGCGATGACGGCCAGCGCAGCTTTGTCGACTTGAATTCGATCCCGCTCGGCGCGGTAGATCGCATCGAGGTGCTGAAGGATGGCGCTTCCGCGATCTACGGTTCGGATGCGATCGCCGGCGTGGTCAACATTATCTTGCGCGAAACCTTTGAAGGCAAGACCATCTCCGGTTCGCTGGGCACTTCTGGCCATGGCGACGGCACCTTGCGTAGCGTATCGGGTACTTTCGGTTTCGGTAACCTGGAAGAGGACAAGTACAACTATTTCTTCAGCATCGACGCCAAGCAGAGCAATGCGATCTGGCAGAAAGATCGTCCGGAATATCTCGGACAAGCAGACGCCCGTCCATGGGGCGGCCGCGACCAGCGCGGCGGAGCTACCACCAGCAGCAATACCGGCGGCAGCAGTTTCGTCGGTACCGTGCGTCCGGTGAATGCCAGCGGCGGCACCATTGCCGGACGCGGGATCCAGAACCTCCCGGGCTGCGCCAACATCGACACCGGTACTTCCATCAATTCCGGCGGCGGCTGCCTGTGGGATCCGATCCAGGGCGGCTATCAGGCGGTGCAGCCGGAAACCCAGAATATCAACCTGTATGGCCGCGGCACCCTGAAGATCAGCAATGCCATGCAAGCCTATACGGAACTTGGCTTGTTCAACTCACAGGCCAAGACACTCAATACGCCGTCCGCCCTGACCAGCACCGGTTTCGACCTGGTCAATAACCGCGTGGTTAACACCAACACCGGTCCGGACCAGCTACTGCTGCCTATCGGTCATCCGGACAATCCGTTTGCCAACAACCGTGCCCGTCCGCGCTGGGTAGATCCGAATCGTCCACGTACTTCGGACCTCGACACTACCGTTACGCGCTTGCTGGTGGGCGTAAAGGGAACATCTTTCGGCTGGGATTACGACAGCGGCATCCTGTACGCACAAAGTAAAACCGATCGCGTCCAGAACGGCTATTACCGCGCCAGCGCATTGCAGACAGCGATGAACAACGGTTCCTTCCGCATCGGCCAGGCCGGTGTATTGAACAGTGCGCAGACGCTGGGTCTGGTTTCTCCGGAGCTGAAAAATTCGGCGACTACCAAGCTTGCTTTATGGGACTTCAAGGGCACGCGTGAATTCGGCCAGTTGCCTGGCGGTCCTATCGGCATCGCGGTCGGCGGCGAATTGCGCCATGAATCCACCGACAGCCAGGCCACGCCGTTTACTGATATTAATGATATCGTCGGCCTGGGTTACGCGGCGGCCAGATCTTCCCGCAATATCAGCTCTTTGTATACGGAGTTGGCCTTGCCGGTGATTAAGCAATTGGAATTCCAGCTCGCCTTGCGCACCGACCAGTATTCTGATTACGGCAATTCCACCACGCCGAAGATCGGATTCAAGTTCACGCCTATCCAGCAGCTGGCTTTCCGCGGTACCTATGCGGAAGGCTTTCGTGCGCCGGGTCCGGCGGAAAGCGGCGACAGTGCGGTTTCCGGTTTCACGACCTTCACGAATGATCCGGTGCGCTGCCCAGCCACCAAACTTTCGGCGGACTGCCAGGATGGCAAGAACGTCGGCGCGGTGACTGTCGGCAACAAGAATCTGAAGCCGGAAAAGTCGCAAAGTTACAGCCTGGGCTTCATCCTGGAGCCGATCAAGAACACCAGCATTTCGGTGGATTACTGGCGTATTGTCCGTAAGAACGAGATTACCGGTTCTGATCCAGATGCCATCATTTCCGATCCTTCGCGCTTCCCGGATGCGACCATCGTGCGTGGCGAGCCGACTTCGGATTTCCCCGGCCTGGTCGGTCCTATCCAGCTGGTCAAAGCGCCTTATATCAATGCAGGTCAAACCCGCACCAGTGGCGTCGACATTGATTTGCGCAGCCGCTTCGATTTGAGTACCTACGGGCGCCTGACTGCCGGCCTGACAGTCTCGCAAATGTTTGAATTCAAGCGCACTACCAATGGTGTGACGCAGAATTTCGTTGGTACCCATGGCGATAAAAACCTGTCTGGCAACGGCGGCACACCGCGTACACGGGCCTCGGCGTCGCTGGCCTGGGATCGTGGTCCGTTCAATGTGACTACGTCGCTCAACTATGTCAGCGCGATTGAAAACAAGAACGAAACCGGTGGTCCCTGTCTGAACCTCGATCCGGGTACGGGCAAAGCCTTGACCAATTGCCGCATTGCGTCGTTCACGACAGTCGACATGTTCGGCCGCTGGGATGTGAACAAGCAATGGCAAGTAACGGCAGCGGTCGCCAACCTGTTTGACCGCCTGGCGCCGCTGGACGTGCAAACCTACGGCCGCATCAACTACAACCCGTCGCTGCATCAGTCCGGCGCGGTGGGGCGTTACTTCACAGTGGGTGCTCGCTACACTTTCTAAGAGCAGTAGCCAATTGATTGGAACGATAAAACGCCAGGGAGATTCCTCTCCCTGGCGTTTTTTTTGACTGCTGTTTTGTTGTTTCCGCGACCGGCCCGGTTGGCAGCGGCCTTGAACCTGCTTGCTGCTGTCCGGGAATCGACTGGATCACATGCACGATCCAGCCATCAGGCGCTTCGATCAGTGAGGGAAGCTGACCAGGCGTGCCTGCATTGCCGAAGACAAGCTCAGGTCAAAGCGGCCGCCGCTTGGCAAGGCCTTGATATCAAACGTCGCGCTGCCGTTTTGCAAGCCGTTGCCGAGCACGGTTTTAGCGCCGCTCGGCGCGATATACATCAACGACAGGAATGGTTCCAAAGCAGCATTCCAGGTGACGCTCAATTGGCCGTTCTGGACATTCCAGCCAACTGAAGACGCCATTGCCTGGGCGTTGCCGGCAGCAGTGCTGGCTGCCTTCGCGCGTTGTACCTGGCCGGGCTGGCGCATGGTTTGCGGCTGACCGTTGTGCAGCACGTCGACAGTGGCGATTTCGCCCGGGTTCGGCAAGCTGACCCAGAAATGGCTGGTTTTGTCGGTGGTGTCGGCGACGCTGACCGGTTCAAACGGCAAGGTGTAGGTCTGGCCCGACACGGTAAGCACCCGCAGCGCATAGGCCGATTTGGCGGTCGCGGTATCGATGCGCAATTTGGTCGCCGACGCCGATGCCGGATGCAGCAGCACGCCTTGCGCGGTGATCTCGCCGGCGATGGTCAGGTAACCGTCCGGCGCGGTGGCCACGCTGGCGCCGGAGCTGAGCACCAGCGGCTGTGGAATCGCAGTGGTGCGCGACTCGGCGAACTGCTGCGCCCGGACGTAGCTGAAATCGGAGAACCAGGTGCCGCCGCAGTAACCCATGACATCTTTCATCTGCGTGTTGCTTGGTGTGAGCGGCGCGCTGAGCGTGCCTGGCTGAGTGTCGCTGTCATACAGGCTGTTGTAGACCGCCAGCGAGCTCAGGTCGGCGGTGCTGTTGGGAAAAGCCGGATCCGGGTTCCCAGCGTTGCCGCAGGGGGCGTGGCTCAGGGAATGGTTGTGGCCCATCTCATGCACCATGATGGCTTGCCATTGCGGCCAGTTATTGTTGAACGGATCGCCCTGGCCGGCGCTGCTGGTCCAGTCCAGGCCAATCGCCGCGACCGGAGAGCTGCCGCCGCTGGCGCGGTTGCCCACATAGCCAAGGCCGGCGACGAATGAGCCAGGGATCGGCGAGTACATCGGCACAAAGCCATAGTAGAACGCGTTCGGATCTTCGGTTTCGCGCGTGCTTTCCAGCTGGCTCAGTGCGGACGACCAGCTCATCGACGTGGTGCTGCTGGCGCCGCTGATGGTCAAAGGCGCGTGGCTCTGCACGACGATATTGCCATTGGCGTAAGGGTAGACCCGCGCCAGGGCTTTTTGCACGTCCGACAGCGTTGGAGGCAGGACTCCGGTAGCACCGCCGACTGTCAGCGGCACCAACACCACGCGCATGCTGGTCGGCGCGCCGACCACTGGCGATACATCCTGGCTGGCTGGGCTATTGCTGGCGCCTGCTGCCACTTTGATGCTCACTTTGACGCCAGGCTGTACCCAGGATGCGGGCATGACGACATTGAAAGTGCTGTTCAGGTTGTAGTCGTCTTTTGCGGTAGGCAGGTTGGCCGGGCCGTTCATCGCCAGCGTGCCAAGTGCCACGCCAGTCTTGCTGGTGGCTGACAGATTCACCAACGGGCTTTTGGCGCCTGCAGCCGGCGCCAGCACGGTTGCCCGCACCAGGGCAGGGCGGCCCGGAGTGAGGCGCAGCGTCAGGTCGCTGGCGCTTTTATCGAATACATGCACAAAGTCGACGCCGCTGATCCACAAACCGACGTTGCCGGTGCTGTCGATCGTGCCGGCATTGATGGCCGCCTGGCCGGGAGCATTCAATGTCAGCGTGCCGCTGCTTCCCAAGGCAACGCTCAATACCAGTTGCGTGCTGCTGCTGCTGACGATGGTGGCGGTGACATTGCCGACGGTGGCCGCGGTGACGCTGCTCAGATTGGTTCCTGTTACGGTCAATACCACTGTGCCGCCGCTGCTGGCGGTTTGCAGGGCGGTCGCGGTGACTGTCGGCACGACGGTAAACGCGCTGGCGCTGACCACTTCCTGGTTGGGATCTATCACTGTCAACGGACCCGATGCCGCGCCCGGCGGCACGACGAAGGTGACTGCGCTGCTGGAAGCTGTGGTTACCGAGGCCACCGTGCCATTCGCAAAGCGGATATTCGTTGCTGCCGCCAGGCCGCTGCCATTGATTGTCACGCTGCTGCCGACGATGCCGAGCTGCGGCAGCACGGCAACAATCGACGCTGGACGATAGCTGTGGAGCTGATAGAAAGTATTGACCGGAGCGCCGTTGACGATCAGCGTCAGGGCGCCGGAAATCGGCTGCGCCGGCATGGTCAGCGTTACAGCGCTGCTGGAGCTGCTGACTATCGCCAGATTGGTGCCGGCGATCTGATAAGCGCTGGCCAGATTCAGGTTCTTGCCCTGGATCGTGAAGTTGGCGCCGACCGCCACTTTGCTGGAGGAGACGCTGGTGACCAGCGGCGCCGGCAGGCTGGAAACAAAGGTGGTCGACGATTGCACCGAAAATCCCGGGCCGGACAGGGTGATCACGCCATTCACGGAGACGGTCGGGACGGTAATCGCGATCTGGCTATCGCTGACGATGGAGAAGGTGACTGCAACGCCGCCGATGCTGACCGCCGTCACTTTTTGAAAGCCGCTGCCGGTGACAGTAAGGATTGCGCCGGCGGACGCGCTAGGGGCCGACACTGCTGCAATACTCACGGTTGCAGCCGGTGTTGGGGAGGCAATCGAGTTTGGCGTAGATGCCGTGCTGTCGCTTGATCCACCGCCGCCACCGCAGCCGGACTGGCTCAGCGTCATGCCGAGCAACGCGAGAGCGATAAGAGTTCTATGATTTTGCATTTTGAAGGACTGCCTTTGAGCTATCGAGAGCTTGATGGTTTGATTAACAGAGGAAAGGGGGATGCCAGCGGCTTCGCGGCGAAATATTGCTTTATAGGAATGGCGAGCGAGATTGTAGTTGCGAAAGATACTTGCCGTAAAGTATTGTTTTCCGACGTGTTGGCTATCCGCGATTGACTTGGCTTAGAAGTCCGTATAACGCTATGCGCGATGTTGAGCCCGTGCTTGTTGCGAGTGCTGTTTGCCGGCTTGAGGAGGAAGGAAATGGACGTGGCAAGCTGGGTCGATAGCGGGGTGACGGATAAGTGCCAGCTAAAGATGGGAATTTGAAATTGCAAGACCTTGGCAGGTACTTTGCTGGATTTCAAGAGCAAGAAAGCAAAAAGGGTTACAAGCGCAATTGCCTGTAACCCTTCTATTTATTTGGTGGGCCCCCCCAGAGTCGAACTGGGCACCAACGGATTATGAGTCCAATCCTGAAGTGAATGTTCATGCGGGTTTCCGGCGTTTTCTGCTCCGCAAACAGCGAAATTATGCAGGCTTGAAACTCAATATCCACGCGGACCATAAAACATTTGCGGAGCAAAAATAGCTGCTACTTTGTAGGTCCGACCTTATCGCCCTTGCGATTTCGCACATAGGTTTCAGTCATCGTTAAGCTGCGGTGCCCAAGCTGTTTTTGTGCCTGACGAATGTCCCCGCTACTGTCTGTTTTGTCGGTTCCGGCCTTGGCGCGCAGATCACGAAACTGAAAAGTGGATTTATCTACACCGGCAAGCTCACGTGCTTTATCGAAGCGCTGTTGTAACGCATGAAGTGTGAGTCGACCGCCCCGTTCGTTAACTATGAGTTGAGTAAAAACGACTTTACTTTCATAGGAGCGTTTTCTTGCCAAAATCCGTTCGATTAATATTGCCAATTCTCCAGTGATAGTAATACGGAGTTTCTTTCTGGTTTTCCCTTGTTGGACAATGAGAAAGCCATCTCGGATATCAGTTTCGTCATAACCCAATGTATCAGAAGGGCGCTGGCCGGTTAAATAAGCCAAATCCATCGCGTCCCGTGTTGGCTGATCTGCTGCTTCCCATACCTTCTTATATTCAATGTCCTCAACATAAATGTCTCTTCCTATTTCGGAATAACCAGTAATACCTGCGCAGGGATTTTGTGCAGTCGTTAATCCCCAATTTCGTGCCATATTAAAAATGTGAGAAAACAATGCCTTTTCTCTATTCGCTCGTACCTGTCCTTCTTTACCTGTAATTTCCAATGGTGGCAAATTTTTTTCCGTCCGAATCCTATTTTTCTCGTGAAGCTGTGCCACAGATTTTTTTACTCGCCAATCCATGTAATGGCGGATATGCACAGGTTCTATCTCAGCAATTGGGGCGGGTGGTTCATCAAAGAAAGCAAACAGAAATTCCAGCTCAATTAAATTGTCACGCTGTGTTCTCGGTGCTTTGGTCGGAATAATCTCACGCATATAACGCTCAGCGACATATCGAAAAGTGACGAGTTTTGCGAATCGAGTGCTTTTTTCAGATTCCAATTCTGACCACTTCTTAACCGCGAGTACATAGTCATCGCCCAAAGGGATTTCCACGCGTGGCTTGGCGCCAGTATCGTAATAATAAAAAGTCCGACCACTACGCTGTGTACGTGCGCGCATATGAGGTGGAAGATTTTTGTTTTTACTTGGGATTCTGCCCATGTCTTATGCTCCCATTGCCTGCGGTTGCCATGATTTTCTAACAGGAGCCTTTGCTTTTCCGCCCTCAATCGCTGACAAAGTAATGATTGGCTTTCCGCGTGCATTTTCGATAAATGCAATACCACTTAGTCGAAGAAATGAAATTTGAAGCTGAAATTTCGTGCGCTTGATTCCCTTTGAAGTATCACCACGCCGAATTCCTGTTAGTTCATCAACCTGCGCTTCGCTCAGAAATAGGGGGCTAATTAGATCTCTCATATATTGCTCTCGATTATTGAATTAGTTTGCAGCGATGCCGGTGCGAATGTAGGTAGGAGCGTAGTGGAAATTCACGTTATCTCCATTAATGTCCTTAGCAATATATTTGGCGATATATCCTGCTGCAGTAGATTTTCCGGCTTCCATGTGCAGCAGTTTGAATTTCCCCTGGTCGTCGTTACTGCCGCCAATAATTGCTGAAGCAGCGACGACAGCTTCGTAGCGGGCTTGATTTTCCGGCGCTACAAACATCAGCATGTGCCATTGCGGACAGCGATCCTGATGTTGTTCAGTAAATCGCACGCCGCGAATGCTAATGCCTTCACGATGCAATCTGGATCGAATTCGTCCCCATACATTACGCAGGTAGCGCTGGGCATCGGCGGGTGTGGGCTTGCCGAAAGCAACATGTGTCTGATTGATGCCGTCACTCTTGCCAGCGACCGGGTGATATCTGCTCGGTGCCGTGATCGTGGCAAAGACGCCTACATCGCCCTGATCGGTGGCGAATTTCTCTATGCGCAATACAGCCTGTTTGCGCAGTTGTGCTTTTAAGTAAGATGTTGTGGTCATGCTATTGGCTCCAAAATTGTATTAACGAATAAATGGCTGTTGGTGACGGCTACGATTGGGATTTGCAGGGCGATACAAGCTTGTGAATGAATTTCGTGTTCAATCCATTACAGCTTCGATGAATGCTTTGGCGGCTTCCGCGTTGATCGCGTTGCCGTAGCCTTTGAGCCTGCCGACGCGACTACCTTGGTCTTTTCGCGGGAGTAGCGCGGCGAGGCGCTCTTGATCGGCGCGCATTCGTCCCACGCGACTGGAAGTCCCATAAGCCAGCGGGAATGTGCCGGGTTCAACTGGCCGGAATTTTCCGTCCCGGCATCCGAGCCAGTCAGCAGCACTCCAGTAGCCGTTAGTCGGGCCGGGTAGTTCAACATCGCCGGTAAATCCCTCAACATAAATCCGCCCGCGCCCCTTGCAGCTTTCGTGGCCATCGATTCTGCCCCCGTGGTGTCGCTCGTCGTTGGAGTTGGCCAGCCGGCCAGTGCTGCGCAATCCTGAAGCCGAACCTGTATCTTCGATCCGTCCGAACGCTTTCCCTGTGTCACATTTTCCGCGACTGGCGTTCGGTCGTTCGAGCAACCCGTGGTCGGCCAACCGCACAGATACGCCTGTCGCGGCAACTGGTCGGCTCGATCCTTGCCGTCGCGTTGGGCGACCATTCCCGGCGTATCTTTCCAATCCCGTGCGGCTGGAGTTACCCAACCAATAAAGGCGGTCACGGATGTGCGGCGCACCGACGCCCGCAGACGGAAACGGGATCGCCCCGAAGGCGTAACCCAAGGCTTCCATGTCATCGTGTACAAGGTCGATCCAAACATCTGCGTCTTTGCTCGCAACCTGCTCTCCAAAGACGATTGCAGGTTTGCACTGGCCGATGAGGTGATACCAGGCTGGCCAGAGGTGCCGCTCGTCATCAAAGCCAGCACCTTTGCCTGCCGCGCTGAAAGGTTGGCACGGACAGGAACCGGTCCAAACAGGTCGGTCGTCAGTCCATCCAGCGCGTCGAAGGGCATACGACCATACGCCGACGCCGGCGAAGAAATGGCATTGTTTGTATCCGCGAATGTCGTCTGGTCGTACATCTCTTATATCTCTTTCATCTACGTCACCGGCAGCGATATGGCCGGCAGTTATTAAATTGCGCAGCCATTGGGCCGCGCCTTTGTCATGTTCGTTGTAGTAGGCTGTCATTCACACATCGCTGGTTCGCTGGCGGCAAGAACCTGCATCGACCAGTTGACGCAGAAATCAATTATTGAAGGAGCGCCTACAGGATCGGAAGTCAGGATGGCCGATACCGGCACGGCGCGGAAACAGCCGGGCAACTGGTGATCCACTTCGACCCAGGCGTGCAACTCTCCATTGCCCAAGTCACGCCGCAGGTCGTTGACATAGCCAGCCTGGATGCCCTCGTCGGTGTCGAATGTGACGCGATCTCGCAGCTTCACGCTGATATCTTGATTTGCCTTATTCATGAAAAGCCCCCAGGAGCAAGCCAGCCATCAAGGCGGCCAATATGACTGCCGACAAGCCGGTCGTCATCAGCCCAGGCCAAGGCGTGTTGGAGCGCTTGATCGGCAGAAAGAGCAAGCAGCCAATACCCACATACGCGCAGATCAACAAGAGGAACAAACAGGCATGCATCAGTATTTTCATAAGTCGCTTTCAGTAATAAAAATTCGTGGGTAAGGACAAGCGCCGAGAGCGGCCCAGGTCGTGACAAGGCGCTTGCGTGCCGCCATGTCGTTTTTTTCATACGCGGCCACTTCCTGCCGGCGCGTGTCTTCACACTGCGTATTCATCGCAGTGGCAAATTTGTCGGTTTCCCGTTCAAGGTCTTTCGATTTTTTATCTATCGCCGACCAGTCGGTCGGCTGATAGGCCGGCTGGGGATTTTTTTCGATAAAAGCAGCAAGCCGAACTGCCGTTGCTGCTATTTCTTCCGACGATAAAACCGAAGTGGAAATTTTCTTTTTTGATTTTTTCGTACAGTTATTTACACCAGTCCAAGGTACGTCAAAAGCCACAGCTTTGGCGGCGCCGACGACCGTCCACTGATAACGGACCGATTCGTACACGGCGTGCGGATTCCATGCGTGATAAATCCCGCACGGTTTGTCCATCTCATAAGTGGCGTACTTGCCTTCGACCACGGTGCTGCGCGTGGCGATCTTGACGAGACCCTTGCGCCCGACCGTAGGGCCGCCCTGGGCCAACAGGTAATCGCGGTAGGAGGCTTGCTTGATGGTCTTGACGGTTTTGACACGCTTGCCATCGACCACATTGATTTCAGTGGCCTTGATGCTCTGCGCGGCCTGCCAGGCATCTTTGACGGCATCCGGCGCATGCAGGATGCTTTCGCTTTTGACACGCCGTAATTCGCGCCAGGGACCGACAGGCGCGCCGCCGACTTGTTGAAACTGCCGGATGCCCCAGGTCTGCGCCCAATAGCAAACTCTCTGACTCGGCTTAATCAGTTCGTCGCCGACCAGGTCTTCCACCAGGATATGCTTTTGCCCGTCTTCGATGACATGGTGTTCGTCCAGATTCTTGCCATCGGTGCTCTTGGTGACATACTTGATGATGTAGCCCGCAGCTGTACCCTTGCCGGCTTCAATACGGACCAACTTAACCCGGTTCTTCTTCGCCCCGCGTTCGTCGCCGTCTTCGCGCATGGCGTAAGCCGTCATGACTTTCTCGTACCGCTCCAGGTGTTCGGGCGCGACGAACATCAGCATGTGCCAATGCGGACAGCCATCATGGTGCGGTTCAGCAATACGAAAGCCATAGGCGTGGATGCCGTCACGGTGCAGCTTGGAACGTATTTTTTTCCAGACGTCGCACAGATAGGCTTGCGCATCGCGCGGCGTGGGTTCGCCAAATGCCTTGTATTTCGGGTTAGGTTCGCCGTTCTTGCTCAGGACCGCATGATATTTACTCGGGGCGGTGATCGTGGCAAAGATACCGACATGACCTAGGTCGAAGGCGATTTCTTCAAAGCCCCGAATCCGTGTCATCAATTCGTTGTGCCGAATGGATTTATTCGCCGTACCGAGGGCGGCTAACGCTTCCAGGCTATAGATCTGGCCGTTTTCGTTCTGTATTTCTATGGACGCCAGCAGCTTGGCATTCTGCTTATTACGGCGCTGCTGGCGATAGGCAGTTTCGTTGCTGACATAAGCACCTGCCTTGAAATGCGTAAAACCCAGGCGGATCGCCATATGTTCGCAGCGGCGCGCATGGGCCTTGCGGATGCCACGCAGCCACCAAGCCTTGTCCAGCGCCCGGCGGATGATTTCGGCTTCTTCCTTACCTGCTGGCGCGGCGACGCCATGGCGGTCGCAGTGTTCACGAATGGCTGACACAATCGCATCCAGCGATTGCAGGTCGGCACAGAACTGGTAACAGGTACGGGCGGCAGTGTCGGCGGCACGATACAGCGCCTCATCGGGCGCATCGGGCGGCAATACGAAATGGTCGGCCGACCAGATCTCGTCAATGACATCGACCTTGTGCTCGTGCTTTTCGTAACCGTCGCGGGCGAACAGATCGCGCAGGGCGCGACCCATGCGCTTCGGCAAACCGGTAATACTCTCGGCGGAATAGAAGCGGTAGCTCATGCGACGATACCGTCCGATTCGTGACCTGCTGTCGGAAACTGGCTAGACAAGTCGCCGCCTTGCGCACAGCGCAGGACGATTTCAAGTTGCTTGATAAGCCGGCGGGCTTCGCAATGCAGCTTGCCGCGCTCCAGGGCGTTCAGCGATTGCAAGGTGGTGTCGCCCTTCTTGCTGCCTATGCCGGCCATGTGCGCCAGCATCTGACGGTCACGCGGCGGGATGCCATTCCAGCGGCCAGCGCGTACGCTTTCCTTGTCGCCGGCTAGCATGATGTAGGCGTGTGTCAGGTGTGTGTACGCAATGTCCTGGTGTGCCTGTTGGGAGTGGGTCGCCATGGCTTACCCTCCGATGATGCCGGTGGCTTGCAGCAACGGACCTGCCATCATCAGGAGGCAACCGAGCGTCACCACGCAGAAGTCAAAGAGGAATTTTTTCATGCTGTCACCTGCTTGCTTTTCAACAGATCGTCCAAAGTCAACGCAGCCTGACCGGCGGGGCAAAAGAACGTCAAGGCATGTTCTCCGCCGCCTATGAAATGGATCACGATTCGCTGCGATAAAAACTTGCTATCGATTGCTCCAAAGCAAAGAGATGTTTGCACTGGACTGATCGTGATGCTTTCGACATTGAGAAAACTGGTTTCGGTAGACATGGCTGCCTTTCTTCAGGGTGAGCGAATCCCACATGCCTGACACCAGGCATTGCAGGTAACAACGGGAGAGGGAACGAACTAGCCGGGAATTACGGCGGCGCTAGATTGCGAGGTGTCGTCATGGGCGGCTCACAGGGTCAGCGCTAATTGATTAGCGCAGGCATTGCGAACATGCTGCGACACGTGGATACGTACATCAGGATTCGGGATAGCCGACATCGACAAGGTACGCAGCACTTCCAGACTTGCAACGAAAACGTGACCGCAAGCGGGGTTTTGGCACATGTAGGTGATCTCTTTCATCATGTCTGACATGGTGCGGCTCTTCGCGGCGCGCACACGATGATGGCAGTGTGGACAAGGAATGCTGATAACTCTCATTGGGGCTTCCGGTCGGCTTGAGATAAGGCGGGACTGTTACTGATTGGCTGCGAGTTCGCGCTCGTACTGTTCCAAGCCACGGATAAAGATGACGCGCATGAACGATGAGCGGGAGCGCATTTCATCGCCTGCAAATTTTTCGACCTTTTGCATTTCGTCTGGCATTAGACGGACTGGTATTGGCTTCACCAAGGAATTTTTTGGGGCGCGAGGGACTATTGCATTTAGTGTCATAAGGTATCATTGTGAGTGTTATAAGGTGGCATAAATATACCACTCAAATGAATAGATTTAAAGGGTTTTCAACTCAAAATGACTGAATTATGTAATCGCCTGAAAAATGAGCGAAAAAGAACCGGACTCAACCAAGAGGAGTTTGGGGAGGTTGGCGGGGTAAAAGCCGGCGCGCAACTGAACTATGAAAATGGATCACGGACGCCGGACGCTACCTATCTCAACAACCTGCGGAAAATTGGCGTTGATGTGTGGTATGTGCTGACCGGGGAGCATTTGACATCGCAGCTTTCTGGTGAGGAGAGCGAGCTTTTGAGTGGCTATCGACAATTAGATACTCGCGGAAAAGCTAGAGTCCTGGGCGTGATTGACGGTCTTGGAATAGAGCCATCAATTGCCGCGCAGGAAAAAAAGCAAGCGCAACTCGGTCATCCTCAGAAAGTGAAAAAATCTTTCTTCATACAAGACGGTAGAGAAAGTACCAATATTTCGACGGATAAAACGACCATCAAAGTCGGCCGTAAAAAAAAGGACGCTCTATAAAAGCAGACGACGTCTGTCCCGCCTGACCGTCTCATTCAGGGTTGCTGTCGATAAGCCGAAACGTAAGAAGAAATTGCGTTGCAAGGGGAAGGCCGGTAAAACAACCGGGAGCGGGATGGTACAGGTTTCCGAACAGGAAATCACGCCTCGCTGGCGTTTTCCGCGATTATTTCCCGTCGTTCCTGAATCTTTACCCACTCAAGTTTTGCTGAGCGCACAGCCGATTGCTTACTTGTATAAATATGCGGTAGTGTTTTTGGATGGCTTCGAGATCCTGCAAGTTGTTCCCCTTGCTTCTTGCTGACCTTGTCGCGCCATTTGGCGACTACGCCAGTGACGCCAGGATCTGGATCAGCTTGATCCTCCCGTTCAACTTCGGCTTCCTCGGTGCGCGTCTCCAGCTCGATGCTGCTGGTAAAGCCGGCGTCGCTGATGCTGTGCCGGACCTTGGCCGTCAGCCAGTCCTGATTATCGATATCGGCTTTGAATCCTACGACTTCCACAGGCGATTGCGGCATCAGCGCCGGGTCGCCAATTGCTAGTGATAATTCCAAGGTTGCGGCGCCGCGCTGGATGCGCTGCCACTCGGCGACGGCGGCGGCGCGGGCGTCGGCCTCATTGGCATAGGTCGTGCGCAGCCGCTTGCTGTTACCGGGTAATCCCGCCACCACACTGCGGCGCAGGCCGTGCCGGTCGTCATGCCAGAACACGCGCACGCCGCTATAGCTGTCGCGCTCGGCGCTATGGTAGCGATGCCTGTCGCCCAGGTTGCGCGTGATGCGGATCAGCGGCAGGTCGCGGCCTGACGCCGTCTTGCTGCGGCCCGCCGGCATGAATAGCAGCGTGTCGTTTTTGACGGTCGCGGCTGCGTCGTATTTCTTGCCTAGCCGGCGCAGGAATGCCGCGTCGCTCTCGCGGGTCTGGTCCAGATGCGCGATCTTTACACCCCGTAGCGCGTCGGCAATACCGGCTTTCAGCTCCTGCTGGAATGCGATCATTTCAATCACTGCGCCCAGGGTGGTGTCGTGGAAACTGCGCTCGACCGGTTGGCGGAAGGTATCGATCAGGCTGGCCGTCCTGGCACGCAAGGTCAGCAGGTCCGGCGCGCCGCTATGCTCGATCTCATCGACGGTAAAAATGCCCTTGTCGACCAGGCCGGATTCTTGCCAGCCTATCTGTACGTTGATCCTGGCGCCCTTGCTTGGTATCGCGAGCTGGCCATCCGTATCGGACAGGGTAATGCTCAGTTCGTCGGCGCTGTCGCTACGGCACTCGGTCAGGTCGAGACTGACCAGGCGCGGCGCGAATTTCCCCGTAATGTCCTGGCCGTCCAGCGTGATTTTGAAAGCAGGGATCGGGTAGTCCATCAGAACAGGCTCCGCATGCTGCCCGCGACATTGTTGAACGTCGAAGCGCCGGTATTGATGGCGTTGCTGGCGCTGTTGCTGATGCCCTCCAGGCTCAACATGTTTTTGATGCTACCCAGGTCGCCCAGGGTATTGAGCAAGCCCAGCACGGATTCGTCGGTACGCTCCAGGGTGATCGAAAATTCGATCTTGCCGGCGTCGCCGTCCTGTCTCAGCACCGTGCGGCCTTCGGTCATGCCGGTGATGACGTAGGACCCCAGGATGCGCCCGGTCCCCGCAATCAGAATCCACGACTTGCCGGTATCGCCCATCAGGCGCAAGGCATCCAGCGAATACACGCTGCCGGTCAGCTCCGGCGCGATCCAGCCGGACAGCGTGATGGTGTCGTCGCCCTTGCCGGTGTACTGGCGGGCATTACGGGCGCCGACTCGCGACGTACTCGGATGCTTCCAATCCGTCTTGCGTTGCAGCTCCTGGTAAGCCAGGGTCGGCAGGCTGAAGACAAACATGCCCAGGGTCATCATCATGACAAAAAATCCTTAAAAATGATTGTCGGATAAGCTGGAGCGCATCCGCGCCGCCTTCTGCCTATCTCGCTCTTCCATCGCCAGCATGACGGCGCGGGCAATGGCCTGTTCATCCATACCTGGCGCAGCGGTAATGGAGATCGTGATCGTGTCGCCCTGGATCACCATGCCGGCGCCGGCTGAACGTGACGCCTGCGGCGCAATCGGTGGCCGCGTATCGAAGGACAGCGCCGGCATGGCTGTTGCTCCGATGGCGATGCCGGCGCCGAGCTGGGTCAGTCGCTTGGCAAGGCCGCTGACCTGGTTGATCGGCGCATCCTGTCCGTTTTCGATGCCAAGCGCCAGCCCCTCGGTGATAAAGCCACCGAATCGGCTAAAGACCCGGCTAGGGCTGTGGATCTCCTGTTCCTTCGCAAACGTGATGCCGACCATGGCCCCCAGCTGCTTGATCTTGTCTTTCAAGAAACCGAAGCCCGACGAAATGCCATTGACCAGGCCCTGGATGATGTTGGCGCCGAACTCGGTAAATGTCCCCGGCAGCTCAACACCAAACCAACTCATGACTCCGGCAAATGCCTTATAGAACAGCCCCAGCGGCGACCAGTTCACTATCAATGCACTGACGCCGCCAATACCGCCGTCGAATGCCGTTTTCACATCCGCCCACAAGCCGCCAGCAAAGGTCTTGATGGTTTCACATACACGATTAAAGCGCTCGGTGATGCCATCCCACAGATCGCTAAAAAACGCCTTGAGCGGTTCCCAATTTTTATAGATCAGGAAAGCCAGCACCGCAATGAGGGTAATCAACAGCACAATCGGGTTAGTCAACAAGGCGCGGCCCAGCCACAAGACAGTTTTACCGATCGCCATGAAGCCGCCGCCAATGCCGCGCAGGATCGGGGATAACACGCCGCCGCTAACGCCCATCTTGGCGAACAGTACATGCAACATGGCATAGGGACCGATCAAGGCGGCCAGGCCCAGCATCAGCGGCCCCAGCACCACCAGGATGCCGGCGAGGATGCCGAAGCCGACAATCATCGCCTTGGCCGTGGCTGGGTTGCGCTCCATGAAGCCGTTCAAGCCTTCCAGGGCTTTCGTCACGGTTTCGATGGCGCTGGAATACAGCGGCAGGATTTTTTCGCCCATGGTTAGCTGGAGGTCGGCCAGCTTGGCGTGCGCGTCCATTTCCTTGCCGGCGGCCTGTTCGCGGGCCAGCGGTTCCAGCTGGTCCACATCGTAGGCGCCTTCATTTAAATTCCGATTCTTGTGGATCTGGGCGCGCTGCAAGTACATGTTCGCCATCAGGTCGCCAGCCTTGCGATTGGTAAACAGGCTGCCGATGGTGTCGAGAATCTTGTCTTTGCCGGTAATGCCGTTTTTTGCCAATTGCGGCAACAGGACCTTTTCCATCCACTCGAATTGGCTTTTCTTGAACAGGTCGGAACCCAGCAACGCACCAGGGTTCAGCTGGGCAGTTTGTCCGACCTTGTCCGGCACGACCTTGGTGTGATCGCCAATCAGGCCCAGCTTGTCCAGATTGATCGCAGCGCGCTTGCTGGTGCGTCCCTGGTACAGATTGTTATAGCTCGACATCAGGCCGTTACCGACCCCAAAGCCGCCCAGCTCCTGCACCAGCGGTTCCAGCTCGTAGTAAAACGACTTTTCGTCCATGCCCTTGGCAGCGATGCCGCCGGTCTTGATGAGGTTCAGCCATTCGGTAGGACCGACCCGGCCACCCGTGGCGGAAATGACCTTCTGCACCATGTTGGCCTGTTCGTGGAATTTCTCGGAACTGGCCGTGCCGCCGCGCACCTCGATGACCTTCAGCATGTCCATGAACTTGCGTTCATTCTCGCCGCCGGCTTCCTCGCCATAAAACGCCTTATTTGCAAATTTCATCTTCGCCAGCATGGGAGCGACCATCTGCGCATGCGGCAGATCGCCGAACACGGACATGCTGTCCCTGACTAACTCCAGGTTCTCGGCATGGCTGGTGCCGTAGGTTTTCATGTTGCGGGCGTAGCTCTCGGCGTCGGCGCTGACCTTCGGTCCAAGGCCCAGGGCAGTAATGCGGCCCTTCTCGGTCTGGTAGTGTTTCGCTTCTTTCAAGCCAGTGACCAAGGGCGCCCCCACGGCGGCGCCGGCCACCGTCGCACCGATGCCGGCCGCAGCGACATTGCCGGCGGTGGTACGCAGCTTGTCGGCGTGCTGGCGGGCGCCAGCAATCTTTTGCTGTTGCGCGCCGACTGCGGCCAGCTTCTTCTGCTGGGCGGTGAGTTCTGCATTGGTAAAGGCGATGCTGTTCTTGAGCCAGGTCTGAGCCGTGCCGAGCTGGCGCGTATCGATGCCGGCGCCGGACAAGCGCGTGCGCAGGATCTGCATTTGTTCGCCTTGCTGCTGGCCGGCCTGCTTCAAGGCGCTGGCGGATTTGACGGCGGCGTTCCATTCGCGGGTCATGGCGCGCGTGGGTTCCTCCGTTTGACGCATCCTCTGCGCCAGGGCGGCAATCTGCTGTTGCGTCTCGCGCAGCTTGCCAGAGCTGGCCTGCAAGCCGGCATTCAGTTCGCGGAAGCGCCCAACATCTTTTTGCTGGGCGTTGAGTTCTTTCAGCCGGTCGTTATTGGCCTTGATGGCTTTACCCAGGGCGGACGATTCGCCGGTGATCTTTTTTAAGGGGCCGGTCAGCTTGTCCAGCGCCGCAAAGACCACCTGTAGCCGCAATTGCTTCTCACTCATCCTAGTTTCCTATTCTTCAGCGCCGCTGCGCACCCTGGCGCGTTCGCGCCAGGCCATCAAGTCCGTTATGTCCAATTCATCCATGGCCTGCGGCGGCCAGTGAAACACCACCGCAATATCGGCCATCGGATCTTCTACTCGGTCCGGAAGGCCGCCAGCCGATCCGCTCTCTTCACCAAAAAAATGGCAACCTCCGCGCCGATCTCGGTCAAGTCCGCCGGGTCCATGCCGGCGACTTCGTGCGAGGTCAGGGTCGGTTGTGTGATACGTGGCAAAACGGTCTGCAAGGCGGCCACGCTCAGATTGCCCAATTCCATCAAAGAGACGCCGCGCAGCTCTCCCGCCTTCGGGCGCCGGATGGTGATTTCGCTGATGAAGTCATCGCCTCGCTTGATCGGTTCGTCCAGGGTGATCGACTTGGAGATAGCAGTAACGATAGCGGTCTTGGAAATAGCAGTAGTGTTTTTCATAGAGGCTTTCAAAAGGTTTTAAGAGCGAAAAAATAAAAGGGGTTGGAGTTGTTCTTGACCTGGCTTACAGGCCGATAGCGCGGCGCAGATCTGCGTTACGATCCACGCCGCCGATTTTCTCGACGCCGTTGACGAAATCGAATTCGTAGATCGATTTGTTGTCGATGGTCAGCTTGTAATAGCTGCATGCAGTGCTGTATTTCTGGTTCGTCTCTTCTGTCGACTTGGCGCTGCCCATATCGATTTCCTTGTGGCGCCCGCGCACAACGATTTCCACGGTCGATACGGTGCCGTCGTCGTCGTTTTCATAGCCGCCGGAAAAGCGCAGTTGGGTGGCGTTGTGGCTGCGGGCGCCATACTGCAGCAAGGCATCGATCAGGATGCCACCTGCGGTCCACTCCAGCGTGATCGCTTCGTTGCCAAAGTCCACCGATACCGGGCCGGTCATACCGGCGGCGCGGTATTCCTCCATCTTGCGCGAGAGTTTCGGCAAAGTGATTTCCGTGACCTGGCCGAAGTAGGAATTTCCGCTATCGAACAGATTGAACAGTTTCAATTTTTTAGGCATGCCCATGGTGTGATGCTCTCTTTCTGTAATTGGTTAGGCGGCAACAGCAGCGGCGAAGTCGGCCAGGTAGCGGTCAGTGATGCGCTGCTGGAACATCAGGTTTTCCAGGGGCGGGACCGGGGTATAGTCGTAATCGATTGTCAGCTGGCCGTTCTTCAAATTTTCCTTGCTGTTGAACTGTTCATCGCACCAGGCGCTACCGCCGATCAGATAGCCGCGCTTGACCAGGTCGCGGAATTTGGCGTTGATGCTTTCGACCAGGTCTTTTGCCAGCGACGGATGCAAGGGCTTGTCGGCATAGGTCATATGCGCCTCGGCAATCGTGTCAGCCAGCACCTGGGCGGTACGCGTGTAGTTCTCAAAATAGAAGAATTCCGGCGTTTCGCAAGTGCGCGAACCCCAGAAGCGGAAGCCGCCGCTGTTAATCAGCGTGGTGACTTCCTTGGCGTTCAGGAAGCCGGCATCGGTGGCCGGATCTTGCAGATCCCAGAACACGTCCGCCGAGATGCCGGTCGGGCCGTTGACGACGATATTGGACAGGGACTTATGCCAGCCGATCTCTTCGTCCAGTTTGGCGCGCAGGCCCAGGGCATAGGCCACAGCCGAGATATTGGCGTCCGCATTGGTGGCAGTGTCCCAGCTCACGAAATCCGGCCAGATCAGCATCAGTTCGCGCTGGCCGAAATCCTTCCGATACAGCACCGCGTCTTCCTTGGTCAGACAGCCGTGCGCAGATGCATAGACAAAGCCGCGCAGCTTTTGGGCGACGCTGACCATGGCGTTCGTCACGGCCTTGGTGTCCAGCCCTGGCGCGCCAAGGATGCGCGGCTTGATACCGAGTTTGCTCTGCGCGGCTAGCAGCGCCTTGACGCCGGTGTACTTGCCAGCCGCGGTCGTGGTGCCGATCACATTAGAGGTGGTTTCCGCTTCGTCCTTGCCTTCGGCCACGCGCACCACCACCGTAAACGGTTTAGTCTGCATGCCGATAGCGTCGAGGGCGCGGCGCAACGTTCCCTTGACGCCGGCTTTGCCGATGGCGGCGGGGACATTGGTCAGCAGGACCGGCGTATCGAGCGGGAAGGCAACCGGGTCGGCATCCTCGGCGGTAGCAACCAGGCCGATCACGGCGGTGCTGATAGTGCGGATTGGTCGGGTGCCATCGTTTTTTTCGATGACGCGCACGCCGTGGTGGTAATCAGTAGGCATAGAATTCCTATAAATGAGGTGGGTAAATTAATGTGCCGTGATGCCGGGTGCGGGCGGCCAGGTAATGACGTGCGGGAAATTTTCTTGATTCGGCACGCGATTGACGGCAACCCGGTACTGCTTCCATTGCCTGAGCAACGCAAGTTCCGCCGGCATGGCATCGTCCAGCTCGACGGCATCCTGTAGCGGCGCCATTGCCAACGTGGCATCCGCCAGGAGCTGATCGCGCTTGCCGATGGCGGTGGCCGTGAGCTGACTCTCCGTGGGTGGCACTGGTTTTACCTCTTCCGGTTGCGGTATGGGTTCTATGGCCCACTTATCTTCAGCAAAGGTGGCTTGCTCGTCTTGGGAAACGTCTGGTGGCGCGATGCCGGTGGCATAGGCCGGTACTAAAAAGATGCCAGGTTCCAGCGGCGAGACATCCGCAGAGGAGGTGCTGAGATAGACGGCGGTATCGGGATGGTAGTGATAGATTTTCATGGAATTGGATATCAGTATTTGATGCAAACTAGTAACGCGATGTTGCGTGGCCTGGTTTCAGTACCGCCGGCAAATCCGGTGATATATGAACTGCCTGGGGTCCCGCCGCTTTCGGAAGCGACCCCGGTTGTTCCAATCGTATTTCTCGTATTGATGAGGTGAGAATGGCTGCGCAATTCGTCTGATTGAAACGAACCGATTGAACGTCCGCCGTCAATGCCGCGCCCATCATCCAGACCACGCATAAACTCACCGCGCAGATCAGGCACGGCAAAGGTGGCGGCGCCATCTCCTGCGCCAAAGCGAGTACCAATGGCACGAAATAAGGCCGCGTAGGTGGCGCGGGAAACCAACGCGCCATTGGCTTTAAGCCATCCAACGGGGGCTGATGTCGTTGCAAAGTAAGCAATTTCACCGCAGGGGGAGAGTTCCGAGACCAATGCCAAAGGTGTGCCGCCAAGATTTTTTAATGCGGTCTCGGGATTGGCGACATCGGCCAAATTGGCGGCAATCCGGTTGTACTGCGCATGCGGATTGCTCTTGGATTCATGTTGCGCTATCTGTGCCAGGGCGAATTCTTCCGCATAGCTACGGGTTGCCAGCACCACGGCCGGATCGATTTTGAGCTCGACGGTGCTAGTGCTGCTGACCAGCAGCACTAGCCGTACAACCTGGGTACGACCGCTACCTTCGGAAAGTTGCGGCTTATAGCTGGGTGGGCAATTGGCCACAGCGCACAAATAGCCATCTTCGTCATAGACCCCGATTTCGCGTATCCACCAACCACCAACGTTCTCAGGTAATACCTGCTCAACGATGAGCTGACTCGGATTGGCAGGGTCAACAGCGAGTCGATTCAACGGTGCACGGCGGCGCTCATTGAGCAACATTGTCTGCTTGCGATCAGGGATTGACGCCTTGTCATAGGCATCACCGACGCCCATATGGGTTAGTTTAATAGTCGTGCCGAGCGCGGAAGCGTTGGCAAGTTTGGCTTCACCGAAGGCGGTCAAGGTGGCGAAATAAGTACTCATAGATTAATGCTCACGGGTAAATAGTCATGGTGTCGATGGTATGGGCAGCGCCGGCATGGACCAGGTCGCCACGAATGGCAATCAGTTCGTCCAACCAGGGATAGACGGTGAGATCGTCGCCGTCGAAGGTAGTCGCGCAGACATAAAGCCGACCATGACTTTCCAGCTGGATTGCCAAGCTGGTCAAATGGCGACTGATTGGTTTGGCGTCGGCAATCAGTCTTTCCATTTCGCCATACATGGCATCCGTGATGCCGGTGTCCTGGACGCCGATGTCGAGCTGGAATGTGCCAGGGACACCCATAGGGGTCATTTGCCACCATTCGGTGATAGCGATCCGATAGCCAAGGGCTTCGACCACCTGCCGCACGGCGGCAATCGTGCCCTTATGCTTGTGAATGTAATAGGCCGCTTTAATGGCGGCGCGCTGCATTGCTTCCGGCCAGGCATCATCCCAACGGTCTACGGAGAATTCCCAGGCAAGAAACGGCAGTAGGTCGACGGGGCAGGTATCGGGATTACGCACATAGCGCACCGGTACGGTCAGCGTGTCGATGCGGGCGCAAGCCGTCGCTAGTGCCCGCTCCAGCGGCTTGGCATTGGGTGGCAATGTGGCGACAATATTATTCATCTTCCACCTGGACGGTGATACGGATGCCAGTACAGCGGGCCGCCTGGGTAGCATCCAGCAGCAAATTGGCTGGCGGTGAAATCAAGTCAACGTGACGCACGCCTTCCACATGCAAGGCAGCCGTCAGTGCCGTGCGATAAATGCTGTATTTCAATGGGCGGCGCGGCTGGGAGGCGATGGTGGCACGGGATTTGGCGGTGGCGATGGCAATGGGCGACACTGGTCCTTTACCGACATAGAGCGTCGCCTCAATCTGATAGTCAATTATCTGGGCGATCTGGACGATCAGGCGGTCACCGATGGGACGAATGTCTTCGGCAGACAACGCCGCATAGACAATATCGAGCAATTCGCGGTCAGCGATGCCGTCATACAATGCCGACAGGATGGTAATGACCACGACTGCAGGTGACGGGCTGGTGGCACTGGCATCCTTTACGCGGCCATCTGCGCTACGGGCATGGAATTCGTAAGAGGATCGTGGGCCGGCAACAGACAGGCCGTCCGGTGCTTCCTGGATGCGCAGGCGGTAGGCGTCATCTTCTTCACGTACTTCAGCTACGGGCGGCACGGCGTTCGGATCTGCTGGCGTGACCACCAGGCGCGATACGTTCGAGTTCGCGCCGATATGGTCCAGATCGCTACCCACGGCATAAGCTAGCATCAAGGCGCGGGCGGCGTCATTGATACGGGTACGGAGGATCATTTCACGATAGCTGTTCTCCTCCAGTAGCTTGGTCGCCGGCTCCGACTCCAGGGACAGCATTGCTGCAACGGTGGCGCGTTGCTCCGCTGGCAGCAGTTCCAGGACGGCAGCTTTGCGGGACGCCAGAATGACTTCATAGTCCACGGTCTCAATGACGGACGGCGCAGGCAGAAGTGATAAGTCAATTGGCGCACTCATACCGGCACCACCAGGGAGACAGGATCGCCATCGGCCATGCCGTCTAGTATCAACGTCGCTTTTCCGTCCGTCCCGCGCTCCAGAGCAATCCCGGTCAGACTGATACGTGGTTCCCACAACATGACAGCGTAGGCTGTGGCGGCATAAATGCGCAGGACGGTGGCCCCGTTCAACGGTTGATCGATCAGTTCCGGCACTTCGGAGCCATAGGTGCGGCGCATGAGGCGGGAGCCGATTGGAGTAGTAAGAATGTCGACCAGCGACTGACGGATATGCGCCAGGCGGTTCATGGCGTGGCCTGTACGGGCGTTCATACCGCTCATTTCGGGCCCTCCGTGTCGTCTTCGCCCTGCTTCACTTTGCCGTGCTTGTGTTTGACTAGGCTAATGCTATTGGCGATCACGTCGACTGTAGCGCGCATGATCCCCTGGATCATCGCCGCTGGGCCGCCTTCCTTACCGGCCTGGACGTTCATACCAGCATTCAAGGCTGTAATGCCGTTGACGGTCAGGTTCCGGTTGACGACCAGATTCTTTTGCACCAGCAGGTTGCCAGTGCATTCCGTATCTTCAGCATTCGAGGTGACTTTGCCAGGGGCGACGGTAACGCTGGTGCCGTCCGGCAGCGTAGCCGTCAAGGTGTGCGCCGTGCTGTCGTACTGGACCACGGTGCCATCCACATAACGGGTCGTGTGGTATGCCGGGTTAGTTGACGGCGATTTGTATTTGTCGGAATAGATCGCCGGCAGGATCGCGGCCTGGGTGAAATCGCCTTCAGGCGACAGCACGATGACCTGTTCGCCCATGGAAGGCGGAAACCAGGTCTGTGCATCGCCGGCCCGTAATGTGATCCAGGGACGCCATGTGGTGGTGTTTTTTCCGACAAGGACGCGGACGCGCTGGGCATCGTGATCGATGTCGGCAATGGTGCCGAATCGAATCAGATTCAGGATTAAACGCAGCAGTTCGGAGTAGTCAGCAGTCATGCGTTGCATGTTGCCGGGTTGCCGAAATCGGCGCACCTGGTAGCGGGTTGATATCCGCGTTACCAACTGCCAAGAAATGTTTTACAACGGGGAGACGTACTACAGTGCCGGGCTGGAAAAAGAACGCGGCGACGTGAACAATGCGCGAACATTGAACACGCCACCGTGCCAGCAGAATACGGCTGCAAGCAAAGCCAAGGCCGCGCCACCTGTACAGGTAAGGCGAAGTCTAGCAAATTTACGCAGGTATACCAAAAATGCAGGAAATTCGTTGTGGGAATTGTTCCCGAAAACTCGGGCAAGGTGAATACATCATCTTGTCCATCAAGTGTCCACGCTGTGGAACGTTAAATCACCTGAGAGCCACGCGCCCCGCACCAGCATGCCATCGAGCATCTGACATTGGAGCAGCACGTGCAAGCAAGTCCGATTATTCCCTGGATGGGTGGCAAGCGCCGCCTGGCCGATAAACTCATTCCGCTATTTCCGCCGCATGAATGCTATGTCGAGGTGTTCTGCGGTGGCGCCGCGCTGTATTTCCTGCGGCCAGTGCCGGCGCGCACCGAAGTCATCAACGATATCAATGGCGAACTGGTCAACCTGTACCGGGTCGTGCAACACCACATGGAAGAATTCGTGCGGCAGTTCGAGTGGTGGACCACTAGCCGGCAACTATTCAAATGGCAGCAGGATGCGCGGCTGGATAGCTTGACCGATATCCAGCGCGCCGCCCGGTTCTATTACTTGCAGCAGCATGCCTTCAGCGGCAAGGTCACAGGGCAGAACTTCGGTACTGCCACCACCGCGCCGGCTATCGATCTGACCAGGATCGAAGACAATCTGCGCGCTGCCCGCTTGCGCTTGGCCGGAACCTATGTCGAAAACCTGCCCTGGCTGGAATGTATGCAACGCTACGACCGGCCCCATACCTTTCAATATGCCGACCCGCCATACTGGCAGACCGAGGGCTATGGCGTGGATTTCGGCATCGAGCAATACGAGCAGATGGCTGAATTCATGCGAACCTGTAAGGGAAAGGTGATGGTCAGCATTAACGACCACCCTGATATTCGGCGCGTATTCGACGGCTTTACGATGATGGGGCTGGATATCAAATACAGCATCGGCAGTACACACGGTCAGCCTGGCGTCAGCCGTGAACTGGTGATTACCAATTGGGCTGCGGATGTGGTGACACAGCTTTTCTAGCTATTGCTTTTCAGCAAAATTATTCGTTGGGAAATGTGGTAATTTGATTTTGACATATCAATTTGACTTTTTCACAGCGGCTCGCGTGGAAGCGCCCGGCGTGAACAACACCAACTGGCAAGCCGCAAGCCAGTTTTTATAGGAAAAAATTATGTTGCGTAAATGCATGGGATGGCTGGCTTGTTGCTTCGGACTGCATGAGTGGAAGGAGGGACCTGGCTATCACCACATCCTGAACGACAGCGGCAGTCATTTTCACCAATGTGCTCGCTGTGGAAAGACGCGCTAGACGAATTGAACAGAACTGAAAAAAATCATGATCACGTTCGCGTATGTCCTGTCAGATCAAGTCGCGACGTCTACATCGAAATGCCTCAGTAGAGATTCACGAATCAGAGCTTGATCAGAGACGCTAAAGCCTAGTAAAGGTCGGGCCGGATAGTGATAGTTCGGCCCTTTTTTTGCAACCTTGTCCGTCAATCCTTCCTGGTGCACGCGGGCGATCCGCGCCACGCGCCCAAAGAAACCGACCGATAGCTGGTTTTCGTCCTGCTCGATCTTGAGATTTTTTAGCGTGCGGATCTTCTCAAACATGGCGGCCTTCTGCCGTTTGATTCTCCCTTTCTTGCCCCGTAGGTTCTTGCGCTGCTTGCGCGCCGCATAGGGCGCGCCGTCCGGCGCCTGCTGGCTGGTGATGCGTTGCGCCTGGCTGCGGCGTAGGTCCTGGGCAATGCGGCGTGTGACGACGCGGCGCTGACCAGGTTGGAGCTGGGCCAGCAGTGTGCCGGCCCAGGCTTCGAGGGTGGATAGATCGTCGCTCATTCAGGGTTGGCCGGCGTCTGCCACTCGGCCAGCAGCGCATCGCCCGCATAGGCTTGCCAGAATTCGTCGGCATATGCCGGTGTCGGTTGCGGCTCGGCCAGGTGGACGACTTCCAGCCGACCGGTGCCAGCCTGTTTTACGATCACGCGCTCAGTCAGCGCCAATGTGATCTCCAGATCAATCGATTCGGAATTGTTGAAATCGACATTAAAGCCGATACCTGTCTTGCGCAAGTCGGCGTTGTCCAGCAGGTCGCGCTGGTGCACCTGCACCCAGGCCAGCAAAGGGACCATGAGCGCATCCTCGCTGCCGCTATAGTCGGTAATGATGATATTGAGCTTATACCGATATTCAAACGACAGTGACTTCGTGCCGGTGGCCACCGTATTGCCGCCGTCCGCGAAGATCAGCAGCTTTTCGGGATTCTGTCGCAACTCGGCGCTGACGGCTGTTAGGTGCGCCCTAAGGCTTTTTGGCTTGTACACGGTCCGCTTCCTCCTGGCAATCGACAACAGCGTCCACCATGGCCGCACAAATGCCCCACGCTGCTTCTGTGCGCTCCAGGGCAAGAAGCAATGCGCCGTTAGTCCTGGGCGCTGCCGCCGGCAGGTTGCAGCGTGTGATCGCTGGGCAGGCGTTGACTGTCAGCGCCAGCGTCGGCGCCGGTGACGGCTGGATGCTCCCGCAGGCGGGCAACAGCGTCAGGCAAAGGAGTGTCAAACCAAGTGCGTATCGTTGAATCATCATGTAGAAGGCTTTCAATGAGGTTTTCTCGTTCGGTGAGGGTGGCCGCGATATCGTCGCGGGCGGCTTGTAGCTTGGCGGCAGCCTTCTGTTTTCTGGTCGCTGCTTCCATCATGGTCTTGAGCGTGTCGTCGCGGTCGCGTGTGGCCTGTTCGGCGTGGTCGGCCCGCTCCTTTGCAGCTCTCAGGCTGTTGTGCTGAACATAGATCACCAGGCCCAGCGCACCGACGAACAGGGCCGTTATGAAACTTTTGACGATCAATTCCATAGGCCGACCCGAGTTCCGCGGCTGTCGATGGTCAGCACCTGGCGGCGCGGCGTCTTGCCCTCGACCGCAATGCCAAGGTGAACCCACACCGCGCCGCCGGCCCGCTCATAGATCAGCTGGTCGAATTGCAGATAGGATTTTTCGAGCGCCTGGCAGATCTCCATCGGCGTGCCGAATGCCGGCGCCGTAAAGTCGCATGCCAGGCCGTCCAGGTGCGCGCTGTTGCCGGCGCCGCCGACTGCCCGGTTCAACGCCTGGCAGCGGTAGCCGCTGGAAATGATGATTGCCGCGCCACCTAGCTCCAGGCGCACCAGCTCGTTAAACTTCGCCAGGCGCCGCAGGTTGGCAACGATGGCCGGCGCCGGCGTGTTGTCTATGCTGAGGACACGCGCCTTGTCGCTGCGCGTGAATTCTTCCAGCGTGAAATGCGCGGTCAATGGTGTGGTGGTCAATCAATGCTCCTGATGATGTTGGCGACATTGCCCTGGGCGCGGTGCACCAGGACACACAAAGTAAAAGCGATGCTGGCGGTGCCGAAGGAGACGCGGCCATGATCGAGCAGGATCTCCAGGCCGCAAGTGCCTGTTGCGACAATCAGCAGCCAGGCCACCAGGGAGATGTGCAAGCGGTGATTCGCCAGGCCGCGCCGGTAGCACAGCAGCCGCAGGCAGGTGCTGGCGTAAGACAGCAGCGCCAGCACGGTCAGAGTTTTAGTCATGGCCGCCACCCTTGCGCAGCCACGCTGGTAGTTCTATGGTTTTAATCAGGTCGATGCCGTGCAGCGTCAAAGCAATGGCCGCCGCCGACGCGAAGAAGGCGGCCACGCCCGATTGCTTCAACGGCGTATTGCTGATGACCTCCGGCGCGGCCAGGTAGCCAATCGCCAAGGAAATGACCATATAGGCCAGGCGTTGCAAGACTGGCAGGTTCTTGCTGGAGATAGCTACTAGCGTGGCGCCGGCGAAAGCGCCGATCAGCGCATTACCGTCAATGCCGGGAAACAGCGTCGACAAACCGATGCCGGCGGCACTGGTGACGACCAGGGTGGTGGTGCTGGGTTCTGCCATAGGGTGTTGCTCCATTTTCAATCCCAGAGATTGACGACCTGGGCGGTTTTAGTAGGGGTTGCAGTAGGTTCTGGCAGGTTGACCAGGAGGCCGTGCGGCAGGATCGGCCCGTAGTCGGCCAGGCCGGGATTGAGTTCGAGCGCCGCCTCGACCACATTGGCGGTGGCGCCCAGGTGCCGCCAGCACAGCAGGTCCAGCGTGTCGTGCTGTTGGGCGCGTACCTGCATCAGATCAGCTCGACCGTCATGTGGGACCGACCGACAATGTCTGCAATCGCCCAATGAGTGTTACGGCGTTGCTCGGACGGGGCGTTGTCCAGCGCTTCCATCATCTTTTTATCGGATAGGGAAGAGGCGGTGCTGTCGAAGTCGCGGTAACGCTCGGTGAGATCCGCCTTGGCCCAGCTATAGACGGCGCGCCGGTAGTGGGCAATGTTGACGCTTTCACGATTGACCCGGTCCGCCGGCACAGCGGCCAGCGAGGCAAAGCCAGCGGCGATTTGCAACAGCTTCCAGTCGCGCAGCTCGGCGTTGACGTGCAAGACGGCGTCGACAATTGCCTGCGTCAATCGCGGACTGGTGACAGTGCCGTCAAGACGCATATTGTCGCGCACGTCCTGCAAGACGATATCAGGATAGAAACCGTCGTTTTCGACACTGCCGGCTTCTGGCAAGCTGACAACAGCGCCGGCAGAGGGTGGCGCGAAGGCTATAAAACTCATGTGGGGTTCTTTCGTCATCGACTGCTGGAGAAGAAAATCGGCGGTGGGCGGGCGTCAGAAAGAAATCGCAATGATTCAATCATCGACCCGCGCCGCCGTGCGCCAGGGGGTGCTCGTTTAGCCGGGGACGGCTTTAATCATGCGGGCGCGCAAGCGATCCATCGTTTGCTTGACGCCGACACCAGGGAACAAGGTCACGGCTCGGTCCATCAGCGCGTGGGCCACTTCCGCCTGCGGTAGCTGTGACGCCTTGAGCAGTTCATCGCCGGGTTGGTCGAGAACGGCAAGCATGGCGTAAGCATTGGCCTTCAGCAGCTTGGCGCGTGCCTGGTCCGGTGCATCGCAGTGTTCCGTCAGTTGCTGCACCTGGGTCAGCATCTCGATAGCGAGAATGGGATCGCCCGCCAGCTTGCCCTTGAGGAAAGCGGCAGAAAACTCATCCAGCAGCATCGTCGGAATGTCGCGGTTGAACTGGTCCGGCAAGGTCAGCTTGTGATTGAGCGCATAGCGCGCCATCTCGACCGCCCGCGCATACTCGCCGCAGTCGATATGCCACACCAGGAGCGCCGTAAAAACATCGTCCTGGCCGCCTTGGCCCTTGGACAGCACGCCGTCGATCCAGTCCTGATATTCCGGCAACAACGTGGCTTTTACTTCGATCTTGCGTTCCATCGACTGAATGTTGCTCAAGCTGCGGCGGTCGTTTGCCAGCTTGTAGAGCATCATCTCGTAGGCGCTACCATGCGTCACACCGCCAGGTTGGGCTTCGGCGGCGGCACGCTCGGCGAGGATGCGCGCCTTGTGGCGCTGGGCGGGAGAAAGGTCCGCCATCTCAGGCCACCAACTGGATATTTTCGACCATGGCGCCCAGGCCGTAATCTTCAATTACATACGCATCATTGGACGATTCGTAGTTTTCGATACGATCTCTCTTGGCTTCATCGACCACGCGACGGCGGCGGCCACCTTCTTGCCAGTAGATCGACAGGTTGTCGAAACGGGTAATCAGGATCGCATTGTCCGGGAAATACGGGACCGTCACCGCCTGCAAGCCGCCTATTCTCTTCTGGCTGATGACGATATCGGCGGCCAGGGTCTCGGTCGGCGCCTGCTTGGTGTTCACCAGCGGGAAATATTTGTCATGCAACAGCGCCCGGCCTACGATGGCCACTAAACCGCTGTCTTTCTGATACCAGGGATCGAGCAAGTTGATGGCGTCGAATACGGTCGCGTCCAGATTGGCGTAGTCGCCGCCGGTGCCGATCACCACCTTACCGGCGGTCTTACCCTCATGCAGCACGCGCTGTGGCGCTTGCCGGCGGTAGTGTTCCAGCCAGCCAATATTGACATCCTCCAGCATGGGGTTTTTCATAATGTCGGTATCGGCGGCGACACTGGTTCCATGAAAACCGATCACCATGCGATCTAGCGACTGGCGTTGCAGGATGTTGTTGGCAATACGTTGCTGGAAATCGGGGAATTTCGCCCAGGCGTCGAGCTTGGCGTAGCCGATATGCGTATCGAAATTCGTTTTTTCGCAGCGGTAGCGTTGGTTGTCCATCGTGGACAGATCGCGGGTCTTACGGTCGGCCTTATCGGTGTTGGTACGGCTGGCAATCGGACCGGAAATGCCGAGGCCCAGCTTTTCGCTTTCCAATTCGGTCACGCCGATAATATTGACGCTTTTGAGGAAGTCGCTCGATTCCTGCATTTTGGTTTCCAGCTTCTGCTGGATGCTCGGATCGACACCGAAGACTTGGGCAACGCTGGTGGTGTCGTTCAGTTGCGCCAGGCGGGCGGTGTATTTGTCGAAGGCTAAGCGGGTCTGCTTTTTCATATGGGTGACTCCTGAATGGTTGGGCGGTAATCGTGTTGGTGCTGGCCGGCTAGTGTTTAGAAATCAGTTTCTGCCATGCCGTCGCCGCCGGTGGCCGCTGGCCGGCTCTTGGGATTCGCATCGGTCGATTCGACCTTTTGGCGGAAAGCTGCGAACTCTTCGTTCGTCTTCTTCAGGGCGGCTTCCAAGGTATCGACGCGGGTCTTTTCTTCCGCGAATTCGTCGGCGCTCAGATTCGCATGGGTTGCCAGCGTCTCGACGGCGCCCACCAGTTCACTGATGCGCGCATCGTCGCTGGAGGTCTTGTTAGTAAAGCGTTTCAACAGGTTTTTAACGGCGTCGGACAATTTATTTCCTTCAGGTTCGGTTGGGGTGTCTTCAAATTCCAGCGTTGTTTCTTCTGCCGCCGAGAACAGGTTGCCGGGGTTCTTGGTGGCGAACGATAAAACCTCAGTGCCAAGGCTGGCGGGGCTGTCGGTCACGGCCAGGCCGACCAGGTAGGCTTCGCCGGTGTCGGAGAATTTCGGATTGATTTCGATGCTGGTGTAGATTTTTTGGCGTGCCTTATTCATGGCGACTAATTCCGGCGTGGGCGAAATCTGCGCGTACAACGCCAGCTTCTTGACGCCGCCCAGCTCGACTTCCTCGGCTTTCACTGCGGTCACATCGCCATAGGCTTTGAAGGCGCCATCGGCCCAGGTGCTGCGCAGATGTTCGACCCAGATGCGGGCGCCATAGACCTGCGGATCGAAATTCGCGGCCATCTGTTCAATGAATGCGCGGTCGATGACACGGCCATCGGTGGTGGCGCCTTCCACGGCAACGCGGAAGAATTTGGATTTTGTTGGAGCGGTGGAGGTCGGCTTTGCCATGGTGTCGGTATTTGGGAAGTTCGAATACCGCCATGGTCGGCGTTGCTGCGCGTGGAAACAATCGGCAGCGGGTTGATAACAACCTTACTGACTTTCCGACAAGGGCTTTTACAGACGTTGCCCTCTACGCTTGCGGCATGTTAATCAAACCTGTCCAATTCAAACCAGCCAAACGTGCCGCCGCGCGCGCGCCAGGCATACCGACTGACGATCCCGCCGCGTTGCGCGACGCCGCCCGCAGCCTGTACTGGCAGGGCTGGCGCATCTCATCCATCGCCAAACACCTCAACATCAAACGCAGTACCGTCGCCAGCTGGAAAGAGCGCGACAAGTGGCACTTGTCCACGGCGATCGATCGCGTGGAAGGGCAGATCGAAGCGCGCATGGTCCAGCTGGTCGGCAAGGAAGTAAAAACCGGCAGTGACTTCAAGGAAATCGACTTACTCACGCGCTCCCTGGTGCAGATGTCGCGCAAGCGCCGGTATGACGGCGGTGGCAACGAGGCGGATCTCAATCCGAACCTGGACAAGAGAAATGCCGGCCCGAAGAAGAAGCCGACCCGCAACGAATTCAGCGAAGAGCAACAAAGCCTGCTACTGGATGCCTTCCGCGACTCGCTGTTCGACTACCAGAAGGTTTGGCATCGCAACGGCCACGAGCGTACCCGCATCATTCTGAAATCGCGCCAGATCGGTGCGACCTGGTATTTCGCCCGCGAGGCGCTGGCCGACGCGCTGGCGACCGGCCGCAATCAGATTTTCCTGTCGGCGTCGAAGGCGCAGGCGCATGTATTTAAACAGTACATCGTCCAGTTCGCCAAGGAAGCAGCCGGCGTGGAGTTGTCCGGCGACCCGATTGTGCTGCCGAACGGCGCGCATCTGTATTTTCTGGGGACCAGCGCCAGGACCGCCCAGGGCTACCACGGCAATTTCTATTTTGACGAATTTTTCTGGACCCACAATTTTACCGAGCTGAACAAAGTGGCATCCGGTATGGCGATTCAAGCGAAGTGGCGTAAAACCTATTTTTCGACACCGTCATCGATCAATCACCAGGCGTATCCGTTCTGGGCAGGTAAAGAATTCAGCGACCGGCTCCAGAAAGCCAAAAAGGCCAAGATCGATATCTCGCACTTGAAGCTATCGAGCGGCTTTACGGGCGAGGACAAGATCTGGCGACAGATCGTGACGATCCTGGACGCGGAAGCGGGCGGCTGCAATCTGTTCGACCTCGACCATCTGCGCGACTACGAATACAGTCCGGACCAGTTCGACAACCTGCTGATGTGTAATTTTATCGATGACAACCAGTCGATATTTCCGCAGGCTGAGTTACAGCGTTGCATGGTCGATTCCTGGGAGGTCTGGGACGATGTGAAACAGTTTGCGGCACGGCCCTTTGGCTATCGCCCGGTCTGGATCGGTTACGACCCTTCGCTGTCCGGCGACAGCGCCGGCTGCGTGGTGCTGGCGCCGCCGCTGGTCGCTGGCGGCAAGTTCCGCGTGCTGGAGCGTCACCAATGGCGCGGTATGGATTTTGCCGCGCAGGCCGAATCGATCCGGCAAATGACCCTGCGTTACCAGGTCGAGTACATCGGCATCGATACGACCGGCATGGGGATTGGCGTATTCCCCATCGTTAAACAGTTCTTCCCGAACGCGACCGCGATCAACTATTCGCCCGAAGTCAAGACCCGCATGGTGCTGAAGGCCAAGGATGTCATCAGCAAGGGCCGTCTCGAATTCGACGCCGGCGCTACGGACCTGTCAGCCGCCTTCATGACAATCCGCAAGACCTTAACGGCCAGTGGCCGACAAGTCACCTATGACGCAGGTCGCACCGCCGAGACCGGTCACGCCGACTTGGCCTGGGCCTGCATGCACGCGCTCGATCACGAACCGATTGAGGGCGTCTCTGAAAACACCCAATCCTTTATGGAGATTTACACATCGTGAAGAAACAACGATTTAAACACGCACGGCAGCACGCGGCTGCGCCGCCGGCGCCAATTCCCCAGACAGCGCCGGCGCCAGCCATGGAAGCCTTTACCTTTGGCGACCCGACGCCGGTGCTGGACCATGCCGACATTATGGAAAACCTGGAATGCTGGCTTAACGGCAAGTGGTACGAACCGCCGGTCAGCTTCCAGGGGTTGACGAAATCGTTCCATGCCAGCGTCCACCACAGCAGCGCCATCTATTTCAAGACCAATATTTTGACCTCGACCTATGTGCCGAACAAGATCCTGTCGCGGGATGCCTTCAAGCGCTTCGCGCTCGATTTCCTGACGTTCGGCAATGGCTATCTAGAAAAGCGCTACAGCCGCACCGGCGTGCTGCTGCAATTGAATCATGCGCTGGCGAAGTACGTGCGGCGCGGGCGGGATCTGGAGTGCTATTTCTTTGTGAACGGCTGGCAGCAGGAACATGCGTTCGACAAGGGCGCCGTCTTCCACCTGATGGACCCGGATCTGAACCAGGAAGTGTATGGCGTGCCGCAATACCTGTCGGCCTTGCAGTCGGCCTGGTTGAACGAAGCGGCCACGCTGTTCCGGCGCAAGTATTACAAGAACGGTTCCCACGCCGGCTTCGTGCTGTACATGACCGACCCCGCCGCCAACATCAAGGATGTCGACAATCTGCGCCAGGCCATGCGCGACAGCAAGGGGCCGGGCAATTTCCGGAACCTGTTCATGTACGCGCCGAACGGCAACAAAGACGGCATCCAAATTTTGCCGGTCTCGGACGTAGCGGCCAAGGACGAATTCTTCAACATCAAGGGCGTGACCCGCGATGACGTGCTGGCCGCGCACCGCGTGCCACCGCAACTGATGGGGATCATGCCGAACAACACCGGCGGCTTCGGGGCGATTGAGCCGGCGGCGCGGGTGTTTGTGCGTAACGAGTTGGTGCCGCTGCAAACGCAGTTCCTGGCACTGAATGACTGGCTAGGCCAGGAGGTAGTGAAATTTGAGCCATACGAATTAATGACTGGAGAGGGAAAGAAGCAATGAGAGACGTAGCCGACCGCGCCGAGTGGCGCATTGCTAAGGACATTGAAGTAGCTATGGCGCATGCGCGCCGCATCCCCCAGCTGGAGGCGGACGGGCGCTGTCATTACTGCGATGACGATGTCGCCCATGGGCGGCTGTTCTGCAATACAGATTGTCGGGACGACTACCAGAAGGAACAGGAGGCGCTCAGGCGCGCCGGACGTTGACGGTATACCTGCCCCGCCGCCATGTTGTAACGGCGGCGCCTGTATCGATTAAGGCCGCATACGCGGCCTTTTTTTAACGTCCTGACATTGTTGCCTTGCCATGAAAAAAGCTGTCGGCCATGGCCTTCAGCGGCCAGTCCCCCCACGCCTGCCGGCTTCGTTAAATGCACTGCTTTTAACGCAATTCGCCAAAACGCCAAGCCCCCATGTTGCGCGGGGTTCGCGGGAAAATCGGCTGCAACGGCTTGACGCAAAATAACGCATTTTGCATTGCGATAGCGTCGGATTTTGTACAATCATCGCTTCTTATTGGTAAACAGACCATGATCGCCATGATTTCTAGCAAAAGACCTTTATTGACGTCATCGGCTATTCGTCGCCAATTCGTGTGGACTGGTGAGGCCGACACCTTGCTCGGTGCAGCATCGGATCAAACGATAGCGACCCAATTGGGGGTAAGCAAAGCTAGCGTTGGTGGACGCCGTCGCCAGCTGGGAATTGCTTCCTTCTGTACATCACCCCTGGTGTGGACTGCTGAGATGGAGGCACATCTTGGCACCGATCTGGATACCGTCATTGCGAAAAAGCTTGGTGTCAACAGGCAGCAAGTCTTTCGACGTCGCCATCAACTGGGCATTGCTGCTAATCGGCCTTATTCAGAACAACTGACAAACATTGTTGCCAAGGTCGGCTTTCCATCAGTTCTATCTGAGCTATCTGCGGCTCCGACAGAGCGGCATTTTCTTATCGATCAGCTCCAGTTTCGCAGATTTGGTGGCGGCTTTCCTGATTCTGAGGACAAGACACTTACGGTTTACCTGGAACAAGCGCTGGCAGAGGTGTACTCCAAAAACTTGCATCCGCCAGCATGCCCGCATTGTTTTTCTCGCCGGACCATACTGGCAGCTAGGCCGCGTGCAAATGAACCAAAGCCGAGCTTTTTTTGTAAGACATGCGACCGACGCTTTAACCGTCTGACCGGAACTCCGCTGGCGCGCTTACGCTATGCAGAGCTGATGCCAGCATTTTTCCGACTATTGTCGCAACAATTGCCGTATGAGGACGCCGCCCGACGCCTCAATGTTTATGTGCCGCTGATACGGAACTGGGCAAAAAAAATCCGGCAATGGCTGCTGCAACTCGATCCTTCTGGTGAATGGGAAGCAAAAGTTCGTCTTGGGATCAAGCTGCGTCCCCATCTCCGTTGTCCGCGTTGCGACGTCCCTGGCGAAAAACGGTTCTTCGGACGAGATGCTGTCCACGGTCGAAAGCTGTTATGTCCGGCTTGTAACACTTCTTTTAGCGTGAAAGACGCCGAACGTCTGCTACAGCAAAAAGTGAGACTGGAGGTGCTGTATGACCCTGGTAAAGCAGAAGTTGATTCCGAAGCAAAGAATTCTTAGCTCATGCTTCTATTGGTTTGTTGTTATTACACAACTAATTGGTGTGAATACATCCGACCAAAAGTAAATCTTTGCAAAATTTCATGCAATTTTGCGAGGTTGCAATATCTAACAATTAAGTTTTAACTACAATCCTTCTCTCATAGCGCGCAAAGAAAGCAATAAAAATGAGGGAGAGCATCTTACCGGGCAAAGATGAGGGGCATTTGCCGGGCAATGTGCAGGACAGCGGTATTGCATCGTTGACGGTTGTGGCGCAGTTATCGGGCGTAGCGGCGAGTGCAGAACGCCTCAAACACTTGTCAGGCAGCTCGGATCGCGTCGACGCGATCACCTTGGTGCGCTTGGCGCGCCAGATTGCGCTCAAGGCCAGGCTCGTCAGGAGCCAATCCCACCGACTTGCCCAGACGCCGCTGCCGGCTATCGCTGAACTCAAGGATGGCAGTTTTATCGTTCTCGCCAAATGCGCCAACGGTGTTCTGCTGCACGACGAGGTCCAGAAACGCACCTTTCAACTCCCTCTGACCGAATTCGAGCAGCTTTGGTCTGGCCGGCTGATCCTGATTACGTCGCGCGCCATTTTGTCGCAGGGCGGCGGCAAGTTCGATGTGTCCTGGTTCGTTCCCTCTATCGTCAAGTACCGCAAGCAATTGCTGGAAGTGCTGGCCGGCTCCTTCTTCCTGCAGTTGTTCGGCTTGGTTTCTCCCTTGTTCATGCAAGTGGTGATCGATAAGGTGTTGGTGCATAAATCCATGTCTACATTGGATGTGCTGGTATTCGGCCTGGTCACCATTTCAGTGTTCGAAGCGTTGTTGGGCGGCCTGCGCACTTACGTCTTTAGCCACACCACTAACCGAATGGATGTCGAACTGGGCAGTCGCCTGTTCAACCATCTGTTGAATCTTCCGCTGGCCTATTTCCAGGCACGGAGGGTCGGCGACAGCGTAGCGCGTGTCCGCGAGCTGGAAAACATCCGCAACTTCCTGACCGGTAATGCCTTGACTGTCGTGATGGATTTGCTGTTCACGTTGGTTTTTTTTGCGGTGATGCTGTCCTACTCTGGCATCTTGACGCTGGTGGTGTTCATCTCGCTGCCGTGCTACATCGCGTTGTCGGTACTGGTGACGCCGGCGCTGAAATCTCGCCTCAACGAAAAATTCCGCCGTTCCGCAGAAAATCAGTCCTTCCTGGTCGAGTCGGTGACCGGCGTCGAAACCATCAAATCGATGGCGGTCGAGCCGTTGATGCAGCGCCGCTGGGAAACGCAGTTGGCCGGCTACGTGTCGATCGCCTTCAAAGCCTCGAATCTCTCCAATGCCGCCAATCAGGTCGCATCCCTCATCAGCAAACTGACCACGGCTGCACTGCTATGGTACGGCGCCAAACTGGCCATTGACGGCACGCTCTCGGTTGGCGAGCTGATCGCCTTCAATATGCTGGCCGGTCGCGTCAGTGCCCCCGTATTGCGCCTGGCACAGCTCTGGCAGGATTTCCAGCAGGTGCGGCTGTCGATGGATCGCTTAGGCGACATCCTCGACAACAAGGCCGAGTCCAGCACGTCAGGCGGGCAAACCTCGATGCCTACCGTCAAAGGCGAAGTCGTGTTCGATAAAGTGGTGTTTCGCTACCGCCATGATGGTCCTGAGATCCTGCGCGGCCTGTCGCTGACTGTGAAGCCGGGTAGCGTCACCGGTATTGTCGGCCCCTCCGGTTCCGGCAAAAGCACTCTTACCAAACTGGTCCAACGTCTTTATTCGCCAGAGCGCGGGCGCGTCTTAATTGACGGTATGGACCTGGCGGTACTCGATCCGGCATCGCTGCGCCGGCAGATAGGCACCGTGCTGCAGGAAAACATGCTGTTCAAAGGGACGGTACGCGACAATATCGCGTTCGCTTCACCAGGCATGGAGTTCGATAAAGTGGTCGAAGCGGCAACGCTGGCCGGCGCCCATGAGTTCGTGCTGGAACTGCCGCAAGGCTATGACACTGAGCTCGGTGAGCGTGGCAATGGTCTGTCCGGTGGGCAGCGGCAGCGCATTGCGATTGCCAGAGCGCTGGCGACCAATCCCAAGATTCTGATTTTTGATGAAGCGACGTCGGCGCTGGATGCAGAATCCGAAGCCATCATTCAGGGCAACATGCAACAGATTTGTGCCGGCCGCACCGTCTTTATCATCGCTCATCGGCTGTCGGCAGTACGGATTGCCGAGCGCATCATCACCGTCGAAAAGGGCGAGATTGTCGAAGAGGGAACGCACGACGAATTAATTCAACGCCGCGGTGGCCGCTATGCGTCCTTGTGGCAGCACCAGACGGGGTATCTGCATGTTGCTTGATACCTTGCGCCATTACTGGGACATCGCCCGCGCTTCGCTTGCCGAAGAAAAGGCGCAGGGCGCGCCGATCAAGCGCCAACGGGATGAAGTTGAATTCTTGCCAGCAGCGCTGGAGGTGCTGGAGACGCCGGCATCGCCAATCGGACGTAGTCTGATGTGGGTCTTGATGATTTTGTTCGCGATTGCGTTGATCTGGTCGATCATTGGCAAGGTCGATGTGGTCGCCGTGGCCCAGGGCAAGATCGTCCCCAATGGGAATAGTAAGGTGATCCAGCCTTTGGAGGCAGGTATCGTCAAGGCGATCCTGGTCAGCAATGGGCAACACGTCAACGCGGGTCAGGTAATGATCGAACTTGATCCTACGGAGGCCGCTGCCGATGTCGGCAAATCGCGCACCGCACGGATTGATGCGATGTTGACCGCCAAACGGGCGCAAGCGCTACTAGATGCGCAACGCGACAACAAACCACCGCAACTCCCGCCCATACCCGATGCCAGGCCAGAGCGGCAACACGACGTGCAACGATTGGCCGAAGGGGCGTTCATTGAATACCGCAGCAAACTAACGTCGCTGCGGGCCGAACTGCAAAAGCGCGAGCATGAATTGCAAACGACCCGGCAAAAGATTTTAGGGGTGGAGCAGACCCTGCCGATTGCGCGTGCTGAAGAGACTGACTATCAATCGCTGCTGGGACAGAATTATGTGCCGCGCCACGCCGCTCTGGAAAAGCAACAGACCCGCATTCAGGCGGAACAGGATCTGGCCTCGCAACAAAGCTACGCACGCCAACTCGCAGATGGGATTTCCGAACAACGGCAAGACATTGAGACTGCGATTGCGCAGTTCCGGCGTGAACAGTTGGATGCGCTCAATCAGGCACAGCAGCAATTGGCGCAAGTGCAGGGTGATGAGGCCAAGTCCACACAGCGGCAAACGCAGACACATCTTAATGCGCCTGTATCCGGTACGGTTCAGCAATTGGATATTCACACGGTGGGCGGCGTGGTGAAACCGGCGCAAGAGCTGCTGGTCCTTGTGCCTGACGATGCGGGTCTGGAGATCGAGGTGCAAATCCTGAACCAGGACATTGGATTTGTGCGGCCTGGACAGGATGCTGCCATCAAGCTCGATGCTTTTCCATATACCCATTACGGTACGCTGCCAGGCAAGGTGATCTCGATTTCGCAGGATGCTGTCAAAGATGACAAGCTGGGCTTGATTTATCCGGCGCGCATCAAGTTATTCAAAGCCACCATCGTTGCCGATGGCAAGACCGAATCCTTGACGCCGGGTATGGCAAGTTCGGTGGAGATCAAGACGGAGCAGCGGCGGATTATTGAATATCTGCTGACGCCGTTGTTGAGGTATCGGAGTGAAGCGTTACGGGAGCGATGATCCGTTCGTGGGGTGGTATTCACGAACTGCAATGCTTGAAATTGATGTCCTATTTACTGTCTGTCATTTGGCGACAGAAATTCTTCATTTAAAGAATTTTTAGATTTTTCAATCACAAGTTATCGGGGCTACACATGCGGAAACGCTATTTCAAATTCTTGATCTCTTCTTTTTTTGTCATTGGGGCGACGTTCGCTACGGCTCAAGAAGCGCCAATGGATGTAGTGGGTAAGAGTATTGTTTCGGCGTTTCAAACGGGTAACGCTAAGGTTCTTTGCTTGAATTCGGATTCGTCGCTTCCAGTCATTCGAAAGAGTGTAGAAGTGTATCTATCCGAACATAGTGTGGAACCAAGTGCAGAAGTAGTGACTAAGGCTGTCTATTCATTGTTCCCATGTCCATTTTCTCCTTACCGTACAGAACTGCGCCCAGCTACGGCAAAGGACATTGAGGGAGTTTGGCTGTATCCGGAGGCGTCCCAGAAACTCAGGTTTGGCCCTCAATCTCCGATGTGGACAAAGCTCGCTACACCTGTGAAATGTGAAGTCGTTGCCTATTATCCTGGAGGTGAGTATCGCAACGCACAAGCTACAGGTCTGATGCCATGCCCTTTTTCGAACGCTAAAAACATGGACGCATCTCGCTTAAATCCCAGAGTAATCTCCTGGAAAATTATCAGGGGCGGCATCGTAAAGATATTCAGAACAGACGTTCAAGATCACATTGAAGAATGGGAAGTGTTCACTGTAGATAAATCTTTTGAAATGGCAGGAGTTCAGTTCAACGCAGGCGATCTTATTACATATCTCAGGCGGGAACGTGGGAACGATTTCAATGTTGCGACGGTATTTCGTCACCTTCAGCGCCTGCCATGATAACGCCGACGCTTTGACCAAGCAGGCGCTCTGTATAACAACGGTATTCAGCACAAATTTAATTTTCTATAGGCGTAATTTCATGAAAATACTTATCTCAAAATTTTCACGCTGGATAGCACTATTCGCGATCACTTCTGCTCTTGTTGCTTGCGCAATAGAGCCGAGGGTGGTTGATCATTCTTTTGCATTTGATGCGATTAGAGATAGTCCAGAGATTGAAGTTCTCGATTATCGCTACGGTGATTCGAAGCTGGAGGGGGCAAAAAATCCAGATTGGGTACGTGCGGAAGGGAGGTCTCTGCAGATGGCCAATACAAACGGCCCTATGCGTATTGGGGACTCGCTTTATGTAAAGTGGCGTCTCAAGAGTACGGGCGAGATCTACCAGGATACTGTCGATCTACGTCGTCGATTGCCATCGGATATGAAAGATCAGCGAATTTATTTCATTGTCAAGGGATCGCAATTATATGTTTATCTGATTTTAGAAAAAAATTTGGACCCCAATCCCTGCATGTTGAAAGGTGATCCCAGAGCATTGGCGAGAGCAACTCATAAGCCTGACGATATAGTTTTTGCGCTGTATTGCTTTGAAAAAATAACTCCTATTTATCCTGATCAATCTAAAAATTAATTATTTTTCTCAAGAGGGAACCATAACATGACGACCGTTGCAGGCACACTCACTAGTACCCAAACTCAACAAGCTCAACAACAGGCGAACACCATTGCCGGATCTGCGTCAAAAATCGTATCGGGTAATCAGTTCGTCTTCTTTGCTGCATTCGACGGGACAAATAATGATAAAAATAATGTGCCGAGCGGAGCGCAAAGCACCAATGTGGCGCAACTAAGTGACCAGGCGACTTCAGCAGCACTAACCAATCCTAACCTTAAGGTCGGTTACTACGCGGGTCCAGGCACGGCAGGCTCACTTACTGGTTCGTCGGCTGTATCGACCCAAGTGACACAGGAGGCCATCAATACCGCAAACAAGGCATACAAGGAATTCTCTGTTGCAGCTTCGGCATGGCTGGGTAACAACCCAGGAGGTTCCGTGACTACCGCCATGACTGCTTTCAGCCGCGGCGCTGATGCTGCTGCGGTGTTTTCTCAATTGCTGTACGAGCGTGGACTGACCGACCCTTCTACTGGTGCAATTTTGATCCCCCCGGGAAAAGTCGGTGTATCTGCAGGTGTCATTTATGATCCTGTTGAGACTGGCATGTCGGGCAATATGGTGTTTGCGCCTAACGCTCAGAATTTGGCGATCATTCGCGCCGACAATGAGTACCGATACTTGTTTAAAGCTGCCGACTATTCGGCACAACCGGGGGCAACAACATTCATTTTTACAGGAAATCATTGTGATATTGGTGGAACCTATGATAATGGTCTGGCCGGTTTGACGCTTCAGGCTGGTACGGGTTTTTTGCAAAATTCCGGACTCTCGATTTCTAACGTACCTGTCTCGCGTCAATTTAATACTAGCGTACCTCCAGATGTCCACACCGAGGCGATCGATCCCTCTAACAATCAAGTGTGGAGTACCTATGGCACCTATGGCGTATACACCGGTCAGCGCCTAACCAATCCGGTAGAAACCCTCCCGACCGTTTCCAGTACCGTAGACACGACGACGACGGCTTTCACTGATTACACGGGTAATGATATTTCCTATGCTCAGACCAAGAATGCGGCTGGCATACAAAACTCCATGACCATCAAGGATTATTTTAATGGTACGACGACGACTAAAATTGATCGCGATACAAACAGCGATGGCAAGTTAGACCAACTCGAGAACATCAAAGTTGACACGCCAGGCAATAAATCCGACGATCTCACAAATCTGAAAAGCGATGGCACTGCTCAGAACGAGCAGGTCACTAATACGAGCGCGACAGGCCAAGTTACAGCCACTATTTCTGGCACCGGCGCCGCTGCTTATCTGAACAACGCCATCATCAGCCTCGCGGCTGGTGCGCAAGCAACCATTAATGGCAATGGAGACGTTACCAGCGAGATAGCCAATAGCGGCGCTTTCCTTTCTGTCTTTGGACAAAATCAGACAGTCAATGGCAATACTGGTTCTAATTTGGTCAACTTGGGTGGTGCCAGCACCAGCGCGACGGTGAATGGCGGAGGTTCCGTTGGTATTTGTGGCACAAATCAAACTCTGACAGCGACCGGGTCGACCGTCAATTTTTCTGCAGGTGGTTTTGCCACTTCAGTCAAAGGAACTAACGACATCATTAACGAATGGGCCAATAGCGGCGCTTATATTGGTGTGTGGGGCCAAAATCAAACCATCTACGGCGTTAGCGGCAGTAGCCGAATCGATTTGAACAATGTAGGCACCAGCGCGACAGTCTATGGCAGCGGTAGCTCCGTTGGCATCTGTGCGAACAACCAAATTTTGACAGCAAATGGCGAGACAGTGAATTTTGCGGCGGGTGGTTTTGCTACTTCCGTCAAGGGCAGTAGCGACATCATCAACGAATGGGCCAATAGCGGCGCTTATATTGGTGTGTGGGGGCAAAATCAAACCATCTATGGTGTCAGCGGCAGCAGCCGGATCGATCTAAACGATGTGGGCACCAGTGCGACGGTCTACGGCAGCGGTAGCTCAGTGGGTATTTGTGCGACCAACCAAATTTTGACGACCACAGGAGAAACCGTTAATTTTTCTGCTGGAGGTTTTTCAACCTCAATCAAAGGGGCCAGCGATATCATTAACGAAGCGGCCAATAGCGGTGCCTATCTGGTAGTTCAAGGACAAAATCAGACCGTTAATGGTGACAGCGGCAGTAGCCATGTTGATCTGGCTGGCAACGGCACCACTGCGACGGTTAACGGCAGCGGCAGCTCTGTCGGTATTTTTGGAAACAACACCACGTTGACGACGAGCAATGAGACCGTCAACTTCGGCGTGGGTGGCCTAACAACCATCCTCTACGGCAACGGCGACACAACCAATTTTTGGGGTAACAGCGGTGCTTACCTTCAGGTCTCAGGACAAAATCACATCATTAATGGTGACACTGGTAGTAGCCACGTAGATTTGTTTGGCGCCGGCACTAGTGCAACGGTCAATGGCAGCGGCAGCTCTGTTGGGATTTTTGGAAACAGCACCACGCTGACAACAAGCAATGAGACCGTCAACTTCGGCGTGGGGGGACTGACAACTTACCTATACGGTAACGGCGACACGACCAATTTTTGGGGTAATAGCGGCGCTTATTTGGTATTGCAAGGGCAAAATCAGACCGTTAATGGCGACACCGGCAGTAGTCATGTCGATCTGACTGGTGTCGGCACCAGTGCTACGGTCAACGGCAGCGGTAGCTCGGTCGGTATCTTTGGAAATAACACGACCCTGACGACGAGCAATGAGACCGTCAACTTCGGCGTGGGTGGCCTAACAACTTCCCTCTATGGCAATGGCGATACCACCAATATTTGGGCCAATAGCGGTGCGTACCTGGCTGTCGGAGGACAAAATCAGATCATCAATGGCATTAGTGGCAGTAGCCGAGTCGATCTAAGCGGCGCGGGTACCAGTGCGTTAGTCAATGGCAGCGGTAGCTCCGTTGGTTTCTGCGCGACAAACCAAACATTAACGACCACGGGTAGTCAGACTATCAACTACGCGGCGAACAATTTCGTTACGTCGCTTAATGGTGCCTATGACACGGTTAATGGTGGGATAGGCGAACAGCTCTCGCTTAACGGTGGCCACAATACACTGAATTTCGGTACAAGTTCCTCGCTCGCCGTCAATGGAGATAATGAGACCATAGGGATGGGGACAGGCTCATCGCTGTTCGCCGACGGCGCAAGCGATACGATCAATGCATCAGGTAGCGCAATCGTTTTGGGAAAAGCTCTCCAAGGCAAGGTGGTCTACATTAACGGTAACAACAACATCATCAACGCTGTGGGGAGCAATGGAGTGAACTCGGAGTTCTTTGTGACCGGAACTGGCAACTATATAGAGACCAATGGCTCCACAGTGCATTGTCTGGGTGGGAATCAATCTAGCCAATATAGCAACACGGTAGTCGGCGCATTTAATACCACTAACGGGAAAACCACCGGTTCTGCTCCTAATCTCGGTGGTACTGTGCCTCTTCTTCCTGGGAGTGTTGATCCAACAGGGAGCGGTGTGACAACCTACTCTGTGCCTACTCCTGTCGTGACAGTAACGCCTATTGATCCGATTATTTTGAATTTGGATGGCCATAAAGTCCAAACCACTGACCTTGTCACATCGACTGCCTACTTCGATATGCAGAACAATGGCAAGAAGGTGCATACCGGTTGGGCTACTGCAGGTGAAGGTATGTTGGTCTACGATCCGACCAACACTGGCACGGTGACGAGCGACGCCAATCTGGTTGGTGGTTTTGGGGCGCTCTCGGCATTAGCGCATCAGACCGGTGGTGTACTTGATGCAAGTAATTCATTGTGGGATAAATTGAAGGTTTGGGTGGACCCGACTGGTAACGCCAATTTCCAGCAAGGCAAATTGGAGTCACTGAAGCAATTGGGCATTGCTTCCATCAATCTGGATTCGACCGCTGAAAAAATCAACAGCAATGGCAATACGATTCTTAACGATACTACGTTTTCCTGGAAAAACGGGAAGACAGGCGATATCGCCGGCGTGAGTCTAACCTTTGATCCGAGCACAGTTGCGAGCACCAATACAAAGACTGGCGATGCAGCTAGCAGTGCGCCGCAAGCCTTGTCTGGGTCGTTGAATCACCTGATTCAGACTATGTCAGCTTTCACGGATGGTAATACCGGTATTGATGCGAATGCCTCATTTGCTCATCTCCACCATGAGGTATTTCAAGTGGTTGCGCCACAATTTTCCCGGCACGTCTAAACAGCATCGTCAGCACGTCCCGGTGAGTAATTGCCGGAGATTGAATCACCTCGCTTGTTACAAGCGAGGTGATTTTTTGTATTTTTATATCACGTGATTTCGCATACCAAAGAATAATGAAAGCATGAACAGCAACTGGAACAATGTGTTGGCAGGTAAGGAAAAATTGAGCCGGCGCATCCTATGTGGCGTGACGGTGTGCACTTTAAGTTGTATCGGTGTCGGACAAAGCTATGGCTTTGATATGGGCCCAAAAGACCCACTGCGACAGTTCAATGATGTACCCGCAACGCCTGCCAATCAAATGTTCGATCCGTTGCGGGCTTCGGATGTGTGCGGGGACGATGCAAGGACGGAGTTGACGTTGCTTGACATCGTATCAAGTGCTTTGTGTCACAACCCAAAAACCAGGGAAGCGTGGACCAATGTCAAAGTACAAGCCGCGCAGGTAGGGATGAGCAAAGCAGCTTATTTGCCCACGTTATCCGGGACTGTGCAGGCGGCGAAAGATAAGATAACGAATCATGGCACAGCAGAAAATCCGTTCTATAACCAATCCAACAGTAGTTACCAAAACGCCGCCCTGACGTTGAATTGGGTACTGTATGACTTCGGTGCCAGATCGGCCAATGTGGATTACGCTAAAAGCATGCTGACGTCTGCTTTGGCAAATCAAGATAGCGCCTTGCAGACGGTGTTTGCCAATACCGTCAAAGACTACTACGCAGCCGTTGTGGCACAAAAGAATGTGCAAGCAACGCAAGATATTGAGGCCGACGCCAAGCGCGTCTTAGATGCCGCAGTAGTGCGTGTGCATCGCGGTGTTGCAGCTATTAGCGATCAGTTGCAAGCCCAGACAGCATATTCCCAGGCCACATTCAACCGCAACAAGGCGGAAGGTGATTGGTTATCTGCACTTGGCTTGCTGGCGATTGATATGGGGCGACGTCCAAATCGCACATTGCACCTGGTCGAATCGGATAACGTTGCATTGCCGGATACCACCTTTATGCGGTCCGTCGATGAATTGCTGCAAACTGCTCAGGAGAGGCACCCTTCACTAGTTGCCGCACGGGCCGATCTGGCGGCGGCACAGGCCAACGAAAAGGTGATTCGCGCGCAGGGACGGCCAACGATCAGTTTTGTCGGTAAATATAGCTATAACAATCAACCCCAGAGTTCCGGTGTGGGTCAACAGTATTTCGGCGAGACCAGCCGGGATCGGTCTATTGGGATACAGATTAATATTCCGTTTTTTGAAGGTTTTACCAGAACCTATCAAATTCGCGGTGCGCAGGCGCAAGTCGAAGGGAAAGAAGCCAGTTTGACCGATGCCGAATTACAGGTGGCGTCGAGCGTTTGGACGAATTATCAGGCATTGAAGGTGGGAACTGACAATCTGCGCACTAGCCAGGAAATTCTTGACAGCGCTAATCTGGCGTTCGAGGCTGCACAGGCGCGCTACGCAAGAGGAGTGACCGGCATCCTGGAATTAATCAACACCCAAACTGCGTTAGCCAATGCACAGCAGCAGCGGATCGCCGCATTAGCGGGATGGCAGAATGCACGAATCCAACTGGCAGCGAGTTTAGGTGACCTGGGTCTGCCGAGCTTGCGTTAGGCATCCGCTATCAATTACTTGCATCAACTATTTATAAAATATGAGACCAATTACATTGCAAGTTTTACTTACTGCTGCAGCATTTATTTGCTTGAGCATGTTGACTAGTGCACGCGCCGATGGACCAGCATCTGAAGCAGGGTTTCGACCTGAAACATCGATGAATGAGAAAGTGCTCAGTATTCCCGGTGACAGCACGAGGCCGGTGGAGTTGCAAGCAACCCTTTACACGCCAAATGGTCAGGGGCCATTTCCGCTCTTCGTGATGAATCACGGCGCCGATGGGAGTGTCAGGCCCGAATTGCAGACTCGCTTTCATCTGACTTTTTCCGCGTATTATTTTTTGTCACGAGGGTATGCAGTAGTTTTGCCGATGATGCGCGGTTATGCTGGTTCGGGTGGCCGCATGGAACACTACCGATGCGACTATGAAAACGTTGGTCGGAATAATGCTAGGGATATTCGTGCCGTAATTGACTACATGGCATCACAACCTAATATTGACGGCAATCGTGTCGTGGTCGCTGGTGAAAGTTTTGGAGGCTGGAACACGTTGGCATTGGGTACGCTTCATGATCCTCGCGTCAAAGGCTTGATTAATGTTGCGGGGGAATGGGTTCATCCGATTGCCCTAAAGTAGATGTCGCACTGGCACAAGCTGCAAGAGATTATGGCGCGGATACAACAGTGCCGTCCATCTGGTTTTACGGCGACAACGATAAGGTGTTTGCACCCGCAACCTGGCACGGCATGTATGACAGCTACACGGCCGCCGGAGGAAAAGCAGAGCTGGTGGCGTTTGGCAATTTTATGCAGGATGCGCATCGATTGTTGGCATTGCCAGAAGGGTTGGCGATCTGGACGGGTAAGGTCGATGCTTTTCTGGACGAATTGGGCTTGCCGAGCAAATCGATTTATCCAGAATACCTGCCGGCCGCGTATCCTCCGTCATCAAATTATGCTGCCATTGACGATGTTGACGCCGTGCCTTACTTGAATGAGCAAGGTAAAGAATTCTATCGACGGTTCCTGAAAAAGCCGGTGCCGCGTGCGTTCGTTGTCGACCCGGCTGGTTTTGCTTCGTCATTCTCGGATAGTTATGATCCGCTTGGGAAGGCCTTGCGTAGTTGTCAGCAGCAAGCGCAAAATTGCTGGGCCTATGCCGTTGACGACCATGTTGTCTGGACCCGACCAACACTTACGCCGGCCCCTACACATTTCGCCGCACTGCAAGATGTCGGCGCAGTGCCGTATCTGAACGAGGCAGGGCGGCGGGGTTACCAGCAGTTTCTGACTATCCGCAAGCCACGCGCTTTTGTGATTGCTCCGGATGGCGGCTGGAACGCGGTATCGCTGGGTATCGATCCGGTTGCCGTTGCATTGCAGACCTGTTCCAGGTCACATCAAGGTTGTCGATTGTACACGGTCGATAATGATGTGGTTTGGTCGGTACGATGAGGATAGCAGAAAAACAAATGCTGTCATTATGTTGTCATTCTGGAGCCCAATCAGCCCCAAAACACCCCAATTAATGACAGCACTATATTTCTAAGTATTTGATTTAAAACGAAATATTGGTGGAGGCGGCGGGAATCGAACCCGCGTCCGATAAATTAAACTGCCATGTCCTATTCCGTTCAGCAAGACTCAATGTCCTAAGCTAAGAAATGAAGAAAATTTCTCGTCCAACACATCATATTGATCGGATATCCAATCCTTAAGCACTCTCTGAGCTTCGACGTTGGCTGAACGTTTCTCACCAACAGGAAGCTCTTTGAGTTCCACATCCAAAGATTGCAGTTTCAGCAACTTGCGATAGAGATCTTTGTTCAGATACACGTCGATGTCGGCGCTCAGCAGCCATTTCGCTTCTCTTGTCTTGGCGAGGGCCTTGTACAGATCTTCGGTTTTAACTACACCGCTCGTTACGATCGAGCCGATCAGTTGACGAACGGCATCATACACAGCAAACCGCTTTTCAAAAAGATCCAACTTCAGCTTATTTTGCGCCGTTCGCCACTGTCTATAAGCAATCGCGACGCCTAGCACCGCTACGATGGGTACCAACAAAGCCGACAGATATGTGGTCCAGTGTGGGGTGCATATCATAAGCAACTGCTCGATGTTCGTAAAATTTATATTTTACAAGCCTACGGGTATCAGAAGGTGCTGTTTTTGTAGCGATCTAGATAATAGAAATGCGAATGCTACGAATTTGCTACAGCAAACTGAGAGAGCCAGAATTGGCGCGGGGTTTCAGTCTCATTCCACGCCGTGAACTAATGGGTAGAACTAAACATTCGGCCACAGGGCGGCAATGTAGGAAAGCTCTGCGTCAACCATGGGTTTTGAGCGCGCAATATTTGAACCCAGCGTGTGGAGCTTCGCTTTTCGAACGTCCAGTATTGCCACTAGATCGGACGATTGAGCAATTGATCGTAGTGCGATTTCCATTAACACAGTCGCCGGATCAATCCTAATTTTATGGAGCTGCTCGTCTTTTAAGTAGAGCTTTATAATGTACCGCTGACCATTAACGATAAGTCCAAGCTCTGGATTTACCTTTACAACTACTCCAGCATGTTCATAGCTGGATTTTGGCGGATCAAACCACTCTATTTTTTTGTATCCCCACCATTTTCGATACCCTTCGATTACCTGATCATAGCTGCCAATTTTCTTTGCATCGGTAATCTTTGCAAGGATTTTGTCCAGTGCCTTTCGATCATTGCCCTCTATGTGCAGAGCAATCAGAGCTGAGCGAAGAGGGCGGTAGAAGTCTAGTGACGGGTGATATGGCGGGCGGTTCTTGATTTGCGCAACCTTATTCATTTTGGTCGATCCTGCTCGACATATGACATCGACTGCGTCAGAAAGTGTTACGTCAGGCATATCAAGCCTCTTAGGTGAAATGGCTAGCCACAACCTTAGTGTAGAACATTATTTGTTGCTGCATATAAATATATTGACTGATGATAGTTTGCCTGAAAGGTGCACTATCCTTTTGTTGTCGTTATACAATAATTGCTAAGTTGCTATGAAGTGATTTGCATAAGCAAAACCCACTAGCCGGGGCTGTAAATTCCTGCGACTGCCCAACAGCGAACAGGCCAGCGAGCGCGCCGACTGCTGATAGGCTCTGAAAAAAAATACTGGCACTGCCAGAGAGTTTCCATAAATCAACGCCGGATTAATGGGGGTTTTGCGGAGCAGTCACAGAATTGCGGAGCGCGATAGGCAAATAAAAAAGCACCTGCTATCACTAGCAGGTGCTTCCATACTGCATATTACTGGTGGGCCCCCCAGAGTCGAACTGGGCACCAACGGATTATGAGTCCGCTGCTCTAACCAAGCATGAGCTAGGGGCCCAATTCCTCAGGGCGCTGCCATGTGTACTGACGGTGTCGGCACTGCCTAACCAAACACAACAGCATCTCAAAACTAATTTCGTATTATAGAAAAATACCGCAGCTAAGGGTAGTCGAATTGCAGTGAATCACCTAAAAAATACTGGGTGCTTCACCGCAAATCTCAATTCCCTTCGAGGAAGCTCTTCAGTTTGTCGGAACGGGAAGGATGGCGCAGCTTGCGCAGCGCTTTAGCTTCTATTTGACGAATCCGTTCGCGTGTCACGTCGAATTGCTTGCCGACTTCTTCCAGCGTATGGTCGGTCGACATCTCGATACCGAAACGCATTCGCAATACCTTGGCTTCGCGCGGGGTCAGCGAATCCAGAATGTCCTTCACCACGCCGCGCATCGATGCGTGCAATGCGGCATCGGCCGGCGCCAGCGTGTTGTTGTCCTCGATGAAATCGCCCAGATGGGAATCGTCGTCGTCACCGATCGGTGTTTCCATCGAAATCGGTTCCTTGGCGATCTTCATGATCTTGCGGATCTTATCTTCCGGCATTTCCATCTTGATCGCCAGCGTTGCCGGATCCGGCTCGGCGCCGGTTTCCTGCAGGATCTGACGCGAGATGCGGTTCATCTTGTTGATCGTTTCGATCATGTGCACCGGAATCCGGATGGTGCGCGCCTGATCGGCGATCGAACGGGTGATGGCCTGGCGGATCCACCATGTCGCATAGGTCGAGAATTTATAGCCGCGGCGATATTCGAACTTGTCGACCGCTTTCATCAAACCGATATTGCCTTCCTGGATCAGATCCAGGAATTGCAGGCCGCGGTTGGTGTACTTCTTCGCGATCGAAATCACCAGCCGCAAGTTGGCTTCGGTCATCTCGCGCTTGGCCATGCGCGCTTTCTTTTCGCCGGCGCCCATCTTCTTGTTGATGCCGCGCAGGTCAGGCAAAGGCAGCACGACGCGCGCCTGCAGATCGATCAGGCGTTGTTGCAGTTCCTTGACCGCCGGTACGTTACGGGCTAGTACGGTGCTGTAGGCATGGTTGCCGTTGACTTCGCCGTCGACCCAGTCCAGGTTGGTTTCGTTGCCCGGGAAAACCTTGATGAAATGCGGGCGCGGCATGCCGCACTTGTTGACCGCGACGTCAAGGATCTGACGTTCGATCTGACGCACTTCATCGACCTGGCCACGCAGGGTGTCGCACAGTTTTTCGACGACCTTGGCGGTAAAGCGGATGCCCAGCAATTCGTTGGAAATGATTTCCTGCGCCTTGACGTAAGGCTTCGAGTTGTAGCCTTCCTTTTCAAACGCCTTGCGCATCTTGTCGAACTGAGTCGAGATGGTTTCAAACTTACCGAGCGCATCGCGCTTCAGCTGTTCCAGCTGTTCCGCCGAGAAGCCCGCAGCGCCGGATGTCGAACTGGCGTCATCTTCTTCTTCGTCTTCTTCTTCCTCTTCTTCGTCTTCTTCGCTGTCTTCGTCGGCAGCCGGCGCAGCGGCGCTGGCGGCCAGCGCTTCATCGGTCTGGTTAGGATCCACCAGGCCATCGACGATTTCATCGATCTTGATTTCGTCCTTGCTGATTTTTTCAGCGGCCAGAAGAATTTCGGCGATAGTGGTCGGGCAGGCGGAGATTGCCTGGATCATGTCTTTCAGGCCGTCTTCGATACGCTTGGCGATTTCGATTTCGCCTTCGCGCGTCAGCAACTCGACCGAACCCATTTCACGCATGTACATGCGGACCGGATCGGTAGTGCGGCCAAAATCGGAGTCGACTGTCGACAGTGCGGCTTCTGCTGCGGCTTCCGCGTCGTCGTCGCTGGCGACGGTCGCCACGTTATCCGACAACAGCAGTGTTTCCGCATCCGGCGCTTGTTCGGAAACCGCGATCCCCATGTCGCTGAAGGTACCGATGATGCCTTCGATGGCTTCCGGATCGATAATGTTTTCAGGCAGGTGATCGTTGATTTCGGCGAAAGTCAGGAAGCCGCGCTCCTTACCCATCTTGATCAGGGTCTTGAGCTTTTGACGGCGCGCTTCGAGTTCTTCTTCACTCGCTTCTGTATCGGACGAGAAGGCGTCTTTCAGCAAGGCCTTTTCCTTGGCTTTGCGATCCTTGGCCTTGGCCTTGTCGACGGCTTTCAGCTCAGCGCGTTCGACCGCGTTGAGTGCCGCGACTTCGTCGTTCTCAGGCTGGAATTCTTTTGGCTTGCGACCACGACGTCCAGGTACCTTAACCGACGGCAGGATGTAGCCGGAGGTATCGATCGCCGCCAGGGTTGCGGCATCCGTGGTTTGACTTACGCCTGATCCAATCATCACGCTGACGTCGGCTTTAACAGGAGCCGCCGCTACATTTTTGGCTGATTTGACGACTTTGAGTTGTGGTTTCTTGTTTGTCACAGGGGCTTTCGATTTCACAGATACTGGTTTTGCAACAGTTCTTGACGCTTTTGTGGTCGTTGCAGTTGCTTTAGAAACTACTTTCTTGCTAACAGGCTTACTGACAGGCGGCGATGTTTTGGATGAAGCGGCCGTTTTTTTAACGGGGGACTTCGGTGTCGAGGAGGAGGCGCTTGGCCTGGCCGTAGCCGGCTTCGTATTCTTAACGGGAGATGTCAGGGATTTTGCGGGTCTCTTCATTGCATTCGCCATGGAATCAAATACCAATCTGGTTACACTGATTTGCGCTATGGGTGCCGCTGCCTGTCTCTGTCCGTTGTCGAGAAGCTTAAATCGCTGACAGAATCCTCTGAGCACCGGTTCTTACTACTTTCCTCACTACCTTCCTATCCATCTAAATCAATCTGGTGCTACTATCAATCGAACGCCAAAATCGCGCTCAACTTGGCAAGCTCTAAGGCTTTGAATCTAAAGCCTTTAATTATAGCATATGGAGGTGCCATCCTCCAATGCAAGCGGCCTTGCGACGCCGCCGGATTTTCTGTTTTTGCCTCGATGTGCTTGTATTTTAAGCACTTTTTAGCGCAAATTCATTTCGCTCTCGGCCTCGCGGCGCAGCTGTTCTTGCTTTTGCATCAATTCACGATAGCGATTGCGGGCTTCTTCCGAGCCCAATCCGGTCGCTGCCAGCTGATCAAGTTCATCCTTCAATATCTTCATTTTAGTCTGGCGAATCGCGCCCGCCAGTTCTAATCGCGCGGCTTCCGTTTCCGATTCCGATTCCGCCGCTATTTCCGCGATCAGCGTTTCAAAATCCTCGCCGCCTTCGCGCAAATGCTCAGCCAATGTTGCAAAATTTGCCTGGTCGCCCATTTCGTGGCTGGCGGTGATCAGGCGCGCCAGCATTTCCGCGCGGTCCGGGGCAAAGTTCGCGACTGCGTCCAGCGCTGCATCGTCCAGTTCCGAGGCGAAAGCCGGATGCGCCACCAGCAGGCGGATAATCTGCCGTTCCAGCCCTACCGGCGCCTGGCGGTTGCTGCGCGGCGGCGCGCGGCGCGCAGCAGCAATCGGCTTGCTCAGTTCAAACAGCGATTCTATTTCGCTAGGCGTCGATTGCGTCAGCTGGGCCAGGCCGCGCACGATTTGCAATCGCAGCGAGGAGGGCGGCATCAACTGCAGCAGCGGCTTGGCATCGTACTGCGCCCGCGCACGTCCTTCGGATGTGCTCAGATCGGTTTCGCTTGTTACTTCGTTCAGCAAAAACTGTGACAGCGGCATGGCGTCATGGATCTGGCGTTCAAACGCTTCCGCTCCCATTTCCCGCACAAAGCTGTCGGGATCGTGTTCCTGCGGCAGAAACAGGAACTTGATGATCTTGTTGTCGGTGGCATGCGGCAGGCACGCATCCAGCGCGCGCCGCGCAGCCTTGCGGCCGGCGCGGTCGCCGTCGAAACTGAATACGACGTGGTCGGTCTGGCGCAAGAGCTTATGCACATGGGTCGGCGTGCAGGCGGTTCCCAAGGTGGCTACCGCCTGCGGGAATCCCAGTTGCGCCAACGCCACCACATCCATATAGCCTTCGGTCACCAGCACATAGCCGGCGTCGCGGATTGCCTGGCGGGCCTCGAACAAGCCGTACAGCTCGCTACCCTTTTGAAATAGGGGTGTTTCCGGCGAATTCAAGTACTTCGGTTCGCCGCTGTCCAGCACGCGTCCGCCAAAGCCGATCACCTGTCCCTTTGTGTTGCGTATAGGAAACATTATGCGATCGCGGAAGCGGTCGTAGCGCTTGCGGTTATGGCCTTCTTCGTCGGTACGGTCGATCACCAGGCCGGCTTCGACCAGCGCCGTGACTTCATAATCGGGAAATACCTGGCGCAAGCTGTCCCAGTTGTCGGGGGAATATCCCAGGCCGAATTTGGCCGCTACTTCACCGGTCAGGCCGCGCCTCTTCAGGTAGTCGACGGCATTCGGCGCATTGCGCAGCTGCTGCCGGTAAAAATCGCAGGCAGAGCTCATGGCATCTGACAAGGCCAGGCTTTTTGCCTGGTATTCAGCCCGTTGTGCAGGCGGAATCTTGTCGTCGTTGTCCGGCACCACCATGCCTACGCCTTGCGCCAGGTCTTTCACTGCTTCGACAAAGCCTAGGCCGGAATATTCGATCAGAAAACCGATTGCCGTACCGTGGGCGCCGCAGCCAAAGCAGTGATAGAACTGCTTGGTAGGACTGACCGTAAAGCTGGGAGATTTTTCGTTGTGGAAAGGGCACAAGCCCATCAGGTTGGCGCCGCCTTTTTTCAGCTGCACATACTTGCCCACCACGTCGACAATATCGACGCGGTTGAGCAGGTCCTGGATAAACGATTGCGGGATCACTTGGACTCGACGGCAGGCAGGGCTATGGCAGGAATATCAGGCGTTCAGGCTTGGCTGAGTGCGGCTTTTATCAGTGCCGAAACCGCTCCCATGTCGGCGCGGCCGGCAAGTTTCGGTTTCACTATGGCCATGACCTTGCCCATGTCCTGCGGGCCGGCTGCGCCGCTGGCGCTGATGGCGGCGGCAACTTCAGCCTGGATTTCCGCTTCGGATAGACCAGCGGGCATATAGGTGGAAAGAATCGCCAGTTCAGCTTTTTCGATATCGGCCAGATCCTGGCGGCCGCCGGCTTCAAACTGGCTGATCGAGTCCTTGCGCTGCTTGATCATTTTTTCGATGATCGCCAGCACATGGGTATCGCCCAGTTCGATACGCTCATCGACTTCTTTTTGCTTGATGGCTGCGGTGATCAGGCGGATGGCGCCCAGCTTTGCAGTTTCCTTGGCGCGCATCGCGGCCTTCATGTCTTCGGTAATCTGTTCTTTCAAGCCCATGCAGTTCTCCATTCGGTGGTGTTTTCCATTGTAGACGGGAAAAACAAAATTGCTGGATTGTTATGCCGGTTGCGCGGCGCAATGCTATCGTTATTGCTGCCATTCACGAAGTGGAAAACGGCAAAACCCGCTGCGGAGCAACACCGGAGCGGGTTTGTAACGCAATTCAATCAACCGCGCTGAGTGCGGTGAAGAATTAATGCAAATATTAGTACAGTTTCTTCGGCAATTGCTGGCTACGAATGCGCTTGTAATGACGTTTCACAGCAGCTGCCAGCTTGCGCTTGCGCTCAGCTGTTGGCTTTTCGTAAAATTCACGTGCACGCAACTCAGTCAGCAGACCTGTTTTTTCAATAGTGCGCTTGAAGCGACGCATCGCAACTTCGAAGGGCTCATTTTCTTTAAGACGAATTGTGGTCATGTAAATTCAAACCAAGTTTGTGTAGGGAAGAGCGAGATTATAGCCGGGAAAACGAATAAATGGAAGTGTTATCCCCGCCTGTCTGCATATTGCCGTTTATTTGCAACAGCAGTCCTGTTTAGCGTGATGTCTTGGGGCGATTGCGATCCAGAAACACAGCCAGTACGACCCCGATAAGTGCTCCGAGTATCAAGCCGATGACGAGAAATATCGACAATTTCGGGGAGGCGGGGCCTGCGGGAGCGTAAATGGCATCGACGACCATGGTTGGGAAAGTGTTGGTTTTTGTATGCAGATCTACCAATGCCGCGCGTTCGACTGTCAGACCGCGAATTAGCTCATCTTGCTTGGATGCAATGTTGCTTGCGAGGACGCTTGGTTCGAATTTAATCCCATTACCTGAAGCAGAGGCACTTTTCAGAGTGGCCTCAACGCGTACTTTTTCTGCTTCGGCTTCCGTCATCTGGCGGCTATTGACGGCAAGTCTGTCGTCGAGATTTTTAATGAGCGGCGCCAGGCGGTCGTCATGCATTTTAATCAAAGCAAGTATTGCTGCGTTCAAGTAGTTTTTCGCGTTTTCCTGGGAAAAGGCTGTAACTGTAACGTCCACAAAATTGGTGTTTTTTCCGGGTGTCGCTTTAAGCGTTTTGCGCAGGAGGCGCGTGCGGCTATCTGTGGACTCATCCAGCGGCAGACCTGCCGAGACCAGAGCCTGATCTTGCAACTGGCGCTGATTAAAGCGTTCTGCTGCTTGTGCTGTCGATTCGATCAAAGTGGTTGGGTTAACTGGCAGTTGACCAATTTGTAGGGTTGCCGAGGCTTTCCATTGTGGGGGGGTTATGCTCCAGAGTCCGCATGCCGCGGCGATCGCAACGACAATGCATACCAATAGCAGTACCCAACGCCGTTTGATACTGGTCCATATTGCGCTGAGCTCAATCAGCTCAGCGTCTTCGATTTGGCCGGAATTGTTGTTGTTTGAGAAATTATTTGGCATGGGAGTAGATTATTGAATCAGTATGGTGAATTTTATTATTGTTATTAATTATTAGATATTATCTTACAGTAACAAAAATTCAATGGACAGTAGTTCTGAATTTAAATTGCAAGCCCCGCCGCAGTGGCAGATGCCCAGGCCCATTGAAAGTTATAACCGCCGAGCCAGCCGGTGACATCGACCGCTTCACCGACAAAATACAAGCCCGCTATTTGATTGGACATCATGCTCTGCTGGGATAGTTCCCGGGTGTCGATGCCGCCGAGAGTAACTTCCGCCTTGCGGTAGCCTTCGGAGCCGCTCGGCTGGATAGCCCAGCGGTTGATGGCTTCTCCCAAATCCCGCAACAGGCGGTCGGGAGTGTCGGCCAGGCGGGCCGCCGGGTCAAGTTTATTTGCTTCGATGATGCCTTGTGCAAGCCGCGTTGGCAGCCATTGCGCGAAGACATTTCCCAGATTTTTTTTAATCGAGGATTTTCCTTCTGTTAGTAATTTGGAAACATCAACTTCCGGTAAAAGATTGAGTAGCAGTGGCGTCCCGCTCTTCCAGAAGCTGGAGATTTGCAGGATCGCCGGACCGGAAAGGCCGCGGTGGGTAAACAGCAGGTCTTCCTTGAATTCGCCTCGGCTCTTTTTATCGCCGGCGGCGACCTCAACCGGCAGCGCAATCCCGGCCAGCGGCAGAAACGGTTGCCATGCGGCGGAATCGAAGGTCAGAGGCACCAGTCCGGGTTGTGTTTCAACCACGCGCAGATCGAATTGGCGGGCGATGCGATAGGCAAAATCGGTGGCGCCAATCTTTGGGATGGACAAGCCGCCGGTAGCGATGACGACATTGCTTGCAAGTATCTCTCCCGCACTGCTGTCGATCCGGAACAGCTCGCCGTTCTTGCCGATATTGGCGACGCTGCAAGGCATGCGCCAGCTGACGTTGCCCAGGTCGCACTCGGCTTTGAGCATGGCGATGATTTGTTCAGAGGAGTCATCGCAAAACAGTTGTCCTTTGTGCTTTTCGTGATAGCCGATCCGATAGCGCTTGACCAGGCTGATGAAGTCTTGCGGGGTATAGCGCGAGAGGGCGCTTTTGCAAAAATGCGGATTTTGCGACAAGAAATTCTGCGGTCCTGCATTGATATTGGTGAAATTGCAGCGGCCGCCGCCCGAGATGCGGATTTTTTCCGCCAGCTTGGCGGCGTGATCAATCACAACAACCTTTTTCCCACGCTGTCCGGCGATCGCGGCGCACATCATGCCCGCTGCGCCGGCGCCGATTACGGCGACATCAAATTGTTTTTGCATCGATCTTAATTAAGTATTTATTATTATTTATTGGTGTTATTGGTAGTACGGTGGAGGCTCCTGCCCCATCCAAAGCTCAGACGACAAACGCATCATGTCATTCAGCGAACCGCGCTGGGCAAATGTCTGCCGCAGCCAGCCAGCGTCGCTCAGGCGCCCCTCCGCCATATGACGCAGACGATTCAGGGTCAGTTGTTCCGCGTCGTTCTGAGTATACCGCTGTAAGTCTTGCAGATGGCCCAGAAGATGTTCGTAGATCGGCAGTTTGGATGAGTCGGCCGGGTTGTTGCTGTGTATGGCCATAGAGCCGGCAAGGCCGTAGCGGCTGGCTTCGAAACGGTTGTATTGATACAACAGGTAGAAGTCGTTGGTGATCACGAACGGCCGTTCGGTCAGGATCCAGCGCGCCAGCAATTGCGCATAACAGCCCAGGTGCGCCGCGTGCTCAATCGTCAAGGGGGTGTCGCACACCCGTATTTCAACCGTGCCGTATTCCGGTTTAGGGCGGATATCCCAGTAAAAATCCTTCATGCTGCCGATGATGCCGACGCGTAGCAATTCGTCATAGTAAGACTCGAAATCGGACCAGCGGGTGAGCGTCGGCGCCGTGCCCGACAGGGGGAAGGCGCGCACCACGTTGCTGCGCGAGGATTCGAACTGAGTATCCGCACCCTGGTAAAACGGCGAGGCGGCCGAGAGTGCGATGAAGTGCGGCACAAAGCGCGAAAACGCGTGGGTCAGATACAGCGCGTCATCGCCGTTCGGCACACCGACATGGATGTGCTGGCCAAACACAGTGAATGTCTTGGCCAGGTAGCCGTATTTTTCGTGCAGGTGATGGAAGCGTTCGCTCGGGGTAATCCGCTGTTCGTTCCAGTGCTGGAAAGGATGCGCGCCGCCGCCGGAGACGTCGATGTTCAGATATTGCGCACCGCGGTTCAAGGCTGCGCGCAAACCTTTCAGTTCCTCGATCAGATGGTCTACCCGCGTATGCACATCGGAATTCAGTTCGATCATGCCCTGGGTCATTTCCAGCTTGATCTGCTTTTGCAGATCGCGCGGTTCGATCCAGGTCAGCAGATCGACGGCGTCGCTGGCGAGATTGTAGTTGCGACGATTCACCAGCTGCAGTTCCAGCTCGATCCCCATCGTAAATGGCGTGGAACTGGTGAAGGGCAGAATCTCGGCTGGCGTCTGTTCCGCGTTGGCAGCGCCGCCTTGTGTATTGTCGGTCATGGGTTCACCTTTCATTCGCGTCCGCTTTCACCCGACTTGATCAAGGCAAACTGGGTGGCGATCGGCCCCAGCAGCTCCAGGACGATCAGGCAGCCGGCCAGCAAGGGCAAGACGTCGGCAGTGGTGTTGGGGTAGAGGTAAGCGGTGGTTTGCATCAGCCCGAGGCCGGCTTCGGTCATGGGTAGCGTGCCCAGTGTGATGAGCGCCGCCTGCTTCCATTTCATCTTGGCGAAATGCGCAAACGTGAATACGCCGCAAGCCATGGCGATGAAACGCGCAGCGATCAGCACGGCCACCGAGGCGCCCACCATTGACAGTTCCGACAGACGGATCGAAGCGCCGATCGTGACAAACAGCATGACGATGAACAATTCGTTGGCGACCCCGAATTCAAGCTCCATCAAGTCGTACTGGTGATCCAGGTTCTTCGACATGATGGCGAAGATCAGCATGGTCAGCAATATCGGCAGCTGCAGCGCGTGGGCGGCGCCGATCGCCAGCGTGATGACCGCGATCACCAGCACGAACTGCCGGCTCGGCTGGCGGCCCAGCAAGCGCGCCAGCGGAATCATCAGGCGATAAGTCAGGTAAGCCAGCACCAGGGAGCCGCACAGCGAATACATGGTATGCGCCAGCAAAGTGCCGAAGGGGGTGGCGCTTTCGTGCGCTACCACAGGCAGCAATGCATAAGCGGCCAGCAGGGCCACAAAATTATTCAGCGCGGTCATGGCGGCCAGGCGGCGCGTCACCTGGCCCTCAGCCTTGAGATCGCGCACCACCACCATCACTACCGCCGGCGCGGTGGCGATGGCCAGCACGCCGCCCAGCAGAGCCAGCACGCGCGAGGTGCCAAACCAGATCAGGGCGCCGCTGACGAAAGCGAAGCACAGCAGGGCGCTCAGCATGACTGTCGCCAGCAGCCATTTTTCGCGGCGCAGCCAGCCGATGTCGACATAGCGTCCAAGCTGGTAGACGACTAGCGCCATCGCCACGTCGGCAAAAATGTTGGCCAGCTTCAGCACGTCGCCGGACAGCAGGTTGAAGCCGCCGACGCCGAGCAGGAAGCCGACGATCAGGTAGCCGGTAATACGTGGAAACCAGGGGTTCTTCGTGACGATATAGCCGCCCACTAGCCCGGACAGCAGCAAGCTACCGAACAATAACAGCGCATTCCATTGAATGGGCTGTGCTAGCGCAAAGGGCGGAAGAGTCCAATCCATGGATCCTCCAGAAAGTTAGTCTTGCAGCGTCAATACTACGCTGGACAAGATGCCATATGGGCAGATGAATGGGGGTTGCTGAATTGCATGTCTTGCGTCTTCGTGCGTCCTATTACGCGCGCTCTCCTTGTCTTGATTATATTGGCATTGCGCGATTCCACCTGTTTAAGGCATTGCCTTAGAAATTCCTGTTGTGATAATTCTCAACGGAAATTTTTATCATCTCGACTGCCAGATAGTACATGCATCCGTCCTGGTGTCGCGATTCAGTGTGGTTTGTTCTTTTGTGCAAAAATTAGTTCCCTTGGGAAATTGAACCTGTTTCCTCAGGTGTCTTTCTTTCCCTTTTTGTCGAAACTTGCCGAGTCGCCTCGCATGTATAGATTGCGGCAAGCCATCAGGCATTGTTCAACCTGTGCCGCAATCGCCTTAGGAATCAGCTCCGGCTGCAGCAATGCCTGCTGTATCCAGCTGGCGGTGCTGAGCGCGTCGCGTTGTGCGGGAAGAGCCGGGATTTCGTTTGCGATTTCCTGCTTTTCCACCAGCGTGGTCTGCGTCGCAGCATGAAACCAGTCGATTTTTTGCGCTTTCCTGGCGTTCGCTACCGTTTCGCCCTCCGTGCCGCGCATCAAAAACACGTCCCCCCGCTCAGCCGCCGCGGTAGTCATGAAGTATGAGGTAAGCATGGTCAGGTATTCCGGATGGGTATACGAACTGAGGCGCAGAGCGGGAACCACAAACGGTTGCATGATCTTGACCAGAGTATGGGTCGAGTTGCGGACTCCCAGAACCCCGCGCATGGCCAACAGGCGCGCCATCTTTGGCGCCAGCGCGTCGATAGTCATGAAGGCAGGCAAACGTTGTGCAAAACACGCTTGCGCTTGGCCCATGCTGCTGCAAAGCGGCTGGCCCAGCGCCTGGAAAATTTCCGCGCTGGTGACGCGTCCCGGATCGGTCGGCACGCCATGCATCAGCACCGGTACGCCTTCCCGCGCCAGCAACAGCGCCAGCAAAGGCGTCAGGTTGGCCATATGGCGGGCGCCGTTATAGCTCGGGATGACCAGCGGCGCATAATGCCGCCCCGCGCCTGGCAGCTCGGGCAGCGCTATCCGCGTAAACGAGGCTTCGGCCGCCTCCAGGAAGCCGGCGATTTCTTCTACCGATTCCCCTTTGATGCGCATCGCCAGCAAAATCCCCCCCAGCTCCAGATCGGAGACCCGGCCGTCCAGCATGGCCGCATACAGGTCATGCGCGTCGTGGCGCGCCAGGCTGCGCGCGCCATCCTTGCCGCGCCCGATTTCCTTGATGAAGCGGGCGGCGGCGAACGGTTCGACTGTGGCAATATTTGTCATGGATGGGAAGGCAATGTGATTAGTCGTGTTTGAGCAGAGCGGGATATTGCTAAGGATTTTACTTTACCCGCCGGAATAGAGGTCCATCGGGTAGAATCGTCGCTCAAAACTGTTCTTTGTCTCTGGCGCGCATCCTGTGCGCTGCTCTTGTGCAGTATCTCTTAACCGGGTTTATATGGCATTCGATCCTCGCCAGCTTGAAATATTGCGGCCACAGCTAGTGCGCTTCGCTGCGCTGCAGTTGCGCAACGAGGCCCTGGCCGAAGATGCCGTGTCGGAAACGATGCTGGCGGTGCTGGAGCATCCCGACCGTTTCCAGGAACAGTCTTCGTTCAAGACCTATGTCATCGGTATCCTCAAGCACAAACTGCTGGACCAGCTGCGGCGCGGCAAGCGCGAGGTGCAACTGAGCAGCGACGAAGACGGCGACCGCAGCGACGCCGACATGATGGATGCCCTGTTCACGCCGACCGGGCATGCGCTGGAGGCCGCGCCTAGCTGGGGCAATCCGGACGAGACTCTGGAGCGCAAGGAGTTTTTCGATATCTTGCAGTTATGCATAGACAAGCTGCCCGCCAAGACCGGACGCATTTTCATGATGCGGGAATGGCTGGAACTGGATACCGATGCGATATGCAAGGAGCTCGACATCACAGCCGCAAATGCGTGGGTGCTGCTGCACCGGGCGCGCATCCGGCTCAAGGAGTGCCTGCAATTGACCTGGTTCGGCGCCCAGGCTTGAAGCGCGGGTTTCTTGCAAAATCCAAGGAAGCATCCATATTAATTGTAAGTATTTGATACATGGCGCGACCAATCAATGTTGAAGCAATGCTTGCCTAGCCTTTAATTTACTTTTATGCCCTATAAACGCCTGATTCCTCATTGTAGAGACACCCAGCTACTCCTGTCGCAGGCGCAGGATAGCAAGCTGCCGCCGTTAACCAGGGCGCGGGTGCGCATCCATTTGTGGACATGTACTGCCTGCACCAGGTTTTCGCAGCAGCTCGCCTTCATGCGGCAGGCAATGCAGCAGCTTGGCAAGGATTAATCGCGCCGGCGTAGAGTAGCGGCGACGCTTTCCTTTACAATGCTGGATTGCATACAAAAATTGTCCCACCCATGATTGTTCTCGGCGTTGAATCCTCCTGTGACGAAACCGGTCTCGCGCTCTATGACACAGAGCGCGGCTTGCTGGCGCATGCTTTGTACTCGCAAGTCGCGATGCATGAACAGTATGGCGGCGTGGTGCCGGAACTGGCGTCGCGCGACCATATCCGGCGCGCTATCCCGCTGTTGCAGCAGGTGCTTGTCGAAAGCGGCATCGAGCGCCAGGAGATCGACGCCATTGCCTATACCCAAGGCCCCGGCCTGGCAGGCGCGCTGCTGGTAGGCGCATCGATTGCCTGCGGTCTTGGCCTGGCGCTGGACAAGCCGATGCTGGGCGTACACCATCTGGAAGGGCATCTGCTGTCGCCGCTGCTGGCCAGCGACCCTCCAAGCTTTCCCTTTGTGGCTTTGCTGGTATCGGGCGGCCACACCCAGCTGATGCGCGTCGACGGCGTCGGCCAATATGCCTTGCTGGGCGAAACGCTGGATGACGCGGCCGGCGAAGCATTCGACAAGTCGGCTAAGTTGCTTGGCCTCGGCTATCCGGGCGGCCCGGCGATTTCACGCCTGGCCGAGTTCGGCGATCCGTCGGTGTATCAGTTGCCGCGGCCGATGCTGCATTCGAAAAACCTGGATTTCAGTTTCTCCGGCCTCAAGACCGCGGTGCTGACACTGGTCAAGAAACATCCAGCGAATATTTGCGAGCAAGACAAGGCCAACATCGCGCGCGGTTTTGTCGATGCGCTGGTGGAGGTATTGCTGGCGAAATGCCTGGCCGCATTGAAGCAGACTGGCCTCAAGCGGCTGGTGATCGCCGGCGGTGTGGGTGCTAACCAGCAGTTGCGCACAGCGTTGAACGCCGCTGCGGAAAAGCGGCGCTTTCGGGTGTATTACCCTGAACTGGAATTTTGTACGGATAATGGCGCGATGATCGCATTTGCCGGCGCCATGCGTTTGCAAATCAAACCGGAAGCAGCGCAGCGCAACTATGCATTCAACGTGCGGCCGCGCTGGCCATTGAACGAACTTGGCATCTGAGTATTAGCAAAATCCCGGCTAGTGTCCTGAGTTAGAAATTCGTTGTACGAGAAAAGCGATGCAATTGGCGTCAGGCTAGGCGGATGGCCGCCCCGCACAAAACGGAGCAAGGGTGGCCCCCTTGCGAGTATTTGCAACGACGCATGGCGCCAATTGCATCGCTTTTCTTCAACGAATTTCTAACTCAGGACACTAGGCGTATAATGCGCGACTGTGGTACAAAACGCGCCGGGTGGATATTTAAATGGCAACCTGGTTTGCGGCGCCTGTCAGGGCGCTGCCACAATCATTTGGCTCACGTTAATGAGCTGACACGAAATTCACGAATTCAATTGAAAGCATTAGTGCCTTTTTACGAACACAGGACCCAATCGGCCCCTGGATTCGTTGTTTGAGTGCAACTTGCACCGGAGGCCGCCAACTACCATGTCAGACACACAGTCCGAGATTCAAGCTGAAGCAGCAGTGCCAACCACACCCTCCGTCCGTTTCGCCGACTTCGGGCTGTCTCCAGATATCCTGCGCGCGCTGAGCGATCAAGGGTATGTGCATCCGACTCCGATCCAGGCCGAAGCCATCCCTATCGTGCTGCAAGGACGCGACGTCATGGGGGCGGCGCAAACAGGAACCGGCAAGACCGCCGGTTTTTCCCTGCCGATCATCCAGTTGCTGCTGGCGCATGCCAACACCAGCGCCTCGCCGGCGCGGCATCCGGTACGGGCGTTGATCCTGACGCCTACCCGTGAACTGGCCGATCAGGTGGCGGACAACGTCAAGGCCTATTGCCGTCATACCCCCTTGCGCTCGACAGTGGTGTTCGGCGGCGTCGACATCGCGCCGCAAACCGCGGCCCTGCGTTCCGGTATCGAGATCGTGATTGCGACCCCGGGGCGCTTGCTGGATCACGTCCAGCAAAAGACCCTGAACCTGTCGCAAACGCAGATACTGGTAATGGATGAAGCCGACCGCATGCTCGACATGGGCTTCCTGCCGGATTTGCAGCGCATCATCAACCTGTTGCCGAAAGAGCGCCAGAACCTGATGTTCTCGGCGACCTTCTCTGGTGAAATCAAGAAGCTGGCAGCGACTTTCCTCAAGAATCCGGTCACCATCGAAGTCGCGCGCAGCAATGCCACTGCCGATAACGTCACCCAAACCATGTACCGGGTTGAAGATCAGACCAAGGCCGAGGCGGTCTCGTTCATCATCCGTGAACGCAAGCTGAAGCAGGTGATCGTTTTTTCCAACACCAAGATTGGCGCCTCGAAACTGGCGCGTCATCTGGAAAACGAAGGCGTCAACGCTTCTGCGATCCACGGCGACAAGACCCAGAACGAGCGCATGGCGGCGCTGGAAGCGTTCAAGCGAGGCGAGATCGAAGTGCTGGTGGCGACCGACGTCGCGGCGCGCGGCCTGGATATCGCCGAACTGCCATGCGTGATCAATTTTGACCTGCCGTACAACGCCGAAGACTATGTGCACCGGATCGGCCGCACCGGCCGCGCCGGCGCTTCCGGCGACGCGATTTCCCTGTATGTCGATAAGGACGAGCGCTTGCTGGTCGATATCGAAAAGATGATCAAGCACAAATTCGTGCGCGCCGAACTGACCGGGTTTGTCGCCAAGCCGTCGAGCCCTGAACGCTCGGGCCGCCGCGACGGCGCTGACGGAAGAGGGGATCGTGCTGGGCGTGCTGAACGCAGCGAAGGCCGTGGCGACAGCAGCAGTGCTTCCTCCAGCCGCAGCCAGCAGCATACGCGCAGCGCCTATACCTCGACGCCGACCGGGCGCCGGGAAAAAATCGATCCCTGGTTCCTCAAGCCTTACGAGCCGACGCTCACGGTGGACGTGCAGCCGGCCGTCGCCGCGCCTGCCGGTGGCTCCATCAAGTCGTCCAAGGTCAAACTGGCGGCGCTGCTGGGCGGCGTGCCCAAGGGCTAATTGTTTAGGGCCAGTTGTTCGCACTCCCAGCACAATGCCAGCAAGCCCTAGCCCGGGCGAGTCGTTTCCAGATTCGCCCACGCCGCGGTGGCCAGAGGCCAGAACGCCGCGATATTTTCCACTTGTCCGATATCCAGCCCCAGGAACCAGGCCGCCTTGGTCAGTGCCTGCAGAGGTTGCGACATGTCGATCGCCTGCGCACCATTTTGCTTGGATAGTTTTTCGCCGTCTGCATTGGTGATCACCGGTACGTGCAGGTATTGCGGCGTCGCCAGCAGTAATTGACGCTGCAGATAGATCTGGCGGCCGGTCGAATCGAGCAGGTCGGCGCCGCGCACCACATGGGTCACGCCCTGTTCGGCATCATCGACCACCACGGCCAGCTGGTAAGCCCAGAAGCCGTCGGCGCGCTTCAGTACAAAATCCCCCACCTCGATCGCCAAGTGCTGCTGTACGCGGCCTAGCCAGCGGTCGTCAAAGATGATCAGCTCATCGATATGTCCCGGATCCGGCACCCGCAGACGATAGGCGCGGGCCGGCTTGCCGACCGGCAGGCCGCCGCGGCAGGTGCCGGGATAGACTGCCGCGCCATCGGCGGCGACGCAGATGCGCGAATCGACGATTTCGCGCCGCGTGCAGCCGCAGGGATAGGCCAGCCGTCCGAGCCGGTCAAATGCCGCTTCATAGGCGGCCCCGCGCCGGCTTTGAAACATGACCTCGCCGTCCCATTGCATGCCCAGTGCGCTGATATCAGCCAGGATCGAATCCGCGGCGCCGGCAGCGGTACGGGCTTCATCCACATCTTCCATGCGCAGCAGCCAGCGGCCGTCATGCGCCTTGGCGTCCAGATAGCTGGCCATGGCCGCCACCAGCGAGCCGGCGTGCAAGGGGCCGGTGGGCGAGGGGGCGAAGCGGCCGATATAGTTTGTTTGGTTAGACATTGTTGGTCGATTCATGATGAGGTGCCGGCGGCGATCCAAGCAAGGCGCGCTGCGTTGCCGGTTCGCTGAGCTGGGCGATGAACCATTTGAGCGATTTTCCCACGACTGGCGTACGCCATGCGATCTGTGTCTTGTCGCTGGGCTTGGCCTCGGTAGTTTGCTTTTCGATCAGGGCGCCAGAGGCGAAATGCGGAGCCGCCATCCAGCGCGGCAGATGGCCGCAGCCAAGACCGTTCAACTGGGCCTGCAATTTTGCCGGGATGGATGGCACGGTCAGGATATCCTGGCCGTTCAGCAAGCCGGAATTGATGCTGGGCAGAGTGCGCCCGGTGTCGCCGACGGCGATTGCCCGGTATTGCTGAACCAGGCCGGCGGTCAGCGGTTCGGGGGCGTTTTCCAGGGGATGGCCCGGCGCTACCGCAAAAGCCCAGTCGATCGTACCCAGCTGACGGGTCTGGAAGCCGCCGCTCATGCGGATGCTGTCGGGGCCGCTGTGAGGAGCTCCGATCACCAGGTCGGCACGGTCGAACAGCAAGGCTTCCCACACCCCCGACAGGGCTTCGTGCGAAATGCGCAGGCGCGTGCCGGCATTTTCGCGATCGAAGGCATCGATCAGAGGCAACAAGCTGTCGAAGGGGATGATGCTGTCGAGGACGATGCGCAGTTCGACTTCCCAGCCGGTGGCGGCACGCTTGACGCGCCGTTCAAGTTCTTGCGCCGCCAGCAGCAGATGACGGCCTTCGGTCAGCAGTTCGAGCCCGGCAACGGTCAGTTTGGCGCGGTGGCCGCGACGGTCGAACAGCAATACGTCCAGGTCTTCTTCCAGCTTGCGCACGCTGTAAGTCAGCGCCGACGGTACCCGGTCCAGTTCGATAGCGGCGGCGGCAAAGCTGCCCTTGCGATCAATGGTGTCAAGAATCTGCAAAGCTTCCAGCGTCAGTTTCATTATTGCTTGAAGAGTAAAAGCCAGATGACAGGCATGCCGGATTCATGGCATGCGATTATTGTTAAAATTTCATTCAGATAAATTGAATGATATATCGAAATTTTGCCACTGTCCTAAGCTATTTCTTGCGTCTATAGTGCCAAGTAATGCAATGAATTGATATAAGATATTTCTATATTGAAATCATTTTCCGCATATATCATGACCGGTCTTGCAATCATGCAAGACATGATTGACAGACTGCTGTCGCTGTTTTTGGTTCGCCGGGCCGGCTGCTTTTACGGTCCGCAGCCGCCATGGATTTTCCTTGTATCTTCTCGTGGTTTTATTTTGCTAACTGAGTTTTACATCAAAAGGGTATTGTCATGACCAAAGTTGCTATCGTTTACCACTCAGGCTACGGCCATACCAAAAACCAGGCCGAGGCTGTACATGCCGGCGTATTGCGTGCGCAGGGCGCGACGCCTGAGCTGATCGCCATCGATGCTGAAGGCAACCTGAGCGACGCCGCCTGGGCCTCGCTGGAGGCGGCCGACGCCATCATCTTTGGCACGCCGACCTACATGGGCACGGTTTCCTGGCAGTTCAAGAAATTTGCAGATACCTCGTCGAAGCAATGGTTCGGCCAGAAATGGAAAGACAAGGTCGCCGCCGGCTTTACCAATTCGGCGACCATGAACGGCGACAAGGGCAGCACCATGAGCTATCTGATCACCTTTGCGATGCAGCACAGCATGGTGTGGGTCGGCACTGGCCTGATGCCCGCCAACAGCAAGGCGGCGCAACGCAATGACGTCAATTTCGTGGGTGGTTTCTCCGGCGCGCTGGCGCAAAGCCCGTCCGACTCGTCGCCACAGGAAGGTCCGGCAGCCGGCGATCTGGAAACCGCCAGCCAGTTTGGCCAGCGTGTTGCCGAGACGGCGCAAAAGTTCAAGAAGTAATTAATCTGTAAGGAAGGGGCTAAAGCAATCCCTCCTACTCAGAAAACGAAAAGCCCGCTTGTCTGCAAGCGGGCTTTTTCATGGGTGCGTGACTGCTTGGCTCAATGCGCAGCGCTGATTTCCGACAGGGATGCAGCGGCTTCAGATGGGGCCGCCTCAGGCAGGCAATGTGGACAGGATTTGCCGGCAACATATTGCGGCGCCAATTGCTGGCGCGGGGTCACCACGGCGCGGCAGGCATAGCATTGCACCGTGGCGGTTTCCTGCAGTTGCGGGTTGAGTGCGGTGCGATAGTCGAATACGAAGCAATCGCCGTCGTAATGGGCGCCGCCGCATTCCTCGAAATACTTGAGGATGCCGCCTTCCAGCTGGTACACGCTGTCATAGCCGATGTCCTGCATGTGGATCGCCGCTTTTTCGCAACGGATGCCGCCGGTGCAGAAGGTGACGATGGTCTTGCCGGCCAGCTCATCCTTGTGCTCGGCGACCACTGCCGGAAATTCGCTGAATTTTTCGATACGGTAGTCGAGGGTGTTGGCAAAGGTGCCGACGTCGACCTCAAAGGCATTGCGGGTATCCATCATCACCACCGGCCGGCCATTGTCGTCGACGCCCCGGTCCAGCCAGCGCTTCAGGGTCTGCGCCTGCACCGCCGGCGCGCGGCCCAGCTCCGGCTTGATCAGCGGGTGCTTCATGGTGATGATTTCCGCCTTCAGCTTGACCAGCATGCGTGTGAACGGCTGCTTTTCCGAATAGCTTTCCTTGACTTCGATGTCCGCAAAGCGCTCGTCGGCGCGCAGCCATGCCAGAAACTGGTCGATTTGCTCACGCTGGCCGGCCAGGAATAGGTTAATTCCCTCCGGAGTGAGTAAGATCGTGCCTTTTAGTTGCAATTGCTTACAAATTGCAAGAAATTCAGGACGTTTCTGCTCCGTGTCTATGAAAGTGACGAATTTATAGGCCGCAATATTGACAAAAGAGTGACTGGACTGCATGGGAAATTTCTCGGTAAGTCGTTGATTTATCAGTATTATAAACGGCAGGCATGGGTTTGCCCAATTTTGCTAAAAGTCTGACAGGCCTCGGGGTAAAATACCGCCCATGACGACACCGCAATTTATTCATCTCCGCCTCCACTCTGAGTATTCCATCGTCGATGGCTTGGTGCGCATCGACGACGTAGTAAAAGCAGCAGCCAGCGACGGCCAGGCCGCGCTCGGCATCTCCGACCTGGCTAACCTGTTCGGCATGGTCAAGTTCTACAAGGCTGCGCGCGGCAAAGGCATCAAGCCGATCATCGGCTGCGATGTCTGGATCACCAATGACGACGAACGCGACAAGCCGTCGCGCTTGCTGCTGCTGGTCAAGAATCGCAGCGGCTATCTGCAGCTGTGCGAGCTGTTGTCGCGTGCCTGGCTGGAAAACCTGCACCGTGGCCGTGCGGAAATCCGCGCCGAATGGCTGGCCGGGCTCAAGGACCATGGCGATGGCAACGGCAACGGTTTGATCGCCTTGTCGGGCGCCCATTTCGGCGACATCGGCATGGCCATCGACAATGGCAACCCGGAAGCGGCCGAGCGCTGCATTCAGCGCTGGCAGAATATTTTCCCGGACAATTTTTATGTAGAAGTACAGCGCGCCGAACAGCCGAATATGGAAGCGCATGTGCGCCAGGCGGTGGCGCTGGCGGCGAAGTTCGGCGTGCCTGTGGTCGCTACGCATCCAACCCAGTTCCTGGACAAGGAAGAATTCATCGCGCATGAAGCGCGCACCTGTATCGCCGAAGGCGAGATGTTGGCGAATGCGCGCCGTGTGCGCCGCTTCAATGTCCAGCAATCGTTCAAGTCGCAAGCCGAGATGGCGGAGCTGTTCGCCGACATGCCGGCGGCCTTGCAGAATTCGATTGAAATCGCCAAGCGCTGCAACCTGACGCTGCAACTGGGCAAGCCGCAACTGCCGGATTTCCCAACGCCGGACGGCATGACGATCGGCGAATTCCTGATTCAGCAATCGCAGGAAGGCCTGGAACTGCGCCTGGTGCATCTGTTCCCGGACGAAGCCAAGCGCGAGCAGCAGCGCCAGCGCTACCAGGACCGCCTCAAGTTTGAAACCGACACCATCATCAAGATGGGTTTCCCCGGCTACTTCCTGATCGTTGCCGAGTTTATCCGCTGGGCCAAGCAGAATGGCGTGCCGGTCGGGCCGGGACGGGGTTCCGGCGCCGGATCGCTGGTCGCCTACTCGCTGCAGATCACCGACCTCGACCCGCTCAAATACAATCTGCTGTTCGAGCGCTTCCTCAATCCGGAACGGGTATCGATGCCCGACTTCGATATCGACTTTTGCCAGGAAGGGCGCGACCGCGTCATCCAGCACGTCAAGGATTTGTACGGCAAGGATGCGGTATCGCAGATCGCTACCTTCGGCACCATGGCCGCCAAGGGTGCGATCCGCGATGTCGGTCGCGTGCTCGATTTCGGCTACAACTTCTGCGACGGCATTTCCAAGCTGATCCCTTTCAAGCCCGGCAAGCATGTGACGATCGCCGACGCCATTCAGGAAGAGCCGATGCTGGCCGAGCGCCTGGAAAACGAGGAAGAGGTCAAGCAGCTGCTCAACCTGGCGCAGCAGGTCGAAGGCATCGCCCGCAACATCGGCATGCATGCCGGCGGCGTCCTGATCGCCCCGGGCAAGCTCACCGATTTCTGTCCGCTCTACACCCAGGGCGGCGATGCCGGCGTGGTCTCGCAGTACGACAAGGACGACGTCGAAGCGGTCGGCCTGGTGAAGTTCGACTTCTTGGGCTTGACCACCCTCACGATCCTCGACAGGGCGGTGCGCTACATCAAGCAGCTCGATCCCGCCATGGCCGATTTCAGCCTGGAAAAGCTGCCGCTCAACGACCGCGCTTCCTATGAACTGCTGACCGCCGCCAAAACGGTAGCCGTGTTCCAGCTGGAAAGCCGTGGCATGCAAGGCATGCTGAAAGATGCGCGGCCCGACCGCTTTGAAGACATTATCGCGCTGGTGGCTTTGTACCGCCCAGGTCCGATGGATCTGATCCCGGATTTCTGCAAGCGCAAGCACGGCGAACGCTTCGACTATCCGGATCCGCGCACTGAGGGCATCTTGTCGGAAACCTACGGCATCATGGTGTATCAGGAGCAAGTGATGCAGATGGCGCAGGTGGTCGGCGGCTACTCGCTCGGCGGCGCCGATTTGCTGCGGCGCGCGATGGGTAAGAAAAAAGCGGAAGAGATGGCCGAGCACCGCCAGATTTTCCGTGATGGTGCGGCCAAGGACGGCTTGAGCGAAGCCAAGGCTGACGAGATTTTCGACTTGATGGAAAAATTCGCGGGCTACGGCTTCAACAAGTCGCATGCCGCCGCCTATGCTCTGCTGTCCTATCACACCGCCTACCTGAAAGCGCATCATCCCGCAGCGTTCATGGCCGCCAACTTGTCGCTGGCTATGGACGATACGGAAAAGATCAAGATCCTGGTGGAAGATTCGCTGGTCATCTGCAAGCTGACCTTGCTGCCGCCGGACATCAATCTGTCGGACTACCGTTTCACGCCGGAAGGCGAGCTGGGCAAGAAGGCGACTTTCATCCGCTACGGCCTCGGCGCCGTCAAAGGCTCGGGACAGAATGCGATCGAAGCCATCATCGCCGCCCGCCAGGAAAAGCCGTTTGTCGACCTCTTCGATTTCTGCCTGCGCGTGGACAAGCGCCAAATCAACCGCCGCACCATCGAGTCGCTGATACGCGCCGGTGCCTTCGACTGCTTCAAGGTCGACCGAGGGATCCTGCTGGCCTCGGTGCCGCGTGCGATGGAAGCCGCGGATCAGAAACTGGCATCGGCCAACCAGGTGAGCCTGTTCGGCGGCGACGACAGCGATCTGGAAGCACCCATCGAATATGTGCAGGCGGCGCCGTGGACCGATAAGCAGAAATTGACGGAAGAGAAGAGCGCGCTCGGCTTCTATCTGTCGGGGCATTTGTTCCACGCCTACGCCGCCGAAGCGCGCCGTTTCGCGCGCACGCCGCTGGGCAGCCTGGAACCTTCGCGCGAACCGCGCACCCTGGCCGGCATCATTTCCGGCTTGCGGACGCAGATGACCCAGCGCGGAAAAATGATGATCGTCACCCTGGATGACGGCAGCGCGACGCTTGACGTCACTGTTTACAACGAGCAGTTTGAACCGAACAAGGCGTTTTTCAAGGAAGACGAATTCCTGGTGGTGCAGGGCAAGGTCACGGAAGACCGTTTCAATGGCGGTTTGCGGGTTTCTGCAGAAAAGGTGATGGATATTGCCACTGCGCGGATTCATTATGGCCGCCAGTTTGTGTTGTCGCTCGCTCCTGCATTGAAGCAGGTTGATGTTACACAATTAAAGAGCGTGCTGGAGCCTCATCGCTCTGAAAAAGGTTTGCCCCTGACAGTGCGCTATACAGCGAGCAACATAGCCTGCGAAATCATTCTTGGCGATGATTGGAGAGTGGTGCCCAATGATGAACTGCAGGGATCTTTGGTCCAAAATTTGGGCAAAGAGTCGGTAGAGATCGAATATTAGTTCATCCGAAATGGTTGGTATTGTGTTTTAAGCTGCTGCCAATAGTGAAATTTTGGTTGCTAAGAATTGTAGAAAGAACTCATGAGCAAAGAGTCCACTGCGTTAATTTCGGAGAAAAATTTGTCGTTTTATTTTAAGTGGCCTGCGTTCATCGCCATTCTATTGTTCCCAGTTTTATCGTTATCGGTACACAACGTAGGCAACGCCTGTTTATTCTTTTTATTTGTTCTTGCAATTATTGCCGGGGCCTGTCGATACAAGCCGATGGATATCAGTTTCAGCTCGCTGTTGAGGAGCTACTGGCCGCTTCATCTGGCGATGGTTTCATTGGTAATTGCAGTATTGCTGAATCAGTTTGCATCGGGGAAATTTGCTGTCAAATATTATGACACCGCATTTCGAATCGCGTTGTTCACCCCCGTACTATGGATTGTTTTGGGATTGCCCCTCAACTATTTAAAAAAGATGCAATGGGCCTTTGTCGCAGGCGTATTAATCGCCCTTGTCAAAATTTATATAATTACGGCTGGAGGTACGTTGAGGCCAGGGAATATAGGATTTTTGGCGACGATTCCATTTTCTGACGTGGTATTGTTGTTCGGTTTTATCGGCTTGATTTCTATCGGCTGGAATACACGTCAAGAGAAATTAGCGATAGCGCTTAAAGTGTTAACTTGTTGTGCCAGCATATACGTCACCATATTGTCGCAAACTAGGGGTAGTTGGATCGCGATTCCAGTTTTTGCCATAACTGCCTTCTTGTTCCTTAGGAATGTACGTATCCGTTATCGGTTGGCAATCCTGATACTGTCACTGGCAACATTGGTAACTGTATTTACCAACAGTGATATTGTTAAAACTAGGTTAGCCGCAGCAAAATCAGATATGACTTTGTACGTAGATCAGGACAATGCCGATACATCATTGGGAGTGAGGCTTCAACTTTGGCGCGCATCTTGGCAGCTGTTCAAAGAAAATCCAGTCTTCGGCGTAGGGCGGGAAAATTTTAGTGATGGTTTGGAGGCTCTCTCTGCCCGCGACATAATTACTCCCGTGGTGACCTCATTTTCACATTCTCACAATGAGATTTTATTCAATACGGCGATTCTAGGGATATTTGGCCTGCTGGGAATTTTATCGATCTATTTCGTGCCTGGTTATTACTTCATCAGGGATATCCGTCACTCGGATAGCATAATAAGAACAGCTGCCGGCATGGGCCTCACTCTTTGTCTGGGCTTTTTCGTCTTTGGCCTGACTGACATGATGTTTTTCTGGAGCGTATTGGGCGGTGTGTACAGCATGAGTGTCGCGGCATTTTTTGCTTGCATCATAAAGCGTAAAAAAGAATTGAAAGCAGCCTGACCGATGAGCTCATCCTCATATTTAACCTATTTCAAACGTCTGGCGGTTCTGCACCGACCTTACAAAAAGCGTCTGGTCTTTGGACTGCTCGGGATGGTGGTGACGGCGGCGACGGAGCCGCTGGTAGCGTATATTTTCAAGGTGCTGCTGGACCACGGTTTTGTTGAAAAACCTACCTTTCCTCTTTGGCTGGTGCCGGTAGCGGTGATTGGCGCATTCGTCGCCCGCGGTGCCTCGACTTTCCTGACCACCTACATGACCAACTGGGTGTCGACCCGGGTATTGAATACTCTGCGCCAGCAAATGTTCAACCGTATCCTGCACGTCTCGATTGATTTCCATGCCACGCATACGGTAGGGCGCGTGATCAATTCGATCATGTTTGAAGTACAGCAGATCATTGAAATGATCAGCAAGCTGTTTACGTCGATCGTGCGCTGTGTCCTGACCGTAGCGGGCTTGTTGGGATACATGCTGTTTATCAGCTGGAAACTGACGATCGTTGCCCTGGTGCTGATGCCGCTGATGATCCTGGTGGTGCGCACCACCGCCAAGCGCCTGAAGCGGCTGAACAAGGATTCGCTGGACGTCAATGCCCAGCTGACCCAGGTCATCGAGGAAACCACGCGCGCCCAGCAGGTCATCAAGGTGTTCGGCGGTGAAGCCTATGAAAAGCGGCGCTTCGAGGAGTCGGCCGAGCATATCCGCCACTACAGCATGCGCATGACCAGCACTTTTGCCGCTACCGTGCCAGTTACGCAGATCATGATGGCTTGCGCGATGTCGGCAATGATCACGATGGGCCTGGTGCAGGCCAGCCACTCGCAGTTGACCGCCGGTGATTTCGTGTCGTTTTTGGCGGCCATGATCGCCCTGCAAGTACCATTGAAGCAGTTGGCCGAAGTGAACGGCCCATTGCAGCGCGGAATGGCTGCAGCGGAGGCTGTATTCAAGCTGATTGACAGTCCGGTAGAACGTACCGGCGGTATCGAACTCGATCGGCGCGCCACCGGGAAAATCGAATTCTCGAACGTCGGTTTCTCCTATCAGGGGCAGGAAAAGCCGGCGCTGAAAGGGATCAACTTAAACGTCCAGCCGGGAGAAACCATTGCTTTTGTAGGCATGTCAGGCGGCGGAAAATCGACGTTGGTGAACTTGATTCCCGGATTTTATTCCGTAACCGAAGGGCGTATCCTGCTGGATAATCTGCCTATTGAGGAGATTTCGCTGCATAGTTTGCGAGCCCAGATCGCCATGGTGAGCCAGAACGTCGTGCTGTTCAATGACACGATCACCGCCAATATTGCTTATGGCGACAGTGCGCCGGACCGTGCGCGAATCGAAGCGGCAGCCAAGGCAGCGCACCTGGAGGAAATGATTGCTGCTTTACCCGAGGGATATGAAACGCAGGTCGGCGATAACGGTTCGCGCCTGTCGGGCGGCCAGCGGCAACGGCTGGCAATGGCGCGCGCCATCTACAAGGATGCACCGATCCTGATCCTGGACGAAGCGACATCGGCGCTGGACAGCGAGTCGGAGCGGGCGGTACAGGCTGCGCTGGACCAGTTGATGCAGGGCCGCACTACTTTCGTCATCGCCCACAGATTGTCCACCATCGAGCGCGCCAGCCGCATCGCCGTGCTGGCGAACGGCTGCATTGTTGAAATCGGCACGCATGACGAATTGTTGAGCAGGCAGGGGGCATACGCCAATTTGTATCGCCTCCAGTTTTCCAAGGACGCGATGCATGTAGAGATGTAATGCCTGGCGGTCTTGGGCGTCATGCTTGAGACTGCCGCCAGCCTTCATCTGGAAATATCGTCAATAAGAAAAGAAACCTCATGACAGCACAACTCGTTCCAGACGAAATTTTAAAAAAAACAGACAAGATCCTGTTCATCGCTCACCTTGCTCTCGGTGATTTTACCTACCTGCAAAACTGTTTCCAGGCGTTTGCAAAGGCCTTCCCCCATATCAAGATCCATATCTGGGTGGATGAGGTGCGCCGCACCAGCAAAGCCGAGGCGTGGCCGTTCCTGAAGAAGTACGCTTTGTACGACTGGCTGGCCGAATGCCCCTTCGTTGAACGGATTTATCAGCAAACCTATAGCCCGGCCTTGTTCGAGCAATCGATCGCCGAAGCGCAGCAGCAAGATTATCCGCTGGTGGTGTCGCTATCGACCTTGCGTCCGCCGATGTATGCAACGCTGGCGCGCCAGATAAGTCCGCGCGGCTTTGTGGCGGGGATGAAAAAGCCCTTTGGAATGCTCGCAGTACACAAGCGCTTGGCATACCGCAAGCTGGATGCCGCGCTTGATCCGGATAACGGCGTGCGATCCGGCATGCACATCAGCGAAGTCTATGCCGGCTGGTTCCAGCAATTGTTCGGCATGCCTGCAGCCGCTGCGGAACGTTACCCCTTCGTGCAGATTCCGGCGCAATGGCAAAGTTATGCGCAAAACCAGCTGCGTGAATGGGGATTCAAATATCAGGAGCCGCCGGCCGCCGGCAAGCTGCTGTTTATCAATCCCTATGCCAAGAACAACAAGCGCTGCTGGCCACTGGAGCGGGTGGTCGAGCTAGTGGCCGCGCTGAATCAGCTGGATGCATGGCGCGACGCGCATTTCATCGTCAACGTGGTACCGGAAGAGATGGCGCATGCGCAGCGGTTCTTTGCGCAACACGCTGGACAGCAGGTGCGTTTGTTCAGCGCCCAGGAGAATTTTTTCCAGCTGCCGGCGATGCTGAGTGAATGCGATCTGATCGTATCGGTTGAAACCGCCGTCATGCACTTGGCTAACGCCGTGCACGTGCCGGTGGTGGCCCTGATGCGGCAGAAGAATCCGGAGTGGGCGCCGATAGACCAGGAACATAGCGTGGTGATTACAACGGCCAACCGGCGCGACTGGGTGAAGGCAATCACAGTTGCCCAGGTAATCGAGGTCCTGGGGCGCTGAGTAATGACTTCTTCCACGAATAGCGCTGCGAATGCATCGCAACCCTTGCATATTGCCTTTGGCGTAGACACGAATTATTTTCTGGGCATGGGTGTCGCCATGGTCTCGGTTCTGGAGAATAATCGCGGCCAGGCGTTGATTTTTCATGTGCTGACGCCGTCGATTTCCGACGAGAATGCAGCTAGGCTGCGCCAGCTCGAGACGCGCTACGGGACCGAAATCAAGGTGCATATCATCGATCCGTCGATCTTCGACGAGTTCGCCGTTTTCCCCAGCTTCAGCCAGTATTCGGCGGCGATCTTCAGCCGGCTGTTGATCGCCGGCACGCTGCAGGGTGTCGCCGACAAGGTGCTTTATCTGGATGCGGACATCGTCTGCCAGGGCAGCGTGACGGAGCTGATGGCGATTGATATCGATGACGTTGTGGTGGCCGCGGTCGGCGACGTCGGCAGTATCGCGGAAAAGCAGATAGCAAGCTTGCAGCTGTCGCACCAGCGGTATTTCAACTCCGGCGTCCTGTATATCAACGTCGACAAGTGGATGGCCAGCGATGTTTGGCACGGCGCGGTGAAGGCGATTCTGGGAGCCAGCAAGAAATTTTCTTTCCCGGACCAGGATGCTCTGAACATTGTGCTGGATGGCCGCGTCAAGATCGTGCCGCCGAAATTCAACTGGATGTACGACCTGTTTGGCGAAACCTCCTCAGGCAAGAAGATTGCGAAAGAGGCGCTGTTCATTCATTTTGTCGGCCGTCTGAAGCCATGGCACAACTGGTGCTGCAATCCGGAAAACCAGCTGTTTCTCAAGTACAAGGCGATTTCGCCATGGGCGGACGCTGTGTTGTATCCACCGAAAAACTACAAGGAAATCCGCATGTATTCGCAGGGCTTGCGCAAGTCCGGCCGGCAGCTGCAAGGCTGGCTCTGGTACGCCAAATTCGTGCTGAGTAAATTTTCCTCTAAGTAGGCGCCTCACGCACTGCCAGAGATCTGCTGCTGATTGCGTTTTTGATCCAGCCACTCAAGCACTATTTTTTCTACCTGTTCCGGCGTGATGCTGCGCATGCATTCGCAAGTCATGGCGTGCTTGATTTTGCAGCCGGCGCAGTTCACCGTTTGCGACAGGGACTGCGCGCGGCGTCCCAGCGCGCCCCAGCGGCCGGGATGCATCGAGCGCGCGGTAGGAAACAGGCCGATGGTACGCTGGCCGAATGCCGCCGACATGTGCAGCGGGCCGGTGCCGCTGGCGATCAGGCCATCGGCAGCGTTGATGAAACAAGCCAGCTGCGCCAGCGTGAGCTGACCGCAGACATTGCTCACATTTGGCAACTGCAACAGTTCCGACGCATGCTCGGCCAGCCACTGGCCCTCAGCGGCGCTGCCGGTCACCCACACATGTATGTCAGGCTGCCGCACCAGGGATCTGGCCAGCTGCACAAAATAGTCGCTCGGCCATTCGCGCCCGTGCCCATTCGATTTCGGGTGGAAGATCAGGTTGAAGCGATACGGCTGCAGCATCTGATCCAGCGCCGCCTCGTGCGGGATCTTGAAGTGATACATGGCTGGGATCTCAGCCAGTTTCGGCACATGCCTGATGCCGAGCGGACGCAGGTATTTGAAGTTGAGTTGCGCTTCGTGACTGTCGGAACCGCCGCGCGTAAAGTGTACCGGGCGATTGCAATACCACCAGTTGAACCAGGTGCGGTAGGCATTGCCGATGCGCACAGGCACGCGGGCCTTGTAGGCAGCGACTGCCAGGCGCTTGTCGAGCTGCGCAAAGATGACGGTGTCGATATCCGATTGCGCAAAAAAGGCGGCCGGATCGCTCAGGCTTTCCATCTCTATCACGGCATCCACCGTCGTGCAGTAACGAACCACCGGCGCTGCGTAAGCACGGCACAGGAAGCTGATCTTAATTTCCGGGAAGTGTTGCTTGATATACGCGGTAAGAGGGAGCGTGAGGACGACATCGCCGATGTTATCGGTGCGACATATCAAAATATGCGAAATTGCCATGGTCAAATCAGTTTGCAAAAAGGCTAGTGAAGTGCTTCGTAAGTAATGGAGCTTCAGAAATGGTGGATTTTCGTGCCAGGCTAGGCGGATGGCCGCCCCGCGCAAACCGGAGCGATAGCGGGCTATCGCGAGGATTTGCAACGACGCATGGCGCGAAAAGACGCCGTTTATGAAGTTTCATTATTTGCGAAGCACTACACTTGGTAAGATGTTCAGGCACTTGGCGCTTATCTGGCCGCCAGATATTTCATATACCACTTGAAGCTGGCCAGCATCTGTCCGCGTTTCATCAGGAAGCGCGAATACATTCTCATCTCTTTGTAGTTCCTGGGTGCTTTATCCAGCGCCAGGTCGGCCCATGGTGAGAGCGTCTGGTACTTGACGAACAAGTCCCTGGAGGCGTGCAGGCACCAGTCGTTCCACGGCTTGACGGCGCCGGCGAAGTGAATGAAGACGACCGCTCCGATATCGCGCATCTGGCGCTTGTCTTTTTCCAGGTCATGGATCAGGTCATACAGGAAATTCCATTTGCGCGGGATGTACTGGATTTTCCCTTCCAGCACCACATTCAGCGCATCCTGGTCGGGGAAACGATACTCCTTGCCGTTCTCCAGGATAGCGTGGATGGTTTTCTCGGTGATTTCCTGCGCCATCCAGTTTTCGACATGCATGTACATCACGCCGGAATTGAAATATTTTCCAGACGCTAGCTGTAAGGCGGCACAGCGCCTTCTGGTGGTTTCATCCGCATCCGGCACCACAATCGCCGCGCTGTCGCCGAACTCCATGGTCAGCAGTTCTGCCATGCTGCCGACGCACAGGATGTCGGCGTCCAGGTACAGCACTTTGTCGCACAGTCCACGCAAGGTCGAGGGGATCAGCAAGCGGGTGAAGATGGTTGGCGAGTAGTAGGAAAATTGCGAGATGTGGGCGAAAGGCTTGAACACATCCGGATCGATGATGTGGATGTGCGTCTTCAGCCCATACATTGCTTCCAGCTGCTTGAAGCGGCTACGGTTGTCGTCGGAAAGCTTGAAGGCGAACACATGAAAGGTGAATTTCACGCCCGGGCTGTTGGCGATGATGGAGGCGATGGTCGCGCCCATGCTGCGGCAATAGTGGTCGTCGACGCAGAAGGCAATGTGGAAGGAATCGTCCACCACAGTGTCAGGCGAAGAAAGCGGTAAAGAATTGTTCATGCAAACCTTACATAAGAATGATGTCGTATTATTTTATTGTTTATCTAATGGCGTCTACATCTATCTAACATTCTTTTGTAAGCTACTGATTTTTAATGATTTAATGTCTTTGTTCATCTATTGACGTCTAGTGTGGTCATCATTATTATGTGTAGCTGGTAGTGTAGCTACGCATAAGGGATGAAAAATGGCTGAAAAAACAAGAGACAAATTAGAGGTGCTCCAATTGCAACGCTGGGTGCGCGCAGTCGAACAAGGTAACAGGCCAACGACTAAAGATCCAGCTACACAGGAAATTATCGAGCTACGCTTGCCAATGGCCAAATCGGATGGTGACGGTTTGACTTTCACTCTTTCCGCTGCTGGCACTGCAACGTGGATATTACGCTATCGGTATGGTGGACGTCCAAAGGAACTAACCATTGGAAACTACCCAGATATCGGTCTTGCTGCAGCCAGGAAAATCGCCCGAGAAAAGCGCTCGGAGATCGATCGTGGTGGCGATCCAGCAAGCGATAAACGAAAAGCCACTTTGTTGACATACCAAGATTGGACTGTTCGCAGCCTGATCGTCGATTATCGGGTGAAAGTTCTAGTCGGTCTGGGACAAAGTACACAGCGAAGCTATGGACGTAGTTTGCTGCGGATAGAGGCACGCTTAGGGGCAATGACGGTTTCCAAGATAACTCCTATGGACATAGTTTCTCTTATCGAACAGGTTGGAGCCACTTGGACAGAATCGAACATGCTTTTATGTACCGCGAAGATGCTGTTCAGGCACGCGGCCGGGAAAAAGCTGATTGCAGTTAATCCTTGTACCGGAATTGAATTAAACGCTTTGTTGGGCAAACGTCCACCAATTAGGCGCAGATTGATGCTTTCACAATCTGAACTGCATGTGCTGATGAACGCCAAAATGAAGCCACAAAACGTTCTGGCAATTAAAGTGCTACTCGGGACCGCCGTTCGATCAGATGAGCTGATAAAGGCGACTCGGAGCCAGATAGATTTCGAAAATGATGTCTGGAGCATTCCGTCAAGTAAAACTGGTCCAGGAATGCAAGTCCCAATAACGGCACCCGTGAAATCCTGGTTTCAGCAACTGATCTTGTTAAATGCGGACTCGGAGTTCATTTTGCCGACACGGGCAGAAGCGAGGCGGGCACGATTTGGTGGTGATGCGCCGATAGACCCCAACACGATAGGTTCAGCGATAAAGTATTGGATTGAAGAACATAAGCCTGAAGTGAGAAGTTTTACTCCGCATGACCTACGATCCACTGCGAAGAGTCAAATGCGGGCACTCGGGGTGCCAAGTGATATTACTGAGATGTGCTTAAATCACAAACTCAGGGGTGTTGAGGGCATCTATGATGTCCATACTTACTTTGACGAGCGAAAGGACGCTTTGACAAAGTGGGGTGACTTTTTGGTTCGTTGTCAAAACCTAGCCTGAATTGTTGGTCGTTAATATATTTGATGCACTCCTTGGACAGTATCGATGCTGAATTCTCTTGTCAGCATCGATACATGCGGACTTGACCAAAGACACAAGATCGGGCGCCAGCGCGGCGGGTCTCTCTGTTGTGAATCTAATCGTCAACGGAAATCATTGTGGCAGCCGATCGCAGTCGCTATCGGCATGCACACCGGAGACAGGCTGCATTTCGCACAATTCGCCAATACGATCCTTATACGTTTGCGTAATACATGCAGCATCGGTGCACGCATTGCGCTTGCTCAGCCAGATCATTTGCTTTTTCCTCATCCATTCCCTATTTGCGCGAAACTCCGGTAACAAGCGACTCTGGTAAGTGGCCAGCAATAAGCCGTCCAATTGCCCCAAGATCACATTCGAGCAAACCGCCTGCTCTGCAAAGTTGCTGGCCCTGGCACAATCGAACGAAACGCTGTACTTGCTCAGGAACGCGAATTTATCCTCTACCGCTATGTTTTCTTGTGCCATCGTTTGCGGCTGCGGAGCCTCGACTGCCAGTGGCGGTGCTGCTGGCTCGGGGGCGGCGATCTGTTTGGCGGGTGCCACCGTAACCGCTTCGGCACGTTGTGCGGCCGGAGAGTCCGTTGCTGTAGACTTACGCGATGATTCTGGAGGAGTGTTGTTGTCATCGACTTCGAACGTCACCATGAATTGCCCGTTTGGGCGCGGCTCAATCTTGTAGATGACATGCGCCACGGATGCATTGTTCATCGATATATCGCCTTTGCAGCTGCGTGCGCCGGTCTTAGCATCATGCCTCTGTTCAATTGGGGCACTCACTTCAACAGCACTCAGATTGAGGGTTCTCGCAAATTGGGACAGATCAAATGCGTGCTTGAGCGTGTCCTTTGCCGCATCGCTGTCGCAAGTTACACCTGAGGCGGAGCCAGCCGTTCCATTTAATGTCGATATGGCGCCGTAGAAGAACGTAATGCCGACTCCGAAACCAATCAAGGCTAAGGATATTTTCCACCATCGCTTTGCCGAGCCAGGTTTGGGCTTCGCGGCACCCGACAGCAATTGCGCCTTTTGCCCCTCGAATTCTTCCTGGCTTAACACGCCTTTTTCCTTGAGCGCATGCAGTCTTTCGATTTCTTGAATATTGTCCATTGTTATCCCTTGGGTTGGTAGTAGTGAAGAGTTGGTTTGTCCGAGCAGAAATGACGTTTTTTGATGGTTAGGTAGCTTCTCGATATGAGCCTGAAATACAGCTGCAATGGGAACTAGCGCCGATTCGACATTTGCGTAGTAATTACTTGCAGTCGTAATAAGCGGCATCCCCGGCATCATTTACAAATTTCAGCGCCAGCCTAAGTTCGTAGTAATCCTTGCTCATTTTTTCAGGCATCTTGAAACCTAGTGCAATGGCTTGTTCCATCTGCGTAACCGCTGCATTCGAACGCATTGCATACTCTTGATACTCCCTCCTCTTTTCACTGTTAACCTGAAAGCACATCAACTTGCCGCTAGATATACGGTCCAGCGTTTTTCTGCCAGTTCCGTCGACTAGCATGGCCATCGGAGGATTTCTGGTAACGACGAAGGTGGTATCCGAAGCTTCCGAAGCGCCTTCAACAATGAAGTTGTTAAATGCAACTTCTGTGCGCTTGTCGGCGGCATTTGCGAGTCCCGAGAAAAGCAATGCGGCAATGAGTAATTTATTCATCTGGTTTTGGCTCAAAGATATAGTTTAAAAATGGAGAAAAGGGTTAAAACTAACTCATTATTGATGACTATAGACAACAAGTAAACGTAGTTTATATTCCGTCGTTAATCAGTCGACGAATGGGCATGATGAATACCCATGAAAGCTCCTCCTCCAAAAAAGCCTGCTGATAAGCGCAACAAGGTTTGTACTGCTGTTGGCAAGAACTTGAAGGCAATCCGTATCGAGGCGAACAAGTCACAGGAAACGCTGGCTTTTGACGCTGATGTTGACCGCACCTACGTGTCGCAGATAGAACGCGGGGCGGCAAATCCTTCAGTGATTACCTTGGCAAACCTGTGCTACGCGCTGAATATCACGCTGGCGGACCTCTTTGCACCGGTCACCATTGCACTGTCGCCGGCTGGCCCTGAGCGCAAGCCACCACCGAAACCAATAAAAACACGGCTGAGGTGAGCGTTTTAGCAGTCTGCGGTGCCGATCACTTCAATGAAAAACACAGGACGGATTCGACTCAAGTCGGTGCGGATACCTTGCTTCAGGCGGGCGTTTGAATCGAATACCCGTTCGGCGCCTGCCTTATTTCGCTGAAATACCGACCAGTGCGAGTTGGTGCAAACAATCGCCAAATCACTAAAGCGCTCCCAACGGCTTGTACGTACCGCTCTATTGGTGCGGACACCGCTATCGCGCAGCAGTTTTCTGAGGCGGTGCGTGGGCATGCCGTTTTTACGAATATCCGCATACCAACCGCGCTGCTCCGCAATGGCGCAGGCTTGCCGGTAAGAGATGCCCGCCAACATGGCAACACAAGCTAGCCCGCAACCGTTCCGATCCTGCTGGATGATTCTTCGCAACCCCATCACGTCATCCGCGGCGTTGAGTAAAGGCGTTGTGACAGGAAACTGGCCATCAGTATTCCTCCGGTAGCAGCAAGGTGGTGACACTGCGGTCGCGCTCGGTAATGATCCACAGTCGTTCATGCGGCTTGCCCAAGATGTAGGCTGACAGGAGGCGTTCACCGGCTTGAGCGGCCCAGGTGTTGGTTGCGGCGTCTTCCCGGCAAATATCGCCCCAATCCCCTTGCTGATGCCTGACTAGCAGAGTGCTGGCGTTAATGCCGAGTCGATCCAGCAGATCGAGGGCGTCGGGGGTGGCAACGACGTGGCCGAGGGTAAAAAGCGGTGGAGAATGCGTTACTGCAATGATTAAAAACCGTCGATTTTCGGATGAAGTAGGCAGATTAGACATGATGAATCCTCATAAAAGTATCAAATTAACAACAAAATGATCAAAAACAAGCAAGGCCATCTCAAAAAACAAGGCAATCGGGGAGAAGAAAAGCGGGAGAAGTGCGAGAAACTGCGAGAGATAGGCCGGAAGCCTTGCAAAGCCTTGCTTTTGCGCTGATTTGATAGCCGGTCAATACGCTGCTTTATCAACACAATATTGCCATTATATCATCAAAAATACAAATCTATTGAAATTTATAGTTTGATATATTTTAACTATTTTCGTCACTGAGAAGCGAAATAGAGTGTCAATCCGGCCGGAATCGAGACTTCGGCTACAGGGAGATTTGATATCAGGGAAGCGATAAATATTCCATTTACCGCCGTCAATTGAGAATTAACAATGTTAGCGCTAGAGCCCCCGAAATAGCAGGTATCGTCCGCAAAATGACGCATTTTTGCGGCATTTTGAGCATCAGGAGGCGGTTACAGCAGATTCGGCAGGGAAAACCGCTTTTTCTTGTTCTTGGCGTCTAGTTTCTTTTTCAAGTCACGCTCAATACGTCGGCATTCTGGACACCAGGAGCCGTTCTGGATATTTGCCGGCTTGGCCTCCCATGTGTGGCCTTCAATACATTGCCATTTAAGTAGGGATATAAGATTAATGTAGGTATCCGATAAGCAAACTCCGCCATGCATCTGAGCAATTTCTCGCATTTTGGAAATTCCTGTGCGCACTTTTTCGCGAGAGCATTCATGGCACCAATGCTCGCGTTGAACATGGATCGGTTTTGCTTGCCAAGTATGGCCCTTGGCACACTGCCAGACCAAACGCGTCGCATTGTTCTTGTATGTCTCAGAAAGACAGTGTCCGCCACGCTGCCGTGCCAATTCCTGCATCTTCTCGATGCCTAATCGCTTACGATCAAAACTGCACGTAGGACACCAGCTAGTAGTGACCGTTGCCGGTTTCGCCTGCCAAACATGACCGACCGCACACTGCCATTGCAGATGGGTGACAGCATCGACATAGGTCTGAGACAAACAAGTACCACCTTTAGCGGCGGCCAGCGCGTGCATTGCCTCGATGTTGCCGCGCATGCTGTCGTAATAACACTGTTGACACCAGTTACCGGCACGTATCTGCGATGCCGTAGCCTGCCAAGTGTGGTTATGTGCGCAGCGCCAACGCAATTTTTGCAAGTAAGGGACGGTGCGTTTTGACAGCAATTTTCCGCCCTTTTGTTGCGCCAAGTCCTGTAGTTCTTCCAGGCTTTGGCGTTGGCTGTCGCGGTAGCAAGTTGGACACCAAGTACCGTGCTTTACACTATTCGGCGTAGCGCGCCACCGATGCAGTTGTGCGCATTGCCACTGAAGTCGCGTGTCACTGTTGAGGTAACTGTCCGACAGGCATAGGCCACCGCGCTCTCGGGCGATCGCCTGCATTTCTTCAAGCGTCAATCGTCGCTGATTGTTTTGCGCCTCTAGTCCTGGATATGATATTTTTTTAATGCTGGTCATTGAGAGGTATTCAGAAACGATTTTAACGTTGCTAGTTGGTCGCCCTATCAGACTTGACCTGGCAGAATCATCATCGCTGCTGTTTGTCGAGCATCTGCCACGCTAACAACTAATGTCGCCTGTTCGGTTGTCGTCGCCATCTCGGCAGCTAACGCAATATGGATAAGATCCGACGCCGCACCAAAGGACCCCGCAAACGCCATAGGCGCGGTCCGTTGCGACAAGGGATCAAGCCCGGGTAATGTCTTCCCTAAAGCATCTATCACTTCACTTGTACGTGCAAAACGATGATCGGTATCGCTGATCACGTTACCGATTTCGCCAGCCGCTATCTTGGATACTGTCATTGCCTCGGCGATGCAGTTCGCCAAGGTGTTGGAATCAGCGTTCCCTTTCGCTGTACGATCCGAGGCGCGCAGACCGCGTTGCGCAGGGCCCGGCTTGCAAAGTCCAGTCATCTGTAAGTGTGTAGCGAATGCCGCATCTACCAACAATAGGCTTGCTGCCCCTTCCGCTGGAACAAAGCCATCAGTTATCTTGCTGGAAAATACTTGATTCAACGCCAGCGGTAGAAGTAATTCGTCGGGATTCACCAGGCTATCAGCCGCCAGCAGTAAAACGTAAGGCATTTTGTTGCTACTCATATGCTGCTGCAACGCATTCATTGCGCCATAAGCGCTTTCTGACACAGCAGGCACAAGATGTAAATCATAGTCAACAGTGGACCAGTACGAATGCGTCCAGGCCATGGAGAAATGGAGGCGTGTTTCACTATCCAGAGGTAGCGCCTCCGGGACCAGCCAATAGACCGTCGCCGGTGCGCTGCTAGAACGCGTCAATTCTGGTTGTTGCTCAAACAGGGTATCGAGTACGGTCACCAGCATTGCAGTAATACGCTTAGCACGAGAACGGGTCTCGACCGGATAGTCGAGTAGTTCCAGAGGTAAATTCTCAATCGTCGCCGTCTGGACTGGATGGCCTTCGGTATTGCGTATCATACTGTCGGGGCGGAAGATTTTTTCTTGTTCCTGACTACTTGTCACCGTCACACCGGCATCACCGAATGGCGTCACCACACCCCACGCTGCGATCTGCGGCATCTCTACAGGTGCAGCGATGATAACCTCGGGTGGCGATTGAGTTGGTGCCATGCTCGGCGGGGCTACGGCAGGGACAAGCGCTTGCAGAGCTACCCTGCTCAACACGCTTAGCACCAGCGGTGGTAACAATGTGATCGCCATAACGGACTGCGTACCAGTCATGCCAACTGTGCCGAGATAGTGGAACAGACCGTCCAGTGGAAGGAATCGCAACAGCAATATCCAGAGGACGGTCAGCAACAAAAATGTGATTAGCCACGTGACGCCGCGCACGGCAATGCTGGGAGAGACGAAGAGTGCTGTCAATTTCAAAATATTACCCTTGCGAAGCGGTCGGCATGCTGGAAATCAAGGCGCAACCGCAAGCCGTATGATGTCCGTGCAGTGCTACTTGGCGGCCATCGATAGTAAAAGTCGGTGAGCCTTCGATAATAGGATTGGTGCCATGCCCGGACTGCGGGCAAGTCACCATATCCCCTACGCGGGCAATCCCCAGGCCGTGGATAAGATGGATCGGCGATGCACTGACGACGACGCCGCCATGGGTGGTTTTATCACCCAGGCGAATAATGGAAAGAGCCATTAGCTAAGCTCCTTTCTGTTGAAAATCATGTAAATCAAAATCCTAAGAGACTCTTGGTGGATTTCCAGCCATCTTCAACTACCTTCATGCCCGCGTCGGCTTTATTGCCCACATAATCCGATACTTGCTTGGTGCCCTGGCCAACTTGGGTCGCCATATCGGACACGTTTTTTTTCGCCGTATCGTAGAATTGGCCAGCCTCGTTTGAAAGCTTCGTCGCGCCTTGCTGGATTTCTTGACTTACCTCAGTAGCTTTTTTCTGAGTAGCGTCCGCCAGATCCGATGCTTTCTTCTGCACAGTATTGATTGACGAGACAATCATTTTTTGACCGGCATCCACAGTCGAAATCACTACCTGCTTGCTGGTGTTGTACACCTCAACGGCATATTTTTCTCCGGCCTGCACAGTATCGACCGTAAATTTTTCACCCACTTTATAAGTCTGAGTCGCAATCAGTTTTCCTGCCTGATAGGTTTCTACAACGACGCCTTCAGCACTGTTGTAAATCTTGATGACACCGTTCTTGGCCGCTTCCACATTCTGATCCAGCCATTGCACGCCCTTTGCCAATACATTAATGCTCGATTCAGTCATACCACGTGGACGAAAATAACTGAACGGCTCAACGCCATACATAAATCCGCTCTTTGAATCGTGTATATAGCCCTTTACTAACCCTAATACAGCATCGCTGGCAGTACTATCCCAGGCATGCAAGCGCCAAGGCTCTACGGTGACCGTTTGCCCATAAACCGTTCCGAAAAATTGCAATGTTTGCGGTATCGATGCCTGATCCAGCAATAGACGGGTAGTTGACATACGGCTGCGCAGCGCTTTGACTTCACGCTCCATACTGGCATGTCCAACGAGCGTATGCCCTATGTCGGTGGCGTGATCTGGTGTTTTAATTCCTTTTCGTGCCAGCGTGCCGTATGCTGAATACAGCGCTTTCATATGCATAGCGACAGCTTGCTCCGCTGTGCCGCTTGGGGACACGGCGCCCATATAATCTTTATACGCTTTCTCGGTTTCTGGTTGGATTTTAAAGCGCTCTTTAAACGCTTGATTATTGCTTTTTTCGATATCTTGATATGAGAGCATCCGTACACCGGATTTGAGCGCCTCACTCATCATGTCACGCAACGGAATACGAGCATAATTGTTAGGACGATCTTGATCGACTGGCTCATAACCGCCGCCAACATCCGAATGCACGCCAGGGTAGATAGTTTCCGTCCAGTTCGGCATCAGTTTCCCATGTTGACGAATTAAATCTGATGGAAAAGAAAATCGTAATTCATGCGCCGCCACGTAATGTACGCAACGTTCTACTTGCCCCGGCACCTTCAGATTCTTTTCTGTGAACAGACCATCCATATTGGCAGCGGGAACACCAAACGACGCCACGGTATCAAACAGCCCCATAAAGTGGATGCGGATGGGATAGCCCTGGTAAGTCAGTTGCCCGTCTTTGTCCGTTTTACAGTCCTTTAAAAAATCATTACAAAATGCCCGCCCTAATGCAGCTCCACGAGAAAAACCAAAAATCGAGAGATTAATCATTTTGATTAAACGATGCCCGGCTAATGCTTTGCTGACATCCGCAAAACTCTGGTTTTGGCCTTTTTCGGCATACGCTTTAGTCGTAGCATCCAGTTTTTTTGCATTGCTCAGCAATACACTGCGTAGCGTGTCATTAACGTTGTTGTGCCCGTACTCGGTGCGGCGTGTCCCGCCTGCACCGAAACCACTTCCGCCAATATTGTCTTGCCCTGTTTTCCATATTTCATCAAGCCAGCCGGTCGCCTTGCCATTAAATGGCGTGCCAACACCAGAAACATAAATGGGATAAATCGTACTAGATACATCAGCGGCAAATGCGGCAGACCGCCACATTCGAGCCGGATTGCTCCATTTTTTTGGCCCTTCGTCGACTTCCTTGTTGTTACCCGTACCATCGAAAAACACGCTTATGTTCACAATGTCAGAACAATCCTGCTTCGTCGTTGGTGGGTCTGTCGGAACGTCGCGGCTACGAGCAATTGCAGCTTGTAATTCTTCTTGATCACCGGCCATGGAGATGCTTCTCCTTATAAATTTTTTCGCCTTTAGGTGTTGGCTCTGGAAAATTTACAGAACTAACCAATTCAGCGGTGCCATCAGGATAAATGTGGACACCTAAATAATGGCTATCGGCAGGAATTTGATCTGCCGTAAAAGACAAAGAATTCTTAACCGTGACTGTATCGCCATTGCCTGCCGTTCCTGCTGGTCCATCCAAACGCCAAGTCAACGTTTGTGGTCCTAACGGAATTGTAACGGCTGTCATAACTGCTCTGCCCCCACCGTACGAACTGGCTACCCCTATATCGCTGCCGTTCAGATACACATCAAAAATGGGCCTGCTTAGGTAACTAAACAAGACAACATCCAAAACAACTTCTTTTTTCATGAAAATATTTCCTATGAAATTGCTCTTCCCACAAGCGACGAGCGGAACAAAGACTCCAGCGGCAACTAGGTTCGTAAGCAATTTGCGGCGAACATTAAATTTCATCATTAATTCCAATTTGCAGTACTGAGCATGTGATATTCGAAAGTGGTAATCGCTATCGTACATAGCAGCGGCAGCGCATTCAATAAACCAGCGCGCCAATACCCTGTCTCACCTTTTTGATCCATCTGATGTTTGAATTTATACCAACCAAAAATTGAAAGGAGCACGCCGATGGGAGCGAAGAAAATGGGTATAGCTAACCACATCCCGGATATCGATAAGATACAAAGGCAAATAGCGACGAAATGCTGCGCTATATAATTTTTGCCAAATGCTCGCGACAATAACCAGGCAACCAGCAGCGGGGTGCCGAAAATCAAAAGTAGCATGAGCAACGGCTCCAGCCAGTGGTCCACCACCTCATTTTTTGCGCTGGCAATCAGGAGAGAAATAACTACTACCGATAGTAATACCCAGATCAGCATTTTTTTACTTGGTCGCCATTTCATGGGAATTGCTCCAATGCTTCCGGCAAACTGATCTGCCCGACCTTGACTTTTTCCAGTAACTCCTCAATAACGCTGTTTTGCTGCAACTGGCTACCGTAAATCAATCCCGCACAGATATATCTGGTGATGTCCTGCATGCCGCGCAAGTTGAGCTTGCGCGCTTCCAGCAAATAGTGTTCGACACGCATATACCGCTCACCTTCTGGAATGTCGATCAGCAGCTCCGGCTGGGTTTCCTTGATGTATCCGAGCAGATGATCAGGCACGCTGGCTTCAATTAGCATATCAAGCTGGACTTGAGTCGGCTTGAGTGGCAACCGCACCTGATCGGTATCGGGCTGAGGAACATCCTCACGTACTTGATGCAGATTACCGTCGCGATCCCAATACCACCATGCGTTGATTTTCGTTAGCAGTTTGCTGCATTGGCGCGCCGATAGTACCGGACCCGGCACGTGCAGGGTATGGTCATCTTTCTGGCCGACCAACGTGCCCAGGACGGCTGGGTCCCAGAACGCAAAATACATTTCGTCCCCGTCCGGTAGAACGACTTCCGTGAACTGCACCAGGTGCGCATGCAGCGGTGCAAACTCTTGCGGACTGGCGATGATGGTGAGGCTGGCCGGATTTGAAGCAGCACTACGAAAAAGCAACAACCAGGCTTCGGCATCTTCCGCGACAGGCGGCAATATCACCAAATGGGGTGCGGCCTTGCTCAGTTCCGGTCCTTGCGCATCGGCCAATAAACATTGGCTTTGCGCTCTTGGCGTTATTTTATGCAACCTGTCGAGCAGTCGGGCATCCTGTGCCGAATCGACGATGGCATAAAGGTATAGCTCTGGCGGTTGAGGAAGCGCTTGCCATTGCTGCAGAAATTCCGGCAGCGCCATTATTGCACTCCTTTGCTGATGAGCGAGGAACGGCTCATGGCGCGTTTCATCAGGCATTCAAGACATATACTCTTGGGAAGTGTCGGCATCGGGAACGGTACGGTTTTTGGTCCCGTCAGATTGAAGTCACCTTGATGGATAACCCGCTGGCCGCTGGTGAGATCGGTAATGCCGGATTCATTGATTTTGATTGCAGATCCACCAGCGCCAATGGTAATTTCCTTCTTGGCCCAGATCTCGATATTGTCCGTGGTGGAAATCAGCCGTAGCACCTTCTCGGCAATGATGTCCAGATTGTCGCTTTGCGCCTGGATCTCAACCTTGCCTTTCGCTGCAAACAGCTTGATACCACCGTTATACACGAACAGACTGAGCTTTTCCTTGATGCTGGCGACCAGACTTTTGCCGACGGCTAGGTTGGTATCCGTCCCTGACGACAGCGTGACGTTTTCGCCACTATGGACGTGCGTGCTCTTGGGCGTGGTCAGGCCGATGCCGGCCGGCGATGCCACCAGCAAAACTGGTTCCTTGAAGCGATTAGCCTGCTGCTGGCCTTCGCCTTCGTATTTGTCTTGCGTGGCGTCGGTGAATTTCTTCAGTGATTCCTGGCCGTCCAGGGCTTCAGCATTCGCCTTGCTGCTGGTGTCTGATAGCGATTTCGTCAGATTCTGGCCGGCTTCCAGTTGCTGATGGGCTTCCCGCACATCAAGCTGCGATCCTTGCGCACCGGGACGGCCGAAGGTGCTGAGGTAAAGTCCCTGATTGGTGGTAATGGCGCCAAACGCATCGGAATTAAGAGAAAAACCCGAACCGTAAAACGCCTGGCGGGTATTGCCTTGCTGCCCAACCAGATAACCAAGATTGAGCTGGGCGTTCGTATTGGAACTATAAAGCTGCACCCGGTTTTGATTGGTATTATCGTCCATCACCAACTGCGTAAATCCACTGCCTTTGTATTCCTTGGATTTATAACCGGACAGCTTGCCATTCGTATGCCAGTCGGGTGTCTGTTCACCGTTGTAGACCCGTCCGGTTATCAGCGGACGGTCCGGATCGCCGCCCAGGAAGGTGATCACGACTTCCTGTTTGATGCGCGGCACATTCAGCGCGCCATAACCTTGCCCTGCATTTGGATAGCTGACGCGAACCCAGCATGAGGCCTTCTCGTCGCCCGGGTTCAGCCTGTTCCAGTGAAACAAGACTTTTACACGGTTGAGAGAGTCCGTATAGATCTCTTCATTTTCTGGTCCGACGACCGTGGCGATCTGCGTATGCATCACTGGCTTGTGATGCTCAAACGGGCTGCGATATTCCACCGTCCGCCGCTGTACCTCGATGCTGTTGACGCAATAGCCGCTCTGTTCGTTGGTGATCTTGTCACTGGCGGCGGTCTGCTGCTTGGCGTCGGCAATCTGCTGCTCCAGACTGCCGGGGAAATGATTGACTGTCGTCGACAGCGGCAGGTTGTTCTCGATATACCAGTGCAGGCCAATGACGATGAACTGACGGTCCTCATCGGAATCGCGGTCATGATCGGTATGGCCGGCCAGACTGAACCAGAAGCCTACCCCAGCGGCCAGTCGAGGCACGCTCGACCAGGCGTAATAGCGCTTGGCCTGGGATTCCCAGGCTTCGACCTTGATCTTGGCCAGCTTGTCGCCACGGTCCCGTGCCAGGTAGGTGTAAGGGCCAGTATATTCGTAGACTTCGAGCTGGCTTGACACTGCGCCGTGGCCTTCCAGCGTGTAGGTATTGGTAGTCTTGCTGTTGCTGGGCGATTTGTAATCGTAGGTAATGGTCGATAGTTGCCTGCTGAGCAGCTTGCGCTGACCGCCCCAACGGGTGATCTTGTCGACTTCATCGTTGCCGCCGGCGCGATGGAAGCGGATCTCTTGTGGCGCCAGCGGCTTCAACTGATGCACCGAATCGGTGATCACCAACGTATGGCCCGAGCCATCTTGCTTCTGTTCGTGATAGCTATACCAGCCTTCTTCTTCCATCAACCGCGCCACGAAATTCCATGAGCTCTCGTATTGCGTGCAATAGGAGCGCGACAGCGCGGCCTGCGTCAGATCGAAGCGGTAATTGCCGCGTGCCTCGGTGTGCTGGTCAAATACGTCGCTGAGGATGTCTTCCGTGGTCTTATCTTGCCAGGTGCGGGCATCCTGCCGGTACTGTAGAAAATGCAGCCAGGAAGAAAACGCCAACTGATAAACCGTAAATTGCCCATCATGGCCGAGCATGCCGGCTTGGTGTACATAGCCATGGATCGGCAGGTAGCTGCGCTTATCGGCTTGCTGAATCCACAACGTGACAGGCTTAGCGATCAGCTCCTTGAGTTCGATATCGCTCTGCAGGGACAGCACATCAAGGGTGTAGGTATAACCGCGACCCAGACGGTCATGCGCAACAACACGATGAGGAAGCAAAACGTCAGCACCGAGCGGCGTGTCAAGTTTAAGCAAACGGCCTTGTTGCCTCACGCCAAGCAGTGCCTGTACATTTTCCATTCATGACCCCAGCGATTTTTATTGGATGTAACTTATTTTGCCACAGTAAATTGTTGCTCCCCAGTTAACTGCGCAAAAAAGCGTCACTTATTGGGCGATTTCACCTTAGTTCACACTTATTGCTTAATTGAAACATGTTGGCGCGAAGCCAGAATGACCATGCCGGCGGAGCTGCTGACGCGTTGGGTGGAAAACGTGGGCGAAATTTGGGCGAAAGTGCAGACCTTTTGAGACCTTTCCGGACCGCGTAGATTTTGTTACCTCTAGTGTTTATGCGATCTGGCGTGGTCTGGAGTGGTTTGTAATGGTGAGGCGGCGGGCAGAACCCGCGTCTCGTAAGCAGTAATTTCTATAATTATCTGCGATTGCGGTATCGACAATCCATCCCCATCCATTGTGAGTTACCCCCCGTTGAGGCGATTGGCAAGCTAAGATTTTCGCCAAATATATAGCTGAGCCGGTTTGAAGGCCATTTCCTCTAGTTCTCTTCTTAATAGTACGGAAGCCTTGTGCATGGGGCCATGATGGGGTGTCCTGCCACCTATATATAGTGGTGCGTATGGGTGTACCCAAGCAAGACGGCACTGGGCCAGCATATAAGTGTTGCGAAATGTGTTGCGTAATGATGATTTGTGTTGCATTATAAAAATGCAACCCTATTGCAACATAAAACAGCCACCTACTATATATATGACTAGTGTTATTGCGTATTTGCGCGTTTCAACCAAAGACCAGACAGTGCAGAATCAGCGTCAGGCCATAGCGGCGGCTGGCTGGAAAGTAACGAAGGAATTCACTGATGAGGCCATTAGCGGCACTACAGCAGCTGAAAGCCGGGCCGGTTGGACTGCCTGCGCCCAATACCTCAGAGAAGGCGATACCCTGGTTGTGTATGCGCTAGATCGCATTGGCCGACACACAATTGATGTGCTCACCCAGATCAATACCCTGAGCGAACGCGGTATTCGGCTGGTGATCCTCATGCAAGGGTTCGACACGCAGACGCCGGCGGGCAAGCTTTCGCTAACGATGTTTGCCGGTTTTGCTGAGTTTGAAAATGGAATTCGTAAGGAGCGTCAGCAAGAGGGCATCACTAGGGCACGCAAGGAAGGAAAGTATCAGGGCCGCAAGCCAAAGCTAACTGACGAAATGCAGATTGAGTTGAAGCGCCGGTATGACGCGGGTGAAAATCGCAGCGAGTTGGCGCGTCAATTTGGCGTTGATCGCGTTACTGTGCACCGGTACTGCAAGTCGCACTAGACCGTGTTGGTGTCAGATTGAGAGAGTTACGAATCTTAACTTTTCGCCGAACAGTTTGCTGAGCGTTCCGTAACAGCGAAGCCGACAAGTTCACAATCCTCCACGCTTACCGTAGTTGAGGAGGGGGTGATCAATACTTTGCAATTGCACGCCGCATATTCACATTGACAGCTGCTACATAGCGCTTTGTAGATCAATCTAGCTGGTGTAAGGTGCCACTGTTTAGAAGAGATCATTTCGACAACACGTGTCTCTGATTCAGGAAACTCAACAGTGCCTTCTCCTGCATCGTTGAATTGTACTTTACATGATTCCGGCAGAAATGACCTACTCATGAAAAAGCAGCCGTTTAGGCGCATTAGATCTTCTACGCTGCACGGCGAAACCTGGTCCTTCAAATATTTCGCCATGGTTGCATGAAGTGCGGTGAGCCACTCTTCAATATCCGAAATTTCTTCTGGTAGCTTAGGCATGCCTTGAGGAAGCATCGTGACGAAATCCTTCGCAAACGCAGCAAGGGAAATACTAACGAGCCGATCACTGGCCACTATCGAAATGTTGCTTGTGATGAAGCGATGTTCCGATTGGGCGGTAAATGATTTACACATGTCCCAAAGAATTTGTAGCGCTGTATTGGTATTCGAGACTGCGTGTCGACCATTGAGGAGGAGCAGTGGCAAGTTGATGTCCATGTCGTCATAGCAAATCCACGCAATATTTTGGCTAAGTTGAACTTCGCCCTCAAGCGATTCTCGGAGCATTTTTACGTAGTCAAGAGCGGAATACTCCATAACTAGGCGCTGAGCGGCTGCAAAGCTGATTGCGCCAAGTGCAATCATCATGCAGTCCACCTCGGGGTCATAATTATTTAGAGGTTGATAGGTGACCATAGCATGGACACCAAACTCACTTGCAATGCGCGGCGGGAAAATGGTGTTGGCTGTTACGGCTGGAGTTTGGGAGGGCATGGTCTCGATTGCAAGAGCATCCTTTTCGGCGCCGAGATACTCTCCGGCCAATTCGTTATCTCTATAAAAATGGCAAATCAATTCTTTCCAGAGATTGATTTCCACTGGTCCATCCACGCGCCAAAGCTTGACATAGCGAGAGGTTTTACCAGATTTGGAGATATCTTGGTCCAAGCGATCTATGTACGCTGTCTCCTCGTACTCTCGAATGGCCCCGTCTAAGTGATATGGAAGCTTGGTCTTCGAATCGACCATGGAATGAACGTAACGGCAACCATACATCTCGTCGTCTTCATAGTCGGCACTAAAGTTGGTTCCAAATGTCCTACTGGTCCGGACCTCCTCGCATTCCAACGTCTGGATATCATTTTGTTGGTGCCACCAGAATTCCATGTGACTAATACCGTGGAAATCACGCGTCCGCTCGGTAGCCTCGTGGCGAGTTACCCCAGTAGGAATTCGAGTCAAGTCATCGTTAAATCGAGGTCCCCACCAATGCTGCAACTCAATTGGCATTTGATACGTGTTAGGTAAGCCGACACTATTCGGATCCAGTGCTATCTGAATCTCAAGTTCTGATATGTCCTTGAGTTCGAGCAGCTTCGCAAGAAATACATCGTTGAGATTGTTAAGTTGTGAAAGTGATCGGCGAAAGTAGCGGTGCGCAAATAACGCGCAGCCTTTATATTCAAACACACCGGGGCCGATGCACTTCAATTTGCGGACGTCGACTAGACTGCGCTTGTCCGTCTCATCGCTTGGGAACAGATCAGGAAAAGTTCGCTTGGCTATTCCATCGTCGATGACAGAAACGCATTCCCGAATCAAGAACGAATGCTCGCCTGAAAGATGTTGCCCCAATAGATCTTGAAGCTGCCGCTTAAGATCTGGTTTAACCTCACCAATTCTTTCCTGAAGATAGAGCATTGCCTGCTCATGCATTTGCTGGTGTTCTTCTTGATTCTCTGGAAAGGTAAAGCGCCCCATCAGGCGAACTTCTTCAGCTTGGATGTGCAATCCTAGCGCGTTCGTCCATCCGATCAGGCGATGAAAGTCATGACTAATAAAACTTGGTGAGCCGCGCCATGACTGGTTAAGCATGGATGCTAATCCCGCTATGTCAAACCGAAAGCCTTGGCGATTAACACGATCAGTATTGAAAACACCCAGCGTTTGTTTCATCAGCGGCCATCCTTTTTTGCGAGAGTGATATCTAGTCGCGACATTCTGGTTGAATTTCCTATCACTCACTATCTTTTGATGCGATAAGAGCGACACTGATGGCAAGCTACCCTCTCTGCTTCTTTATGCCAAACGTTCCTTCAACGTGTTTTACGCATCTGATTTTGACATGAGAAAAATAAGGCTGGCGTAAAATATTCGCAATTGTCCCGGCATCAGAGGCGGATATTTTGTATCATATACAATCTCATGCAGTGCCGTTGGCCGAAAAGCATGGTGACCTGATCGAGACGAGATCAATCTGAGGTTCCCTCTGTTTTTCGTCTTCCAACAGACGACTTCTATGCAGCTCGTTTTTCCTGATTCTGTTCACTGATCCAGCGCTGTAGAAACTGGAGCGGCGATTTATAACCGAGGGTCGAATGCTGCCGCTTGCGATTGTAAAACACCTCGATGTATTCGAAACTGGCCGCCCTCATTTCAGTCTGGGTGGTGTAGCGCAGGCCATGGTAACGTTCGTTCTTGAAACTGTTGAACCAGCTCTCAGTCGGCGAATTGTCCCAGCAATTTCCCTTGCGGCTCATCGAACACGTCATACCGAACTCACGCAACTTGTCCTGGTAGGCCTGACTGGCGTACTGGCTGCCGCGGTCCGAATGATGCAGGACGCCGGGCGCAGGACGTCGGCGGAACCAGGCCATCGTCAGCGCGTCTGCCACCAACTCAGTCGTCATACGCGGCTTGAGCGACCAGCCGATCACTTCCCGATTGAACAGATCCAGAACGATGGCGAGGTACAGCCAGCCTTCATCGGTCCACAAGTAGGTGATGTCGGCCGTCCAAACCTGATTCGGCGCCGCCGGCGCGAAATCGCGGTCAAGCAGGTTTCTCGCCACTGGCAAACCGTGCTTCGATTCGGTCGTAACCCGGTAGCGCCGCTTGTGGCGCGCATGAATTCCGTGCGTGCGCATCAACCGCTCTACGCGTCCCTTGCTCGCCGTGTAGCCCCGCCACCGCAACTCGCGGATCATCCGAGGACTGCCATAAGCACCTTTTACCTCGGCGTGGATGGCGCGGATCATGGCCAGCGTCTGGCCGGCCGTCAGGCGCTTGCGATCGGGCGTGCCGCCACTCTTCCAGGCTCGGTAACCGCTGATGCTCACGTCGAGCGTATCGCACATTTCCCTCAGCGCGAATCGATTAGTCTGCGCATCGATCCAGGCGTACTTCACAGAACATCCTTCGCGAAGTACGCCGCTGCCTTTTTTATGATTTCGTTCTCCCGCTTGAGCTTGGCATTCTCGGCACGTAAGCGCGACAATTCCATCTCTTCCGGTGTCACAACCTTGCTACCAGCGCCGTTCAACTTGCCAGCCTTAGCGGCCTTGACCCAGTTGCGCAGCGTTTGTTCGCTTAGACCAAGTTCCTTGGCTGTCGCCGCGAAGGACTCGCAGGCATTGACCCGTCTGACTGCCAATTCCTTGAATTCCGCCGTGTATGAACTTCTTGAAATCTTCATTTCTTGCCTTCCCAAAGTAACGTCAATTTTACGTCACCTGTGGAAGACGAAATTTCAGGGAAAGCTCAATCTATACTCTTCCTCATATCGCCATTTTTCAGACTTTACAAGTAAATTTGCTTTCCTCTATTCTGCTTCGACCTGAGGAATAAGGTAACTCCCACGGTTTTCTTTGAGAAGAATATTAAGTGAGTTGTTGTCGATGTTGGCGGCCTGACGCACTTTTTCAATAAATAATCCGTAGCTATGAGCACCTGGCAAGTCCGCACCTGTCTCGCTGGGCATTCGAACAATTCTCACAATGTCTTCAGGAGACAGATGAGAAAATAATGGCAGTACCGCCTTGTTAAAAACCTCATTGGCTCTATCCCATGAGCCCACTTGAGACAGAAAATGAAGCGACCGTTCTTTCGCAAGTGCGCGAACACCATGAGCGTTTATCGCATTAGCTAGATCATCAAATTCAAGGCCATTTATCCGAAGTTCAATAGCGGACTTGAGAGCATCTAATTTGGACAATGGCTCGAATCCACCTAGCACTTCATTTGCAGGACCTTCTTCAATGAATCGGATGACCTTGTTCTTCGAAGTTTGTTCAAGTACATGCCAAGCTGGTTTGATAAAAGCGACCAAGCAGCATGCTCCCGAGAAGCGATTATCTGGAACATCCCTGATCGCCGTGTTAAGTTGTTTGCGCAATCGATCTTCAACGATTCCCGGATATAACTCGAAGGATGCATTAATCGCAGCATTGACCTGCGGTTTGTAGAACAAGGGATCATTGTCCGACAGGAAGCCAAAAATCAACATATCTATGAATCCCTTCACTAATGCATCGGTCGCGTTCTTCAGGCTAGAGTTATCCAACTGAGCTAGGGCCTTTTCGTCGTCGGTCGGGAAATAAACCGAGCCAACAAGAGCTTTCAATTGAGCCAAAGCAGCCTTGCCTTGCACAGGTGGCTGCGCCAGTACATGTACAACAGCATTGCGTATATGCAAGCGCGCTTGCTCCGCTGACGGGTGATAAGGGATACCGACGCGCTGAAAAGATGGATGGGCACACCTATGCCTATCCTCTCGGAGTCTAGTCAGATCAATAAACTGCTGGGGATCAAAGAATTGAAGTTGATCCTTACAAATTTCAAGAATGTCGCGCTCAAACTCGAGAGCACTCCGAATTCCTACCGGGTTGTTTTGCTCTATTTGCGCAATGTAAGTTTCGTAACGGGTTTCAATATCCTTTGCTGCCTTGTCTCCTGATACTGCAAGTTCACGAATTTTATCGATCAGATCGAAAACAATGGCTATCCAAGTGCTGACAATGGCCGCACGGCAGGCGCCAGCTCGATAGCAACGAATGGCCTCAGCAATGTATCCTTTTGATTGCTCGGAATGACAGCGAATAGCTAGCGCTTCAATATCAGAGAGACTTTCGATCACGGCATTTCCTTGGAAAATGTAATTGATGCAGTGGTTTCAGCCGATTAAAATCGTAACCGAAATATGCGATAACCGCTGTGGCCCAATTGAGATAGCTGCCACTTGAAAATTAAAACATCTTGGGTTTATCTTCTGACAAAGTAGTGCTCGATATGAAATTAATGTTTATGCAGGCCGAGTTTGTCGAACAGAATGCGATTTCTGCGCTCCGCATCCTTAACGAGTTTGTCGTAAGAAATGATTTCGATACATCCGTTGCCTGCTGCCAAATTAAAGAAATATCCCTCGTTATCAGCAGTACGGTGGTAGCGCCCATATACTTGTCGATGAAGAGAAGGTTTGAGGTCGGCGATAAGATAGCCCGTATATCGAAGATTTGTAGGGTTTATTTGGCGCCCGTCAATATCATTTACATTACCGTCGCTGATTTCTCGAAAGCGTTGAATGATTTGGTCAGCAGGATCTTTGTTATAGTCATCGCGACCGGGTCTTTTGAACTCAATGATAATAACCCCACCACTGGGTAAGTTATCTGATTCTGTCACGCCAATAGGAGTGTCATAGAAAAAAGCAAAGATGTCTGGCTCCTTGCCAGACGTATTTTCAAGACCAGGAACGCTATTCAGTTTCTTGTCGGACGTTAGCAGAGTGTGATAGCAAAGTCGTTCATCAATGATCCACAGATTTTGCTGCTCAAAAAAGACATCTTTTGACGTTTCTCCCATCGGGAAAATCATCTTATGCAGCACTTTTTCAAACGGGTATTTATCGTCTGTGCGAACTTTCTTTAAACTTTGACTTACAAGGTCAAGAATAGTGCGGCGATGTGCTACGTAGGCAGCAAGCTGGGCTTTCCCGATTTCATTAGCTTGTTCCGCCACGACTTGGAATCGCTCTTGATACTGCTCGAAGGTTTCGGTTTCAAACAAAGCCGCAACATGGCGAACCTCTTTACGCACCGAGTCCTCAACGTCTCGCTTTACGTGAAGCAATGCCTCATCAAGCTTTTCGTTTGTTAATCCAGGCTGAATGCGTTGTTCGATCAATTCTTTATATCGTGGATGTGTTAGTGCACGGTATTCCGGCGCTTGTTCAACAAATTTCGCAATTTGCGAGCGCTTTTCCTCGTTCGTCGACGTTAAATCAGTTGCCAACAAAGGGCGGAGTGTCTCCGCTATGCCACGGTTTAGTGATTGACGTGACACAAGCGTCCTATCCAAATCAGGATCATCATCGGATTGAAAGGAAATTCGTGTTCGCTCTTGATTGGCATGATCATCGAGATATTCCCCAGTAACAAGCACAATCAGAGTGTAGGGCTCTTGGTCAGCATCTATGAATTTTTCCGGTAGTTCAGGTAGTAAGTCGCGCAACTTGTTTGTCGTGACCTCTCTCCCATTTGCACACAAATGCAAGTCATGTCGTGAACGGCCGTCACGATGACGGTAGGCCTGCAGAGCAAAGGTATGTCCTAGAACATTGAAAAATCGTTCTTCAATATGTGACACCACGGTGGATTGAAATAGCGCGTGCAGATCAATGGGGGCGTGGTTTGGCGACTCCAACACAATCGGCGGGCACGAGCGTGCAGCGAATCGAATTAAAAAGTGTGCAAGGATACGCTCGGCAATAATTGCGGGGTCTTGAGGCCAACCTCCTTTAAACTTGGAGTCCATTCCACGCATTGACAATTTTGTTCCTTGGGATTCTTTAATAGGAACAACGTCATCGGCACCCTTTAACTCATCTGCAATAGAGAAATCAAATTCACGTAAAAATGTCTCATTCCGACGCTGAAAAACACTTCGAATATGAACGCTTGAGAAGACCTTAAGAAAGGTAAATCGACCAACGCCTTTACCGCCGACTTTGACCTTGGAAAGTGTATGCGCCTCCTTGAACGAGGCCAGATTTTCACCAGTAAAGCCAACCCCATCGTCGCCAATGTCAAATCCGTCGAGAACCAACGTCTCATCACCACCTTGATGTGCGAGGTCGTGAGAGGCAACAAGCCGTATACGGATGGCGTGCTTACTTAAGCCATCTCTATGTTCTTCGATTGCGTCAATGGCATTTGATATTGCCTCGAATAGAGGCATCATCGCTTTCGCTTGCGATAGTTCGAGCCGATCAACTAGGCCTTTGATGTTTGCGAGCATTAAATCCCCCTAAATTAGTTACGGCATATGTCATACAAAGTGACCTGCGCGCTTTAAGTGACTGTTTCTTTTGCATAGCGGCGGTTTAGCGGTCCAGGCGAATACGAAGTCTGCGGGTTCGTTCTCTAAAAGCTTTTTCGCCACCCTCAAGGATGTCACAAACGCTTTTCCGGATTTCTTCATTTTCTAGGCCACCCGAAGTATAAGTAATAGGGGGCAGGCCTCCACTTGAGTGTGGACCTGCGTTTGCTATGATGATTTGATCGGCGTCAGTGTTAATCACGAGGTTGGCATTGTGCGTCACGATGATCACCTGTCGTTTAGTCTTTGCGGCTAAGAAAAGCCCAACCAGATCATCATAGATCGATTTTGGATCGAGGTTTTCTTCCGGTTGGTCTATGATCAGGGGACGCCCGTCGGCGTCATCGAGGGAGAGATAGAGAAGAAGCAAAACGATCCCTCGTGTGCCCGGGGAAAGTTTGCGGATATCGATCGCATCGTAATTAACGCTGTATCGCACAGAGATATGATCGGTGCTATAGAGCCATTGCGCGAAACGTTTTGACCAACTGCGATATTCTGTTTGCTCGCTTCTCGGAATCGGCGAGTGTTGGAGGAGCGCGTCCTGATGTTCGACACGAAAAGCATTCATCGCTTCAGCTACCGCCTTCGCGTCGCCTGTCTCCCAAGGTGTTTTTAGCGACTTTTTAGCTGCTTCACATAATGTGCCACGACCACGAAATGGCCCCTGACGACGAAGATCAAGGAGAGCTTCTCCCTGTTCTGACCACGTATCAACATTGGCTGTTCTCGTTACCGAGAATGAAAGCTTACGCAGGGTGCCCTCAGTTGTCTCAAGCCGGCTTTTAATTGGCGCATAGAGTTTGGCAAGTACTTCTTGCTCGGCAATTACTGCCTCAAAAACCCTGATATAGCTCGCTTCTCGTTCTTCCAATAGACAATTCAAGCGTGCCTTGGCGCCTTCGCAATCAAACAGCTTCTCGCTCAGCCGCTTGAGCAGGTCAGTTTCAGCTACTATCTTTTTTGAGAGAATTTCGAAGCGTTGCGTCGTATCTTTATCAATGCTGACTAACTTCTGAATGCGCCCGATTTCAGCCTCTAGAGTTGAAAGAGTCTGTGTTTCAAGATCCGTATTTTCTGCAATCAATGGAAGTATGGGGTCAATTGCACCAACAAGCGGTGTACCGTTCCAACCAGAGCTGTTGCGTCGGGCATCTATCAACCCTCTAGTCAACACTCCATCAACGTCGCCTTTGTAATCCATGAGAAATGCCAGCCAATCGTCATCCTTGATGCCGCTGCTTATATGACGCTCCTGCGCGTCACGTAGATCCTCTGGTGCACGACTAGAACGGACGTTTCCAATTTCGTCTTGCATGAGAATAAGTTGCTGTTCCTGCGACTTATAATGCCGAACAAAACCTCGCACGCGCTCGGCAGCTTTGGTTAACGCCTCAAGTTGAGTAACTCGCTCCTCGCTACCTTTCGGCACAAGGTTTGCCCTATCAGTGGTCATTCGGGCTATGAGTTCTTTTTTCTCTTGAATCTGCGTCTTATAGCCATCGACGAGCTTTGTCTTCTCGATTTCGCCGCTAATGCGTTCCGATAACGTAGCAAGGGACTGCTCCTCGCGTTCACGGCCTTTACGGTGCCTAGTCGAATGCATCTCGCGAAGATCTGCGAAATCGATCGCACCATCACGCTCGGAAACTGGATGAGCATCGAAAATAACACGCTCAACTTCAGATAGGAGACTATCGGTTATGCCATCTGATGAACAAAGCTCCTCTACAAACTGTTGAGAGAGATAGCGCGCACGCGGATAGTTGTCGCTGGGCGCTGAATCGGAACCATCAAGCATGCGCGTTTTGCTGCCACCGGCTTGCCAGTCCAAACGCACGCTTGTTCCGCCGAGATACTCGCGCGCTCGTATCAAAAATGCTTGTTTGGGCATGCTATGCCCATGGGCGTCGCAACCCGCAGCAATAATATCTGCAAGTGCGGTCTTACCTGACCCGCGTGCGCCAATAATTGCGACGAGCCCCGGATTTAATGCAAGTTTGGGGATTTGCGCCCAAGGCGCTCCAATGATGGAAACTTTTGCAATAACCTCCGATGACGTTGCCGCGGGCGGAGGTTCTGTACCCACATAGGCGCGCCCCGCAGGATCAATACAGACTTGGCGGAGCGTATCGAAGATGGCTTCACCTTTCACCCAACTGTAGCGATCGCCATCTGGGCTTCCGGTCTTCGCAACAGAATGACCATCACTCCCATGCAAGCACGGCTTCAGTCCGTCATAGTGCTGTCGGATATCTTCCGGACTTAGGTTCTTGCGACCGAGCCAGAATTCACGTTGAGCAGAGTTCGACGTAAAAATGATATGAGCAAACCGTTCCACTTCTTGACGGAGCGTCCTATCGGCGCCTTCTCGGAGTCCTGACGTTCCATCTCCCTGCGCACCTGATACTGCGATCAGAATATTTGCCTTTGCCCATGCGCTGTTTCGATATTGAGTGCGTAGCTGATCGAACGAGACCTTAAACTGTTCTGAGCCTTGCCGTAATGCTGCGCGTTCGTCAATTATGTCGGAACTGGATTTGTGCCCTAGCCGAATGAGGTCGCTGGGTTGGCAGCAGAAGCTATCGTTATGCGCCTGGAAGGTAAGTCTTGCTAAGAAGCGACTAAGTTCCTCAAGGTGCGCAGAGTCTTCTGGACTTACAAGTAAATGAGCATTAACCCAGGATTTGGCGGTGCCAACGTCAAGTCTCAATTCGACATTGGGAAAGATCAGATCGCATCTCGATAACCGTCCTGTTGCCTTCGCCGCAACCACAGCTCGATAAGTATCAAGGCCATAGTAGTCTGTTACTCCTAAAGCTTGAATCGATGGCGAGGCTGCCTCTAAAACATCAAAATAACTATTCCAATCGCCTTTAAATTGATCATTGAAAATAGTTCCCGGCGCATGTACATGAGGCTCCCATCTTTGCCAGCGTGATCCAGAGTTGAGCGGCGGCAGCAGATCATCGGCCATCTTGGTGTCCTCGGCATTTTTAGGTGATTTCTGGAACTGTTTTCTGTTTGCAATATGCAACTTAATTGGCACTAAGTCAATGTTAATTTAACAGACATTTTCAATTACCCGCTCTTTGCCCGATATGGCAGAGAATCGGTCTGGTTGAGTACTGCAACAGCCAATGTAGCGACGGTATGACAAGGCATAAAACGCTAATGTCACGCAGGCGCTGCATTCAAGGTGCCTCAAGACCCGGCAAGCCTTCACCGGCGTAATAAAGGGCAGGGTACTGCTCTATCCACTCCGGCCGGTCAAGTAGGATACGGTCTTCACAGAAGATACTTTCAATGTCGACCGCTGACTTTGGCGTCGGCACCTGGTCAAGCAGAATATCAATGCCAATGACCGCCTTGATCTCCTTCCGTCGAGCCGCTCGTGTTTGCCGCTCATGATATGCCGACAGGTCTTCGCCATGCAGCCACATAAAGAAAGTCGCACGCAGCTTGGAATCGGTCAGATCATCAAGCAAGCGCAGGCCATGAGCAATCGACGGCACTCTCTCCAGCCCCAATGCATCCAACTCGGCCAAGAACATGCAATCCCTTACCGGTCATTGTAGGGACGGCGTGACTGGGTATTAAACTCCCATGTCACGCCAAACCATCAGAGTTCACTTATGGCGCATCAAGACCAGGCAAGCCTCGGCCCTTGTAGTAAAGAGCAGGGTAGTCATCGACCCACTCAGGGGAGTCAGGCTGCATATTGCCTGGGCAGAGGATTTCAGCAATGGACGTTTCCGGAGCTGACGCTGGCGGATGATCCAGCTTGATATCAATGCCGATCTCTTTCATGATTGCCTTGCGCCGCTTATGCAAAGTCTGCGGCCCATGGAATTTCGATAGATCTTGGCCATGCAACCACGCCAGCGCCGTCAATTCCAACTTCTTATCCTTCAGGCCGCCGATCAGTTGCGATACGTCCTCCATTGACGGAACTTCCCCAAGTCGCAATTGGGCCAATTCGTCCAGAAATAGTTCACGCACTTTCTCAGTGGTCCAAGAAATGCCTGAATCCAAATTCCGCTTTTCTAACCACCCGCCATCAAATTTAGCTTCGAGCCGAATGCTGCTTGATGCTTCTTTAAGTAGTAATTTCTCCACTTTCGAGGAATCATTGCCAAGCAGTGCACGTAGATACTTTTGTTCATGATTTCTCTTGTCTTCAAACTCCTTACGCTTGTCATACATTGCAAATGTGGCGCCGGGATTCGCTCCGAACAGTCGTATGCCAATGCCTTTTTCCATTGTTGATGGGCGACGCTTTAAGCTAACGTTTCGCAGAAGGTGGGCTAGTAACGAACCCACCAAATCATGCGAGTCTACGCCAAAGCGATTCGTAATATGTAAGTCTCGCAGCTTGAAATGCCCAGATTTCCAACCTTCACGCTGGCTGGGAGTGAACTGAATATCTAGTGTCGTCAGCACATAGAAAATCATGTGATAACACAGGGGGACAAGATTATTTGTCCCGAATATGTTATGCCCCTGCAGTGGCTTGAGCGGACAGCAGCGAATAGCGATCTTTGTGCCATTGTCCATGGACGTGACATCTACAAGCGCTGCACCAGGGTACAGTTCTAGCTTCTTGGTCAAGTGCTTCCCCGTTACTATGATGCTGTTCTCCTTCTGCATTCTCCTATCTGTGCCAAATGGTTTGTGGTTGATATTAATTACTACGTCGAATAGGTCAATCATGTTTTCCCCTGTTTATGGGTGGTTAATGTTAGAAAATGGTCAATGTCAGCTAGTATGTAAAAGGGCCAAGTATTCGCTGCAATCAGCTTGTGCGCCTGGACTTCTGCAAGGGGTTGCGCGGTAGCGCGTGCTTAGCGCCGGCAACCCCGCAACCCCTGTCTGGCCTACGCTTCAGTACGGTCTACACCTTCAAGCAATGACTTCAATCGTGTAACGGTACGGCCAACCGTCGTTGGGTGAATGCCAAGTGTTTTCCCGATATCTATATTGCTGATGTCTTTTTTCTTCATTTCCAATACTTTTGCGTCCTGCTCGGATAGCTCTGCAACGGAGGGCTTGACCGAGAACTTCAAGATGTCGTCATCCGTCCATATAGAGAAATCAAACTTCTCCCGCAATTCCGGAATGTGATCTCTCAATTTCGTGTGTTCTATGCTGAAACGCGTGTCTTTTCGTTCGCCATCGCTGGGCAATGGACGCAGAAGAATCGAATAGTCGAGTAAGTCTTCATGTGCACTACTACCGCGTTGCTGACCATTTTTCCCGGCGTGATGAATTATCAAAACGGCGATCCCTTGCAGTCTTTTTTTCAATCAGCCAAGTTTTAGTTAGCGCCCAAGAAGTTGCGCTCTCACTTCCCCCTGCCGACCAAGCGCTCAAGTTATCGATGATGAGTAATCTGATGCCAAGCGGAATTAGCGCATCAATCTTCTTCTGGCCTTCCAATGTGTCGATAGAGCCAATAGAATTGCCGACGCAATCGCGGCTGATGATATATAAGTTGTTTTCAGCTTCGCTGCCGGACGCGGGGGCAGTTTCGCGATTACGGATTAGTTGAAATCGTCCCTGTAAACTCGAAGCACGCATTTCACCATCAAGGATGGCAACTCGTGCGCCGATGCCTTGGCCCCACGGCTTCAGTGGTTTCTTGCCGGCAATGGCATAGGCGATCAGCATTGCAAGCCAGGACTTTCCGCTGCCTCTCGGCCCAGCAATCATTCCGACAGACTTCTCTAGAATCAGTTTTCCGAGTAGTGGCTGATCATCATCAAAAGTGCGGCTCAGTAAATCCTTTAAGAGAAAATTGACAGGCGATACGGAACTACGGGCAATCGATTTCATATGTAAATCTCTACAGTTAAGTGTTTCGTTAAGCGTGTTTAATCACACCTGATTTCACTGACGCTTGGTTGCCGTTTGTCGGCAGGCGTAAAGTCATCAGGCGCTTTTACCGTTTTAATGCGCAAAGCTTTTGCGACGCACGGAGAGAGGCGACACAAACTGTCGGCCGCTGTCCGTGCAGCACGTTATAGCTAGTTAGAAGCGTCGCCGGGCATGCACGTACTTTTATTCGACCCCGCGTCGTAATGAACCGATATTGAATAATTCGGTGGAAAGCGATACTTGGGGGCGCGCACGATAGTCATCGCCATTTTTGTGAGCTAGTAATGCGACCAACTCTCGCATGTCGATAGCTTGTGAGGGATTGCGTGAATTGAAAATCCGCGCCTCGATCCAGGCATTTACTTCGGATTCCAGCCAACCCACCGATCTTGCACCAGTGGATATGGGTCTGCTAAGCGTGCCGTCAGCAACGTCTTTCCAGATAGTGGCATTTGCTCGAGCGATTTTGGATTTAACCTGGTGCAGCCGCAGTATCCTATGTTCTGCAGTCCAAGCCCTCTGGACTATTTCCAGAAGCTTGAGCCGAATAGGATGTGAACTGTCAGGTTGGCTGGTTGATATGCCAGCTGGATCTTGTTGCTGGCATTGTCTGATGCGATTCATTGAGACCTCCTTCGTTAAGTAACGAATGAAGTTTAGAAAATCTCAAGAAATATTACCGCCAGAAATTGGCAAAAATGTGGTTGACATCTATTTGTTTTTTCCAGATCTTTCTGATTGATACCTGGTAGCGCTATATTTCCTTGCCTTTTCCTTGCTCGCGTCAAACTGTAGTCGGAATTTCTCGAAGGGAAATTCAGGTCCAAATAAATCAGGAATTTTCAATTCTTCGACACTCGTACATATTTCAGGGCCAGGCGCAAGCCAAGTAAACTTATCTCGATTGGAAAATGACGTCGGCATTCCCGTTGAAGGATGCAAATACTCTTTTGTAAATTTGAGTAGGGTAGCCGCATGACCTAAAAACGTGGCGATATCAATTTTATCGACGAAATCGTAGAGAGGGTCCTCGTAGAGAGGGTCCGGTTCGTCATCCTTCCATTTGTCCAAATTATTATGTGGATGGATGGTGATGAAGAACGCCGCCCAATAATGTGACACCGAAGAATATTCGTCCAAATTCTTCAATATGAGATTTTTGGGTGTCGGATTTACACAAAATGGTGGAGTTACCATACGTGCAGCGAAATCAGGAGTCGCATACGTCGGCCCAAGCTTCTCTGATAGCCAATACAAGGCGTATAGCGCTGCTCCCACCTGTAGGCCGTCAGTTTTCTTATCCATGATCTGCTCAAGCCGCCGTGTTTTATGCGAGCCAGATTCGAAGTAAAGATGATCAGGTAGAGGCTTGAGATGATTGTTTTTCGAGTAATTTTGGCCATCAATAAAGCGCCTTAGAATCACTGTGGGACCGTCGTCATTAGCAAAATATTCTTTGGTCGAATGCCCGGTTGGAAAGGTCATGGCGTATAGCAAACATGGCAGAAATGGACATCCAGATGGCACCGGTTCTGGGTAATCTTTCCATCCGTCCGAGGTCAGATAACGAGTCGAAAATTGCCCCGGGCGGTAGGAATTCTCTTTTATAATCATGGTATGAGTTCTCGTTTTTCGGCGTATTTTTAAACTTATTCTTGAGTAGAAGATTTCCCGCGCTAGCGCTATTTTTTTCGTTAAAACCTGGGATTGGGGGCTCTCGTTAATTGTCTACAGACATCTAGAGACGTTGCCATATTTTCGTGTAGTTAGCCATGTAGTTGGTTTGATATAACGACATTGAATTTTATTTAAGTTATTGAATATAAGCATAAATATATATTACATAAGAATGATGTCGTACTGTTCCTGCGGATAAACCGTTTCCACCTGCAGCGAAATCGGCTTACGGATGAAGTCACCCAGCATCGCCAGATGCTGGGATTCTTCTTCGAGGAACATGTCGACCACCACTTGCGACGCCAGGATGCGGAATTCGCGCGGGTTGAACTGCTTGGCTTCGCGTAGCACTTCGCGCAGGATTTCGTAGCAGATGGTGCGCGCGGTCTTGACCTGGCCCTTGCCGTTGCAGGCAGGACAGGGCTCGCACAGGATATGCGCCAGCGATTCGCGGGTACGCTTGCGCGTCATTTCCACCAGGCCCAGCGCGGAAAATTCCGATACTGATTTCTTGGTGCGGTCGCGCAGCAGGGCCTTGTGCAGCTCGGCCAGCACGGCTAGCTTGTGCTCGCTGTTCTCCATGTCGATGAAATCAAGAATGATGATGCCACCCAGGTTGCGCAAGCGCAGCTGGCGTGCGATCGCATGCGCCGCTTCCAGGTTGGTCTTGAAGATCGTGTCGTCGAAATTGCGGCCGTTGACGAAACTGCCGGTATTGACGTCGATGGTGGTCATGGCCTCGGTCTGGTCGACGATCAGGTAACCGCCGGACTTGAGCGGCACACGGCGGCTCAGGGCTTCCAGGATTTCTTCTTCCACGCCGTAGAGATCGAACAAGGGACGTTCGCCTGTGTAATGCATCAGCCGCTCGGTCACCGAGGGCGTATAGCTGGCGGCGAATTCCTGCAGCTTCTGGAAATTTTCGCGCGAGTCGACCTGGATGGTGGTGGTCTCGTCGTTGACGAAATCGCGCAAGACACGCTGCGCCAGGCTCAAGTCCTGATGCAGCAAGGTCGGCGCCGGCTTGGTCTTGGCCAGTAGCGTGATCGAGGACCAGGTCTTGCGCAGGTACTCGATATCCATCTGCAGGTCCGCTTCCGGCGCATCCTCGGCCATGGTGCGGATGATGAAGCCGCCTTTTTCTTCCGGCGGCAGCAGCTTCTGTACCTTGTTCTTCAGCAGCTCGCGTTCCGCTTCGTTCTCGATGCGTTGCGAAATACCGATATGGCGGTCCTGCGGCAGATACACCAGCATGCGGCCGGCAATGGAAATCTGCGTCGACAGCCGGGCGCCCTTGGTGCCGATAGGATCCTTGACCACTTGCACGGTCAGCGACTGGCCGTCGAACAAGAGCTTTTCAATCGGCGTCTGCTGCGCCGCCTGGCCATCGTGGGCGCGGGTTTCCCAGATGTCGGCGACGTGCAGGAAGGCGGCGCGCTCCAGACCGATATCGATGAATGCCGATTGCATGCCGGGCAGCACGCGCACCACCTTGCCCAGGTAGATATTGCCGGCCAGGCCGCGCGACAAGGTGCGCTCGATGTGCAGCTCTTGCACCGCACCCTGGAAAATCAGGGCTACGCGGGTTTCCTGCGGCGTGATGTTGACGAGGATGTCTTCGCTCATAAAATGCGGATGCCTGCCTGTTGAAGTAATTGTGCGGTTTCGAAAAGCGGCAGTCCCATGATGCCGGAATGGCTGCCGCGTATGCTTTCGATGAAAATCGCTGCCGGTCCCTGGATGCCATAGCCGCCCGCTTTGTCATATGGCTCGCTGGTATCGCAGTAGGCGTCGATCATGGCAGCGCTCAAGCTTTGGAATATGACATCGGAAACTTGCGTGAGTTGCCACGATTGTTCCTGATGGATAACGGCGATGCTGGTGAGCACCTGATGCGTGCGACCGGACAGCATTTGCAGCATCTCGATCGCTTCGCGCTTGTTTGCAGGTTTGCCGAGAATCAGTCCGTCGATCGTGACCGTGGTGTCGGCAGCCAGTATCGGTCGCGCCGGCAGGCTGCGCCACACCATCATCTGATGCGCGGCGCGGGCTTTTTCCATGGTGACCCGGGCGACATAGTGTTGCGGCAATTCCTCCGGCAGCACATCTTCGCTGACGTCGGGGCCGCGCGGCGTCTGGTCGCGCAGCAGCAGCAATTCGAAGACCACGCCGATCTGGCGCAGCAGCTCGCGCCGGCGCGGGCTTTTCGAAGCAAGATAGATTTTCTGGTAAGGGTTTTTCATTGCTGGCTTTACGGCGGATACGTCGTCAGATGTTTCCAGCGATTATTACAGAGTTACGCGCTTGACGGGGGTGTTTACCGCGCCCCGGGAGCTGTTTACACCCGATGATAAGGGTGGTTCTGGGTAATCGACCAGGCGCGGTAAAGCTGTTCCGCCAGCAGCACCCGCACCATGCCGTGCGGCAGCGTCAGGCTGGAGATGCGCAGCAGGCTGTCGGCCTTGGCCTTGAACTCAGGATCGAGGCCATCGGCGCCGCCGATGATGAAGGCGACGTCGCGGCCATCGCGCTGCCATTGGGTCAGTTGCTGCGACAGCTGGACGCTGGTGAGGTCTTTGCCGCGCTCGTCGAGGGCGACGATGCGCACGCCTTTCGGCAAGACGGCTTCAATCCGGCTGCGCTCCAGCGCCATGGCGGAAGCGGCCGTGTTGCTGCCGGAGCGTTCGACGGGTTTGATTTCCTTGAGGACGATGCGGCAGTCCGGCGGCATGCGTTTCGCATACTCGCCGAAGCCGGTCTCTATCCATGTCGGCATTTTGTGGCCGACCGCAGCGATGATGAGCTGCATTGCTGGAGCTGTTCCTGCAGCAGCTTATTCAGCTGCCTTGGTTTTTGCCGGAGCGCGCTTGACGGCCGGCTTCTTGGCCGGGGCCTTCTTAGGCGCGGCAGCCTTTTTAGGCGGAATCGAGCTCTTCGATGGCGCTACCTTGATGGTCTTGCCGACCGCCTTCTTGGCGCCGTCGGTCTTGACCGGCTTCTTGCGTGCAGGCGCTTTCTTCGGGGTGTCGTCTTCCGGCTTCAAGGCTTGCGAAGTGGTCAGATGGCGCGAGATCTTCTTCGGTGCTTCTTCTTCAGCTGCCGTACGGGTGGATACCCGCTTGGCGGCGCCAAACTTGACTTCCTTGTCGCCCCAGATTTCTTCTAGGCGGTAGTAGGCGCGGATCGCCGGCTGCATGATGTGGACCACCATGTCGCCCATGTCGACCAGCACCCATTCGCCGGTGTCTTCGCCTTCAACGCTGAGAATGTTGCCGCCGTTTTCCTTGACCTTGTCGCGCACCGAAGCGGCCAGCGCCTTGGTCTGGCGGTTGGAAGTACCGGAGGCAATCGCGATGCGGTCGAACAGGCCGGTCAGGTGGACTGTGTCGTAGACGCGGATGTCTTGGGCTTTGACGTCTTCGAGAGCATCGATGACGAGACTTTGTAGTTTTTTGATATCCATTTAATTCTTATAGAGATGATGTTGTTCAATATAGTCCAGTACTGCCGCCGGGACCAGCGTGTCGGGTCGTTTTGCGTTGTGCAGTGCGGCACGAATTTCCGTTGCCGAAATGTCTACAGCTAGATTCCTTGCCAGGTAGGTCAAGCCGTGCGCGCTCTGGCGAATCTGTTCCGGGGTGGCGGCGCGGCGTGTAAATTCGCGCGTGACCTCGGCTGGAACCTGCGATGCATCCATGGCAAAACCGGGCCGCGAAGCCACGCCCAGATGGGCATAGTCAAACAGGCGATCCCAGCCTTGCCAGGTATTCAAGTGCTGCAACTGGTCCGCACCCATCAGGAAAACGATAGATGCCTGCGGCCCGAGCTCGGCCCGCAATGCTTGCAATGTATCAATAGTATACGTTGCTGTCTTGCGCTCGATTTCCTGGCGGTCGATGACCAGCGGCACGCTTTGCTGGCTGAAGGCGCGCTTCACCATCTCGACCCGTTGCTCCGGGCTGGCTTCCAGCCCGTGTTTTTGCCACGGGTTGCCGGCAGGAATTACCCGCAACTCGTCTGGCGCCAGCAAGGTGACAAAATATTTCGCCAGCGCCACATGACCGTTGTGGACCGGATCGAAACTACCGCCGAGAACTGCTACGCACTGCCTGGATCGTGGAGAATGATTGGATGTCATTGCGGACTTGCTTATCAAACCCACTCGCGATGGATCAGGAAATCGGAATATAAACGGGCTTCCGGGCTTCCTGCCGCTGGTTGCCAGTCGTAGCGCCACTTGACCACGGGCGGCATCGACATCAGGATAGACTCGGTACGTCCCCCGGATTGCAGACCGAACAAAGTGCCGCGATCATACACTAAATTGAATTCAACATAGCGTCCGCGACGATATGCCTGGAAATCGCGCTCGGTTTCGCCATACGGAATATCCTTGCGGCGCGTCAGGATCGGCGCATATGCCGGGATGAACGCGTTGCCTACGCTTTGCATCATGGCAAAGCTCTGTTCGAAGCCCAAAGCATTGAAATCGTCGAAGAAAATGCCGCCGACGCCACGCGGTTCCTTGCGGTGTTTCAGGTAGAAATAGTCGTCGCACCATTGCTTGAAGCGCGGATAGAGTCCAGGGCCCTGGTCGCTAGCACGGTCAAACGGCGTCAGCGCGTCGCGGCAAGTGCGATGAAAATGTTCCACATCTTCGCTGAAACCGTAATACGGGGTCAGGTCGATGCCGCCGCCGAACCACCAGACCGGCTCCTGGCCTTCAGCGCTGGCGATAAAGAAGCGCACGTTCATGTGCACGGTGGGCGCATACGGATTGCGCGGATGCATGACCAGCGACACGCCCATGGCTTCCCAGGTGCGGCCGGCCAGTTCCGGGCGATTAGCTGCAGCGGAAGGCGGCAGGCTGCTGCCCATCACGTGCGAGAAGCCGACGCCGCCGCGCTCCAGCACATTGCCTTCTTCGATGATGCGCGAATTGCCGCCGCCGCCTTCGGCTCGTTGCCATTGATCGCTGCCGAAGGGCTTGCCGTCAATCTGTTCCAGAGCCGCGACAATACGCGCCTGCAGGTCGAGCAGATAGGATTTGACGGCGCTGGCCGGACTGCCGGGAGAGATGTGTGCTGTCATCGTGTTGAAAAGAGGAAGAATAAGACGCCAGCTCGTGTTGACGTTAAAAACATGAGCATTCTTGCATAAACCCTGATCTGTCTAGGCGACCCCGCCTCGTCGGCCACGTCCTTCCCGCGAACGCGGGAATCCAATTTAGGCTGCAAGGTGGATCCCCGCGTTCGCGGGGATGACGGAGCAATAAATCAATTCGGTCAATTGGCTCAGGCGTGTTTTTTCAGTGCACGCCAGCCGATATCGCGGCGGAACTGCGAGCCGCTGAAATGAATCAGGTCGACCACGCCGTAAGCTTGTTTCTGCGCCATCTTGACGCTGTCGCCCAGGCCCACCACGCACAGCACGCGGCCGCCGGAAGTGGTCAGGCGTTCGCCGGTCAGGGTGGTGCCTGCGTGAAAGGTGACGGTATCGGCGTTCTCAGGCGGTATGCCGGAAATCAGGTCATCCTTGCGCGGCGCGTCCGGATAACCGGACGCCGCCATCACCACGCCCAGCGCGGTGCGGCGATCCCATTCCAGCTCGATGGTATCCAGCGTGCCGTTGACAGCGTGTTCCATCACCATCAGCAGGTCGGTCTTGAGGCGCGCCATGATCGGCTGGGTTTCCGGATCGCCCATGCGGCAGTTGAATTCCAGCGTCTTCGGATTGCCTTTATCGTCGATCATCAGGCCGGCATACAGGAAGCCGCTGAACGGAATGCCGTCCTTGGCCATGCCTTGCACGGTCGGCGTGATGATTTCACGCATCACGCGCGCATGCAGCGCCGGCGTGACGATAGGCGCCGGCGAATACGCGCCCATGCCGCCGGTATTCGGTCCCTGGTCATCGTCCCTGAGACGCTTGTGGTCCTGGCTGGTCGCCAGCGCCAGGATGTTTTTGCCGTCCACCATGACGATGAAGCTGGCTTCTTCGCCGGCCAGGAATTCTTCGATCACGACGCGCGCGCCGGCATCGCCCAGGCGATTATCGGACAGCATCATGTCGACCGCGCCGTGCGCCTCTTCCAGCGTCATGGCCACGACCACACCCTTGCCGGCAGCCAGGCCGTCGGCCTTGATGACGATCGGTGCGCCTTTCTGGTCAATATACTGATGCGCCGCGGCGACGTCGGAGAAGGTCTGGTATTCAGCAGTAGGGATGTGATGCCGCTGCATGAAGGACTTGGCGAAATCCTTGGAGCTTTCCAGTTGCGCCGCTTCCCGCGTCGGGCCGAAGATTTTCAGGCCGCGGGCCCGGAAAATGTTGACGATGCCTGCTGCCAGCGGAGTTTCCGGGCCGACCACGGTAAGCGCCACATGTTCGCTCTCGACGAAATCCGCCAGGGCGACCGGATCGGTGATGTTGATGTTTTCCAGGCGCTGGTCGAGCGCCGTGCCGCCGTTGCCAGGCGCGACGAAGACCGTTTGTATGCGCGGGGATTGGGCGATTTTCCACGCCAGGGCATGCTCGCGGCCGCCAGAGCCCACTACCAGAATTTTCATATGAGTCCGTGTATCTGTCTTCAGTATCAGTCTTCAATGACTGCGTTGCTATAAATTTCTTGTACGTCGTCCAGGTTTTCCAGCGCGTCCAGCAGCTTTTGCATCTTGACCGCGTCGTCGCCGGTAAACACGGTTTCGGTGGCCGGTTTCATGATGATTTCCGCCATTTCCGCCTTGAAGCCGGCCTTTTCCAGGGCTTGCTTCAGTGCGGCAAAGTCGTGCGGGCCGGAAATGACCTCGATGCCGCCTTCTTCGTCGGTGATGATGTCTTCGGCGCCGGCTTCCAGCGCCGCTTCCATCAAGGCATCCTCATTGGTGCCGGGCGCGAACAGCAACTGGCCGCAATGCTTGAACATGAATGCCACCGAACCTTCGGTGCCCATGTTGCCGCCGAACTTGGAAAAAGCGTGGCGCACTTCGGCCACCGTACGGATTCTGTTGTCAGTCATGCAATCTACAATGATCGCCGCGCCGCTGATGCCATAGCCTTCGTAGCGCACTTCTTCATAGTTGACGCCGTCCAGGCTGCCGCTGCCGCGCTGGATCGCGCGGGTGACGTTATCCTTGGGCATGTTGGCGTCAGACGCCTTGTCTACCGCCAGCCGCAAACGCGGGTTGGCGTCGATGTCGCCGCCGCCCATGCGGGCCGCAACGGTAATTTCCTTGATCAAGCGGGTCCAGATTTTGCCGCGCTTGGCATCGGTGGCGGCCTTCTTATGTTTAATATTGGCCCATTTGCTGTGTCCAGCCATGATGGTTCTTTCTTGCTCTAGTTAGCTATAATCAAAGTGCAATTTTACCATATTGGCCTTTCTTGAAATCCACTTCTGAGTCAGCGAAAACATGTCAAACCCTCTCCTGATAGCCAAAAATGCCCAGCAAGACCTGATGCTCCTGCCGGCATTGGTGAACCGCCACGGCTGCATTACCGGCGCCACCGGTACCGGCAAGACCGTGACCTTACAAGTGATCGCGCAAGCCTTGTCGGATCGCGGCGTGCCGGTGTTCATGGCCGACGTCAAGGGAGACCTGTCCGGCATGGCCAAGGCCGGCGCCGCTTCCAGCAAGATGAAGCAGCGGCTGGAGGCGCTCGGCATCGAGGAACCGCAGTGGGCGGCGACGCCGGTCACTTTCTGGGATGTCTACGGCCAGCAAGGCCATCCGGTGCGAGCCACCATTTCCGACATGGGGCCGCTGTTGCTGGCGCGCATGCTGAACCTGAACGATACCCAGCAGGGCGTGCTGCAGCTGGTGTTCAAGATCGCTGACGACAACGGTTTGCTGCTGCTGGATTTGAAAGACTTGCGAGCCATGCTGCAGCATGTCGGCGACAACGCCGCCAGCTTCCAGACTGAATACGGCAATATCTCGGCGGCCAGCATCGGCGCCATCCAGCGCGGCCTGATCGGCATCGGCGAACAGGGCGGCGAGCAGTTCTTCGGCGAACCGATGCTGAACATCGACGACCTGATCCAGACCGATGGCAACGGCAAGGGCGTGGTGAATATCCTGGCGGCGGACAAGCTGATGAATGCGCCACGCCTGTATTCCACCTTTTTGCTGTGGATGCTGTCGGAGCTGTTTGAACGTTTGCCCGAGGTGGGCGACCTGGACCAGCCCAAGCTGGTGTTTTTCTTTGATGAAGCGCATTTGCTGTTCAGCGAAGCCCCCAAGCCTTTGCTGCAAAAGATCGAACAAGTGGTGCGGCTGATCCGTTCCAAGGGCGTCGGTGTCTTCTTCGTCACCCAGAATCCGCTCGACATTCCCGACACCGTGCTGGGCCAGCTCGGCAATCGCGTACAGCATGCGCTGCGCGCCTATACCCCGCGCGACCAGAAAGCGGTGCAAGCCGCTGCCGACACCTTTCGCGCCAATCCGGGCTTGAACACCGCGGAGGTGATCAGCGAGCTTGGCGTCGGTGAAGCGCTGGTATCTTTCCTCGACGAGAAGGGCCGTCCGACCATTGTCGAACGCGCCTTCATCCTGCCGCCGGCGTCGCAGATCGGGCCGATCACGGATGAGGAACGCAAGCAGCTGATGGCGACTTCCATCGTCGCCGGCGTTTATGAAAACGCGGTCGATCGCGAGTCCGCTTACGAAAAACTCAAAGGCCGCAGCGCCGGCGCGCCAGCGACCAAAGACGGCGCGGATTCATCGATAGGCGCTACCGTCAGTTCCTGGGGCAGCGCCCTGGGCGGCTTGCTCGGCGGCGGTTCCGGACGCAAGGACAGCGTGGTGCAGGCGGTGGTGAAATCGACTGCACGCACCATCGGTTCGCAAGTCGGCCGCGAACTGATACGCGGCGTGCTGGGCTCTTTGCTGAAGAAAAAGTAACCCCCCCTGCGCTTTGCAGGCAATCCGTGAGCGCGTGAACAGGAAGAAATGGCATAGCCATTTTTTCCTATCCAATCCCTTAGCAACGCGATCTTCACATACCCATTACAATTCCCCCATGAGCATTCGATGAGTAGCAAGTTACCGGCGGTCGATCGCCAGCTTTTTCTTGGCGGCCTGGCAATTGCCGTCGCCGGCGCGATTCTGTTTTCAGCCAAGGCGATTGTGGCCAAGCTGATTTATCGCTATCCGGTCGATGCGGTGTTGCTGATTACTTTTCGCATGCTGTTCGCCTTGCCCTTGTTTGCCGCGGTGGCGGTGTGGAAGGCGCGCAGCGAAACGCCGCTGTCGAATCTGGACCGGGTGCGGATAGTGGTGCTGGGATTGATCGGCTATTACCTGTCGAGTTTTCTTGATTTCCTCGGCTTGCAGTATATTTCGGCCGGGCTGGAACGTTTGATACTGTTTTTGACGCCGTCCTTCGTGCTGCTGATGTCTTTCTTTTTTTATCAGCGCCGGGTGAGCCGGCTGGAGTGGGCTGCAGTGCTGATTTCCTATCTGGGAACGGTGCTGGTGTTTTTGCATGACGTGCGCCTGGGCGGCGCCAATATCGGCCTGGGAAGCTTGCTGGTGCTGGGCGCAGCGGTCAGCTATGCGCTCTACCTGATGCTGTCGGGCGAGCTGGTGAGCCGGGTCGGAGCGATGCGGCTGGTGGCGTATGCGATGTGTGTTTCATGTGCCGCCTGCATCGTGCAGTTCCTGCTGCTGCGGCCTTGGCCGGTGCTGTTGCAGCAGCTGCCGCAAGTGTATGGCTTGTCATTGATTAACGCAGTGTTTTGCACGGTGCTGCCGGTGTTCCTGACGATGATCGCGGTGGCGCGCATCGGCCCCGCGACGGCGGCGCAGGCAGGCATGGTGGGGCCGGTTTCGACCTTGTTTTTAGGTGCGCTGATCCTGGGGGAGCCGATTGCGGTGATCCAGCTGACAGGCACCGGTCTGGTGTTGGTGGGGATTTATCTGATCTCAAAGAAGAAGGCGTAAAAGCCCAGTCAGATAATGATTTTTGCAGTTTCATGCGATGTTAAGCAATAGCACAAGAGAATCATTAGGAGGTGAAAGCAATCATGGTAAAAGCAATCAGGATATCGAAAACCGGCGGTCCCGAAGTCATGGAGTATGTCGACGTTGAAGTTGGCGACCCCGGTCCGGGAGAAGTCCGGATCCGGCACGTCGCCTGCGGCTTGAATTTTATCGACGTCTATTTCCGCACCGGCCTGTATCCGCAGCCCTTGCCGGGCGGCCTTGGCCAGGAAGCCGCCGGTGTGATCGAGGCAGTCGGCGCGGGCGTGACGCACGTGAAAGTCGGCGACCGCGTGTCCTATGCGACCCGGCCCAACGGCGCCTATTCCGAGGCGCGCGTGATGCCTGCCGCGTTCCTGATCAAATTACCCGATGCCATCAGCTTCGATACCGCGGCCGCCATGACCTTGCAAGGTTTGACCGCTCAGTATCTGTTCCGCCGCACCTTCCCCCTGCGCGGCGGCGAAACCATCCTGTTCCACGCCGCCGCCGGCGGCGTCGGCCTGATCGCCAGCCAATGGGCGCGGGCGCTCGGGGTGACCATGATCGGCACCGTCAGCTCGGCTGAAAAAGCAGCGCTGGCGACGGCGGCCGGCTGTACCCATGTAATCAACTACAAGACCGAGAATTTTGTCGAGCGGGTGCGGGAAATCACTGGCGGCAAGGGCGTGCCGGTAGTGTATGACTCGATCGGCAAGGATACCTTCATCGGCTCGCTGGATTGCCTGGCGCCGCTGGGCACCATGGTCAGTTTCGGCAATGCCTCAGGTGCGGTGCCGCCGTTCAGCCTCAATGAACTGGCGTCGCGCGGTTCGCTGACGATTACCCGGCCGTCGCTGCCGAGCTATGTCTCGACCCGTGCCGACCTGGAAGCCGCTGCTGCGGATCTGTTCCAGATGGTGGAGAGCAAAAAAATCACGATTGAAATCAACCAGCGCTATGCCCTGAAAGACGTGGCGCAGGCGCATGCGGACCTGGAGGGGCGCAAGACCACCGGTTCCACCATCCTGGTTCCCTGAGGCTATCGCGGAGCCGGGCCAATGCGTTACGCGTCATCTACTGAGCTACTGAGGCATGAATGAATGACCCCATGAAAGAGCAGCCGCAGGCCGGGCTGGAAAATCCGATGAACCATCCGGAGGAGTTGCCGGCCGGTAGCGACGGCACGCCCAAATTCGGCCGTCTGCTGATTGTGCTGGTGCTGGCGGTGATACTGATTGGTTTCATTACCTTTGCCAGCGAATGGTTTTATAGCTAAGTCGTCTCTGCATATGAAAACGGCCTGTGACCCCGCTGGTGCGGGAGCACAGGCCGTTTTTTCATGGCCGGTGTTTACTGCTGGTCTTCCACCTTTATTTTGACCACATGCGGCACGCCGCTCTTGCCCGGGAAATCGGTAAAGGCGCTGCGCACCAGATATGGCATCACGGCAGGCAGCGAACTCATTTTTCCTTCGCTGCTGACGCTGACGTCATACAGTTTCTGGCCGCCGGCGGCGCGCGTGATCGTGATATTCAAGCGACGCAGAAACAGTTGATAGTCATATTCGCGCTGGCCGACCACTTGCGGTCCGTACCAGAACGGATCGTAGAAGGGGTCGAAATAGCGCGGACCGTAGCGTCCCCAGCCGTAAGGACCGTACGGGCCGTACCACATCGGATCCGCCACCACCGGTTCGACGACATGGACATCGCGCGCGGTGATGTCGTATTTCAGGGCTACCTTCAGTTGCGCAGCGGTGGCGTTATCCTGCTGCACAAATCCCAGGCGTTGCAATTCGCTCCGCACCAGACCTTCGTAGTTGCGGTATTCCAGATCATTGTTTTGTGCATCGGTATGCTCGAATACGAAGGATTTGTTCGGCAAGTCCGCCGGCCATTCGTTAAATGCAGTGACATTGCTGCTGACGACAGTGGTGCAGCCGCCTAGCAGCAATAACAGCGAGGCGAAACAGAGACTGATGATGCGTTTCATTGCGATTCCTCTTCGTGGGGGGATGTGCGGTGCAATTCCGAGACTTGCCTGATAGGCAAGGGCGGCAGCTGGCACATGGGACGAGCGGTCTTCTGGCTGGAGGCTGAAAGAACAGCTTGATAACACCATTTTAGCCAAGTCTTGATAGTGCTGCTCTATCGCATTGTCACGATCTGTAACTTGCGCCAGCGATTCATTCCGTAACGCAGATGGCTAGCTAATATTATGGCAACTTCTATTACCTATTATTATATTATCTAATTAATATTTATTGTTTGGCGATACAGTGCATATCTCCCTCAAATTGGATGATGCTTTGCGCTTTGATTGGTAGAATCACTGTCTGCCCGAATTATTAACACTGATTAAGACTGACCAGCACGTCATTAGGCAAGTCACAGGGCTATCGCCCATGCAGACAGCTTAGTTGCCGACTGTCGTTACCAACCATAGTTGTCAACCGACGTTATCACCATTAACCCGTCACCTTAGCGACCATCTCCTATGCGCACCGATACTTCCGTCACGCCTCCAACCATCCATCGTAAGGATTACACCGTTCCCGCCTTCCTGGTCGACACTGTCGACATGGGCTTCGATCTCGATCCGGCCGCTACCCGCATTGCCACCCGTATCACGATGCGCCGCAATCCGGCCAGCGCCAGCAAGGAAATCGTGCTGTTCGGCGAAGAGCTGGAACTGGTGCAGCTGCGCCTTAACGGCAAGCAGCTGAAAGCCAGCCAGTACCAGCTGGAAGGCGGCAAGCTGCGGATTCCATCCGCGCCCGCCAAGGTGGTGCTGGAAATTGAAACCTTGACCAGTCCGGAAAAGAATACCTCGCTGATGGGTTTGTACGTTTCCAACGGCAATTTCTTCACCCAGTGCGAGGCCGAAGGCTTCCGCAAGATCACTTATTTCCCGGACCGTCCGGATGTGATGGCCAAGTACACCGTCATGCTGCGCGCCGACAAGAAGCAGTATCCGGTGCTGCTGTCGAACGGCAACCTGATCGAAGAGGGTGACTTGGCCGACGGCCGCCACTACGCCAAGTGGGAAGACCCGTTCAAGAAGCCGTCCTACCTGTTCGCGCTGGTGGCCGGCGACCTGGTCTGCCAGGAACAAAAATATACCTTGAAATCCGGCCGCGAAGTCTTGCTGCAGGTCTGGGTCGAAGACAGTAACCTGGACAAGACCCAGCACGCCATGGATTCCCTGGTCAACAGCATCCGCTGGGATGAAGAGCGCTTCGGCCTAGAGCTGGATCTGGACCGCTTCATGATCGTCGCCGTCGGCGACTTCAACATGGGCGCGATGGAAAACAAGGGCCTGAACATTTTCAACACCAAGTATGTGCTGGCCAATTCGCGCATCGCCACCGATGTCGACTACGCCAATATCGAGGCAGTGGTCGGCCACGAATATTTCCACAACTGGACCGGCAACCGCGTCACCTGCCGCGACTGGTTCCAGCTGTCCCTGAAGGAAGGCCTGACGGTATTCCGCGACCAGGAATTCTCGGCCGACATGGTCGGCACCGACAGCGGCCGCGCGGTCAAGCGCATCGACGACGTGCGCGTCCTGCGCCAGGCGCAGTTTCCGGAAGATGCAGGTCCGATGGCGCACTCGGTGCGTCCCGATTCCTACGTCGAAATCAATAATTTCTACACCGTCACGATCTACGAAAAGGGCGCCGAAGTAGTGCGCATGTACCAGACCTTGTTCGGCCGCGACGGCTTCCGCAAAGGCATGGACCTGTATTTCGAACGCCACGACGGCCAGGCTGTCGAGTGCGACGATTTCCGCGCCGCCATGGTCGACGCCAACGGCCGCGACCTGAGCCAGTTCGAGCGCTGGTACAGCCAGGCCGGCACGCCGCGGGTGCAGGCGCAGGGCAAGTACGACGCCGCCAAGAAGACTTACGAACTGACGCTGTCGCAGACTTGCGCGCCGACACCGGGACAAAACAAAAAACTGCCGTTCCACATCCCGGTCGCGGTCGGCCTGCTCGACAGCAGCGGCAAGGACCTGGCGCTGCACCTCAGCACCGACGGCAAAGGTAAAGCCGGCAACGAAACTACCCGCGTACTGGAGCTGATCAAGGCGCAGCAGACTTTCCGTTTTGTCGATGTCGCCGAAGCGCCGGTGCCGTCCATCCTGCGCAATTTCTCCGCGCCGGTGGTGCTGGACGTCGAATACAGCGATGCCGAGCTGGCTTTCCTGCTGGCGCACGACAGCGACGCCTTCAATCGCTGGGAAGCGGGCCAGCGCCTGGCGACTCGCAGCCTGCTGGCGCTGACCGCGGCAGTACAGCAAGCATCGCAGGCAGGCCACGTGGTGGCGTTGGAAGAAGTCATGAACAGCGCCGCTTCTAACAGCGCGGCGCTGGGCCAGGCCCTTGGCCTGATCCTGAATGACGGTGCGCTGGACCCTGCTTTCCGCGAGCAAGCGCTGACCTTGCCGTCGGAATCCTTGCTGGCCGAGCAGACCGAAGTCATCGATCCGCAAGCGATCCACAGCGCGCGCCAATACCTGCGCGGCAAACTGGGCGCAGCGCTCAAGGACGATCTGCTGGCCGCTTATCACGCCAGCCAGACCCCTGGCGACTACAGCCCGGACGCCGATGCCGCCGGCAAGCGCGCCTTGAAGAACGTCGCCTTGTCGTACCTGATCCAGGCCGACGATGACGCCGCCCACGCGCTGGCGCAGCAGCAGTACGACAACGCCAACAACATGACCGACCGCCTGGCCGCGCTGGTGGCGCTGACCAACAGCAGCGCACCGGGCAAGGCTGCGGCGCTGGAAAAGTTTTACCTGGACTTCGAACAGGAAGCGCTGGTGATCGACAAGTGGTTTGCGCTGCAAGCCATGGCCTATACCGCCGACGTCGCCACTATCCGCACCCTGGCCGAGCATCCGGCTTTCACGCTGAAAAATCCGAACCGCGCGCGCAGCCTGATTTTCAGTTTCTGCAGCGGCAACCCGGCCAATTTCCATGCGGCCGACGGCAGCGGCTATGAATTCTGGGCCGACCAGGTGATCGCGCTCAACAGCGTCAATCCGCAAGTGGCTTCGCGGCTGGCGCGCAGCATGGACCGCTGGCGCAAATATGCCCCGGCGCTGCAGGAAAAAATGCGCGGCGCCCTGCAACGGGTGGCGGCAGCGCCAAACTTATCGAAGGATGTACTGGAAGTGATTGGCAAGGCATTAGCCAATTGATTTTGGCCGCTTCGCCGCCTTGGCATGCCAGCTCGGCGGCGAACAGCTACAACGAAGAAAGAGCAATATGAAACGTATCAGTCTTACGCAGCACCTGATCGAGCAACAGCGTTTGCACAACAGTATCCCGGCCGAACTGCGCCTGCTGATCGAAGTGGTGGGCCGTGCCTGCAAAACCATCAGCCACGCGGTGGGCAAGGGCGCGCTGGGCGAAGTCCTGGGCAGCGCCGACAGCGAAAACGTACAGGGCGAAGTACAGAAAAAGCTGGATATCATTTCCAATGAAATCCTGCTGGAAGCCAATGAGTGGGGTGGCCACCTGGCAGCGATGGCGTCGGAAGAAATGGAATCCATCCATCCGATTCCCAACCGCTATCCGCAAGGCGAATACATGCTGCTGTTCGATCCGCTCGACGGCTCCAGCAACATCGATGTCAATGTTTCGATCGGCACCATTTTCTCGGTGCTGAAGGCCCCCGACGGCATGACCACGCCGACCGAGCAAGATTTCATGCAATCCGGCCGCAAACAGGTTGCCGCCGGCTACGCCGTCTACGGTCCGCAAACCATGCTGGTGCTGACCACCGGCAATGGCGTCCACTGCTTCACCCTGGACCGCGAAATGGGTTCGTGGGTGCTAACCCAGCGCGACATGCAGATTCCGGCCGAGACCAAGGAATTTGCCATCAACGCTTCCAACGCCCGCCATTGGCATCCGCCGGTCACGCGCTATGTCAATGAAATGCTGGCCGGCAGCACCGGTCCGCGCCAGAAGGATTTCAACATGCGCTGGATCGCCTCGATGGTGGCGGACGTCCATCGCATCCTGAACCGCGGCGGCGTCTTCATGTATCCGGCCGATGCGCGTGAACCGGACAAGCCAGGCAAGCTGCGCCTGATGTATGAAGCCAATCCGATGGCCTTCATCGTCGAACAGGCAGGCGGCGCCGCTACCGACGGCAAGCAAGCGATCCTGGATATCCAGCCGGAGAAGCTGCATCAGCGCGTGCCGGTGTTCCTCGGTTCCAAGAGCGAAGTGGAACTGGTGACGCGCTATCACCAGGAGTAAGGGAACCTGCGGCGCAGGGCCGGGTCAGAGCAGGAGACCTGGCCTTGTGCGGCAATGAAATGCCAGGCGTTGTAGAATCGCGCTCTGGCAGCAAATGCTTTGCAGCAAACGCTTTACCGCAACACACATTGATAGAAATAAGAGGAAAAGATTGAAAACTGCACTAGTCGGAGATAAGAGCATCCCCGAGTTCGACAAAGACATCATGACCAACCTGCTGATCACCATCGCGGAAGAGAAGCTGGTGCGGCAAGAACAGATGCTGATCGCTGTCCTCAATGCGAAGCAAGAGATTTACCGTGTTATCGGCGCCGCCGACCGCAAGCAGTTCAACAACGCGGTGGAAGAGCTGGAAGACCTGGAGCTGAGCAATGAGCTGAAGGAAATCGACCGGGTCAAGAACGGCTACGACGCGATTTTCGGTTTAAGCGCTTAACGACATAGTTATCAGCATAGTTTTACCGGTTTATCGAAGCTGTCAGCGCGGCGCGCCGGCAGTTTCATGGCGACAATGGTAATTCGCGCATCCGCGCCAGCTCCTTCCCCTGCCGCTGCCATCCCTCCCGCATCTTCTCGTACTATCCCTCTAGCTTTACATTTTTGTCTTCATTATATTTCTATATGGAAATATAATGGCCGCTGCATTCAACCAGGGGAACAGAATAATGAAGGCAATCATCACACTGACGGTGCTGACGCTCATCATCTTGGCGATTATTACCGTGCTCACCAGAGAGAAGCAGGCGGCACAGCAGAATCGCCGCGAGTACATCAAGAAAAAACCTCTGTCGAACCACGAGCAAGTCCTGTACTGGCGGCTGGTCGGCGCCTTGCCGGACCATATGGTGCTGGCGCAAGTCAGCCTGGGCCGCTGCCTGGGCACCAAGGATAGCGGCGGCCTGGATTCCATGACCTCGAAGAATCTCGATTTTGTAGTGTGCGATAAAGCCAGTGACGTGGTTGCGGTGATCGAAATCGATACTAAAAACTACAGCTCCAAGATCGTCAGCAAGGAAGATGAAAGAAAGTACAAGGCGCTGAAAAAGGCCGGCATCGATATCATCCGCTGGCGCGCCAATTCCTTGCCCAGCGAAGCCGATATCAGGGAGCGCTTCACCTTGCTGGACCCGAGCAAGAAGCTGCGCGTGGTGAAAAGCAAAAGCCATCAGACCAGCATCTTCGGCATCGGCATCGGCAGATACCGGAATACCGGCGCCGGCTAAGCCAGCAGTGCTTGGCGCCCGGCTTATGCCGTAATCACGCAGTTCCTGCCCTGGTCCTTGGCGCGGTAAAGGCGTTCATCGGCGGCCCGGAATATGGTGTCGATCGTAGTGCCGTCGAGCCCGAACTGGGACACGCCGATACTCACCGTCAGCGTCAGCTTGGGAATCAGGATGCTTTCGAATACGGCGTTTTCGGTCGCCGAACGGATCCGTTCCCCTATCGTCACCGCCAGTTCCTGCGTCGCCAGCGGCAGCAATACCATGAACTCTTCGCCGCCCATGCGCGCCACGCTATCGTAGGGACGGATCTGTTCCGTGCATTTCTGCACGAAGCCCTGCAGTACCTGGTCCCCCACCTGATGGCCGTAACGGTCGTTGATCGCCTTGAAATTATCCAGGTCCAGCGCCAGCAATGCGAATGACAGATTATCGCGCTTGGCCCGGGCGATCTCGGCATCGACCCGTTCGATGAAGTGACGGCGGTTGGCGGCGCCGGTGAGCGGATCGGTCGATGCCAGGTGCTCCAGCATCTGGTTGCTGCGCTGCAGTTCCTGCAGAGCGTTTTCGGTCCTCACCATGGCCATCGCCAGGCGGTTCACCATCTCTTCCTGGTTATAGATATTGGCGAACGAGCGCGTGGTGTGGAACGCCTTGACGATGCCGTAGCTGAGGATGAAAAAGCCGCCGGCAAAGATCGCGTGCGCCAGCCACCACATATGATTCCACGGCTTGCCGAGAATGAAGGCTAGCGAGGACAGGCCAAACAAGGCGATGGAGATCCCGAAAATCGTCATCAGCGGTGAGCGGATCCGCCCTATCAGCATGACGGTGAGGTTGATCGCCGCAAACATCAACGCGCCTCCCTCCATCGCCAGCCGCAATGCCGGGCTGCTTGCGATCGGCGAACTGGCGGCAATCGCCACCGCCACGTCAATCACCAGAAACGCCGCTATCCAGGCCAGCCATGTGCGCGGATTGGTCCGTTGTACGGGGGTGTCGGGTTCCTGGTTGAAGGACAATAAACCGATCAGCAGCAGGATCGCCATCGCCAGCCGCGAGGCGGGGCCATACAGCAGGAACAGCCAGATATTATGGTGCGCCAGGCCGGTGAATGCGCCGTGCAGCACATAGATCAGGGTGAAGCCGAGGAAGCCCAGAGTCAGCCAGCGCAGCAGCGGTTCTCCCGACGACAGATAGCAGCGCCAGCTGACATAGGTAACGAACAGGCCTTCGATGGTGGCGCCGGTAATCGCGATTTCATGGAACAGGTGATTTTCGAATTTGAGCGTCGGATCCTGGAAAAAATACAGGTAGGCGATCAGAAAGGCTGGCGACAGGGCGAAGCCGGCGATCAGGAAAGCGGCATAGATTTTGGTAACCCGGCGAATGGTTTCAGGCCGTTCGCCGATTTTTGCGCTCATGTCCATATGCATCCTTGGTCCAGATGATAATTCCGTCAGGTAACGGCGGCACGGCAGTTCACAAAATGTCTGTAGGAACATGTTCCTATACGCAAGGTAACAAAGATTTTCCTGTTTCGATAGGGTTTTGTGTGGAATCGATTGTTAATCTATTACTTTTAACAGTCGGAGCAGGATCGTATTTTTGTCCCGGCTGCATATATGATGTCGGGAAATTCAACAGGGAGTTTCAGCATGAGTGATCAGCCAGGCAAGGGTGAATACGGGGGCGAATTTGCCAAACTGCGCGAGGAAATTCGCGTTTTCGTCGACGAGCGCGACTGGGACCAGTTTCATACCCCGAAAAACCTGTCGTCCGCACTATGCGTCGAGGCGGCCGAACTGCTGGAACATTTTCAATGGCTGCAAACCGGCAGCAGCGAGGAACTTGGCCCGGACAAGCTGCAGCAGGTCGGGCATGAAATGGCCGATGTGCTGGTTTATCTGATCCGGCTGGCTGATAAGCTGGATATCGATCTCAACGCGGCAGTGGCAGAAAAAATGGTGCTTAACCGTGCCAAGTATCCGGCCGATCAAGTGCGCGGCGATGCGCGCAAATACTACGAATACAAAAATCCCTGACGCTTCCGCAGGTCGGGTGGCCGTTGCGCCATCAGTCAGCCGTGGACATTGGCCTTAGGGCGATGCGGGCGAACCGGCTTGGCCAGTTTGTCTGGCGCCAAGGCGTCTGCATTCAGGCACTCGCCTTCGGCCCAGCTGTCACGCAGCGTGACGCGTAGGGCCAGCAAGTGTTGCTGCTGCTGGCGCAAGGTACCCATGAGCTGTTCAATCTCTTGCAGCCGGCCGTCCAGCTTGCTCAGCAACTCATCTTTGGCCAGGTCCTCGTGACTGGCAAATACGCTGCGTATCGCATCCAGCGAAAAGCCCAGCCCCTGCGCCATCTGGATCCGCCGCAGACGTTCCACAGCTGCATCGGCATATTCGCGATAGCCGTTGGCGCCGCGTTGCGCCTTGGGCAGCAGGCCGCTTTGCTCGTAGTAGCGGATGGCGGAGGGCGCCACGCCGGTTTTTTCCGCCAGTTCCCCGATCTTCATAATGCTTGACCTTCAAGTTGACTTTAAACTTAGGATACAGTATTTCCACCTTTCGTTGACGGATCCGCCATGCAATCAGCCCTGTTTTCAAGCTTGCAACTACCGAATGGCAGCGTGCTGCCCAACCGCCTGGCCAAGGCCGCCATGGAAGAAAACATGGCCGATGTGGGACAGCTGCCCGGTCCGGCGATACGGCGTTTGTACCAGGCCTGGGCCGAGGGCGGCGCCGGGCTGATCATCACCGGCAACGTCATGATCGACGGCGCGGCGCTGACCGGTCCGGGCGGTATCGTGCTGGAAGCCGACACCCCGTTGGAGCTTTTCAGGCAATGGGCCGACGCCGCCAAGCACAAGGGCGCGCAAGTGTGGATGCAGATCAACCATCCAGGCCGCCAGGTGATGGCGGCCATGGGCGGCCGCGCCTGGGCGCCTTCGGCGGTGGCGCTGGACATGGGCAAGCACAGCAAGCTGTTTGTGCAGCCGAAAGCCATGAGCGGCGCCGAGATTGAGGAAGTGGTCGGCCGTTTCGCCGCCACTGCCGCCGCCGCTGAGCGCGCCGGCTTCAACGGCGTCGAGATTCACGCCGCGCATGGCTACCTGATATCGCAGTTCCTGTCGCCGCTCAGCAATCAGCGCCAGGATGACTGGGGCGGCGGCCTGGCCAACCGGGCGCGTCTGTTGCTGGATGTGGTGCGCGCGGTAAGAGCAACAGTCTCGGCCGGGTTTTGCGTGGCGGTGAAGCTGAACTCCGCCGATTTCCAGCGCGGCGGCTTTACCGAAGACGATGCGCGGCAAGTGATTCTGTGGCTGAACGAACTCTCCGTGGACCTGGTCGAGCTGTCTGGCGGCAGCTATGAAAGCCCGGCCATGCAAGGAAAAACCGCCGATGGCCGCAGCCTGGCGCGCGAAGCCTATTTCCTAGAGTTCGCCAAAGAACTGGCCGGCGTTGCCCGCATGCCGCTGATGACCACCGGCGGCATCCGGCGCAGGGCGGTTGCCGAGCAAGTGCTGGCTGGAGGAGTAGCCGTGGCTGGCATGGCCACCGCACTGGCGCTGGCGCCTGACCTGCCGGCGCAATGGCGGGCCGGCGGCGATCAGGCTGCGCACAGTCCGCAAGTCGACTGGAAAGACCAGGTCATGGCGGCAGTGGCGCGCATGGCCCTGGTCAAGCGCCGCTTGCGCTTGCTGGGCGCCAGCCGCAGCATGAGCGGCAATCATTCACCGTTGCTGAGCCTGATCGTCGACCAGCTGCGTACGCGGCGGCTGACGCGGCGCTACCGGCGCTGGTCGCAGGCGCGCGCCTGAAGCGTGCATGCGCTTATAAGGTGATGGTGCCGCGACCCAGTTCGATGACATTGCCGCCCACCTGGATCGCGGCGTCGGCCGTTACTTGCAGGCGCAGCAGGCAAGGGCGCTTGACCGCCGCACCCTGTTCAATCTGGTATTGCAGCGGCAGCGCATGGCCCTTGGCGATCAGCCAGCCGCCGAGATTGGCGCAGGCCGAGCCGGTGCCGGGATCCTCGGCCACGCCGCCGCCGGCCTTGGCGAAGAAGTAACGTGATACCACCCGGCCCGGACGCTCAGGATCGAAAGCAAACACATAGACTGTCTTACGTTCCAGGCTGCTGACCGGCCAGGCATCGAGCTGCCCGCTGTCGGGACAGGCGCGCTGTACCGCATCGACGCTGCGCAGCGCCACCAATAACTGATCGCTGCCGGTGTCCACCCATAAAGGCGCGTCCAGCACCTCATCCGGATGCAAGCCTAGCAATGCCGCCATCGCGGTGCTTGTCATGTTCTCCGGTGCGGTCTTCAAGCCGTCCGGCTGCGGCGCGGTCAAGGTCCAGACATTACCTTCCGCGCGTACCGGCACCACGCCGGCCTTGAATTCCAGCGTCAAGGCATCGCCAGTGCCGGCCAGCTCCCGCACCACCTGGGCCGTGCCCAGCGTCGGATGGCCGGCAAAGCGCATTTCATAGTCGGGCGTGAAGATGCGCACCTTTGCATCGGCCTGTTCCGAAGGCAGGATGAAGGTGGTTTCCGAGAGGTTGAACTGCAACGCCAGCGCCCGCATGGTGGCGTCGTCCATGCCGCGTGCATCTTCAAATACGCACAGCTGGTTGCCGCCGAAAGTGGATTCCGCGAAAACGTTGAGGAGCCGGAAGGCATAAGTGCTCATGGATGTCCTGTGGTTCTGTAGTGAGTTGAAAAAGGAGTTGAAAAAACTGCACGCCCTGTACCTGCGTGCGATTCTTGCGCAAGGGCGAAAACGCTATCCTACCGCACGGAGCATGTGGTTTTCAGGTATTTCCTTGACAATATCAGCAACATGGCGCACAAGTTTACCTTGTGCCGATCCATCGTTCATCGGTCAGCGGAGGCTCCAAAAAATGGACTTCAATTTACCCGAGTTGATCGAGCTGGAGCGCATCATCCAGGAAGGCCGGCCTTACCTGGACAGCAGGATTGTGTGCGACATCGAACTGAAGGGACATCGCTTCCCGGTCTATGTCCTCAGCATCGGCAGCAAGGACCCGGCTGCGCCCGCGGTCGGCTTCTTCGGCGGCGTGCACGGCCTCGAAAAGATCGGCACCCGGGTATTGCTGGCCTTCTTGCGCAGCTTGCTGTCGCGTATGAAATGGGATGCGGTGCTGCATCACCAGCTGGCCTCGGTGCGCCTGGTTTTCATGCCGCTGGTCAATCCCGCAGGCATGTGGGACAGCACCCGCTGCAATCCGCGCGGCGTCGACCTGATGCGCAATGCCCCGGTCGATGCCAGCGAGAGGGTACACTTCCTGCTGGGCGGGCAACGCATCAGCGCACGCCTGCCATGGTATCGCGGCGTCAGCGATGCGCCGATGGAAGCCGAAGCCCAGGCACTTTGCAGCGTGGTGCGGGAAGAGCTGATGAGCCGCGAGTTCAGCATCGCCCTGGATTGCCATTCCGGCTTCGGCGCCAAGGACCGCATCTGGTTTCCTTACGCGCACAGCCGCACGCCGATTCGCCATTTGCCCGAAATTCTCGCCCTTGCCGATTTGTTCAACCAGACCTATCGCGAGCACAATTATCTGTTCGAAGCCCAAAACTCTCAGTACCTGACCCATGGCGACCTGTGGGATTACCTGTACTTGCAGATGCCGCCCGGCGGCGGCCAGGTATTTCTCCCGCTCACGCTGGAGATGGGATCCTGGCTATGGGTAAAGGAAAATCCGCGCCAGCTGTTTTCCCGGCAGGGGATGTTCAATCCCAGATCGCCCAGCCGCTTGCATCGAGTGCTGCGCAGCCATCTGATCTGGTTTGAATTCCTGACCCATGCCGCCAGCGCCCACAAGAACTGGATACCGGCCGGTTCCGCGAGTGCTGCGCAAAGCGCTGCCTGCCATGAGTAAGTGGGTGTTCCTGCGCGGGTTGATGCGGGAGGCACGGCACTGGGGCGAATTTCCGGAGCTATTCCGGGCAACGGTGCCAGAGGCTGACATCACACTGCTCGATCTGCCCGGCAATGGCCGCCTGCATCAGGAGCGGAGCCCGGCGCGCGTGGAAGACATGACCGAAGCCTGCCGCCGCCAGCTTCTGAGCCAGGGCATTTTGCCGCCTTATTATTTGTTTGCCTTGTCGCTAGGCGCCATGGTCGCTGTCGACTGGGCCGCGCGCTATCCACAGGAAGTGGCGGGCTGCGTACTGCTCAATACCAGCCTGCGGCCGGTCAGCCCGTTCTACCAGCGCCTCAGGCCGCGCAACTATCCGGCACTGCTGACCCTTGCCATGCCGGGACTGCGCCAGCGCAATTTCGCCAGACAGGAAAGCCTGCTGCTACAGCTGACCAGCAATCGCTGCGCTACTCAAGCGGACGTGCTGACAGCTTGGATCGGTTATCAGTGCGACCACCCGGTCAGTTACAGCAATGCCTGGCGCCAGCTGTACGCCGCGATGCGTTACCGCGCGCCGCGACATGCGCCGTCGATGCCGCTGCTGATCCTGGCCGGCGGCGCCGACCGCCTGATCGATCCGCGCTGCTCGCACAACCTTGCGCGTCTGTGGCAGGCGCCGCTGGCGGAGCAGGCTGCGGCCGGTCACGACCTGACGCTAGATGCCGGGGATTGGGTCGCTGAACAGGTGCAGAACTGGCTTGCCGCGATGCTGGCTCAGGCTGGGGAAAACGCCGAGGCCGGCTTTGTATCACTTGATTAACACCAAGTAGGCCCGGCTCTGATACAATTTCGCCGCAGCCGGTCCAGGCTGCGCGTTGTCTCGCCATAGTTCAAGGGGATATTCTCCATATAGTTACTGGCCTCGCGACCCGCTCGTATCAATCCTGTATCACCCACTTTCCCGGTTAGTTCAAAATCAGCAGCATGAGAAGTGCTTTGGCGCGTCCCCGCTGCTCGTAAAAAGTGCGTGAGTTTTCTCCCGGCAGAACTAAAGGAAGCTTGACAGACGAAATTCAAAGCTTAATATTATCTAAAGTTATTACCTAAAAGAAATTATCCCAGGGAGGGATCATGAAATCGACAGGCTTCGGTGCGCTTTGCGTTTTAGCGGCAATCACTCTTTCAGGCTGTGCAAATCTTCGCAAGATTACGGCTCCGGACGATGAAAACTCGCTAAGTGGTGCTGGTTCGATCTTGCGAGCATCAAACAGCAACCACGAGAATAGTTCCGATGGTTTTGAGACAATCGATCTTGAGAATTTGTTGACTGCCTATGGATTGCCACTCACGATATCGGCCGCCGATATTGCCACCGACGAATACAAGTACCGTCGCAACAACCTACAAGAGCGCCTTATTGCGGCATCTAACCAACGATGTGGAGCGTATATCCGGACGCTTCTTTCTTCAAAATCTCAAACGCAGTCAGTTTGGACGACACTATCTTTGCTCTTCTCAGGTGCCGCGTCGGTTGTTCCCGGTGCGCAGGCCGCCAAGTATTTCGCAGCCAGCAGTACTGCATCAATAGGTATTTTGAGTACCTATAATGAAGCATACTTCAACAATCTGGCTATGAATGTGATCTCGACTGGTATCACAAAAAAGAGAGAAGGCATTCAGACCAGCATTTTCAACGCTCAAAAACTGAGCCTCGTCGACTATCCCGTGAACGCTGCGATCTCCGATGCGCTCAGCTACCACAGTGCATGCAGCATCATTGCTGGAATGGAAGTGGCTGCGCATGCAACCGGGAAAGCAGACGTTAAAGAGTTTTTACTCACTCGCATTGCAATTCCTCCCGCTGCGCCTACGACTACGCCTGATGCTCCTGCTCCTGCTCCTGCCGCGAAACAAGTAAAGTGACTACGGCCGCTAAGCACGCTGTCTGCAATCGGCCGGGCTCTTAGAGTTGAACTTCCGCGCCGGCAGTCATTGGCCGGCTCGACTCGTTTCGCTGGTATTTTTCATGTTCACTAAGGGCTTGTGGCGACCGGCAGCATCCGGCGCCAACGTCAGCCATTCGACATCACGGCGTGGATCGTCGACAATCGAGTCTCCCATTTCCTGGACGACTCTAATGTCACTTGACCCTGATACGAAGAATCTTGCACAGACGCTCATCGAAGGCTTGGAGAAAACCTTCCAGAATGCGGATGAACTCTATGACGAAGCTCTGTACCTAACCGAGAAGGGGGCGGTGGCGCGAGGCCTGCTGCTTCACCAAATATCCCTTGAGGAGTGTGGAAAGGCCGACATGCTTTGCGCATCAGTTTTCGCGCTTCTGCGAGGCGAAAAAATTGACATGAAACGTCTGGCACGAGCCTTCTCACGCCATGAAGCCAAGAACAAGGCCAATGCTTATTTTCTACCGAAATCGGCATCGGAAGCGGAAGCTGAACAGAACAACGACACAGCGGCAGCGCATGTAGCCTTCAAGGAGATACAGGACAGGTTTCACAAAGAATCTAACGATCTGAAGAACGCCTCGCTCTACGTCGACTTCGACGGTAAATTCATTGCACCGCGCGACGTTATCAAGAGCGAACATCTTGCTGATATCCAACAGCGCAACGCCGAGTTCATGTCGATGACCCACCAAAAGGTGGGCGTGCTCACCAGATGGAAAACGGATCTGGACGCCGCGGCAGTCGAATTGGCGCAGATGTGGACGGTCTTGGGTATCGATGCCTTGGATCGGAATGATCCCCAAACTCTACAAGACTTTAAGGGTTTGCTGCCTGCAAAGCTAGTGGAACTGGTAAAGCAGCGAAAGACACCCTCGTCGGATGATGCATGATAATAGTTTTGAAGGTGGGTGTTGACCTGGATTAATGTCTCAAAGAGTGCTTGTGCATACGTCAAGGATCGCGATGAGATTGCTGGTCTCTATACCAAATATAGACAATTCAAAGGGAGGTGAGGTGGTATGAGATTTTCCGTTGAAGTTCACGATACCGAAGTAGCCGATCTCTTACAGGCCCTGATGCAAATCACGGGGACAGAGCCCTGGAAGCGTCGTTTCGATTGGATCCAGCGGGAACTCAACGAAAACCCCCTGATGAAAGATTGGCTATGGGAAAGGTGCGCAATTGAATGGACAATGCGTGAGATTCTTTCGGACCAGTCGTTGAAGCCCAATCAACCGTTCAAACTCCAGACCCAGGCACAATTCGAACTGGTGGCCTTTGCCGCAGGTACCGTACGGTGCCACAAACTCCTCAGCGAGAGCGGTCGGCGAAGACTGCGTGGCGTGCTACTGGATGGCCTGAAAGAGGACAAAGGGTTGCTTTCAATTCAACATGAAATTACGACAGCAGTCCACCTCATGGTCCGTGGCTTCGATGTCGAATTTCAGGACATGGAACATGGTGGAGGAGTGGATTTTGTCGCTAGGAAGGACGAAGTTGAGATCGAGGTCGAGTGCAAGATGTTCTCAGCTGACCTCGGTCGAAAGATCCACCGGCGCCGGAGCGCAACGCTATATAGGGCATTGGAAGATGTCTTGGTTGAAACATACAACTCCGCCACAAAGGGACTGATCGTGGCAGTCACAATACCGGATCGCTTGACCCCGGCACCCGAGCGACATCGTGAAATCGAAAAGGCGGTTAGAAAGGCGCTGCTTCAGGATGAAGCATTGACAGAAACTGAGCACTGCGCAGTGCGGATCTGGGATTTTTCGATCAACGATAGTCCGTTCAACAAAGCTCCGGAGGAAATTTCCAGGCAGGCGGTTGATCAGTTTGTGCGTACGCACACCCGTCGATCGAATGGTAACCTGATGATCCTGTTTTCGCCGCGCCGGCGCGTCGTGATTCTATCCCTCGTGAGTGAGAAGCAAGATAAGGTACTCGACGGGATGCGGCGTCAATTACGCGACGCGGCGAAGGGTCAATTTAGCGGGACGCGTCCCGCTATGCTTGCGGTGCAACTACACGCGCTGACAGCGGATCAATTGATCAATCTGGCACAGCTCGATAGCTCCTCTCGAGCCGTTGCCACTGATCTGCAAATCATGACATCCGACTTCCTGCAAAGGCCGTCGAGCACGCACATCCATACGATCGTCTATCGCTCGCATGTCGTGGTCGACAGCGGCGGTTCGGACGGTACGACGCACGGGGTGGGGCCCTCGTACCTGATCAAAAACCGCAACCATCCTTTGTACGGAGATCCCCGTTATTGGCTCTTCAGTGTTGAGGCATCTTGATCAGCGGCGGTTTTCGAATTCAGTTTGAACGACCGATATCAGGAATCGAGGATGTCCCTTATGGGGCATTTGCTGTCCATCGCAAGTTACATCAGTCGGTCATGTATGGACTGCAAGATCAAAGCGCCATGGCATGGTGGTTACCCACTGATCGTTCCCTTGCTTCTTTCGCGGATCTTTCCGATCACGTACCAGGACCAATTTCTTTTCTGGATCTAGATCTGTCCAGCACAATTTGACAATTTCACCTCGTCGCATCGCAGTAGCGATCGCAAATCTGACCAAGTCGCTGTATGGCTGCTTAAGTTGATTCAGCAGGCCGGTTATTTCATCCTCTGTTGGTCGGCGTTCCCGCTTGCCGCCCCCGCCAATTAGCCCCAGGTGATTCAGAAGGGGACGGGCTTGGCCCGTGACGTCAGGAAGCGCGATTTTGAGGAATGACCCGGTATAACGCATCACGGTGCCAAGTTTGCTTAATTCCATATTGATCGTGTACGGGCCGGCACCTTCTTCCTTTCTCATTTGGCAATATGAGACGAGATCCTGAGTCGAAAGCGCCCCTGCGCGTTTGTCGCCCAGGCCATCAGACAGGCGTCGCAGCATGTAATGTTCGTTGGCGGTGTCCGCGATGGGACGGGACTGATCTCGGAGCTCTCGGTACGCTTGTATCACTTCATTAACACGAAGTACCCCAGGCTCTGCTACAATTTCGCCGCGGTCGATCTCGGCTTCGCGTTGTCGTGCCCATGCTTCGGCCTGGGCTTTGGTCTGGAATGTCTAGCACAATCCTTTATGGCCTTTGCGACGTATAAGCGCGCCAAGAAACACCGATTTTTACTATGCTTGCCATGTATCACTCTCTATATCACTTTGTATCACTGACAGCGTGATATGCGATTATATCGAATGGGTGCTTCATAGGAGGAATGGTTAAAATATTAATGGAAATATATCCAATCTCGCCATAGTTCACGGCGTGGAATGAGAACGAAACCCCGCGCCACCTCTAGCTCAATCAATTTTCTGTAGCAAATTCGTAGCACTCAATTTTTTCAGGATTTTTCTTTCGACGCTAGGCTGCGATTAGCTGCACAATGCATAGATCGAACACGCGACCAACTATTGGCCGCCTTTCATATTTCACGTTAGGAAGTGCATGTATCATGTCACCGTCAATGGAAATCGACCAGACTTCCGGATATTCGTCGATCTCTTATATGGTGTGGATCGGAATGTCGATACCGACGGGGACTCCGATCCAGTGAACAGCCGCACTTGGAGTTACCTGTACATCGCAGACCGTGAAAGCGACGATCCTTTCGTGGAGATTGGAGCGCTCGTCGAACAGCCGAAGATGTTCAGTGTCGAGTCCAAGTCCGAGCGGCTTGAAGAACTGACGGCGCTTTATCTCTTCATGTGTTGCGGTGCCGAGATTGCAGACTCTTCAACTACGCTTAGTTCAGAGCAGATTGAGTCGCTGAAGGTTAGGTATTCCGTCGAGTTGAGCCGGGCAGCGGTCTCTCGTTGGCATAGATCCTCCGATGAAGAACCATACCCAAAATCCGCCTAAAGAAAGCCGGGGTCAAAGAAAGCCGGGGTCAGGTCTTGCAATGACACATTTTCGCTATCAGATTCTGAGAACTAGCATTAAGCAGCAGAGTATTGTGTGTCATTGTAAGACCTGACCCGGGATGCCGTGACCCGGGATGCCGGCGGCTGGGTTGCCGAACAGGTGCGGGACTGGCTTGCGGCGGCTTCGCCAAGGGCTGAGAAAGCTGCCGAAGCTGATGTCGTATCACTTGATTGACACCAAGTGGCCCTGGCTCTGATACAATTTCGCCGCAGCCGATCCAGGCTGCGCGTTGTCTCGCCATAGTTCAATGGATAGAACGAGTGCCTCCTAAGCGCTAGATACAGGTCCGATTCCTGTTGGCGGGACCAAGTCCCTTCTCTTTAACTCCCTATAATCGGCCGTAAGCCACGTATTTAAAGGCTTTTCGGCGATTCTCCTTCTTTCGCTATTCCCACGAAAACCCGTAATTTCGCGCGTTTTGCTGTTACCATTTACGAAAATTTTACGAACGAATTACGAAATGGCATCATTCAAAAAAGATGGGGATGTTTGGCGCGTTCAGCTCTATGTCCAGGGGCAACGCGATTCGGGTACATTCGCGACTAAAGCTCAGGCCACTGCTTGGGCGGCAAAGCGTGACACCGAGCTACGCACGGACAAGGCAAGCGGTCTGGTTAAGGGAAAGACTTGTGAAGACGCTTTTCGTCGTTACGAAAAGGAGGTGTCGCCAACTAAACGCGGTAAAGAGTGGGAGGGGAAGCGACTAACGGCAATTGCCGATATGGTCGTTGACGGGAACAGACTCGGCGATATCAGATTGAACGAATTGACGTCGGATTTCCTGGGGCAATGGCGCGACATGCGTTTGCAGACGGTTGCCGGGTCTACGATCAATCGCGATCTGAATTTACTCTCTCACGTTTTCTCGACTGCGACGCGAGAGTGGAAATGGATGGAAGCCAGTCCGACAACGAATGTACGCAGGCCCGCAAATCCTGAGGCCCGTGATCGTTTGATCTCGCCTGATGAGAGTGACCGCATTACCTATGCGTTGGGCTTTGATGATAATAAGGTCAAAACAAAAAGCCAGGCTGTGGCAGTGGCATTTTTGTTCGCTATTGAGACGGCAATGCGCGCCGGTGAAATTTGCGCCATGTTACCGGAACACGTTACAGGGAGGGTCGCACATCTACCGATTACGAAAAATGGCACGAAGCGAGATGTGCCTCTTTCAACTCGTGCCCTTGAGTTGCTTTCCTTACTGCCGAAGGTCAAGGACGGCGAACCGCTATTCGGTTTGAACTCGGTATCGCTTGATCGCTTGTTTCGCAAAGCGCGAGACAGAAGCATGATTGATGGGTTGACGTTCCACGACACTCGCCATGAAGCCATCACTCGCCTTGCAAAAAAGCTCAATGTCCTGGAGTTGGCGAGAATGGTCGGGCATCGCGATCTACGTATGCTGCAAATTTATTACAATGAAACAGCCGCTCAATTGGCAGAGCGATTGGATTGATAACGAGGCATTCGAGGACTGCTATTGAATGGCTTGTGCCACTCTGTTATTGGGTTTTGACCTTCTGTAGGATTTTCCCAGCCTTTAGCCGTGCATCAATGCGAGACGACAGAATTGCGGAGATGTCGTCTTCAGATTCAAGTTCGTGATCTTCCAATGCAGTTGACATCTCTTTTGGCAAAGATTGGTTTCTCCATTCATGAATCGACGAAAAAAATATTTCGGTTGAAGCCGTTTTTTTGGTTGCCATAGTAAATTATCCTTACACGTCAAGTTGAAAATAATATGGGTTCAGTTCAGGTTTAAAGTAGTGTTTTCTTTTTATCCAAATGAAGCCATCGCCTTTGGTAATTACTGCAACGTCGACGGGGCCACCGACGGATTCAGGAACCATAGTGACCTTCCTCTTAAAGGACGTCAAACTGACTAGTGACTCTGCCATGGCTGCAAGTTCGTCAATTGGCAAGGCGGCGACACTATCGAGTACGGGCGATATAAATTTTTCTTGCTGAATTTTAGTCAATTCGCTGGTAACTGCCGAGAATACTTTTTTATAGTCATCCCGCATGCTTGCTTCTTGTTTCGTAGTGGGGACAAAACCATACTTAGCAAGAATTGCTTTCGGCACGTCCTCAAAAATCTGCTCCAATTTTGTATTGATCGCAGAAAAAAAACTCGGATCAATTCCGCGCATAAAAGTATGGACCATCTCGCTTTGTGCAAATGGCAAAATCGAAGCGCTTAATTTACCGTTAATTTTTTGCTCACGATTCTTGCGCGACCTTAGAAAGCCATTGAATCGCCCACAAATATCATAAGCAATTGAGAATGGGTAGATATCTTCGGTTCCAAAGCCAGCAAATACAACACCTGTCCGACCAGAGCCAGGTTCCGTTGATGACAGTTTGAGCAAAATTGCGGCCAGGATTTTCGTTTGAAAAGCTTGAGTAGTTCCTAGCCGAGTTAGGTGTGCAGCGATAAATGCCTTAAGTTTCGCCTCAAATGTCTTTTTGAGATATTTCGCTTGGGCGACAGTGCATTCCCGCTTTACGCTCCTATCTTTTTGTCTTTTAAGCCATGCATCAATCTCGCTATTTGCTAGAGATTTTGCCATTGAGACGGATATCTTTCCATTTTGTTCAATGACGTCCTTGATTGCGTTATCAATAGGCCCAACAAATTCCATAATGCAAGATAAAGCAGTTTGTATGACGTGCATTTCCTCGTTTTCTGAAGGTATCAGTTTTGTTGTTGATAAGAATTTAATAAATTCCTTTGCATATTCGTCAACTGATGCGTAGCTGGAATTTTTTAAAATGTTTTTACGAAAATATTTTATTAAGGCTTCCCAAGGAATGCCCATGAATTGGGCACTGCCATAAATCATTATTCCAATTGGTTGTTTTCTAGACAGTGCAAACAGCTTGTTTGCTGAGTTGTACACTTTTCTACGACCAATAGAGACGGCGCTATCGGCTGCCATGGCAATGCCATTTTTATTAAGAATCACGACCTCTGCAGTCAAAAGTATTCTCCCCAATTAAAAATCATTCAGTAAAAACAATTTCTATATGACTACAATTCAATAGTAGCAAGTATTGTGATGCTTTCAAGAGAATTTAATTGCGAATCACCAGCAAGCGTAGCCGCCGAAGGGCAATCCAGAAAGCTGGTGTCGACCAAATCAGCGCTTTTCTCGATACTTTTCTGACCAGCAGATGACCTCTGATGCCTTATAAAGTGGATGTGCTCTCCCTTTGTTTGACGGCAAGCGTATGGCCTTTGGAAAATCTGGCAGGCAAGCGATCCGTTCTCGCACGACTGATGCATCTCGCTTCAAATATTGGCCTATCGTTGCTATATCCCACAGATCAATTCCAAGTGGGATGCTTGGCTTAAAGTGCTTTGCTAGAGCCTCAGCCAGCCTATTTATCAACTCAACGTCGCTCATTTCCGTTGCTCCGTATGCGCCGGCTCGGCTGCCGTGTTGTTCGACCTTGCATCTGTAATTGAAAAGAAGGGGGCCGCATGCCATAGGCACAGCTGCCATGTCCATCGTGGGCGACGTAGCATATACTTCCACATTCCTTTTAACAAAATGGCAATTACCGCATGAAAACGCATTTCAGCAGCAGTGACAAAACACCCGACTTTGATTCCAAAATCGCTGATTGGATCAGCGCGTTTTCCATGGAGACCTTTGGCGGCCCCCCACACCGGGTCGGAATACTCTCTGACATCGAAGGTACTAAGGTTGTGTACCGTGCGATTGATGGTGACGGAATGGAGGAAATTACGGCTGTATACGATTTTCTTAAGACTCTGAGTCTGGTCGATTTTGGCATCCACACGCACCCCAGGTTCAACACCATCTACGGACTTCCTGAGCATCGACCTGCTGTTGGAACAGCTTATGTTGTTCGCTGTTTCGAATGATATTTGGTGATCTATTTTCATTGAATTGCCCTTCCTGATTTATCGATAGCTTCAAAATTGCACAAATACAGTCGTTTGAATTCACTAGCATGATTCCGTCGGTCTGATCCGAAGTACATTGCCGACGGTGGCCCAACCTGCTCGGACGATTGGATGTGCGATATAGGCACAGCACGGAAACATCCTGGCCATTGGTGCTCCAACTCAACCCAGGCATGCAGCTCGCCATTGCCCAGGTCTCGTCGCAGATCGTTGACGTAGCCGGCCTGAGGTCCTTCGTCGGTGTCGAACGTAACGCGGTCGCGCACTCTGACGGTGATGGGTTGAGTGGCCTTATTCATGAAAGGCCCCCAGGAGCAGGCCGACCAGCAGCGCACCGAGAATGAGCAGGGCTGTGAAGAATGCCAGCACGCCGTGGTAGCGGATCTTGCGACGTATCAATGCCGGCTCGATGATCTCGGCAATGCCAACCAGGGCGAAGCCGATAAGCGAATTGAGGCACACGTACATCATGGTTTTCATAGGTCCCTTTCAGTAATAAAAATGCGTGGATATGGGCAGGCGCCGATGGCTGCCCAGGTCGTGACAAGGCGCTTGCGTGCCGCCATGTCGTTTTTTTCGTAAGCCGCGGCTTCCTGCCGGCACGTGTCTTCACACTGCGCGTTCATCGCAGCGGCAAATTTGTCGGTTTCCCGTTCTAGGTCTTTCGATTTTTTATCTATCGCCGACCAGTCGGTAGGCTGGTAGGCCGGCTGCGGATTTTTTTCGTTGAAATCAGCAAGCCGAACTGCTGTTGCTGCTATTTCTTCCGGCGTTAAAACTGAAGTCGATATTTTCTTTTTAGATTTTTTCGTACAGTTATTTACACCAGTCCAAGGTACGTCAAAGACCACAGCCTTGGCGGCGCCGACGACCGTCCACTGATAACGTACCGATTCGTACACGGCGTGCGGATTCCATGCGTGATAAATCCCGCATGGCTTCTCCATCTCATAGGTCGCGTACTTTCCCTCGACTACGGTGCTGCGTGTGGCGATCTTGACTAGCCCTTTGCGCCCGACCATGGGGCCGCCCTGCGCCAGCAGGTAATCGCGGTAGGAGGCTTGCTTGATGGTCTTGACGGTTTTGACACGCTTGCCGTCGACAACATTGATTTCCGTTGCCTTGATGCTCTGTGCAGCCTGCCACGCCGATTTCACCGCGTCAGGCGCATGCAGGATGCTTTCGCTCTTGACGCGCCGTAACTCGCGCCATGGACCGACAGGCGCGCCGCCGACCTGCTGAAATTGCCGGATGCCCCAGGTCTGCGCCCAATAGCAAACTCTCTGACTCGGCTTAATCAGTTCGTCACCGACCAGGTCTTCCACCAGAATATGCTTTTGCCCATCTTCGATGACATGGTGTTCGTCCAGATTCTTGCCATCGGTGTTCTTGGTGACATACTTGATGATGTAACCCGCAGCGGTTCCCTTGCCGGCTTCGATACGCACCAACTTGACACGGTTCTTCTTAGCTCCGCGTTCGTCGCCGTCTTCGCGCATGGCATAAGCTGTCATGACTTTCTCGTAACGCTCCAGGTGTTCGGGCGCGACGAACATCAGCATGTGCCAGTGTGGGCAGCCGTCATGGTGCGGTTCAGCAATACGGAAGCCGTAGGCGTGGATACCGTCGCGGTGCAGCTTGGAGCGGATTTTCTTCCACACGTCGCACAGATAAGCTTGCGCATCGCGTGGCGTCGGTTCGCCAAACGCCTTGTATTTCGGGTTAGGTTCGCCGTTCTTGCTCAGGACGGCATGATATTTACTCGGTGCGGTGATGGTGGCAAAGATGCCGACATGACCCAGGTCGAAAGCGATTTCTTCAAAGCCGCGAATGCGCGTCATCAATTCGCTGTGCCGAATGGATTTATTCGCCGTGCCGAGGGCGGCTAACGCTTCCAGGCTATAGACCTGGCCGTTTTCGTTCTGTATCTCTATGGATGCCAGCAGCTTGGCATTCTGTTTATTACGGCGCTGCTGGCGATAGGCAGTTTCGTTGCTGACATAAGCGCCGGCCTTGAAATGCGTAAAACCCAGGCGGATCGCCATATGTTCGCAGCGGCGCGCATGGACCTTGCGGATGCCGCGTAACCACCAAGCCTTGTCCAGCGCCCGGCGGATAATTTCGGCTTCTTCCTTACCTGCTGGTGCGGCGACGCCGTGGCGGTCACAGTGTTCACGAATGGCCGACACAATGGTGTCTAGCGATTGCAGGTCGGCACAGAATTGGTAACAGGTACGGGCGGCAGTGTCGGCGGCACGATACAGCGCCTCATCGGGCGCATCAGGCGGCAAAATGAAATGATCGGCAGACCAGATCTCGTCAATGACATCGACCTTGTGTTCGTGCTTTTCATAACCGTCGCGGGCGAACAGGTCGCGCAGGGCGCGGCCCATGCGTTTCGGCAGGCCGGTGATGCTCTCGGCGGAATAGAAGCGGTAGCTCATGCCGCGATACCGTCCGATTCGTGACCCGCTGCCGGGAACTGGCTAGGCAACTCGCCGCCTTGCGCACAGCGCAGGACGATTTCAAGTTGCCTGATCAACCGGCGGGCTTCGCAATGCAGCTTGCCACGCTCCAGGGCGTTCAACGATTGCAAGGTGGTGTCACCCTTCTTGCTGCCAATGCCGGCCATATGCGCCAGCATCTGGCGGTCACGCGGCGGGATGCCATTCCAGCGGCCAGCGCGTACACTTTCCTTGTCGCCGGCCAGCATGATGTAGGCGTGTGTCAGGTGTGTGTACGCAATGTCCTGGTGCGCCTGTTGGGAGTGGGTCGCCATGGCTTATCCTCCAATGATGCCGGTGGCTTGCAGCAATGGACCGGCCATCATCAGGAGACAGCCGAGCGTCATCACGCAGAAATCGAGCAGGAATTTTTTAAACGGTTTCATGCTGTCACCTGTTCGTGAGTGACCAGTTCGCCCAAGGCCAGTGCGGGTTGACCGGCGGGTAAGAAGAGCGTCAAGCCGTGTTCACTGCCGTCACTGAAACGGATCATGACTCGTTGCGTGAAAAACCTAGTGCTGCTCGATTCAAAGCAAAGGAATGTTTGCACCGGACTAATCGTGATGCTTTTGACGTTGAGAAAAGTAGTTTCGACGGACATGCTTGCCTTTCTTCAGGGTGAGCGAATCCCGCATGCCTGATATCAGGCATTGCAGGGAATATCGGGAGTGGTAAAACGAACTAGCGGGGGACTACGGCGGCGCTGGGTTGCGAGGTGTTGTCATGGGTGGCTTACAGCGTCAGCGTTAATTGATTGGCGCAGGCATTGCGGACATGCTGCGACACGTGGATACGTACATCAGGATTCGGGATAGCCGACATCGATAAGGTGCGCATCACTTCCAAGCTGGCGACGAAAACGTGGCCGCAATCCGGGTTTTGGCACATGTAGGTGATCTCCTTCATCATGTCCGACATGGTGCGGCTTTTCGCAGCGCGCACACGATAATGACAATGTGGACAAGGAATACTGATGACTCTCATGCGGGTTTCCTGTCTACTGGATACAAGGCGCGGCCTCTGCCGGATATTTGGCGCGATTGCTTGCGCAAGCGCGATTTTGCAAGCCATTCCGCTGCCTGTTGCACCGAATCCAGACCCTGCTGATGGCGTACGCGCTCCAGCAAGTCGTGTTCTGCATCGGTAAGGGTGATATTTTGATCTGGCATCTTTTCGTCGGCTCTTTGTCGGCTTATTGCGGTCTAGGCTTAGGCAGCCTTAGCGCTTACTATTTCACCATCGCTGAGGCCTAGAGCAGCTGCGGCTTCCCGCAATACCAACTGACGCAGCAGTGTGGATGGCTGTTCGCCCTGGTAGTTGGCTAATGCCTTTATCAGGTCATGTTCGTAGTCGTCAAACCGGAGGGTGAGCCGGTTATTGCGGATGCGCTTGGTGTCGGGATACATGGTGGCGTCCTTAACGATTATTGGTAAGAAGCAAGTTCGCGTTTGTAATCGGCCAGGCCGCGAAAGATCAGATAGTGGAGGAACCAGGCAATTGATTCATCTTCGTTCGCCGCGTAGTGTTTAACTTCCACTAACTCAGTTGGCATGAGGCGAACGTTACGCGGCTGGGCAGTGCGTCCCTGAGGGATACGAACGGCTCTAGGCAATATTTTCATGATGTTATGATGTGTAGCTGCTAGGGATGGCGCAACTATATTATGGTAAAACATAATTTGCAATAGATAATTATGCAAAACAATACATTTGGTGAACGATTAAAAGAAGAACGCACGCGGCTTGGCTTAACTCAAGAGGCTTTGGGAGCAGTAGGAGGCGTGAAAAAGCTTTCTCAATTTACTTATGAGCAAGATCAGCGCTTTCCTGACGCTGGTTACCTAATTGCATTAGCTGCTATCGGCGTTGATGTGCAATATGTAATGCTTGGGAAACCGTCAGTTCAGACTCTCACTGACGAGGAAAACGAATTGCTATCAGGTTTCCGGAAGCTGGATCTTCGGGGGAAAGTGAATCTGCTCGGCATGGTGGATGTGGTCAGTAAAACGTCCACGGAGATGGCTAAACCAGCGGCGTCGTCACGCGTGGCGAATCACTTCCAGGAAAAGGTCGATATCAAAGTCGGCCAGCACCTCGTCGGTGATGTCAAGGGCGATAATGTCGTCAATATGGCGAGTGATAAGCCTAAGAAAGCTAAAAAAAAATTGGATAAGTAAAATCTGCGGCTGGCACAGAAACGAGTCTGCCAGCCAATGGTCTATTGGGCAGCTTGTTATGGGTAACGTCCTGATGGCATCCGGTGATCTGGCTGCCTTGCCAGTGGCGCTGCAAAATTCAGCTCGCTTCCATCGCTTGAAACGCATTTTCAAATGGCAGTCGGCCGCATTTATGGCAGCACTGATGACAGGCAACTGGCCGCTATTTCAACAGCCTATTACAACTCTACCGGCACGCTACTGTCGCTCTGCCGATCAAATTTATTCCGTGGGCGATATCATCAAAACCGCCACAGGCGCTTATCGAGAGTGCTTTCAGGATAGTGTCGGTACGCAGCCCTATTGGGGCGAGGAAACTCGACCCCGTTCGCGTTCAGCGTCATTGATGTAGTGCCTCACCACATATTCAAATTTCAAGAAAATAGGATAAATTCAAATGATTAAGCAAATCAAAATGTGGGCGGCATTGGTTCGAGATATTGGCGTAATTCTTGGGGTTCCAGCGTTGGTGTTTATCGCTGTCCAGCTGTATGGCTTTCAAATGCAAGGAATGCAAGCGCAAATTGCCGCTCTAAAAGAGCAAAATGAAGCTCTAAAAGAACGGCAATATGATCGTGCATCAACGATCATCAAGGCACAGAAAGACTTATCAGAAACGGAGCTGGATTTGATCGAAAAATCAATTAATCTGGTTGGCGGTCAGAAAATCAATGTGCGAGATTTCAATAGCAAACTTCTTTGTCTCAACTTGAGCCACACAAAATAATAGTCGCGGTTCAAAATCTACATCAACCTCCGGCATCGTTATTCTCCTTGATGATCTCGCGCCGCTCCCGAATCTTTCCCCATTCGAGTTTTGCGGCGCGTGCTGCCGTCTGCTTGTTGGCGTAGACGTGCTGCAGCGTCTTTGTACTGGCCGTCGCGCCGGCCGCCGGCGCCGTATGTTTTCCCTTGCCGGTCGACGGTGCGAATTCCTGGCCGGTCTTCTTCGTGGCGACGTTGCGCCACTTGGCATACACGCCGGTAATGCCAGGATCTGGGTCGACCTCATCTTCGCGCTCGACCTCTGCTTCCTCGGTGCGTGTCTCCAGCTCGATGCTGCTGGTAAAGCCGGCGTCGCTGATGCTGTGCCGGACCTTGGCCGTCAGCCAGTCCTGATTATCAATATCGATTTTGAATCCGACGACTTCCACAGGCGATTGCGGCATCAGCGCCGGGTCGCCAATTGCCAGCGACAATTCCAAGCTTGCAGCGCCGCGCTGGATGCGCTGCCACTCGGCGACGGCAGCGGCGCGTGCGTCGGCCTCATTCGCATAGGTTGTGCGCAGCCGCTTGCTGTTGCCGGGTAATCCCGCCACCACACTGCGGCGCAGGCCGTGCCGGTCGTCATGCCAGAACACGCGCACGCCGCTGTAGCTATCGCGCTCGGCGCTATGGTAGCGATGCCTGTCGCCCAGGTTGCGCGTGATGCGGATCAACGGCAGGTCGCGGCCCGACGCCGTCTTGCTGCGGCCCGCCGGCATGAACAGCAGCGTGTCGTTTTTCACGGTTGCGGCGGCATCATATTTTTTACCTAACCGGCGCAGGAATGCCGCGTCGCTCTCGCGGGTCTGGTCCAGATGCGCGATCTTTACACCACGCAGCGCCTCGGCAATACCGGCTTTCAGCTCCTGCTGAAACGCGATCACCTCAATCACCGCGCCCAGGGTCGTATCGTGGAAACTGCGTTCGACCGGCTGGCGGAACGTATCGATCAGGCTGGCCGTCCTGGCGCGCAGGGTCAGCAGATCCGGCGCGCCGCTATGCTCGATCTCATCGACCGTAAAGACGCCCTTGTCAATCAAGCCGGATTCCTGCCAGCCGATCTGTACGTTGATCCTGGCGCCCTTGCTTGGTATCGCAAGCTGGCCGTCCGTATCGGACAGGGTAATGCTCAGTTCGTCGGCGCTGTCGCTACGGCACTCGGTCAGGTCGAGACTGACCAGGCGCGGCGCGAATTTCCCCGTAATGTCCTGGCCGTCCAGCGTGATTTTGAAAGCAGGGATCGGGTAGTCCATCAGAACAGGCTCCGCATGCTGTTGGCGACATTGTTGAACGTCGAAGCGCCGGTATTGATGGCGTTGCTGGCGCTGTTGCTGATGCCCTCCAGGCTCAACATGTTTTTGATGCTACCCAGGTCGCCCAGTGTATTGAGCAAGCCCAGCACGGATTCGTCGGTACGCTCCAGGGTGATCGAAAATTCGATATTGCCGGCGTCGCCGTCCTGTCTCAGCACCGTGCGGCCCTCGGTCATGCCGGTGATGACGTAGGACCCCAGGATGCGCCCGGTCCCCGCAATCAGAATCCACGACTTGCCGGTATCGCCCATCAGGCGCAAGGCATCCAGAGAATACACGCTGCCGGTCAGCTCCGGCGCGATCCAGCCGGACAGCGTGATCGTGTCGTCGCCTTTGCCGGTGTACTGGCGGGCATTGCGGGCGCCGACCCGCGACGTACTCGGGTGCTTCCAATCGGTTTTGCGTTGCAGCTCCTGGTAAGCCAGGGTCGGCAGGCTAAAGACAAACATGCCCAGGGTCATCATCATGGTAATAAAATCCTTAAAAGTGATTGTCGGACAGGCTGGAGCGCGTACGCACTGCCTTCTGTCTGTCTCGCTCTTCCATCGCCAGCATGACGGCGTGGGCAATGGCCTGGTCGTCCATGCCAGGCTGCGTTTGAACGATGATCTGGATCGTGTCACCCTGGACCACGACGCTGGCGCCAGCGGCACGCGGCGCAATGGGTGGGCGCGTATCGAAGGACAGCGCCGGCATGGCCGTCGCACCGATGGCGATGCCGGCGCCAAGCTGGGTCAGCCGCTTGGCAAGACCGCTGACCTGGTTGATCGGCGCATCCTGTCCATTCTCGATGCCGAGCGCCAGCCCTTCGGTGATAAAGCCACCGAATCGGCTAAAGACACGGCTAGGGCTGTGAATCTCCTGTTCCTTCGCGAAGGTCATGCCGACCATTGCCCCGAGCTGCTTGATTTTGTCTTTCAGGAAACCGAAGCCGGACGTAATCCCATTGACCAGGCCCTGGATGATGTTGGCGCCGAACTCGGTAAATGTCCCCGGCAGCTCAACACCGAACCAACTCATGACCCCGGCAAATGCCTTATAGAACAGCCCCAGCGGCGACCAGTTCATGATTAACGCGCTAACGCCCCCGATACCGCCGTCGAATGCTGTTTTCACATCGGCCCACAAGCCGCCGGCAAAGGTCTTGATGGTTTCCCATACACGATTAAACCGCTCGGTGATGCCATCCCACAGATCGCTAAAGAACGCCTTGAGCGGTTCCCAATTTTTATAGATGAGGTAGGCCAATACCGCAATGAGGGTAATCAGCAACACAATCGGGTTCGTCAGCAAGGCTCGGCCCAGCCACAAGACGGTTTTGCCGACCGTCATCAAGCCGCCGCTAATGCCGCGCAGGATTGGCGTGAGTACGCCACCGGCGACCCCCATCTTGGCGAACATGACATGCAACATGGCATAGGGGCCGATCAAGGCGGCCAGGCCCAGCATCAGCGGACCCAGCACGACCAGGATGCCGGCGAGGATGCCGAAGCCGACAATCATCGCCTTGGCCGTGGCTGGGTTGCGCTCCATGAAGCCGTTCAAGCCTTCCAAGGCTTTCGTCACGGTCTCGATGGCGCTGGAATACAACGGCAGGATTTTTTCGCCCATCGTCAGCTGGAGGTCGGCCAACTTGGCGTGCGCGTCCATTTCCTTGCCGGCGGCCTGTTCGCGGGCCAGCGGTTCCAGCTGGTCCACATCGTAGGCGCCTTCGTTTAAATTCCGATTCTTGTGGATCTGGGCGCGCTGCAAGTACATGTTCGCCATCAGGTCGCCGGCCTTGCGATTGGTAAACAGGCTGCCGATGGTGTCGAGGATCTTGTCTTTGCCGGTAATGCCGTTTTTTTCCAACTGTGGCAACAGGACCTTTTCCATCCACTCAAACTGGCTTTTCTTGAACAGGTCGGAACCCAGCAACGCACCAGGGTTCAGCTGGGCTGTCTGGCCGACCTTGTCCGGCACGACCTTGGTGTGATCGCCAATCAGGCCTAGCTTGTCCAGATTGATCGCGGCCCGCTTGCTGGTGCGTCCCTGGTACAGATTGTTATAGCTCGACATCAGGCCGTTACCGACGCCAAAGCCGCCCAGCTCCTGCACCAGCGGTTCCAGCTCGTAGTAAAACGACTTTTCGTCCATGCCCTTGGCGGCAATACCGCCGGTCTTGATGAGGTTTAGCCACTCGGTAGGGCCGACCCGGCCGCCGGTCGCAGAAATGACTTTCTGCACCATGTTGGCCTGCTCGTGGAATTTCTCCGAACTGGCCGTACCGCCGCGCACCTCGATGACCTTCAGCATGTCCATGAACTTGCGTTCATTCTCTCCGCCGGCTTCCTCGCCATAAAACGCTTTATTCGCAAATTTCATCTTCGCCAGCATGGGCGCGACCATCTGCGCGTGCGGCAGATCGCCAAACACGGACATGCTGTCGCGCACTAGCTCCAGGTTTTCGGCATGGCTGGTGCCGTAGGTCTGCATGTTGCGGGCGTAGCTCTCGGCGTCGGCGCTGACCTTCGGTCCCAGGCCCAGGGCAGTAATGCGGCCCTTCTCGGTCTGATAGTGCTTCGCCTCTTTCAAGCCAGTGACCAAGGGCGCGCCCACGGCGGCGCCGGCCACCGTCGCACCGATGCCGGCAGCAGCGACATTGCCGGCGGTCGTGCGTAGCTTGTCGGCATGCTGGCGGGCGCCGGCGACCTTTTGCTGCTGCGCGCCGACTGCCGCCAGCTTCTTCTGCTGGGCGGTGAGTTCGGCATTGGTAAAGGCGATGCTGTCCTTCAGCCAAGTCTGTGCGGACCCCAGCTTGCGCGTATCGATGCCGGCGCCGGACAAGCGGGAGCGCAAGATCTGCATTTGTTCGCCTTGCTGCTGGCCGGCCTGTTTCAAGGCGCTGGCCGACTTCACGGCGGCATTAAGTTCGCGGGTCATGGCGCGCGTGGGCGTGGTGGTCTGCTGCATCCTCTGCGCCAGGGCGGCAATCTGCTGTTGCGTCTCGCGCAGCTTGCCAGAGCTGGTCTGCAAGCCGGCATTCAGTTCGCGGAAACGCCCAACATCTTTTTGCTGGGCGTTCAGTTCCTTCAATCTGTCATTGTTGGCCTTGATGGCTTTGCCGAGGGCGGACGACTCGCCGGTGATTTTTTTTAAGGGGCCGGTCAGCTTGTCCAGCGCCGCGAAGACCACCTGTAACCGCAATTGCTTGTCACTCATCCTAGTTTCCTATTCTTCCGCGCCGCTGCGCACCCTGGCGCGTTCTCGCCAGGCCATCAAGTCAGTAATATCCAGTTCATCCATGGCCTGCGGCGGCCAGTGAAACACCACCGCAATATCGGCCATCGGATCTTCTACTCTGTCCGGAAGGCCGCCAGCCGATCCGCTCTCTTCACCAAAAAAATGGCAACCTCCGCGCCGATCTCGGTCAGGTCCGCCGGGTCCATGCCGGCGACTTCGTGCGCGGTCAGGGTCGGTTGTGTGATACGCGGCAAGACGGTCTGCAAGGCGGCCACGCTGAGATTGCCCAGCTCCATCAGAGACACGCCGCGCAGTTCGCCGGCTTTCGGGCGGCGGATGGTGATTTCGCTGATGAAGTCGTCGCCGCGCTTGATCGGTTCGTCCAGGGTGATCGACTTGGAGATAGCGGTCTTGGAAACGGTAGATGTGTTTTTCATGGTGTGGTCCTAAAAGTAAAAAATAAAAAGGGGTTGGGGTTGTTCTTGATCTGGCTTACAGGCCGATAGCGCGGCGCAGATCGGCATTGCGATCTACGCCGCCGACCTTCTCAACGCCGTTGATGAAATCGAATTCAAAAATAGGTTGGTTATCGATGGTCAGCTTGTAGTAGCTGCATGCGGTCGTGTATTTCTGATTGGTGTCTTCGGCAGACTTGGCGTTACCCATGTCGATTTCCTTATGGCGGCCTCGCACGACGATTTCCACGGTCGATACGGTGCCGCTGTCATCGTCTTCATAGCCACCGGAGAAACGCAGCTGGGTAGCGTTGTGGCTGCGGGCGCCATACTGGAGCAAGGCGTCGCGCAGGATGCCGCCGGCGGTCCATTCCAGCGTGATCGCTTCATTACCGAAATCCACCGATACCGGGCCGGTCATGCCGGCGGCGCGGTACTCCTCCATCTTGCGGGAGAGTTTCGGCAAGGTGATTTCCGTGACCTGACCGAAGTAGGAATTACCGCTATCGAACAGATTAAACAGTTTCAATTTTTTAGGCATGCCCATGGTGTGATGCTCTCTTTCTGTAATTGGTTAAGCGTTGACGGCGGCGGCGAAGTCGGCCAGGTAGCGGTCAGTGATGCGCTGCTGGAACATCAAATTTTCCAGCGGCGGCACAGGCGTATAGTCGTAATCGATCGTCAGCCGGCCATCCTTCAAACTTTCCTTTTCGTTGAACTGTGGATCGCACCAGGCGCTGCCGCCGATCAGATAGCCGCGCTTGACCAGGTCGCGGAATTTGGCGTTGATGCTCTCGACCAGGTCTTTTGCCAGGGACGGGTGCAAGGGCTTGTCGGCATAGGTCATATGCGCCTCGGCAATCGTGTCGGCCAGCACCTGGGCGGTGCGCGTGTAGTTCTCAAAATGGAAGAATTCCGGCGTTTCGCAAGTGCGCGAACCCCAGAAGCGGAAGCCGCCGCTGTTAATCAGCGTGGTGACTTCCTTGGCGTTCAGGAAGCCGGCATCGGTGGCCGGATCTTGCAGGTCCCAAAACACATCTGCCGAAATGCCCGTCGGGCCGTTGACGACCATGTTCGATAAAGTCTTGTGCCAGCCGATCTCTTCGTCCAGTTTGGCGCGCAGGCCCAGGGCGTAGGCGACTGCGGAAATATTGACGTCCGCGTTGGTGGCCGTGTCCCAGCTCACAAAATCCGGCCAGATCAGCATCAGCTCGCGCTGGCCGAAATCCTTCCGATACAGCACGGCGTCTTCCTTGGTCAGACAGCCATGTGCCGACGCATAGACAAAGCCGCGCAACTTTTGGGCCACGCTGACCATGGCGTTCGTCACGGCCTTGGTGTCCAGACCTGGCGCGCCCAGGATGCGCGGCTTGATACCGAGCTTGCTTTGGGCGGCCAGCAGCGCCTTGACGCCGGTGTACTTGCCGGCCGCGGTTGTGGTGCCGATCACATTCGAGGTGGTTTCGGCTTCATCCTTACCCTCGGCCACGCGCACTACAACGGTGAACGGCTTGGTTTGCGCGCCGATGGCGTCCAGGGCGCGGCGCAGTGTGCCTTTGACGCCCGCTTTGCCGATAGCGGCGGGCACGTTGGTCAGCAGGACCGGCGTGTCGAGTGGGAAGGCGACCGGGTCGGCATCCTCGGCGGTGGCGACCAAGCCGATGACGGCGGTGCTGATGGTGCGGATCGGGCGGGTGCCGTCGTTCTTTTCGATGACGCGCACGCCATGGTGGTAATCAGTAGGCATTTTTTCTCCTGTAAATGAGGTAAATAATTAAATCGCTGGGGTGTCTGGTGCGACCGGCCAGGTGAGGCAATGCGGGAAGCCCTCCTGGTCAGGTAAGCGGTTGAGGCCGACCCGGTAAATCTTCCAGGCGCGCAGCAGCGCGACATCGGCGGCGCTGGCGTCGTCCACGTCGACACGGTCCTGGTATTTGGTCACTTCGACATTGGCGCGGCGCAGCTCACGAGATAGGCGCTCTTGCACGGCCTCCAGCAGTTCGGCATCGGTCGGGAAGTAATTCGGCACTTTGGCGGCCTTCATTGACGCGCATGCTGCATAGATCGCCCGGCCGTGTTCCTCGATATCATCCGCGCGGGCCAGGAACGTCACGTAATCGTCCCAGGCGTCAAATTTGACGGAACACTGAAAGCCGATAGGCAGGCGAATGATGTCCTTGATATCGCTATAGGCGAACGGGTGGGGTCGTTCCTGTTCCTCGGCTGGCACGAAGGTCGGCGCCGGTTGTGGATCAATCAAGACCGGCGGTGGCTGATCCGGCAAAGTGAATGCCGGCGCGGTTGCTTGTTCTTCGATGCTCTCGGCGGCCACGTCCGCCGTGGTGCTTCTTTTCTTCGTTACCATTACGCTACCCTTTGCCATAACACTGCACTTGATTCATTACCTTCCACCGCACCCGACCCATAGTCGTAGACCTGGCCGCGTTGTTCCCATGCACCCGGCAGGCCGCTGGTACTCTTGTTTTTGATCAGAACGTAACCGCCGACCCCGCCATGCTGTAGGCCTTGACCGGTCAGCTGATGGGCATACACCGACGTCACGCTAGATGACACGGCCATCGCAGCGCGGTTGTAGATAGAAAACACGCTGGCACCGGCTTCTATGCCAAGCACGTAATAGGGTTGATTGGCTGGCGGATTCTCGGCAAAGCGCAATGGAAAACCGCTCCAGGTCCGCGCATTGCCGACGTTGAGATTGCTGGTCGCGCAAAGCCGTGCGCCGGTTGGGCCGTCACTGCCCCAGACATAGGTTGTTTGTCCACCTGGATCGGACCAGCTCATCCGCATATAGCTATTGCCATTACTGATGTTTTCCGCATTCGATGCGCCGCCGGCACTGCCCGCATACGCCACTCTGAAAGCGGACGGGTTGTAGACATTGATCTCCCCTGGCGTGTTACCGCCCAGCATCCAGGTCGGCTGTCCATCTTGCCCCGACCAATGCAAAGAAAATCCTGGGCCGGTGGCTTTACTGCCAGGATCGAAATTGCGGCTGGTCCACGCCTCTACCCACGCACTCCATTTATCCGCGCCGGCGCCAATATTGACCCGTGTGAGCGTCTGGTTATCGGTCGTCATGGCGCGTTGCATCAGCCAATTGCCATTCGAGGGCGTCGCGGCTCCGGTGAGCGATGAAGTAAATACCTGGCCATAGGCGCTTGGCCTATTGGCTGTTGCCTCTTGCGTGTACGTTGACCAGCCCAGGGGAGGCATATTCAAATCCGTCGCCATCGGCATCGGTCCATCTGGCAGCGTGCCGTTCTGACCTGCGTGGAGCAAGCGCTGATACTTCTCCCAGGCGTTGCTTTTGCCGGTACGGTGAAACAGGTTGCCATTGGCAGTAAAGCCCAGCTGATGCGCTGGACCGCCGGAAAAATCGTCGCCCGCTCCCCATTGCCTGAACGTGATCACGCCATGCTGGGTGCCGCCCTCCAAAAGGTTGCCGGCATCATTGTTTCGGAAGTCGAAATAGACGCCTTGATTGCGGTCCTTTGGCGCGTAGCTAGTCGCACGGTCATCGGCAACGATCACACTGTTCAACCGGTCGCCGACCGCCTGGGTAGGTTTGTAAGCCAGCGTGTCCTGCTTGGACGCAGGATCAAACGTCACGGAGTCCCACAACAGCTTCCAGTCACTGCCTTTAAATGGCTGTGCGGCTCCCAGGAAGCCGGATCGCTGCCAGGTACGGTGTTTAATCGATGCCTCTGTATAGACCTGATGCACGAACTGGCCACCGTTCTCGGTCGTCAGCGTGCCGTAACCGTCGGCGCCCATGGGCAGTCTGGTGGCGGCGATGATGCCGCGATCATTGGCGACAAAAACATCGCGCACACCGGTATCCAGCAAGGTGTTGCAATCGGTATCACTATCGGTGACGGCCGGCAGCTTGTGGAAATACAGCGCATTGCCACGTCCCGGCGTCAGGTATTGCTGATGCGGATCGACGGCCGCCAGGTGTTTGGCGATGGTCTGCGCCAGGGCCGGCGTCAAGCCGGCAGGCGTCACGGCGCGGGTGCCGTCCGTGCCGGCGACGGTCTCATCGCCGGTCGCCAGCTCGGTCACGCCCTGGCGGTCAACGGTGGCGGGCGGGTTCGTGAAATTGGCATCGCCGAAGGTCAGCGAGGTGGCTTTGATATCCGCAAACACCACGTCAGCAGCCAGCAACATCATCGACTGCGTGGATTTCTGCAAGATCGGTTCCGGTTGGCTATAGACGCCCAGGAGAACGCCATTGGAGAGCCAGTAGCCGATACCGCGCATGGTGTAGGTATCGCTGCTGTCGTCGCGGACGGTGACGTGCATCGTGTCGGGCGCCACGACTTCACCGGAAATGGTCTTGATGCGTTTGATCTCACCGGGCAAGGCGATCGTTTCTTTGCCGACGGTGAAAACTGCAGCAGTAATGCCGATTTCAGTAATCTTGAGCGGCGCCGTACCGTTGTGTTCGGCATTGACCAAGGCGGCGCGGCCGGCATTGGTGATGATAATTTGGAGTCCAGGCATAGGGTTAGGCTTCAGTTAAATTTAAGCGGGCATAGATCACCGGACGGGCCACGCCAATGGTTGCAATCGCGGCCTGCGTCTCGATGCCCTGGGTAAACGTAAAGTGGCTGCGGATCGATTTCGTACGGTTGACCTCTGCGATCACATCGTCGACAAATTCGGCCGTGGCAGACTGGCCGCCGGCGCCGGATAGCGTCATGACCAGGTCGAAGGTGTACGGCTCGCCCATCGGCGTTTTTTGCCACCACTCGCGCAGCAGGATGGAGCCGCCAAAGGCCGCCACCACATCCTTGACTGCCTTGGCCGTTCCCTTCTGACGGTGGATCTTCATGGCATTGCGCACGCGGGCGCGCCGCACCTCTTCCGTCCAGTAGGGTTTCCAGCTATCGACTGACCAGTGCCAGGCCAGCCAGGGCAACAGATTGATATCGATCTTGTCCGGATTGTGCAGTGTGCGCAGCGGAACCGGTACGTCTGAGATTCGCGCCGTGGTCGCTTCCAGCGCCCGCTCCAGCGGCGTGGAATTCGGCGGCAGCAAGGATTTGAATTTCTTGCTCATGCGTTGCCCCAAATGCCGGCGTACTCAATTTGCATGTCTTCGCAATAATGCGCCACCAGCTTGGATATCTCTGGATCTTCGGTCGGCGTACTCAGGATGGCGCGCTCAACGCCTGGAACGACAATGGCGGCGTCGATGCCGGAACGGGTCGGTACGCGGCCAAGCTGGTGCGCTTCCTTGGCATATTTCTGCATGCGCTTGATAGCTTCGGCCAGGACCACGGTCGGATCTGGGCCGGAGAAGCTGTACAGCTTGGCGCGCACCTGGTAGCGGACAATTTGCGCGGCTCGGACTTCAACATAGTCGGTCAGCGGGCGAATGCCATCTTGTGCCATGCGAGTGGCGACAATATCCAGCAGCTCCTGCGACGGCGTGCCGTCGCCCTCATGCGACAGAATCGTGACGATAACCTTGCCTGGCGTTGGGCTGGTGGCCGTCGCATTGCGCACGCGGCCGTTCGCACTCAGGGCGTGGAAAATATAAGCGCCTTCTGGTCCAGCGACGGACATACCTTGCGGTGCCAACTGGATGCGCCGGCGGTAGTCTTCGTCCGCCTCCATGGCGGCAGCCGTTCCCTTGTCTGGATCTGCCGGCCAGATCTCCAAGCGCGGGACATCCATGTTGGCGCCGATCTGGTCCAGGTCGGTGCCCATCGCGTAAGCCAGCATCAGGGCGCGCGCGGCTTCGTTGATGCGTTGACGCAGTTTCAGCTCGCGGTAGGCGCCCAGTTGCACCACCTTAATGGCAGGATCGGATTCGGTCAGTTCGTCCAGATCCACGCCTTGCGCTTCCAGGTCAACCAGGTGTGCGGCCAGGATGGTTTCGTAGTCCAGCGGCTCAATGACATTCGGCGCCGGCAGTTGCGACAGATCGATAGCGGCGCTCATGATGCAGCCCCAGGGCCAACAGGCACATCCAGTTGGACGCTCTGTTCATTGGTGACGCCGTCCAGGAGCAACGCGGCCTGTCCATCAGCGCCACGTTGTAACTGCACGCCAGTCAAGGCAATGCGGCGTTCCCAGCGCAGGACAGCGTAAGCGGTCGCGGCATAGATGCGCAGGACCGTGGCGCCGTTCAGCGGCTGGTCGATCAGCTCCGGTACTTCGGAACCATAGTCGCGGCGCATGACGCGGGAACCGATGGGCGTCGTGAGGATGTCGGCCAGGGATTGGCGAATGTGGGCCAGCCGCGTCATGCTGCGGCCTGTACGGGCATTCATCATTTCGGGCCACCTGACTCTTCTTCGCCCTTTTTAACGCCACCGTGCGGGTGTTTTAGCAGGCTGATGGCGCCGGCGAATACGTCGACCGTGGCGCGCATGATCCCCTGGATCACCGCCGCCGGACCACCTTCCTTGCCGGCCTGGACGTTCATGCCCGCATTCAAGGCTGACATACCGTTGACAGTCAGGTTCTGGTTGACGACAAGATTCTTTTGCACCAGCAGGTTGCCGGTGCATTCCGTATCTTCGGCATTGGAGGTGACTTTGCTGGGCGCCAGGGTGACGCTGGTGCCGTCCGCCAGCGTGGCCGTTAAGGTATGCGCGGCGCTGTCGTACTGGACGACCGTCCCATCCTTGTAGCGGGTTGTGTGGTGTGCTGGGTCGGTTGACGGCGATGTGTATTTGTCGGAATAGAGCGCCGGCAAGATCGTGGCTTTGGTGAGTTCGCCCTCGGGCGATAGCACGATGACCTGTTCGCCCACGGAAGGTGGGAACCAGGTCTGTGCATCGCCTGCGCGGCTGGTGCTCCAGGGGCGCCAGTCGGTATCGTTCTTGCCGACCTTGACGCGCACGCGCTGGGTGTCGTAATCGATCTCGGCAATGGTGCCGATCTGGATCAGATTCAGGATTAAACGCAGCAGTTCGGAGTAGTCAGCAGTCATGCGTTGCATGTTGCCGGGTTGCCGGAATCGGCGCACCTGGTAGCGGGTTGATATCCGCGTTACCAACTGCCAAGGGATGTTTTGTTACAGGGGCGCGTACGGTGTCGGTCTGGAAAAAGAACGAGATGACACGAGCTATCGTTTCAAAATGGGTGGCGCTGGCCAACCGCAATCAAGCTTGCTTGAAACGTGTAATCAGTTCTTTACTGCAGCCGTCGCGGGAGTTGCGGCGAAAATGAAAAAGCATGAACAGCGATCCATGTCTGGTCGCTTTCGCCGCATGAAACCCATGCGAACCTGAGGTCAGGCCGCGCCACGGTAAGAACTCCGATCTGGTGCAAGCCGCTGCGGGCCTTGCGATTGGGAAGTCAGTTTGGGTCTCTGCGATTCGGCGACACTCTCTACGCCATGGACGGCAATCGCTTCGAGGAAGCTCAGGACATTGCGATAATAGTCGACTCGCATTTCCGCTTCCAGCAATTGCCTTTCTGATTGATACAACGCAAGGCGCGTATCGCGGAATTCACTTTCAGCCAATTTTTCCGGCGTCAGAATATATTTGATCGCCAATTTGTTAAACCATCCCATGTCGTCACCTCTTTTTTTTGTGTGGAGACGATTTGATATTAAATCGTTTTTGGCAAAAAAAGCTAGCAAAAAAACCAACGATTGGAATCGTTTAACTATGCTGTTGCGCTATTCCCACGCGATTATTTACGTAAAACAACAATGCATCAATAGTCAGAAAATACAAAGTGATTAAAAACAAGATGTGCTTCAAATCGGCCGGGATGATGGCCGCCCAATGCGAATCGATGAGCAGTCGGCAGCACGCATGGTCAGCCGCGAATTAGCGATTGCCAACTGGAAAGCAGATGTAGTGACGCAACTTTTTTTAACCTTTAGAAGAAAAGAACTGACAAGTGATTTCACATTGTTGCGCACTCGTTATTCGTTTCTGGTGAGCTCAAAATATATTTCTCAAAATTGGCTTTTATTAATGAAATGTGTTGTCAGATTTCCTAATATTGAAATCACTCTCGCACGGGTTTATAAAAACACATATCAATGCCGCGCAGAATTGGGTTGCTCCCAGCCATATTTACCGTAGGGGAATTCAATGAAATTCGACAGTATGACAATGGCCGCCGAAGGCCCGGTGGCAGCAGATGTTCCGCAGGACGGAAATGCTTCAATAGACATGACGACGTTTGCGCCATTTTTTCTTATTGATGGTAGCTGCAAAGCACTAGTCTTGTTTGAGGTAAATTTTAGAGAGAAAGCGTACATATTCAAGGAACGCGCAGAGGAGGGTTGGACCGGCAACGGGCTTGACTGGAACTCTGTTGCACAATTGGTCATTGCGGAGCGTTTGCCAAAATTGGCCGATCAATTCAAGTACGATTCTAACGTCGGTTTTTTTTACGTTTCCGGAACCATAGCGAGTTTGACGTTGCTGGGTTACACATTGAAAATTGCTTTCGATGATGATCACGTTCTCAGAGATATTCTGTTTCGTGCCAAATTGCATGATAGTGGTCGTGGTGGCGCAACAGAGAATCTCGGATCTACATCTGCTCAGTTGCGCTAAAATCAAGCAAAGGCCGGTCCGAATAGCGTTATTCAGTCCAGCCTTTTGCCATCCTGTTAGCTGCAATCCATGCCGGCTTTCGGAAAACGTAATTTTCGTCCGTTAGGTGAAACTGTTTGAATTGTGACCACTCATCCCCGAACAAAGCAACGCACTTGATGGATAGCTTTTAGACAGATAATTCGATCGTTTCGCGACGGTCATTCATTCAATGCTGGGGCGGATCGAGGAAATCATCATGAGCAGAACTTATCTTATTGAAACCGCGAATGCGGCTTTTACACTCATCATCACAGGGACGCAACCCACGGGCCCCTACAGTGCAACATATGTTGGGACTGCTGAAAGAGTTGACTTGCCATGGGTAGACGACATCGGGCCAGAAAAAACGAAGCTTGATGGTGCGGCGGAAGGCGTCGATTTCGACGCGCTCGTTGCCATGTGTCATCGGGAAATTACCAGGCGCGGCGGCGAGATCATCCGCATTGAAGACATCTCTGACGGCAGTGGACTATAAGCTCTCACATTGTATGTAGCGTAAATAGCGCGTCGCGAATCAATGCCTGTCTGTAGAGCTGAAATCCACCAGGAGACGTGTTGGATAGCAATACACCGGCTTTTTCCGTGTCCATCAATCCTTGTGAGAAATTACAAAAATAGCCCGGCGACGCGGTTAGTGATAGCTTTAGTCAAGCCCTGTGCCGATTGCCCTGCAAGTATGGACAAGGCCCAGTCACTGGCGATAGCGCTAACATAGATCAATTGAAGATTTCCACTAATCACGGCCTGAGCTGTCACGTTTGACAGTTGAAAAGTTACCGTAAATCTCGTCTCATTGACCCCTGGTATTCTCTATCTATTTTTGAAAAGAAAAGGTCATGACAGCAGACTCTTGGGGGGTGACATTTTCCAGGACGCCGATTGTGAAAATCGTCGATATTAGTCACCACACCATCACTGTCATATGGTCGGCTCCCGCCTCAAATCGACCGATTACAGATTATCAATTCGCAGTCAGAAAAGGCTATCCCAACGGCCTGAAATTACCGATCGACCTACTACCTAGCCCTGGTCATCCTCCCCCCTATCGGCACGAAATCCATTCTCTTACTTCAAACACGTTCTACTACATCCAAGTACGGGGAGTCGATGTGGATGGCGATGCAAGTCATTGGTCAACGCAGAAAGTGTGCAAAACACTTTAACGCATGCGCTTTTACAACCCCAATCGCGGCGTGATATTGACGTTCGAGATACTTAAGTAATCGCAGGATATTGATACGCGAAAAATTAAACAATCAAAATATTTTCACGTTAAGGAAACAATGAAATTGCTCAAGCACACCGGAAAACTTCGCGACGATCAGTGGGATAAAGTGGCACATATCCTGTCGACAGCGACGAGGTTAAATTTAACGAAACATGACTATCGTGCTTTTGTTGAGGCCGTCTTGTGGGTCATCTTGAATAACAAATATTGGGCCGATATGCCAACGCATTTCGGAAGCATCAAAAGTATTTATACACGTTTTTATCGGTGGAACGAAAGTGCGATGTGGCAGCTGTTGGCACGACGCTCAGAGGGTGATCGAGAATTGCATCAGATGCTGACGCGGATTAATGAACGTTGCGATTTTCTGAATAGGCGAAGAGAACGTCGATCACAAGACCTGATGGCGATTCTGCAAAACACTACCGTTCTCTCTACAAATTACCCAAATGGCGTAATAGTGCATCGCGAATCAACGCCTGATCAGTCGCACTAAAACCGAGTAAAGGCCGGGCCGGATAACGATATGCAGGCCCTTTTTTTGCGACCTTGTCGGTCAATCCCTCCTGGTGCACTCGCGCAATCCGCGCCACGCGCCCAAAAAAACCGACCGATAGCTGGTTTTCGTCCTGCTCGATTTTGAGATTTTTTAGCGTGCGGATCTTCTCAAACATCGCGGCTTTCTGTCGTTTGATTCTTCCCTTTTTGCCCCGTAGATTCTTGCGCTGCTTGCGCGCTGCATAAGGTGTGCCGTCCGGCGCCTGCTGGCTGGCGATGCGTTGCGCCTGGCTGCGGCGCAAGTCCTGGGCAATCCTGCGCGTGACGACGCGGCGCTGGCCGGGTTGGATCTGGGCCAGCAGTGTGCCGGCCCAGGCTTCCAGGGCGTGCAGATCGTCGTTCATTCGGGATTAGCTGGCGTCTGCCATTCGGCCAGCAGCGCGTCGCCCGCATAGGCTTGCCAGAATTCAGCGGTATATGCCGGAGTGCGTTGCGGTTCGGCCAGGTGTAAGACCTCCAGCCGGCCGGCGCCGGCTGGCTTCACTATCACGCGCTCGGTTAGCGCCAGCGTGATCGCCAGGTCTATCGATGTGTGGTTGTTGTAATCCACATCAAAACCGATGCCGGTCTTGCGCAGCTCGGCATTGTCCAGCAAGTCGCGCTGGTGCACCTGGACCCAGGCCAGCAATGGGACCATGATGGCATCCTCGCTGCCGCTGTAGTCGGTGATGATGATGTTCAGCTTATAGCGATACTCAAACGACAGGGAAGCGGTGCCGGTCGCCACGGTGTTGCCACCCTCCGCAAAGATCAGCAGTTTATCGGGGTTCTGCTGCAATTCGGCGCTGGCGGCCGTCAGGTGCGCCCTAAGGCTTTTGGGCTTGTACACGTTCGGCATCCTCCTGACAATCAACTGCGGCGTCTACCTGGGCCGCACAAACGCCCCACGCAGCTTCTGCGCGCTCCAGGGCGAAAAGCAACGCGCCGTTAGTCCTGGGTGCCGTCGCCGGCAGTTGGCAGCGGGTCACTGCTGGACAGGCGTTGATGGTAAGCGTCGGCGCCGGTGATGGCGGGATGCTCCCGCAGGCGGGCAACAGCGTCAGGCAAAGGAGTATCGGCCCAAGTGCGTATCGTTGGATCATCATGTAGAAGGCTTTCAATCAGGTTTTCTCGTTCAGTAAGGGTGGCGGCGATGCTGTCACGCGACGCTTCCAGCTTGGCGGCGGCCTGCTTGTTCCTGGTCGCCGCTTGCATCAGAGCCTTGAGCGTGTCGTCGCGGTCGCGTGTGACCTGTTCGGCATGGTCGGCTCGCTCCTTTGCAGCTTTCAGGCCGTTGTATTGCACATAGATGACTAAGCCCATCGCACCGACAAGTAGAGCCGAGATCAGGCTTTTAGCGATCAATTCCATAGGCCGACCCGAGTTCCGCGGCTGTCGATGGTCAGCACATGGCGGCGCGGGGTCCTGCCCTCGACCGCAATGCCCAGGTGTACCCACACCGCACCGCCGACGCGCTCATAGATCAGCTGGTCGAATTGCAGATAGGATTTTTCCAGCGCCTGGCCGATCTCCATCGGTGTACCAAATGCCGGCGCCGTAAAGTCGCATGCCAGGCCGTCCAGGTGTGCGCTGTTGCCAGCACCACCGACTGCCCGGTTCAACGCCTGGCAGCGGTAGCCGCTGGAAATGATGATTGCCGCGCCGCCCAGCTCCAGGCGCACCAGTTCGGTGAATTTCGCCAGGCGCCGCAGGTTGGCAATGACGGCCGGCGCCGGCGTGTTGTCGATAGAGAGGGACCGCGCCTTGTCGCTGCGCGTGAATTCTTGCAAGGTGAAATGTTCGGTCAATGGTGTGGCTGTTGTCATTCGATACCTCTGATGATGTTGGCGACGTTGCCCTGGGCGCGGTGCACCAGGTAACACAAAGTTAAAGCGATGCCGGCTTCCCCGAAGGAGGCGCGGCCATGGTCGAGCAGGATCTCCAGGGCGCTGGTGCCGCTGGCAACAATCAGCAGCCAGGCCACCAGGGAGATGTGTAAGCGGTGATTCGCCAGGCCGCGCCGGTAGCACAGCAGCCGCAGGCAGGTGCTGGCGTAGGAAAGCAGTGCCAGCAAGGTCAAATATTTAGTCATGGCCGCCACCTTTGCGCAGCCAGGCCGGCAGCTCGATGGTTTTAATCAGGTCGATGCCGTGCAGCGTCAGGGCAATGGCCGCCGCTGACGCGAAGAAGGCCGCCACGCCCGATTGCTTCAACGGCGTATTGCTGATGACCTCGGGCGCGGCCAGGTATCCAATTGCCAGGGAAATGACCATGTAGGCCAGGCGTTGCAGGACCGGCAGGTTCTTGCTGGAGATCGCCACCAGCGTGGCGCCGGCGAAAGCGCCGATCAGCGCATTACCGTCAATGCCGGGGAACAGCGTCGACAAACCGATGCCGGCGGCGCTGGTGACGACCAGGGTGGTGGTGCTGGGTTCTGCCATAGGGTGTTGCTCCATTTTCAATCCCAGAGGTTGACGACCTGGGCGGTTTTAGTAGGGGTTGCGGTAGGTTCTGGCAGGGTTACTAGGAGGCCGTGCGGCAAGACCGGCCCCAGGTCGGCCAGGCCGGGATTGAGTTCTAGCGCCGCCTCGACCACGTTGGCGGTGGCGCCCAGATGACGCCAGCACAGCAGATCCAGCGTGTCATGCTGTTGGGCGCGTACTCGCATCAGATCAGCTCGACCGTCATGTGGGACCGGCCAACAATGTCGGCAATCGCCCAATGGGCGTTACGGCGCTGTTCGGCAGGAGCGTTGTCCAGCGCCTCCATCATCTTCTTGTCGGACATGGAAGAGGCAGTGCTGTCGAAGTCGCGGTAGCGCTCGGTAAGATCGGCCTTGGCCCAGCAATAGACGGCGCGCCGGTAGTGGGCAATGTTGACGCTCTCACGATTGATCCGGTCCGCCGGTACGGCGGCCAGCGAGGCGAAGCCGGCGGCAATTTTCCCCAGCTTCCAGTCGCGCAGCTCGGCGTTGACGTGCAGGACGGCGGCCACAATCGCCTGTGTTAGTCGCGGGCTGGTGACAGTGCCGTCCAGGCGCATATTGTCGCGCACGTCCTGCAAGACGATGTCGGGGTAGAAGCCGTCGTTTTCCACGCTGCCGGCTTCCGGCAAGCTGACAGCACCGCCGGCAGAGGGCGGGGCGAAGGCAATAAAGCTCATATAGTGAAAAATCTTTCGTCATAAACCGGCGGTGGGCGGGCGTCAGAAAGAAATCGCAATGATTCGATCATCGACCCGCGCCGCCGTGCGCCAGGGGGTGCTCGTTTAGCCGGGAACGGCTTTAATAATGCGGGCGCGCAAGCGATCCATCGTTTGCTTGACACCGACGCCAGGGAACAAGGCCACGGCCCGCTCCATCAGCGCGTGGGCCGCTTCTGCCTGCGGTAGCTGTGACGCCCTCAATAGATCGTCGCCGGGTTGGTCGAGGACGGCCAGCATGGCGTAAGCATTGGCTTTCAACAGCTTGGCGCGTGCCTGGTCCGGTGCGTCGCAGTGTTCGGTCAGTTGCTGCACCTGAGTCAACATTTCGATAGCGAGAGTGGGATCGCCGGCCAGCTTGCCCTTGAGGAAAGCGGCAGAAAACTCATCCAGCAGCATCGTCGGGATGTCGCGGTTGAACTGGTCCGGCAAGGACAGCTTATGCTGCATAGCATAGCGCGCCATCTCGACCGCTCGCGCATATTCGCCACAGTCGATATGCCACACCAGGAGCGCGGTAAATACATCGTCCTGGCCGCCGTTACCTTTTGCCAGCACGCCGTCAATCCAGTCCTGGTACTCCGGCAGCAAGGTGGCTTTCACTTCGATCTTGCGTTCCATCGACTGAATGTTGCTCAAGCTGCGGCGGTCATTCGCCAGCTTGTAGAGCATCATCTCGTAGGCGCTGCCATGCGTCATACCGCCCGGTTGGGCTTCGGCGGCGGCACGCTCGGCGAGGATGCGCGCCTTGTGGCGCTGGGCGGGAGAAAGGTCCGCCATCTCAGGCCACCAACTGGATATTTTCGACCATAGCACCCAGGCCGTAATCCTCGATTACATACGCATCATTGGACGATTCGTAGTTTTCGATACGATCTCTCTTGGCTTCATCGACCACGCGACGGCGGCGGCCACCTTCTTGCCAGTAGATCGACAGGTTGTCGAAACGGGTGATCAGGATCGCATTGTCCGGGAAGTAGGGGACCGTCACCGCTTGCAAGCCGCCTATTCTCTTCTGGCTGATGACGATGTCGGCGGCCAGGGTCTCGGTCGGCGCCTGCTTGGTGTTCACCAGCGGGAAATATTTGTCATGCAATAGCGCCCGGCCTACGATGGCCACTAGGCCGCTGTCTTTCTGATACCAGGGATCGAGCAGGTTGATGGCGTCGAACACGGTGGCGTCCAGATTGGCGTAGTCGCCACCGGTGCCGATGACTACCTTACCGGCGGTCTTACCCTCATGCAGCACGCGCTGCGGCGCTTGCCGGCGGTAGTGTTCCAGCCAACCGATGTTGACATCCTCCAGCATGGGATTCTTGAGGATGTCGGTATCGGCGGCGACGCTGGTCCCATGAAAACCGATCACCATGCGGTCCAGCGACTGCCGTTGCAGGATGTTGTTGGCAATACGCTGCTGGAAATCGGGGAATTTCGCCCAGGCATCGAGCTTGGCGTAGCCGATATGGGTATCGAAATTCGTTTTTTCGCAGCGGTAGCGTTGGTTGTCCATCGTGGTCAGATCGCGGGTCTTGCGGTCGGCCTTATCGGTGTTGGTACGGCTGGCAATGGGACCGGAAATACCCAAGCCTAGCTTTTCGCTTTCCAATTCGGTTACGCCGATAATATTGACGCTTTTGAGGAAGTCGCTCGATTCCTGCATCTTGGTTTCCAGTTTCTGCTGGATGCTCGGATCGACGCCGAAGACTTGGGCAACGCTGGCGGTGTCGTTCAGCTGCGCCAGGCGGGCGGTGTATTTGTCGAAGGCGACGCGGGTATTTTTTTTCATGCGGGTGACTCCTGTTTGTATGGGGCGGTGATCGGTTTGGTGCTGACTGGCAGGCGCTTAGAAATCAGTCTCTGCCATGCCGTCGCCGCCGGTGGCGGCAGGCCGGTGCGTGGGATTCGCATCGGTCGATTCGACGTGTTGCTTGAATGCCGCGAAGTCTTCGGTCGTTTGCTTCAGGGCCGCTTCTAGCGCATCAATGCGGGTCTTTTCTGTTGTGAACTGGTCGGCGCTGTAAATGGCATGGGTCGCCAAGGTTTCGACGGTGTCGTTCAGCTCGGTGAAGCGCGCATCGTCGCTAGTGGTCTTGGTAGAAAAGCGTTTCAACAGGTTTTTGAGGGTGTCGGACAATTTGATTCCTTCGGTTTCAGGTTGGAGAATTTCCTCGAATTCCAGGGTTGTTTCTTCTGCCACCGTGAACAGGTTGCCGGTGTTCTTGGTGGCGAACGATAAGACCTCAGTGCCAAGGCTGGCGGGGCTGTCGGTGACGGCCAGGCCGACCAGGTAGGCTTCGCCGGTGTCGGAGAATTTCGGATTGATTTCGATGCTGGTGTAGATTTTTTGGCGCGCCTTGTTCATGGCGACCAGCTCCGGCGTGGGCGAGATCTGCGCATACAACGCCAGCTTCTTGACGCCGCCCAGCTCGACTTCCTCGGCTTTGACTGCCGTTACATCGCCATAGGCTTTAAAGGCGCCATCGGCCCAGGTGCTGCGCAGGTGCTCGACCCAGATGCGGGCGCCATAAACCTGCGGATCAAAATTTGCGGCCATCTGTTCGATGAAAGCGCGGTTGATGACACGACCGTCAGTGGTGGCGCCTTCGACGGCGACGCGGAAGAATTTCGATTTTGTTGGTGCGGTGGTAGTCGGCTTTGCCATGGTGTCGGTATTAGGGAAGTTCGAATACCGCCATGGTCGGCGTTGCTGCGCGTAGAAACAATCGGCGGCGGGTTGATAACAGTCTTACCGACTTTCCGACAGAGGCTTTTACAGGCGTTGCCCTCTACGCTTGCGGCATGTTAATCAAACCTGTCCAATCCAAACCAGCAAAACGCAGTGCCACGCGCGCGCCAGGCACGCTGGCAAAGCTTGCTACTGTCTCCAATGACCCCGCCGCCATGCGCGACGCCGCCCGCAGCCTATACTGGCAGGGCTGGCGTATCTCTTCCATTGCCAAACATCTGAAGATCAAACGCAGCACCGTCGCCAGTTGGAAAGAGCGCGACAAATGGCACTTGTCCACGGCGATCGATCGCGTGGAAGGACAGATCGAAGCGCGCATGGTCCAACTGGTCGGCAAGGAGGTCAAGACCGGTAGCGACTTCAAGGAAATCGACCTACTCACGCGCTCCCTGGTGCAGATGTCGCGCAAGCGCCGGTATGACGGCGGCGGTAATGAGGCGGATCTCAATCCGAACCTGGACAAGCGCAACGCAGGGCCAAAGAAGAAGCCGACCCGCAACGAATTTAGCGAAGAACAGCAAAGCCAGCTACTGGATGCCTTCCGTGATTCGCTGTTCGACTATCAGAAAGTATGGCATCGCAACGGCCACGAGCGCACGCGCATCATTCTGAAATCGCGCCAGATTGGCGCGACCTGGTATTTTGCCCGCGAGGCGCTGGCCGACGCGCTGGCGACCGGCCGCAATCAGATTTTCCTGTCAGCGTCGAAGGCGCAGGCGCACGTATTTAAGCAGTACATCGTGCAATTCGCCAAGGAAGCCGCCGGCGTGGAGCTTTCCGGCGACCCGATTGTGCTGCCGAACGGCGCGCACCTGTATTTCCTGGGGACCAGCGCCAGGACCGCCCAGGGCTATCACGGTAATTTCTACTTTGACGAATTCTTCTGGACCCACAATTTTACCGAGCTGAACAAAGTAGCGTCCGGTATGGCGATACAGGCGAAGTGGCGTAAAACCTATTTCTCGACGCCGTCATCGATCAATCACCAGGCGTACCCGTTCTGGGCAGGGAAGGAGTTTAGCGACCGGCTACAGAAGGCCAAAAAGGCCAAGATCGACATCTCGCATTTAAAGCTGTCGAGCGGTTTTACGGGCGAGGACAAGATCTGGCGTCAGATCGTCACGATTCTGGACGCTGAAGCCGGCGGCTGCAATCTATTCGACCTCGACCATCTGCGCGACTACGAATACAGCCCCGACCAGTTCGACAATCTGCTGATGTGTAATTTTATCGATGACAACCAGTCGATATTTCCACAAGCGGAATTACAGCGCTGCATGGTCGATTCCTGGGAGGTATGGGACGACGTCAAACAATTTGCGGCGCGTCCGTTTGGCTATCGCCCGGTCTGGATAGGTTACGACCCCTCGTTGTCCGGCGACAGCGCTGGCTGCGTGGTGCTGGCGCCGCCGCTGGTGGCCGGTGGCAAGTTCCGCGTGCTGGAGCGTCACCAGTGGCGCGGCATGGACTTTGCCGCGCAAGCCGAATCCATCCGGCAAATGACATTGCGCTACCAGGTCGAGTACATCGGCATCGATACCACCGGCATGGGGATCGGCGTATTTCCCATCGTAAAGCAGTTTTTTCCGAATGCCACCGCCATCAACTATTCACCCGAAGTCAAGACCCGCATGGTCTTGAAGGCCAAGGACGTCATCAGCAAGGGCCGTCTCGAATTCGACGCCGGCGCCACGGACCTGTCGGCGGCCTTCATGGCAATCCGCAAAACCTTAACGGCTAGTGGCCGGCAAGTCACCTATGACGCAGGCCGCACCGCCGAGACAGGCCACGCCGACTTGGCCTGGGCCTGCATGCACGCGCTCGATCACGAACCGATTGAGGGCGTCTCTGAAAACACCCAATCCTTTATGGAGATTTACACATCGTGAAGAAACAACGCTTTAAACATGCACGGCAGCACGCGGCAGCGCCGCCAGCGGCAACACCCCAGGCCGCGCCGGCGCCCGCCATGGAAGCCTTTACCTTTGGCGATCCGACGCCGGTGCTGGACCACGCCGACATTATGGAAAACCTGGAATGCTGGCTCAACGGCAAGTGGTACGAACCGCCGGTCAGTTTCCAGGGGCTGACAAAATCGTTTCACGCCAGCGTCCACCACAGCAGCGCCATCTATTTTAAAACCAACATTCTGACCTCGACCTATGTGCCGAACAAGGTGCTGTCGCGGGATGCCTTTAAACGTTTCGCGCTGGATTTCCTGACGTTCGGTAATGGCTATCTGGAAAAGCGCTACAGCCGCACCGGCGTGCTGCTGCAATTGAATCATGCGCTGGCGAAGTACATGCGGCGGGGGCGGAATCTGGATTGCTATTTCTTCATGAATGGCTGGCAGCAGGAACATGCGTTCGACAAGGGGGCCATCTTCCACCTGATGGACCCGGATCTGAACCAGGAGGTGTACGGCGTGCCGCAATACCTGTCCGCCTTGCAGTCGGCCTGGCTGAACGAGGCGGCCACGCTGTTTCGGCGCAAGTACTACAAGAACGGCTCACACGCCGGTTTCGTTTTTTACATGACCGATCCGGCCGCCAACGTGAAGGACGTTGATAACTTGCGCCAGGCCATGCGCGAGAGTAAGGGACCGGGGAATTTCCGCAACCTGTTCATGTATGCGCCGAACGGGAAGAAAGACGGTATCCAGATTCTGCCTGTCTCGGACGTGGCCGCGAAAGATGAGTTCTACAACATCAAGGGCGTGACCCGCGACGACGTGCTGGCCGCGCACCGCGTGCCGCCGCAACTGATGGGGATCATGCCGAACAACACCGGCGGCTTTGGCGCGATTGAGCCGGCGGCGCGGGTGTTTGTGCGTAACGAGCTGGTGCCGCTGCAAACGCAGTTCCTGGCACTGAATGACTGGCTAGGCCAGGAGGTAGTGAAATTTGATGAATACACATTAGGGAATATGGAAGGGAAACAAGTATGAGAGATGTAGCCGACCGCGCCGAGTGGCGCATTGCCAAGGACATCGAAGTAGCCATGGCGCATGCGCGCCGCATCCCCCAGCTGGAAGCGGACGGGCGCTGCCATTACTGCGATGAGCATATCGCCCATGGCTTGCTATTTTGCAATACCGATTGCCGCGATGACTACCAAGAGGAACAGGCCGCATTACGGCGCGCGGGACGCTAACGCCCCATCATCATGTCCTTGCTATCTGGACAATAACATCCTATGTTGATAGTGCTTCTTCGTTATTCCTTCGGTAATACTGCAAGCCCGCTCTCGCACGATTAGCGGGCTTTTTTTGTGCGAACCGCTCCACCCCGTAGTCATGGCATTACGGCAGCACCTGCATCGTCTCAAGCCGCTTCACGCGGCTTTTTTAACGCCCTGACATTATTGCCTTGGCATGAAAAAGGTGTCGATCAGGACCCTTTGCGCGCAGTCCCCCACCACGCCTGCCCGCCCCGTTAAATGTATTGGTTTTAACGCAGTTCGCAAAAACGCCAAGTCCCCAGGCTGCGCGGGGTTCGCGGGGAAATGGGCTGCAACGGTTTGACGCAAAATGACGCATTTTGTGCGACATTTTTTAGCACAGGGAAGCCATTACAGCAGATTCGGCTGGGAAAACCGCTTTTTCGGCTTCTTGGCGTCTAGTTTCTTTTTCAGGTCACGCCCAATACGCCGGCATTCCGGGCACCAGGAGCCATTCTGGATATTTGCCGGCTTGGCCTCCCATATGTGGCCTTCAATACATTGCCAGTTAAGCGGAGATATAAGATTAATATAGGTATCCGATAAGCAAACGCCACCATGTTTCTGAGCAATTTCTTGCATTTTTGAAATTCCTGCACGCACTTTTTCGAGAGAGCATACATGGCACCAATGCCCGCGTTGAACATGGATCGGTTTTGCTTGCCAGGTATGGCCCTTGGCACACTGCCAGGTCAAACGCGTTGCATTGTTCTTGTACGTCTCAGAAAGACAGTGTCCGCCACGCTGCCGTGCCATTTCCTGCATCTTCTCGATGCCTAATCGCTTACGATCAAAACTGCACGTAGGGCACCAGCTAGTAGTGACCGTTGCCGGCTTCGCCTGCCAAATATGACCGACCGCACACTGCCATTGCAGATGGGTGACAGCATCGATATAGGTCTGAGACAAACAATAACCACCTTTAGCGGCGGCCAGCGCGTGCATCGCTTCGATGTTGCCGCGCATGCTGTCGTAATAACACTGTTGACACCAGTTGCCGGCACGTATCTGCGATGCCGTAGCCTGCCAAGTGTGATTATGCGCGCAGCGCCAACGCAATTTTTCCAGATAAGGGACGGTGCGTTTTGACAGCAACTTTCCGCTCTTTTGTTGCGCCAAGTCCTGTAGTTCTTCCAGGCTTTGGCGTTGACTGTCACGGTAACAAGTTGGACACCAAGTACCGTGCTTTACACTATTGGGCGTAGCGCGCCACCGATGCAGGTGTGCGCATTGCCACTGAAGTCGCGTGTCGCTATTTAGGTAACTGTCCGACAAGCACAGGCCGCCGCGCTCTCGGGCGATCGCCTGCATTTCGTCAAGCGTCAATCGTCGCTGATTGTTTAACGCTTGTAGCGCTGGAGATAATAATTGTTTTGGGAGACTCATTAGCTGAAAATCGGGGGCAATAGTGATGCTGCTCGGAGACTGGACAGCTATGACGCTGTCGCGATACGCCGGACTAGCTGCGACCGCTATTCGGCATGGTCGAGATCAGCACGGCGCCGCAAGTGGTCTTGTGACCATCGAAGGCAACCGGGATGCCATCGATCAATACCTCGGGATCTCCCTCGGCGATCACGCATACTTGATGCCCTTGGATCGGGCAGATGCAGCGGTCCCCTTTACGTGCCACTTGCAGCCCCATCACCTTACTGTTCGGCGCCGCCGATACCACCTTGCCGCCGTGGCTGGTGGGATCGTTCAAACGGATAACACCACGCATGCTAAGTTCTCCTGCTCAATGCCAATGATGCTGTCTTACTTGGAATACCCTTGCGATCCAGGTGGTGCATCGTGACGGATGCCCCACCATGGCAGGTACGCATTATTTTCACCACGAGCGCGGAACCACGGCTTCTCTGGATCGATAGGACGGACCTTGGCCGGCGGCGTCACTAGTACCGCCGTGGAGTGCGCGACGTCGCTAGTGCCAGCGATCAGCACATTTTTGCCGAAATGGTTAGCGTAGGCGATGCCAAGGGCGACATTGGTCAAGGCGGTGCCGGCGCCCATCTCACCCAGCAGTGCAGGGGTGTTGAAGGTCTGCTTCGCGAAATCGAATTCCGGCAATTCGGTACTCAGTGTTTGAGCGAGATTACCGATACGGTCCGACGAATTGGGATTCGTGTTGTTAGCGTCGTGGATCACATAGCCGATATCGGTATCTTGCTTGCCGGCGTTGTGAGTGGCTGCATCTATCGTGGCTTTCCAGGCTTGCACAGTGCGGGGCGGCTTACCCTTTTCTGCGTTGAAGTCGGCCACATTCTTGGTGGCCGGATAGCCGATCCAGGCCAGCGCGGCACGCTCGGTGTTGTAAGTCGGGCCGGCCAGCACCAGGAGCACCATGTTTTCGTTGATCTGCTTATCCTTTGGGCGGCTTGGAGCATCCCAATTCATGGCCCAAACGGTTTCATTCGGATGCGCCTGTAGATAATCCAACGCTGCTGCTAATGAAGTAAAGCCGGCGTTCGGGCCACCCATCGTCACACGGACGTCCGGTGGGGTGTTACGGGTCCAGAGGGAGGGCGCATGTGTATTGCCAATCTCAAAACTGCTGGTGACATACTTGGCTAAAAATCCCCCGGCTTCGACCGGGTCAAGTTTCACCGCAGGTAGCGCATACTCGATATGAATACCGGCCAGCTCTCGCCACGTCGATTTGTCGCCAAGAGAGTGGACATTGTAAAAGTAGCGCGAGTCAGCGCCATAGTTGTCATGGAAAATATCAATCAATTCTTCGACATATTTATGGTGATACCCTTTGAAGGTTTCTTCCCCATCATTGCCCGCAGCAATTGAACCAATCGTCTGAAGCTTGGTAAATTTTTCTGGTTCTGCCTTCACCATATCGTCATGCTTATTCGGTTGCGCAAGCCCCAATGTCCACAATAATTGCCACTCAGTCGGATAGTCACGCCGCTGCAATGGGTTCAGCCATTGCACCCCGACGACTTGAGCCAGAAAGGGCTTCGATGATTCATTCGCTATCGGTGTAGCGGCATTCGCAGTGGCGACAATCGGTGTACTTGCGAACGCGGTCAACAATCCAAATGCAGCAACGGCAGCGAAGGCGGGAAAGGCAAGGAAGCGGGTCATAAGTTCTCCAACAGTCATAGGTTGCAGTGTGGCGGCATCGGCACGCCAAGTAAACCACAGTGCGATGACAATAGCGATCAGAAAGGCAAGGACCGTCCAGCCCAGCCGCTGGTTACGGGTGGCAATCAAAGTATTCAATGGTGCTCCCTTGGCTGAGGTTGTGGCGCGCTACGGGGACGCTGGCGCTTATCAACGATCTTGGTTGGCATGCTGCCTTCAGCGCTCGTTTTGGCCCATTCATACAAGGCTAACCCGTTAAGTTTGCCTTTTGAGAAATATTCTTTAAATACTTTGTTGGAATCGTCATCATCCAAACCATTGAGATAGCGCCAGTCCGCAGCTACTCTCAATTTCTTGAGATCCTTTTCCGGTATGTCACAACAGCCAATCGCCACATCATAAGCCAGCGCATTCTGTGCATGGACGCCATTGGTCATGATCGTTGAATGGTCAGTGGCGTGAGTGTCAAGATTGGCGGCCAGCGTGGTCTTGATCTGTTTGTTACGCCAGGCAGTATACTCAGGACTGGCACTGTCGGGATCGTCTTCAGCGGTGACTTTATCCCCATTTTTATACATATCCGCACGTTTGGCCTTCATACGAAGCAGCGCATGATATTCATAGCGCAGCCCGGCCTCGCTGTCCGTATTTCCTTCAGCGGCATCAGTGGTGCCATCTTCTCTTTTGTGATCGCCAGCAAATGGGTCGTTGGGGTCTTGCACGCGGCTTTTGTCGCGCGACGCACCAGGGGCATCATAGCCCTGGTCGAAATCAGTGGTCATCACGCCGAAACTCTTTGCTGTCGGTAAAAATTGCTTCGGTAGCGGTGGTGCTTCTATCGGTATCTTCCAGTCCTTGGGTGGCAACTCATTGACGCGCATACCTGACAGCTTCGTACCGATGATAGCGATAGGCGCAACTGCGACCGTAAGTATTTTCGCAAACACATTATGCTTGTTCGCGTCCAGCCCTTTGGCTACAGAATATTTGACGGGCGGCGATTCCGGCCACCAGAACTCCTGACTGCCGCGTTTGTCGCCCAGTTTTTTCCAATGGTCTTTCCAGTAGTCGTATTCCCCTGTTTTTCCGACTTCAAAACCTTGCGCAAATACGCGCTGGGTAAACACCCCGGCGCCACCTGATGCGGCGATTTCGTCCGCGCACATGCCACGCCAGCCGATACCTTGCACCGGACTTGAGGAAATGACTTGGTCATGCGGATTGCAATACAAGGTGACACGGCCATAGGTCGAGCTGTTATAACCATGGTCTTTGCGGTCGGCCTCGGCTGTAAAGCCGTGTCCCGCATTAGCCATGCGTTTGTCGATACGATCCGGTAATTGCTGTGCATCCTTTCGTACCTTGATGATGTCAAAAAACGCCTTCAATGTAGCTGTACGCGCTTCAAGAGTCTGACGACCTCTGCCGCCTTCACCGTCGTGCATATCGCCCTGGCTCCAGTTCTCGGCAAAATTCTTTTCCAGCAAGCTGTAGGGCGGATTGCACAACACATAATTATCGGCCACGCAGGGCGCGCTCTTGCCGCAACCATCGGTAGCCGGCGCCATACGATCACCAAGGAACGCCGCCGCCAGGCCGACCATATTTCCCTGACTGTGACAGACGATCGTGATAGGGACATCGGCCTGCTTTTTGCGCAATGACTCCACCAGTTTGGCTAGACGAAGTGCAGCCAGTACGTAGTATGGTCGCGGCGGGCAGGCATAAACGTTGCGGTCATTGGTAGGATTCATATGCTGTACGTGAATCCAAAGAAACAATTCTTCCGACAAGCCTTCGCCCCACAGATCGGGCAGAGAGGTGCAGCCGTTTGCGAAAGGGCCACCACCCCAATAATCTTGCTCGTTGACGTAGATGCCGTCGCCGTATTTTTGCAGCTCTTCTAGATTGGCTTTATAGCCCCAGCGAAAGCGGATCACTGGTGAAAATGTGTCGTCGCTATCGATAAAAGTATCGAACTTCGTGTTTGGATTGAGATAGCCATCAGCCGTCAGCTCGGGCATGTACTTGGTGGGTCGCAACTGTCCTGCTTCGGTAGTTGGAAAGAACAAATGTTCATCGCGCCGCTTGAGGCGATCATTGAGGCCCGCGCATATCCCTTCTTCCGCCTCCGAATACCATTCGCCATCTGAATTCACACCATGTACAAAGATCACGGTGCCTGGTAGCGGCAGTTGCTGGATGACGTCCAGGCAGCTATGGTTAAACAGCGTGATACCGCATTTCTGCCCCACCACCAGACAGCTGGGGTCATTCGCAGGAGAAGAGGCGGCGCTTTCCGGAGAGGTAGATATATCTGTCATCGTGCGTCCTGAAACGTAATAAGTGCTTGCGGTCTGGTCATGTGATGCGTCATGTGTTTAGGTGCCTTAAGAGCGCGGCGTAAAGAAAAATGCCTTGAGCTGTTGCAGGCCATCGGCAGCCACTTTGGTCCCCTTGCCGTCGCCACCGCTTTGGCCGGTAACTGGACCCGCATCAGGGCGTTCAACATGCAATTTCATGCCCTCGACCGGTTTGCCATCAGTCGGATTCAACAGCCGCGGTGTACGGCTCAGATCGCCTTCGCTGAATTTTGGCAGGTCGCCGCTGGCGCTGGCTGGACCGTTCCAGTTATGGCCGGCCGTCTTGACGGTCAATGCGCCAGGGCCGCCGATCTCGGGCGCGCCACCCTTGAGCTTGATGTAAGCGCCGCCGCTGGTCATGAGCGTGATTTCATCCGCCATCAGGATCAGGTGCTTGCTGGCCGTCATTTTGATGTCCGTTGCAGAATCGATCTGCATTTCGTCATGCTGGCTTTGCATCAGGAATTTGCCATAGTGGGCAATATGGGTGATGCCGTCCTGGTGCGCGAACACAGAGACACCTTTGCCCGCATTCAGATTGAAGCGCTGGCCGGCAGTGAATTGCAGGTGCTGCTGCGCCACGGTGTCGACGTTCTTGCCGCCATAGCTGACGATCGTCTTGGGCGTGCTGAAGGCAATGCCTTCCGGCGCCGTCACACTGATGGTCGGTTTGCCGCCCTGACCTTGCGGGGCGGTATTGCCGCCGCCAGCAGCGTTGCCGACATCGTCCTTGAGCGCGGCCTGCGGAGCGTCATCGAGCGCCAGCGCCTGGTGCTCAGCCGCATACTGGCCCAGCGATTTAAACAGGTCCAGGCAGTCCTGCATCAGCGCGATATGTTCTTCGCTGCTGAGCTGGTTGCCGCTGACGTCGAGCCGCTTCCAGGCCGATATGAGCAGAGATTTAGCAGTGCGAACGCTGCCACTTTCATTGGTGGCTAGCTCGAACCCGTCCCCGCGTGCCGTCGCTTTACCATTGCTGCGTGGGTGCGTCAGATAGCCCAGATTCAATTCCGTCGAGGCATGCCCACTCGCCAACTGCACAGAAATTTGCGCCGGGGTATCATCGATACGGAGCTGGTTTGCCCTCGTTCCCTGGACTTCCTTGCTGACGATGCCGGACAGGTAGCGGTCGCCCGGCAGACTGCTGGTGCGGCTGAAGCTGGGCGGCGGTGTAGTGCCGCCATGCACGGCACTGATGATAATCGGCTTGTCGGGATCGCCCCCGAGAAATCCCAAATGGCACAGAGTTCCTATTCGCGGCAGCGAGATCGCGCCCCATTGCGCGCCGGCCCAGGAGGTCGCCACCCGCACCCAGGCGGAGTCGTGCTCCGTGACGCCAGTGCTGGCCGCCTGCGGCGTCGCGCGTTCTTCAGGCCGGACACCAGGGAACCTTACCTTCACCCTACCGAGATTGTCGCAAAACACTTCCTCATTTTCTGGACCGACGACAACCACATCCAACGAATCGACACGCGGCAGATCGACGCGGGGATCGTAGGCCGGCACGATGGGAATGTCACGGCGCACACAAGTGAATTGATTGGTGTAACGGACGCCACGTTCGGCATTGGCCTGGCCCAGCGCCGAATCCTGGTTGCTGCTGCCGATGCCCCACTGGTTCAGCGCAAACAGGCGCTGCGCACGTTCGCCGATGGTATAGGGCAGATTGTTCTCTGCCTCGACCCACAGTTCCGTAATGATGAATTCGCGTTCCTTGGCTGGATGGCTGTCGATACCGGGGTGGCCGGTAACGGCAACCCATTCGCCGACGCACAGGTCGCGCACGCCGCTTTCGGCCTGGTAGCATTTTGTGCGGTATTCCTGACGCTGGATGCGCAAGGTGCCGAGGCTGGTGTAATCGGCAGCGCTGTCGCCGATGTGGGGAGCCTCAAGTAGCGTATCGTTGAGCGCATTGGCAAAGCGGTTGCCCAGCACGCCCTGGTCATTGGTGCCGAGCAGGTTAGCGCTGCTCATGCGCGCCGTCTTGTAATCCCAGCTCTGGCGGGTGACGTTGCTGGTGGTTAAGTTGCGCAGCTTATGCCAGGCGGTGATGCAGTCGCGCTGTTCGGTGCCATCGTCGCGATGGTAGCGCACTGACTTGGCGCTATTCTGTTTCAAGGACCAGGAGTCGTCGAACAGCACCAGGGTATGCCCTGGGGTCTTGTCGCTACCGGCGGCGCTGGATTGACCAGGCCGGAAAAACCACGACAGGCCGCGCCGCTTCCACAAACGACGCAGGAACGACGCATCGGATTCATTCCGCTGCAGCGTGAACTCTCGTTGTGGGTAGTTCCCCTTCAGGTTCGACAACTCGTAATCGAAAGCACGCGCCAGCACCGGATTTTTCTGGCGCCAGTCGCCGAGCATGATTTCCGTAATCTCGATTTCGCTCTTGTTGCGGAAAATGCGGGTATTGCAACTCTTTTCCATGATCGCCAGCGCGTCGCGGACGATCAGCTGGTAGCTGGCCAATCCGCCATCGGCTTCGCCCGCCACTACGCCATCGACAATGCCGCACACGGAGCGCATGCCGCCAGAGTCAGTGACGAATTGCAGTTCGACCGGCATCGCCATGAATTGCTTGGTTGGCAGATTGGCCTGCGTGGACACACACAGCAAATGATATTCGATGCCGCCGCAGATTCTTTCCACGCCGCGCACATGCTTGACCAGCAACGCATCATCAACAACGCCTTTTTCTTGCGACAGGCGCAGGCGGATTGGACGGTTGGCTTCGGTGAGTTTGGATAATCCAGACAGGTCTTGCAAGTTCATGCTTTAACTCCGGAGCAGACAAACGGGTAACACAGACAATGTCCGCGCAACTGGTAACACCGCAGTCAAGTGGCAAAGAAACAGAAAGAAAAATGGGATACACAATATTCAGAGTGGTAGGACCATACACAATTAAGCACTGTTGTGTAACTGTTAAAATTGTCAGGTATTGCTAGGGAATAACAGTACTACCACATGGCAATCTTACACCGACATAGACATGCAAAATTGCAAACAATTGTATCATCGCATGAGATGATATTTATTTCTTTATGGAAACTATTGTGGATTTTTACGTAATTGCCAAGTCGGCAATGTAAGCGGCGCACGATCCATATTCGTAATGGAGAGGCAGGGGAAGGGTAGAAAAACAGATGCTGTCATTATGTTGTCATTCTGGAGCCTAAATAGCCCCAAAACACCCCAATTAATGACAGCACTATATTTTTAAGTCTTTGATTTTAAACGTATTGTTGGTGTTGCGGCGGGAATCGAACCCGCCGCCGATAAGTTACATGCTATGTGCTGGCTCGTGTAGCTACAGGTTACTTCTTGGCCGAATGAGCACTACCCTTGGTAGCGGCTTGCGACAGTTGATCGACGGCGTTGTTGACATTACTTTCGATGGTTTCAACTGCTTGCTTGGTGCTCTTGGCCAACTGTTCGTAACCGTCGTTGGCGTTGCCGAGTACCGATTTGAAGAAAGCAACCGCGCCTTCTGCACCTGCCGGCACGTTTTTCGATGCTTGATCGACGAACTCAATAATTTTGCGTTTGGTTTCTGCAACTTGGGCTTCTGCAACCTGCGCCAGCTCGGCTTGTGTGCTGGAAGTGATGCCGGCGAAATGACGGCCATACGCGACGGCCTTTTCCGCGTTCGGTTGGGCCAGCGCTGCGCTCAGCGTGAAAAATTCTTGGGGATTTTTGGCTGCAAAGAGTTTCTGGGTAGTGGCGGTCGATTCTTCTATCGAAGCCTTGGCAGCGCTCAGGTTGAGGTCGATCAGCTTTTCCACGCCTGCAAATGCTTTGGTCGTGAAATCGGTATACAAAGCCAAATTAGCTTCAAAATTTGCTTTGGTGGCGGCTGAAAATTGTTCTGCAACGGTAGACATGGCTTCTCCAAGGATCGGTGTTGTTTGTAAACACGGGCAACATTAGTCGGATGATGAACGATGGCTAAAGACTAGCCATCGATTGCAGAGCGCCATTGATTGAAATGACGCATTGTGCGGCGCACAAATCTGATTGTAGATTTGTGCGGCCAGATGTCTAGCTGATAGTTTTGACAGTACCAACAGCACTATTGATTGAATGACAAAATCTTAGCAACCACTGAACAATTGCATTATTTTTTCAAAGTCGTGAATTGATTACTAAGAAATTACGAAATATATCGATAAGTATTTGATTTTATTGATATGTTGATACCTGTTGGCGGGACCAAGTCCCTCTTCTCTGATTCCCCGTAAGACCCTGTAAGCCACGTATTTCCTACGACGCAAAAAACCTGAGCTATTGCGGTATCCATCTCAAAAAATGTACGGCTGATGGCACAAGTGAGCCGGTTGAGATGAGAGGAGCTGCTCCTTGCGTGAGCGCCTAAGTTAGGCTGCGGTTTTTTTCGGCTACGCCGGCTTGAGAAAGCGCGGGCAGAGTCAGATATGCCTAGGTCTGGCGCCAGATTGCGATGGTGAATAGCGCAGCAGAGGCCAGGCAGGAAATCGTCCTGACGTGGTTCCAGTTGGCCCATACGCTGATATAGCTGCGCCAGATCTGGGTTGATTCCGGTTTGGCCGGATCAAGTTTTGCCAGTGCATCATTGAGCGGCACATTGCATGCCATCGTGACCAGGAGTCCCCCAGCAAGATAGACCAGGCTGCCCGCCAGCAGCCAACCGGCATGCGCATGTTGCCAGCGAAAAGCCGCAAAGACTAGCAGCACTGCGCAGACCAGCGCGGTGCCGAGAAACAAGGCAAGGAACAGCGGATTGAGCACAGTGATATTGATCGACTGCATTGCGGCAATTCCGTTGGAAGGATGGATGCGGGACAGGGCATTCATCACGAAATTGGAAAATGCGAAGAACAACCCGCCCAATAATCCACAAGCGACGGCCGCATAGAGTGAAATCGGAAACAACAGATTTTCAATGAAGGACATGTGAAGAACCCTGTTGATATAAAGTCAATGAGCGGCGGCGCAGCGTTGTATAGGCGCCTGGCTGAACCCCATCACTTTTGACGCAAGATGTCAATCAATGCAGGGCTGGCTCCAAACCGGCTGCGAAGCAGCACCAAATAATTGAAACTAGATCCCTAACCTATCTTAACGTTATCTTAATGTTGCTGAATTGTTCTCGCTTTATACTGGCCCCGTCATACTCCTGACGGTATCCCCATCCCTGATGTACCTTTAGCCCGCCACTGATAAGTTGGCGGGCATTTTTTTGTTCGCAGCACTGGGAGCTGACCTTGCTCCAGCATGGATTGCGGGATGACTATCAGAAGGATCAGGAGGTGCTCGGGTGCGCTGGACGCTGACGATACACTTGCCCGCCGCAGTGTTGTAACGGCAGCGCTGATGTGAACCCCTGCGGCTGGAGCGGGTAGGGGGAGGAATTTGATACGCTTGTATTTGGAACCGTTTTGATCCAAAATAGCATCATGAAGAAATTAACGCAGCACCAATCCTCCGAAAACCGCGCACCTGGTCGTCCTCGCGAGTTCGATATCGATACTGTTTTAGACCGCGCAATCGATGTTTTCCGTCAGCGCGGCTACCATGCGACTTCGATCAATGATCTGGTTGAGGGAATGGGTTTGACGCGCGGCAGCGTTTATAAGGCATTCACCGATAAGCGCAGCATTTTTTTTGCTGCATATGAACGCTATGCCGCTACCCGGGCGTTAGCCACGCAGCAGGCGCTTGGCCGAGCCGATTCCGGCCGCGCGAAAATACGGGCTCTGTTCGAATCCTATGTGCTGTTGTCTTCGGATGAAAATGGCATCAAAGGATGTCTGGTAGTGGCGGCTGCCACTGAGTTATCTGTAGTCGACAGCGAGATGGCCGAGCGCATTACAGGCGCTTTTGATCGCAACAGGCAGCTGTTGAAAAGCCTGATTCGAGACGGCAAGCGAGACGGATCGTTGAGTGAGCAAATAGATGAGCCCACCACTATCGAAGCGCTGCTTTGTCTCCTGCAAGGAATGCGTATCGTCGGCAAAACGGCACCTGACACGGACGTCATGAGCGGTGTCGTCAACGTTGCAATGAAAATGCTGGATTAAATTTTTTGATTAATTTGGATCATTTTGGTTCCTATTTTCTAAAAGGCTATTTTATGAACACATCTCTCCACTCAACCTTGTTCAAGCAGAGAGCGACCAGTCAAATTCCCCGTAAGCAAGGGCCGCTCAAGCAGTTCGTTGGCAGCTTGTGCCGCGCTGAGTACTGTGGCCTTGTCCCATGTCTTGTTGCATTACCGTGTTCCGCGGCTCAGGTGGAAAATCCATCGAAGCATCATGTTGACGGTGCTTTTCAGCCAGACGCTTTTTGGCAAACATTCCATCACGCTGAGATAACAGTCAATGGCATCAAGATCCATTATGTGGACGGCGGCACTGGCGCGCCGATTCTATTGATCCCAGGATGGCCGCAAAGCTGGTATGCGTGGCGCTTCATCATGCCGGCTCTGGCAGCATCCGGGCGTCGTGTTATCGCTATAGATCCGCGCGGCATGGGAGATTCAAGTCATCCCCTCGAGGGCTACGATCTGAAAACAGTGGCTAACGATGTACATCAATTTGTCGAAGCATTGGGACTTGCACACGATGGGCAGCTCTATGTAGCGGGACATGATGTCGGGGCGTGGATAGCGTATGCCTACGCTGCCGACTGGTCGGCGGATGTGAAGCGCCTGGTCGTTCTCGAAGCGGCTTTGCCTGGCATTACGCCTCCGGCTCCAGCCGGTGTGCCTTCGGATAATGCCAACACAAGAACCTGGCACTTTGGCTTCAATCGCCTCGATGATCTGCCTGAGATATTGGTGCAAGGTCACGAGCGTGCATATTTGTCTTGGATCTTCCAACAAAAAGCCACCAGAAACTGGGTCTTCACACCTGATGTGATAGATGAATACGTACGCGTCTTTATACAACCGGGCGGACCTCGCGCGGCATTCTCTTATTATCGGGTCGCCTTTAGTGATAGTGGACTCAAGCAAAACCGTCTGCGCGCTCAAACAAAATTGACAATGCCGGTGCTTGCGGTCGGTGGTCAGTTCGGCGTTGCAGACCTATTGACCAACACCATGAAAATCGTCGCAAACGATGTCACAGGAAAGCAGATCAATAACTGCGGACATTTCGTTCTGGAGGAATGTCCGAAGGAGGTTACTGAGGTACTTCAAGATTTTTTTCGAAATCGATAAAGGCTACGCTGCATCTTGCAGAGATGTTTAAGAGCCAAGGCTGATGTGGTTTGTAATGGTGGAGGCGGCGGGAATCGAACCCACGCCCGAGATGCAGTAAGTCAGATAGCCGCCATAAATTTGCTGCGCTGAATTACAGTGATTTATGGAACAGGACACGATGCTGTCCTTCGCCAGCATAATGCAGAACAACCGGGATGCCATTGATTTCACCCGATCCAGGAAGAAGAGTAAATCCTAGTTTGCGATGAAATGCGATAGAGCCGGTATTGACCGGAGATGTGATGCTCCGCATTTTTGTGCAGCCCTGGGCGCTGACCACCTTATAGAAATGTTCGTAGAGCATGCGGGCGAGGCCGCCGGCACGTGCGGCAGGACTCCCACCTAACCTAGGAACGTTTTCCTACTTAACTCACTAACTCGAAGTTTGTGCCAGTGGCACCCACCGCCTCAATAACACTCTTCAATCTTTCCGAAATAATGACCTTGATTGTCCATCCCCAAGGTCTGAATATATCCAGGTCATTTGTTGTACTCGGATCGACAAATAATTTACTAATCATCTTGTACTGTCCGACTTTATCCGGTCTCTGGGTATTACCTGGTTCCCATTTTTCAAACTCAGATCGTGACTCGTCAACGCACGTCGCGCTATTGAGAATATTCAGGATGAATACCTCCTCATTAAAGCCATCAACATGCACAGGAATGAGCTGTATTTGATTTCCAACATGATTAAGCAGTGCACTTGCCATCTTTGGGCGCACATAGGGAATATCGAATGCACCGAAACTGGCTTCAGTCACTATATCGCCATAGGTAGTTGACGCCGCAAGTGTGGTATATGGAGGCTCAACAACTTGGCATTTTCTAAAAGCCCACGAATTTACTACCTCACCATTAGGAAGATGCGGCTCTCCTATAAACCAACAACCATCAAACTTCGAATCGAATTGCCATTTAAAATATTTCATCATTTGGGATGGCCGCGATAGGCGAGAAATTGAGGTGTGAGAAATTTTTCCTATCTGTACAACTTCACTCTCGTGCGGCGCACTTCAAAGAGACGAAATTATCAGCTCCCTTATATGTGCGATCGAGTAAAAATCTGGAAAAGTGTGTGATCGTTGCTTGCATTTCGAAAGGAAAAAATATTGCTGGCGAGATGCCGATTTTCACAATTTATCCAAGCCTACGTTATGCGATCGTAGATTTCATATCTCTTGAATGGTCATGCAGCCAACGATTAATTGCCATATTTTATGGTTCTATAAATGACCAAAAAATCGTCTTCGGGCGAAGCAATTTTGATTGCAGCGATTTTTTTAATCGCTACATCGGGTTTCCCTCGCTACTGTTCAAGAGCGAGAAATCGCCGACAACAGCACACCAGCCCCAACGAAGGCGCCGCCCGATACCTGATTAACCAGCTTCAGCCGCCGCGCGCTGCTGAGCCAGCCTGACAACCGGGCGCCGCCGCTGGCATAGGCGAATTGCCAGCACGCTTCAACCACGAAAAACGTCGCCGACAGGATGGCTAGCTGGGGGCCTTGGGACAGCTTGGCGTCTATGAATTGCGGAAACAAGGCGGCGAAGAAAATGAACGCCTTCGGATTGCTCAAGGCCACCCAGAAGCCGGTGCGAAACATTGTCCAGGGCTGGTGCTTGCCGCTGCTTTCGGGGCTTTCTTGCAATTGCTGCGGCATGGTGCGCCAGGTTTTGATGCCCAGGTAGACAAGGTAGGCGGCGCCGGCATATTTCACGATCGAGAATAGTTTTTCCGAGGTCGCCAGCAAGACACCCAGGCCGGCGACCGAGCAGATCATGATCAGTCCCAGTCCGCACATCAGTCCGAGGCAGGTTGCAACCGTGCGCCGCACGCCATGATGGATGCCATGGGTCATGGCCAGCAGCATATTAGGGCCCGGCGTGGCCGAAATGAAGAATACGGTAGTGACGAATAGCAGCCAGGTCTTGAGGAGCACGGTATTTCTCCGATAGGGATTTTTGAGAGGGCAGGGCAGTATACCCAGATTGAAGCTTTTGACCGGAACGGACGTTCGGCACGCGGCGTCTTTCTTGCAGATGGAGCGCCACTGTTGTCATTTGGAAAAGTTCGGTCATAATGGACGATCCGGCGTTTTGCCTGGCGCTAGTCCAGCACTAGCGTCACATCGAACTTGATCCGGTCTATTACATTCATTCATCGTATTAATCCATATAGCCATCGATATGAAATTGTCTTCCAAAGGTCTCGCCCTTGTCGGTTCCCTACTGGTGGTGCAGCCGCCAGCAATCATGGCGCAAACTCCAGCCAAAACAGCAGGCGGCTATGAGTTGCCGCCGCTGCCTCTGCAAGCAGTGGTGGATGCGTCGCTGCCGCCGCAGCTGTCGGTGAGTCCGCAGCGCGACCTGCTGGCATTGACGCAAACGCCGTCCTTGCCCGGCATCGACGCAGTCGCCCAGCCTGAGCTGAAGCTGGCGGGGTTGCGCATCAACCCGCGCACCTATGCGCAAAGCCGCTTTTCCTTTGGCAGCGATCTGCAGTTGCTGGATATCGCCAGCGGCAAGGAAATCCGTCTGCAGGGTTTGCCGCAGCCGCTGTCTATCGCCAGTTCAAGCTGGTCGCCGGACCAGCGCTACATCGCTTTCAATCAGGTCGATGCCAAGGCTGGCGCCAATGAGCTATGGCTGGTCGATGTCGCTGCGCGCCGCGCGCATCGCTTGACCAAGCTGTCCTTGAATACGGTCGCAGGAAACGGCTATCGCTGGATGCCGGACAGCCGGCAACTGCTGGTCCAACTGCGGGTGGAAGGTGCGGCGCCGCTGGCGGACGGCATTCCGCGCGGCCCCAATACCCAGATGACGCTGGCGGGTGCCGGCGTCAAGAGCAATCCTACTTATCAGGATCTGTTGAAGAACGAGGACGATGCGCTCACTCTTGAGCATTATTTGCGCGCGCAAGCCGCGCTGATCGATCTGGATGGCAAGGTCGTCAAGCTGGGCGAGCCGGCGTTGACGCTGGCGCTGGAGCCGTCGCCGGACAGCCTCTATGTGCTGCGCCAGCGCATCGAGCGGCCGTTTTCCTACCAGGTGCCAGTAACCAGTTTTCCGCGCCGGATCGAGGTGCTGGACCGTAGCGGCAAGCTGGTCAAGCAAATCGCCAGCCTGCCGTTGGTGGAAGGTCTGCCGACCGGCAACGACGCCGTGCCTACCGGCATCCGCAGGATCGACTGGCGCAACGATGCGCCGGCCACCCTGGTCTGGGCCGAGGCGCAGGATGGCGGCGATCCGGCGCGCCAGGCTGAGGTCCGCGACCTGGTGCTGATGCAGGCGGCGCCGTTCGAGCAGGCGCCGCAGACGCTGGCGCGTCTGAATTCGCGCTATGCCGGTGTCCACTGGGGTAATGGCGATCTGGCGCTGCTGAGCGAGTACTGGTGGAAGAGCCGGCAGGTCAAGGAATGGCGTATCGCGCCGGACCATCTGGACCGTGCGCCGCAACTGATACGCGAAGGTTCTTCGGAAGACCGCTACAAAGATCCCGGCAGGCCCGTCACGGTGCGCGATGAGCATGGCGAAACGCGCCTGCTGGTCAGCGCCGACGGCGACAGCATTTTCCGCATCGGCAGCGGCGCATCGCCGGAAGGTGACCGGCCGTTCCTCGACAAGGTCAGCTTGCAAACGTTGCAGGCTACGCGTCTGTTCCATTCACAGGCGCCGTATTACGAAGCGCCGCAGGTACTGCTGGACGATAGCGGCCAGCGGCTGCTGACAGCGCGCGAGTCGCCCACCGAGCCCGGCAATTTTTTCGTGCGCGAGCTCGGCGCGGATGCGCAGTCGGCGCCGCGCGCGCTGACGCACTTCCCGCATCCGACGCCGCAACTGCAAGGCGTCAGCAAGCAGCTGATCCGCTACAAGCGCAAGGATGGCGTGGAGCTGACCGGCACCTTGTTCTTGCCGCCCAACTACGATGCCAAGCGCGATGGTCCGCTGCCGATGCTGATGTGGGCTTATCCGGCTGAATTCAAGTCGGCCGAAGCGGCCAGCCAGACCACCGATTCACCCTATCGTTTCAATCGCATCGGTTTCTGGCGGCCGCAGGCTTTCCTGGCCATGGGCTACGCCGTGTTCGATGAGTTCTCGGTGCCGATTGTCGGCGAGGGCAGCAAGGAGCCGAACGACACTTACGTGGCGCAGCTGGTCGCCAGTGCCGAGGCGGCAGTGGATGAGGTAGTGCGGCTGGGTGTCGCCGACCGTGACCGCATTGCTGTCGGCGGCCATTCCTACGGCGCCTTCATGACTGCCAACCTGCTGGCGCATACGCGATTGTTCAAGGCCGGCATCGCCCGCAGCGGCGCCTACAACCGCACGCTGACGCCGTTCGGCTTCCAGGCCGAGGAACGCAATTACTGGCAGGCCAGGGATGTCTACCAAGCCATGTCGCCGTTCAACTATGCCGACCAGATCAAGGATGCCTTGCTGATGATTCACGGCGAGCAGGATAACAATCCCGGCACCTTCCCGGTGCAGAGCGAGCGCATGTATGCGGCCATCAAGGGCTTGGGCGGGACAGCGCGTTTGGTAATGCTGCCGAACGAGGCGCATGCCTATCGCGCGCGTGAATCTATCATGCAGATGCTGGCCGAATCGAATCGCTGGCTGGAAACCTATATCGGGCCGGGCAAGCCCGCGGTTCAACCCTGAGGCGACATTGCGGCAATGGAAAATAGGGACGCTTGGCGTCCCTGTTTTTCGTCAAGGCGATATTGTTTCAACATGTATTATTGAAATTGAAATATAAAAACGACATGAAACAAATTTGGCTTGATTGACTCATATAGATAGACTTGCATCATCGGATAGCTTAACTTGATCGTCACAGAAGGACGTTCTTCATATGAGGAAGCCAAATGTCTGATAAAAACAGAAAATTTCAGAAGCTTGCGCTGGCATGTACATTTCTTTGCTTGCCTCCTTTTATCCATGCGGCAGAAACTTCCGCCGCAATCGATGGGGCGCCGGACCGCAACGGCAGCTATGCCTCGCTCGCGCTCGGCAACGGCATCCTCTACGGCACCAGCATGGACGGCCAGAAACCCATGCGCTGGCGCGCGGCGGAAATCAGGTTCGGACAGAATGTCGACTTCTTCGGGCGCATGCCGGCAGGCGATACGATGCGGCTCGATTATGTGTATTACAACGAAGGCCATCCCGACAACAATCATCGTGACGGCTATGCCTTGCAGGCGCTGTACCGGAAAAACCTGCAGCCGCACTTCGACCTGGAACTCGGCGCCGGTCCCTATTTCAGCATGAACAGAACCACGGTTAACGGCACTGAGCACGATGACGCGCGCCTGGGGGCTTTGCTGTCAGTGGCGCTGCTCGGACGACTGGATCAATATTCGCCCGGCCTGAGCATACGGCTGGCGTATAACCATGTGCTCACACCCGGAGCGCCTTCCTCGGATGCTTTACTGCTGGGCATCGGCAAAGAACTCGGCGCCGCGCATGTGAGCGCGCCTGATGCAGCCGCCGACCATTCGTTGTGGCTTGCTGCGCTGGGAGGTTTTGCGCAGACCAATCAATCGGGACCGGGGAAAAGATTCAGTTACGCGCTTGAAGCAAAAAAATATTACGGGCAGTGGGCCGCGTCGGTTTCCGCCATAGAGGAAGGCGATGACGGGGTAAGAGTGAATCGCAAGGGCGTGGCGATGCAAGGCTGGTACGTGCAGCCGATTGCCGAGCATTGGGATATCAGCGCCGGCGCCGGCCCTTATCTGGCGACCAATAAAAGGGATGGCGGCGATTGGCGCGTCAACGGCCTGATCAGCTTGCAGGTTGGGCGCGAGCTTGGCAGCAACCTGAAAGGCTTTGCCAGTTTCGGGCGGGCGGTCACCTTCAGGAATAAAAACGACGCCGACCTGATGACAGTCGGCGTCATGAAGCGCTTCGATCTCTGAGGCTGGTTTTCTGCTGCTCAGTGCTAGGTTTCGGCCAGCTTGTTGTCATCCATGCTGCGTCCCAGCACCACCCAGAAGATGCACAGGGAGAGCATGCCGGCGACAGCGTAGACAGAAACATCGAGATAGTTGCCGCCGATTTTCAGAGGGATCAGCGGAGCGTCGGTGGTGCAGACCATATTGGCGGCGTACATGCCGACGTAGTGCATGCTGCATACCGCGAGCGCCATCACCAGCGCCGCCGCTATCCTGTGCAATAACTGGCGCAGGTTAAAGGCCAGCCACAGCGCGGCGCTGGCGGCGACGATGGCGATCACCATGGAGATCGCGACCGTGGTGAGATTCAAGGACATGGTGGCGCGCAGGTTCATTGCATACATGCCCATGTAGTGCATGACGCAAACGCCGACGCCTGCCAGTAAGCTGCCGGCCAGCCAGCCGGCAGTCTTGAACTTGCCGTGGCTGCCGGCCAGATACAGCGCAATGCCGGAAATTACGATAGCGGCCAGCAGCGATGCCGTGGTGAGCCAGACGTCGTAAGCAATCGGAACGGACAGGCGATACGCCTGCATGGCCAGGAAATGCATGGACCAGATGCCGATGCCGCCGAGCGAGGCGGCGGCGCAGACAGTCATGCCAAGGTCCAGCGTGCCGTCTTTGCGGAACATGGATTTGGCGCATTGCAGAGCCAGCAGCGCTCCCCAGAATGAAATCAGGTACGACAGTAACACCAGCGCAGCGTCATACCTGGGCGTCAATAACTGGCCTAGCAATGGATCCATGGTTTTCTCCCTGTTTGAATATGAGCGGCAAGCGTCGCATTGCTGCGACTCTTGTCATTGTCTTTGCAGCTATATTGTTTTTAATTTAAGCGATACGCACAGCGCCATGGTCTATATCTCTGATGGATACGTTTCCATGCAGAAATAATATAGACTTTAAATTTCTTAGTGGCAATATGACCAGTGGAATAATTAAGTAACGTATTGTTAGGCAGGAATGTCAGCGGAAAGGAAATTGGCGGCGCGGGTTTATCCAGTGTTTTCTGTACTGAAATACAGACAGGCCAAAGGGCGGAAAGCGACAAATGTATAACCAGGCGCGCCAGTATGGGTACAATGTACGGTTCATTCATCCAATTGACTGCGTATTGCCAGCTCCTGGCCCACCGCAGGTCTTTCTTTTTCTGGTCTCATCCAAATTATGGCTGTCATTTCTATCTCCAATGCGCAACTCGCATTTGGTCATGTCGCGTTGCTGGACCGCGCGGAATTCTCTCTGGAAGCTGGGGAGCGGGTCGGTCTGATCGGCCGCAACGGCACCGGCAAATCGTCGCTGCTGAAAACCATCGCCGGCGTCTCCAGGCTGGACGACGGCCTGATGGTGATGCAGCAGGGGATCAAGATCGCCTACGTCGACCAGGAACCGCATTTTGAATCGGACATGTCGGTATTCGATGCCGTCGCCGCCGGCATGGGCGAGATGCAGGCCCTGCTGAACGAATACGATGCGCTCACCGGCCAGTTCGGCGGCGACAACGACGACGCCATCATGGAACGCATGCACGAGATCCAGAGCAAGCTGGATGCCGCCGACGCCTGGAGCCTGACCAACAAGGTCGAAACCACGCTGGACCGCCTCAACCTGGACAAGAACCTGCTGATGGGCCAGCTCTCCGGCGGTATGCAAAAGCGCGTGGCGCTGGCTTGCGCCCTGGTCAGTACGCCGGACGTGCTGCTGCTGGATGAGCCGACCAACCATCTGGATTTCAGCTCCATCATGTGGCTGGAAGGTTTGCTGCGCGACTACAAGGGCAGCGTGCTGTTCATCACCCATGACCGCAGTTTCCTGGATAACGTCGCCACCCGCATCATAGAACTGGACCGCGGCCGCATCTTGTCCTTCCCCGGCAATTTCACGGCTTACCAGGTGCGCAAGGCCGAGCAGCTGGAAAACGAAGAAGTCGAGAACGCCAAGTTCGACAAATTCCTGGCGCAGGAAGAAATCTGGATCCGCAAGGGCGTGCAAGCACGCCGCACGCGCGACGAAGGCCGCGTACGCCGCCTGGAAGCGTTGCGGATTGCGCGCAGCGTGCGGCGCGACCAGCAAGGCCAGGTCAAGCTGGATGTGTCGTCCGGCGAACGCTCCGGCAAGATCGTCGCCGAGCTGACCGATGTCAACAAATCCTATGGCGAAAGAGCGATCGTGCGCGACTTTACCGCCACCATTCTGCGCGGCGACAAGGTTGGCTTGATCGGCCAGAACGGCGCCGGCAAGACTACCTTGCTGAAACTGATCCTGGGCGAAGATCAGCCGGACAGCGGTACGATCAAGCAGGGCACTAAATTGCAGATCGCGTATTTCGACCAGATGCGCGCGCAACTGAATGAAGACGCCAGCCTGGCCGACACCATCGCCCCGGGCAGCGACTGGGTCGAGATCAACGGCCAGCGCAAGCATGTGATGACCTACCTGAACGATTTCCTGTTCGCGCCGGAACGTGCGCGCTCGCCGGTCAAATCGTTGTCCGGCGGCGAACGCAACCGCCTGCTGCTGGCGCGTCTGTTCGCCAAGCCTGCCAACGTGCTGGTGCTGGACGAACCGACCAACGATCTGGATATCGATACGCTGGAACTGCTGGAAGAACTGCTGGAAGACTATAACGGCACCGTATTCCTGGTTAGCCATGACCGCACCTTCCTCGACAATGTGGTGACGCAGGTGATTGCTGCCGAAGGCGATGGCATGTGGCGCGAATATGTCGGCGGCTATACGGATTGGGAACGCGTGCGTCCCAGCCAGTCGGCCGTGATCGCCAAGGCCAAGAGCGAAGCAAAAGCCGAAGTGAAGGCAGCCGAGCCGGCCGCACCGGTGGCCAAGCAGAAAAAGCTGAGCTACAAGGAACAGCGTGAGCTGGAAGAGTTGCCGGTCCTGATCGCCAAGCTGGAAGCAGAACAAAAGACTATCACCGCCCAGCTGGAAGATCCCGATCTGTACAAGCAGAAACCGGAAGAAGTGAAGCGCCTCAACGAACGCTTCGCGGAAATCGACGGCTTGCTGCTGGAGAACCTGGAAAAATGGGAAGTGATCGAGGCGCGCAGCAAGGGCTGAATTAGCAATCAAGAAAGGGTATGCCGACGATGAGTGGGGAATACATGTTTCCGGTGCTTCAAACCGAGCGCCTGCTGTTGCGCGAGACGGTCGAACAAGACGCCGAAGCTATCTTCGCGATTCATGGCAATCCCGAACTGATGCGCTGGTTCGGCACCGATCCACTGCCGGACCTGGCCGCGGCGCAAGGCTTGATCAGGAAATTCGCCAGCTGGCGCCTGGATGAGAATCCGGGTACGCGCTGGGCGATCCAGTCCCGCCGGCAGCCCGGCTTGCTTGGCACCTGCGGCTTGTTCAAATGGAACCCGGCATGGCGCAAATGCATGATCGGTTATGAGCTGGCAGCGCACGCGCAGGGGCAGGGCTATATGCGGGAAACCTTGTCTGCCGTGATGAGCTGGGGCTTTCGGCACATGGCGCTGAATCGCATCGAGGCCATGGTCCACCCCGATAACCTGGCGTCGCTCAAACTGTTGCGCCAGCTTGGCTTTGTCGATGAAGGATGTTCGCGTCAGGCCGGGTACTGGCGCGGCCAGTATCACGACATGCTGCAGCTGTCGCTGTTGCGCAGCGAGTGGCCGGCGGCGGGCGCTGCATAATTTAAACTGAGTTAAATCAAGTCAAACTAATTCAGGCGCCGGCTGGCTTCGCGCAAGTCGATCACCTGCTGCCGCAAGAGCGCCGCGTCAGCTGCATGCGGTCGCTGCGCCAGATAATATTCCAGATCTTCCAGCGCGGCTTGCGGACAATCCAGTTGCGCAAAGGCCTGCCCGCGGTCGCGCCGCTCGACAGCGTCGTCCGGCAGCAGGATCAGGATCCGTTGCTGCACTTCCAGCAGCCGTCGCCAGTGATTGCCTTGTTGATAAATCGCTTTCAGGTTGCGCAGCACGCGCACCAGGACCTCATGCGGATGGGCCACTTGCAGATAGCTGATCAGCGACAGCCTGCTGGCCGCTCTTTCTTCATCGTTGCTGGTCGGCAGATAAGGCTCCAGCCGTTCTTCCAGCTCTTCGCGCGACAGGCTGGCGCCGTTGGCGGGGTCGATCATGATGTCGCCCGACGGCACTGTCAGTTTCATCAGGAAATGGCCGGGGAACGAAACCCCTTGCACCGGCAATCCAACCTGCTGCGCCAGCTCGATATAGATCAGCGCCAGCGAGATCGGAATGCCGCGCCGCTTGGCGATGACCCGGTGCAGGTAGCTGTTGTCGGTATCGTAATAATGATTGACGTTGATCGCGAATCCCAGTTCCTGGTAGAAAAAGTGATTCAGCGAGCGCAGTTTCTGGATAGCGGTGGCGTCTGCCGCCAGGCGCTGGCGCAAAGTGTTGGCCAGCCGGTCCATCTCGTTTTGCGGAGCGTCGAAATCCAGCTGGGGATAGACATCCTGGGCAATCGCCAGCGCTGCCTCGAACAGGGGAACATCGCTGGCGTGCTGCACCAGCGAGGTAAAGTATTCCAGAGATGTGATCGTCATAGCCCCTATCCTAGTGGACTGTAACAACCAAATCAAGAGCGCCTGCAATCTGGGCGGCGTGCATGGCGGTCTTGCAATAGTTCCGCGCTTGCAGTGCTTAACGCGTAATCCGCTTGAAATCTTGGAAACGGAATCCCATGGCCAGTAGTGCTCCAAAGTAAGTCGCTCCGCAGGCGGCCATCACGGCAAACAGGGCGCCGATCCGCATCAGCGAGCTGGTGTGCGCTCCGGTCCAGTCAAATTGCTGCGAGCTCCAGAGCGCGACGCCAGCCATCAGGAACAGGGCGCCGAGCAGGCGCAGGCAGTAGCGGATCCAGCCGGCTTCCGGCTTGTAGATGCCGCGCCGCATGAGGCTCCACAGCAGAAAGCCGGCGTTCAGGCAGGCGCCGATGCTGATCGACAGCGCCAGCCCGGCCACCGCGAAGATCGGCACGAACACGTAGTTCATCAGCTGGGTGGCGATGAGGACGCCGACGGCAATCTTGACCGGGGTACGGATATCCTGCTTGGCATAAAAACCCGGCGCCAGGATTTTCACCACGATCAAGCCGATCAGGCCGACGCCATAGGCGATCAGGACCTGGCTGGTGACCGCCACCGAAGCAGCATCGAACTTCCCATGCTGGAACAGGGTAGAGGTGAGCGGCACCGACAAGGTGGCCAGCCCGACCGCGGACGGCAACGCCAGCAAGAAAGTCAGGCGCAGGCCCCAGTCCAGCAGCGACGAATATTCGGTGAGGTCCTTGTCGGCATTGGCTTTCGACAGGCTGGGCAGCAAGATCGTGCCGAGCGCGACGCCCAGCAGGGCGGTCGGGAATTCCATCAGGCGATCGCCATAGGTCAACAGCGACACGCTGCCGTGGCCCAGGCGCGAGGCGATATTGGTGTTGATCAGCAAGCTGATCTGCGCCGCCGAGACGGCAAATACCGCCGGCCCCATTTTTTTCAGTACGCGCTGCACGCCGAGGTCACGCAAGCCGGTCATGGGATTCATCGCCAGCCGCGGCAGCATGCCGACCTTGATCAGCGCCGGCAGCTGGATCGCGACCTGCAATATGCCGCCTACCAGCACCGCGAACGCCATGGCGTAGATCGGATGCTGCATATAGGGCGCGACGAACAGCGAGGCGACGATGAAGGCCAGGTTCAGCAGGACCGAGGTAAAGGCCGGGATCTTGAATTCATGCCAAGTATTTAGCACGCCGCCAGCCAGCGCCACGAAGGACATGAAGCCGATGTAGGGAAACATGACCCGCGTCATGAAGATCGAGGCGCCCAGCACATCCTTGTTGTCGCCCAGGCCGGGAGCAATGAAATACACCAGCGCCGGCGTGGCGAGGATGCCGATGATGCAGGTGACCAGCATGGCCCAGGTCAGCACGGTGGCGACGTGGTCGACCAGCTGCTTGGTGGCGACTTCGCCTTTCTGGTTCTTGTATTCACCCAGGATAGGCACGAAGGCTTGCGAAAAAGCCCCTTCGGCAAATAACCGGCGCAACAGGTTGGGGATGCGGAAAGCGATGGCGAAGGCGTCGGTATAGCCGTCGGCGCCGAAGGCGCGCGCGTAGAGAATTTCGCGAATCAGGCCCGTCACACGCGACACCATGGTCATGCCAGAGACGGTGGCAAGCGTTTTATGCAAGTTCATGGAGCGGCATTATAGCTGGAGCGGATCGCCCGCCGCAGCTTTCTCGGGAATCTGGTTTGTTATTTTTTTGATCATTTTCTGCGGATTGGCGGTTGCTGTTGTGAGATAGCAACTGTGATAGACTTCGGCCTGGAATGTTCCCGCCGCAGGCCTCGAGCAGGATAGCCATTCCGCCATGTGTGCTTTCTTGCGACAGAATTGCTTCCGATGCAAGAGGTATTTGCCTGTTTCGCAAAAACTGGTTATAATCCGTGGCTTTACAGAATTCTGCGCCGCGGTCAGGTTTGCCGCGTAAGCATTCCCGACCTCGTTTTAGGAAATATAAATGGCAAATACCGCACAAGCACGTAAGCGTGCTCGTCAAGCAGTTCAGCAAAACCTGCACAACTCCAGTCAGCGTTCGACCCTGCGTACAGCGATCAAAGCTGCCCGCAAGGCAATCGATGCTGGTGGCGACAAAGCTGCAGCAGCGCTGGTTCTGCAAAAATCCGTATCGGTCATCGACCGTATCGCGGACAAAAAGATCATCCACAAGAACAAGGCTGCACGCCATAAGAGCCGTCTGAACGCTGCTCTGAAAGCGCTGGCTGCTTAATTAGTATTTAGCCGCCGGCCTGCCGGCGGATTTTACTAGCTTGTTGCTGGACCAAGAAAAACCCTGCATAAGTCATCTTATGCAGGGTTTTTCTGTCTGTTTTTTCGATTATGCCGGTTCAGGCGGGCGGACCGCCGCCTGGTCCGCTCGCTTACTCTTACTGGGGCAAGCCTTCGATCACAGTACCCGGCTTGATGTTCTTGTCCTTGAACCAGCCCTTGTTCATTTCCAGCGCATAGGATGCCGCTCCCTGGGCGCAATGCGAATCCAGCGTCTGCGCTTTCATTTCCTCGACGTTCAGGATCGCGCCTTTTTTATCGATGAAGGCCACCGACAGCGGGATCAGCGTGTTCTTCATCCACATGCAGATGCCGGCCGGGGTGTCGAACACGAATACCATGCCTTCGTTGCTGCCCATCCGCTTGCGGAACATCAGACCTTGTTCGCGCTGGTCTTCGCTGCGCGCAACTTCCGCCTTGATGACGTGGATGCCGATATTCAGCGGGGTAGTGGGGAGTTGCTGCTGGCTTTCCTGCGCTGCGGCCGGCAGGGCAGCGATAAGGGCAAAGCTTGTGGTAACTGCTGCGAGGGAAACGGCGCGGATTTTTCTCATGTCGGTAAAGCTCCTTTAGGGTAGGGAGATTATACAGAGAGCTAAATCGGCGGAGGGGTGCCTGTGCTGGGTATGTGTGTTTCAGGACGTAAAAAAAGGCAGGACTGGCCTGCCTTTCTCGTAAAGCTGATGCCGGAATTACTTGGCAGGAGCGTCAGCAGCTGGAGCTTCAGCTTTTTCAGCCTTTGCTTTAGCAGCTTTCTTAGCCTTCTTGACTTTGTGTGTAGTCTTCTTGGCAGCTGGAGCCGATGCTTCTGCAGCAGCGGCAGCAGGTGCTGCAGGAGCAGCTGGGGCTGCGTCAGCAGCGAATACGGAAGTAGCGAACAGGCCAGCAACCAGGGCAGCGATCAGTTTGTTCATTTTGGTATCCATTCTTTAGCGAGTTAATCAATCATGATTCACTTGAATCACTGCGAATAACGACGCTCGGGAGCGGATGGTTGACAGTCTTTTTTAAATTATGCAGATATCTGTATCAAATTGTATCGGCGGCGTATCCACAATCTCTCTCTTATTTTTTCAAGCTGCTCAATTCGCCTGGATCAATTTCCATAGACTCGCCCGGCCACAGCGGATGGCTTTGCAGCGATACCTGGCCGATAGCGACCCGCACCAGCCGCAAGGTCGGCAGGCCGACCGCCGCCGTCATGCGCCGCACCTGGCGGTTTTTTCCTTCGGTCAGGGTCAGCGCCAGCCAGCTGGTGGGCTTGTCATGGCGCGCACGGATCGGCGGATCGCGCGGCCACAGCCAGTCTGGCGCTTCCACCAGGCGCGCCTGGCACGGCAGGGTCATAAAATCGCCGAGATCGACGCCGCCGCGCAGGCGCGCCAGCTGGGCCGGATCAGCAATTCCCTCGACCTGCGCCAGATAAGTCTTTGGCTGTTTCAGCGCCGGGTGACTAATATTATGTTGTAGCTGGCCGTCGTCGGTGAGCAGCAGCAGCCCCTCGCTGTCTGCGTCAAGGCGCCCCGCGGGATAAATATCGGGAATATCGATATAGTCGGCCAGGGTGGGTCGGCTGGGATGCGCCGAGAACTGGCACATGACTTGGAACGGTTTATTGAATAGGATTAGAGGCATGGCGCTAGTGTCGCAAAAACATGGCGGCTAGTAAAATACTAGTGCATAATACGAAATGCTTGTCTTATGTCTTATATAAGACCATCCATGATTCAACACCCGTCTAGTAGCATTTCACCTCCCAACTCCGGAGATACTGATGTCTCAACATATCAAAGTGCCTGCTGAAGGCAAGAAAATCACTGTTAACGCTGACTATTCGATCAACGTTCCTGACAATCCGATCATTCCTTTCATCGAAGGCGATGGCACCGGCGTCGATATCAGCCCGGTCATGATCAAGGTGGTGGATGCTGCTGTCGCCAAGGCTTACGGCGGCAAGCGCAAGATCAGCTGGATGGAAGTGTATGCCGGTGAAAAATCGACCAAGGTGTACGGTCCCGACGTCTGGCTGCCGGAAGAAACCCTGGCCGCGGTCCGCGACTACGTGGTGTCGATCAAAGGCCCGCTGACGACTCCGGTCGGCGGCGGCATCCGTTCGCTCAACGTGGCGCTGCGCCAGGAGCTGGACCTGTATGTTTGCCTGCGTCCGGTGCGTTACTTCAAGGGTGTGCCTTCGCCGGTGCGTGAGCCGGAAAAAACCGATATGGTGATTTTCCGTGAAAACTCGGAAGATATCTATGCTGGCATCGAATGGCAGGAAGGCAGCGACGGCGCCAAGAAGCTGATCGAATTCCTGATCAAGGAAATGGGCGTCAAGAAGATCCGTTTTCCGAATACTTCCGGCATCGGCATCAAGCCGGTCTCGCGCGAAGGCACCGAGCGCCTGGTGCGTAAGGCGATCCAGTACGCGATCGACAACGACAAGCCATCCGTGACCATTGTCCACAAGGGCAACATCATGAAGTTCACCGAAGGCGGCTTCCGCGACTGGGCCTATGCCCTGGCGCAAAAGGAATTCGGCGCCGAGCTGATCGATGGCGGTCCGTGGGCGAAATTCAAGAACCCGAAGACCGGCCGCGACATCATCGTCAAGGATTCGATCGCTGATGCATTTTTGCAACAGATCCTGTTGCGTCCGAATGAATACAGTGTCATCGCCACCCTCAACCTGAACGGCGACTATATTTCCGACGCGCTGGCGGCGCAGGTCGGCGGCATTGGCATCGCGCCGGGCGCCAACCTGTCGGACTCGGTCGCCATGTTCGAAGCGACCCATGGCACGGCGCCAAAATACGCCGGCAAGGACTACGTGAACCCGGGTTCGCTGATCCTGTCGGCGGAAATGATGCTGCGTCACATGGGCTGGCTGGAAGCGGCCGACCTGATCATCGCTTCGATGCAAAAATCGATCGCCTCGAAAAAGGTCACTTACGACTTTGCACGCCTGATGGAAGGCGCGACCCAGGTTTCCTGCTCAGGTTTCGGCGACGTCCTGATCGAAAACATGTAAGTAAGTCTGTCAGCCAAACAAAAAAGCCAGAATTCGTTCTGGCTTTTTTTACGCCGGCCATCCGGTTAGCGCTAACAGATGGCCATAAAAAAACCTCACCGCGGTGAGGTTTTTCACAAAAACTGCTGAATATCGCAAAAACGATATTATGGAGCTTGGATGTTAGAAGCTTGCTTGCCTTTAGGGCCTTGCGTGACTTCGAACTGGACTTTTTGACCTTCTTTGAGGGTCTTGAAGCCGTTCATCTGGATTGCGGAAAAGTGTGCAAACAAATCTTCACCGCCGTCATCCGGAGTGATAAAGCCGAAGCCCTTAGAATCGTTGAACCACTTGACTGTACCTGTTGCCATAAAATAGCGTCTTTCAAATAATAACAATCACACGAGCCGTAAAAGCAAGAAGCTTCCTGCCCCTTCTAGAACTTGCTCACTTCTATTAATAAGCGGAAACATGCTCACCAATGAATGTCATTCTTTGCGCAAAAAATAAAAAAGTCAAGTAATTTCCTGTATGCAATTAAATTTCAAGAAACGATGTGTTTTTTGCTCTTGATTTAATCTGTTCCAACGTCATCTGCATAGCAATCGGAAAACGCGTAATATCGATATAAACGTTATTTTATTCAGTATGGCGCGTTGCGCATTTGCAGGAAGGTTTTAGAATAGGCGCATGGTAACCAAGCACGAAGACGGGACAGTAGCGACGCGACAAGAGCAAAAGCTCAAGCCGCCGTCCATGTATCAGGTATTTTTACTGAATGACGACTACACTCCAATGGAGTTCGTGGTCGCTATCTTGCAGGAATACTTCAACAAGGATCGTGAAGCGGCAACCCAGATCATGTTGAAAGTGCATCGCGATGGCAAAGGCATGTGTGGTGTGTATCCTAAAGATATCGCATCCACAAAAGTTGAACTGGTATTAACGCACGCACGCAAAGCAGGGCATCCCCTGCAATGCATGATGGAGGAAGCATGATTGCGCAGGAACTGGAAGTAAGTTTGCACATGGCGTTTGTCGAAGCACGACAAGCAAGGCACGAGTTCATCACCGTGGAACATCTGCTGCTGGCCTTGCTCGACAACCCGTCCGCGGCAGAGGTGTTGCGCGCGTGCGCCGTCAACATCGATGATATGCGTAAGACGCTGACCATCTTTATTGGCGACAACACACCGACGGTGCCGGGTTCGAATGAGGTGGATACCCAGCCTACCCTGGGTTTCCAGCGCGTCATCCAGCGCGCCATCATGCATGTGCAATCGGCTTCCAACGGCAAGAAGGAAGTTACCGGGGCCAATGTACTGGTGGCTATCTTCGGCGAGAAGGATTCGCATGCGGTGTATTACCTGCACCAGCAAGGCGTGACCCGTCTCGACGTCGTCAACTTCATTTCACATGGCGTGCGCAAGGACCAGCAAGCCGACGTGCAGAAGTCTTCGGAAGGCGCTGAAGAAGTGCAGGCCGAGGGCCAGGCCAAGGAAAGCCCGCTCGACCAGTTCACGCAAAACCTGAACAAGCTGGCGACCGAAGGCAAGATCGATCCGTTGATCGGCCGCGAGTATGAGGTCGAGCGCGTGATCCAGACCTTGTGCCGCCGCCGCAAGAACAATCCCTTGCTGGTCGGCGAAGCCGGCGTCGGCAAGACCGCGATCGCCGAAGGACTGGCATGGCGCATCACCCAGGGCGAAGTCCCTGAGATCCTGCAGAATGCGATCGTCTACTCGCTCGACATGGGTTCGCTGCTGGCCGGCACCAAGTACCGCGGCGATTTCGAACAGCGCCTGAAAGCGGTGCTCAAGCAACTCAAGGACAGCCCGCACGGCATCCTGTTCATCGACGAGATCCACACCATCATCGGCGCCGGCTCGGCTTCCGGCGGCACGCTGGATGCATCCAACCTGCTGAAACCGGCTTTGTCGAGCGGCCAGCTGAAATGCATCGGCGCCACCACCTATACTGAATTCCGCGGCGTGTTCGAGAAAGACCACGCGCTGTCGCGGCGCTTCCAGAAGATCGACGTCAACGAACCGACCGTCGAGCAAACCGTGCAGATCCTGCGCGGCCTGAAGTCACGCTTTGAAGAACATCACGGCGTCAAGTATTCGGCATCCGCCCTGACCAGTGCGGCTGAACTGGCGGCGCGTTTCATCAACGACCGCCATCTGCCGGACAAGGCTATCGACGTCATCGACGAAGCGGGCGCGGCGCAACGCATCCTGCCGAAGTCGAAGCAGAAAAAGACGATTGGCAAAGGCGAGATCGAAGACATCATCGCCAAGATTGCGCGGATTCCGCCGCAGTCGGTCAACCAGGACGACCGCAGCAAGCTGCAGACCATAGACCGCGATTTGCGCAATGTGGTGTTTGGCCAGGATCCAGCCATCGATGCCTTGGCGTCGGCGATCAAGATGGCGCGCGCCGGTTTGGGCAAGACCGACCGTCCGATTGGTTCTTTCCTGTTCTCCGGTCCTACCGGCGTCGGCAAGACCGAGGTGGCCAAGCAATTGGCGTTCATCATGGGCATCGACCTGATCCGTTTCGACATGTCCGAATATATGGAGCGCCATGCGGTGAGCCGCCTGATCGGCGCGCCTCCGGGCTATGTCGGTTTCGACCAGGGCGGTCTGCTGACCGAGGCCGTGACCAAGAAGCCGCATGCGGTGCTGCTGCTGGATGAAATCGAAAAAGCCCATCCGGACATTTTCAATATCCTGCTGCAGGTGATGGATCACGGCGCCTTGACCGATAATAATGGGCGCAAGGCGGACTTCCGCAATGTGATCATTATCATGACCACCAATGCCGGTGCGGAGAGCCTGCAGAAACGCTCGATCGGCTTTACCGACAAGAAGGAAGCCGGCGATGAGATGGCGGATATCAAGCGCATGTTTACGCCTGAGTTCCGCAACCGCATCGATTCCATCATCAGCTTCCATGCACTGGATGAAGAAGTCATCCTGCGCGTGGTCGACAAGTTCCTGATGCAGCTGGAAGAGCAGCTGCACGAGAAAAAGGTGGAAGCAGTCTTTACCGAGAACTTGCGCAAGTTCCTGGCCAAGAAGGGCTTCGATCCGTTGATGGGCGCGCGGCCGATGTCACGTCTGATCCAGGACATGATACGCAAGGCGCTGGCCGATGAATTGTTGTTCGGCAAGCTGGTGACCGGTGGCCGCGTCACGGTCGATCTCGACGACAAGGAGCAGATCAGCCTCGACTTTGCCGAGAAAGACAGCTCCACGCCGTCCGCTCCCGAGGAAACGGTGGAAGTGGAGTAAGCTTTCCCTGAGCCGACGCCGGCAGCAGTAAAGCAAAAAGCCTGAACCACGCAAGCGGTTCAGGCTTTTTTATCGCCGGGCGAAAATTTCGCTTACGGCTGGATGACAGCGCCGCTGGCTTGTTTCGCCTGGATATCGGCAACGGCTTGCTGGATCGCGCTCATGCGATAGTCGGTGGCAGGGTGGATCGCGGTATAGCCGTTCAGGACCGTGGCTGGATACTGCGTCGCCAGCCGTTGCCAGAAGGTTGCTGCATTGTCGACCTTGTAGCCGGCGCGCGCCACCATGTAAAGCGACAGTTTGTCCGCCGCCGCATCGAGCTGCTGCGGATAAGGCTTGACCCCGGCCGCGCCGCTCAGCGAGGTAGTGTCGGGCCGCAGGCGGATCAGGTTGTCGATGACGCCGGTCATGGTCGCCGTGTTGCGCTGGCGCGAAGGATGGGTCAGCGAGTTGTGCGCCATTTCCTTGGCGATCACCAGCGCCAGTTCATCATCGCTTTGCGTGAATTTCATCATGCCGGCGCTGACCAGCACGCGGCGGCCGTCGGCATAGCTGATCACGTTATCGGTGTTGCCGAGCTCGATGCCGAAGGCGCAGGCGCGGGTCAGCGGCACGTTCATGGTCTGGTTGCTGCCGTTGCGGGCGACGGTGACCTTGATGGTGTTGCGGCCGTTGACCAGCGGGCCGAGCATCAACGCGGTCTGGCGTTCCGCATCGGCGCCTACCGGCACCGGCTTGTCCTGGATTGATACCAGCAGGTCGCCGCGTTGCAGGCCGACCTTGGCGGCGCCGCTGCCGGCCAGCACGCCGGTGATCTGCAATTGATCGGTCAAGCCGAGGGAGGAGGCGGCGGCGATGAATTCCGCGGTAAAGGAGTATTTGGTTTTTGCCGTGAAGCCCAGCAGGTTGCGCGCGTTGTTCCGGCACAGCAGGGCGTTATTCACCAGCAGCGGAGCGGCGACGTCATACAGGCGGTCCTGCAGGCCGATCAGGGTTTTCAGCTCAGCCTGTTGCGGCGGCGCGGTGGCAGCCACCGGCTTGGGGGCCACCGGCGTTACCGGTTTTACTATCCCGGGAGGGATGGTCTCGGTAGTGGTGCAGGCTGCCAGCAATACCAGCGGCAAGGTCACCGCGGCATAGCGTTTGAGGCCATGCCATGCGGGAGCGTTCGTCAATCTCATTATTTTCTCCATCAATGTTTTCCAGTGCTGCCGAAGCCGCCCGCGCCGCGTTCGCTGCTCTCGAAATCTGCTACGACATTAAAACTGACACGTGCTACCGGCACAATCACCAGCTGCGCCAGCCGTTCCATGGGATTAAGGGTAAATTCGGTCTGTCCGCGGTTCCAGGTGGATACCATCAGCTGACCCTGGTAATCAGAGTCGATCAGGCCCACCAGGTTCCCCAGCACGATGCCATGTTTGTGGCCGAGGCCGCTGCGCGGCAGGATCATGGCGGCATAGGCCGGATCGCCGATGTGAATCGCCAGGCCGGTTGGAATCAGATGGGTCTCGCCGGGCTTGATCGTCAGCGGGGCGTCCAGGCAGGCGCGCAGGTCCAGGCCCGCACTGCCTTCGGTGGCGTAGGCCGGCAGTTGATCTTGCATGCGTGGGTCGAGAATTTTGACGTCGATGATGTTCATTGAATTTGGTAACAATCTGTAAGGTGAAGATGAAACGATAAGCTAAGCAAATGAAAAAGCAGGACAGGAACATTCCCGTCAGGTGTTTACATGTGAAGCCGATTCTGGTTTTCGATGCACGGCGCCGATGGTCAAGCGGGCGGCGCCGTGCGGATGCTAAAGTTGCCTGGCAATTCTATTTGCCAAGACGGGCGGCGATGGCGGCGATCAGCTGGCGCGCCAGTTCCTGCTTGCCGGCGCGCGCTAACTCGGTGTGGCCGCCGGCGTCAAACAATACTAATTGATTATCGTCCTTGCCAAATGTGTCATGGCCGATATTCCCGACCAGCAGCGGCACATTTTTGCGGATGCGCTTGGCTTCGCCATATTGCAGCAGGTTCTCCGATTCGGCGGCAAAACCGACACAGTACGGCGCTTTTGGCAGCGCCGCAACTGTTGCCAGAATATCGGGGTTTTGCTCGAACACCAGTTGCGGGGCGCTGCCGTCGGCATTCTTCTTCAGTTTCTGGCTGCTGGCGTTGGCTACGCGCCAGTCCGCCACCGCCGCCACGGCGATGAAAATATCGGTGCCGCCTTGCGCCGCCATTTGCGCCATCACGATATCGTGCATCTGCTGCGCGGTCTGGATGCTGATGCGGCGTACGCCATACGGCGTCGTCAGCGCGGTCGGACCAGACACCAGGGTTACTTCGGCGCCGGCCTCGTAAGCCGCCCGCGCTACCGCATAACCCATTTTTCCGGAGGACAGGTTGGTGATGCCGCGCACCGGATCGATCGGCTCGAAAGTCGGGCCGGCAGTGACCAGCAGGCGCTTGCCTTTGAGCAGCTTGGGCTGGAATGAGGCGATCACTTCTTCCAGCAACTGATCGGCTTCCAGCATGCGGCCCATGCCGACTTCGCCGCAAGCCTGTTCGCCGGCGTCGGGACCGAGCAGCTGGATGCCGTCCGCCTGCAGTTGCGTCAGGTTGCGCTGGGTGGCAGGATTCTGCCACATCTCGACGTTCATCGCCGGCGCCACCAGCAGCGGTACGGTAGCGGGACGGGCGACGCATAAAGTCGACAACAGGTCGTCGCAGGCACCGTGCGCCAGCTTGAAAATGAAATCAGCGGAGCAGGGCGCGATGACGATGGCGTCGGCGTCGCGGGTCAGGTCGATATGCGGCATGTTGTTGCCGATGCGTGCATCCCACTGATCGGTAAACACCGTCTTGCCGGACAGGCCCTGCATGGTGACGGCGGTAATGAAGTGCGTTGCCGCCGCCGTCATCACTATTTGCACCGAGGCGCCGGCCTTGATCAGCGCCCGCGTGAATTCCGCCGCCTTGTAGCAGGCGATGCCGCCGGTGAGTCCCAGCACGATTTTTTTACCAGCGAGATCCATGTCAGCTCCTGGAGTAATGCGTCAATTATCTGCTTACTTACTTATTTGCTCGCTTATTTGTTTACGCGGCGCAATTCATCAATGACGAACAATACCGCACCGACGCAGATCGCGCTATCGGCGATATTGAAAGCCGGCCAGTGCCAGTTGCGCACGTAGATGTCGAGAAAATCGATCACATGGCCGTAGGCGATGCGGTCGATCACATTGCCGATGGCGCCGCCCAGGATCAGCGCCAGCGCGGTGCAGAACATGCGCTGGCCGGCATGCCGTTTCAGCAAGAAAGTAATGAACAATGCCGCTGCAATGCCGAGGGCAGTGAAAAAGTAGCGTTGCCAGCCCGATTCGGTCGAAAGGAAACTGAAGGCGGCGCCCTTGTTATACACCAGCACCAGGTTGAAGAAAGAAGTCACCGCCAGCGACTCGCCGTAGCTGAACAGGCGCACGATGGTGATCTTGGTCAGCTGGTCGAGCACCAGCACCAGCGCGGCGATCGCCAGCCATGGCGCCAGGCCGTATTTCGAGGAGGTGGTAGAGATAGGGGAAGAGCGCTTTTTGGTAGCCATAGGGGATTTGTCAGTTCTCAGCAATGTGGCGGTAAAGTGCGCAGCTCACAGGATCGCAGGACGATCGCCGCCAGCCGCGCAGGATTGATTCAATCAGGCTAGCTAATCAACGGCTCAGGCAACGTGCCGCTGTTCGCCCTTGCCAAACAGATTGGCGACGCAGCGTCCGCACAGGCCCGCATGTTCCGGGTGGCTGCCGACGTCGGCCCGGTAGTGCCAGCAACGTTCACATTTCTGCTGGGTCGATGGCGTCACCAAGATCGCTTCTTCCGCTTCGCTCGCCACTTCCGATACGCTGGCGCTGGAAGTGATCAGCACAAACTTGAGATCGTCGCCGAGGCTGCTCAGCAGCGTGTACTTGGCCGCCGCAGCCTTGATTTCGACTTCCGCCTGCAAAGAGGAGCCAATGCCGCCGGCTACCCGCACTTCTTCCAGCTGCTTGGTGACGTCGGCGCGCACCGCGCGCACGGCGTTGAACTTCTCGATCAGGGCCGCGGCGCCGTCGATTTCCGGCAGCGTGTAATAGGTCTGCGTGAAAATGGTTTCATCGCTGGCGGCAAACGCTTCCGGGCTGGCGAAGAAGGACCAGGCTTCTTCCGCGGTGAACGACAGCGTCGGCGCCATCACGCGCAACAGTGCCTGGGTGATATGCCAGATCGCGGTTTGCGCCGAACGCCTTGCCGTCGAGCTGACGCCGCTGGTGTACAGGCGGTCCTTGAGGATATCCAGGTAGAAGCCGCCCAGGTCTTCCGAGCAATACATCTGCAGCTTGGAGATCACCGGATGGAATTCGTAAGTCTCGTAATGATTCAGGATGTCGGCCTGCAGCTGCGCCATGCTGGCGATCGCATAGCGGTCGATTTCCAGCAGCTCGGCGATCGGCACGGCGTCGGTCGCCGGATTGAAGTCAGAGGTATTCGCCAGCAGGAAGCGCAGGGTATTGCGGATGCGGCGATACGATTCCGTCACGCGCTTGAGGATCTCTTCGGAGATGGTGATTTCACCGGAATAATCGCTCGAAGCAACCCACAGGCGCAGGATTTCCGCGCCCAGCGAGTCCGCCACCTTTTGCGGTTCGACGCCGTTCTTCAGCGATTTCGACATCTTGCGGCCTTCGCCATCCACCACGAAGCCGTGCGTCAGCAAGGCGTTGTAAGGTGCGCGGCCGTTCAGCATGGCCGAAGTCAGCAAGGAGGAGTGGAACCAGCCGCGATGCTGGTCCGAGCCTTCCAGGTAAAGGTCGGCCGGGAACTGCAGCTGGTCGGCGTGCGAGCCGCGCAGCACGGTCTGGTGGGTCGAGCCGGAATCGAACCAGACATCCAGCGTGTCCTTGTTCTTGACGTAATTCTCAGCGTCGTCACCCAGCAATTCCTTAGGGTCCAGCGCCTGCCATGCTTCGATGCCATGCTGCTCGACGCGCTGGGCGATCTGCTCCAGCAGCTCCGGCGTGCGCGGATGCAGCTGGCCGCTTTCCTTATGCACGAAAAATGCCATCGGCACGCCCCACTGGCGCTGGCGCGACAAGGTCCAGTCCGGACGGTTGGCGATCATGCCGTGCAGGCGCGCCTTGCCCCAGCTTGGGAAAAATGCGGTTTCGTCGATCGCTTGCAGCGCGGTGGCGCGCAGGCTGGCGTGGCCATCCGTCGGCAAATTGTCCATGCTGGCGAACCACTGCGAGGTGGCGCGATAGATGATCGGCGACTTGTGACGCCAGCAATGCATGTAGCTGTGATCGAACATCACCAGCTTGAACAGCGCGCCGGCTTCTTCCAGCTTGCTGCAGATCGGCTTGGACGCTTCCCAGATGGTCATGCCGGCAAAGAACGGCAGCCAGGAGGCGAACTTGCCATCGCCCATGACCGGGCTGATGATGTCGTCGTCCTTCATGCCGTGCGCTTTGCAGGAGATAAAGTCTTCGATGCCGTAGGCAGGCGCCGAGTGCACGATACCGGTGCCGCTGTCGGTCGTCACGTAGTCGCCCAGGTAGACCGGCGACAGGCGCTCATAGCCTGGATCGGCAGCGGCCAGCGGGTGCTTGAAATTGATTAGCGACAGGGCCTCGCCCTTGCAGCTGGCGACGACAGAGCCTTCGAGGCCGAAACGCTGCAGCGAATCCGCCACCAGGTCCTGCGCCAGGATCAACAGCAGCGGCTCGCCGTTGCGCACCGTCTGCACCAGCGCATAGTCGACTTCTGGATGGACGTTGAGCGCCTGGTTGGACGGGATGGTCCATGGCGTCGTGGTCCAGATCACCACATAGCCCTTGTCGGTCGGCAGCGCCGGCAGACCGAAGGCCGCAGCCAGCTTGGCCGGCTCGGCAAACGGGAAGCCGACGTCGATCGACGGATCGCGCTTGTCCTGGTATTCCACTTCCGCCTCAGCCAGGGCCGAACCGCAGTCGAAGCACCAGTTGACCGGCTTCAGGCCGCGGTAAACGTAGCCCTTTTCCAGGATGGTGCCGAGCGCGCGCAACTCATCGGCTTCATTGCGGAAGGCCATGGTCAGATACGGATTATCCCACTCGCCCAGCACACCGAGACGGATGAAGTCTTTGCGCTGCAGGTCGATCTGTTCATTGGCGTAGGCGCGCGCCTTGGACTGTACTTCCGCCACCGGCAGGTTCTTGCCGTACTTCTTTTCGATCTGGATTTCGATCGGCATGCCGTGGCAATCCCAGCCCGGCACGTAAGGCGCGTCGAAGCCGGCCATGTTGCGGGCCTTGACGATCATGTCCTTGAGGATTTTGTTGACGGCGTGGCCCAGGTGGATCTCGCCGTTGGCATACGGCGGACCGTCATGCAGGATGAATTTCGGCCGGCCCTTGGAAGCCTTGCGGATCCGTTCGTAGACTTTCTTTTCCTGCCATTGCTTGACCCATTGCGGCTCACGCTTGGCGAGATCGCCGCGCATGGGGAATGGCGTCTCGGTCATGTTGACCGGGTATTTGCTTTGCGGCTTAGTCTGCTTGACTGGCTTTGCCGCCTTGGTGTTTTCTGGTTTGCTGGTCTGATCGGACATAATTTTCTTTAATGGAATTCGGTGGGGCCTGCTATCGGCAGGCATAACGCAAGCAGTGAAAGCAACAGCGTCAAATTCGATCGGTAGCCGCGGTCGGCGCGCGCGAGGCGATGGAATCCATATCCCCGTGCTGGCGGAAATACGCCCGTGCATTGTCGACATCGCGCTCGATCGCCGCCGTCAGGGTGGGCAGGTCGACGTATTTTTCTTCGTCGCGCAGCTTCTGCAAAAATTCGACCTGGATCAGCTTGCCGTAGCAATCGCCGCTAAAGTCGAGCAGATAGCTCTCCAGCAGCACCCGGCCGCTGTCGTCGACGGTAGGACGCACGCCGATGCTGGCGACGGCTGGCAATGGCTGATCCGCCAGGCCATGTACTTTCACCACGAAAATCCCCGACAGCGCCGGCAGCTTGTGGTTGACGCGCAGGTTCAGGGTAGGGAAGCCGATGCTGCGGCCGAGCTTCTTGCCATGCACCACGTGACCCGAAATCGCATACGGATGGCCCAGCAACGCCCGCGCGTGGCTGAAATCGCCGGCCGCCAACGCGGCTCTCACCGCTGACGAGGAGACCCGCGCGCCCTGGTTCATCACGGTCGGCAAGGTCTCGACATGGAAACCGTATTTCTTGCCGGCTTCGACCAGGGTAGCGATATTGCCGGCGCGGCGCGATCCGAAGCAGAAATCTTCACCCACCATCAGCCATTTCACGTGCAAGCCTTCGACCAGTACTTTTTCGATAAAGTCTTGCGGCGACATGGCGGCGAAACTGGCGTTGAAATGTTCCACGATCACGCGGTCGATGCCGGCCTGCGACAGCGATTGCAGCTTGTCGCGCAGGTTGGCGACGCGGGTCGGCATATTGCCCGGCTGGCCGGCGCGCTGCGCAAAGAATTCGCGCGGGTGCGGTTCGAATGTCATGACCGCCGCATCCAGCCCCAGTTCGGTGGCCGCCTTGCGGACGTGCGCGAGCAGCACCTGATGGCCGCGATGAACGCCATCGAAGTTGCCGATAGTGAGCGCGCACGGGGCGCGCGATTCGGCGTTGGGAAGTCCGCGAAATACCTTCATTGAAGTGACCGGAATATTTGTTGCAAAACCTTGGATTATAAATGCTTTCGGGGCCTTGCCCCCGCCAGGAAGATGATCTGCGTTCGATTGGGCGATTTAAAATTGACAAAATGGCCATTTTTCGGTGTCGGACCACTTTTACGCAAAGGCGGTCCGCAGGCTTACATTCTAGCCGCCCATAAAAAAATCGCTCCGAAGAGTAATGCTGTTCAGTTAGGGCAGAACGACATGCCGTAGGGTGGGCACTCCGTGCCCACGCAGTATCATGGATATTCGTGTCCCTGACATTCGTGCCCCGGCTACGCGCCCCGGCCCGTCCGCGTGGGCACGGAGTGCCCACCCTACGAGTTCCGCAAATAAAAATGCCGTTCAGTCTTAACTGAACGGCATTACGCTCCGAAGAGCGATTTTTATCCAACTATCCGGCTTCAGGCAGGTCAGGCCTGCTTGTTGCCGCCCAGCAGGCCACCCAGCAGGCCACCCAGGTCCAGGCCGCCGGCAGCGGCAGGCTGGCCGTTCGGTGTCAGCTTGTCGACCAGACCAGGCAGGATTTCCGACAGGTGGCCAGCTGCTTCAGTTGGGGAAATGCCCGCCGCCGTCGCCAGTTCCTGCAGGTGACCACCGCCCAACGCTTGCTGCACCTGGTCTGGCGAAATCGCTTGGTTTTGGCCGTTGCCGATCCATGACTGCACAACCGAGCCCAAGCCCGCGCCTTCGAATGCGCTGAGGAGGCCGCCACCAGCACCCTGGCCAGCACCCGCACCGCCGCCTTGCAGTGCCTTCAGCAGCAATGGCACTGCAGCTGCGATCAACATGGCTTTCGGATCATTTGATTGCTGCTGGCCGCCACCGAGGATGCCGCCTAACGAATCCAATAGTCCCATAATATTCTCCTGAGTAAATAATGCGATAAGCCATCAAGGCTGGTCTCTGCCTTGCAGAAAACACAAGGCAGTTACAAAATAAATAAGCAGACTGATACTACAACGAGGCAGCAGGTTTGAGTAGTTGGACAACTGAAAACGATTGTGTCTTGGCATCCGCTCTTATTTTAGCCAGAGTTTCCACCTTTGCTTAGATCAATTTGTAGAAACCATAGAAAAACGCCAGGATTGCAGACCTTACATTTCACCCCAGATCGCATTGATCGCCGCCAGCGCCGCCAGCCCGGCCGTTTCAGTACGCAGGATCCGAGGTCCCATCGACAACATCAGCGCTCCCTGGCTGCAAGCCAGGTTCTCTTCCGCTTCAGTAAAGCCGCCTTCCGGACCGATCAGCAGAGCTAGCGCTTGCGGCGGCTGATGGCGCGCCCAGTCAGACAGCGATTGTTCGCCGCGCGGCGACAGCAGTATCCGCTTGTGTAAATCCTGTTGCTGGACCCAGTCGTTGAACGGGCTGAGGGTGGCCAGGCTGGGCATGCGGTTGCGCCCGCTCTGCTCGGCGGCGGCGACAATCACGGCCTGCCAGTGGCTTTGCTTTTTTTCGGCGCGCTCACTGTTGAGGCGCACCACGCAGCGCTGTGCCGCCAGTGGCTGGATTGCGGCGACGCCGAGCTCGACCGCTTTTTCGATGATCCAGTCCAGCTTCGACGATTCCGGCAGAGCCTGCGCCAGCGTAATCGCATAAGGCAGTTCCACCTCGCGCGGCGAGAAAGTCTTGATTTCGGCGCTGACACGCTTTTTTTCGATGCTGCTGATGGTCGCGGTGTACTCGCCGCCTTGGCCGTTGAACAGCGTGATAGGCGCAGCCGGCCCCAGGCGTAGCACCAGCAGGTGATGAGCGACGGCGTCCGGCAGCGCCAGCACCTGGCCGATTTCGAGTGGACTTGAAACGTAGAAACGAGGCATGTAGGAAAAATTCTTCAGTTAGTAGGTCATGCAAGCGGCATTCAGGATGCCCAGCCCAAGGCTGACTGTACCAAGAAAGAGACCGGATGCGATCTTGTTTTCAGGAATATCCGCCACCAGCGTCGGCAACAGCAGCCTGACAATCAGGAAAGCCAGCAGCTGCACCACCAGCGCCACTACGCCCCAAACCAGCATGTCGAGCAGGTTGATGCTGTTCGAAATGGCCGAAGCAAGGGCGACGCTATAGCCGAGCAGGGCGCCGGCCAGGCTGGCTGCCGCCGCATTGTTGCCGGCGCGGATCAGGGCCAGTTCATGATAGGGCGTGATGAAAATATACACCACGAGAAATATGCCGACCAGCAGCAGCGCCAGGCCGAAGTGGGACAGGAAGGCCGGCAGGCCGACGGGAAGAAAGGCAAGGCTCATGGGTCGATGCTCCTGGTAACGAGGGTGGCTGCTCTGGAAAAGCGCTTAAAGCTGTTGGCAGATTGAAGCTTAATCAACAAAATAATGCGGAATGAAGCGGCTGGTGTCCTTGGTGATCAGCGAGACGTCTTCGCGGATGCCGATGCCGGCCGGGGCGTCGCCCACCACCCACGAACCGATCGAGGCGTAGGCCGGGGTGATGCCGTCGTCGAATTTCGGCTGCGGCGCAAACGCCTGGTAGATATAACCTTCGGCGCCATACTGTCCGGGTTGATGATGGACTTCGCCGCCGGCATAGATCGTGATGTTTTCGCCTTCGCGCGAATACAGCGGCTTCTTGACGAAATCGCCGCTGATGCGCCAGGCATCGAAAAACGCCGGCAACAGGTTGGGATGGCCGGGAAACAATTCCCACAGCACCGGCAGGATGGCCTTGTTCGACAGCACCATCTTCCAGGCCGGCTCCACCAAGCGCAGCGGCCGTGCCAGCAGATGATCGGCAAACGCTTCGCGGCACAGCCATTCCCAGGGATACAGCTTGAACAGGTTGTCGATCTTGATGTCGTGGTCGTCGACGAATTCCGCGTGCCGCTCGTCCCAGCCGATGTTTTCGATCGCCAGCTGCTTGGTGGCGAAGCCGGCCTGGATCGCGGTATCGCGCAGATAGGCCAGGTTGCCTTCGTCTTCCTCATGGCCGCCGATGCAGGCGAAGTGCAGCAGACCTTTGCATTGATGGCGGCTGGCCAGGGTCTGCCATTGGGCGATCAGTTTTTCGTGCAGCGAATTGAACTGGTCTGCCTGCGGCAACACGTCCTGCAGCCAGTACCATTGCGCCACGCTGGATTCCACCAGGCCGGTCGGCGTATCGGCGTTATATTCCAGCATCTTCGGCGCGCCCTGGCCGTTCCAGGAGAGGTCGAAGCGGCCGTACAGCGAGAATTCCTGGTCGCGCCAGCTTTCTTCCACCAGCGCCCAGAACGGTTGCGGAATGGCGAACTGCTCCAGGCGTTCCTTGGCGATCACGTGTTCTACTGCCTGCAGCGCCATCTGGTGCAATTCGCTGGTGGCGTCTTCCAGGGTATCGATCTGCGCAGCGGTAAAGCGGTAGGCATAGCGCTCATCCCAATACAGATCGTCGATCGAATGGTAGGTGAAGCCTAGCGCTTCGAATTGTTCCTGCCAGTTGACGCGCGGCGTCAGGCTTTCGCGAATCATGCTTAACCGCCGGCCGAGGAAATGTGGGCGCCGCCAAAGCCGCCGCGCGACACGCTGCGGGCCACCGAGTGGTTGCTCTCGCCGCTGCCGCCGGCCAGGCCGAAACTGTTGCCGCCGCTGCGGGCGCTGCGTTGCGCGCTGGCGCGTTCGCCTTCATCGTAGCTGGGACCGTAATAGCGGCCGAAGTAAGCGCCGCCGTGGCTGCTGCTGGAGCCGCTGCTGCCGGGCGCCGGCTGGCACAGCTCGGGCCGTCCCCAGTCCTTTTTACAATCTTCCTGGCTGGCATATTCGTCGCGCGCCTGGCGCGGACCGCAGCCTGCCAGCAAGGTCGACGCCGCCAGCACCAGCGGCACGGCGCGGCTTTTTCTGGAAGACAGGGCGGCGGTTTCCAAGGTTTGCTTCAAAAGACCGGTGGTTGGCAAAACGCTCTCCCTATCAGGCAACGATGAAAATCCAGCAATAAAAGGGCCTGGTAACACATGATTTGGGAGATGCGTTCCAACCAAAACGTGTGCTGGCAAGGCGCGTGGCGTAGCTGGGGCTAAAGCCCCAGCAAGCCATGCAACGCGGCCAGCGCACGTTTTGGTTGGAACCCTCCGGGAACGCGCGGCAGGCGTCACATGCCGTCGTTACTCCTCCTTGCCGTAGCACCGCTACGTCGCGTCGTCGCGCCTAGGCCTGTAACGCCTGCCGCGCGTTCGCACTCCCAAATCATGTGTTATCAGGCCCTGGCGCGCCCAGATTTTGCACGAAATTGGGCAGGGCGAATAGTGCTGGATGGACATTTTCGTTGTAATACTGCAGCTCAGCCAGCGCCCGGTCTTGCAGGCGGATGGCGATTTCCTGGCTCTCCAATTGCCGCGGATCGAGCGTATCGCTGGCCACCGCCATGCCCCACAGTGCGCCGTACAGCGGCACATAGACGGTGTAAGGACTGACATGCCGGAAAACATTGCCGAGCCGCTGGCGCAACTGAGCGAAGCGTTGCGGATGATGGAAGGGGCTGCCCAGGTGCATCACCAGCGCGCCGCCGGGGGCGAGCAAGATCTGGCAGGCTTGCAGGAATTCCTGGGTATAGCAGTCTGCCGCCAGTGTGCTGCCGTCGGCTGCCTGCGGATCGGTCAGGTCCAGCAGGATCAAGTCATAGAGTCGATCGGCAACATGTGCCTGCGCCGCTTCTTTGACAAAAGCGAAGCCATCCAGCGCGACATGCTGTACCCGCGGATCGTCCAGGGCGCCATGATGGATTTGCTGAAGATGTTGACGCGCCAGCTGAATCACTAGCGGATCGATTTCGCAGAGTGTGATGTGTTCGATCGACGGGTGCTTGAGCAACTCCTCGCTGCTGCCGCCATCGCCGCCGCCGACAATCAGCGCGCGCCGCGGATGCGGATGGCTGAGCGCGGCCGGATGCACCAGGCATTCATGGTAGAAGAATTCGTCGCGTTCGGAAGTCATGAAAGCGCCGTCCAGCCGCATCACCCTGCCGAATTCGGCGGAGTCGGCAATCTCTATGCGCTGAAACGGCGATTGGGTTTGCGCCAGCGGCGGCGCCAGGCTGGTGCCGTAGGCGGTATGCGGCGTCAGCTGTTCCAGCGCCAGGGTCTGGCCGCTGGCGCCGTTGCCGCGCTGCAGGCGCTGGGTTTGCCACTGCGTCGCGGCGAAGCCGGCGATCAGCGCTTCCAGCAAGGCGCTGGCCTTGGCGCTGTTGTCTTCCGTGAAGTTGCAGACATATACATCCAGCGTTACCGCCTGGCGTTCCGGCCAGGTATGCACCGCCAGGTGCGACTCGGCCAGCAACAGGGCGCAGGTGACGCCGGCGGCGCTGCCGTCGGCGGCCTGGAAGGGATGGAATTTTTCACCGACGATGGTGAGTCCGGAGCGCCGGGTCTGTGCCAGCACAAATTCCTGCAGTAACGCCGGATCGAGCAGCAAGCCCGGAGCGCAGCGGCAATCGTAGCAATCTGCCGTCAGATGTAAACCTTGCATGGTCTGTTCAGTAAAAAAGAGGTCCGGAGGGATAAATCGATATGGGATTGATAATTGAAACGTCCAATCCTTATCCGATGCGCTTGCTCGCCTGCGGCGTTGCGGCAGCATTTTACTGCCCCGGAAGGGGAGAAATGCGCGGATTTGAACCGGTATCGACCGCATTTTGGTAAAATATCGGCCTTTGTGGCTGTTCTGGCAGCCGGTGCCGACGCCCGCTGCCCCGGATGACCGAATTTTGCCCACTAACCAATTTTCAACCATTGCCTACCGCTCACACCATGACTTCCACTCTCCCGACTACCAAGATGGCCAATGCAATCCGCGCACTGGCAATGGACGCTGTACAAAAAGCAAATTCGGGCCATCCCGGCATGCCGATGGGCATGGCGGAAATCGCAGTCGCCTTGTGGGCCAAGCACTACCGTCACAATCCAGCCAATCCGCACTGGTTCAACCGCGACCGTTTTGTCTTGTCGAATGGTCATGGTTCGATGCTGCAATATGCCTTGCTGCACCTGACCGGCTACGATTTGCCGATGGACGAGCTGCGCAATTTCCGCCAGATGCATTCGAAGACGCCTGGCCATCCGGAAGTCGATGTCACGCCGGGGATTGAAACCACTACCGGCCCGCTGGGCCAGGGTTTGACCAATGCGGTCGGCATGGCGCTGGCGGAAAAGCTGCTGGCGGCGGAATTCAACCGCGGTGAATTGGCGATCGTCGATCACTACACTTACACCTTTGTCGGCGACGGCTGCCTGATGGAGGGCATCTCGCACGAAGCCTGCTCGCTGGCCGGCACGCTGCGCCTGTCGAAGCTGATCGCGCTGTACGATGATAACGGTATCTCGATCGACGGCCATGTCGAAGGCTGGTTCAAGGACGACACCCCTAAGCGTTTCGAAGCCTACGGCTGGAACGTCATCCGCGCCGTCGACGGCCACAATGTGGAAGCCGTCAGCGCCGCCATCCATCAAGCCAAGCTGTCCGACAAGCCAACCCTGATCTGCTGCAAGACCGTGATCGGCAAGGGTTCGCCTAACCTGGCCGGCACCGACAAGGTGCACGGCGCGGCATTGGGCGACAAGGAAATCGCCGCCGTGCGCGAAGCGCTGGGCTGGAATTATGCACCGTTTGAAATCCCTGCCGACGTCTACGCAGCATGGGACGCCAAGCCGCAAGGCCAGCAATTCGAAGGCGACTGGAACGCCTTGTTCGCTGCATATACCGCCGCGCATCCGCAGCAAGCCAGCGAATTCACCCGCCGCATGAAGGGTGAGCTGCCAGGCAATTTCGAACAGACGGTGAGCGCATACATCGCCACCTGCGTCGAGAAAAAAGAAACCATCGCTACCCGCAAGGCCAGCCAGAATGCGATCCAGGCGCTGGCGCCGGTGCTGCCGGAATTCCTCGGCGGTTCGGCCGACCTGACCGGTTCCAACCTGACCAACTGGAAAGAAAGCGTGGCAGTGCGCGCTGACCAGCCGGGCAACCACATCAACTACGGCGTGCGCGAATTCGGCATGAGCGCGATGATCAACGGCATGGCCCTGCATGGCGGCTACATCCCGTTCGGCGCCACTTTCCTGACCTTCTCCGACTACAGCCGCAATGCCTTGCGCATGGCCGCGCTGATGAAGATCCGTTCGATCTTCGTGTTCACCCATGACTCCATCGGCCTGGGCGAAGATGGTCCGACCCACCAGTCGGTGGAACACGTTTCCAGCCTGCGCCTGATCCCGCAACTGGACAACTGGCGTCCATGCGACACGGTGGAATCGGCCGTGGCATGGCAGCAGGCGGTGCAGCGCAAGCATGGCCCGAGCACCCTGATTTTCTCGCGCCAGAACCTGCAATACCAGGAACGCGACGCGGCGCAGATCGCCAACATCCAGCGCGGCGCCTATATCCTGAAAGATGCGCCTGACGCCAAGGCGATCCTGATCGCCACCGGTTCCGAAGTCGAACTGGCGATGCAAGCGGCAGCAGCGCTGGCGCAGGAAGGCATCGCGGTACGCGTGGTGTCGATGCCTTGCGCCGACGTCTTCGACCGCCAGGAAGGCGCTTACAAGGCCAGCGTGCTGCAACGCGGCTTGCCGCGCGTGGCGATCGAAGCCGGCGTGACGGCGTTCTGGCACAAGTATGTCGGCCTGGAAGGCGCTGTGGTCGGTATCGATACTTTCGGCGAATCGGCTCCGGCTCCTGTGCTGTTCAAGCATTTCGGCTTCACTGTTGAAAACGTCGTGTCCAAGACCAAGCTGGTACTGGCATGAATCTGAGAGCTGCACGGGCGATCGGCAAGATGGACATCGCCAACATCGTTGGCGATGTCGTCATCCGCCGCGCCACCGTCGCCGATGCGGCGGTGATTGCGGCGGTGCGTATCGACAGCTGGCGCACCACTTACCGCGGCATCATTCCGGACGACTATCTGGACGGTATGAAGATTGAAGACAGCACGGCCATCTGGAGCCGCATCTTGTCGGCGACCTCGAACGCCGCCAATGTCTTCGTGGCCGAGGTCGACGGCGAGGTGCTGGGCTTTGCCGCCGGCATGACGCTGGCGCAAGCGAAGCTCGGTTTCGATTCCGAACTGACGGCGATCTATCTGGAGCCGTCGGTGCAGCGCGCCGGCATCGGCCGCAAGCTGGTGGCGCACGTGGCCGCAGCACTGGCCAGCGCCGGCGCCAACAATATGCTGGTATGGGTGCTGGCGGACAATCGCCCGGCACGCCAGTTTTACGAAATGCTGGGCGCCGAACTGCTGGCCGAGCAGCCGTTCAGCTGGGATGGATTGGATTTGCAGGAGGCCGGCTATGGCTGGCGTACCATCAGAGTCAATTGAAACGTGTCGGGTAAGAACATAATATCAATGTATAAACGACCGTCATTCCCGCGAACGCGGGAATGACGTTTTCCAGTTTTTATCAACATGATCAAGTAGTGTGATTGAATTGATAGATGCAGTTGAAGCTAATTTTTTGTTAATACCTTAGGAGAAAACCATGACTATCCGCGTCGCCATCAATGGCTATGGCCGTATCGGCCGCAACATCCTTCGCGCCCATTACGAAGGCGGCAAAAAGCATGACATCGAGATCGTCGCCATCAACGACCTCGGCGACTCGAAAACCAATGCCCACCTGACCCAGTACGATACTGCTCACGGCAAGTTCCCTGGCACCGTGACAGTTGACGGCGACTTCATCGTAGTCAATGGCGACCGCATCAAGGTATTGGCGCAGCGTAACCCGGCAGAACTGCCATGGGGCGAGCTGGGCGTCGACGTCGTGCTGGAATGCACCGGCTTCTTCACCACCAAGGAAAAGGCCAGCGCGCATATCAAGGGTGGCGCCAAGAAAGTCATCATCTCCGCACCGGGCGGCAAGGATGTCGACGCTACTGTCGTGTTCGGCGTCAACCACGGCGTGCTGAAAGCCAGCGACACCGTGATCTCCAACGCTTCCTGCACCACAAACTGCCTGGCGCCGCTGGTCAAGCCGCTGAACGACAAGATCGGCGTGCTGAACGGCCTGATGACTACCGTTCACTCCTACACCAACGACCAGGTGCTGACTGACGTCTACCACGAAGACTTGCGCCGCGCCCGTTCCGCCACCATGAGCATGATCCCGGCCAAGACCGGCGCTGCCGCCGCGGTCGGCCTGGTGCTGCCTGAACTGAACGGCAAGCTGGACGGCTTCGCGATCCGCGTTCCTACCATCAACGTTTCGCTGGTTGACCTGTCGTTCGTCGCTGCCCGCGACACTACCGTCGACGAAGTCAACGCGATCATGAAAGATGCATCGGAAAACGGCGCCTTGAAGGGCTTGCTGACGTATAACGTCGAGCCGTTGGTATCGGTCGATTTCAACCACAATCCGGCCTCCTCGAACTTCGACTCCACGCTGACCAAGGTTTCCGGTCGCCTGGTGAAGGTATCGAGCTGGTACGACAATGAGTGGGGTTTCTCGAACCGCATGCTGGACACCACGGTTGCGCTGGTGAACGCCAAGTAAGACCTTGGTTTTGCTTGCATGGTAAAAACGCCCCGTTGACCGGGGCGTTTTTCTTTTGGGGACAATGCGTTATAGTAGGTCGTGTTGCTAATAATCTAACCTGATCCGGGAGCCTGCATGACAGTCAGCGCAGATAGCCAAGGCGATTTCGAAACGATTGCCCGCTCGATGACGCCTTCCGACCTGGAAGTCATGAGAGCCTTGCTGGAATCTGAGAGGATACCGGCGTTTGTCCTCGATGGCGGCATCAATCAGGTGTATTCGCTGCTGGCGGTCGCCACCGGCGGGGCGCGCTTGCAGGTGGCGTCCGAGCACGTCGCAGCCGCCCGACAGGTCCTGGCGGCTTTCGAGTCCGGCCAGCTGACGCTGGAGGATGAAGTCATCGGCGAAGAGCGTGTTGCGCTGCCGGACAAGCGCAGAGGCCGTGCCCTTGCCATCATGTTCATGAAATTACTGGGTATCGTTTGAATCCCAGTTGTTCATGAACCGACGGTCTTGAAAGTCTCTGCCCACAATTGCTTTACTACGGAGACTTCCGTGGCTATGCGGCTTGCCGCCACGCGAGCTCTTTCTTCTCCCTGCAAGCGCCCCTGATGCTGCAATTTGCGGAAGGTCCGGTAGGCGTCGGCCACCGCGCCGGCCAGCACCGCATCGATCAAGCCCAGTTCAGCGCACAGTTTCAGCAGCGCGATATTGCCGATGTCGGCGGTCAGCTGAGGATAGTCGGCGGCATGGCGCAAGATCAGGAATTGCACCAGGAATTCGATGTCGATCATGCCGCCGGCGTCGTGCTTGAGATCGAAACGCTCGCTGCGGTTCGGATGAGCATCGCGCATTTTCTGGCGCATTTCCAGCACTTCAGTCTGTAGGCGCGCGGCGTCGCGCACCTGGCGCAAGACCTCCACACGCAGGGTTTCGAAACGTTCGCCGATGGCGGCGTCGCCGGCGCAGAAGCGCGCCCGCGTCAGCGCCTGGTGTTCCCACAGCCAGGCCGATTCGCGCTGGTATTTTTCAAACTTGCCGAACGATGACACCAGCAAGCCGCTGGCGCCGTCGGGGCGCAGGGCGATGTCGATATCGAACAGGATGCCGGCCGAAGTGTGGCTGGTCATCCAGGTGATGAAGCGCTGCGCCAGCTTGGCGTACAGGCCGGGACCGTCCTGGTCCTCATCGTCGTACAGGAATACCACATCCAGGTCGGAGACGTAGCCGAGTTCCTTGCCGCCCAGCTTGCCGTAGGCGATCACGGTGAACAGCGGGATTTCGCGGTGGCGCGCCGGCATCATGTTCCAGATCGCCTGCACCGTGGCGGCCACCAAGGCATCCGCCAGGCTCGACAGATGGTCGGCCAGCGCCTCGATGCTGAGCATGCCTTCCAGGTCTTGCGCCAGCAGGCGGAACTGCTGGGCATGATGCATTTCGCGCAGCAGGTCCATCTGGCGTTCGGTATCGCCGGGTGCAGTCTCTAGCTGGCGCCGGCATTCCAGGGCAAACGCCGGCCAGTCCGGCGCTGCGTTGAGGCTGCGCGGATCGAGCAGCTCGTCCAGCAGGATCGGATGCTGGGTCAGGTATTTGGCAGCCCAGTCGCTGGCGCTGATCATGCGGATCACGCGGTGCAGGGTGGCCGGATATTCGGTCAGCAGCGCCAGGTAGGCGGCGCGGCGCGCAATCGCCTCGAGAAAATCCAGCAGACGGTTGAGGGTCGGCAGGTGGCGCTCAGGTTCGGGGATCGCCGCCACCACCGGCAGCGCCGCGTTGACCAGCGCCAGCAGGCGCCCGCGGCTGCTGACGGGCAGGTTCTGCACGCGCGTCGATTGCCAGGTAGTGGCCAGCCGCTGCGCCGCCGCCGAGGCGTCGGAAAAGCCGCAATGGGTGAGGACGATGGCGATGGTTTCGTGATTGTCGCTCTCGCTCAGGGTATGCAGCACATTGTCGGCGTCGTCCCAGTCTTGCTGCGGGTTGCGCTCCTGTTGCTTGTCGTTGAAGATGTCGGCGAACTGGGCATCGACCAGCGTCCGGTGCTGGTCGAGCACCTGCATCAATGCCGGCACGTCGGCAAAGCCCATGGCCTGGGCGATGATCAGGCAATCCGCATCGTTGGTGGGGAAGGTATGTGTTTGCGCATCGTCCAGGTATTGCAGACGGTGTTCCAGATTGCGCAAGAAGTCGTAGGCTGCCAGCAGCTTGTCGACTACTTCGGCATCGAGCAGGTTCTTGCTGGCCAGGGTGCGCAAGGTGGTGCGGGTGGAACGGTCGCGCAGCTCGGCGTCGCGGCCGCCGCGGATCAGCTGGAATACCTGCGCCAGGAATTCTATTTCGCGGATGCCGCCGCGGCCCAGCTTGACGTTGTTGCTGCGTTCCGGATGCAGTGCTTCCAGGCGCTTTACCTCGGTGTGGATCTGCGCATGCATGGAGCGCATGGCGTCGATCGAACCGTAGTCCAGGTAACGGCGGAACACGAACGGGCGGCTGATGTTGGCCAGCGCGGCGATATCTTCTGCGCGGCCGGTGAGGGCGCGCGCCTTGCACCAGGCATAGCGTTCCCATTCGCGGCCCTGGGTCACCAGATAGGTTTCCACCATATTGAAACTGGCCACCAGAGGCCCCGAGGCGCCGTTAGGGCGCAGCGCCATGTCGACCCGGAAGGTAAAGCCGTCTTCGGTGATTTCGGAAAGGGCGCCGATCATCTTCTTGCCCAGCCGGGTGAAAAACTCGTGATTCGACAAGCTGCGCTGGTCGGCGCTGGCAGGCTGGGTGTCGCCATCTTCCGCATAGGCGAAAATCAGATCGATATCGGAAGAGACGTTCAGCTCGCAGCCGCCCAGCTTGCCCATACCGAGCACGATCAGCTCCTGCGGCTGGCCCGATTCTTCGCCCTGCGGCACGCCGTGCAGCGCCACCAGGTCGGCAGTCAGCGCCGCCAGGTGGGTTTGCACCGCGAACTCGGCGAAATGCGTGACTGCGCTGACCACTTCATCCAGATCGGCGCGGCCGTCTAGATCACGTTCGATCAGGGTGCACACCAGCAGGTTGCGCAGGCGGCGCATGGCGCGCGGTAACGGCATGCCGGAATCTGTTTCATTTTGTAACAACTGCTTTAGCAGCGCCGGGCTGAGGGTTAACCTTGCGGCAGAGGCCGCCAGTTGGGCGACCCGCTCGGCGCGTCCGGTTTCGGCATTGATCCAGCGCGTGTAGAAGCGGGAGGCGGCGGTGCTGCTGATGAGGGATGGAGTCACGGGTCTAAAGGGTAAATGAAGCGAAATGGAAAGGAAATAGGCGGCCAGCGCCAGCCTTTTTGTTTTTTTAGCTATCTCGGGCTTTTTTAGCGATATCGGCACTGATCCATGCGAACATATGGGCTGGCAGCTTGTCGAACCTGAGCAACATGCGCAGCTTGCCGCACTGGAATCAATCAGATGCTGTCATCTTATTCTACCTTGAGCTCTCTATTTTACCGATTCTGATTGATGTTGGAACAACAACCAAATTTACCGCCAGCTAGCCGACTTGCAATCTGCTGGCGCGCCGGAATTGCCACCTATAAGCACCTGAACCTGGTAACGCACCACTTGCTGGGCGCTTTGCTGAAGCTGCTGATCGTGGCGTATTTCCTGTTTTGCGGACTGTTTCTGGGTTTGCGCTACGTGGTGCTGCCGAATATCGGCTACTACAAGGCGGAAGTCGAGCAAATCGCCAGCAAGGCCGCGGGCAACCCGATTTCGATCGGCGCCCTGCAGGCATCCTGGCATGGTTTGCAGCCACACCTGACATTAGATAACGTTGTAATTCACGATAAAGGCGGCCAGGCAGCGCTGACCTTGCCGCAGGTGGCCGCGACCATCTCCTGGCGCTCGCTGCTGGTGGGCGGGGTCAGGCTGGCGGCGCTGGAAATCAACAGCCCGGATCTGCAGATCGAACGCGATACGCAGGGCAATCTGTTCGTCGGCGGCATCCTGGTCAATTCCAAGGAAAAGAATGACGGCGCAGGCGCCGAATGGTTGCTGGCGCAGCACCGGATTGTCATCCGCAACGGCCAGCTGCGCTGGCGCGACGATCTGCGCAAGGCGCCTGAACTGACGCTCACAAATATCGATCTGGTTTTGCAGAACCGCTGGCGCCGCCATCAGTTGTCGGTGCGGGCGACGCCGCCGGCCGCGTTTGCCGCGCCGCTCGATGTGCGCGCCAATTTCGTCCATCCGGTATTCGCGCAGAAAACCGCCGACGTCAAACGCTGGACCGGTACGCTGTATGCCAATCTGCACGATACCGATCTGGCGGTCTGGAAAGACTATTTCGATTACCCGCTGGAACTGACACAGGGCCGGGGCACGCTGCAAGCCTGGCTCGATCTCGACCATGCCAAGGTGAGCAACTTTACCGCCGATCTGCAACTGACCAATTTGTCGATGCGGCTGCGGCGCGATTTGCAGCCGCTGGCGCTGGAAAATGTCAGCGGCCGCGTATCCGCCCGTGAAGTGTTGGGGCAGCAGCCATTACTGCAAGATGATGCCGCGGCTTTCGGAGCCAACGGCCATGCCATCGAGCTCACCGATTTTTCCCTGAAGACGGCGGATGGCCTGACGCTGCCGCGCACCAGCATCAGCGAAACCTATGTGCCGGGGCAGGGCAAGGTGGGGGAGAAATATACCCTGCAGGCCAAGGCCTTGGATCTGCAGACCCTGGCCAGCTTCGCCCAGCGCCTGCCGCTGACGGCGCCGCAGATCAAGATGATCGACGACTTTGCGCCGCGCGGCCAGCTACGCGATTTTTCCGCGCAATGGCAGGGTGCTTATCCAGCCATTACTGCCTACAGCGCAAAGGGCCGGTTCGAGGGTCTGACCATCAACCCGCAGCCGCCGCGCGCGGCCCAGCCGAAGACGGCCGGCCAGCCGGCGCAGGCTGCGGTGCCTGGGATTCCCGGGGTCGATAATCTGAGCGGCAGCATCGATGCCAACCAGGATGGCGGAAGCCTGAACCTGGCGTCGGAAAAAATGCAGTTGAATCTGCCCGGGTTTTTTGAGGACCCCTTGCTGCCGTTCGACAAACTGGATATGAAAGCCAGCTGGGCCTTCCAGCAAAAGAATGTGCTGCTGAAAATCGACAGCATGAATTTCGTCCAGGATGGCGTGGTGGGTTCCCTGTCGGGCAGCCATCTGCTGCCTATGCAGGACCGGCACGGCGTCGCGCTGGGGATGATCGACATGAGCGCCACCCTGAGCGAATTCGACCTCAAGAAAATCGGCCGCTATCTGCCTGTCCATACCCCGGAACACCTGCATAACTGGCTGGTCGGCGCGCTGAAGGAAGGTAGCGCCAAGGATGTGGCGATCAAGATCAAGGGCGACCTGGCTGATTTCCCATTTCGCACCGATACGCCGAACGCCAAGCCGAAGGGCGAGTTCAGCGTCGCCGGCAAAATAGAAAACGGCACGCTGGAATATGAGCCCGGTCACTTCGGCCAGGATGGCAAGCAACCTTTGTGGCCATTGCTGGAAAAAATCGACGGCACCTTTTCCCTGGAGCGTACGCGCCTGCAGATCAAGGCAGCCAGCGCCCAGACTTCGGCGGTCGGCGTCAGCGACGTGACCGCCACGGTGCCGGACCTGGCGTCGCACGACGAGATGCTGATAATCGACGGCAATGCCGCCGGCGCCTTGCAGGACTTCCTGCAATTCACCAACAATAGTCCGGTGCTGCACTGGATCGACGGCTTTACCAGCGAGTCGCAAGGCAAGGGCAACGCCAAGCTGCAGCTGAACCTGCAAATACCGTTGGCGCATGCGATCGACACCAAGGTTATCGGCGTCCTGCAGTTCCTTAACAATGATGTGGTCCTGCAAAAGATCATTCCGCCTATCGCCAATGCCAGCGGCAAGCTTGAATTCAATGAAAAAGGCTTCAACCTGAACGGCATCAAGGGCAACCTGCTGGGCGGTCCGGTGCAGGCCAGCGGCGGCACCCAGCCGGATCACCAGACCGTGATCAAGATCGAAGGCACAGGTGGGATCGACGGCTTGCGCGCAATGTATCCCTATCCGGCGATGCAAAAGCTGCTGTCTCACGCCAGCGGCAACAGCCGCTACAGTGCGACCGTCGCCATCCGCGACCATCATCCGGAACTGCTGATCGAATCCAGCCTGCAAGGCATAGCCCTGGATTTCCCTGAACCGCTGCGCAAGAGCGTCAACGATGCCATGCCGCTGAAATTCGAGTGGCTGGGCGTCGCCTCCGACGATGCCGCGATAGCTCGCGATGAGCTCCGGCTGGCGCTGGGCTCCGGCATTGTCGCGCGTTATCAGCGGCAAAAGCCGGTGCTCAAGGCCGAGAATGGCGTTGCCGCTCCGGTGAACAAGGCGGCCGACTGGAAGGTGGTGCGCGGTGGCATCGGTATCAATACGCCGGCGCCGGAGCCGGACAGCGGGCTGGCGATCAACCTGAATGCCAAGACGCTCAATCTGGATGCCTGGAACAACCTGACCAGTGCCTTGAACGAGAGCAGCGCCGCGAAAGCGGGCGAGGAATCGGCCTTGGCCGGCGTGGCGCAATATGCCGAGCCGAACCTGGTGTCGGTGCGCGCCAACCAGCTGGTGTTGCTGGGCAAGACGCTGGATAACGTGGTGGTGGGCGCCTCGCACCAGAAGAATGCCTGGCAGGTCAATATCGATTCCAAACAAGCTTCCGGCTATGTCACCTGGAGCGCATCGCCCAGTGGCCGCGGCCTTGGCGTCGGCAAGGTCACTGCGCGCCTGTCCTCGCTGATCATTCCGCAGGGCGGCGAATCGGATGTTGGCGATGTGCTGGAGGGCAAGGGCGGCTCCACTCAGATTCCGGGGCTGGACATTATCGCTGACGATTTCCAGCTGCTCGGCAAGAAGCTCGGACGGCTGGAGTTGAGCGCCAACAATGTGCGTGCTAATGTCGGCAGCGAATGGCGCATCCATAAACTGTCGATCAAGAACCCTGACGCTGAGTTGAAGGCCGACGGCAAATGGACCACGGTCGACGGCGACAACACCACCAGCCTGACCTATGCCATGGATATCGTCGACGCCGGCAAGCTGCTGGACCGTTTCGGTTTCGCCCACGTGCTGCGCGCCACCAAGGGACGCATGGATGGCGAGGTCAGCTGGAAGGGCTTGCCGTTCACCATGGATATCCCGTCGCTCTCGGGCCAGGTCAACCTGGACATGGCTTCCGGCCAGTTCCTGAAAGTCGATCCCGGCGCCGCCAAGCTGCTGGGCGTGCTGAGCCTGCAATCCCTGCCGCGCCGGCTGACCCTGGATTTCCGCGATATCTTTTCCGAGGGCTTCGCCTTCGACAGCGTGGTCGGGACCGCCACGATTGCGCAGGGCAAGGCGCATACTGATAACTTCAAGATGCGCGGCGTCAGCGCCACCGTATTGATGGACGGCGTCGCCGATATCGCGCGTGAAACCCAAGACCTGCACGTGGCGGTGCTGCCGGAAATCAATGCCGGCACGGCGTCGGTGGTAGCGCTGGCGATCAATCCGGTGATCGGCATCGGCACTTTCCTGGCGCAGTTGTTCCTGCGTGACCCGCTGATGAGGGCTTTTACCTTTGAATATAATATTACCGGCGGCTGGACCGATCCGGTAGTGACCAAGATTGACCACAAGGCAGACGCCCCAGCGGCTACGCCGGAGCTGTCTTCCGGTCGCTAATGCCGGGCGCCGTCCCGTATCGTTTGCTGCTTCAGAGCAGGAGTGCAGAACCATGAATCAAGCCAATTCGCCGCAAGACCGCCCAAGCGCTTTCCAGGTCGCCGCCATCCAGATGGTGTCGACGCCGATACTGGAAGAGAATTTCAATACCGCGCGCCGCCTGGTGGCCGAGGCCGCCGGCCAAGGCGCGCAGCTGGTGCTGCTGCCGGAATACTGGCCGATCATGGGCATGCATGAAACCGATAAGCTGACCTGTGCCGAAGCGCTCGGCCAGGGGCCGATTCAGAACCTGATGGCCCAGCTGGCGGAGCAACACGGCATCTGGCTGATCGGCGGCACCTTGCCGATGATCGCCAACGAAGCCGGCAAGGTGCTCAACACCACCCTGGTGTACGGTCCGCAAGGCCAGCGCGTCAGCCGCTACGACAAGATCCATCTGTTCAGTTTCACCAAAGGCGCGGAGTCGTATGATGAAGCGCGCACCATCGTATACGGCGAGGATGTAGTCAGTTTCCAGGCGCCGTTCGGCAAGGTCGGCTTGTCGGTCTGCTACGACCTGCGCTTCCCCGAGTTGTACCGAGCGCTCGGCGATTGCACGCTGATCGTGGTGCCGGCGGCCTTTACCTATACCACCGGCAATGCCCACTGGGAAACATTGCTGCGCGCCCGTGCCATTGAAAACCAGTGCTATGTGCTGGCCGCAGCCCAGGGCGGCAAGCATCCCAACGGCCGCCGCACCTGGGGCCACAGCATGCTGATCGACCCTTGGGGTGAAATTAAATCGGTGCTGGCTGAAGGCGAGGGACTTGTCAGCGGCAGCATCGACCCCCATTTCCTTAAGGGAGTACGGGATAGTCTGCCTGCGTTGCTGCATCGCAAACTATAGGAATTGTTGGCAATAAATCATCTTTAGCCGGGCGCCGAGAGTACTCGAAACGGCTGCCAATGCGCCATCTGCGAGCGGATGCTCTACAATCCGCATTAAGGCCACTCGCATTAACTCCACCCTATATAGCCGGAATACTATGAAACCATTTGAACCAAACCTGGGTACTTTAGCCATTGCTCGCGATATTCTGCTGACGCCGTTCGGACTGGACGAGTCGAGCCTGCTGAAAGCGCTGGGGACCATGTTCACCCATAAGGTCGATTACGCCGACCTGTACTTCCAGTTCACCAAGAGCGAAGGCTGGAGCCTGGAAGAAGGCATCGTCAAGACCGGCAGTTTCTCTATCGACCAGGGCGTCGGCGTGCGGGCCATTTCCGGCGACAAGACGGCATTTTCCTATTCCGATGAAATTTCCGAGCGTGCGCTGCACGACGCTGCAGTGGCAACCCGCACCATCGCGCGCCAAGGCGCTGGCAAGATCAAGATCGCCGGCGGCATGCAGCAAAGCGGCGGCCGTTCGCTGTATCTGCCGCACGACCCGCTGGTGTCGATGGACGCCACCGAGAAAGTCAAGTTGCTGGAGCGGGTGGAACGCATGGCGCGCGCCAAGGACCCGCGCGTGGTGCAGGTCATGGCCGGCCTGGCGGCGGAATACGATGTGGTGCTGGTGGCGCGCAGCGACGGCGTCATTGCCGCCGATATCCGGCCATTGGTGCGGCTGTCGGTGACGGTCATCGTCGAACAGAACGGCCGCCGCGAAACCGGCAGCAGTGGCGGTGGCGGCCGTTATAGCTACGATTATTTCAGCGACGCTCTGATCGAGCAATATGCCGAGGATGCGGTTTCTTCCGCACTGGTCAACCTGGATGCGCGTCCGGCGCCGGCGGGTCCGATGACCGTGGTGCTCGGCCCAGGCTGGCCCGGCATCCTGCTGCACGAAGCGATCGGCCACGGCCTCGAAGGCGACTTTAACCGCAAGGGCTCGAGCACCTTCTCCGGCCGCATCGGCGAGCGTGTCGCCGCCAAGGGCGTCACCGTGGTGGACGACGGCACCATCGCCGACCGCCGCGGTTCGCTGAATATCGATGATGAAGGCAATCCTAGCCAGTGCACCACCCTGATTGAAGACGGCATCCTGAAGGGCTATATCCAGGACACTATGAACGCGCGCCTGATGAAGATGCCGGTCACCGGCAATGCGCGCCGCGAATCGTTCGCCCATCTGCCGATGCCGCGCATGACCAATACCTACATGCTGGCCGGCGACAAGGATCCGGCGGAGATCCTCGCATCGGTGAAAAACGGTTTGTACGCGGTGAACTTCGGCGGCGGCCAGGTCGACATCACCAACGGCAAGTTCGTGTTCTCGGCCAGCGAAGCCTACATGATCGAAAACGGCAAGGTCACCTATCCGGTCAAGGGCGCAACCCTGATCGGCAACGGTCCTGACGTCTTGAACCGGGTCTCCATGATCGGCAACGACATGCAGCTCGATCCGGGCGTCGGCGTGTGCGGCAAGGAAGGCCAGAGCGTGCCGGTAGGCGTCGGCCAGCCGACCCTGCGTATCGATGGAGTGACTGTCGGCGGGACGGCCTGACCAGATGGCGCAACCGGCAATGATGGAATGGCGCTGGCTGCCGTTCCAGGACTTGAGTGCTGCGCAATTGTATGCAGCGATGCAATTGCGCCAGCGTGTGTTCGTGGTTGAGCAAACCTGCGTATTCCTCGATGCCGATGGCATCGATCTGGAATCCTGGCATGGCCTGGGTTATCTGCCGGGAGGTGAACTGGGTGCTTATGCGCGCATCGTGCCGCCGGGTAAAGCCTTTCGCCTGCCGTCGATAGGGCGGGTAGTCACTGCACCGGAGCTGCGCGGCAAGAGCGCAGGCCATGAGCTGATGCAGCAGGCGATGGCGCAGACCGCAAAGCTGTTCCCCGGGCAGGACGTCAAGATCGGAGCGCAAGCGCACCTGCAGCGCTTTTATGGTCGTTTTGGCTTCGCAGCGGTCGGCGAGCTGTACGACGAAGACGGCATTGCACACATCCACATGATTGCGCCGCCTGCCTTGGCGGCGAAGTAATCAAATGACGTGGGCGGTATATTCGCCCACGCTCGATTTGCCCGTACGGACGTCATTGGCCGCGTTCGTATTCAGTGGTCCGGCTCCAGCAATTCGATGCGGTTGCCAAACGGATCTTCCGTAAAAATCCTGGTAAAGCCGGTGATCGGCACATCGTGCTTGACGTTGTGGCCGGCCTCGGTCAGCGCCGCAACCAGTGGCGCCAGTTTGTCCACCACTAATCCGGGATGTGCTTTTCGCGCCGGCCGGAATTCCTGTTCCACCCCCAGGTGCAACTGCACCGCGCCACACAAAAACCATACGCCGCCCCTGGCAGCCAGATCAGCTGGCTTTGGCAGTTCGACAAGCCCCAGGATATCGCTGTAAAAACGGCGCGCGGCGTCTTCATGGGCAGCCGGCATCGCCAGCTGCACGTGGTCTATTCCGATAACGGGCATTGCATCCTCACTATTGGGTTTGCATATCCACACAGAGAACCATTTTATCATCGCCGGCGAAATGGCAGGCCGCGCATGCGCAGCGTTCATGCGGCGCTGCGCACCGGGAATTTTAAGATCCGGCATTCCAAATTACGCCGGAATCGGGTTATCCTGAGCGATCAGATCGATGCCGGCCGCCCAACCATAAGGATGCTGAATGAGCCATGAATTGCCGTCCATTCCCGAACGCTTCAATGTTGATGACAGAACGTTCATGGAAGAGATCGCTGCGCAATACCAGCCTGTGGTTTTGCGCGGCTACGTAAAAAACTGGCCGGCGGTGCAGGTGGCGCAGACCTCGGACGAAGCAGTCTGCGCCTATCTGAAAAAACTGGATAACGGTAGCGATGTCGACGCCATCATGATGCGGCCGGAAGCCAAGGGCCGCATCTTTTACGACGAAGCCATGAATGGCTTCAATTATCTGCGCAATCGTCTGCCGGTCTCGGCGATTCTCGACCAGTTGCTGCGTTATCGCTCCTTCCCCAATCCGCCGGCGGTCGCCGCGCAAAGTGCGTTGATCGCCAATTGCCTGCCAGGTTTCCTGGAGCAGAATAAATTGTCGATGCTTGGCCCCAAGGTCATTCCCAGGATTTGGATAGGCAATGCCGTGACCACTCCTGCGCATTTCGACGATGCCCACAATATCGCCTGCGTGGTCAGCGGCAAGCGCCGCTTCACCTTGTTTCCGCCGGAACAGATCGGCAACCTGTATATCGGGCCGGTGGATTTTGCCCCAACAGGCGCGCCGATCAGCATGGTGTCGCTGAAGGAACCGGACTTCGGCAAGTATCCTAGATTCAGGGACGCACTGGCGGCGGCGCAAGTGGCTGAGCTGGAAGCCGGCGATGCGCTCTACATACCGCCGCTGTGGTGGCATCACGTCGAGTCGCTGCGGGCTTGCAATATCCTCGTCAATTACTGGTGGGGCGGGGCGGTCGGTACTGCGGATTCGATCCATTCCGGCTTTGACAGCCTGATGCTGGCGCTGCTCAACCTGAAGCGCCGGGCGCCGGCCTACCGCCAGGCCTGGGCCGCTGTCTTCAACCATTATGTGTTTGACGAGAACGACGAAGTCGCTACCCATATCCCGCCACACCGGCATGGGATCCTGGGAAATATGTCAGCCGAGCAAGAGCAGCAGGTGAGGAGTTATCTGGCGAACAAGCTGAAAGGCTAGCGCCGCTCTGCACACCTGTTAATGACCGTCAGGCGCGATGCGGCGGTGTAGTCCGGGCGGATCTATTTTGGCCGCAAGACTGACAGGATCAGCGTTATCTGCGCCTCGCTGGCATGCGCGCCCTCCAGCGTCGAGTAGCCGATCCAGGCCCAGTAAGTCCATTCGCCGAGCGCCAGCGCATCGGCTTTCGGCCAGCCAATGTCGCGCAGCAGCTTGGCCAGGTAGGCGATGCGTTTCTGGTCTACCTGCGCTTGCACGCTACTGACACGCTGGTCGGTATTGGACCACGAGCGTATTGCCCGCGACAGCATGAAATCCGCACCGAGAGAACCGGTTATCCAATGGCGTAACTTTACAGCGGCATCGCCTCCAAGGCCTTCCACGCACTCAATCGCAGCCTGTGTATGGCTTTGCTCCCATTCTTCCAGCAGCGCGGATTGATATTCATCCAGGTTTTTGAAATGCCAGTAGAAGCTGCCTTTGGTGACGCCGAGCTGCAGTGCAATCGGCATGATGCGCAAGCCTTGGACGCCTTCCTCGGCAAGTGCGCGCAAGCCGGCATCGAGCCAGCTTTGTCGGTTTTTTCTTTCTTCCATGACGCCACCATACCTAAAGGTATTGACAGTTGCAACTGCAGATGTGATTATCACCATACTGTAAGGTATGGTTGGTTTCTGGCTAAGGCCTGGCGTGGCCATGCTTCCTGAGTTACTCCACCGTGGAAAAGAGGTTGATTGCAATGCTACAAGCTATCGCTCCCAATATTTGGCATGTGCAGCATGAGTTCGCCGCAAATGGTTTACGCATTTCTTCGCGCATGACTGTGGTTCGTCTTGCCAATGGTGCGCTCTGGCTGCATTCGCCGATTCCGATTGACGCCGTTCTTCGTTCTCAGCTGATGGCATTGGGGAAGGTCGACTTCATTGTCGCGCCAAACAAGATGCATCATCTTTTTGCAGCCGAATGCCAGGCTGCTTTTCCTGGTTCCAAGCTGTTTGGAGCGCCCGGATTGAAGGCCAAGCGGCCGGATCTGAAGGAACTGATCGAACTGGATTGCGGGGCCGAAACCGCATGGCAGGATGAGCTCGAACAGCTATTCTTTGGCGGCATCCCCTTGGGCAACGAGACTGTCTGGTTTCACAAAGCCTCGGGTACGCTGATTCTGACGGACCTGTGTCAATGGTGGCAGGGAGAGCTGCCATTTGCCGCCAAGGCATACGCCACGCTTACCGGCGTGCGCCGCCAGTTGGCCGTGCCGAGGATGGTGCGCTGGATGGTGAAAGATCGCCAGGCGGCACGCATCAGCGCGCAAGGGATTCTCCGCTGGCCGATCACGCGTGTCATCTCTGCACATAATGTCATCGTCGAGCAGGATGCGCACGCCGCGCTTGAAAAGGCATTTTCCTGCTTTATCGATGGCTAAGCTTGCAGCTTGAAAGCTGGCGACAGGTGCTTCCGATATCGCTTTTAAGCTATCCTGAGCGGGCCGGTGCAAAAGTGTTTCTCTTCGCTTTCCGGCTGAATATCAACCTGGAGCTTCAACATGAAGGACATCACATCGCCCAAGCAGATCGCCGCCTCGCTGACCGAACACTGGTCGCCGCGGGTGGTGGCGGAAGTTGACGATTCATATATCAAGGTGGCCAAGGTCAAAGGCTCCCTGGCTTGGCACAGCCACGAGAATGAGGACGAGCTGTTCCTGATTCTCAAGGGGCACTTGCGGATTGAAATGGAACAGGGGTCGGTCGAACTTTCCGAGGGTGAGATGTTTGTCGTGCCTAAAGGCGTGCGGCATAATCCGGTGGCCGAAGAAGAGTGCCATCTCATGCTGATCGAGCGCAAATCGACGCTGCATACCGGTGACGTGGTGAGCGAGAAAACCCGTTCTCTGGCTGAGCAGCTGCGTCCCGTGTGATTGGCGGGAGCTACGCTTTCTCTCGCAGCATCGAATCGATTTTGTTCGCTTTCCAGACCGCATACTCTTGCGACAAACAAACCGCGCAAGGCCGGTAGCCGGCCGCTTCAGCGTCGGCCTGATTCAAGAAAAACACCCGGTTCGCAACATAGCCGCCTCTGGCTATCGCTTGCAGCGCCGCGCGGCAGTCGAGTCGGCCATAGATGCGGCTGCGGCGATGGCCGCCCAGGCTGCCCGGCCGGGTGCTGTCATAGTGCTTGCCATCCGCGCCTGTCAGCTGCCATGTCCGGCCGCCATTGCCGGCTTCGGTTTTCAATCGCGGCTTTCCCGTTCCAGCAGGGCGCGCTTGCGCTCCACGCCCCAGCGATAGCCGGAACCGCTGCCGTCGCTGCGTATCACGCGATGGCAGGGAATCGCCACCGCCAGGGTATTGGCGGCGCAGGCTTGCGCAACGGCGCGAACGGCTTTAGGCGAGCCGATGCGGGCGGCGATTTCAGCGTAACTCGCAGTGCTGCCGACGGGGATTTCGCGCAGGGCCTGCCATACCCTTTGCTGGAACGCCGTGCCGCGCACATCCAGCGGTAAATCGAGGCCGAGTGCCGGCGCTTCGATGAAGCCGACCACTTGCGCCACCAACTGCTCGAAATCGTGGTCGGCGCCGATCAGATGGGCGCGCGGGAATTGATCCTGCAGGTCATGCGCCAGCGCGTTCGGATCGTCGCCCAGCAGGATCGCGCAGACGCCGCGATCGCTTTGCGCCACCAGGATCGCACCCAGTGAGCATTGGCCAATGGCGAAGCGGATCTCGGTGTTGGCGCCGCCGGCGCGATAGTCGGTGGGGGTCATTCCCAGCACTTTTCCCGAGGCTTCGTAGAAGCGGCTATTCGAGTTGAAACCGGCGTCGTAGATGGCCTCGGTGACGGAATGGCTGCGGCTCAGATGGTCGCGTACTTTCCTGGCGCGGTTGGCATTGGCGTAGCTTTTCGGCGTCAGGCCGGTGACGGCTTTGAATACGCGGTGGAAGTGATACACGCTAAGGCCGGCATCGGCCGCCAGCATTTCCAGGCTGGGCAGTTCCAGCGCGGTCTCGATGCTGCGGCAGGCGGTGGAGACCAGTTCGGCGTGCTGGGCTGCGACCGTGGTCTGGTCGGCGCCGCGTTTGCTGGGCCGGTAGCCGGCCGCTTCAGCGGCCGCCGGAGTGTCGAAGAATTCCACGTTTTCGGGACGCGGCAAGCGGGTCGGGCTGCTCGGGCGGCAGTACACGCCGGTGGTTTTGACAGCATACACAAACAATTTGTCTGCGGCGGGATCTCTGGCCAGCACCGCGTTCCAGCGCGGATCGCGCTCAGCGGTTTGCTTGGCAGTGTACTGGTGTGATGTCAGGGTTCGCATATCTGCTTCCGGTTGGATTGGTGTAGCTCTACTTTAGCCACGCGGCTGGCTACCTACACTCCGGGTCTTGCTTTCAAATTCAAATAATCTATTCAGCGGCGGCAGCTTTCGGCAGACGCCACAAATACCAGGACGCCACGGTGCGATAGGGGCTCCAGGCCAGGCCGATTTCGCTGATCTGTTTTTTAGTCGGTGTCTGCGCCAGGTTTTTCAGGCGGCGGTAGCCTTCGCGCACGCCGAAATCGTCGGCCGGCAAGATGTCCGAGCGCTCCAACGTGTAAATCAGCAGCATCTCGACGGTCCAGCGGCCGACGCCGCGCAGCGGCAGCAGGCGTTCTATCAGCGCCTCGTCGCTCATCTTCAAGGCTTCCTTGCGCAAGGGAACCACGCCGTCCAGCGCCGCCTGCGCAATGCCGTGGATGGTGGCGATCTTGTTGGCGGAGAAGCCGCAGCCGCGCAGTGTTTCGACCCTGGTATCAAGCAGTTGCCGGGCGGTAGGGAAATTTTGTTCGCCCTGGTCGCCATATAGGGCCAGCATGCGGCCAAGGATGGCGTCGCCGGCGCGCACATGCAACTGCTGATAGGCGATCGCTCGCACCAGCGCCTGGTATGGTTCGCGCGCCGGCTTGGCGGCGTGGCGGCAAGGACCGATGTTAGCAATGTGGCGCGCCCAGTCCTGGTCCAGCGCTGACAGGAAAGTCTCTGCGCGGCGATAAGCGGCTTCCGAAATATCTGCGGCAATCTTCACTAGGCTACCTTGCGAAAAGTGAGGTTGATGCGCTGCCGGCCCAGCAAGGGGTGTTCGGCTTCCTTCAGCGGCAGTATGCCGTGAAAGCGCAAGCGGTCGGGGCCACCCCACACCACGACATCGCCGTGGAACAGCGGCACCCTGGCAGCCTTGTCGCTGCGCTCATTACCGCCGAACAGGAACATCGCAGGAATGCCTAGCGACACCGAGACGATAGGCGCGCCATAGTCGAGCTCATCCTTGTCCTGATGCAGCGTCAGCCTGGTTCCCGGCGCATAGCGGTTGACCAGGCAAGCTTCGGGAACGAAGCCATCGTAGCCGGCTTGGGCAGCGGCGCTTTGCGCCAGCTGCAGGAAGCTGGGCGGCATCGGTGGCCACTGTTTGCCGTTGTCAGGGTCGATGGCGCTGTAGCGATAGCCGCGGCGGTCGCTGGTCCAGCCGAGGGCGCCGCAGCAGGTCATTGCGACCGACATGCGGAAGCCGCCCGGCGTCACCAGGTGGCGGAACGGCGATGCGCGTTCGATCAGCGCCAGCGCCGGCAGCAGTTGCTGCACGTAGGGCAGGGCGAAGGCGCGCAGGACGAAGGCGCCCGGGGCTAGCTGTTCCTGGCGCTGTTCGGTCGGTTCCAGCGAATCAAATAAATCGAGAGTCATGCTGTTTTTTCATTGAGCGTCGTGAAAAATCACGCCTAAGGTGTGCCGTGTCCCGGAACGGATGCGGCTGACGCCATGCCGTAAATTTACCCTATATGCGCCGCGCTGGCCTTGCAGCGGCCGGTTGTTGACCGCGAAAATCACCGCATCGCCCTGGCTGAGCGGCACGACTTCCGCGCGCGATTGCATGCGCGGCCGCTGTTCGGTCATCACGAATTCGCCGCCGCTGAAATCCTGCCCTGGCTGTGACAGCAGGATCGCCGCCTGCAAGGGAAATACATGTTCGCCATACAAATCCTGGTGCAAGCAGTTGTAGTCGCCCGCGCCATATTGCAGCATCAGCGGTGTCGGCCGCCGCTGGCCTGCGGCATGGCAGCGGGCGATGAAATTGGCATGCTGCAAGGGGAAACGGACATCGATATTCATGGTGGCGTGCCAGCGGTTGGCAATCGCCACCAGCTGCGGATAAAGCATGCTGCGCAGGTCGCCGACCAGGTCCGGCAGCGGATAGTCGAAATACTGATATTCGCCGCGGCCGAAGCCGTGGCGTTCCATCACGATACGGCTGCGAAACAGATCCTTGCGGGCGTAAAGCGCAATCAGTGCCTGGCATTCCTCCGCTGTCAGCAGCTGCGTTAGCAGGGCGCTGCCGTAACTGTCCAGGTCGTGAGCAATGGCGTTCCAGTCTGCGCCGCCGATCCGTTCTGCGATTGAGGCCTGGCTGCCAACCGCCGCGCGCAGTGTATTCATCATTTCTCCGTATCGGTTTGATTGCAGCCAGTATAGCCAGACGGTCCGATACGCCGCACCCCGACTCTTGCGGTCAAATTCGGCGATGTAGCGGCTTCATGAAATTACTGCTCGATAAACATTAAATTCTCTATATATTTGATTTGCAGTCAAGTATGAATTGTCGGCACAGTGGTTTTTCTTTGTCTTTGCAGCGCTCAAACTGCATGGCGTTAAATTACAACAGGAAACCATCATGCCACTTGCACTCTGGGCGCTCACACTCAGCGCTTTTGCCATAGGAACCACCGAATTCGTGATTGTCGGCCTGATTCCGACCATTGCCGCCAGCCTTGGCGTCTCGGTACCTTCCGCCGGCCTTCTCGTCAGCCTCTACGCGCTCGGCGTCGCGGTCGGCGCGCCGGTGCTCACCGCGCTGACCGGCCGCGTGCCGCGCAAGCATTTGCTGCTGGGCTTGATGGCGCTGTTCACCATCGGCAACCTGGTGGCGTGGATGGCGCCGGGTTATGAAGCCCTGATAGCGGCGCGCGTCCTAACCGGCCTGGCGCACGGCGTGTTCTTTTCCATCGGCTCGACCATCGCTACCAGCCTGGTGCCCAAGGAAAAGGCGGCTAGCGCGATCGCAATCATGTTCACCGGCCTGACCGTGGCGCTGGTCACCGGCGTGCCGCTGGGGACCTGGATCGGCCAGACCTGGGGCTGGCAGTCGACTTTCCTGGCCGTGTCGCTGCTGGGTGTGATCGCCTTTGCCGGCAGCTGGATGCTGGTGCCGCATGATATTGCGGGCAGCAAGCCGGCCTCGCTGCGGACCCAGGCCGCCGTGCTGAAGAAACCGCGCCTGCTGTTGGTGTATGCGATCACGGCGCTGGGTTATGGCGGCTCCTTCATCGCCTTTACCTATCTGGCGCCGATTTTGCAGGAGATATCAGGGTTTTCAGCTTCGACCGTCAGCCTGGTGATGCTGGTATACGGCGTTTCGGTAGCCTTCGGCAATATCTGGGGCGGCAAACTGGCCGACAGGAAGGGGCCGGTTCGCGCCTTGCAGCTCGTCTTTGCCATGCTGGCGGTGGTCTTGTTTGTCCTGACTTTCACGGCATCGAATCCATGGCTGGCAGTGCTGACGGTGCTGGCATGGGGTGCATTCGCCTTCGGCAATGTGCCGGGCTTGCAGGTGTATGTCGTGCAACAAGCTGAACGGCATGCGCCGCGCGCTGTGGATGTTGCGTCCGGCCTGAACATCGCGGCATTCAATGTCGGCATCGCGCTGGGGGCCTGGGGCGGCGGCCTGATCGTCAGCCATCTTGGCCTGATGGCGACGCCTTGGATCGGCGCTATCGTGGTGCTGGGCGCGCTGGGACTGACTTCGCTGGCGGGGCGGCTGGACCGGCGTGACGGGATTGCGCCTATCGTTGGGTCGGGGCGTGCGGTTGCCATGCATTGATGGGTAAGCCCTGTACTGCTGTGTGTGAAGATTGCCAAATTGCATTTTTCGGATGCTGACGTATATACCTCGTTGTCCGCTTAGCTAGATTGGCGATGATTTTGGCTGGTCGCGGGCTGTGGTATTCCTGGCCTTGCCAAATTTCTAGAATTACTGCACTATTAGTCTTGATTTTAATAATCCTTTACTGAAAACCATGTCTTTCGCACGCGCTTATTTCTTTTTTTACTTTAGCTATTCCAGCCCCACGGCGGTGAAAAGCGGTAAGCGTTCGTAAGTAAAGAGCAAACCGAAATTTCTAAAAAACCGCCAGCGATGGCGGTTTTTTTATACCCAGTCACTTTTTGAGCCAGGAGAAAAACATGCTACGCACCGACGATCTGCGCATACGGGAAATGAAAGAATTAGTTCCGCCATCACATTTGATCCGCGAATTCGGCTGCTCCGAGAAAGTGGCGGAAACTGCCGCCAATTCCCGGATTGCCTTGCATCGCATCTTGCACGGCCAGGATGACCGCCTGATGGTGGTGATCGGGCCTTGCTCGATCCACGATACCAAAGCGGCAATGGAATACGCCGGCCGCCTGATCGGCGAGCGCGAGCGCTTCAAGGGCGAGTTGGAAATCGTCATGCGCGTGTACTTCGAAAAGCCGCGCACCACGGTCGGCTGGAAGGGGCTGATCAACGATCCTTACATGGACAACAGCTTCCGCATCAACGACGGCTTGCGCATGGCGCGCGAACTGCTGCTGAACATCAATGAGCTGGGCCTGCCGGCCGGCACCGAATTCCTCGATGTGATCAGCCCGCAATACATCGCCGACCTGATCAGCTGGGGTGCGATCGGCGCCCGCACCACCGAATCGCAGGTGCATCGCGAACTGGCGTCCGGCTTGTCATGCCCGGTCGGTTTCAAGAATGGCACCGACGGCAACATCAAGATCGCGGTGGACGCCATCAAGGCGGCTTCGCAGCCGCATCATTTCCTGTCGGTGACCAAGGGCGGCCACTCGGCCATCGTGTCGACCAACGGTAATGAAGACTGCCATATCATCCTGCGCGGCGGCAAGGCGCCCAACTACGACGCCGCCAGCGTCGATGCGGCTTGCAAGGATATCGCCGGCAGCGGCCTGGCGTCGCGCCTGATGATCGACGCTTCGCATGCAAACAGTTCGAAGAAGCCGGAAAACCAGATCCCGGTGTGCGCCGATATCGGCCGTCAGATTGCCGCTGGCGATGGCCGCATTGTTGGCGTCATGGTGGAGTCACACCTGATAGCGGGCCGCCAGGACCTGGTGCCGGGCAAGGAACTGGTGTACGGCCAGTCGGTGACTGACGGTTGCATCAACTGGGAAGAAAGCGTCGCGGTGCTGGAAGACCTGGCGGCGTCAGTTCGGCAGCGGCGCTTGCTGAACGCCAGCCCGGCCTGAACAGATAAATAGAGGGGGAAGGTCGGGTCAGGCTGCGCCAGCCCGATCTGACTGCGGTATCAGAAGCGCTTGGTCAGCACCATCATCTCGCCTTCGCGCCGCATCTCGGTGCGGTTCAGGAAAGACATGCCGAGCAGGGCGAACGGCAGGCCGTTCTCCTGCACCAGGGCATCGACCTGGTTCATTTCGATATCGCCGATCTTGACCGTATTCAGCTTGACCATGTACGCCGGCGCTGCGCCGTTGGCGGTATTGACCATGATCATGCGGCCCTTTTTGTAATCCACGCCCATCCTTGCCGCGTCCGATGCCGGCAGGGCAATCATGGTGGCGCCGGTGTCGACCAGCATGGTCATCATGGCGCCGTTGATCTGGGCGTCGGCAACGAAATGGCCTTGCGGATTGACCTTCAGGGTCACGCTGGAAGACGCGCCCGGTGCGCTGCGGCTGACGTATTCGCCGATGCCGATCACCTGCCGTTTGCCCTTGACCTCCAGCGTTGCGGTGTTGCCGTTGGCTTCCACCAGCTTGACGTCGTCGGCGACCTTGCTGCCGACCGAATAAGTTTTTGGCGAAGAGCCGTCGATCACCAGCACGGCTTTTCCCGGAAACAGGCCGACTACGCCGATATCGGAAGCTGATACAGAATTGGAAATGGAAGCTGATAGCAACAGGCTGGTGATCAAAACGAACGGGCGCATGGAAGTCCGGCTTTCCTGACAAGGGTTGAGGTAGCGCCGTAGTGCCGTTCAAACATGTTGAACGGCTGGCAACAGCAAGTGATGGTAACCCTGTCTGTTGCCAAATGCCACTATTTAGTCACGGAAATTATTGAATTCCAGCGGCAGATCCGCTACTTCCTTGCGCAGCATCGCCATCGCCGCCTGCAGGTCGTCGCGCTTGGCGCCGGTGATGCGCACGGCGTCGCCCTGGATGCTGGCCTGGACCTTCATCTTGCTGTCCTTGACGATGCGCACGATCTTCTTGGCGGCTTCCGATTCGATGCCGTTCTTGATCTTGATCACTTGCTTGACCTTGTCGCCGCCGATCTTCTCGATCTTGCCGATATCCAGGAAGCGGGTGTCGACATTGCGCTTGACCAGTTTTGCGGTCAGCACGTCGCGCACCTGGCTGAGCTGGAATTCCGAATCGGCGTAAGCGGTCAGGTCGCGCTCTTTCAGCTCGATGCGGGCGTCGCTGCCCTTGAAGTCGAAGCGGGTCGAGATCTCCTTGTTGGCTTGATCGTTGGCATTTTTTACTTCGACCAGATTGGCTTCCGATACGGTATCGAATGATGGCATGGTGTTATTCCTTCAGTATGTTCAATAAAACTGGCCGGCTCTAGGCTCTATTGTGCGCGGCCATCAGGCTATGCGCATTCTATCGGACAAAAAACCCGTAGTGTGGCCTGTCTGGCCATTTTCTTGCAGCGCCAGCCTCTCCAGAGGGCGGTTACCTGCCGTGGCGTGCTCCGCTTGCGTTTATAATCCCGGTGCTATGACTATCTCCATGCTTCCGCTCCAGTCCGACTTCTCACTACGCCAGCATAATACTTTCGGTATTGATGCCAAGGCGCAGGCCTATTTGCCGGTGACTTCCGTAGAAACCTTGCATGCGCTCAGGTCGGATGCCGCTGCGTCCGCTTTGCCGCGCCTGGTGCTGGGCGGCGGCAGCAACCTGGTGCTGACGCAGGACTTTCCCGGGCTGGTGCTGCACATGTGCAGCCGCGGCCGGGATATCGTAGGGGAGGATGACGATGCCGTGTATGTACGCGCCGCGGCCGGCGAAAACTGGCATGCGCTGGTGCTATGGACGCTGGAGCAGGGCCTGGGGGGGCTGGAGAACTTGTCCCTGATTCCCGGCAGCGTCGGCGCAGCGCCCATCCAGAACATCGGCGCCTACGGCGTCGAACTGCAGGACCGCTTCCATAGCCTGACGGCCATCGACGTCGACAGCGGCGAGATCCTGACGCTGGACCGCAAGGCCTGCGCCTTTGCCTATCGCGACAGCGTTTTCAAGCAGCGCCTGCGCGACCGCGCGATAGTGCTGGACGTGACGCTGGCCTTGCCCAAGCGCTGGCAGCCGGACCTGCGCTATGCCGACGTGGCGCAGGAGCTGGATGCGCGCAAATTATCGCAGCCCACTGCGCGCGACGTCAGCGACGCCGTGATCGCGATCCGTACCCGTAAATTGCCGGATCCGACCCTGGTCGGCAATGCTGGCAGCTTCTTCAAGAATCCGATAGTGTCGGAACGGCAACGCAATGCGCTGCTGGAGCGGCATCCGCAACTGGTGAATTATGTGCAGCCGGATGGTGCTTATAAACTGGCTGCGGGTTGGCTGATCGACCAGTGCGGCTGGAAAGGGAAGAGCCTGGGAGCCGCCGGCGTCTATGAAAAGCAAGCGCTGGTGCTGGTCAACCGCGGTGGCGCCACCGGCCAGGATGTGGTGCGCCTGGCGCAGGCGGTGCAGGCCGATGTGCTGGCCAGGTTTGGCGTGGCGCTGGAGCCCGAGCCGATTTTCATCTAGGGGCCGTTGCATATCGGCGACAGGTTGATTACAGTCTTTTGCCGGCGCGTTTTGTCACTATCAAGTCACAATGCGCGATTATGCTTCCACCTGTCTCATATCCAACACTCCCTAAAGTAATGGATTTTTAAGCCCGTCATGCATCGCATCGCGGGCTCTTTTTTTAGCCGCGGTGTTTAGCCGTAGTGGCAAACGTAGTTGAGCGTTTCCACGGTTTCGATATCGAAGCTGGAATTGGCTGCGATTTCAAAGCGGTCGCCGCTGCTGTAGCTGGTCCACCGCTGCTGGCCTTGCAAACGCACCTTGCAGACGCCGCTGGTGACCTCCATTACTTCGGCAACGCCGGTGCTGAAGGTCAGCGACGAGGGCAGGATGACGCCCAATGTTTTCTTGCTGCCGTTGGCGAAGATCACGGTATGGGAAACGCATTTGCCGTCGAAATAGACATTGCCTTGCTTTACAACGGATACGTGGTCGAATTGTGTGCTCATGATGATTCCTTGCAGGATTTTTGACAAAAAAGAACCGGCGTGAAGCCGGTTCTGCATGCGTTAAGGTTGTTGCCGCCGGCTTGCGCTTACTCCGCGTCTTTATCGAGCAGCGGCAGCGATACGGCGTTGCTGGATGCCAGCAGGCCGGTGCTTTGATAGATCGCCAGTTTTTGGCGAGTATCGCTGATGTCGAGGTTGCGCATGGTCAGCTGGCCGATACGGTCTTGCGGCGAGAAGGCGCCTGCGCCCTTTTCCATGGTCAGGCGTTCTGGGTGATAGGTCAGATTGGCCGACTCGGTGTTGAGGATGGAGTAATCGTTGCCGCGGCGCAGCTCGATCGTGACCTCACCGGTGATGGCGCGTGCGACCCAGCGTTGCGCCGACTCGCGCAGCATGATCGCCTGCGAGTCGAACCAGCGGCCTTGATACAGCAGGCGGCCCAGGCGGCGGCCGCTTTCGCGGTATTGCTCGATGGTGTCTTCGTTATGGATGCCGGTGACCAGGCGCTCGTAGGCGATGAACAGCAGGGCCAGGCCCGGCGCTTCATAGATACCGCGGCTCTTGGCTTCGATGATGCGGTTTTCGATCTGGTCGCTCATGCCGAGGCCGTGGCGTCCGCCGATGCGGTTGGCTTCCATCATCAGCTCGACCTGGCTGGCAAACACGACGCCGTTGAGGGCAACCGGACGGCCTTCCTCAAAGCGCACAGTGACCGTCTCGCGCTTGACTTCGACATCGTCGCGCCAGAAGGCGACGCCCATGATCGGTTCGACGATCTGCATGCCGGAGTTCAGGTACTCTAGGTCTTTCGCTTCATGGGTGGCGCCGAGCATGTTGGAGTCGGTCGAGTAGGCTTTTTCCACCGACATCTTGTAGTCAAAGCCCGAGGCGATCATGAATTCCGACATTTCCTTGCGGCCGCCCAACTCCTGGATGAACTTGTCGTCGAGCCATGGCTTGTAGATCCGCAGATTCGGATTGACCAGCAGGCCGTAGCGGTAGAAACGCTCGATATCGTTGCCCTTGAAGGTGCTGCCGTCGCCCCAGATGTCGACCTTGTCTTCTCGCATGGCGGCCACCAGCATGGTGCCGGTGACGGCACGGCCGAGCGGGGTGGTGTTGAAGTAGGTGACGCCCGCTGTGGAGATGTGGAAGGCGCCGCTCTGCAGTGCGGCGATGCCTTCGGCCACCAGCTGTTCGCGGCAATCGACCAGGCGCGCCAGTTCAGCGCCGTAGGCCTTGGCCTTTTTTGGAATCTCGTCGTAGTCCGGCTCGTCAGGCTGACCCAGGTTGGCGGTATAGGCGTAAGGAATGGCGCCTTTCTGGCGCATCCAGCGCAGCGCAGCGCTGGTATCGAGGCCGCCTGAGAAGGCGATGCCGACTTTTTCGTTGACCGGAACGGATTGCAGGATATTGGACATGATATTTCTAAGTAGGTTGAAATGGTAGCTGAGGATCGTGGCAAACGGCTTCGATGTTGTGGCCGTCGGGGTCTTTCACGAACGCACCATAATAGTTTTGGTGATAGTGCGGCCGTGGACCGGGTGCGCCGTTGTCGGCGCCGCCCGCTTTGAGTCCTGCTTGATAAAAGGCGTCGACCTGGGCTCGGCTCGCTGCCCTGAAAGCGAAATGAATCGTTTGCTGATGCGCCGGCTTTTCCGCGGTCGCCTGGGCGATCCAGAAATCAGGCTTGGGCGCTGCGCCGAAACCGGCGACGTCGGTGCCGGCCACTGCCGCCGGAAACTCCAGCAGCAGCTCATAGCCGATCGCACCCAGCGTGGCGGTATAAAACGCCTTGCTCTTGTGGTAGTCGCTGACGGTGACGCCGGTATGGTCGATCATGGTTTACTCCGCAACCTTGCCCAGCACCAGGTATTCGAGCAGCGCCTTTTGCACATGCAGGCGGTTCTCGGCTTCGTCCCAGACTACCGATTGCGGGCCGTCGATCACTTCGGCGGAGACTTCCTCGCCGCGATGCGCCGGCAGGCAGTGCATGAAGAGAGCGTCCGGATTGGCGCGCTGCATCTTGGGCTGGTCGACGATCCAGCCGTCGAAGGCTTTCAGGCGCGCCGTGTTTTCATCCTCGTAACCCATGCTGGTCCAGACATCGGTGGTGACCAGGTCGACGCCCTCGCAGGCATCGGACGGATTGGCAAAGAAGGTGTAGCGCTGGTTGTCGGCGGCCACCTGGCTCGGGTCGATGTCGTAGCCCTTGGGGGTCGAGACATTGACGTGGAAACCGAACACTTGTGCTGCCTGCAGCCAGGAATACAGCATGTTGTTGGCATCGCCGATCCACGCGACTTTCTTGCCGGCGATGGAACCGCGGTGCTCGATGTAGGTGAACACATCTGCCAATACCTGGCAGGGATGCTGCTCATTGGTCAGGCCGTTGATTACAGGCACCCGCGAGTGCGAAGCGAAGCGTTCGATGATGTCCTGGCCGAAGGTGCGGATCATGATGACGTCGCACATGCGCGACATGACCTGTGCGGCATCTTCCACCGGCTCGCCGCGTCCCAGCTGGCTGTCGCGCGTGTTGAGATAGATGGCGGCGCCGCCCAGCTGATGCATGCCGGCCTCGAACGAGAGGCGGGTGCGGGTCGAGTTTTTCTCGAACACCATCACCAGCGTGCGGTCGAGCAGCGTGTAGTGCGGTTCGTAATTCTTGAATTTGCGTTTGATGAGACGGCTACGCTCAATCACGTACTCGTATTCGTCCAGCGAAAAATCAGAAAACTGCAGATAGTGTTTGATTGCCATAAATGAAAACGGCGGCCGCTGTGGCGACTGCCGCCGAAAGTTGGAATTCCATTTTTAAATCAACCGCTGGTTTTGCAGGCCGCCGAAGAAGTTGTGCGCGGGCTTGTATGAAGGCCCCGCGATTGGCTTAGAAATGAAATAAGTGCTTCAATTATAAGGGATTTCAATAGAAAAGATACCCGTCAAAAGATTGCTTATCTGGCATTAATAAGATGGCACGGCATTTCCTGGCGGCGGCCACGCCGCCACACGCGCTTAATACAGTTTCTGCGACGATTCGTGCAGCAACTGTACGTAAAGCTGGTGCCGCATGGGCGCAATCTTGTTTTCCTTGACCGCTTCCAGCACCGCGCAGCTCGGCTCGATCAAGTGATGGCAGTTGTAGAACTTGCATTTCCCCAGGTAGGGCGTGAACTCGACGAAGGCGCGTTCCAGCATGCCTTCGCTCAGCTGGTACAGGCCGAATTCCTGGAATCCCGGTGAATCGATGATGTTGGCCGGCTTGCCGTCCAGGCCAGTGTCATCGGCATCCATCTCATACAAACGGGTGAAGGTAGTGGTGTGCTTGCCGGTATCCAGGGCGGCGGAAATCTCGCGCACGGCGATGTCGGCATCCGGCACGATCAGGTTGATCAGCGACGATTTGCCCATGCCGGACTGGCCGATCAGGATGGTCGACTGGCCTTTCAGCAAAGGCCACAGAGTGGCGCAGGTTTCCTCAGGAAAAGCGCGCGCCGACACTTCATGCACCGGGTAGCCGAGGCTGGCATACATCTGCAGCCGTTGCCGGGTCTTGTCTAGCGCCTCGACGATATCGGTCTTGTTGAGCACGATATGGGCCTTGACGCCGGCCGCCTCCGCCGCCACCAGCGCACGCGAAATCAAGTCGTCGGCAAAGCCCGGTTCGGTCGCCACCACGATGAACAGCTGCGTGACGTTGGCCGCCAGCAGCTTGGATTTGTACTGGTCGGAGCGGTACAGCAGGCTGTTGCGCTCGTCGATAGCTTCGATCACGCCCTGGTTGGGCGAGGTGGTCTTCAGCTGGACGCGGTCGCCGACCGCCACATCGCTTTTCTTGCCGCGGGTGACGCATTGCAACTTCAGCGACTGGCCGCCGATCCTGGCTTGCACCAGGTAATGGCGGCCGTGGGCGGCGATCACCAGGCCGCTGCCGGCCTGGTTGCTGTGCTGTTTTGCGTGTTGCTGGGCGTGATCAACCATGTGCAGCCAGCAGTCGGTTGATGCGTATCGCCGCCGGCGGATGCGAGTCGTAAAACGCTGAATGCAATGGATCAGGCGTTAGTGTCGCGGCATTGTCTTCGTATAGCTTGACCAATGCAGAGACCAGATCCTTGGCGTCGGTGTGCCGGACAGCAAAGGCGTCGGCTTCGAATTCGTGTTTACGCGAGCTGATAGACAATAGTGGCGACAGCAAGAAGGTGAAGATGGGCAATACCAGCATGAACAAGATCAGCGCCATCGCGTCGTTGTTGCTAAGGTCTGTGAGCAACAAGGGATTGACCCCCAGGCCGGTGAAAAACCAGAGTTGCTGCTTCAGGTAGCCGAGCAAAGCGAGGAAGGGCAGTGAGATGACAAACATCATGCCAATCATTTTGGCAATGTGCTTGAGTTTGAAGTGACCTAGTTCGTGTGCAAGCACCGCCTCGATTTCATGCGGAGCCAGGCGTGCGAGCAAAGTGTCGAAAAAAACGATCCGTTTGCTTGCTCCGAAACCTGAGAAATAGGCATTGCCATGGGCGCTGCGCTTGGAGCCATCCATTACGAACAGTCCTTTGGATGCAAACCCGACTCGCTTCAACAATCCTTCGATGCGCTCGCGCAGGCTGTCGTCTGTCAGTGGTGTGAATTTGTTGAAAATCGGCGCAATAACAGTTGGCGAAATGACCAGTATGAATAACTGAAAACTGCTAACGACCAACCAGGCATAAAACCACCAAAGGTCGCCCGATTTTGCCATCAACTGCAGTATCACCCATACCAGCGGCAGGCCAATCACCGCGCCAAGTCCGGTATTTTTCAGCATATCGGTGATAAACAGGCGGATCGTCATTTTGTTGAAGCCGAAACGTGCTTCCAGTACAAACTGCTTGTAATAATCAAGAGGGAGATCAATCAGGCCGGATACGGCAGTGAACGCCACCAGCAAGCCCATTTGATAGAGCATGCCCGGTCCTGCTGCATTAAAAATAATGTTGGAAAGCAATTGCAGGCCTCCCAGCAGAGTGAAGCCGATCAGTACCGCAGCATTGATTAGCATGGATAGCATGCCGAATTTGGTTCGGGCAACCGTATAGTCGGCAGCTCGCTGATGTGCTGCCAGAGGGATTCTTTCGGCGAACTCGGCAGGAACTGAATTGCGGTGCGCCAGCACATGGCGAATCTGGCGCGAGCCCAGCCAGAAGCGCACGATTAAGGTGATTGCCAGGAAAACCACAAACAAAACTGAAAATGCAAATGAAGACATGTAGTCCCTATGTGAGAAAATACCGTGCAATGGGCGCCTCTGATAACCTACTGCGCGGCCCAATCTCTGGTCTGCGATGCTCGCTGTACTGAAGTACAGCTGCGCTTCTCGACCAGACCTTGGCCCGCTCGCTACGGTTCTCAGAGGCGCCTTACGGTCAGTTTCAATTGAAATGCCGCAAAACTGCTTAAATAACTAAGAGAACAATTATGTCACAAGCCGCCGATATCTCAGCTACCACAGCTGCTACACCTGCTCCCGCTGTACCGCTGCGGCCGAACGAATTCAATCTGATCTGGGTCGACATGGAAATGACCGGGCTTAACCCGGACAGCGACCGCATCATTGAAGTCGCGGTGGTGGTGACTGACCCGCAGTTGAACATCCTGGCGGAAGGTCCGGTATTTGCGATCCATCAGGCCGACGAGATCATGGATGGCATGGATGCCTGGAACAAGGGCACGCACGGCCGTTCCGGCCTGATCGAGCGCGTCAAGACTTCGACCGTGACGGAAAGCGACGCCGAACTGGCCCTGATCGAGTTTCTGAAGAAATACGTGCCGAACGGCAAGTCACCGATGTGCGGCAACACGATTTGCCAGGACCGCCGCTTCATGGCGCGCGGCATGCCGAAGCTGGAAGCGTTTTTCCACTATCGCAACCTGGACGTGTCGACCTTGAAAGAACTGTGCCGCCGCTGGAAGCCGGAGCTGGCAAGCGGCTTCAAGAAGCATCAGAAGCATACCGCGCTGGCCGATATCCTAGAATCGATTGAAGAGCTGCGCTACTACCGCGAGCATTTCATCAAGGAATAAAAAAACAGGCCGGGTTGCGCTGTACGCACCCGGCCGGCGATTGCGGCAAGCGCGTCAGCGCTTAATCTTCAGTCTTGTTGTCAGTAGCGTTCAATCCGCAGCACTTCTTGAATTTCTTGCCGCTGCCGCAGCTGCAATCGTCATTGCGGCCGACTTTGGGTGCTTCGCGCTGGATGGTCTTGACCGCGGATTTGCGGTGCGGCAGCCAGTAGCGGTAGATTTCCGGAATCGCCGCTTCCACTTCCACCGCCAGCTTGTGGCGTTGCACCGGGTCCTCGCGCAGCGCCATTTCCTCTTCTTCCAGCTCTTCCGCTCCCAGAAGGTAGATAGGCCGCACCACCGTCGCCAGGTTGGAATGCCAGATCGGCTCCCAAGCCTTGGCGCGCAGGTTGATGCCTTCCCAGAAGCCCCAGGTCCAGGCTTCGCCGTCGAGCAGGGCCTTGCCTTCGTGTTCCTGTTCGCAAAACAGCGGTTCGTATTCTTTCGGCGCCACTTCCAGCGTGACCGCGATTTCATTCATGTAGCGCGCGATCAGGCCGACGATCTTTTCGTATTCCTTGTCAGACTTGAATTTCGGCGCATCTTTCAGCGACGGCCCCCACACATGCGGCAGCCATTCGCCCAGCAGCACCTGTTCCGGCCCGATCACCAGCGCCGTCAGATAGCCGTGCAGGGTATCCATGGTCATGCTGTCTTCAGCACAGCGATCGGACAACAGGAAATCGTCCAGTTCGTCAAATTCTTTGTCTGAGAGGGGTTCGTCGAGGTTCATGGTGATGGCCGCTTAAATATACGATGGAAATGAGGATACGGATTTTACGATTGAAATGGTCGCGCGCTGCAAAATATTCAAGCTGCTTGTCTGCCAACAATCATTTATCCTGTGATAAGTCTATCCAGATCAGGTCATCTTATATGAAAATCAGAGCATTAACCCCGGCAGACCTCGCATCCTACCGCCAGCTGAGGCTGGAATCCATCCTGGATTCGCCGTCTTCATTCGTGCCCACGCATGAGGAAGAAAGCGCGCTGCCGGAGGAACAGATGGCGGCGCGTTTGAAAGCGAGCCCTTTCCAGGTGACTTATGGTGCATTTCAAGGCGAGGTCCTGGTCGGCACCGTCGGCATGGTGCGCGATTCCCGCTCCAAGATTTATCACCGCGCCACCATCGTCGGCGTCTATGTCACTCCAAATGCGCGTGCCACCGGTGCGGTGCAAGCCATGTTCGAGGCGGTCATCGCCCATGCAAGGAAGATCCCGGAGCTGGTCCAGCTGGACTTGAAAGTCAACACCGTCAATCCCCGCGCCAGGGCGGTATACGCCAAACTGGGATTTTCCTCCTGCGGCATCGACTACCGCGCCCTGTGCATAGATGGCCAGTTTCATGACGAAGAGCGCATGGCCCTGTATCTCGATGCCGCCGGAACTATTGTTCGTAGACCCGCATGAAGCTGGCGAACCGCGGTATGCCGCTGCCGTTCAAGCCGCGGAAGCGGTAAGTCACGACGCAGCCCAAGGCCGGCGGCTGGCGCCGCTGGGCGTCGCTGAAGCCGCTGCCCAGCTTGAAGCGAAGGCCGTCCGGCGTTTCCACCCATAGCGCTCCCAGCATGCCCTGGTATTTTCCTTTGCCGGGCAGATGGCCGATGACTTTGGCTTCGGCATCTTCGTGGGTTTTGACTTTCAGCAGGTCGTCGCTGCGTTGCGCGCGGTAAAGCGATGCGCCCCGGTGCAGCATCAAGCCTTCGCCGCCTTGCCTGACGGTCTGTTGCAGCAAACCTTGCAAGGCCGCGTGGTCGGCCAGCTTGATCTGTTCCACCAGCTGTACCCAAGGCACCGCAAGTCTGGCGAGCGTGCTTTGCAACGCCGGCAGGCGCTGGTCGAAGGTGCCGGGATAGGCGGGCAGGTCGAACACCATGAAGCGCATGCGGCGCCAGGCTGCATCGTCCGGCGCCTCGCGCCGCGCGGTCGAAACCGCATGGTTGAACTGGCCGCGGCCAGCCCATAGTTCGCCGTCCAGCGCCACCTTGGGCCAGCCGGCGGTGAACCAGTGCGGGGCGTTTATGCGCTGGCCGCCGCGTGTCAGCAATTGCTCGCCATCCCAGTAGCCGCGTACGCCGTCCAGTTTCTCGCTGACCCAGTAATCGGCCAGCGCGATGCCGGGATGGTAGACATTTGCCAGCATCAACGGCGGTGCCGGCGTGGTGGACTGGGCAGCGGCGGGCAGCCAAAGAGATAAGCCGAGCAACAGGGCGCTCAGCAGGCTGGCAATGCGTGGTCGGCGTGGTCGGACAGATAATGGCGTGGGCATGGTGCTTGGCTGTCAGGCATGAAAGCCTTATCGTAAAACGATGCTCCCCATCGCTGCTGCCGAAATTGACTTAAAAAGCGGCTTAAAAAAGCGGTTTGATATTTAGCTTATGCATGTGAAATTCAGTTCAACCCCGTTGCCGGCCGGATCGCGCAGGAAGATCTGTTTTTGCTGCAAGGACGGGACAAACGCCACTTGATAAGGCAGCTGGCGCGCCAGCAAAAGCGCTTCCATTCCCTCAGGATCGACGCAGCTGAAGGCGACGTGATCGAAGCTGGTGGCGATACCGGTATGCCTGACATCGCCGGTCCGCGCTTCGCTCAGATGCAGCACGGCTTGCCCGCCAGCATATAGCCAGTAACCGAAACTGTCGAAAGCGGGCCGCTCGCCGGCTTCCAGGCCGATCACTTCGCAATAAAATTCCTTCAACTGCAGCAATAGTGCTCGCGGCGCGCGCAGGTTGTAATGATTGAGGGCGATGGCTGGCATAAATGGCTCGTGGCGTGACGGCTGCGGGACTATGAGTGTAATCGATGCGCGTCGATACAATGAGTGGTTGCTGGCGTCTATGTCACGCTAGCCACTGTGTTGCTGGGGCGTGGTACGATTTTCCAATTCCAGGTTCGACATGAAACTGGCAAATCCGCGGCGCCGTCAGGATGCTGCTCGCGGTAACGGTACAATCCCAATCCCACTTGCTCTAGGTATCGGCGCTCCCATGCTTGCCATCAAACCCTATCTGCGCGCGTTGACAATCAACCCGACAAGAGAAATCGATTTTGATGCCTATCCGTTCAGCGTTCCGGCAGTCCGTGAGCTGGAACAGATCGCATTTCATCCGGATGTAACTTTTCTGGTCGGGGTAAACGGTGCCGGCAAATCGACCTTGCTGGAAGCAATGGCGATCGCCTGGGGATTCAACGCGGAAGGAGGCAATCAAAACAATGGTTTTTCGACGGTGAACGCACATTCTGATCTGCATACCTATTTGCGCACCGTTAAAAGCTACAAACGTCCCAAGGCAGGTTATTTCTTGCGAGCGGAAAGTTTTTTTAATGTCGCCACCAATATCGAAAAACTAGATGCCGCATCCGGCCTCGGTAATTTGATTGGTCCTAGGGCCTGTTAACATTTAATTTGGGAATGCGAACGCGCGGCAGGCGTTGCGTGCCTAGGCGCGGCGACGCGACGTAGCGGTGCTACGGCAAGAAGCCACGCGCCTTGCCAGCACACTTTTTGGCTTGAACGCATCTCCCGAATTAATTGTTAACAGGCCCTAGTGCAAGGATCAAGTTCCTATGAAACTTCGGCGGCTGTCGTGCAGGTTGATTTATTCAATGTATTTTCCAGTTGTCCACTCTCACTGTTGACAGGTTGAGATGCATGTCCAATGCATGCTACCCTCGCTCACCGTCGACGATTTCAACGCAGTCACTTGAGACTTCAACGGTATCCGCAGATCGATAACGGCTCTGGAAACACTGGTCGCCGCTCTGCGGTTTTGTTGTTTCAGCTGCACATCAATTTTTGGTCTTTTTGGCGCACCCTCGTTGCTATTCCCACTCACAACTGAAAAAGGAATTCACATGACCAGCCCACTTACACTGATGATGCCCGTCATCCCGGGAACCAGCCTGGTGACGATTGCCGCCGCCCTGGAAGGCAATAGTAAAAAAATCGACGCTGCCCTCAACGGCATCGGTACCGTCCACTTTGCCCGCTTTCTGCTGCTGGATCGCTCTCAAGCCAATCTGCAGCCCACCAGTGCGCCCTCCAACTCCTTGCTGATCGGCGTCGTCACCGAGTACGACGGCAATTTCAATGCCTATATCAGCGATTTCGTCGCCCAACTGGGTCCCGTGTTCGATCAACTGCTGTCATTTGTCGTCGGCGGCGCCGCGCTGATCCCGGTCGCCAATAATGTCGCCGCATTCCAGGCTTTCATTACCGTCAACGATGCTTCGCAACACGCGCCAAATGTCTCGCTGTATTCCGCTTATCCGCAAACCGTGCAACAGATCCTCGCCGCCTTCTGATTTTTGCCATTTCCATACTGCTCGCATGAGAGATGAGATCCGGCCTGGCGGCCGTTCTCATGCGTCACCCAACCTGACTTCAACGCCGGGAGCGATAGCATGGCCGATCCTGTAATCGATTACGACGACGTACAAGGCACCATCCTGCGCGGCTATCGCGTCGATCTGGCGCGCCATTTCATCCTGTCCATCACGAATCCGCAGGCCGCAGGGAAATTGATAGGCGCGCTGGTGGACGGCAGCGGCGGCCTGCCAAAAATAACCACGGCCAGACACATCCAGCCCAAGCCGCCGTGCTTTCTCAACATCAGCTTCACCTGCCCAGGTCTAGCCAAACTCGGCCTCAACGCCGAGCAACTCGCCACATTTGATGGGTCCTTCCAGCTTGGTGCGACCAGTTCGGTCAGCGCACAGGCAGTCGGCGACGTCGGCCCCAGTGCGCCGCAAAATTGGATAAGCGGATTGCAGGACGGCGCCAAGGTGCACATACTGTTGAGCTTGTGGGTGACGGAATCCGCGTCGGTATTGGAATCGGTATCAGCCAAGTTGCGCGCCACATTTAAAGGCTGCATGGCTGAGCTGTACGCGCAGGATGCGCAGGCCCTACCAGACAACAAAGTCCATTTCGGCTATCGCGACAGCATTGCCCAGCCGACCGTGATTGGCGCCCCGACGACCAAGCGCGAGGCGCCAGACGATCAGCCGGCGGTCAAGACCGGAGAATTTCTGCTTGGCTACCAGAACGAACTCGGAGGCGTCTACAAGGTATCGCCGCCCGAGTTGTCAATCAACAGCAGCTATGCGGCGTTTCGCATCCTGGAGCAGGACGTCGCCGGGTTCGATGTCATGCTCGCCGAGCATGCCGAGGAAACCGGACTTGACACGGAAATGCTGGCTGCCAAAATATGCGGGCGCTGGCGCAACGGCAACCCTCTGGAGCTGACGCCAGACGCGCCGGGCGAACTCCTGCCGCCATCGAAATTGAACAATTTCAACTACGTCACCGGTGTAGCACCGAGCGATGACACCCTGGGCCTGATTTGCCCGATAGGTTCGCATATCCGCCGCAACAACCCGCGTAACGGCGCAGTGAACGGAACCGACAGCACCCACCATCGGATTGTACGGCGCGCCATGCCCTACGGGCCGTCTTACGATCCACTGCAACCCGTCGACGCGCAGCGCGGCCTGACCGGCTACTTTATCAACGCCAGCATCCACAACCAGTTCGAATTTCTCACCAGCGAATGGAATCTGACACACCTGTTCGTGAAAGCGGCCACCGGGCCGGGCGGCTCAAATGACGGCAACGCGGTCAATAACATCAGCGGCGAGGACGTGTTCCTGGGCGTAAATGATCCGGCGAACAGTTCGTTCACCCTGGCCGAGGTAGGCCCGCGCGGTTCCAACAACAAGTTGATGAAAGACTTTCCCCGCACGATTACCACGCGCGGCGGCGTCTACTGCTTCTTCCCCAGCATCACCGGCCTGCGTTATTTGGCGCAGTTGCCTTCCACAAGGTAGGCATGTGGGCGATGGTTTGTGTTTTCTGCCAACAAAGGCGTCGATAAGGGGAGAGATGTAAATAGATAATAAAAGACGGTATAAAACAAAAAAACCGCATCAGCACTAGGGCCTGTTAACAATTAATTCGGGAGATGCGTTCAAGCCAAAAAGTGTGCTGGCAAGGCGCGTGGCTTGCTGGGACTGAAGCCCCAGCAAGCCATGCAACGCGGCCAGCGCACTTTTTGGCTTGAACCCTCCGGGAACGGCTGCAGGCATCGCATGCCGTTGTTGCGGCTTCTTGCCGTAGCACCGCTACGTCGCGTCGCCGCGCCTAGGCACGCAACGCCTGCCGCGCGTTCGCATTCCCAAATTAAATGTTAACAGGCCCTAGTTACGGCGACAGATTATTACATCAGCAATCGCACGGTGAGGCCTTCCTGGCGCTGCTGCAAAACAAATTCAAAGCAGACGGCTGTTACATGCTGGATGAACCAGAGGCGGCGTTATCGCCGAACCGGCAACTGGCTGCGCTGGCCATGATTCACCGTTTGGTGCAGCGCAATTGCCAATTTGTGATCGCCACCCATTCGCCGATTTTGCTGGCATATCCGCGTGCCAGAATTTATCTTTTGAGTAATAGCGGATTAACGGAAACCTGTTATGAAGACACCGAGCAGTACACAACAACCCGCGATTTCCTGAATAATCCTGCAGGCGGGATGGCGCGGCTCTTTGCCGAGCAATAGCCGCCGCTCGCTGCTGGATTCGTGATGGATTCATGCATCTGACAAGTAAAGGCATGAGATTGTTGTTTTTGAAACTAGTCATAGAGCTTTAGCCGGTATCTATAGCTTTACTGCCTAATCGCTTCGGGAAGTAAGCCGGCGGCGCTTACAATGGCTGGATGAATATTTCACCACCCGCATCATTCACTACCCTTACCCCCGACACCGTGCTGGACGCGCTCGACAGCATCGGCCTGCATGGCGATGGTCGCCTGCTGGCTCTCAATAGCTATGAAAACCGCGTGTACCAGATTGGCATGGAAGAGGGGCCGCCGCTAGTGGCCAAGTTCTACCGCCCGCACCGCTGGAGCGATGCCGCCATCCTGGAAGAACATGGTTTCGTGCAGGAACTGGTAGAGCGCGAAATCCCGGTGGTTGCGGCCTGGGCCGGTGCTGACGGCAGCACCTTGCATCAATTCGACGGTTTCCGCTTCGCGGTATTTCCGCGCCATGGCGGCCGCGCGCCGGAACTGGAGGACGACGCCACGCTGGAATGGCTGGGCCGTTTCATGGGGCGCATCCATGCCGTCGGAGGCTTACGTAACTACCAGCATCGGCCGTCCCTGGATATCGCCAGCTTCGGCGAAGAACCGAGTGCCTTCCTGCTGGCCAACAACTTTGTTCCGGCGGATTTGCTGGAGGCCTATCGCAGCACCGTGACTCAGGCGCTGGAGGGTGTGCGGCGTTGTTTCGAGCGCGCCGGCACGGTCGGCTCGCTGCGCCTGCATGGCGATTGCCATGGCAGCAATGTGCTGTGGACCGATGCCGGACCGCACTTCGTCGATTTTGACGACAGCCGCATGGGGCCGGCAGTACAGGACCTGTGGATGTTGCTGTCCGGCGAGCGCAGGGATATGGTGCGGCAGATGGGTTCCTTGCTGGCCGGGTATGAGGATTTTTGCGATTTCGATACTCGTGAGCTGTATCTGATCGAGGCATTGCGCACCTTGCGCCTGATCCACTACGCGGCTTGGATTGCCCGGCGCTGGGACGACCCGGCCTTCGCCGTGGCCTTCCCATGGTTCAATACCCAGCGCTACTGGCAGGATAGGGTGCTGGAACTGCGCGAACAGATCGCGCTGATGGACGAACCACCGTTGTGGCAAAACTGAAGCCGGCTTGGCTGGCGCCTAGTGCGCCACGGTCTTGGAGAACACGTTCAGCACCAGCACGCCGGAGACGATCAGGCCGATGCCGACCAAAGCCGCGGCATCCAGGCTCTGCTTCAGGAACAGCCAGCCGACCAGCGCGATCAGCGCAATGCCGATGCCTGACCACATCGCATACACGATGGCCACCGGCAGGGTGCGCAAGGTCAGCGACAGGAAATAGAAGGCGGTCAGGTAGCCGGCCACCACCACCACCGACGGCACTAGCCTAGTGAATTCGGCGCTGGCCTTGAGGGCGCTGGTGGCAATCACTTCGGCGACGATGGCGATCAATAGATAGACCCAATGCATGACTTCTCCTGGCTGATAGAACGTAGATAAAAACGCGTAGATAAAAACGTGGAAAGAACGAAACTCTAATCGATAGCGGCAAACAGCTCTGTAACGAAATCGACAAATACGCGTACCTTGGCCGACAACTGGTGGCTCTGGTGATACACCACCGACACCGGCGGCCCCGGCGTGGCCCAGTCCGCCAGCACCGGCGCCAGCAGGCCTGCGCGGATCTGCGGGTTGAGGGAGAGCGTCAGCAGCTGGACGATGCCGGCGCCGCTGGCGGCTGCATGTATCAGGGTTTCTGCGTGATTGATGGCGATATTGCCGGGCGGCGCCCAGCTGAACTCTTGCTTGCCCTTGCTGAAGATCCATGGCACGTTCTGACCGCTGTTGGGATGGATGAAAGCCAGGCAACGGAAGTTGCTTAGTTCCTGCGGCGTGCGCGGAGTTCCGTGCTGCGCCAGAAATTCGGGCGCGGCGCAGCAAAGGTTGCGGGTCTGGTAGATGCGGCGCGCCACCATGCTCGAATCCTTCAGCTCGCCGATGCGGATCCAGACATCGCCGCGGCCCTCCACCATGTCGACCATGCGGTCGCCGACATTCAGGCGGATCGACAAGTCGGGATACAGCGCGCTGAAGCGCGTCAGCGCCGGCGCCAGGTAGATGCGGGCGATCACGGTCGGCACGTCGACCCGCAATATTCCCTGCGGCGTCACACGCCGCCCCTGCAGCCCGTCTTCCAGTTCGCTCATGTCGCCGAGCAGGCGCTGGGCCCGCTGGTAACAGCTGTGGCCATCGTCGGTCAGGGAAATTTTGCGAGTGGTGCGGTTCAGCAGGCGCACGCCGAAATGCCGCTCCAGGGCGGCGATATGGTTGGTGATGGTGGCGTTCGACATCTCCAGCTGCTCAGCCGCGCGGCTGAAGCTGTTCAGTTCCACCACCTGGCAAAATACCCGTAACGATTCCAGCCTGTCCATGATGGCGATTTTATATTATTTAAGTTATTTAAAAAATGATTTTAATCATTGCCTATTTTTCTGATTATTAAAAAGAATGATAATGGCAAAAAACAGATCGTATGGTAGGTATTGATACGGCGCCAACCTCTTCCCGGAGACACGCATGGCCATTGCGACGCATAGCTCTAATAGCAGCCCGATCGACATTCCCGCCCTGATCGACCGTAGCCGCATCGGCCGCTTCCAGATCGTCATGCTGACCCTGTGCGCCATCTGCCTGATTATCGACGGTTTCGACGTCCAGGCCATGGGCTATGTGGCGCCCGCCATCATCCAGCAATGGGGCATAGACAAGGCCAACCTCGGTCCGGTGTTCGGCGCCGGCCTGTTCGGCATGTTGCTCGGCTCGCTCATTTTCAGCATCCTGGCCGACCGCATCGGCCGCCGTCCGGTGCTGATCGCTGCCACTCTGTTCTTTGCCGCCTGCATGCTGCTGACGCCGCTGGCCGCTACGGTCGAACAACTGATTATGTTGCGTTTCATCACCGGCCTAGGACTGGGCGCCATCATGCCCAACGCCATGGCGCTGGCCGGCGAATACAGCCCGCTGCGCAAGCGCGTGACCCTGATGATGCTGGTGTCCTGCGGTTTTACGCTGGGGGCGGTGTTGGGCGGTCTGCTGTCGGCGGCGTTGATTCCGCGCTTCGGCTGGCAGTCGGTATTCCATGTCGGCGGTGTGGTGCCGCTAGTGATCGGCGTGCTGATGATCTTCTTGCTGCCGGAGTCGATGCAGTTCCTGGTATTGCGCGACAAGCGTCTGGATCAGGTCGGCAAGTGGTTGCGCCGCATCGATCCTGCTGTCGCGGTTGACCGGGACACGCGTTACGTGGTCAACGAAAAAGCGGGCAAGGGCGCGCCGGTGATGCAGCTGTTCCAGCAGGGCAGGGCCAAGGTTACGATCCTGCTGTGGATCATCAATTTCATGAATCTGGTGAACCTGTATTTCCTTTCCAACTGGTTGCCGACCATTGCCAAGGATGCCGGCCTGTCGACCGCCACCGCGGTCATGGCCGGCACCACCTTGCAGATCGGCGGCACGCTGGGAACCTTGATCATGGGCCAGCTGATCGACCGCTCCAGCTTCCGCCGCGTGCTGATTCCGGTATTCCTGATCGCCGGCATGGCGGTGGCCCTGATCGGCCGGCCGGAAGTATCGCTGCTGTTCCTGTTTGCCAGCATCTTCGTCGCCGGCTTCTGCATCGTCGGCGGCCAGCCGGCGGTGAATGCGCTGGCGGGAACTTACTACCCGACCACCTTGCGTTCCACCGGCATTGGCTGGAGCCTGGGCGTCGGCCGCATCGGTTCTATCGTCGGGCCGGTGCTGGGCGGCGAGCTGATCCGCCTGAACTGGCCGAACAGCAGCATCTTCCTGCTGCTGGCCGTACCGGCGCTGGTATCGGCGGTGATGCTGATGTTGATGCAGGAAACCTCGAATCGTAACAAGGCGCAGGCTGTGATTGCGCATTAAGATCAGACCATCAAGGATAAAATCCATGGAAAACACAAACGCACTTCGTTATCAGTCGGGATTTTGCAATGACTTCACCAGCGAAGCCTTGCCCGGCGCTTTGCCGGTAGGGCAAAACTCGCCGCAGAAAGCGCCTTACGGTCTGTATGCGGAGCAGTTGTCCGGCACTGCATTCACCGCGCCGCGCGCGCACAACCGGCGCTCGTGGCTGTACCGTATCCGGCCGGGCGCGATGCATCACGCCTTTGAAAAGCTGCAGCAATCGCTGCTGGCCAGCGGTCCCTTTACTCAGGTCGACACGCCGCCCAATCAGCTGCGCTGGAATCCGCTGCCGCCGCCTGCCGCCGATCAGCCCACCGATTTTATCGATGGCATGATCACCTTTGCCGGCAATGGCGACGCTGCAGCACAGGCCGGGATCGCCATCCATCTGTACGTGGCGAACCGCTCCATGCACGAGCGCTTTTTCTATAATGCCGACGGCGAATTGCTGATCGTACCGCAGCAGGGACGTTTGCTGGCCAGGACGGAAATGGGTGTGCTGGAAGTCAAGCCCGGTGAAATCGTCGTCATCCCGCGCGGCGTGCGTTTCCGCATCGAGCTGCCGGACGGCGCGGCGTGCGGCTATGTCTGCGAAAACTATGGCGCTGCCTTCCAGCTGCCGGAACTGGGACCGATCGGCTCCAACGGCCTGGCCAATGCGCGCGACTTCCAGGCGCCGGTGGCGGCCTATGAAGAACGCGAGGGCGAGTTCCAGCTGCTGGCCAAATTTGGCGGCAAGCTGTGGGCGGCACGCATCGATCATTCGCCGCTGGATGTGGTGGCATGGCACGGCAACTACACACCGTACAAATACGACCTGAGCTTGTTCAACACTATCAATACGGTCAGCTACGATCATCCCGATCCATCGATCTTCACCGTGCTGACCTCGCCTTCGGATACGCATGGCACCGCGAACGTCGATTTCGTGATTTTCCCGCCGCGCTGGATGGTAGCCGAACATACCTTCCGGCCGCCATGGTTCCACCGCAACGTCATGAGCGAATACATGGGCCTGATCCATGGCGCCTACGACGCCAAGGCCGACGGCTTTACACCGGGCGGCGGCAGCCTGCACAATTGCATGAGCGGCCACGGTCCGGACGCCGCCACTTTCGAGAAGGCGTCTAGCGCCGAATTGGCGCCGCACCGTATCGACAATACAATGGCCTTCATGTTTGAAAGCCGCTACCTGATTCATCCGACGCCCTATGCGCTGGCGACGCCGCTGCTGCAGAAAGACTACCTGCAATGCTGGCACGGTCTGAAAAAGAACTTCAACGGTCAACCCTAAGAGAAAAGACATCATGCAAGCCAACGATCCGACACTGAAATCCTTCATCCCGACTCCGCCGGAGTCGCATTTTCCCATCCAGAATCTGCCTTTCGGCGTGTTCAGCAATGCCGCCGATCCGGCGCCGCGCGTCGGCGTCGCCATCGGCGATCAGGTGCTGGACCTAGCTGCTTTGGCTGACTCCGGCCTGCTGACGCTGAGCCCTGCAGTGTTCCGTCAGCCGACCCTGAATGCTTTCATCGCGCTGGGCCGCCAGACCTGGCGTAGCACCCGCGCCAGCGTCAGCGAGCTGCTGCGTCATGACAACCTCCAGCTGCGCGATAACCAGGCCTTGCGCGACAAGGTGTTCGTCTCGCAGGATCAGGCAACGATGCATCTGCCGCTGGAGATCCCGGGCTATACCGATTTCTATTCATCGAAAGAACATGCGACCAATGTCGGCTCGATGTTCCGCGACCCGGCCAACGCGCTGCTGCCGAACTGGCTGCATATCCCGATCGGCTACAACGGCCGCGCCAGCTCGGTGGTGGTCAGCGGCACCCCGCTGCAGCGCCCGATGGGTCAGCTGAAACTGCCGGACGCCGACGCGCCGGTATTTGGGGCCTGCCGCAAACTGGATTTCGAACTGGAGACCGGCTTCATCATCGGCCAGCCGAATGCCCTGGGCGAGCCGATCGATATCGCCAATGCCGAGCAGCATATCTTCGGCATGGTGCTGCTGAACGACTGGAGCGCGCGCGATCTGCAACAATGGGAATACGTGCCGCTGGGCCCGTTCAACAGCAAGTCCTTCGCCACCTCGATCTCGCCGTGGGTGGTCACGATGGAAGCGCTGGAACCGTTCCGCGTCGACAGTCCGGCGCAGCAGCCGCAACCGCTGCCCTACCTGCGGCAAAACGGCAAGAACGGCTATGACATCACGCTGGAAGTAGCGCTGCAGCCGGGCGCAGCCGCCCAGCCGCAGACCATCTGCCGCACCAATTTCAAGGCCATGTACTGGACCATGGTGCAGCAGCTGGCGCATCACACTGTCTCCGGCTGCAACACCCGCATCGGCGATCTGATGGGCTCAGGCACCATCAGCGGCAGCACGCCGGAAGCCTACGGCAGCTTGCTCGAGCTGACCTGGAACGGCAAGAATCCGCTCAGCCTGGCGGACGGCAGCCAGCGCAGCTTTATCCAGGATGGCGACGAAGTGGCGATGACCGGCTGGTGCCAGGGCGACGGCTATCGCGTCGGGTTTGGCGTGGTCAGCGGCAAGATATTGGCGGCGCGTGGTTGATATAATTAAAATGGTAGGCAATGACTAATTCGCAAGATTGCTCATTGCCATCAATTAAAGCGAGCCAGGGGCAGGTTTGAATTTTTTTTGTCAGGCTCATTTTTCCTTGAAATACATTAAAGCATCGACGAATTTTTCAGCTTTATTTTGTGTGTCGACGAGGGATTTGTTTAGGATGCTACCGGCCTGATTCCGAGTCAGCACTACCCAGCGATTACGTTGTGAGTACAGCGTTACACTCTCGATTGAATTGAAATAGATGCGCGTTTGCTGAGCTTTCGATGAAGTCACTGAGCTTCCCACAGAGATTGCGCCATTTCCCAGAGAAGTAGCACTGGCGAAGCCTTTACTTGTTGAAATGACCCCGTTGCCATATCCAACGTATTCCTCGGTAAAGAAAACTTGCTCAGGTCTATTTTTTGACGGTTGCTCCATGAGGACTTGCTCGATCACAGATCGTGCTTGCTCCGGATTGATTGCTGTTGGTCGATACCCAACGATATTTGATGCGCATCCGGTGAGCAGCAGGAACACAGCGACAACGACGATTTTCATTTTTTATCCCATAAATAGTGAGCTGCTAATTTTGCCATGGGCGGATAAATTCACCATTATTAAACTGTTTGTAGTTAGCTATTTTTTAGTCATAGTAAGGTGTCCCACTCTGGCGGCCCCAAGGGAATATTTTCAACGCGTTTGCGGATTCTGCTTGGCGAATATTATCGTTTCATCGATTCTTACTTTACCTAGCCATCGCTTTCAGCGCAGCCTGAGCCAGGAAGCCGGAGCGCGTCAATTGATGCGCTTTGGCGAAGGCATCAATCTCGCGCAGCAAATTTTCCGGTAACGAAATGTTGAGCCGCACAGGCTTGGTGTTGATTTTGGAACGGTCAATATTGACCAGCATCCAGTAGCCATCGGCATAGCCTGCCGCGTCTTTCCATTGCTCGATGGAGGTCGCTTCAGGAATATGCGCTTCGCCTTCGTACATGGTCTCTGCTGCTTCCTGGGCTTTTGCCGGCAGGTCGTTCAAATCGTCCGCAGCAGTAAACACGCCGGGAAGATCCGGAAAGCTGGCGCCGTAAGCGCTATTTTTATCCTTCCATACATACAGCGGATATAACATTTTCCTCCTCATTTCAATCCGGCCTGTTTCAAGACGCTCTCGGCCGTGCCAAACGGCAGATCCTTCTTCTTCGGATGTGGAACAACCACAGATTTTCCGCTGACGGGGTGGCGGTATTTATGATGGCTGCCGCGAGTCGAGACGTGCCGCCATCCGGTTGCCTTCAGTTGCTTGATAAGGTCTGAGCTGTTCATCTTTATTCTACACAAGAATACACAAAAATAAACATTGATTGTGTATTTTTGCTTGTCGCTTGTCGCTTGTCGCTTGTTGTTTGGAGATTGGTAATGAGACGCGTCCGGAGGTCTTCGGCGATCAATTGTGAAGAAGAGCAAGTCGCTGCAGTAGTGGCAAAAATCTCAAAAAATGCGTGGGTTACAGGTCGTGCCATCTATTCACGATGACTTGGGCCGCAAATAACGGGCGCAAAAAAAGCCGCGAATGCGGCTTAGAGCGAAGCAAGCGCTGCTTCACAAACAGGTCACGCAGTCAAACGTGACCTTATCCTTGTGTCAACGAATCATCGACGCGGCACGCCGTCACGCCATTCGCCCCAATGGGTCACGATATCCTGCACCAGCGGATTCCCCGCCCGGTACAGATTCTCGGTCGCCGGTACGAAGCCGCCCTGGTCGGCATAGTTGAGCAGGTTGTCGGCGCTGGTTTGTCCTTGATACGGACGGTCAAAATCCGATCCGGTGCGCAATGCAGCCACCCGGCTCAAGTCGACCCGTTTGATGCTGGATGCGCGTTTCAAGGCTTCGAAAGTGGCATTGTCTTCCTGCGCCGTCATGCAGTACACGCCCTTGTTGTCGGTCAGGATCTTGGTCCACTGTCTTGCGCGTTCGCCCAGCAGCGTGCCTGACCACCAGGTATTGCCGGAGGCGATATCGCACTGGACCACGGCCGGCGGCTGGTTGGCCGGCGCATAGCTGAACTTGGAGCGCGCTACCTGCGCCTGCGGGCTGTCCGCCAGCACCACATTGCGCGACAAGGCGAAGGCGGCGTCGGCCAGTTTCGGATTCAGCTGGAAGACTTCGTTTCGGTAGTCGAGCGGCGGCTTGTCGCTCGGGCTCTTGGTGTTGATGCCGAGATAGCCGGTATTCCAGCCGGCTGGAATTTCGCGCGCATCGAGTTCCCACTGGATGCCGAAGTCGACCAGATACTTGGCCCAGGCGGCCGAGCCGACAGTGGCGCGCCCAGGATCGACGCCGGCAATCCCGGAGATCAGGAAATAGGTATGGCGCAGGTCGAAGCGCGAAGAGAAGGTCAGGGCCATGATCGAGGCCGAAGCATTGGCGTAGCCCATGCCGGTGGTGACCACGCAGACGTCTTGCCGGTTGCAATGCACATCCGGATAGTCGGGCGACAGGCCAGGCACGGAGACGGTTTTCCAGGGACCGATGCGATCCAGCCAGGCCTGGCCTTCGGGGCCGAACATGGTGATGATCATGACCTTGACCGGACGGTTCTGGGCATTCGATTCGGCGAGTCCATCGTTACCCCGGTCCTGCGCCAGCGACGGCACGGAGGAGCAGGCAGCAAGCGACAGGAAAGCTGCGGAAATAAGCGAGCGAGTCATCATGGGTTTTCCTTATGGCAAATAGAAGCCGTAGTCTACCCGTGAAAGCCGATTTGTGTTGTCGCAGTGCAATATAAAGACCTGTCTGGCAGGCGTAAAAAAGCCGCCCGCAGGCGGCTTGCCGAAACGCGTTTTACGCGGCGATCAGAGGTAGACGATGGCCAGCGCGACGCCGACGATCAAACCGAACTTGATGCACATGTACAGCGGCTTGCTGAATTTTTTCAGGCGGCGCCGGTATTGGCCGGCGGCCCAGACGAAGCGGAACAGCTTGTTGATGCCGCCGGTCTCGTCGCCGGTTTCGTTAGGCGAAGCCGCGGCGCTCATCATGTGGCGGCCGAGCCAGCGGTTGATGGCTTGCGCCCAGCGATAGCGCATCGGCCGTTCGATGTCGCAAAAGATGATGATGCGGTTGCTGTCGCAGCCGTTCTGCGCCCAGTGGATATAGGTTTCGTCGAACACCACGCCCTGGCCGTCGCGCCAGCTGTAGCGCTGCTGGTTGACTTCAATGAAGCAGCGGTCGTCGTTCGGCGTCACCAGGCCCAGGTGATAGCGCAGCGAACCGGCGAACGGATCGCGGTGCGGATTCAGGGTGCCGCCCGGCGCCAGCTCGGCAAACATGGCTGCCTTGACGCTCGGCGTGCGGCGCAGCAGCTCCACGGTCTTCGGACAGAATTGTTCGGCCGACGGATGGCTGGCGTCATACCATTTCAGGTAGAAGCGCTTCCAGCCGGCCTTGAAGAAGGAGTTGAAGCCGGCGTCGTCATTCTTTTCCGCCGCGCGGATTTTTTCCAGGCCGATCAGTCCCTGCGCTTCATCGCGGATGGTTTCCCAGTTGTCTTCCAGGATCTTGAGGTCGGCGAAAGTGCTGGTCGGCAGATAAGGCGTGTTGGTCGGCACCTTCGAGAACATGTACATGAAGATGTTGAGCGGGGCCATGATCGAGGAATGGTCGAATATCTGCCGAAAGAAGGGCAGGCGGGCCTTGCCGCGGAAGTGCACGTACAACACCGATAAAATAAAAATACTGACTACTGCCCATTTCATGAAAATGTGCTCCGTTGCAAATAAGCCGCCATTTTATCTCTTTTGCGCCTGTTATCTGTTTTCCAAACTGTTTGTTCCCCTGATCTATTGCAAAGGAGAACATTTAAGGCTGCGGCGGCGTGATTGCCGCCGCCAATGTTTCAATGATAAAATTGCGGCTCCTTAGGGGAGTAGCCGCCTTCGAATCTTTTGAAGAGCGCATGTCAACATACTTGGCGCTGTATCCAATTTACGCCATGGCATGCGCGACCGCACGGTTTGGCAAGACCTATGGTGCATTTCCTTTACCCGGCCGGGCGAAGGTGTTGCGCCATTCGTCAGTGCCCGGCCCTCAGGATGTCCCCCATGCTTAATTACCGCCAATGGCAGCGCCGGCGCGCTGCTGCAGCCAGCTTATCCAAGCAGCCCTTCTTTCCATCTGCCTCATTTTCTTTATCGTTGGTATGGCCTTCAGAGGTGTGCGCATGATGCTTGCGATCGCCTTGTTGCTGGGCTCAGCTGTTGTCATCTATTTGTCGTGCGAGTATTTCGTCAACAGCATCGAATGGGTCGGCCGCCGGCTCGGCATCGCCCAGAGCGCGGTAGGCACGGTGCTGGCGGCGTTTGGCACGGCGCTTCCGGAAAGCGTCGTGACCTTTGTCGCCGTGGTGTTCGGGCGCGATGCGGCGCACCGTGAAATCGGCGTCGGCGCCGCCCTCGGCGGGCCGCTGGTGCTGGCCACCATCGCCTACGCGGTGGTGGGCCTGATGTTCATCCTGAACCGTAAAAAGCTCGGCAATATCCTGCTGTCGGCCAGCGCCGCCGCGCGCCTGCGCCGCGATCAAGCCTGGTTCATCGGGATTTTCGTGGTCAAGGTCGGCCTCGGGCTGGTGGCGTTTGCCATCAAACCCTGGCTGGGCGCGGCTTTCCTGCTGGCTTACGGCGTGTATATCTGGGGCGAAATGCGCAAGGAAGAAGACGCCGACGCCGAGATCCACGAGCTGGAACCGCTCAAGTTCCGTCCCCACGATCCGCAACCGCTGCTGGGCTGGGCGCTGCTGCAGACGCTGGTGGCGCTGGTGGTGATTTTCCTGAGCTCGCAGCTGTTCGTGCATCAACTAGGTGAAATTTCGCCCTGGCTGGGGATCTCGCCGCAATTGACTGCATTGCTGCTGAGTCCGATCGCCACCGAGCTGCCGGAAATCCTGAATGCGGTGATCTGGGTCCGGCAGGGCAAGCAGACGCTGGCGCTAAGCAATATCAGCGGCGCGATGATGATCCAGGCCACCATTCCGACCGCGCTGGTGCTGATTTTTACGCCGTGGATGCTGAGCCCCGCATTGATCTGGGCTGCGGCGGTGACCATGATCTCGATGTTTGGCCTGTATGCGCTGCTGCGCAAGGGCATGCTGAGCGGCGGCATCCTGGCGCTGTTCGGTTTGCTGTATGTGGTATTTGCCGCCGGCCTGGGATGGATAGGCGTGCATTGATCAAGCCGATTGAGTGCAGTCAGGCGCGCGCGCCTAAGGCGATCACCGCCGCGCCTGACAGCGCCAGTCCCGCTCCCAGCAGATCGGTCCAGCGCGGCGCAATGCCGTCAACGCTCCAGAGCCAGAAAATCGCAGTGGCGACATACACCGCGCCATAAGCGGCATATACGCGGCCGCTGGCGGCCGGATGCAAGGTCAGCAGCCAGACGAAGGCCAGCAGGCTGATGGTTGCCGGCAGCAGCAGCCAGGCGGAAGCCTTACCGTTCAGCCACAGCATCGGCAGGTAGCAGCCCAGCAATTCGGCGACGGCGGTCAGCAGGAAAAGGGCAAAGGTTTTTGTCATGGCGGAACTGGCGAGGTCAGGGTGAAAAATGCTGCGCATGCGGCCATGGCAGAAAAAAAATATAATGGATGGCGTTGTCGCATTCCATTCCGGCGCCAGGACGACCTGGCGCTGCCGCACATTGTATTTCAACCGGGGACGACCCCATCTTTTATGGAGGTCGCATGGCCTGGATCATTCTCTTACTTGCCGGCATAGCGGAAGTCATCTGGGCTGTCGGCCTGAAATATTCCGAAGGTTTTACGCGAACCTGGCCGTCCATCATCACTTGCGCCGGCATGGCCGTCAGCATCTGGCTGCTGGCGATCGCCATGCGCACTTTGCCGCTTGGCACAGCCTATGCGGTTTGGACCGGGATCGGCGCGGTGGGATCCTTCATTGCCGGCATCGTGCTGCTGGGCGAGGCGGCCAGCCTGGCGCGCATCGCCAGCGTCAGCCTGATCGTGCTGGGGCTGATCGGCCTGAAGCTATCGACGGCAAGCTGAGTTAAGCGGACTAGGCCGAGGCGTTGACCTTGGTTGCCGCAGTGGCTGCAGCTGTTTCTAATCCGGCGTGGGTTTTCAAGGTCTGGTAGCGCAGGCAGGTTACGCGCAGGAATGACGCGAAGTTGCTGGCTTCGCCCAGATGGGTGGTGACTTCATCGTGCAGTTTGGCGATCAGCTGGTTGGTGGTCAGGTCGTTGTCCGCCGCCAGTTCCGCCAGCGTTTGCCAGAACAGGTTTTCCAGCTTGATGGTAGTGATGACGCCCATGATGCGCACCGAGCGGGCGCGCGATTCATACAATATGGGATCGGCCTGGGCATAAATCTGACACATCGGACGCCTCGTTTCTGGTTGTTGCCAATAGCTGGGAAAGTGCAGCCGGCGTGCCGGCCGCACAGCGCCTATCATAACTCGATGCGAGTCCCCAATGCGGTCAGGAACAGGGCCAGCCAGGCCGGATGGGCCGGCCATGCCGGTGCGGTCACCAGATTGCCGTCGCGGTGCGCTGCGGTGATGTCGATTTCCGCGTACTTGCCGCCGGCCAGTTTGACTTCCGGCGCGCAGGCAGGATAAGCCGAGCAGGTTTTCCCTTTCAGCACGCCGGCCGCCGCCAGCAGCTGCGGGCCATGGCAGACCGCGGCGATCGGCTTGTCGGCGGCATGGAACTGCTGGACGATTTCGATCACGCGCGGATTCAGGCGCAGGTATTCCGGGGCGCGGCCGCCGGGGATCAGCAAGGCATCGTAGCGGCTGACGTCGACATCGCTGAACGCCGCATTCAAGGTGAAGTTGTGGCCCGGCTTTTCGCTATAGGTCTGGTCGCCTTCAAAGTCATGGATGGCGGTGCGAATCTGGGCGCCGGCGGCTTTGTCCGGACACACCACGTCGACCTGGTGGCCGACCATCTGCAGAGCCTGGAACGGGACCATCAATTCATAGTCTTCAACGTAGTCGCCAGCCAGGATCAGGATTTTCTTTGCGCTCATGGTGGATCTCTCAGTGGGGTTGGTGGGGCAGGGAAGGTCGAGTATGGGACCGTGAAATCTTGTGCAGGTAATAACGGGTTATTACCGCTCCATGTTTCGATGCTGCATTGCGCAAACCGCAGCTTTGACGAATCCAATGCAGTAATGCGATAGCTGAATTACACTGTCGGCATTAGCCGCAGCGTGATTGCCGAGGTCAACAGACCCTGGATTCAGCATATGTGCGCGGCTGCACAGCGGCAAGTAAAATTCTTTTTAGAAAAGGTAATCAGATGGCCTCAAAAGATTCATTGCCGGCGACGGCGGCTAGCACCTTGTCGGAACGTCCAAGCCGGGCTGAGGCGGAGTCGGCGATCCGCACCCTGCTGCGCTGGGCTGGCGACGATCCTGACCGCGAAGGCTTGCTGGATACGCCGGCGCGCGTGGCGCGCGCCTATGAAGAATTCTTTGCTGGCTACAGCAAGGATCCGGTCGAGATTCTGTCGACCACGTTTTCCGAAGTGGAGGGCTACGACGAGATGGTGGTGCTGACCAACATCCGTTTTGAAAGCCATTGCGAGCACCACATGGCGCCCATCATCGGCAAGGCGCACGTGGCCTATTTGCCGGACCGGCGCGTGGTGGGGATCTCGAAACTGGCGCGCCTGGTGGATATTTATGCCAAGCGCTTGCAGATCCAGGAAAAAATGACAGTGCAGATCGCCGATACCCTGCAGCAGGTCTTGCTGCCGAAGGGCGTGGCGGTAGTGATCGAGGCATCGCACGGCTGCATGACCACGCGCGGCATCCACAAGCCGGGCACCAGCCTGGTGACCAGCCGCATGCTGGGTGCGTTCCGCGACGATCCTTCGACGCGGCGCGAGTTCATGAGCATCATCAGCCAGAAGCGCAACGAGTAAACCTGCTGCCATTGTCGGCTGCCGGCGCCGTCTGGCGTCGGTGCAGGGAGCGCATGCGCTCCCTGCATTCCTCCTCAAATCCCCTCAAATCAATGGTCCCGCTTCTTTCTCTTCATGGCCGGTCAGCCGCGCCTGCATGGCGCGCGCCACCACGCTGCGCGACAAATACCAGTACAGCGCAATGACAGCGGTCGAGAACAGCGCAAAGCCCATCATTCCCGCGTACAGGTAAAACACCTTGTACAGTTCGATGCCGACGCCGTACAGGGTCATGTTGATCATGCCCATGGTGGCGGCCACGGTGGCTTTAGAGACCGGGCTTTCAGTCAGGGTGAAGCGGATCATCACCGCCGCCGACAAGCCTTCGCCGAAAGCGATCACGCTGATCGCCGCCACCAGGAAGTAGGGCGTATCGAGGAAGGCGGCGCCGAACAGCATGATCAGAATGCCGAGCGCGATCGGATACAGCGCGATCTTGATCGAGCTGCCCAGGCGCCAGCGGTCAACCTGGCGCGCCAGCACCAGGTTGCCGGCGATCAGGCAGGCGAACACCGGAATCTGCCAGTAGCCGTATTCGATCACGCTCAGATGGCCGTCGGCCACCAGGATTTCCGGCGACATGGCGATCCAGCCGATCAGCGGAATCGCCAGCAAGGGCATGCACATCGCCGCCTTGACGAAGTGCAGGTTGCCGACCACTGCACGGTAGTCATGCCAGATCTGCGTCAGCGGCAGTTTTTCCTTGCGCGGCTTGACGGTTTCAGGCATGTGCCGCGCCAGGCCGATCAAGGCTATGGTGGCGATCGCGGCGATGAACACGAACACCATGCGCCACGGCAGCACTTCAATCATGAAGGCGCCGGCGACCGGGCCGATCAGCGGCGCAATCAGCGCCACATTGGCCATCAGCGCGGTGACCCGGATCGCCGCCTTTTCTTCGAAGGCTTCCTGCACCACGGCATAGCCGACCGAAGAAATGAAGCACAAGCCCATGCCTTGCAGCACGCGCAAGGCGATGAAGCTTTCGATACTGCGTGAGAACAGCGTCGCCAGGCAGGCGATGATGAAAAACAGGGTGCCGCCCAACATCACCGGACGGCGGCCGATGCGGTCCGAGAGCGGTCCGAACAGCCATTGGAAGATCGCGCCGCCGACCAGGAAGGCGGTCATGGCAGACGCCATCCAGGCCGCGCTGGCGCCGAATTCGCGGGTCACTGTCAGCATGCCCGGCTGGATCATGTCGTTGGCGATGTATACCGAAAACTCGAACAGGACCAGGGCCAGCGGAAACATCAGGGTGCTGCGGGTAAGCGTGGAAATTTTTTGCATTGTTTGATTCGCTTGGTAAAGACGGGGTGAAGCTGTAAAGCCAGAGATCGGGCATCGCGCCGGGCTGGCCGGTTTGCGATTAGGTACAGGGTGCTGACCGAGCTATTGCGGCAAAGCCGCACATGGCGTCAACGGGTGAAGTTGTCTGGCGAAATCGCCTGAAGAAATTAGTTAATTCAATTGACCGGCGCTTCCCAGCCGGAGTCTGCGCTGAATTCCTCGACCAGGAAATCGAGCATGGCGCGCAGGATGGCAGGCATTTGACGGCGCGAAGCATAGACGCCGTAAATACTCAATTCGCGCGGGCGATATTCGCCGAGCAGCGCCCGTAGTCTACCATCATGCAGCAATCCTGAGGCGGCGTGCAGCGGCTGCAAGGCAATCCCGGCTCCACACACCGCCGCTTCCAGCAGCACCGACGATTCGTTGGCGCTCATGTTGCCGCCTACCGGCACTGCGACCGGCGCGCCATCCTTCTCGAATTCCCACAGGCTTTTACCGAAATAGGAATAGGTCAGGCAGTTGTGCAAGGCCAGGTCTTCCACGGTTTTCGGCGTGCCGTGCTGCTCCAGATACGACGGCGCCGCCACCACTACCGAATGGCAAACCGCCAGCTTGCGTGCAATCAGGTTGGGATCGAGCGCATTGGTGATGCGGATCGCCAGGTCGACCCGTTCTTCGATCAGGTTGACGGTACGGTCCACCATCAGCATGTCGATCGCGGTGCCGGGATAACGCTTGAGGAAGCGGGTCAGCAGCGGCACCAGATAGGTTTGCCCCATCGACATGCTGAAGGTCAGGCGCAGCGTTCCGCGCGGCGTGTTTTCGGGCGCTGCCGCCGAGGACTGGATGTCGCCGGCCATGTCCAGCATTTGCCGGCAACGCGGCAAGGTGTCGCTGCCGGCCGAGGTCAGGCTGAGCTTGCGGGTAGTCCGGTGCAGCAGGCGCGCACCCACCCATTCCTCCAGTTCGGCCAGGTAGCGGGAGACCATGGCGCGCGACATGTCCAGCTTGTCGGCGGCGGCGGTCAGGCTGCCTTGGTCGGCAACCTCGACAAAGACTTGCATCGCGATCAGTCTGTCCATGGCTATTCCTGTCTATATGATTAATTTGATCGATTCATGCAACAAACTAATCGTCATTATGGGGTTTTTTGCATCGTTTTTGGCAACTATGATGATGGTTCTTTCACCTCATTCTGGAGATATCGATGTTCAAACGCACAGTATTCCGCTCGCTGCTGGCAGCTAGCGCCGGCCTGATGATCGCCGCTTCCGCCGCTGCTGCTACGTCTGCACCGCAGCCGCTCAAGCTGGAAGTCTATAATCCGGGCGCCAATGGCATTTTCCCAGTGTCATCCGAGCTGATTACCGGCAACACCGACGCCATCGTCATCGATGCCCAGTTCGACCGCGCCAGCGCCGAGCAACTGCTAAAAAAAGTGCAGGACAGCGGTAAGAAGCTGACCACCATCTACATCAGCCACGGCGATCCTGATTACTACTTCGGCTTGGAAGTACTGAAAGCCGCTTATCCGGAGGCCAAGATCGTGGCGCCGGCGCCGGTAGTCGCCCATATCAAGGCCACCATGGAAGGCAAGCTGGCGTTCTGGGGCCCGAAGTTGGGCGCCAACGCACCTAAGCAGCTGATCGTGCCGGAAGCGCTGGAAGGCAACACGCTGACCCTGGAAGGCCGCAAGCTGGAAGTCATCGGTCTCGACGGCGCCAGCCCGGACCGCAGCTTCGTCTGGATTCCATCGCTGAAAGCCGTGGTGGGCGGCGTGCTGGTGGTCGGCAATGAACATGTGTGGACGGCTGACACCCAGACCCTGGCCTCGCGCCAGCAATGGATCAAGATGCTCGACAAGATCAGTGCCCTGCATCCGAAAGTCGTGGTGCCAGGCCATTTCAGCGCCGGTGCGCCGCAAAACATCGAATCGGTGCGCTTCACCAAGGATTACCTGAAAACCTATGAGGCCGAAACCGTCAAGGCCAAGGATTCTGCCGCCCTGATCGAAGCGATGAAGAAGCATTATCCGAACCTGGACGGCGTCTCTTCCCTGGAACTGGGCGCCAAGGTCAGCAAAGGTGAAATGAAATGGTAGAGCGCGATCATTGCAGCGACGGCAGCTGCGAACTTCCCGACGCCGCAGCCAATGCCGAAGCAGCAGCGCCGGCAGCCGCCAGCAGCACGGTGCTGCACTATATCTACGATCCGCTGTGCGGCTGGTGCTACGGCGCCGCCCCCTTGCTGACGGCGGCCCGTGAGATCGACGGCCTCTCCATCGTGCTGCACGGCGGCGGCATGATGACCGGCAGTAATCGCCGGCAGATCAGCACGCAGCTGCGCAACTACGTGATGCAGCACGATCACCGGATCGCGGCGATGAGCGGCCAGCCGTTTGGCGACGACTACTTCAATGGCCTGCTGCTGGACACCACGGCGATACTGGACTCGGAACCGCCGATCAGCGCGGTGCTGGCTGCTGAAGCCGGCAGCGGCCGCGGGCTGGACATGCTGGCGCGGATCCAGACTGCGCACTATGTGCAAGGCTTGCGGGTGGCCGATGCGGCGGTGCTGCGCAGGCTGGCGCTGGAGCTCGGTCTTGATGCGGCGCAGTTTGACAGCGCATTTGCGACCCAGCAAGGCGCGGCCACGCAGGCGCATATCGCTGCCAGCCGGGCGCTGCTGAACAAGGTTGGCGGCCAGGGCTTTCCTACTTTCGCCCTGCAGCGCGGAGAGAAACTGCAAACGCTGGATGCCGGACGCTTCCTGGGTCAGGCGGAAGCCTGGAAAGCGGCTTTGCAGGGGTGATGCAGGTCATCCAGCGTCTGACGCTTTTCGACAAAAAGTCTGCCGCGAGGCAGTAATGCTGTTCAGTTAGGGCAGAACGACATGGCGTAGGGTGGGCACTCCGTGCCCACGCAGTATCATGGATATTCGTGTCCCTGACATTCGTGCCCCGGCTCCGCGCCCCGGTCCGTCCGCGTGGGCACGGAGTGCCCACCCTACGAGTTCCGCAAATAAAAATGCCGTTCAGTCTTAACTGAACGGCATTAGCCGCGAGGCAGGCTTTTTTTCGTCCCGATCTGTCGTCTCAATGCCGAAAAAGGCTTTACGTCAAAATGTTTTCAGTTTGATATTTAGTTATTAATTTGTGGTCATTTATTGGTAACTACTTGCTATTTTTCAGTAAAGATGACGATCTTGCATGCTGTGATTTCACAACAATTCACAAGAACTGCTCATTTTTTTAGCATTTAATGACAGCTTTGTATTGTATCGATTCTTGCGCGACGGTATCTTTGCAAGCAAATTTTCACCACGTAATTTGGCGTAAAGCACTGGGAGGACAATTGTTTTCAGACTGTGTTTGCCGCAAGTTATTCAATCGAGTAGGCCCATGAATCGCAAACACATCAGTCGTTTTCCTTTGTCAGTAGTTTCCATCGCCGTCATGAGCACGCTTGCAGCCTGCGGCGGCGGAGGCGGCGGCTCCAGCAGTCCCGATGGCGCCCAGCAGCCGGTCTCCACCAATCCGGCGCCAACCACAGCGGCGCCGGCAGCGGCAGCGCCAATCCTCAGTACCAGCGATCCGAGCAATGCCAATGCGGCCCATGCGCGCGGCCTCACCGGCGCCGGCGTGACGGTGGCGGTAGTCGATACCGATTTCAATGTCTCCGATCCGGAGTTTGCCGGACACCTGGTCAAGACCGTGTATGCCAGCGGCGGCGCCGGCAATCCGCACGGCAGCGAAGTGGCGGAAGCCCTGGGCGGCAGCAGCTACGGCGTGGCGCCGTCGGTGAGCATGCTGGGGGCCACGGTCGGCACCGGCGGCGACAACGTTTCTTTTAACACCCCGGTGTACCAGGATTTGTTCAACAAGGGCGCGCGCATCTTCAACCAGTCGAACGCATTCGGCTCGATCGCCACGCCGGCCGGCAATGGCCCCACCTTCTACAACATTTATCAGCCTTTCGTCAGCCAAGGCAGCCTGTTTATCTGGGCCGCCGGCAATGACGGCAGCGCCCATCCCAGCCTGACAGCCGGTTTGCCTGCCCTCTATCCGGACCTGCAAAAGGGCTGGCTGGCCGTGGTAGCGGTGAACGCCGCCGGCGGCGCGCAAGGCTACAGCAGCAGCGATACCACGCCGGGCGTGCTTTCCAGCTATTCCAACCGCTGCGGCGAAGCCGCCAACTGGTGCCTGGCGGCGCCCGGCGATTTCATTTCGGCGACGGCCAACGGCCGCGTCTACGGCACCTCGTTTGCGACGCCTGCGGTCACTGGCGCCGCGGCCCTGGTGCAGCAAGCCTTCCCCTGGATGAGTGCCGACCAGATCCGCCAGACCATCCTGTCGACCGCCACCAGCATGGGCGATACCGCCACCTACGGCTGGGGTTTGCTGAATGCCAGCAAAGCCGCCAGCGGGCCGGCCTTGTTCGATACCCGGCTGACGCTGGGCGGCAATTTCATCGCTAAATTTGATGCTGTCAGCTCGACCTTCGGCAACGACATCGGCGGCAATGCCGGCTTGCTCAAGGATGGCAGCGGCACGCTGACCCTGGCCGGCAATAACACTTACAGCGGCGCCACCGAAGTACTCAAGGGCACGCTCAATCTCACCGGCGCGGTGGCTACTGCGGTGACGATTGACAGCACAGGCGTCCTCTCCGGCGCCGGCGGCAAGGTCGGCGGCAGCGTGTTCAACTACGGCCGCCTCAGCAATACCGGCAGCGGCATGACCATCAACGGCAATTACACGGCCAGCGCCAGCGCTGTGTTGGCCAATCAGTTTAATTCGACCTTGACGGTAGGCGGCAGCGCGGCGCTCGGCAATTCGCACCTGGTCGCCACCACGCCGGCCGGCAGCAGCGATCCGTCCGGCTACGTGGCGCAGCAGGTCGGCGTCAAAGGCAAGGTGCTGACGGCCGCCAGCGGCGTTAGCGGCCAGTTCCAGGACGTCTCGTTCGAGCACGACGGCACGGCATTCAATCCGGGCACTTTCCTGAGCGCGACGCTGGGCTATACGGCTAACGAGGTGGATCTCACCATCGCCCGCAACAGTGTGCAGGCGGTTGCGGCGCAAGCGTTTGCCGCCGATCCTACCCGCAACAACAGCGCCGCCAACGTCGAGCAAGGGCTGAAAGCGGCCGACGCCATGGTCGCCAGCGGCAACACCGGCGGCAGCAATGCGGCCTTCCTGAGCAGCGCCGCGGCAATCCAGCGCACGGCGGATATTGCCGCAGCGGGCCAGGTGCTGGACAGTTTGTCCGGACAGATCTACGCCTCGTCGCAAGCGCTGACTTTCCAGCAGTCGCAAGCCATCAACCGCGATTTGTCGAATCGCCTTGCGCTGCTGGGCAGCCCGATTTCACAGGACGCCAAGGCAGGTTTGTGGGCCAGCGTGATCGGCGCCACCGGCAAGCTCGGCCAGTCGGGCTATTCCTCGGCCGACACCTCGACCTGGGGCGGCCAGTTCGGCTTCGATACCCATTTGAATGACAAGGCGATCGTCGGCGCCGCGCTGTCCTACTCGGAAAGCAAGGCCAGCTTCGATCGCTTCGGCGGCGCCTCCAACAGCCAGGACGCCAGCCTGTCCCTTTACGGCCGTTATGCGCTCAGCAAGGACGGCGTGTATGTCTCCGGCCGCGCCGGCGTCGCCAGCATCAGCAGCAAGATCAACCGCACGGCGATACTCGGCAGCGAAGTCGACAGCCTGTCCGCCAAGCATAACGACAGCATGATTTCGGCCTATGCCGAAACCGGCTACGTACGCCAGCTGTCGCCGACCTCGACGCTGACGCCTTTTGCCGGCATCAGCTATGACCGTCTCAAGCGCGGCGGCTTCAGCGAAAGCGGCAGCGCGTTCGGCCTGACCGCCGGCAGCAGCACTTATCAGCAGACTGCAAGCGTATTGGGTTTGCGCGGCGACACCAAGCTGGACTGGTTTGCCGGCAGCAGCAATCTGCAAGCCTATGGCGCCTGGCAGCACGGCTTCAACGGCGGCAAGCTGGATTTCAACGCGGCCTTCGTGGGCGCGCCGACAGCAGGCTTTAACGTGCAGGGCATCGGCCTGCCGCGTAACAGCGGCTGGGCCGGCATCGGCATCACCACCGCGGTCAGCCGCAAGTGGAGCTGGTACGGCAATTACGATGCGCAGTTCGGCAAGGGCGGCGTGGTCAACAATGTGTTCTCGGTTGGCGCCCGCATGTCTTTCTGATGATGGCAGAACCAATCTCGCCTTGATCTCGGCGCAACGGGACAATAAAAAACGGCCGGTATTACTCGCGAGAGCTATACCGGCCGTTTTACCAACTACTCTTTGTTCGTGTGTTTCCGATCAGCGTATGTAACCTGCTTATGTAATCCGCTTATGTAATCCGCTTATGCAACCGCTTTCAATTTGTTGAAATCGGTATTGCTGGCCGGTGCAAAGCCGCCGTGGGCAGGCGCGTGGCTGGCGTAGAACTGTCCAAAGCGGTTGCCCAGGAAGTCGGACAAAGTCGCTTGTTCCTGGCGCACGAAGCCGCTTTGCGGCAACACGCCGGTCACCACCAGGTCGACCATCGCGCAAATGCCTGCCGCGGTAGTCAGCTGGATCGCCGACAGCAGCTGGCCGTTGACGTGCTGGCTGTAGATCTTCTTGGCATAGGTTTCTTGCTCAAGACGGCCGTCGCGCATGCCGCTGACGCTGACGAAAGTCAGCACCACGTCTTGCTTGGTGATCGGGATCGAGGTTTCCAGTACTTCTTTCAGGATCGGACGGCGTTCCAGCTTGCCCAACTGCAGATCGCGCACCAGGATCTTGATGATGTCGCGATGGCCAGGGTAGCGCACGGTCTTGTAATCCAGGTTCTGGATCCGGCCTTGCCAGCTTTCGCACAGGGTGCCGAGGCCGCCCGAGGTATTGAAAGCTTCGTAGTCGATGCCGTCCAGCGAGAAATGCTCCAGCTCTTCCAGCGGCGAAGTTTCGCGCAGGGTGCCGTCGACAATCGCTTCGCAAGGATTGCAGTACTCGTTGATCAGGCCGTCGGTGCTCCAGGTCAGATTGTATTTGAGCGCGTTGCTCGGGAAGGTCGGCAGCGCGCCCACGCGCATCTTGACGTCGTGCAAGGTTTCAAAACGGTTGGCGACATCGTTGGCGACGATCGAAATGAAGCCGGGCGCCAGGCCGCATTGCGGCACGAAGGCGGTGGTCGAATCCTGGGCGATCGATTTGACGAAACGAGTGCTCTCGACATCTTCGGTCAGGTCGAAGTAGTGCGAGTGGGCGGCTTTGGCCGCTGCCGCGATGACCGGGGTCAGGAAGTAAGGGCAGGCCGACAGGGTGACGTCATGGCCGCTGATCAGCTTGGTCACGGTAGGGGCGTGCGAGATATCCGCCAGGATCGTTGTGACGTTAGGAAAACCCGCCTGTTTCACGTACTCCAGGCGTTGCGGATCGCGGTCGGCCACGGTCAGGATATAGTCGCCTGTGTGCGACAACAGGTTGAGGATAGCGTCGCCGATCTTGCCGGCGCCTAATAGGATCAGTTTGGTAGTCATGTCGTCGCTCACTCTTGGTTATGTAGTTATGGTCAATGCTGCTGTTCTGCTGACACCATTCTAAATTCAAGCAAAGTCAGATAATAGAGTGTAAATAGTCGTCAAAATGTATAATAACGATACAATTTGACGAACATTGAAGATGGATTGTCGCGATGAGAGAGAAACTCGACGAAGTCGACCACAAAATCCTGGCCTTGCTGATGGATGACGCCCGGCTTTCCATGGCCACCGTCGCCAAGCGCGTCGGCATCGCCCGGACTACGGCGATAGCGCGCCTGGCGGCGATGGAAAAGAAGGGCGTGATCGCCGGTTACGGCGTGCGCCTGGACCTGGAGCTGTACCAGCCGGCAGTGCGCGCCTATGTCGGCATTTCGATCGATTCCCGCAACGCACCACTTTTAGTGCAGCAGTTGCAAAAAATGTCACAGGTAGAGACGCTCTGCGCGGTGAGCGGCGTGATCGATTACATGCTGACCTTGCGCTGTCAGTCGACTGACGAACTGGACCGCCTGCTGGACCAGATCGGCGCCATGGAAGGCGTGCGGCATACTTCGACCTCCATCATCCTGAGCAAGCGGATCGATCGCGGCCCGATTTGAGCCGCCCGAGAGATATGTGATTTATCTATAACTGTTATACAAATAATAAAGCAGACATCGATGCTGCACTGCCATATAGTTACACCTGTCTCCTCCAACACCTCCTAAGGTTTGGATTCAACCCGCTACCGCAAGGTCAGGCGGGTTTTTTTTTGCCCTGGCAGATAACGCGCTTGTTACACGGCCGGTGCCGCCAGTAAATTCTTCAACACGGTGGCCAGCGCCACCTTGCCTTTGCGCGGCGGTCCGGCAAATTCGATCCAGCCCTGGTTAAAGCCGTCCAGCATCTGCATGCGCGGCTCAGGATCGGCCGGGCTCTGGGCGCTGAAAATCTCGCGCCAGGTCGCGCGCGGCACGGCTTCCATGCGTACCGGCTGCGCCAGCAGCTCGGCAAAGGTGGCGGCGATCTGGTTCGGCGTTACCCGTTCCGGCCCTTCCAGCTCAACGATGCGCTGGCCTTGCCATTGTTCCAGCAGCAATTCAGCCGCCACCCTGCCCACATCGGCGGTGGCGATCATCGGCACTGGTTTGTCGAGCGGCTGCAGGAAGCTTGGAATCACGCCGCTGTTGCGTGCCGGCGCCACATCCCATAAGGCGTTTTCCATGAACCAGGCCGGCCGCAGGAAGGTCAGCGGCAGATCCAGTCTGCCCAGTTCGGTTTCCATGATCTGCAGCTGGGTCAGCAGATTGGTTTGTGTCGCCTGCGCGCCGATCGTCGACAGGCACACCACTTTGGCCGACCTGGCCGCGGCCAGCGCCTGGTACAGCGCTGCCACTATGCGCCGTACCTCGGGAAAGCCGGGCGACGGTGCAAAGTTAGACGGCAACAGGATGAATACGCCGTCGACGCCGCTGAACGCGGCTTGCAGCGCCGCCGCATCGTTCATCTCGGCCAGCGCCGTTTCGCAACCCTGTTTTGCCCAGACTTCGCCCTTGGCGGCGTCGCGCACCACGGCGCGTACGGCATGTCCCTCTGCCAGTAAGGTGCGAGCCACTGCACCGCCGACCTGACCGCTGATACCTGTGATTGCATACATTTCATTTCTCCTGTTGAAGACGACTGTTGTCGCATTGGCGAGAATTATGCAGCGCCGGGTTTGATTCTCCGATAGCATGAGTGTCATTGATTAAATGACTAGAAATCACTAATGAGTTTCGACGGACGCCTGGTCGGCGGCATGGCGGTGTTGTCGGCAGTGGTAGACGGCGGCAGCTTTGTGCAAGCCGCCGAAAGCCTGGACATGACGCCTTCCGGCGTCAGCCGCGCTATTGCCCGGCTGGAAAAGCGGCTGGGCATCCGTCTGTTCGACCGTACTACGCGCTCGGTCACGCTGACCGATGAAGGACGGCGCCTGTATCAAGAGATCGCGCCCTTGCTGGCCAGCCTGGAGCAGGCTGCCGATGGCGCCGCCGGCAGTGCCAGGGCAGTGCGCGGACGCTTGCGGGTAAATATCGATCCGTATTTTTCCCGCCTGATTCTCGGCCCGGCGCTGGACCAGTTCATGAGCAGCTACCCCGAATTGCAACTGGACCTGTTCACCAGTAACCAGCTGGGCGATCTGGTGGCTGACGGCGTCGACCTGGCCTTGCGTTTCGGCCATCCGGCCTCGTCCTCGCTGGTCGCCAGGAAACTGCTGGAAACCCGTGTCGTGACGGTTGCGGCGCCGGCCTACCTGCAGCGGCACGGACGGCCGCAGACGCCGGCCGAACTGGACAGCGGCCAGCACGCCCGCATCGAATTCCGCGATCCCGAAACGGGCCGGCCGTTTGCCTGGGAATTCCATCGTGGCGCCGAACGCATCACACTCGCCAGCAAAGGCCGGCTCACCGTCAACGACGCCGGTACCCTGTATAGCGTGTGCGAGGCCGGGCATGCGATCGCCCAGGTGTTTGAACTCGGGGTTGAACGCGTCTTGCAGGAGGGCCGGCTGGTCGAGCTGTTCCCAGACTGGCGCGACGAACTGTTCCCGCTGTATGCCTTGTATCCCTCGCGCCATCTGCCGCCTGCCAAGGTAAGCGCCTTCCTGGAGTTTGTGAGCGCCTTGTGCCGCTCTTGAGCGGCTAGGGGCGACAGTTGCCAGACATGCAGCAGAGAATCGCGGGCGCCACGCCAATAATGGCTGCCGCCGTGCTGTATGGCGCTTGTGCTGGGTTATCATGCGTTGTCTTCGTCAACTATCAATTACTCCGCCATGAACACTCTTTCTTCTCCGTCACCCGCAAGAGGCCTGTCGTTCTGGTGGAAGCCCGCCTTGTTCGTACTGGTAGCCGTGATCGGCCTGTACTACGTCAAGTGGTCGCCTTACTACCTGAAATCTTTCATCGCCGCCGACAAGCACAGCATCGGCGCCTCGATCCTCAACGACAGCCCGGGCGAACCGGTCAGCGCAGCCTTGAGCTACGCCAAGGTGTATTTCCTGGCGATCTGGAAAGCCGCGGTGCTGGGTGTGATCCTGGGCTCCCTGCTGCAAGTGCTGATTCCGCGCGACTGGCTGCTGCGCATGTTCGGCGGCAGCAGTTTCAGCTCCGCCTTGCGCGGTGGCCTGTTCGCCTTGCCGGGCATGATGTGCACCTGCTGCGCCGCTCCGGTAGTAGCAGGCATGCGCCGCCAGCAGGTTTCGGTGGGCGCGGCGCTGGCCTTCTGGATCGCCAATCCGGTATTGAATCCGGCGACGCTGGTATTCATGGGTTTCGTGCTGGGCTGGGGCTTCGTCGCCTTGCGCCTGGTGGCAGGCATCGCACTGGTGCTGGGCGTCGCAATGATCGCCCAGCGCATTTCGCGGCCGGAGCAAATGCCTGAGGCAACCCTGGCAGCGGTGGCTGAAGCCAGCGCTCCTGACCAGAAAGATTTCATGACGCGCTGGGCGCGCAGTCTGTGGCAGCTGTTCTGGAGCACCATCCCGGTGTACGTGCTGGCAGTACTGGTGCTGGGCGCGGCGCGGGTCTGGCTGTTCCCGCACGTCGACGGCGCCATGGGCAACGGCTTGCTGTGGCTGCTGCCGATGGCGATTGTCGGCATGCTGTTCATGATCCCGACCGCCGCCGAGATTCCTATCGTGCAGACCATGCTGTCGCTCGGCATGGGCATGGCGCCCGCGGTGGCGCTCTTGATGACGCTGCCGAGCGTCAGCCTGCCTTCGCTGCTGATGCTGCGCAAGGATTTTGACGGCAAGGTGCTGGTGGTGGTGGGCTTGCTGACGGTGCTGGTGGGTGTGGTCAGTGGGTTGGTGGGTGCGTCGCTGCTTTAATCCGCCGTATTCATTTATCTTCGGCGCCAGGCTCGATCGTCAGGATGATTTAGCGTTGGCAGATCCCGATAATCCTGGCGCACTGGGATTTTCGTCATGTCGGGGAGTAGCGTGTTGAAGCAAGAAGGCGTTGATGAACTTGGCTATATCCTGACTGTGGGTCATCAGCCGATACAGCCAGCGTTCCAGGTTCTGGTCGCGGATGTGTTGTCAGCACTGAGCTCGCAATTCGAGAATTTGATCCATAGCATCTATCTGTACGGCAGCGTTGCCCGTGGCGATGCAGCCGTGAGCCGTTCCGATCTTGATCTGACGTTGGTATTGCTTCGAGCAGCAGCGCCAGATGAAAGCAAGCAGCTGGAATCGATCCGCAGCGCGCTGCAGGCGGCACATCCCGAGGTCGTCAAAATCGATTTCGATATCGGAATCCTGGCGGACGTCACCGCTGCTGACAGCGTGAACAGCTGGGGCTTCTGGCTCAAGCATCATTGCCGCTGCCTTTGGGGTAATGACCTGGCGACCGGGTTCGATCCGTTCAAGCCGTCGAAGGCAATCGCATTGGCTGTCAATCGTGATTTGCATGATGCCATGGATAGCTACGCCAAGCGAATCGAGACGGCTTCCAATCGCACAGAGATTCAGCTCCTGAAAAGAGCGGCAGCGCGAAAGCTGATTCGGGCTACTAATATTTTGCGATCGGACGACGATCTATCTTGGCCCCAAAGCCTGGACAATTATGCAGACTCGTTTCTGAGACTGTATCCGGCTATGGCAGATTCTATAAATTATTTTCTGTCCGCAGCGAGCGGTGCGCATGACATTTCGGACGATTTCGTCATGCGCTTGCGCTCGTTTACGAATTGGCTGCGAATGCAGCATTGACGCAGGTCGCCTGGAATCGGTTGAGTTCATAAAGGCTGCTATCCGATTGCGGTTGTGTAAAGATGGAAGATTTTTTATTATTGAGAATTTCATAAAACAGGACAAGCCATCATCCTGAGAATCGATGTTGTAGGGTGGGCACTCCGTGCCCACGCGGTGCCGTGGGCATTCATGTTCCGAGCTTCGCGCCCCGTCGCGTCCGCGTGGGCACGGAGTGCCCACCCTACGGGAGATTTGTCGTCATTTAAGAAAGTATCAATAGATACGAATAAACACCATGTCAGACCGACCCGAACTTCTCGATTACCTAGTTTTTTTTGAATCTGAACCAGAGATTCTCTATCCGGGAACGGGATGGTATTGCGGTTCGAAATTCGTATCGAACCGTGGTGACGATCATATCGTCGCCGTCGTTGCGCCCGATGAGGGAGAATTTGCGTTCCAGTGGTGGCAGAATGATCTTCTTCGTGCAGATTTTAATATAGCCAAGGTGATTGAATGGAATCTGGAATGCAGCTCCAAAAGAGAAATTTTATTTCTCAAATTTGGGCAAGATGGCAACGGATTTTTCTCATTGCAATTAAAACCTACCATTAGTGTTTCATGGATTTCTCCATGGTGATAGGCTCAAAAATCGCAGATGTACTCTATGTAGAACTAGATTCCTGAAGCTGGTAGCGATGGAGTGGAAACCTATATCGCAAGGCCAATTGCGGGAAAAATTGAATGAAGCCCGCACCAGAATGTGCCCGTCTCAAGAACATCTGTGGAACGCCATCAAAATAATTCCCGAGAAATGGTCGCAGCATCCATATGGCGATGTTGGAGGCGGTTTTTGGGCAGTGGCAGTATTTGGTGAATTTGTGGTTTGGTATAACGATATTGAAGATGGATTCAATCGTTCACTCTACAAGACGCATGGCGTCATTGAAGATTACAGATGCAATCAAGATGAACTGGAACGGATCGTCCAGCAGATATTAAGCATGATCGAGAACGGTTACGATCAGGGGTCTTATATAGGTCCACCTACGGCTATGGGATGATTTTTTCATGCAGAAAATGACTGATAGAAAACACGCTTTTCTTCTTACACTGCTATTCGGAGTATTCGCTGCTGCTCAGGCTGCATCCCTGCCAAAAAACATAGCCGGACAAATCCCCGCTGGCTACGCCGTGCTTTCCTTCAAGAGCGGAGAGCTGAACGACGACAAGCTGGAAGACTTCCTGGTCGCCATACACAAGACCGACGAAAAGACTATCGCCGATAAGACCGGCAAAGCGCCGCGCCGTCCGCTCTTGTTGTTTGTCCAGAATACCGACGGCACATACACTTTAGCCAGGCGCAACGACCACGTCATTTTTGCCATCGATGAAGGCGGCCAGTGCGATCCGTTTGAAGACGGCGAGGAGGGGCTGGCGATCAAGAATCATTACTTCACTATACAAAACAGCGTCGCCTGCGGCGCCCATTGGACCGATTACATTACTTTCCGCTACGAGCCAAAAATGCAGGACTGGATTTTCCACAAGCGCGTCAGCGAAAGCTGGGTCATGAACAACAGCAACGATCCGAATGCTGACGCATTGATTCTGGGAAACCGGCGGCTTGAAAGCGGTAAGGGAAAGCTGCCCGTGCCGTTTGAAAAATACAGCGCCGATTAAAGCGCCGGCATAGCGTCTCAAGCTGCCTGGCAAACCATCGTCGCTTGAACTGGCTTTGGAAAGAACGGCAGAGCAATCATAGCCAGCACGCTGCCCAGCAGCCACACGCCCGACCAGCTGGCTAGCGCCAGGATGTGGGGAAGCGCCAGCGGCGTCAGGAAGCACATCACGAACACGCTGGTGTTCGCCATGCCGAGTGCGGTGCCTGCATTGCGGGCGCCGGCGATGGTCGCCAGTTCGGTATAAGCCACGCCGTGCCAGGCCGATACGCTGACGCCGGTAATCACCAGCATCACGAGCAGCAGCGTCCCCGTCAACGGTGTAACTGCGGGCAGCTGGCCGGCAAACGTCACCAGCGCGGCAAGTGCTGCAAAGGCGACCGCAACCGAGATGGTGCAGAAGCGCAGGTACTCGCGGCGATTGCGGTTGCGGTCGGTCCAGCGGCCGCTCCAGACCCGCATGATCATGGCGCCGCCTTGCAATGCAGCCATGGCGGCAGTGATGGCAGCGATGCCGGCGTGGCCGAAATCGTGCAGGAATACCGTGCCGAAGGACAGTATCGCAAACTGCGGTGCGCACAGGATGCCGATGGCGACGACGATGCTCCACAGCTGGCGGTCCTTTAGCGGCGCCGGTCCGGCGACCGCTGCTTTGGCAGCCTGGCCTGATGCTTTGTCTGCCGGCGCGGCGGCAGGTTCGTGCAGCCACAGCCAAGTGAAGAACAGGGTGACGAGGCAGAACAGGGCGAGTACGCCGTACACGGCGGCAAAGCCGAGATGGGCCGCCAGCACCGGCAGGATCAGGGCGCCGGCGGCGCCGCCCAGCGGTACCGCGGTCTGCCGAATGCTCATGGCCATGCCGCGTTCGCTTTCACCGAACCAGGTCATCACGGCGCGGCCGCTGGAGCCGTTGACGCTGCCACCCAGCAGGCCAACCAGCAACAGCCCGCCGGCCAGCAATGGCAGGGCCGGTATGTGCCCGGCGACAGGCGCAACGAACAAGGCCATCAGCGCCAGCGCCGCGGCGGTAGCGGCGAGGCCGGTCAGCAGCACCGGGCGATCGCCCCAGCGGTCGGTCAGCAGACCCCAGGGCAATTCGCTGATAGCAATGCCCAGGCCCATCAGGCCTAGTACGAGGCCCAACTCTGAATTGCTTAAATGATAACTTGAGCGAATCAGCACTGCGGTAATCGGAATACCGCTGAAAGCGGCTGAGAAACTGGCGTTGGCCGCTACGCCGACGCCCAGCACTTTCCAGCGATGGCGGCGGTCATTGGTGAAATCTGCAGAGTGGGACATCGAAATTCTCCTGTGATATATGGGCTGGCAAGAATCAAGGGCGGGTAGAAAGAAACGCACTTGTTTTAACTGCTTGCAGCAAGTATCGCTTTGCGCGATACTTTTGAATATCAGATAGTTTTGAATCGATTGTTTTGAAAAACAGGACGATTAATATGCGACAAATCAGCTTTGACCTCGATGTGCTGCGCACCTTCACCACCGGCATCGACCTCGGCAGTTTCGCCAAGGCGGCCGATCGGCTGGGGCGTTCCACCTCGGCGGTGAGCGCCCAGCTGAAAAAACTGGAAGAGCAAGCCGGCGCGCCGATTTTCCGCAAGGCCGGGCGCGGCCTGGCGCTGACCGAGGCCGGCCAGACCTTGCTCGGCTATGCGCGGCGCTTGCTGGAACTGAATGACGAAACCGCCAGCGCGGTGCGCGGGGTCGAGCTGGAAGGCGAGGTCAGGCTGGGCTTGCAGGAAGACTTCGGCGAGGCGCTGTTGTCGTCGGTGCTGGGGCGCTTCATGCGCGCTCATCCCAAGGTCAGGATCGAGGTCTGCGTCGCCCGCAGCAGCGACTTGCGCGAGCGCGTGACAATGGGCCGTATCGATCTCGCCTTGCTATGGGAGAGCGCCGCGCCGGCTTTGAATGGCGAGCGGGTCGCCGATCTGCCTTTGTGCTGGATCGGTCCGGCGCACCCCAGCGCCAGCTGGAACCTGCCGGCCGAGGAACAGGAGCTGGCCGCCGCGGCCGGCGCGCCGGTTTCACTGGTGCTGCTGGATGCCCCTTGCCTGCTGCGCGACCTGGCCTCGAATGCGCTCGATGCCGCCGGAATCAGCTGGCGCCACGCCTTCACCAGCGCCAGCCTGTCGGCCCTGTGGGCGGCTTCGGCGGCCGGGCTAGGCCTTACCGTGCGGACGCCGATCGGCATGCCGGCCAGCCTGCGCATCCTCGATCCACAGGAGGCCGGCCTGCCGCGCTTGCCGTCGATAGGTTTGTCGCTCTATCGCGCGCAGACAATCGCCGGGCCGGCGGTGAACCGCCTGGAGGAATTGCTGCTGCAGGCGGTGCAGGAAGCGGTCAAGCGGGTCGCCGCGGCGTAGTGCTGTTCACTGGCGGCGCCGGCGCAAACCAGGCCATCATCAGGTCGGTCAGATAGCTGCCGTCCGCCAGCTTGATGCGTTTTTCAAAACGGCCTTCGAGCACGAAGCCGAATTTTTCATACAGGCGCCGCGCCGCCGTGTTTTGTTCGCGCACCCGCAGTTCGATTCTTTCTATGTGCGGCCGCTGTTGCGCCCATTGCAGCAACGCTTGCATCAGTGCGCTGCCGACTCCCTGCCCATCCGAACCGCTATGCACCACCATGCTGCCAAGCGTGAAGACATGCGCCAGCGATACGCGCGGCGCCACCGGTTCGAGCACGGCATGACCGACTATCACGCCGTCTTTTTCCGCCACCAGATAGCAGCCGACAGCAGCCAATGCGCGGATTTTCTCGGCATAGACGCTTGCTTTCAATTCATCCGGGTGCGAAACCAGCCGGCCCGGTGTCTCGGCAATCCGCCGCTCTGCGGCGCATAGAATGGCGGCGTCGGTTTCATGCGCTGGGCGGATATGGTATTTCCTGTGCATGTGCCTTACTTTCCACTGTGCGTCTATCTAGCGGTGGCGGCAGCCGCCAGCATACGTTCATCGATATCGAGCTGTGCCTTCAAGCCGGCCCATCCCTTCGGCGTGACCTGGATCGCGCGCGATGATTTTGTCCGCCGCAGCCAGCCGGCGTCACACAAGGCGCTCATCAGCTGCACTCCCAGCGGCCCGGCCAGATGATGGCTGCGTTCGGTCCAGTCCAGGCATTGCCGCGCAAGGCCGTTGCGGGTCGGCTTGAGTGCGTCGATATCAACCCCGATCACGGTAAACCAGGCATGGCCGGCGGCCGACAGCTCGAACTGTTTGTCCGCGCTTGCTGCGATAAAGCGGCGCTGCTGCAAGGCCTGCGTCACGGCCACGCCCAGCTGTCCCGCCAGGTGGTCGTAGCAGCAGCGGGCGAAGCGCAGATCGCGTGCGGCCCGATTCAAGGGTTTGCGCCTGACGGCGTCGACGGAACTGATGGCGGCAAGATGTTCAAGTGCAGCAGCCACATGCGGATCGCTCAGGCGATAGTAGCGATGGCGGCCTTGCTGCTCGCAGCTGAGCAAGCCGCCATACAGCAGCTTGGCCAGGTGGGCGCTGGCGGTTTGCGCGGTCACGCCGGCGGCATGCGCCAGCTCGCCGGCCGGCAGTGCGCTGCCGTCGAACAAGGCCATCAGCATGGCGGCGCGCGCCGGCTCGGCAATCAGGAAAGCGACGGACGAAATATTCGGTTGTGGTGACACGGGCGGACCTCCTGCACAGGCTTGCAGCAATTACGAATTGCCTGGATAGCAGTATAGGCCCGAAAGCCGGCCACATGTTTCGTCGTGCGACGAAACGTGCGGCCGGTCCAGCGCTGGTTCAGAGCGACACCACGGGAATGCAGATATCGCATTCGAAGGTGCAGGTTGCCGCGTCGTAAGCGGCGTCTGTCGGGTAGTACTCGAAGCAGGGGCGGGCATCGAGCTGCATGCCGCTGGCTGGCAGCCAGTCGCGCAACAGGCCGGTCCAGCTGTCACCGATATCGCGGCCGGTGCCGCGGTAGCGCGTCATGGCATAGCTGCCGCCGGGGATGACGGTGGTGAAGCAGGGGCCGCTGGCGACAAAACCGGCTGGCACTTCGACACAGGCATCGTAGCGGCATTTGTCGGCGCTGGTGATGCCGGGATCATCGTGGCTGATGCCGTAACGCGGCTTACCGAACAGGTTGTTGGTTGCCATCCAGGGGCTGACTACCTTGTCCCAGAATTCCGAGATCGGCTGGCCGTAGGGGCCGATGTAGCGCAGGTAGGCGATCTTGACTTCGGGTCGTTGAATCACTTGGACTTTCATGGGAATCTCCATAACGGGTTGTCGGGAGTTCTCATGATCGGCCATGTCATCGTCGTTTTCCTGATCCTGCTTGCGATGCAGCTGACCAGGATTGCTTTTCTGCGCCTCGTCCTGCCTGCGTATCGCCTCAAGCTGGCTTGCCCAGCGGCCGGCCTGCCCCTGGCGCCACTCGGTGGCGGTGCAGCCGAAGCGGCCCTTGAATGCGCGCGCAAACGCTTCCGCCGAACCGAAGCCCACCGACAAGGCAATATCCAGCACAGGTACTCCCGGCTGGGCGATCAGCCGCAATGCGGCTACTTCAAGCCGGCGCCGGCGCAGGTAGTCGCCGAAGGTCTCGCCCATCCAGGCGGCGAACAGGCGGTGGAAATGAAATGCAGAGAAGTGTGCAACTTCGGCCAGCATGCTCAGTTCCAGGACCTGGTCCAGGTGCTGGTCGATATGCTCCTGCACCTTGTGCATGCGCCTTGCATAAATGGCCTGGTTTTCTTGCGAGCCCATGGTCTGTGCCGCCTGTCTGTCAGCGTGTCGCCAGCATGATGCCGACGCCGACCATCATGCCGCCCGAGGCGCGGTCGAGGTTGGCCTTGGCGCGCGGCGAGCGGAACATCTTGCGCGCCAGCTCGCCCAGCCAGCCATAAGCCAGCACGATCACCAGCATCACGCTGACGATGATGGCGCACAGGATCAGGTAGCTGGACCAGGTGATGCCGGCGACATTGATCACGCCCGGCAGCAGCGCCATGTAAAAAGCGATCGCCAGCGGATTGGTGATGGTCATCGCCAGTCCGAGTCCGATCTCGATGCCGGCGCTTGCTGTGGGCGCATCTGCGGCGGCTGCCAATGCTTTGCCGGCTTTGCGCCATTTTTTGATACCCAGCCATACCAGATAAGCTGCGCCCGCATATTTCAAGGTGACGAATGCCGGTCCGAGAACTGCGAGCAGGGCGCTCAGGCCGATCAGCGCCGCGCTCAGCATGATCAGCTTGCCGGCAATGATTCCGCTCGCCAGCGGCAAGCTGCTGCGCAAGCCGCCGCCAATGGAGCGCGACAGCAGGGCCGCGATTTCAGGCCCGGGCAGTGCTGCCGAGGCGGCAAAGGCGAACAGGAAAATCAGGTACTGGGTCATGTGCATATCCTCGATACGGCTGTAGTAAAAACAGGGTGCTTCACAAGGTTTTTTTGGTAAATGCAGTGGTGCAAAGCTCGGTAAAAATAGACTGCATTTCCGAGGGCGTCTGCTGCATGCCATTCTCGCTCCACCATGCCAATACAGTGAACAAGGACGCTGAAATGAAGCGTCCGTGCAGGCTGACCGGCAATTCCTCGCGGGCGTCGAGGATGGCGCTCAGCCTTCGCTCCAGTATTTCTTGCGCCATGCGCGATACCGCCGGGCCGCCTGCGCCGTTCATCAGTGCTGAGTACATTTGCGGCGCCTCGCGCAGATGAGCGAACAGCCCGGTTGCATCCAGTAGCCCCGGCAGCTCCGTCGATAGCAAGATGTGGCGCTCCAGAACGCCTTCCAGCTGGCTACGGAGCAGTTCGTCCTTGCTGTCGAAATGGGCGTAAAACGTGCCTCTGCCGACGGCTGCCTTTTTTGCAATATCGCTGACGCGGATAGCGTCGTACGAACGCCGCAGCAAGAGCGTGGTCAGGGCGGCATTGATATCGTGGCGGCTGCGGCGCGAACGCAGATCCACGTGTTCCTGAACAGAAGCAGATTTTTGTTCGATATCAGACATAAATTTAGACTTGTCCATTGAAGTCACGCGGCTTTGACGAAATACTCGTGGCTCCTATGTTATCGCAAAGCAACCCCATCCTCCCTTTTGTTCAACTGGAAAGGTAAATATGACGAATCAACGAATTCATTCGGCAGCCCTGATTATCGGCATGCTGGCTGGCCTCCTTACCATGGCGATTCACCCGACCAGCTTGGATTTGCATGCTTCGGCAGAATCCATCACGCATGTCAATCACATCAATACCGTGACGCATATACTCGGCCTGGCAAGCATTCCGGTCACTTTGCTGGGAGCTTTTGGAATATCCAGTCGCATTGGCTGGAACCACATCAGTGGACTAAGCGCGTTCATTGTCTATTGTTTTGCGTCGATAGCCGTCATGCTGGCGGCGGTGGCTGACGGCCTGATCGCTTCCAGCCTGGCTCAGGAAGCGATCAACGTCGACGACAGCAAGCGGCAATTGCTGATGATGGCGCTGCATTACAATTTTCAGCTGAACCAGGCGCTGGCGAAAGTGTATGTCGCCGGCTCATCATGTGCATTTATCCTGTGGTCGATAGCGCTGACACGTTTAGGAAAAAATACAAGAGTCCTCGGCATCGTCGGCGGCGTTGTCGGACTGTGCGGGCTGATTGTTGTGCTGGGCGGGCACATCCAGATGAATGCACATGGATTCGGCCTGGTTGTCCTGGTACAAGCAATCTGGATTGTGCTGGTCGCCGTCTGGCTATTTAGGGAAACTCCGCTTGAGGCGAGGTAAAGTCACTCCCCAAAACAGCAGCGCCAGCAGGCTGACGATCGCCCCGAGCAGGCACACGCCGCTCCAGCCCGCGGCGGCATACATGCTGGTAGACAGGATTGCGCCGGCGCCGCTGCCGACAGTGTAAAACAGCATGTAGCAGGCTACCAGACGGCTATGCGCCGCCGGCTGGGTCTGGAAAATCATGCTTTGATTGACGACATGGATTGCCTGCCCGCCCATGTCCAGCAGCACAATGCCCAGCGTCAGCGCCCACAGGCTGTGGGGCATGAGCGCGAGCGCTAGCCAGGATGCCAGCAGCAATAGCAAGGCCACGCCGGTGGTGCGCTGGCCGTGGCCGCGATCGGCCCAGCGGCCGGCGCGTGTTGTGGCAAGCGCGCCGAGCACGCCGACCAGGCCGAAGGCGCCGATCGCGGCGTGCGAGAAAGAGTAGGGCGGGGCGCTCAAGGGCAGCACCAGCGCGGTCCAGAAGATGCTGAAGGCGGCAAACATCAGCATCGCCAGCAAGCCGCGGATCTGCAGCACCCGTTCCGTTGCCAGCATGATAAACATCGAGCTTATCAATCTGAAATAAGAGAGACGCTCCGCCGCCGCCTGTGCCGGCAGTACGCGCCACAACACCAGCAGCATCAGCAATGCCGTCGCCGCCGACACAAAGTAGACCGCGCGCCAGCCGGACAGATCGGCTACCAAGCCGGCCACGCTACGCGCCAGCAGCAATCCAATCACCACACCGCCTTGTGCTGCGCCCACCACGCGGCCGCGTTGCGCCGGCGCCGCCGCGCTGGCGGCATAGGCGATCAAGCCTTGCGTCATGGCGGTGCCGAGCAGGCCCGTACCCAGCATGCCTGCCAGCAGCGCGACCGGGGAGGAAGCCAGGCCGACAGCGGCCAAGGTCGCGCATAGAAGGCATAGCTGCACGATGATCAGGCGGCGCCGGTTCACCAGGTCGCCCAGCGGAACCACCAGCAGTAATGCCAGCGCGCAGCCGACCTGGGTGACGGTGACGACTATGCCGATGCTAGCCTGGCTGAAGCCGAAGTCCAGCGCCAGGGCGTCGAGCAGAGGCTGGGCGTAGTAGACGTTTGCCACGCTGAGGGCGCAGGCAACTGCAAACAGCAGCACCAGTCCGCCGCTCAGCGTGGGTGAGGGAAGCGGCATCGGATGGAAGGCGGCGCTTTCCGTCATGCTCAATTCCAGGCCGCCGTACTGGCTGGAGGGGAGCGCTTGTTTGTGGTTCGGCATGGTAAGTCCTTGTTTGAAACTGGTTTTAAATTAAAACCATTGAAGTTTATGTTTTCTGGTTTTAAAATGCAACTAGTGAGGACGCAAAAATATTCCTGAGGACACGCATGGCCAAGAGAAAGAGTTTGAAAGGCGACAGCTGCCCGGTAGCCAGGTCGCTGGACGTGGTGGGCGACCGCTGGTCGCTATTGATCATCCGCGATGCCTTCGACGGCATGCGCCGTTTCGGCGAATTCCAGAAAAGCCTGGGCGTAGCCCGCAATATCCTGGCCGACCGCCTGCAGACGCTGGTAGCCGAGGGCATCCTGGAAGCAGGGCCGGCCGCGGACGGCAGCGCATATCAGGAGTACCTGCTCACTACCAAAGGCGAGGGGCTGTTCATGGTGGTGGTGGGTTTGCGCCAGTGGGGCGAAAAACATCTGTTCGGCAAAGGCGAAGCGCACTCCCGGATGATAGAGAGCGCCAGCGGCAAGCCGCTCCAGAAATTGGAATTGCGCTCACGCGACGGCCATCTGCTGGGGCCATCGGATACGCTGGTGCGCAAGGTCGGCAGCGAAGCAGGCGGCTGAGCGCTTGTCCGTGTCTCAGGCGCGCGGCAGATGCCAGCCGCGCGATACCGCCACCATGCGCAGCGTAAAGCAAGCCACGCCGCCAACGAACGCGGCAGCACCGGGCGACAGGCCGAGGCGGCGTGCGGCCAGCACCACGAACGCGCCAAAGAAGGCTGCGGTGGCGTAGATGTCCACCTGCAGCACCGCCGGCACGCGCGACAGCAGGATATCTCGCAGCACGCCGCCGCCGACCGCGGTGACGGTTCCCATCAGCATGGCGATGAACGGCCGGATGCCGAACAGGATGGCTTTCTCGACGCCGGCCACGGCGAACAGGGCCAGGCCGGCGGCATCCAGCACCAGCATCCATTCCGGTGGAAATGCCTGTACCGTCGAATGAAAGACAAAGGTAAAGAAGCCGGCCAGGAAAGTCAGCACCGGATAACGCCAGTCGCGGATCGCATTCGGCGGCGTGGCCCCTATCAGCAGATCGCGGATAACGCCGCCACCCAAGGCGGCGACGAACGAGATCACCATCACGCCCAGCAGGTCGAGGCCGCCGCGCATCGCGCTCAATGCGCCTTCGATGGCAAACACCAGGGTGCCGATCAGATCGGCAGCCACAACAATGGTTTCCGCCTTGAGCTTGATTTTGTACATGGAACTGTTCCCTTCGTTAATGCTGGCACGCTATAACGAAAAAATCGGCGCGTCAATTACTCCATGTGCGTAACGTGCGTAAACGGGAACGAGGTGCAAACCGCGCCTTGCAGCGCTGCTTGCACCCCGTTCATGGTCTCGGCGAGAGACCGGCGGCCTAGTTCTGCAGGCCGCGCGGAATCGCGCTCAACAACTGGCGCGTGTAGGCATGCGTCGGGTTGTGATAGAGCTCGTCCGAGTTGGCCAACTCCACTACTTTACCCTGATGCATCACCATTACCTGGTCGGCCAGGTATTTGACTACCGACAGATCATGCGAGATGAAGATGTAGCTCATGCCGAACTCTTCCTGCAAGTCTTGCAGCAGGTTCAGCACCTGCGCCTGCACCGAGACGTCCAGCGCCGACACCGATTCGTCGCACACCAGGATTTCCGGACGCAGGGTCAGGCAGCGCGCAATTGCGATACGCTGCCGCTGGCCGCCCGAGAATTCGTGCGGATAGCGGTGGTAGGCCTGCTGCGGCAAACCGACCTTTTGCAGCAGCTGCATCGCCATTTCGGTGCGCTCGTTGTCATCGCTGCCGATCTGGTGGATGCGCATCGGCTCCAGCAGGATCTGGCCGATGGTGAAACGCGGATTGAGCGAGGCGTAGGGGTTCTGGAAGATGATCTGGATGCGGCGCTTGTAGGCCATGAAATCCTTGTTGGACATGCCGATGATGTCCTTGCCTTCGAACAGCGCCTGGCCGGACGTCGCCTGGTGCAAGCGCATCAGGGTCAGGCCGACCGTGGTCTTGCCGGAACCGGATTCGCCCACCACGCCGAGGGTCTTGCCGCGCGCCAGCTTGAAGGAGACATCTTGCACCGCCTTGAATTCCTTGCGGCCGAACAGGCCTTCGCGGAAATAGAAGCTCTTGCCCAGGTTGCGCACGTCCAGCAAGGTATCTTCCTGGCCGCTGCAGCCGCGCGTGCGTTCGCGCAGATCGAGGTCGGCGCCATTGTGGCCGTTCATGTAGTCGCTGATCACCGGCAAGCGCCATGGACGGGTGTCGAGCGAAGGGCGACACATCAGCAAAGCCTTGGTGTAGGGATCCTGCGGCGCTTCGAAGATTTGCCGCACATCGCCTTTTTCCCGCACTTCGCCATGCCGCATGACGATCACTTCGTCCGCGATTTCACCGACCAGCGCCAGGTCATGGGTGATGAACAGCACCGACATCTTGTGGCGCTTGCGCAGCGCTTCGATGAGGTCGATGATCTGTTTCTGGATGGTGACGTCCAGCGCGGTGGTTGGTTCATCGGCAATCAGCAGCTTCGGTTCGCAGGCAATCGCCATGGCGATCATCACGCGCTGCTGCTGGCCGCCCGACATCTGGCTCGGATAGGCGTCGATCTTGGTGGCCGGCGAGGGAATCCCGACTTCTTCCAGCAGGGCGATGGCGCGGGCTCGTGCCTGCTTGGCGTTCATGCCCATATGCAGCTGCAGCACTTCGCCGATCTGGAAGCCGACCGTGAAGACCGGATTGAGCGAGGTCATCGGCTCCTGGAAAATCATCGAGATTTCCTTGCCGCACATGTCGCGCCGCTCATCCGGCGACATCGCCAGCAGGTTGCGGCCTTCGAACTCGATCACGCTGGTAGGAGCGATGCTGGAGTTATCCTTCGGCAGCAGACCCATCACGGCCAGCGAACTGACCGATTTGCCGCTGCCCGATTCACCGACCAGGGCCACGGTGGTGTTGTGCGGAATGTCGAAGGAGACGCCCTTGACGGTTTCCACCATGGTCTTCTTGTCGCTGCGGAAACTCACGCGGAGGTCGCGCACGCGCAGAAGTGGATGCGCGCTGTCTTGCTTGTTGTGGTTACTGGAATCCATGATGTCTCCTATTTCAGCTTCGGATCGAGGGCGTCGCGCAGCGCATCGGTGAACAGCGAGAACGCCGTCACCAGGATCGCCATGGCGATACTCGCAGCCGCCAGCTGCCACCACTTACCCAGAATTAATTCGTTTTGCGCTTCGTTCAGCATGCTGCCCCAGGAGACGACGCCGACCGGCACGCCGAAACCGAGGAAGCTCAAGATCACTTCCGATTTGATGAAGCCGACTACCGAGATCGACAGCTGCACCAGCGAGACGTGGCTGACGTTAGGGAAGATATGGCCGAACATCTTGCTCCAGTGGCTGGCGCCGATGGCGTCCGCCGCCATCACGTATTCGCGCGACTTGTGCTTCATGTATTCGGCTCGGATCAGGCGGTAGGTGCCGGTCCAGCCGGTCAGGCCGAGAATCAACACGATCGCCGTCACGCCCTTTTGCTGCAGCACCGCGGCCACTGCCAGGATCAGCAGCAGGTAGGGGATGGAAGTGAAGATGCTGTAGAACCAGTTGAAAGCATCGTCGATCCAGCCGCCGAAGTAGCCGGAGACGGCGCCGAAAATGGTGCCGAGTGCGACCGCCAGCAAGGCCGAGACCAGGCCGACGATGATCGAGGTTTCCGCGCCCTTGATGGTTTTCTTGATGATGTCGTGACCCCACTTGTCGGCGCCGAACGGCAGCGTCTGCTTGCGGATCAGGGTGGCGCTGCTGCCTTTCTTGGCCAGCTCAGCGCGGATTTCAGCCATTTCAGCAGCGAGCGGGTCGGCGATGCCGTAGTCGTTGGCGATCACCGGCGGCGGTGCTGCCGCCGTGCCGCTCTTGCGCAGATCGCGCAAGATGTCGCGCAGCGGATCGACCGGGTTTTCCGGCGGCGGCGCTTCCACCACCGCATCGTTGTCGGCAAAGCCGCGTTCGGCGTCGCTTTGCGCACCGAGGAAAGTCGGCGGCGCGTAGTTGACGCCGATTTCTTTCGACCAGTCGCTGGCGATCAGGCCGCTGGCAGACAGCGCCAGCATGGCCAGGTAAAGGCCGACCACGGCCATCGCCGCCATCGCCACGTGGTCGGCGCGCAGGCGGCGCCAGGCCAGGGCCCACAGGCCTGGGGAATGAGTCTGGGGAACAGCATTGAGAGCTACTGTGCTTGCCGGCGCCGCTTGGGTAGGGGCCGAATGTATACTTTGAGTCATGGCGGCTCCTACTTCAGTTGAACGCGTGGGTCGACGGCTTGGTACAGCAAGTCAGTCAACAGGTTGAATATCATGGTGGCGGCGGCGACATAGATCGTGATCGCCTTGATCACCGGGAAATCGCTGCGTTCAACCGCCAGTATCACTTCGCGGCCGATGCCTGGAATCGAGAAGAAGCGCTCGATCAGGAAGGCGCCGATCAGCAGGGCCGGCAGGTTCGACATGACGTTGGTGATGATCGGGATCGCGGCGTTGCGCAATACGTGCACCCACAGGATGCGGCGTTCCTTGACGCCCTTGGCGCGCGCGGTGCGGACGTAGTCCTGGTTGACTTCGTCAAGCACGAAAGTACGGTACAGGCGCAGGCTAGGGGCGATACTCACCGCCAGCATGATCAGGATTGGCAGGGCCGAGTAGTGGAACAGGTTTTCCCAGAAGCTGTTGCCCCAGCCTTGCACCGGGAACATGCCGAGCTTGTAGGCGAACCAGTACTGGAACAGAATGATGTAGACAAGAATACTGATCGACATGCCGACGGTGCAAGCCACCATCACCATGCGGTCGGTCTTGGAGCCGCGCACGAAGGCCACGGCCAGCGCCAGCGCCACGGCGATCAGGGTTTCCAGGATGGTCAGCGGGATCAGCACGGTCATGGACGGGCCGAGGCGGGTCAGGATCACGTTGGCGACAGATTCACCGGTGCTCCAGCTGGTGCCGAAGTTGAAGGTGACGATCTGCTTGATGAAGATCCACAGCTGGATGTAGTAAGGCTGGTCGATGCCGAGCTGGGTGCGGATGTTGGCGATCTGTTGCGGGTTCGACATTTTCCCTGCCAGGATGTAGGCCGGGTCGCCCCCGACCCAGTTGAACAGGAAAAATACCAGTACGATAACGCCGAGCATGGTCGGCAGCATTTGCCAGAGTCGGCGCAGGATATAAGCGGTCATGATGGTTCCTTAGTCTGGCTTAATGCAGGCGCTGGCCTGAAATTTCGTCAAAGAATGCCTTGCTGTTCGGCTCGCGGCCGAGGAAGCTGCTGACCATCTCGCCGGCCGGCTTTTCAGCGCCGCGCGCGAGGATGTCGTTACGATACAGATGGCCGACTTCCGGATTCATCAGCTTGCCGTTGTAGCGCGACAGCATGTCCAGCGCCAGCACTTCCGACCACATGTAGCCATAGTAACCGGCTGCGTAGCCGCCCATCAGGTGGCCGAACTGGCCAGGGAATTCGGTGCCGGGGACATAGCCCAGCGGCGTCGCGCCTTCCATCTGCTGCCAGACTGCCAGCGGCTGTTCTTTGTCCGCCTTGTTGTTGTGGACGCTCATGTCGTAGCTCGCGTACAGCAGCTGGCGCGCATAGCGTATGCCGCGGCCGTAGTTGTGGGCAGCGGTCAGGCGTGCCAGCAGGGCGTCGTCGATGGTCGGGCAGGCGGTCTTGCAGAAACCGGCCAGCAGGGTCAGCGATTCTTTGCGGCGGGCCCACTCTTCATACATCTGCGAAGGCGCTTCGACGAAGTCGAGTTCGACGTTGGTGCCGGCTTGCGCCACGTATTTGGTGTGCGACAGCACGCCGTGCAGGACGTGGCCGAATTCGTGCACCAGGGTTTCCAGTTCGTCGCTGTTCAAGCCGTTGCGGTCGAGGTTGGTGACCAGGGTCGAGACCGGGGTGCGATGGGCCAGCGTGCTGACGCCGCGCGTGCCCCAGGCGGCGGCATGGCCGTACTTGCCTTCGCGCGGATAGAGGTCGAGATAGATGCCGGCGATACGTTCTTTGCTCTTGCCGTCGATGACGTCGTAGTACTGGACTTCAGGGTCCCACACCGGTACTTGCACGCGTTTGAATTCGACGCCGTACAAGGCGCCGGAGACATGCAGGATCCAAGGCACTGCTGCTTCGCTAGGGAAGTACTTGCGCAGGGCTTCCTGGTCGACGTTGTAGCGCGCCTGCTTGATCTTCTGCTGCCAGTAATCCGCATCCCAGCGTTCCAGTTTGGTGTCGGCCAGCGGTGTCTTCAGGGTTTCCGATTTGAACACGCGCAGTTCTTCGATTTCCTTGAGTTCCAGCTGGGTGACCGCGGTCTGTACTTCACTCAGGAATTTTTCCACGGTTTGCGGATTCTTGACCATGCGGCGGCGCGTTACCAGATCAGCATAGCTTGGCAGGTCGAACAGGCCGGCCATTTCATGGCGCAGGTCCATGGCCTGTTTCAGGATCTCCAGGTTCTTCGGCGTGCCGTGGTTGGCGAAGGCAATCTGGTAGCGGCGGCGCGCATCGCTGTTATCCGCCGATTCCATGAACGGCTTGTAATCCGGGTATTCGAAGCCGAGCAGGTAGTTGCCTTTGTCGTCGCGCTTGGCGCGCGCCAGGTAAGCGGCAGGCATGCCTTGTAGTTCGGCCGGAGTGAAAGTCAGTTTCTGGTTGTTGTCGCGGATATTGCGCGCGAATTCCTGGCTCAGCTCGCCCAGCTTGTCGAGGATTTCCTTCATGCGGGCGCGCTTTTCAGGCGGCAGGGAAACGCCGGTGTCGTCGAAGCTGTACAGGATGTCCTGGCGCAGTTTCTGTTCGACAGGGTCGGTCGGCTGGATCGCCTTGAAGCGGGCGTACAGCTTCTCGCTTTGCAGCAGGTCGGTGGCGAACTTGTTGGTTTCGATCAGGCAGGCTTCAGTGGTGCTGCGGACTTTGGCGTCCGGTGAAACGTTGTTGAGGATATCGACCGGGCCTTGCAGGTCTTCCAGCGCGATTTGCAGATCGTTCCATTCGGTCAGCACTTTCTTGCTGTCTTTGGCGTGGGCCGGCGGCAGTTTCTCCAGCGTGGCGACGCGCTTGCGCAGGCCGTCCAGGGTGTTGCTGCAGAGAGTGGGGATCTGATCCGCCTGCAACAGCGGTATCAAGGGCCGCTGTGCGCCTTGGGCGACTGCCTGGTTCATCATCAGCGTGAAGAACGCTGTGGTGACCGGCAAGAAAAGTGACGATGTTTTCATGCATTACCTCAAATATGGGCCGAGTGAAAATTAACAGTGATTGGGAAGGGCGGCGGGAGGCGCTTTGCCATCCCGCTGCGCGGTATTTTATTTAGTGCGTTTTTCGATATCGAAATACATCCATTCGGTAGGCATGACCGGATGCTTCTTGTAGCCGATCACACGCGGCTGCGCGATCATGTTGCGGTAGCGGGCATAGCCGATGCGCGCCGGCGCATCGACTTCCAGGATGCGCGCCATCTTGTGATACAAGACATCGCGTTCCGGACCGGCCGGCATTTTTTGCGAGGCGGCGTAGAGCACGTCGTATTCGGGAATCTTGACGCAGCCATTGTTGTTCTGGTAGATGTTCGGACCGTAGAACAGCTGCATGAAGTTATCGCCGTCCGGATAGTCGGCAATCCATGGCGAGGTACGCGTTTGTATCTGGCATTCTTTTTCCGCCTTGAGCAGGTCGGGGAAGGTTTTCAGGTCGCCGACCATGCGGATGTGGATGGTGTCGTAGGTCTTCTTCCACATTTCCGATTGCTGCTGACCATTGGAGTCGGCGCGCGCGGTATAGCGTATCGTCAGCGGCTTGCCGTCCGGCAGGGTGCGGTAGCCATCCTTGCCGATCTTGTAGCCGAACTTGTCGAGCAGGGCGTTGGCCACTTCCGGTTCGTACTGGATGCTGCTCTTGTAATTCGGGTCGTAGCCGACCACGCCTGGCGGGATCGGGTATTCCAGCGGAATTCCTTCGTCGTTCCAGACTACCTTCAGTTCTTCACGGACGTTATGCGCCATGGCGATGGCGCGGCGCAGGGCGATTTTTTCCTTGCTCATGCCGCCCAGCACCGGATCTTGCATATTCCAGTAGAAATAGCTGATTTCAGGATCGACGATGCGCGACAGCTGCACGCCGCGCTTGACGAATTCCGGCTTCAGCTTGCCGCCGCTCATGACTTGCGGCGCCAGCGGGCCTTGCAATTCGGTGATGTCGACTTCGTCGCCTTCGAACGCCAGCAGGCGCGACTGGTCTTCCACCATCACGCTGATTTCAACGCGGCCGATTTGCGGCATGCGCTTGCCCTTCATCTTGGCCACGATGGCAGCATCGCCAGGGTCAGTGCTAGGCTGGAAATCCCAGGTGTAGCCGCGGTAGTCCGGATTGGCGGTCAACACCATGCGCGCGCCGCGTACCCATTGGCTCAGGATGTAAGGGCCGGTACCGACCGGGTGCGCCATCACGGTGCCTTGGGCATCGCGGTATTTTTCGATGACTTCACGCGCCACGGCGCTGGTTGGCTGGTGCGCCAGGATCATGCCGAGGTTGAAGTCGGGTTGCTTCAAATGGATACGCAGGGTATAGCGGTCCAGCAGTTCGAAACCGGGGACGTTGGCATCGTAGTCGAAATGGCCGGTTTTCTTGGCTTGCGCGGCGACTTCGTCGAGGCCGACCACTTTGCCTTCCAGCAGCCAGGTTTGCGGCGAAGCCAGTTGCGGATCGAACAGGCGTTTCCACGCATAGACGAAATCGCCCATGGTCAGTTCGCGCTTCTTGCCGTTGAACACCGGATCATCGGCAAAGTAGATGCCTTTTTTCAGGTGGATGGTGTAAGTCATGCCGTCGGTGCTGACTTCCGGCAGGGCGGCTGCCGCCGAAGGCATCAGCTTGGCCGGGCGCGCCAGGTATTCGTAGGCGAACAGCGTTTCAAACACCGACTGATTCACCAGCTGCGAATAAAGGTCGCGCGTCACGGCCGGATCGAAACCGGTTTCCGGCGCCACGAAGACGAAGCGCAATACCTTGTCGGGATCAGCTGGCGAAATCGGCGCCGCCGCGGCCGATGCATGCATCGGCAGGGCACACGCTAAACACGCAACCAATATCCCGCGTAACCAAAGCGAGTTCATACCATTTGTCTCCTTCATAAATCTTTAGCGGTGGGGCTGCGGCAGGCGTTCGGCTTGCCGGAGCAGGGTGTCTTGTTAATTACTGAGTAGGCGGCTTAATGTTTGTCGACGTCGATGTACTGCCATTCGGCGTGCAGGATCGGGTGCTTCTTGAAGCCTTTGACCCATGGCCGCGCCAGCCAGCTGCGAATGCGGGTGGTGTTCACCACCAGCGCCGAGTCTGCTTCCATCTGCCGATTCATCTGCAGATAGAGCTGGTTGCGCTCAGGGCCGGGCGGCAAGGCAACGGCTTTTTCATACAGTGCGTCGTAGGTTGGTGAGCTATAGCAGCCATGATTGCCCTGGCCGACATTCGGGCCATACAGCAATTGCATGAAATTCTGGCCTTCTGGATAGTCAGCATTCCAGGCGGCGCCCCACAGCATCAGTTTGCACTGGGTGGCGGCTTTCAGGTTGTCAGCGAAATTGTTGATGATGAATTCAGAACGGATGCCGATCTTGTCCAGACCGCGTTTCCACAGCTCTGACATTTCCTGGTAGAACACAGCTTGTTCACGGGTAAATTTCAGCAGCAGCGGCTTACCGTCCGGCATGGTGCGGTAACCGTCGGCGCCACGCTTGTAGCCGAAATGATCCAGCAGCTTGTTTGCCAGTACCGGATCGTAGGCGACGCTGTTGCGATAGGTCGGATCGTAGCCGACAACGCCGGGCGGAATGAACATTTCCAGCTTGGTGGCCTGGCCGTTGCGCAAGATGGAGACTTCCTGCTTGTTGTCGTACACCATGGCGATTGCGCGCCGCAGGGCAATCCTGTCGAGGCTGTTGCCGCCTATGGTCGGATCCTTGTGGTTCATGACGGTGTAGGTGACGCCGGCGTCAACCACGCGCTGCAGCTGGATGCCTTGTTCGGCGTATTCCGGCTTCAGCTTGTCCCCATCCAATACTGTTGGGGCTGCCAGTTGCGGCATTTTGTCGAAGTCGATCTGCTTGCCCTGGAACGCCAGCCAGCGCGATTGCTCTTCTTCGATGATATTGATCTCGACCCTGCCGACCTGGGGCATTCTCTTGCCCTGCATGTCCTTGACGATTTGCTTGTCAGTAGCGTCGGAGGAAGGCTTGAAGTCCCAGGTAAAGCCCCGGTACTCAGGGTTGGCGACCAATACGATCTTGCTGCGCGGGACATAGGTTTGCAGCATGTACGGGCCGGTGCCGACCGGGTGCTGTCCGCTTTGCTGGCCGTAGGTGCTGATGACTTCCTGTGCCACCGCGCCGAAGGCGGAATAGGCCATGATGTTCAGGAAGTTGTAATCCTTGGCGTTGAGGGTGACGCGCAGGGTATAGCGGTCTGGCGCCTGCAAGCCGGCGACCGGGGTATCGTAATTGAAATGGCCGCTTTTTTGCGCCTGGGCGGCGAGGTCGTCGAGGCCGACGATCTTACCCGCGAGGAAACTCGCGTGTACCGAACGGCTTTGCGGATCGAGAACGCGCTTGAATGTGTATATATAGTCTTCGGCGGTCAGTTCTCTGCGCACGCCCTTGAAGGCCGGGTCGGGAGAAAAAAAGATGCCTTTTTTGATATGGAAGGTATAGGTTTTACCGTCTTCACTGATTTCCGGCATGGCTTCCGCGGTTTGCGGCACCAGTTTGGCCGGCCTGGCCAGATAGTCATAGGTGAGCAGGGTTTCGTAGATGACTTCGCTGACCCAGCCGGAATAGAAATTGGCGGTTCTGATCATGTCGAAGCCGTCGTCCGCGGCTTCGAAACCCATCTTGATCACTTTCGTCGGGTCGGCCGGGTTGGTGCTGGTGGCAGCGCTGGCGCTCCCCGCAAACGCCGCGACAACCAGCATTTGCCCTATCAATACTTTTTTAAAGCCAAGCAGATTCGATAATTTACGATGCATTTTCATTGCCTTTTGAGCAGGTGATTATTTTCTTGTGCTTAAGATTGCTTATCTTCAGCCAAAATAGTGTCATTTCCAATGACGTCGCGCACTATAGCGGGTAGCGAATGCGCGACTGGTACTGTTTTTTGCTTAGCAATCCATCAAGATGAAATAGTGTACGCCTGCTCTGCTTAGTTGAAACCTGTTCATGTGGGTTGTCTCCTGTTTTGTTTAGTTTTGGGGCCGATGACGGCCGTACGTTCCAGGTTAAGGCGGCATACTACAGAATCCCGCGCAAAAAGATAGATAGGCGCTCAGTGTTTTTCAACATCGAGATACTCCCAGTCGGCCTGCAGGATAGGGTGACGCTTGAAGCCCTTGACCCATGGCCGTATCATCCAGTTGCGCAAACGCGACGTTGTCAGCACCCAGGCGGTATCGGCTTCCATCTGCCTGCTCATGTCGATATACAGCTGGTTGCGCTCCGGTCCCGGCGGCAGCGCCTTGGCCTTGACATACAGGGCGTCATAGGCCGGCGAGCTATAGCAGCCGTTATTGCCTTGTCCCACGTTCGGGCCGTACAGCAGCTGCATGAAGTTGTCGCCTTCAGGATAGTCCGCAGTCCACGAGCCGTTCCACATCATCAGTTTGCATTCAGTCGCCGCCTTCAGGTTGTCAGCAAAATTGCTGACCTTGAATTCGACGCGAATGCCGATTTTATCGAGTCCGCGCTTCCATATTTCCGAGAAAACCGTGCTGATCGCGCTGGCTTCCGTTGCAATTTTTAAAGTCAGCGGCTTGCCGTCGGGCAGGGTGCGGTAACCATCGGCCCCACGCTTGTAGCCAAAGTGGTCAAGCAATTTGTTTGCCAGTACCGGATCGTAGGCAATGCTGTTGCGGTAGCTGGGGTCATGGCCAAGCACGCCTTCGGGTATCGCCATTTGCGCTTTCACCGCCAGGCCCAGGCGCGCCTGGCTTATTTCATCGTCGATGTTGTAAGCCATCGCGATTGCCCGCCGCAGGGCGTTCTTTTCAAGGCTGCTGCCGCCGATCAAGGGGTCTTTGAAGTTGAGGAAGGTGTAGACCACCCCCGCTTCCGTGATGGTGTCGAGGCGGATGCCTTCATCGATGAACGATTGCTTCAGCTTTTTGCCATCGAGAACGGTAGGGGCGGCTGCCTGGGGCAGGTAATCAAAATCGATCTGCTTGCCCTGGAACGCCAGCCAGCGCGATTGTTCTTCTTCGATGATGTTGACCTCGACGCGGCCGACCTGGGGCATTTTCTTGCCTTTCATGTCGTGCACCAGCTGGTCATCCCAGGCCGAGCCGGACGATTTGAAGTCCCAGGTGTAGCCGCGGTATTCGGGATTGGCGACCAATACGATTTTGCTGCGCGGTACGTATTGTTCCAGCATGTAGGGGCCGGTACCGACCGGATGGGCTGGGGTGCGATCGCCATAGGCATCCACCACTTCGCGCACCTGCGCGCCCAGGCCGACGAATGCCATGATGTACAGGAAGTTGTAGTCCGGGGCGTTGAGCGTTATCCGCAGGGTGTAGCGGTCAGGTGTCTGCAAGCCGCTGAGCGGGGCGTCGTAGTCGAATTTTCCGGTTTTCTTCGCCGAGGCAATCAGTTCGTCCATGCCGGCGATCTTGCCTTGCAATACGTTGGCAGAGGGAGAGCGGTTCTTCGGATCGAGGAAACGCTTAAAGGTATACGCATAGTCTGCGGCAGTCAGTTCGCGGCGTACCCCCTTGAAAGCAGGGTCAGGGGCAAAATAAATCCCCTTCTTGATGTGGAAAACATAGGTCTTGCCGCCATCGCTGACTTCCGGCATGGCTTCCGCCGTTCCGGGGATCAGTTTGGATGGGCGCGCCAGATAGTCGTAAGTCAGCAAGCGTTCAAAAATGGCCTCGCCTACCCATGCGGAATAGGCGTTGTAGGTGTGCACCAGATCGAAGCCGTCATCCGCAGCCTGCAAAGCCACACGCACCACTTTGGATGGATCCGCCGGATTATTGCCAGCTTGAGCAGGAAGTGCTGCACCTGCGATGCACGAAATGAGCATTATTGGTGCAATGCACGATTGCGTAATTTGCTTAAAGTTCCACATAATCCAGTCTCTATTTTCTTGCCACGGGGCAGTTAAATGTTCCGCATTCTAGGCCTAAACAGCCCGCGAAATGGCGTAGTTTCGCCATTAAATCGATCTATGTGACTTTACTTATACTTATATGCGTATTTGTTATTTGGCGTATATAAGCAACAGTTCGCAGGCGTTGCCCAAATTAAATGCTGTTTTTATTTTTTTTAGGATACACTATTTTAGCTGCATTAAAACCTGTGGCATATTTTTTGCTTGTAGTCTTCAGTGGAAATGTTTCTGGCAAACAATTACAAATTGGTACCAGAAGGATGACCATGTAGCACTGTTTTACTCGCGAAAGAAATCTGCTTTTTGGTCGTTGTTGTGCAAAAGATTTTTGACGCATCGCTCAGAAGGCGATTAACAAATCGTACTTAGATTTACTACAAAAACTTAAATTTCAACTCTAACTTTTACCCATAGGGAGTTTGGTTATGATGAAGGAACGGGGATTGCCACGTTCGCTGCGACTGATGTTTTCAGGCGGCGTAGCTGTTGGGCTAGGTCTGTTGGCCCATTCAGTGCAGGCGCAGGAGACAAAGACGGACGATGCTCCACAACAAATGCAACGAGTCGAAATTACTGGCTCATCGATTAAGCGGGTTGCCTCCGAAGGCGCTTCGCCAATCACAACGATTAAAGCCGACGATTTTGTCAAGACCGGCGCTACTACAGCCGCTGAAGTCTTGTCCAGCATCTCGGGCAATCAAACTCAATTCACAGCCTCTTCCAACGTCGGCGCCGGCAAGACCGTAGGTTCTTCCGCCGACTTGCGTGGTCTGGGCTCCAACAAGACACTGGTGCTGCTGAATGGTCGTCGCCTGGCGAATGCCGCGTTTGACGGTTCAGCAGTCGACTTGAACGTGATACCAATTGCAGCGCTGGACCGCGTCGAAGTTCTGCGCGACGGTGCGTCCGCGGTTTACGGTACCGATGCTATCGGCGGCGTAATCAACTTCATCACCAAGCGTTCGTACACCGGCCTCAACCTGAGCGCCGAAGGCATCCTGCCGCAACAAGCCGGCGCTGCTGAAAAACGTTTCAACCTGTCGGGCGGCATGGGCGATCTGGACAAAGACGGCTACAACTTCTTTGGCGTGATCGACTACCACACACAGAATGCCGTCAAGGCGGCTGACCGCAGTTTTGCGGCAAAAGGCGGCCAGAACCCTGGCATCGGCCTGAATACCGGCAGCGCGAATGCGATGCCAGGTAACTACACCGATATCAACAGCGGCACATTTACCAATCCGTACGCCGGGACGCCAAACTGCAGCAATCCTCCTTATGCCTATAACGCTAAAGGCGGTATCTGCCGTTACAACACCCAGGCAGCTATCGGTATCGTGCCAAAGACAGAAGAAATTGCTGTCTTGGGCAAGGGCAGTTTCAAGTTGAACGCGGACAATACCGCATCGGTCGAATACCTGCATTCCGAAAGCAAGATCAAGACTTACATTGCTCCTGACGTTTTCTCCAGCGCGAATTATGACGGCGGCAGCGGCGATTACGTGATCAATCCGAACAGCCGTTACTATCCTGGCAATGGCATCACGCCAGGTACAGCCAGCGGCGGTCCGCTGGCGCTGAACTGGCGCTCCCAGGCTACCGGCGGTCGCGTTACAGAGTCCAAAAACACTACCGATCGTCTGTTGCTGAGCCTGGATGGCACAGTCGCCGGCTGGGACTACAAGACCGGTCTGGCCTATGCAATGAGCAAGGCTAACGACAATCTGGTCCGCGGTTACCTGAACAACGACCTGGTTAAAGCCGGCATGTTGAGCGGCGTCATCAATCCGTTTGGTGCGCAGGATGCAGCTGGTCAAGCCTATCTGAATAATGCCCAGGTAAAGGGTATTTATGAAGATGCGAAGACGACAGTCACGACTCTGGACTTCACTGCCAGCCGTGAATTGTTCCAATTGCCAGCAGGTGGCGTTGGTTTCGCTTTCGGTGGCGAACTGCGTAAGGAAAAGGCAAACTTCAACGTCGACCACGACGTCGCCAATCTGTCGGAAAGCACCGGTTCTTCGACAGCCCAGTCTTCGTCGGGCAGCCGTAACGTCAAGGCGGTGTTTACCGAGTTGAACGTGCCTATCTTCAAAACCCTCGAGGCGAACTTTGCTGCTCGCTACGACAACTACAGCGATGTAGGCGGCACGCTCAATCCTAAGGCTTCCTTGCGCTGGCAGCCAGCCAAGCAGCTGATGTTCCGCACCACCTACAGCACCGGTTTCCGCGCTCCGAGCCTGTACGAACTGCATGATCCAAACTCGACGACCTATACACAAAGCGCTTACAACGACCCAGTTTTGTGCCCAGGCGGCAACGTAGGTGCAGGTGGCAATGCTTCGCGCGATTGTAACCAGCAGTTTTTCCGTTTCATCGGTGGCAACACCAATCTGCAACCGGAAAAATCGACTTCGTTCACGTTGGGTATGGTGGCTGAGCCGTTGCCGAACGTCACGACATCGGTCGACTATTTCAACATCAAGATCAAGAACCAGATCTCCGTGATCTCGGAACAAGATATTTTTGCTGATCCAGTCAAGTACGCAGCGAACTTCGTCCGCAATGCCGATGGTTCCCTGAAATACATCCTTGATACCAACGTCAATCTGGGCAACATCCATACCTCCGGTTTCGACCTGGGCTTTGCATGGCGTCTGCCGAAGACTACATTGGGCGATTTCGGCCTGTCGCTGGATGGTACTTACATCACCCAGTACGACTATCAGACTGAAGCTGGCGGCGCTTACCAGAACAATCTGGCGGTCTATGCCAACGGCGGTCCGATTTTCCGCTGGCGTCATACAGCAACATTGAACTGGGCCAAGGGTCCTTGGAATGCGATGTTGCAACAGGTGTACTCGACTGGTTACCGCGATCAAAACGGCGGCCTGATCGACAAGCAGCACAACACCCACGAAGTCGGCTCTTATACACGTTACAACGTGTCAGCTTCCTACACTGGCTTCAAGAACCTGACCTTGACTGCCGGTATCAAGAATCTGTTGAACACCGACCCACCATCGTCTAACGTCACCGATAACTTCCAATATGGTTACGATGCACGTTACGGTGACCCAATTGGCCGTGCGTTCTTCGTCCGCGCCAACTATCAATTCTTCTGATAGCGGGAATCGATTGGCTTAAGTACTATTCGTAAGCAAACCACCTGGGAAGTTTCCAGGTGGTTTTGGCTTTTCCGAATACGTAAGTTAAGTAGCATCTTTCTGCTGTTTTGGGAGTCATTGATGTAGTATTTATAGATGCGCTTAAATTAGGTGATGGTAGATTGGTATCTTTGTAGGTTTTGCAATGAAAATACCGGAATAGCTCACCATGGTTGGTATGGTTTTTGCGTTATCGTATTTGGGCTGTAGTTCACTCATCAGATTGCAGGCAGTTCTGGCAATTGAATAATGTAGTATCGGAGGAAAGAGGCATGGATTTCACGCAGGATGGGAGAAACCCTTCCAAGAATGTAGTTGGCATCAGCGTGGTGGTTCTTCTGCATGTAGCTCTAGTTTATGCGCTGGTTACCGGGCTCGCCCGTAAAGTTGTTGAAGTGATTCAGCAACCGGTCGAAACCAAGATCATCGAGGAGATCAAGCCGCCACCACCGCCACCACCACCGGACAAGCCGGTACCGCCGCCGCCAAAATCGGTTGCGCCGCCGCCACCGTTCGTACCTCCACCCGAGGTAAAGGTAACGCCGCCGCCACAGGAAAATGTGATTGCTGCCGTCACCAACGTCAAACCGCCGACCAACGATTTGCCGACGTCCGTAGCACAACCGTCGACTACCGGCGAGTCAGGCCCACCCGCCCATACCAGCGCCAAAATTGCTGGGAATTGCGAAAAGCCGGAGTATCCAAGAACTTCCTTGCGTAATGAAGAAGAGGGTACTGTGACTGTCAGACTGACGATTGGCGCTGATGGCAACGTGATTGATTCTTCTGTTGAAAAAGGCAGTGGTTTCAAGGATCTGGACAGAGCCACGGTGAAAGCCTGGAGCCTGTGCCATTTCACCCCGGCCATGGCCGACGGTAAACCCGTGCAGTCAACGACAAAAATGCAGTATGTCTGGAAGCTCGAATAATCGACGTGTAGAACCCCTACTTTGTCCGTTATCCTAGCAATCTAATTTATCAAATTTGGAGTATTAGTATGTCTATCACTCGTAATCGCTTATCCGCCCTGGCTGCCGCTCTGATGATCTCCGCTGTGACGATCTCGCCGCTGGCCGCAATCGCCCAGACACCAGCCGCAGCATCCGCTGCCGCTTCCGCACCGGCTGCTGCCGACGCGCCTAAAGCTGCTGATACTGCAGCAGCGTCGCTGGCCGACACCCCAACCCCGCCGCCGGCTCCGGCCTCCAAGGAAACCGTCGACAATCCATACGGCCTGGACGCCCTGTGGAAAGGCGGCGACTTCGTTGCCCGCGGCACCCTGATCATCCTGGTCCTGATGTCGATGGGCAGCTGGTACATCATCATCACCAAGCTGATCGAGCAAGTGAAATTGATGGGCCAGGCTAACAACGCCAAGAAAACATTCTGGAAAGCCGGTACGGTTGAGGCAGGCGTCGCCGGCCTCAAGCCAAACAGCGCTTACCGCTTCATCGCTGAAAACGGCGTGAACTCCACCCATCACCACGACGGCGCCTTGCTGGAACAGATCGACCTGAACACCTGGGTCACCATGTCGATCCAGCGTTCGGTCGAAAAAGTGCAAAGCCGCCTGCAAGACGGCCTGGCATTCCTGGCAACCGTCGGTTCGACTGCACCGTTCGTTGGTCTGTTCGGTACCGTCTGGGGTATTTACCACGCGCTGACAGCGATCGGTATCGCCGGCCAGGCGTCGATCGACAAGGTTGCCGGTCCGGTCGGTGAAGCGCTGATCATGACCGCGATCGGTCTGGCAGTGGCTGTGCCTGCGGTTCTGGGTTACAACTGGCTGGTCCGCCGCAACAAGAGCGCAATGGAAGAAATCCGTTCGTTCAGTGCTGACCTGCACTCGGTCCTGCTGAGCGGCGTGATGTCCTCGAGCTCGGCTGTCCAGGTTGCCCATATCAACAAAAAGGTTGGCTAATCATGGCGATGTCACTCGGCTCTCCCGATGGGGATGAAGACGAAGTGATCGGCACGATCAACACGACGCCGCTGGTCGACGTCATGCTGGTCTTGCTGATCATCTTCCTGATCACGATCCCGGTGGTGACACATACGATTCCAGTGAAGCTGCCGAACGAATTCGACGAACCTTATAAAACCAAGCCAGAGAACATCAACCTGGCGGTGAATAAGCAAGGCGACATGTTCTGGAACGAGCAACTGGTGCCGAATACCGCGACTTTGCTGTCGAAACTGAAGGAAGTGGCAGTAGAAGTGCCACAACCGGAACTGCATATCCGCGGCGATCAGCAAACCAAGTATGAATACATCGGCAAGGTGATCCTGACTGCGCAGCGGGCAGGGATCGCCAAGATCGGGTTCATTACCGAACCGCCTGCACGCAACTGATCTGTGGGAGGCGGAGTTCACGCGGCGCTGAAGAGGGCCGCATGACTCTGCCTTCAACCGACTACGCAGGAAGTCTCAAATATTAGGAGCATCAAATGGGTATGAATGTGGGCTCATCCGGCGGCAACGCCAATGATCCGGAACCGATGATGGAAATGAACATGACGCCGCTGATTGACGTCATGCTGGTGCTGATCATCATGCTGATCATCACGATTCCGATCCAGAATCATGCGATCAAGCTGAACATGCCGACCGGTAATCCGCCGCCGCCATTGGCTCTGCCAGTGGTCGACACGGTGGATATCGATCCGAGCGGCACGGTGATGTGGAACGGTACGCCGATGGCCAACCGCGCAGAGCTGGAAGACCGTCTGAAAACGGTGGTCGCCGGCGGCAATATCGATGAAGTGCATCTGCGTCCGAACAAGCTGGTGGAGTACAAGTCGGTGGCTGCCGTGATGGCGTCGGCGCAGCGGCTGGGCGTCACCAAGATCGGCATCGTTGGCAACGAGCAGTTCATGGAGTAACAAATAGGTTTGGTTTTTCGCACCAGGCAATAGGCAGGTTTAGGGTTACGCCCTGGAACCTGCCTATTTTCGTTTTCGATTGAAAGAATAGCTATGTCCAAATTACGCTTCGCTCCCATGTTTGTGTTGCTGGCCGCAGTCGGCCTCAACGCGACGCTTCCTGTTTTAGGCCTTACTCAAAGCGCTTATGCCGCCGACGATGCCGACAAGGCGAAAGCCGAAACCGTGCGCCAGGAAATCGGCCTGCCGCTGCAGGCGGCACAGGCCCTGATCAAAGAACAAAAGTACAAGGAAGCGCTGGCAAAGATAGCGGAAACGGACGCTGTCGGCGACAAGACGCCATTTGAAATCTACTCGATTGACCGCATGCGCGGCGCTGCCGCGGCCAGCGCCGGCGACATCCCGCTGGCAGGAAAATCGTTTGAAGCGGTGATCGCTTCCGGACGCCTGGCTCCTGCGGAGCAGGCCAAGATCGTCAAGGCGCTGGGCAACCTGTATTACGAAGCACAAAATTATCCGAAAGCCATTGAGTGGCTGTCGCGTTCCCAGAAAGAGGGCGACAACGATCCGGCAACACATACTCTGCTGATCCAGTCGTACTATCTGAGTAACGACATTCCCCGCGCCACCAGCGAACTGCAGGCAGTGATTGCCGCTGATGAAGCTGCGGGCCGGGCACCGAGCGAAATCAACCTGAAGCTGTTGATCAGCTGCGCATTGAAGAGTAACGACAAGGTCGCTTATCTGGCCGTCCTGGAGAAGCTGAACACCTATTATCCGAAGAAAGAATACTGGGCCGATTTGCTCAACAAGGTACAGTCCAAGCCAGGCTTTTCCGACCGCCTGGTGCTCGACGTTTATCGTTTGAAAGCGGCCACGATCCAGCTGCAAACCAGCACTGAATTCACCGATATGGCGCAACTGGCCCTGCTGGCAGGTTTCCCTGCGGAAGCCAAGAAAGTCATGGACCAGGGTTACCAGGCCGGCCTGTTGGGAAGCGGTTCGGATGCCGCCAAACAGAAGCGTCTGCGCGACCAGGCCAACAAGGCTGCAGCCGACGACCTGAAAACCATGGCGCAAAGCGAAGCCTCGGTATCCAGTTCCAAGGAAGGCACAGGGCAGATTAATCTCGGTTACGCGCTAGTGACTGCAGGCCAGTTCGACAAGGGCCTGGCGCTGATGGAAGACGGTTTGAAAAAGAGTGGCTTGAAGCGTAGCGAAGACGCCAAATTGCATCTGGGGATTGCTTATCAGATGGCCGGCCAGAAGGAAAAGGCGATCCAGGCTTTCAAGACTGTCCAGGGCGCGGATGGCGTTGCCGACCTGGCGCGCTTGTGGGTAATGCAGGTCAATCGTCCGGTGAATTAAGCGCACCGTATGGCGATACAAAAAAAGAGCTGTTTGCATGGTCTGCAACAGCTCTTTTTTATTCACTACCGCTTTTTAAAGCAGACTCTTAATCTTTAGGACCTCTGGGAGCAACTGGAAACACCATGTCTCTGGCCTGCTCCGGCGACATGGTTTGTACGCCCGACGATTTGGCTTGCTTGGTCGGCAGATTACTGCCCGTCGTGTACACGGCTTCCTGCGGCACGTAAGAAGCACCGTCCGGCTCGCTGGAAGGTGCAGCGCAGGCAGCAATCAAGGGCAGGGCAAAGGCGCAAATCAGTAGTGTTTTCATGGCGTTTTTCTTTGTCTCTAAAAGTTGGGTATGGGTGTCTGTTGAATACAGATCGACATGCGCTACAGTATGTTACATACTAGAATTGCAAGATAGCATAGTTGCTATTAAAAAAGTTAACGTAACGCAAAAAAATCATCGCCCGCTTATCCGCGAGCGCCTGATGACGGCATGACTCTTTGCTGACTTGATTTCACCCCAAATCACAACGGACAAAACATGTATCTAAAACACGCACTTGCCTTATCCGCCATCCTCGCCAGCGGCGCCAGCATCGCCCAGCAATGCCCCGCGGCCAGCCAGCCCCTGAGCTACCCGGCCAGCAAGAAAATCGATCAGACCGACGACTATCACGGCGTCAAGGTAGCCGACCCCTACCGCTGGCTGGAAAACGCCAACGGCGACGATACCAAGGCCTGGATCGAGGCGCAGAACAAGCTGACGCATGGCTATCTGGAGACGATTCCGGCGCGTTCCGCGATCCGCGACAGGCTTACCAAACTGTGGAATTATGAACGCTTCAGCGTGCCGTTCAAGGAAGGCGGCCGCTACTTCTACAGCCGTAACGACGGCCTGCAAAACCAGGCGGTGCTGTACACGGTCAAGCATATCAACGACGAGCCGCGCCTGCTGCTGGATCCCAATACCTTGGCGGCGGATGGCACGGTGGCGCTGGCGGGCATCGCCGTCAGCCCGGACGGCAAGTATCTGGCCTACGGCACCGCGGCTTCCGGTTCAGACTGGAACGAGTGGAAAGTGCGTGACATCGAAAGCGGCAAAGACACCGCCGATCATTTGCAATGGGTGAAATTCTCGGGCGCGTCCTGGGCCCATGACAGCTCCGGATTTTTCTACAGCCGCTACGACGCGCCGAAAGAGGCGACCAAGCTGGCCGACGTCAATTATTTCCAGAAACTGTATTTCCATAAAATGGGCACGCCGCAGTCGGACGATGTCCTGGTCTACGATCGCCCGGACCAGAAAGAGTGGGGCTTCGCCGGCCATGTCACCGACGATGGCAAGTACCTGATCGTCAGCATCTCGCAAGGCACCGAGCAAAAGAACCGCGTCTACTACAAAGACCTGAGCAAGAAGAATGCAGCCATGCAGCCGCTGCTCGACGATTTCGATGCATCCTACGATTTCATCGATAACGACGGCCCGGTGTTCTACTTCAATTCGAACAAGAATGCGCCAAAAGGCGGCGTCATCGCGATCGACACGCGCCAGCCGCAAACTGCAAAGTGGAAAATGATCGTGCCGGAAGCCGAGGAAACCTTGCAAGGCGCGAACCTGGTCGACCAGCGCCTGGTGCTCGATTATCTGAAAGATGCGCGCAGCCAGATCAAGGTCTTTACCCTGGATGGCAAGCTGGTGCGTGAAGTGGCGTTGCCTGGCATCGGCTCCGCCAGCGGTTTTGGCGGCAAGCGCAGCGATAAGGAAACCTTCTATTCGTTTACCGGCTTCACCACTCCAGCCGCCATCTATCGCTACGACCTGGCAAGCGGCAAGAGCAGCCTGTACCGGCAGCCGAAAGTCGATTTCGATCCGAGCGCCTTCGAAACCCGCCAGGTGTTCTACAGCAGCAAGGATGGCACCAAGGTGCCGATGTTCATCGTCTCGAAAAAGGGCATCAAGCTGGATGGCAGCAACCCGACCTATCTGTACGGCTACGGCGGCTTCAATATTTCGCTGACGCCGGCGTTCTCGGTGGCCAACCTGGCCTGGATGGAAATGGGCGGCGTCTACGCCTTGCCGAACCTGCGCGGCGGCGGCGAATACGGCAAAGCCTGGCATGAAGCCGGCACCAAGCTGCACAAGCAGAATGTGTTCGATGATTTCATCGGTGCGGCGCAGTGGCTGATCGCCAATAAATATACCTCACCGCAAAAGCTGGCGATCGGCGGCGGCAGCAACGGCGGCCTGCTGGTGGGCGCCACCATGGTGCAGCGGCCGGATCTGTTTGCGGCGGCGATTCCGCAAGTCGGCGTGATGGACATGCTGCGCTTCCATAAATTCACCATCGGCTGGGGCTGGACTTCTGACTACGGTTCTTCCGACAACGCCGATGAATTCAAGGCCTTGTACGCTTATTCGCCCTTGCATAACCTGAAGCCGGGAACCTGCTATCCGGCCACCCTGGTGACCACCGCCGATCACGACGATCGCGTGGTGCCGGCGCACAGTTTCAAGTTTGTGGCAACCGAGCAGGCCGATCAGGCCGGCGCGGCGCCGGTGCTGATACGCATCGATACCAAGGCCGGGCATGGCGCCGGCAAGCCGACCTCGAAGCAGATCGAAGAGGTGGCTGACCGCTGGGGATTCTTGACCAAGGTGCTGGGCATGCATGTTGCGCCGGATGGCGCTACGGTTGCCGGCGAGCCGGCAAAGCCCGCGGCAAATTAACCGGGCGCGCTAGCCGCCAATAAAAAAATCCAGCCGGCTGTCAGGGCCGCTGGATTTTATCAGTCTGATATGCCAGTTGCGCCAAGTCCTCGGTTCGACGCGATATTCTTCTTCCTTTACGTCGATTCATCAGATGCGCAAGCGCGACCGGCACGCGGCAAGCCATGCGCCGAAATACATAGCCGCCGCCTTTGGGCACGACTATTTCACGACGCCTTTTTCTCAGCCGGCATGGTATGGCATTCATGCCTGAGATCGTGATAGCACTCGCAAGCCCTGGCTTCCAGGCCGCTGCGGTCCAGCACCGTCAGATGCCCGCGTGCATATTGGATCACGCCTTCTTCCTGCAGCTTGCCGGCCGCTTCCGCCACCGATTCGCGGCGTACGCCCAGCATGGCGGCAATCGAACTCTGGGTAACGCTGATTTCATTATCCGGCAGGCGGTCCAGCGTCAGCAGCAGGCTGCGGCACAGTTGCTGCGGCACGCTGTGATGGCGGTTGCACACGGCGGTTTGCGACATCTGCGTGATCAATTCCTGTGTGTAGCCCAGCAGCAGTTGCTGCAGGGCGCCGCCGCGCGCAAATTCCTCCAGCAGGATGCTGGCCTTGAGGCGAAAACCGTAGCCGGCGCTTTTCACCGTGGCCCGGTTGAGGCTCTTGCCGCCGCCCATGAACAGGGTGACGCCGAGCACGCCTTCGTTACCGATGACTGCTGTTTCCGCGGAACTGCCGTCTTTCATGTCATGCAGCAGAGAGACAATGCTGCTGGTGACGAAATAGATATGCTTTATCTGGCTGTCCGCTTCGCAGATAGTCATGCCGAACGGCATGGCGACAAATTCGAGATGCGGCTGCAGGCGCCTGAAATCGTCGCCTGGCAGGGATGCAAGGATATGGTTTTGCAGCGGGTTGTGGCCGTACAGTCCTGCAATGCAGAGCGAGGTCAGGTTTTGCGTGCCGGGCCGGATGAAATCTCCCTTGCCTTCGCTACGCATGGCGGCCAATACCATAACCTTCTTGTTTGCTGCGTTTTTCGCACTGCTGTTGCTGCAACCGTTCAATACGTAAGCCATCGCCGTCTCCTTCGAGGGGTGGTACTGCTGTGCATTGATAGTCGCAGCTGCAAGGGTTTCGAGGAATCGGCGGATCACCTCTTCTGTTGTAGGACTTCGCTGACACGTTTATGGGCTTGCAGATAGAGCTTGCTGATCGAGCGTGTGGCCCGGCCATGCCATAAGCACAATGATTGCCGGCCGGTATGTTGCATCGACGCCGAATGAGGCGATGGCCACCTGCCAGGCGGCCATCTTGTCTGATTGCCTAGCTGCCGGAGCTGCTGGCTGCTGGCGTGCTAGCGTCCGGTGTGGAAGGCGCCGGAGCCGGCGCAGGAGTTGGCGCCGGCGCCATGGCGGGAGGTGCGGCTTGCTGTGTGGCCGGCGCATTCTGGTCATCGGCCTTTTTACATCCGGCGACCGCGATCATTGCAAGTGCTGTAACCATCAGGGTATGTTTGAATTGCATGTTTTCTCCATCCGATAGCAGCGGCGTGTCAAGACCGCCATCATCAAAAAATAAAAAAGTGAATTGCTGACGTTTTTATTCTTGTTCAAAAAAGTGCGGATGTAAAGTGTGCAATGGCATGTTTCGACCTCGTAAAACTACTGCACACGCGTGTCCCATCGCCTGCAAAGCCTTACGCAGCGCGGTTGTGTTGCAATTTTCCAAATGATGCCGTTAAGTGGCTTAGCGCACAAAACCGGTCTATGTTTGCGGCTAACCTTGAGCTGTGTTGACACGGAAAGCCGATTTGCGATCCGTATCTGATTCATGAATGACACATGAGCGACGCGCGAATCCGTTTTTTTGCCAGTGATCCGTCGCCATCCGCCTCTTCATTCCCACTTAAAAGGACTTATCATGAAAAATATCTCAGCACTCATCTTCGCCGCTTCGGCATTGGCAGCAGCCGGCGCCGCTCAAGCCCAGACCGCCGCCGATGGCAGCACTAACAACGGGCAAGTCATGATGGTGCCTGTTCCCGGCACCAACCCGGCAGTCTCGTCCGACCCGCTGGTGCAAAAGCGCCAGGCCGACAGCGATGCCAACGCGGAATACAAGGCGCGCAAGAAATCGGCAAACACGGAAATGAAGGTGGAAAAAGCGGAAGCGAAAGTCGACATGAAAGAGCAGAAGGCAGAAGCAAAAGCCAAGCGCGACAAGGCGATGTCTAACGATGCCGTTTCACAGTAGCCATGCGTTGCGGCCTGCCCAGGCATGACCGGGGCAGGCCATGGCGTTCAGGAAGTCGCCGCGAGCACCCACATCGCGATCTTCCGGCGCCGGGATCAATACCTGCAAGCCATGACGTGCATGCAGCCGGTCTTTGTAAAAATCCTGCTCCATGGTGAAATGATAATTGACGTGCGTAGCCGGCACACAGCAATTACATACTAGCGCAAAGAGGCGCATGACATTAAGATGCGAACATCTTAATGGAATCGTCCATGCCGCATCCTACCCCTTCTTCAAGTTTTGCCGCCGGCGCTCGCGACAGCCTGCCCATGCTGGTGGGAGCAGCGCCGTTCGGCGTGATTTTCGGCGCCCTGATAGCTGCCGGTCCGCTGGTGTCATGGCAGGGCCAGTTCATGTCGCTGAGCGTGTTTGCCGGCTCCAGCCAGTTCATCGCGGTAGGCCTGGCGGCTGCGCAGACCGGCATCCTGGTAATCTGGATGGCGACCTTCATCGTCAACCTGCGCCACATGCTGTATGCGGCGACCTTGCTGCCCTACGTCAGTCATTTGCCGGCGCGCTGGCGCGGCCTGCTTGGATTTTTGCTGACCGATGAAACCTTCGCCGTCGCCAACGCCTACTATCACAAGCACGGGCATACCCCGCTAGGACATTGGTACTTCCTCGGCTCGGGCCTGGCCATGTACGGCAACTGGCAGTTGTGGACGCTGATCGGATTGCTGTTCGGCGCTGCATTTCCGCAGTTGCAGACCCTGGGCCTGGATTTCGCCATGGTGGCGACCTTCATCGCGATTGTGGTGCCGCAGTTGTTCCGCTTTCCGCAGCTGGCCGCCGCAATCGCTGCCGGCGCGTTCGCCTGGTTCCTGCGCGATCTGCCCTACAAGCTGGGCCTGCTGGCGGCGATATTGGCCGGCGTCGGCGTTGGGCTGGCGATCTCGCACTGGCAAGCGCGCAGCCGTGCGGCAAGGGGCAAGGCATGATGTATACATTGATGATCGTCGGCATGGCGCTGATCACGGTCTTTATCAAAGCGGCGATTTTCATGCTGGGCGAGCGCGCTGCCTTTCCAGTCTGGCTGAAAGAGGCGCTGGCCTTTGTCCCGGTCACCGTGCTGACGGCGATCATCGTGCCTATGGTGCTGGCGCCGCACGGCCAGGGCATCGAACTGAGTTGGCGTAATCCGCAGCTGATAGCGGCCTGTGCCGCGGTGCTGGTGTGTGCCGTGACCCGCCGCCAGCTGTTGACCATCATGGTCGGGCTGCTGGTTTTCTTTGCCTGGCAGTTCGGCGTGCTGGGGCGGTAAGCTGGTTCAAGCGGCGGCTGTTTTCGCGGGTGGCCGCTGCAGCTTGCCCACCATGCCTGGAATCTCGGCGACCAGGGCGTCGATAGCCACCCTGGTTTTGGTCGGCAGATAGCGCGACTGCGGCCAGACCAGATAGATTTCGGTGGGCAGCACGCTCTCGCTATCCATCACCAAGGTCAGTTCGCCGGCACGCGAATGTTTTGACATCAGCCAGCACGGCAGCCAGGCCAGCCCGGCGCCCGCCACGGCGGCGTCGGTGATCGCTTGCAAGTCATCGAACACCACGCGGATATCCACCTGCGGCTTGTGCACCTCGCCGCTGCTGTCGCGCACGCGCCATGGCTCTAGCCGGCCCGCGCGGCCATAGGCAATGCCGACATGCGAGCTCATCTCCGCAAGATCGGCGGGAGTGCCGTATTGCGCCAGGTAAGACGGCGCCGCGCAAATGGCCATGTCTTGCGTAGCCAGCCGGCGCGCAACCAGGGTGCTGCTGTCGGGCAGGCTGCCGATGCGGATCGCCAGGTCGAATTTTTCTTCCACCAGATCCGCCACCTGATCGCTGAAGGACATTTCAATCGTCATGCGCGGATGGCGGCGCGCCAGCGCCAGCAATATCGGCGCCACGCAATGACGGCCGAACAGCACCGGCACGCTGACGCGCAGGCGGCCGATGGCTTCGCTCTTGCCGCTGTCCAGCGCCGAGACGCCGGCATCCAGTTCCGCCAGCGCGCGCACGCAGCGTTCGTAGTAGGCCTCGCCGTCTTCGGTCAGGCTCTGGCTGCGCGTGGTGCGTTGAAACAAGCGCACGCCTAGGCGCTGCTCCAGCCGGGCGATGCTTTTTCCCACTGCCGAGCGGGTCAGACGCATGCGTTGCGCCGCCACGGCAAAGCTGCCGGCGTCTACCGCCTCGACGAAAGCGCTGATGCCATGCAAACGGTCACTCATTGATTGTATCCATTTTGGCTACATACATAATAAAAAAATACGCCACTGGAGAATAATTAGCTTCTATATGATAACAGGCAACCCCTGAGCAGGCATCGCTGCAACGCCTGCCAGGTCCCGGATGATGTGAACCTAACAGGAGATTTCCATGCAAGCTTATCAAATTCAGTCAGGACAAAAGATCGCAGGACTGGAGCGGGTGCAGCGCCAGGGTACAGCGCTTGCCGCGCATGAAGTGCGGGTGCGGGTGCACGCGGTGTCGCTCAACTATCGCGACCTGATGATCGCCGACGGCAGCTACCTGAGCACCGGCGATGGTTCTGTGATTCCGGTTTCTGACGGCGCCGGCGAGGTGATCGAGGTGGGGGCCGGCGTGACGCGCTTGCGTATCGGCGATCGGGTTGCCGCCTCGTTTTTTCCTGATTGGATCAGTGGTGCGCCGACTGCGCAGACCACCAGCCGGGCGCTAGGCGCAGTCGCCGACGGCATGCTGGCCGAAGAAGTGGTGTTGCATGAGAATGCCTGGGTGACGATTCCGGCGCATATGGACTATGCCGAAGCTTCAACGCTGCCATGCGCCGGCGTCACCGCCTGGAATGCCTTGTTTGTCGAAGGCCGCCTCAGGGCCGGCGACAGCGTGCTGCTGCTGGGCACCGGCGGCGTTTCCGTCTGGGCCTTGCAAATCGCGAAGGCGGCCGGCCTGCGCGCCATCATTACTTCTTCCAGCGATGAAAAGCTGGAGCGTGCCCGGGCGCTGGGCGCCAGCGCTACCATCAACTACAGCAATACCACCGAGTGGCAGGATGAGGTCGTGCGCTTGACCGGTGGCCGCGGCGTCGATCTGGTGCTGGAAGTAGGTGGCCAGGGCACGTTGTCGCGTTCCATCCGCAGTACGCGGATGGGCGGCACGATTGCCATCATCGGCGGCGTCAGCGGCTTCGGCGGCGAGCTCGATCCGTTTGCGCTGATCGGCGGCGCCAAGCGTCTGTCAGGCATTTTTGTAGGCAGCCGCAGCATGCTGGAAGATCTGAGCCGGTTTACCGAGGTGGCGGGGATACGGCCGGTGGTGGATCGCGTATTCCCTTTCCAGCAGGCGCGCGAGGCTTATACGCATCTGGAGCATGCCGGACACTTCGGCAAAGTGGTGATTGAAGTCGCCAGGTAAACCGGCAGGGTGCCGCAGGAATAGCCCGGAAGGTGAGCCGATCGCATCACCTTCCGGGCTGTCTGCCCTCGAACCTGCCCTGGCTGCGTCAGCTGCGGGTCAGCGGCAGTTGCGTATTGCCGCAGTCAGGCTGTCGGGCACCGCTAAACCAAGGCTAGGCCTTGGAGAATTTCCAGGCGCCAGTGGCCGCTGTTGGGCCGCTGCTGAGGCCGCGGTTCAACAGGCGCGAGGTGAAAACGCCGTATTTGGTGTCAGGTTTTCCGGCATTGTTGCAGGTGTCCAGAAAGCCGCCATGGGTGCGGTTGTAGTCATTCAGGAAATGCACCACGTCGCCCACCCTGATCTTGCCGTCGTACGAGTCGGTGGAGTCGGCAAACACGCGCCAAGTCAGCACGTCGTCGGGCCGGTCTGCCTTGTTGGCGGTGACCACGCCGTATTGCTCGGGCGTCGCGGCGTGGCCGTAGGTGCCGAGATAGCCGCCGTCGCCGAGGTAAAGATTGAACAGGTAGATGGAGTCGCAGCTGAGGACTTCGCTGCCGGCTGCCTTTCCCTCGGCGGAGTCGATCCGCCATGTGCCGGTGCCTTCGCCGCGATTCGGCGAAACGGAGGTGAGTACGCCATATTTGGCGCCAGGAAGGTCAGCATGACCGTAACTGTCCAGATAGCCGCCATCCCAGTTGGCGTAACCGTTCAAGAGGTGGACCTTGTCGCCATATCGAAGAACATCTGCCATTTTATGCTCCAAAAGTAGGTTGATAGACCGGAAAACGTGTCACACCGGGCTGTCACCGACTCTACTGGCATCAGGAAATTTCACCACTGGCAACCATGACAGGGAAGCTCAGACAGTAATCGACAGACAAGGATCGAACAACGGGTTTTCCTGCTTGCCCGCGCGCGCATAGCCGCGCGGATTGCAGACCACGCGCGTTGCGCCTATGCGATAGTCGAAGCTGTCGTGCAGATGGCCGTGCAGCCAGAACGCTGGCTGCCATTGCAGGATGCGCTGCTCAAGATCCGAGACGAAGCAGGCATTCAGCGGTGAACCGGCAAATCTCGGATGCACGCTTTGCGCGCTCGGCGCGTGATGGCTGATGACCACGGTCGGCCCCTCGTGCGGCTGCGCAAATTGCTGCTCCAGCCAGGCCACGCTGTCATCAAACATTTGTTGCGAGTGCGCCGGTGTAAAGAGCTGAGCAGAGTCGGATGTTATCCGTATCCGCGAAAAATCCCTGACCAGTTCCACTGCCTGTTGCAGGCCGAGATGGCGTTGTTCTTCATTGCTGAAGAACCTGAAATCGGTCCATAAGGTACAACCCAGGAAGCGTATGCCGTCCAGAGTGATGCTTTGCTTATGCAGCACATGCACATTGCTGCCTTCGGCCGCAGCGCGCAATTCGGCGACGGCGCCTTCCAGATCGCGCCCGTAGAACTCATGATTGCCCGCGACAAAAAGCGTAGGCACGGTGAATTGCCTGGCCCATTCGATGGCCTCCGCCGGCCGCCAGATGTCGCCGGCCAGCACCACCACGTCGGCGCCGGTGCGCGGCGGCGCCATGGGATGGACGGACAGGTGCAGATCTGAAAGCAATGAAATTTTCATGAGGTAGACGGCCAGCAAAAATTACAGTGCCTATTTCTTGCCGATGCCGCGGTAAATGCTATTTTTGCTGCCTGCACTCAAGGGGCAGATATTTGTCCTTGATTTCCTGGCTCATGCAGCGCCATTTGATGTGGTTGGCGGCATCAAGCGACGGCACCAGATTCAGTATCTTGCCTTCAATTATTCCGCCGGCCATGACTACCGATACAACGCCGTTGCTCTTGTCTATATCGATTTCCTTTACCGATTTCGGTAAAGTCTCTACGAAACCTGCTTGCGCCAGATCTGAGGGAACCTGCTTGTGCTCGGAATAATAGCTGGCGACCGACCGCGTCGCTTTCTGTCCGATCTCCGCCGCCACGGCGACGCGGGCACGGGTTGTGTAGTCTTGATACGCCGGAATCGCAATCGCGGCCAGAATGCCAACGACGGCGATGAAGATGCCGATCAGCAGGACAAACAAAAAGACGCCGCTGGTGCCGCCCTTGCCCGAGAGTTCGCCAAGCTGTCGCTCTACGCTATGTCTTGATGCCTTGATTTCTGCGATTTTTTTCTTGCAATGCGCGTAGTACAAGGCGTTGGCGAAAATAGCCGGGATCAGCCTGCAGGCCAAGGCCAGCAGGACGAAGCCTATGCCAAGCACAGCACCGCCGGACTTGCCGGTTGCGGCGCCGGTCATGAGCAAAAAGATAGTGACGAAGTAGGGGGTGGCAAGAAAGATGAGAGCGTTGCGCCACATCTTCCGATACAAGAACCAGTAGAAGGGCACGAACAGCGCAGGCCAATGCCATGACGGGCCGCTTTTCCCCGCATCGTCGAAGGCGGCAAATTTAGACAAATAATAGTCCTGATTCTTGGGGCCGATTTGTGCCTCGTAGTATTCCTGCATCTCAGCGCCTGTGGCTGGAGCGGCTTGCACGAATGCTGACACAGCGGTCCCGCAACTGGAACAGAATTTAGCGGTCACCTCGTTGGCGGATGCGCATTGTGGACAGAACATTCACTTCTCCCTGAATTTTTTTGATGCTGATATAAAGCCTTTAACTGGCTTTTTTTTTCTTCCTTGCTATGCCGCGTTGCTACCGCAAGCCATCGGCTGCGAGGCCCAGCATATCGATAATGTTGAAATTAAACAACATTAATTAAGCAAAACCAAAGTGCGATTTACTTTGTTTTTCGCAATGTCGTCTTTAGTGTGTCGGACAACACTAGGCAGTACCGACGCAAGACGTCGGCAAATGCATCCGCCAGCATCGATGAAGGCCGGTGCTCGGGTCGCACCAGGCTGACATGGAAGGGCAGGGATAGCGAGAAGCGGCGCAAGTGCAGGCCGTTGCCGGTTTCATCCATGGCGGTCAGGGGATTGACGATGGCGATGCCCAGGCCTTGCCGCACCATGGCGCATACCGACGCCGCGCTCGCGGTTTCAATCGCCATCAGGCGCTCGACGCCATGTTGTTCGAAAATGTCATCCAGCTGCTGCCGATAGGTGTCGAACACCGACAGGTTGATGAAGCGCTGTCCCGAGAAATCCCTGGGTGTCAGCTTTTGCCTGGCTAGCAGCGGATGGCCGTCCGGCAGCACGCATACCATGTCGCCCGAAAACAAAAGCGATTGCCTGGTGGCGGCCGGCGCGGCGAGCGTTTCCGTGATGCCGATATCGTGGCGCTGCGCGCTCAGCCACTCTTCCAGCAAAGGCGATTCCTGTGGGGTGATGCTCAGGCCCACGGTCGGGTAGTCGTCGAGGAAGCGGCGGCATGCCGCCGGCAGCAGCGTCTGGGCAAAGGTCGGCAGGCAGATCACGGACAGCTGACCGTGTTCGAACTGCCGTATCGAGCCTGCCATGCTGACGATGCGCTCCAGTCCCACATAGGAGCGCCGCACTTCTTCATACAGCGCCAGGGCGTGCGTGGTCGCCTGCAGGCGGCCGCGTACGCGCTCGAACAGTTTCATCCGCACCAGCGATTCGAAACGCGCCAGCTCCCTGCTCACCGTCGGCTGCGAGGTGCGCAGCAATGCGGCGGCGCCGGTGACGCTGCCGGCCGTCATGACGGCGCGGAATACTTCGATGTGTCTGAGCGATATGGACATTTTTGCTGCCTTCGAATATTCCATCCTATATCGCTTATGAATGGATATGCAAATAATTGATATTTTATTGAATAATGTTTTTGGGAGATGATTGTTCCATATTCCTACCTGATTTGGAGAATTTGCATGAACACGGCCTTGCTTGATACGTTTCCCGAACTAGCCCGGCACTACGGTACGCCGCTCTGGATCTACGATGCCGACACCATCGTCGAGCGGATAGGGCAGCTTAAAGCCTTCGACGTCATTCGCTTCGCGCAGAAAGCTTGTTCGAATATCCACATTCTGAAACTGATGCGTGAGCAGGGCGTGATGGTCGATGCGGTGTCATTGGGCGAGATTGAGCGCGCCTTGCTGGCAGGTTATAGCCCCCAGGGATCGCCGGCCGGGCTGGTGTTCACCGCCGACCTGCTGGATCCCGCGACCCTGGCGCGGGTAACGCAGGCCGATATCGAGGTCAATGCCGGTTCGATCGACATGCTGGAACAGATAGGCAAAGTCAAGCCAGGCCATCGTGTCTGGCTGCGAATCAATCCGGGCTTTGGCCACGGCCATAGCGCCAAGACCAACACCGGCGGCGAAAACAGCAAGCATGGCATCTGGCACACCGACCTGGAGCGCGCCTTGCAGGTGATCCGGCAATACGGTCTGCAACTCGTCGGCTTGCACATGCACATCGGCTCCGGCGTCGATTACAACCATCTGAAACAGGTATGCGGCGCCATGGTCGACACCGTCAAGCGGCTGGGCTGCGAGCTCGAGGCCATCTCGGCTGGAGGTGGCCTGTCCATTCCGTACAAGGAAGGCGAGCAAGCTATCGACGCCGCGCATTATTTCTCGATATGGGACGCCGCGCGCAAGGAAATCGAAGCGCATCTGGGGCATGCAGTCCGGCTGGAAATCGAGCCAGGCCGCTTCCTGGTCGCGGAAGCCGGCGCGCTGCTGTCTGAAGTGCGCGCGGTCAAGGATAGCGGCAACAATCATTTCGTACTGGCCGATGCCGGCTTTAACGATTTGATGCGGCCTGCCATGTACGGCAGCTACCATGCCATCTCGGTGCTGCATCGGTCCACCGACGCGGACTCGCTGGCGCAGCGGCCGACGGTAGTCGCCGGTCCGCTGTGCGAATCCGGCGACGTGTTTACCCAGCATGACGGCGGCATCGTGGCGCCGCGCCCGCTGCCGCAAGCGCAGGTGGGCGACTATCTGGTGTTTCACGACACTGGCGCCTACGGCGCTTCCATGTCGTCCAACTACAATAGCCGGCCGTTGCTGGCGGAAGTATTGATAGAGCAGGGTACGCATCGGCTGATCAGGCGCCGCCAGACGGTGGCTGAGCTGATAGCGCTGGAGACTGAGGTATAACAGCGCCCAGGAAGATAGCGGCGAGTATCGTTCCATAAAAAAGCGGCATCCGGGAAATCCTGGATGCCGCTTTTGCGTTAGAAAAGATGAAACTCAGGCGTGCAGGTAAGCATCCTCGCCGTGCAGGTCTTCATCCATCCGGTCCTGCGTTGCGGCGTCGACCTTGACCGGCGTGAACAGGTTGATCAGCCACAGCATGCCGTAAGTGAAGGCAAAGGCCCAGATGCCGGAAACGATCACCGCGCCGCACTGGGCCAGGAAGAACGACGTATTCCCCAGCAACAAGCCGTCAGCGCCATTGGCGTTCCAGGCTTTGGAAGCAAACACGCCAAGCAGGATGGTGCCGGCCATGCCGCCGACGCCGTGCACGCCCCAGACATCGAGCGCATCGTCCCAGCCCAGCCGGTTCTTGAGCGCCACCGCGTAGAAGCAGATCAGGCCGGCGCAGATGCCGATGATGGCAGCGGTGCCGAGCGAGACGTAGCCGGCGGCCGGGGTAATCGTCGCCAGCCCGGCGACGCCGCCGGTCAGCAAGCCGATGAATTTCGGCTTCTTGTGATAGAACCATTCGATGAACAGCCAGGTGATGGCGCCGAACGAGGCGGCGACGTCGGTATTCAGGAAGGCCGAAGCGGTGACGGCGTCTACCCGGAATTCCGAACCGGCATTGAAGCCGTACCAGCCGAACCACAGCAAGCCGGAACCGAGCGCGATCAGCGGCACATTGTGCGGCTTCAGCTCGACCTTCTGGCGGCGGCCGACATACAGCACCGAAGCCAAGGCGGCGAAGCCGGCGGTGTTATGCACCACGATGCCGCCGGCGTAGTCGAGCACGCCCCATTTTGCAAACAGGCCGTCGGGACTCCACACCATGTGCACGAACGGGAAGTAGACAAACACCAGCCAGCCGGTCAGGAACAGGAAGTAGGCCTTGAAGGTGACGCGGTTGGCGAAGGCGCCGGTGATCAGCGCCGGCGTGATGATCGCAAACATCATCTGGTAGGCGACGTGCACGATCAGCGGTATGCCGGCGTCGTTGCCGGTGTACATGCTGGACAATGTGATGCCATGCAGGAAGGCGTAGTAGGTCGGGTCGCCGATGATGCCGTGCCAGGACGGGCCGAAGCACATCGAATAGCCGAAGGCGAACCACAGCACGGTAGTCCAGCCGAGCGAGATGAAGCTTTGCATCATGATCGCCAGCACGTTCTTGCGTCCGACCAGGCCACCGTAGAAGAATGCCAGTCCGGGCGTCATCAGCATCACCAGGCTGGAGCAGAGCAGCATGAATGCCGTATTGCCGATATTGATCGGCATGATTGTAGGTGTCATGGATAAGTTCTTTTAATTGTCTTGTTTAAGCTAACTGAGCGGGAAGGGGATGCATCCGGCAGCAGGCCGCTGGCCGTCGCCGAAGCTCTCCGCGTCCCGGCCGGCATGCTGCGGCCGATCCGGGAGAGGTGAATGCTATACATAAGCAGCTGCTTATATAAGACGACAAAAAATCCTCTGATCCGGTATCTCAGGTATTGAATCCTGGATCCCTCTCGCACGTCCGCCAACCTGGCGCCAAGGCCCGTCCTTGCTGGCTTGCGAGGCATTGTCTGATTGCCATCCGAAATTTTCCGCAGCGCGGGACATGCGGTAGCGATACCAGTTTTCGCTGCTTGTCGCATCAATGCAACGGCAGTGCCGCCATTGACCGTATCGCCATCATGACAAAACGGTCACACAAGCTTCATACGCCTGAAATATTTTCACGTGATACTGCGTCCATCCAAAAAATGCACTGGCGGTAAAGCATGGTTGAAATCACGAACCTGTCGACGATCCAGGGCACTAGATCCCCTTCCCAGCGCCACCCACTCCAGGAAAGAACAGGACCATGATTCCAAAGAACCGCCGCCATTTCTTGCGCACCGCAGGCGCCACCGTCGCCGCCACCGCTTATTCCATGAGCGCCAATGCCGCTTTCCCGGAAGCCATCCGCAAGGCGCTGGCGATCCCCGCCAACAACAAGACCGGCACCATCCGCGACGTCGAACACGTGGTGATCCTGATGCAGGAAAACCGCTCGTTCGACCACTACTTCGGCACGCTGCACGGCGTACGCGGTTTCGCCGACCGTTTCCCGATTCCGCTGGCCGGCAACCGCAACGTCATGCAGCAGACTTACATCAACAGCAGCAAGCAGTCGCGCGTGATCCTGCCTTACCATCTGGACAGCAGGATCGGCAACGCCCAGCGCGTCAACGGCACCCCGCATACCTATGACAATGCGCAGGAAGCCTGGGACCTGGGGCGGATGAACAGCTGGCCGACCTACAAGCAGACGCAGTCGATGGGTTACTACACCGCGGTGGAACTGGATTTCCAGTTTGCGCTGGCGAACGCTTTCACGGTATGCGACGCTTATCATTGCTCCTTCCACGGCGGCACCAATACCAACCGCCTGTACCACTGGACCGGCAGCAACAATCCGGCAGGCGACAAGGGCGGCCCGGCCATCGACAACTCGCAAGACCATCTGGAAGTCTCCACTTCGCCGACCAGCTACAGCTGGAAGACCTACCCGGAGCGCCTGCAAAAACAGGGCGTGTCGTGGAAGGTTTACCAAAACATGCCGGACAACTTCACCGACAATCCCCTGGCCGGCTTCGTCGCCTATCGCCAGTCGAATGAACTGCGCGGCAACGTCGCCGGCGGCGACAATGGCGGCGCCCCTTACCCCGCCTGGCAAGCCAGCGACGACGCCGCCAATCCCTTGTTCAAGGGCGTCGGCAACACCATGCCGGACGGCGGCTTCCTGGCTGCGCTGAAGGAAGACATCGGCGCCGGCGCCTTGCCGCAGGTTTCCTGGATCGTGGCGCCTGCCACCTACAGCGAACACCCGGGCCCGTCCAGCCCGGTGCAGGGCGCCTGGTATGTGCAGGAAGTGCTGAACGCGCTGACTGCCAATCCGGCGGTGTGGAGCAAGACCGTATTACTGATCAATTTCGACGAGAACGACGGCTTTTTCGACCACGTGCCGCCGCCTTGCGCGCCAGGCTACCAGGATGGCGAGCTGGCCGGTTATTCGAGCATCTCGACCGAAGGCGAATATTTTTCCAGCAAGGCTTCAGTTACTTATGAAAAGCATCCCTACGGTCCCGGTCCGCGGGTGCCGATGTATGTGGTGTCGCCATGGAGCCGCGGCGGCTGGGTTAACTCGCAAGTGTTCGACCACACCTCGATCCTGCGCTTCCTCGAAGCGCGCTTCCACGTCAGGGAAGAAAACATCAGCCCTTACCGCAAAGCGGTCTGCGGCGATCTGCTGACAGCCTTCAACTTCGTCAATCCGAACGACGAAGTGCTGCCGACGCTGCCGAAGCGCAGCCGCGCCGAAGCCGACGCGGTGCGCGCCCAGCAAGAGAAACTGCAGCAGGTTGCCTTGCCGTCCGAAGGCAGCCAAGTGTGGCCGATGCAGAGCGCCGGCATCCGGCCGTCGCGCGCCTTGCCCTATGAATTGCACGTTCACGCCCGCACCCATGTGCGGCGCGACGATATCGTGCTGACCTTCCGCAATAGCGGCAGGGCCGCCGCGGTATTCCACGTCTACGACCGCCTGCACCTGGACCGGGTGCCGCGCCGCTATGCGCTGGAAGCTGGCAAGGAGTGGCAAGACAGCTGGGATCTGAATGCCGACCGCGGCGCCTACGATTTGTGGGTGCTGGGACCGAACGGCTTCCACCGCGCCTTCCAGGGCAATCTGTCGACGCTGGATGCGGACGATAGCGCAGTGCCGGAAGTCAAGCTGAGCTACGACGTTTTCAGCAAGCGGATCGGCGTGACGATGATGAACCGCGGCGAGAAATCCTGCGTCGTCACTGTCAAGCTCAACGCCTACCGCAAGGCGGGGCCGTGGACCTTCCACGTTCCGGCCGGCATGCAGCTGGACCAGCACTGGCCGGTCGGCAGCCAGGGCAACTGGTATGACCTGACGGCGACCGTGCCGCTCGGCGGCTTCAGCCGGCGCTTTGCCGGCCGCATGGAAACCGGCGCCCACAGCGTCAGCGACCCGGCGATGGCATTAACCAGCTAAGGCCCCGTCAGGGAGTATCGCTGCGCCAGCGTCTAGAGCGGATGGCGGCAGCAAGCTGAACCAGGAAGGGCCTGTGCAATGCAGGCCCTTTTTTTATCTTTTGTCATGCTGTTTTGATACTGTTTTCCATCTCGGCCATGCAGCGCAACTATCAAATTTGCCAGTTGTTGCATCAAAGTCGCGCTGCTACTCTGGTGCCGTCCCACACAAAATGTATGGAAAGACAACTCGCATCCATCCAGCGCGGGTTGTCCGGAAATTGCTGAACGATTTGCGAGCCATGAAGAGCATGTTGCCTGAGTTGATTGAATCCCGCCTTGAAGTTCTGCAGCATGAGTTCTTCGGCGTGCCAGTGCACAGCACCTGGTTTACCCATCCCCTCGACGCCAGCCTGCACTGCGTCGAAAGCACCGTCCGGTTCACCAGCCGCGGCTGCGATGAACACGCCTATTTCGGACACGCGTCGCATCAGGATCTGGACGCCGCGGTGTTCGGCTCATGCTGCGAGATACTCCAGAAAATGCTGGCCTCGCTTTCGCTGTTCAGCCACAAGCAGTCTGCTGCCGGCTTGCGGGGCCGCTACCTGTTCCGCGCCGGCCAGGCCGGCCCTTACTTCGCACACCAGCTGCTGCTGCGGGAAAAGGAGGCCGGCGCTGCTGCCGTGGCCAGCACCAACGGCCTCGGGCTGCATCGGAATATCGGGATGGCTATCGAACGCGCCAGCCTGGAACTGCTTGAACAGCACATATTGCTTTCGATGTGGTACTCCGGCCGGCCGCTGGTGCGTCTGGATGAGACAGAACATCTGGACAACGGCTATCACATCGCCTACTACACCACGGATGACCGTTTGCCCTTTGTGCTGGCAGTGCTCAGTTCGACCGATCAGGAGGTCTTTTTCTGCGGCTCCTCGCTCAAATGCAATTTCACCGAGGCCTTCGCGCAAGCCCGCAGCGAAGCCTTGCAGCTGTCGGCGAAGTTTTTTGTCAAAGGCTTGTTCTCGCCGGCGAACGGTAACCTGGCCTTCCACGGCAAGGTCGCGCAAACCATGGCCAGGGTCGCTTACCTGCGCGGCGCCAGCGCCGCCGCCATGCATGCGCACCTGGCGTCGAGGCTGGTGCCTGCCTCCGGAGAAATCCGCAAAGCCGACGGCTTCAAGGAGATCCTGGGCCTGGCGTTCCGGCGCCTGGACGATATTCATTATGTGGCGCTGGGGCGTTGGCAGGATTTCGTGCTGGTCAGGGTGCTGATCGATGAAGCGCTGACCCCGGGCCAGATGCGGCACGCCTACCACGCCACCGGCCATATTCCCGATCCTTTTTTCTAAGCACCGCAGCGGCTCTTTACCAATTGCGCGGCCAAGGGTAATGTGTAGCCATGGCCCGCCCGGAAATCCGGCGGCGGGTGTTGCCGGCCTTGGAGAGACCGACCCATGGACATCCAGTATAAAAAGATAGACCTGAACAACAATTTCAGCCGGGCGCTGACATTCAGGCTGGATTCTTTCGTCTGCAGCTTCGATTCGGATGAGGAGTTCTGGAAAGAGGCCGGCGAGGAAGGGTGCATCTACCGCAATAAGCTGGAGCAGCGCAAGGACGACGAGGCATGGTGCTACTACCACGTCTGGCATGCCGGCCGCATCATCGGCCAGCTGGAATTCCGCAGTTTTTCCGATTGGGACAAGCTGGGCTATGTACATCTTTTCTACCTGATCCCGGAATACCGCGGCATCGGCGTATTCGACCAGCTGCACCGCTTTGTCGAGGACCAGCTGATCATGGCCGGCTGCAGCGGCGCCGTGCTGACCGCCAGCAAAACCAACCTGCCTGCGCTAAAGGCCTATGACCGGCACGGCTGGTATTGGCTGGGACCAAATCCCAAGCATGCGATGACGGATTTCTATCGCATCGATTTTAGCTGAGGCTATTATTTGACCGCGCTGTCTGCCGCTTCGGCGCGCACGATGGTGGTATGGTCGACTTCATCTTCATTGCCGATATCGAGCTCGGCCCTGACCGCGTACAGCGAACCCTTGGGCACCACGATCGTCAGGATTTCATCGTATTCCGCGCCCGGCTCGATTTCATAGCCGTCCAGATAGCGCTTCAGCAGATTGGTGCTGTACAGCAGCGGCAAGGCATCCAGCCGCATGACGCCGTCCTTGGCGTCGCCGGGAATCTTCCTGACCGTGACCAGCAAGCCATCCTCGCCTGGCCTCACCACTACCTTGCCAATGTTCTTCGGTTTGACGTGGATGATCAGCAAGCTCTGGCTGTCGGTGTAGGACCTGCTTTCGGCCGATACCAGGACCTGGATATTGGTGTCGGACCTGCCTGTTGCCGAAAACTCAAAAGCGGCCCACAGGCCGCAGGCGATAATAGCAGCGATGGCGAAGGATTTGAGGAGAAAGTCGGTCCAGTCGCGTGCTTTCTGAAGATCCATAGAATGTGTTTCCCGCTGTTTTTTAAATTTGACGTCGCCGGAGTTAATTTCCCGGTTGCAATTCGAATAAACGCGGAACGGCGCCAAAAGGTTGACCGGCCAGGGGCCAAATCGCATCCTGGAGGCCTAATAGGGGAAAACGGGGGGAGGGGTGAGACCGGTGCACCAATACGGCGCACCAGCCTGCAAAGGACTGCTGCCAGCAATTAGCGCATGTTGCCGGTATGGCCCAGCGAATAGCGGCCCGGCTGCGGCCACACGGTCAGGCCGTGCGGCTCCATGCCGACCGGGATCGACTTGACTTCGCCGCTGCTGGTGTCGATGGCGTACACCACGTCGTCGAAGCGGCCGGACAGCCACAGCATCTTGCCGTCGGCGCTGACATTGCCCATGTCAGGACTGCCGCCGCCGGGAATCGGCCAGGTGTTGAGCACCTTGCGCGTGGCGAAATCGATCACCGACACACTACCCTTGCCCTTGCGCGTGCCGTGCACCTTGTTGGAGCCGCGATTGGCCACGTACAGCTTGCTGCCGTCGCGGCTAGGATACAGTCCATGGGTGCCGATGCCGGTCTTGATGAAGTCGATCTTGGTGAAGCTTTCGCCATCCACCACGTAGACGCCATCGGCCATCATGTCGGCCACATAGAACACCTTGCCGTCCGGCGCGATGCGGATATCCTGCGGCATGCCTTTCTTGGCCAGCTGCAGATAGCCGACCACCTTGCGGTTCACCAGGTCGATCTTGGCCAGGCTGCCTTCGAATTCGCAGGTGAACAGCGCATACTTGCCGTCTATCGAGAAATCGGCGTGGTTGATGCCTTTGCATTGCGGCGCCTCGATGCTCGATGTCAGCTTCATGGTGTGCGCATCGCGGAAATCCAGGCGGGCATGCGCCTCGACCACCACGATGGCTTCCTTGCCGTCCGGCGTGAAGTACATATTGTAGGGATCGTCCACCATCACTTCCTTGCCCGGCTTGCCGGTCTTGGGATCGATAGGCGTCAGGCTGCCGTCGGAGCGGCCTTCGGCATTATTAGCCACCCACAGCGTTTTCAGGTCCCAGGCCGGCACCACGTGCTGCGGGCTGTAGCCGACCTTGTACTTGTCGACCACCTTGAGCGTGGCCGGATCGATTACATAGACTTCATTCGAGCGCAGATTCGGCACGTACACACGCGGCAGGGCGCCCGCCACGGCCGGGCTGAAATGGCCGGCGGCGGCTTCGCTGTAGAGGTTGGCAGGATTGACCACCTGCGGCATGCCGGCCACGGTGGTTACGGCAGGCGCTACGGGCGCAGCGGGTGCGGCGGAGGCCGCCCCGGCCAGGCATACTGCGGCGATGCCGGCGGCCAGTTGCGTTAAACGATGAGACAAGAATGGCATGACAGTTCCTTTGATCGAGTGAGGCGTAATGAATAGGAGGCCGGCGCATCAGCGCGCGGCAGTATCTTTCTTGAGCGCGGCGACGGTGCGCGCGATGATCGCATCGATGCCGAGCTGGCCCAGTTCAGCCGTGGCACGGCGCGGATCGCCGCCATACACGCCATCCGCCAGGCCGAGTTTGGGGGTATTGCGCAAGCGTTCCTGGCGCACCATCTGCGGCGCTACCGCCAGCTGCAGGGAGGTATCCGCCAGGCCGGCATGGGTGCCGATCTCGTCGTCGCTGATGCCGTGCTGGCGCAGGATCTTGGCGTAACCGTCGGAGCTGGCGTCATAGTATTCCGGCGGCACAAATGCGCGTGCAGGCGAGCCGGACCAGGCCTTGTTCAGCTGCGCCACCACTTGTTTGACGTCGTTCTGGTAGCCGCCGTGATCGCCGAGGAAGACGACGTTCTTGAAGCCGTGCACCTTGAAGCTGTTGGCGGCCGACGCCAGGGTTTTTTCAAAGACATCGTCGCTCACCGTGATGGTGCCGGGAAAGCGCATATGCGAAGTCGGCGGCGCGTAGCCGCCCTCCGGCACATAAGCGATCACCGGCGCCACCAGGGCATTGCCCAGTCCTTCGGCGATGCGCTGCGAGAGTATCTTGACCCGCGCATTGTGCTTACCGAGCGCGACATCCGGCCCGCTCTGTTCGGTGGCGCCGATCGGGATAATGATGGTGCTCTTGCCGGCCTGGATCTGGTCGCGCAGCTCGGTCCAGGTGAGTTCTTCGAGGAATACGGTTTTGGGGGCCTGGGCCAGGACCGCGTGGCTGGCGGTGATAAGAATGACGGAAGCAAAAACTTGTCGTATGAGGCGTTGCATGAATGATCCTGATCGATATACCTGTGTTTTTGAAAGGCGGCGACTGCAGCGCCGACCCTTGAAGCCGGTGTGAATTGTCAATCTGCCATGCGCCGTTAGTTTAGCGCAGGCCAATTAATTCAGCTGTCCTCAAAGGCAATCCGCCGCCGCTGGTCGGCGCGCAGATCAGACACAGGCGGCAACAGTTGGTTCATTGGCCAGGCAACGATTATCGCACTGTCAGCTGGTAAGTCGTGGTCTGGCGATATATCTGGCCCGGCCGCAGAATCACAGCTTCGGCGTCGGGACCGTTGACCTGATTGGGATAAGCCTGTGCTTCCAGGCAGAAGCCGTCATGCCTGGCATAGGCGCCGCCGCCGCGGCCCTGTATGCCGGCCAGGAAATTGCCGCTGTAGAACTGCAGGCCGTTTTCGGTGGTGGCCACCGACAGCTGGCGGCCGGAACCGGGATCGTAGACGGTCGCCACTTCCCTCAGCGGCTGCGGCTTGCGGCCCTCGCCCGGTACTACCGGATGCTGCGGCCGCAGGCAGTAGCAATGATCGAAGCCGCCGGCCAGCTTGAGCTGGGGATCGGGCCAGGCCAGGCGCGGACCGATCGGCGCCGGCTGGCGGAAATCGAAGGCGCTGCCGGCGACGCTGGCGGCATCGACCGGAATCAGCTGGCCGTCGATCTGCAGATACCGGTCGGCGGCGATGGCCAGGATATGGTCGTAGATATCGGCGCTGCCGCCGTTCAGGTTGAAGTAGCCGTGCGAGGTCAGGTTGAGCGGCGTCGGCGCGTCGCTGCTGGCGCTGTAGTCTATGCTCAGGCGGCCGTCGTCGTCCAGGCTGTACAGTACGCTGACCCGCAGGTTGCCAGGATAGCCGGCGTCGCCTTCCGCCGAATCCAGCGTTAACCGCAAGCCGTCCGGTCCGGCTTCGGCCTGCCACTGTGCCAGGTGGAAGCCGCTGTCGCCGCCATGCAGATGGTTGCTGCCCTCATTGCGGTCGACCAGGTAATCGGCGCCGTCCAGCGTAAAGCGGCCGTTGGCGATGCGGTTGCCCCAGCGTCCGATCAGGCCGCCGAAGTAGGGCGGGTTGCTCTGATAGCCATCGCAGTCGGGATAACCGAGCAGGATGTCGGCGACGCGGCCATAGCGGTCCGGCGCCCACCAGGAAACCAGGGTGGCGCCGCGGTCGCTGATGGTGATCCGCATGTCGTGCGCATTGCGCAGCGTGTAGAGAGTAACGCCATGGTCGGCGCTGGTGCTGGTGATGGCGGCTTGGCTCATAGGCTGGATTGGCTTTCTGTCTGGTTTGTGCGGGTGACGGTAGAGGCCATGCGGTCCTGGTATTCGCGCGGGGTGCAGGCCAGCTCGCGCTTGAACACGGCATGCATGTACTGCACCGAGGTGAAGCCGCAGCTGACGGCAATTTCGGCGATGCTGCGGGCTTCATCCTGTTGATTCTCCAGCATGCCCTTGGCGGCGTCCAGCTTGAAGCGCAGGATTTCGTCATGCACGCTGCGCCCCAGCTCGCGCCGGAAGTACCACTCCAGCGACGAGCGCGAGACGCCGACGTAATCGGCTACCTGTTCGGTCTTGATGCCCTGGCAAGCATACTGGCGGATGAAGTGCATGGCTTGCATCACGTGCGGATGGTTGAGCGCCTCATGGCGGCTCGACGCCAGCACGTTGATGCCGGCCGGCGGCACCAGGATGCGGGTGCCGGCCAGGCGCGCGCCATGCAGCATCTGGTGCAGCAGGTGGGCGGCGCTGCGGCCCATCTCGCGCGTGCCCTGGATCACCGAACTGAGCGGCACCCGGGTCAGGATGCGCGCCAGCGGATCGTTGTCGATGCCGATCAGCGCCACCTGTTCCGGCACCGCGATGCCGGCGCACAGGCAAGCCTGCAGCAGCTGGCGCGCGCGGGCGTCGCTGACGGCGATGATGCCGATCGGCTTGGGCAGCGTGTGCAGCCAGGCGATCTGCTGCTCCACCGCCGTATCCCAGGACGGCGCGCTGGTGCCGACGCCGCGGTAGATTTCGCCCTGCATGCCGTCGCGCTGCATCAGCGTGGCAAACGCCTTCTCGCGTTCCTGGGCCCAGCGGTTGACGGCTGCTTCCGGCAGGCTGAAACAGGCAAAGCGGCGCAGGCCCGCTTCGATCAGATGGTCGTAGGCCAGCTTGACCAGCTTGAAATTATCGGTGGCGATATACGGCGTGTCGGCAGGATAGCCGCTGTCTTCGGCATACGAACCGCCCACCGCCACCACCGGCAGGCTGACCCGCGCCAGCGCTTCGCAGGCGGCCGGATCGTCGAAGTCGGCGATGATGCCATGGCCCTGCCAGCGTTCAATGCCTTGCAGGCGGCAGCGGAAATCCTCTTCCAGGAACAGGTCCCAGGCGGCGCGCGTGCTGCTCAGATACTCGCCGATGCCGGCGATGATGTCGCGGTCGAAGATCTTGTTGCCGTTGAATAGCAGGGCGATGCGGTGCACCGCCGGTATTTTTGTCATCCTGCGCTCTCCTGGATTTTTGCAAGCACGCTCCCTGGCGGGAGTCTTGGATAGCTTGTCAATGTATTACCAATCGGTGCCGCTTAACCGGCCAACTTCGACGCCTGCCTGATTGTACCCAGCAGCGCTGCCGGCGTCAGGCCAAATGCCGTTTTGTGCAAGTGCAATAGAAAGAATCAGTAGCGCGTCTGGCGGATTTCGTAATTGTGAAGCGCTATCCCCGGTTGCTAGTATGGCGCCACACCAACACAGCGATACTGCGCTCTGCAGCGCCGCGCCACCACCAGACCGGAGACCATCGATGAGCTATTTCCCTTCCGTTGCACCCATTATTTTCGAGGGCAAGCAGGCGCAATCGCCGTTGGCTTTCCGGCATTACGACGCTGACAAGCTGCTGATGGGCAAGCCTATGCGCGAGCATCTGCGCATGGCGGCGTGCTACTGGCACAGTTTCGTCTGGCCTGGTTCAGACGTGTTTGGCGCTGGTACTTTCCGCCGACCCTGGCATGGCGCCGGCGATGCGATGGAAATGGCGCACAAGAAGGCCGATGCCGCCTTCGAATTCTTCAGTAAGCTGGGCATCGACTATTACACCTTCCACGATACCGACGTTGCACCCGAGGGCGCCAGCCTGGCCGAATATCGCAACAACTTCGCGCAGATGCTGGATGTGCTGGAACGCAAGCAGGAACAGACCGGCGTGCGGCTGCTGTGGGGCACTGCCAACTGCTTCAGCAATCCGCGCTTCGCCGCCGGCGCCGCCAGCAATCCCAATCCTGAATTGTTCGCCTACGCCGCGGCGCAAGTGTTCACCGCCATGAACGCGACCCAGCGCCTGGGCGGCGCCAACTATGTGCTGTGGGGCGGCCGCGAAGGCTATGAAACCCTGCTCAACACCGACCTCAAGCGCGAACGCGAACAGCTCGGCCGCTTCATGCGGCTGGTGGTGGAGCACAAACACAAGACCGGCTTCAAGGGCACGCTGCTGATCGAGCCGAAACCGCAGGAGCCGACCAAGCACCAATACGATTACGACAGCGCCACTGTCTACGGCTTTCTCAAGGATTACGGCCTGGAGCAGGAGATCAAAGTGAATATCGAAGCTAACCATGCGACCCTGGCCGGCCACAGCTTCCATCACGAAATCGCCACCGCCGCCTCGCTCGGCATCCTTGGCAGCATCGACGCCAACCGCGGCGATCCGCAGAACGGCTGGGATACCGACCAGTTCCCCAACAGTGTCGAGGAAATGACGCTGGTCACCTATGAAGTCCTGAAAGCGGGCGGTTTCACCACCGGTGGCTACAACTTCGATTCCAAGGTACGGCGTCAGAGCCTGGAGGAAGTCGACCTGTTCCATGGCCATGTCGGCGCCATGGATGTGCTGGCGCTGTCGCTGGAACGCGCCGCCGGCATGATAGAAAACGATCAGCTGGCGCAGTTCAAGGATGCGCGCTACGCCGGCTGGGACATCGGCCTGGGTCAGGAGATGCTGGCCGGCAGGCTGAGCCTGAGCGATATCGCCGAGCACGCCTTTGCCAAGCAACTCAACCCGCAAGCCGTCAGCGGCCGCCAGGAGATGCTGGAAAACCTGGTCAACCGCGCCATCTTCGGTTGACAGCATGTTTATCGGCATAGATCTGGGCACCTCCGGCGTCAAGGCGATCCTGCTGGATCGCCGCGACCAGGTGCTGGCTAGCGCCAGCCAGCCGCTGTCGCTGTTGCCGCAGGCGCCGCACAACGTACTGTGGCGCGAACAGGATCCTGCCGCCTGGTGGCAGGCCTGCGAACAGGCGCTGCTGGACTTGCTGCAAACAACAAAGGAGATGGGGATTGCCATCAGCGCCATCGAAGCCATCGGCCTCACCGGCCAGATGCACGGCGCCACCGTGCTGGACGACAGGGGCGAGGTATTGTGGCCGGCGATCTTGTGGAACGACGGCCGTTCGTTTGCCGAATGCGCCGAGCTGGAACGGCGCGTACCCACCTCGCGGGAAATTACCGGCAACCTGATGATGCCAGGTTTCACTGCGCCCAAGCTGCTGTGGCTGGCGCGCCATGAGCCTGAAGTATTCGGGCAGGTGGCCAAGGTACTGCTGCCCAAAGACTGGCTGCGCTACCAGCTTACCGGCGACTACGCCAGCGATATGTCGGACGCCGCTGGCACCATGTGGCTGGATGTCGCCAGGCGTGACTGGAGCGATGAACTGCTGCAGGCCACGGGCCTGAGCCGCGCGCACATGCCGCTGCTGCACGAAGGTACGCATATCACCGGCACGCTGAAGGCCGGGCTGGCGCAGCGCTGGGGGCTGAAGCAGATACCCGTGGTGGCCGGCGCCGGCGACAACGCCGCCGGCGCGATCGGCGTTGGCATCGTCCGTCCCGGGCAAGCCATGCTGTCGCTCGGGACTTCAGGCGTGTACTTCGCCGCCAGCGATGGCTTTCATGCAAATCCGGAGCGCGCCGTGCACAGTTTCTGCCATGCCTTGCCGGCGACCTGGCATCTGATGTCGGTGATGCTGTCGGCGGCAAGCTGTCTCGACTTCACCGCGCAGCTGTGCGGCTATGCGGATGTCGCCGCGCTGCTGGCCGATGCCGGGCGGTACGGCGCTGCATTGGACGGTATCGCGGCTGACGCACCGCTGTTCCTGCCTTACCTCAACGGCGAGCGCACGCCGCATAACAATCCCGATGCGCAAGGTGTGTTTTTCGGTATGCGCGCCGGCACCACCCGCGCCGAGCTGGCGCTGGCGACCCTGGAAGGCGTCGGCTTCGGCCTGTGCGACGGCATGGACGCTGTCGACAGCTGCGGCATCGCCGCCGACGAAATCACCCTCATCGGCGGCGGTTCGCGCAGCGCCTTCTGGGCGCAGATGCTGGCCGATATCAGCGGCCGCCGGCTGGTGCGGCGGCAGGGCGGCGACGTCGGTCCGGCGCTGGGCGCGGCGCGGCTGGCTCGTATCGGCGTCGCCGGCAGCAGCGGCGACCAGGCATCCCTGAGCGAAATCTGTCCGGTGCCGCCGCTGATTGCCACCTATCAGCCTGATCCCAAGCGGCGCGTGCAGTATGCGCAGCGCCGCAAGAAATTCGCGTTGTTGTACCAGCAGTTAGTACCCGTGTTTTCAGCAGCATGAACGATCAAGAGCGATCAAGAGCAGTCAAACGAAGTTAATTAAAACGCATGATAGGAGACCAAGCAATGAACCAGATCCTGAAAAAGAGCCTGTTGGCGATGATGTCGGTAGCCGTATTCGCGCTCACCAGTTCGGCCGCCATGGCCGATGCCAAGAATCCCAAGATCGGCTTTTCCATCGATGACCTGCGGGTGGAGCGCTGGGCGCGCGACCGCGATTTCTTCATCGCCGCCGCCGACAAGCTGGGCGCCAAGGTCTTCGTGCAGTCGGCCGACGCCAGCGAGCAGCGGCAGATTTCCCAGATCGAGAACCTGATCTCACGCGGCGTCGACGTCATCGTCATCGTGCCGTTCAACGCCACCGTGCTCAGCAATACCATCAAGGAAGCAAAGAAGGCCGGCATCAAGGTGGTGTCCTATGACCGCCTGATCCTGAATGCCGACATCGACGCCTACATCTCCTTCGATAATGAAAAAGTCGGCGAGATGCAGGCCGAAGGCGTGCTCAAGGCTCAACCCAAGGGCAATTACTATCTGCTGGGCGGTTCGCCTACCGACAACAACGCCAAGATGCTGCGCGAAGGCCAGATGAAGGTGCTCAAGCCGTCTATCGACAAGGGCGATATCAAGATCGTCGGCCAGCAGTGGGTCAAGGACTGGAGCGCGACCGAAGCGCTGTCCATCGTCGAAAACGCGCTGACCGCCAACAATAACAAGATCGACGCCATCGTCGCCTCCAACGACGGCACCGCCGGCGGCGCGATCCAGGCGCTGGCATCGCAAAAGATGGCCGGTAAGGTGCCGGTCTCCGGGCAGGATGCCGACCTGGCGGCAGTCAAGCGGGTGATCGCCGGCACACAGGCCATGACGGTGTACAAGCCGCTCAAGCTGATCGCAGCGGAAGCGGCCAAGCTGTCGGTGCAGCTGGCGCGCAATGAAAAACCGGCCTACAACGCTCAGTACGAAAACGGCGCCAAGAAGGTCGACACCATCCTGCTCAAGCCGACCACGCTCACCAGCGCCAACGTCAATATCCTGGTGAACGACGGCTTCTACACCGAGGCGCAGATCAGCAGCAAATAGTGCGAAGTAATGCGACGTAATTGTTTTAAAAATCTGCGAGCTTACCAACTACGTCGTCCCCGCGAACGCGGGGATCCATCTTGCGTTTAACATGGATTCCCGCGTTCGCGGAGATGACGGATTTTTAAAATTGATTACGCTTGATTACTTACGCAGCCGCATTAACTGACAATGCGAATGACCTGCGGCCGGCCTCATATTGCGCGCCGTCCGTCCATGCAATTATTGCGAGAACGAACATGTCCGACTATCTGCTGGAAATGCAGGGCATCGTCAAGGATTTCGGCGGCGTCCGCGCACTCGACGGCATAGACATCAAGGTCAGGGCCGGCGAATGCCTTGGCCTGTGCGGCGAAAACGGCGCCGGCAAATCGACATTGATGAAAGTCCTGTCCGGCGTCTATCAGCGCGGCAGCTGGCAGGGGGAAATCCTGTGGCAGGGCCAGCCTTTGCAGTCGCAATCGATGCGCGATACGGAAGCGGCAGGCATCATCATCATCCACCAGGAGCTGATGCTGGTGCAGCAGCTGTCGGTGGCGGAAAACATTTTCATGGGCCATGAAATCACGCTGCCGGGCGGCCGCATGAACTATCCCGCCATGTACCGGCGCGCCGCCGAGCTGATGCGCGAACTGAAAATGCCAGACATCAATGTGGCGCTGCCGGTCATGCAATACGGTGGCGGCCATCAGCAACTGGTGGAAATCGCCAAGGCGCTCAACAAGCAGGCCAAACTGCTGATCCTGGACGAACCGTCTTCATCGCTGACGGCGTCCGAGATTGCGGTGCTGCTGGATATCATCCGCGACCTCAAGGCCAAGGGCGTAGCCTGCGTCTACATCTCGCACAAGCTGGATGAAGTGGCCGCCGTGTGCGACACCGTGGCGGTAATCCGCGACGGCAAACACATCGCCACCACCCCCATGCACGAAATGGATGTCGACCAGATCATCACCCAGATGGTGGGGCGCGAAATCACCGCCATGTTTCCGGACCAGGAGCATGACATCGGTGAAGTAATGTTTGAAGCGCGCAACGTTACTTGTTACGACGCTGACAATCCCGCGCGCAAGCGGGTAGACGATATTTCCTTCACCCTGCGGCGCGGTGAAATCCTTGGCATCGCCGGGCTGGTCGGCGCCGGCCGCACCGAGCTGGTGTCGGCGCTGTTCGGCGCCTATCCCGGCCGTAGCGAAGGCGAGGTCTGGCTGGAGGGCGTCAAGGTCAAGGTAGATAGCGGCACGCCGCTGAAATCGATACGGATGGGCCTGTGCATGGTGCCGGAAGACCGCAAGCAGCATGGCATCGTGCCGGACCTGAACGTCGGCCAGAACATCACGCTGACCGTGCTCCAGGATTTTTCCCGCCGCAGCCGCATCGACGCCGAAGCCGAGCTGAAAACCATCCAGGGTGAAATCACCCGCTTGCAGCTGAAGACGGCGAGTCCCTTCCTGCCCATCACCAGCCTCTCCGGCGGCAACCAGCAAAAAGCAGTGCTGGCGAAAATGCTGCTGGCGCGGCCCAAGGTACTGATCCTGGACGAGCCGACGCGCGGCGTCGACGTCGGCGCCAAGGCCGAGATCTACCGGCTGATGGCGGAGCTGGCGCGGCAGGGCGTGGCGATCATCATGGTGTCGTCCGAGCTGGCCGAAGTGCTGGGCGTCTCCGACCGCGTGCTGGTGATCGGCGAAGGCAAGCTGCGCGGTAATTTCATCAACCAGGATCTGAGCCAGGAAACCGTGCTGGCCGCCGCCATCGACCAGTCGTCGCAGTCTCTGATATCACAGCGGGTAGTACAGCCGATATCACAGCCGGCCGCAGCTGCCGGCAATTATCAGGAATCACTATGAGCAGCATCAACCTCAAGCAATTGTTCCGGCAGTACAAGATCATGGCCTTGCTGATCGCCATCGCCCTGATCTGGGCCTTCTTCAGCTGGAAAACCGAAGGCGGCTTCGTCACGCCGCGCAACCTGTCCAATCTGCTGCGCCAGATGTCGATCACCGGCATCCTCGCCTGCGGCATGGTGCTGGTGATTATCGCCGGCGAGATCGATCTCTCGGTCGGTTCCATGCTCGGCTTGCTGGGCGGCGTCGCCGCCGTGCTGAACGTCACGCATCATCTGCCGCTGCCGCTCAACCTGCTGCTGGTGCTGCTGATGGGCCTGGCGCTGGGTTTGTTCAACGGCTATCTCACCGCCTATATGCGGATTCCTTCGTTCATTGTTGGCCTGGGCGGCATGCTGGCGTTCCGCGGGATACTGCTGGGTGTTACCGGCGGCCTCACCATCGCCCCGGTCTCCAGCGACCTGGTGTACCTGGGACAAGGCTATCTGCCGCCACAGTTCGGCATCGTGCTTGGAATCGGCCTGTTTTTTCTGGCGCTGGTGCTGAGCTGGCGGCAGCGCCGCAACCGCCGGCTGCACGGCTTGCCGGTGCCGTCCTTATGGCGTGACTCCGTGCGTGTGTTGTTGATCGGCGCGGTGCTGCTGGCTTTCGTGCGTACCCTCAACACTTACGACGGCATTCCGGTGCCGGTATTGCTGCTGCTGGCCCTGCTCGGCCTGTTCAGCTACATCACCACGCAAACCGTGTTCGGCCGCCGCATCTATTCGGTCGGCAGCAATATGGAAGCTACCAGGCTGTCGGGCGTCAACGTGCAGGCAGTCAAGCTGTGGGTATTCGGCATCATGGGCGTGATGTGCGCGCTGGCCGGCTTGGTCAACACCGCGCGGCTGGCGGCCGGTTCGCCCTCCGCCGGCAACATGGGCGAACTGGACGCCATCGCCGCCTGCTTCATCGGCGGCACCTCCATGCGCGGCGGCTACGGCACGGTGTATGGTGCGCTGATCGGCGCGCTGGTAATGGCCAGCCTGGACAATGGCATGTCGATGCTGGATGTCGACACTTACTGGCAGATGATCGTCAAGGGCGGCATCCTGATGCTGGCGGTGTGGGTGGATGTCAGCACCCGTTCCAGCCGCTGAGTGGGAAATTAAGGCTCGATGGTTTCAAACTCGCAGCCATTGCAGCCTGGCGTCGCGGCGCCACAGTACAGTGATGCTGAAACCGCCGGGCCAGTTTGTGGACCCGAACCCGACGCGCTGGGCAAGATCGTGATAGCCTTGCATGTCGGCGCGCAAGGCACCCGTCAAGCACGCACTGACCGTATCCGCAAATGCCGTTTGCTTCAGCCCAAACCCGAAAGCCCGAGCGATGAATACCCAGACTATCCTCACCTTCACCGCGATGGCAGCCCTGTCCATCCTGAGCCCAGGACCGTCCATCCTGCTCAGCCTGCGCAACGGCGCCACTTACGGCCCGCGTTCGGTGATGTGGTCCGGCCTGGGCAATATCTCGGGCGTGTTCTGCCTGTCCACCGCAGCGATACTCGGCCTCGGCGTCTTGCTCAAGTCATCGGCCCTGGTGTTCGGTGTCGTCAAGCTGATCGGCGCCTGCTACCTGTTCTATATCGGTGTACGCCACCTGATCGGCCGCGGCACGGTGCTTGCAGTCGAGGCGGGAAGTGGGCAGGATGAAATCCCGCCGCAGCGCCGCAAGCTGTATCGCGAAGCCTTCTTGACCGCGGCAACCAATCCCAAGGCCGTGCTGTTTTTCACTGCGCTGTTCCCGCAGTTCATCAGCCCGAAGGCCGCCTTGCTGCCGCAGTTCCTGATCCTGATGGCGATCTTCATGACAATCTCCTACAGCACCCACCTGAGCTACGCCTTCATTGCCTCGCGCGCCCGCGGTGTGCTGCTCAAGCCCTTGTTCGCGAAATGGCTCAGCCGCTTCGTCGGCGCCGCTTTCATTACCTTTGGTTCGCTGTTGCTGACGTTGCGGCGGCAAGCGGTGTAAACACAGGTTTCAGGCGGGGAGGGCATATGGTTTGTTGCCAGAGCCGCCCCGCTTTTGGTCAAGTATCGAACTGATAGAATGGCGCTCGTCACTATTGGAGCCGATATCTCATACCTATGAATTCCCACTTCAAACACCTGTTGCTGTGTGCCGCCATCTCCCTGCTGCCGCTGGCGCATGCCAATGCCGACACCACCGTGTATTCCATTGACAAGGTACGCGGCGCGATCAAGAACCGCGATGTCCGTGCCGCCTTCGACCGTGAAATGAGCGGCGCGCCCTTGCCGGACGGATTCGGTGTGCAATTGCCACTGGGCTTTAGCAAGAGCCTGCTGGCGGCGCAGCTTGCGCCTGGGAGCGACCCGGCGCGCGTGGTGCTGGCCGGCGCCAAACCGTGGCCGCAGCGGCCGGGCTGGTATGTAGCGGTGGTATGCCTGGCGGCTTCACCCGCACATGCGGAGCAGGCCTTGCAAAATCCGGTATCTTCCTGCGACGGTTTCCGCGACGGCCAGGACAATGAAATCCGGTTCGGCGTCTTCGAACGCAGTAGCGAGGGGACGCCGCGCCTGATTGCTAGAACCGAGGAAGCCGTCGCTGTGCCTACCGACTGGGGCTCGACCAACATTGACGCGCCTCAAGCCATAGGCTCGGAGGATGGCAAGGGGCCGGCAACCGGCCTGCCGGACAACTGGCAACGCTTCGATCTCGCCCCCTACCTGCTGCGCGGCGGCGACTATGCCTTCGGCGTGCGGGCCGGATGGTTCGAAGGCTATGCCGGCGGCGGCGCCTCGTTCGAAGCTTTGTATCTGTTCCACATCGACGGCACGTCGTTGCGCGTGGTGTTGGCCCAGCCTATGCTGTTCAACAAGATGATTGCCGGCGACTGGCACAAGGATGGCACCCGCAGCCACGACGTTTACTACGGCAGCAACGCGCTCAGTGTCCTGCCAGGCATGAGCCATGGCTTCCATGATCTCCAGTTGCGCGAACAGGGCGGCAAGTGGCGCCAGACCTTGCGCTGGTCGGAAAGCATGAAGGCTTACCAGGTACAGTGAGTAGCCAGGAATTTCAGGCTCGGGCAATAAGCGTCAAAGACAAATCCCGGAAAATATGTCACTGTAAGGCGCAAGCGCGATTTCATGTCTGCGTGCGGCCGTGAATTGGCAACGTGTCGGCAGCAAGGCAAAATTTGAACCGAAGCAGGGGAGACTATGAAGCTGACATATTGGGTGGCCGCAAACCTGGAAGGCGACAAGACCGACGCCATCATTGCCAGAACCAAGCACGACTGCGAACAAAAAATCCTCGCCTACGGCAGTCCGGCAGAATACGCCCAGCCGGTAAAAAAATCCTTCCTCTACGAAGACGTATTCGACCTGTTCGAGATGGCCACGGCCAAAGACGGCGGACGCGGCATGGGTTAGCGCCTCTGTGCGCTCGCGACTGGCGCGGCCTTTCGCCGGGCGGGCTATAGCATTTTCGATAGCATCAATAAAATAATATAGGAGACACCATGAGAAAAAATGCAATGCTCACATTGCTGGCGGCAGCTTCATGCTTTATCTGCTCGACCGGTTTCGCGCAAGCAGACGATGCGCTGATGACCGCTGCCAACAAGAAGAAGCCGGAATTCGTGCGCGATCTCGCCACCCTGGTGAATATCGATTCCGGCACCGATGACGCCAAGGGCCTGGGCCAGGTCGAGACTTTCCTTGCACAGCGCCTCAAGGATCTCGGCGCCAAGGTCGAGATCGTCGCCGCACCGCCCTCGGCCGGCAAAATGGTGCTCGGCACGCTGCAAGGCAAGGGCACGAAAAACATCATGCTGATGATTCACTTTGACACCGTGTTCGGCGTGGGCGAGGCCGCCAAACGACCGTTCAGGGTCGAGGCCAACAAGGCCTTCGGTCCCGGCGTCGCCGACGCCAAGGGCGGCGCCCTGATCGTGCTGTATGCGGTCGACCTGGCGCGCGAGCGCGGCATCGATGGCTACAAGACCCTCACCGTGCTGTTCAACCCGGATGAAGAAAAGGGCTCCGCGGGTTCACGGGAAATGATACGCAAGCTGTCCGCCGACCAGGACTACGTGCTGATCTATGAACCGCCTGAAGCCGAGCGCGTGACTGTCTCCACCAACGGCATCGCCCACGTCAACCTGAGCGTCAAAGGCCTGGCCTCGCACGCCGGATCGGCGCCGGAAAAAGGCCGCAACGCCGCCATCGAAATCTCCAACCAGATCGTGCAATTGAAGGACCTGGGCGATCCTGCGAAAGGCACTACCGTCAGCTGGACCGTCATACAGGCCGGCGACAGGGCCAACATCATTCCAGACAAGGCCAGCGCCATCGCCGACATGCGCATGTCCGACCTGAGCGAAATCGCCCGCGTCCAGGCCGATGCCGACAAGATCGTGCAAAAGAAACTCATCCCCGGAACCGAGGTCAGCGTCAAGGTCGAATACGGCCGGCCGCCGTTCAGCAAGAACCCGGCCAGCGATCACCTGGCCGCCGTGGCCGACAAGATCTACAAGGAACTGGGCAAGTCCATCGTCCCGGTCGGCATGCGCTACGGCACCGACGCCGGTTTCGCCTACAACCCCAAGAGCGGCAAGCCGGTGGTGCTGGATGGCATGGGCATCGTCGGCGACCGTATCCACTCGTCCGATGAATGGGCTGACCTCGATAGCGTGGCGCCGCGGCTTTATCTCACTACGCGCTTGCTGGAAACTTTGGCGAAGCCGGATAGCGAATAGGCGACGATGAGAGGCTGGCTATATAAATATCAAAACCGTAACCCGGTTTTTCGTCGCGCTTAACACACGCAGCTAACTGGGGTCAGAGTGAATTTTCTGCGCGCTTTTTGCAGAAATTTCACTCTGACCCCACTTAGCGGGCCACGGAGTACATGCCTCGTCTATATGAACGCCTCCCGTTTGCAAGGTTTTCGTATGTGCTGATGGACAAGATGGGTTGCAGTTCTATATCCGGCCTTATTGCAACCTGATACGCTGCGGGCCGTCATGGATACATTGTGTGATCCTCCCCGCCGAGATCGCTTTCGAGCGCCGTCAAAAATGCAATCCGTCGCCTCACCAAGCAGTCCATCCACGGAAAACAGCAGGCTGGAATAGCGCCGATTGACCGTCACTGATCTCCTATTTACCATGCCGCTTAGTCTGTTAGCGGTGCTGCAGGCACTACGGAAACGACATGACCCGAAAAAATACCATTGACCACCAATCTGGAGCGACAGGGACTATGAACATGTTTGGGAAAAAAATCGCAAAATTATTGATACCATTTCTAATCCTGGCGACAGCCGCCGCCGGCAGCATGGGCAAGGAACCAGACGGTCGGGAAGTCGTCGCCGACCTCGGAAAGATCGTTAATCCCCAGGGCGTGCAAGAGAACTACAAAGTGAAGATCGGCGGTGTCGACCAATGGCTGTATGTGCGGGGGCAGGACCGCGACAATCCCATCATTCTTTTCATCCACGGCGGCCCGGCATCGCCCAGCGCGCCTACGATGTGGATGTACCAGCGCCCGCTCGAGGAATACTTCACCGTCGTCAATTACGACCAGCGCGCCTCCGGCAAATCCTATCTCGAAACCGATCCGGACAAGGTGCGCGACAGCCTGCACATAGACCAGTACGTGAACGACGCCATCGACATCGCCCAATACGTCAGCAAAAAATATGGAAAGAAAAAGGTGATCCTGGCCGGCCACAGCTGGGGCACCATCGTCGGCATGAAAGCCGCCCTGGCGCGGCCCGACCTGTTCTACGCCTATGTCGGCATCGGCCAGGCGATCAACGTGCGCGAGAACGAGCGCATCAGCTTCGAATTCGGCCTGGCGCAGGCGCGGAAAGAGGGTAATCAGGCCGCCGTGAAGGAAATGGAAGCCATCGCTCCCTATCCAGGCGCCCAGCCGATCACCCGCGAACGCATCATCATTGCGCGTAAATGGGCGCAGTACTACGGCGGCCTGGCGGCTTACCGGAGTGATTTCGGCTACTACTTCAATGCGCCGCTACTGTCGCCGGAATACGACCAGAAAGCGACCGCAGCCATCGACCAGGGCAATATGCTGACGCTGGGCGCCGTGCTGCCGGAGTTTCTCGAAGTCGATCTCAAGCCCGTAGTCAAATTCCCGATACCGGTCATCATGTTCATGGGGCAGCACGACTACACTACGCCATCCCAGCCGACCGAGGAATGGCTGAAGAAAGTGGATGCGCCCTACAAGAAGGGAATCTGGTTCGAGCACTCCTCGCATCTTGTGCAGTTCGAAGAGCCCGGGAAGATGCTGCTGAGTCTGCTGACCTATGTGCGGCCGCTAGCAACGGGCAATGCTGTCGAACTGCCAAAATCATCGCCTTGAGCGTCGCCGCGGCGAATTTTTCTGTTCAGCCGCAAGGCAAGGCTGGCCCGCCGGGAAAGGAAATGCCGGACCCGGCCTTACTCCGGCAACAGCCAGTTCCTGGGCAAGCTGTAGTGCTGCTCGCTCAGCAAATCGATGCCGCATTCCAGATGCTCGACCCAGTCGATGAAACGGGCCACCATTTCCGGCCCCTTGAACATGCAGCCGTGCTGAGGCACGATACACTGGATATCCAGCTGCCTCACCATCGCCGCCCACAGGCGGCAGGCGCGGTTACCGCTCATATAACGCCGGTGGAACGATTGCATGCTGCGCAGGTGGGCCGAGAAATCGCTCACCGGCTGTGCCGCATCGGTATTGCTGACCATCGACGCCCCCAGGTCGCCCGAGAACAGGATTTTGCTGACCGGATCGTAGAACTGGAAATTTCCTTCGGAATGAAGGAAGTGCGCCGGCAGCGCCAGCACCTCGCTCTGGCCGATCTGGATGCGGAAGCCGTCGTCCGGGATGGAAATGATGCGGCCGGCGGTTTTCCCCGCCGGGCAAAAATGCGGAATGAAACGCGACCAGAGTTTGGAGATGACCACCTGGCATTCCGAGCCAGTCAGCCAACGGCCGACCGAGGCGACGATGTCGGGGTCGGCATGCGAGGCCAGGATGTATTTCAACTCCTTCGGGGGGAAGAAGCGGCTCAGCGCGATGAACAGCTCGTTGTAGGTCATCTGGCCGCCGGGGTCGATCAGGGCGCCTTGGCCGTGGTCGTAGATGAAGAACTGGTTGGTCTGGACGACTTCTCCTTCATCTTCTTCGACCAGGTCGGAAAACATGACGCAGACATGCTGGCCATTATTGAAGAGCTCGGTTGCCATTGATTTTTCAAGTGGAATGAATAATCGATGAGCGTAGTACGGAGCGTGGTTATCATTCCTTGATAAATATCAAATTGTTTGCAGCTTGTATGGAATTGAGGACATCATGCTTTGATCCTCGTCTGAAATAAGAAAATTTCGCCAAGCGTCGGTGCAGTATGTTTTTGCCTGCACGTCACATTTGCACTAAATATCCTGAGAAGGAACAGATTAAAGGGAGGGTAGTCGGGAGACGCCGGGCTGTTTGCGTCAGACAAAAATATCCTCCGGCATTTCCTGAAGTCCGTCCGGTAGTCAAGACCCTTGGCGCAACGCGTCAATTAGCGCATCACGATATCCAGGATCCTTTTCATGGAATTCCAGCCGTCCCTTCTTCAGGTCGATATTGACATAAACCTCTGCATAGGCCGCCTCAGTCTTTCCTTCAAAAAAAAGCTTCATCTTTACCGGGCCGTTGTCAGGTAAAGCGGGATCGCCCTGCAGGCTAACCGCCTGGAATTCGATTTTCTGCGCCATAGGGAAATCATTCGCCTGAATGCCGTAAAGACGCGCCAGAAGGGCGAGGAATCTATCGCTCTCTTTTCCCAGGCTGCGTAATCGTATGCCGCCCCAGGATGTCGAATAAACTCTATTGCCATTACTCTGTTGTTTCCAGGTCGGCAAAATGTCGATTGCGAAACCAGCCAATTCTCCATCTATCATGCCTGCGGCATGGGCGGTCAGGGCGGTTGAGAAGCTTGCCTTGGCATCAGTCATCGTCAGATCCAAGTCAACAAAGCCACTGTCCTTGATGATTGCAATGTCAGCGATGCCGGGTGCGGCCACTGCCTCCGTTCCCTGGCTGAAAATGATTGCAGCGAAAGCGATAAGTCTTAAGAATTTCATTGTGTCCGAACCTGCCAGGTTATATGACGTCGTTAGAATTTACTTGGGGAACCAGGTTCTTTGAACGCAAATGCCGCTTTTGAGTGGCCGCAGAGAGGACTTAGCGCATCGACTGCAGCGATTTTTTCTTGCGGTTGCGCGCGTCCTGGATGAGCGCGTTTTCCTGTACGCTTTCGGCGTTGATCTGAGCGATCAGGGTGTGATAAATATCCAGGTCCGCCGTGTCGGAAAATAGCAATGCGTTATCGCTGACAGTCACTCTTCCCAGGCGCGCTTCGGCAAAATCAAGTACGCGCTGATACAGGGCAATCAGGGATCGCTGATTCTCGCCGTACCGGATATTGTCGTCAACTGACTCGGCATAACCTTCTTCCGCGCCATGCAAAAGAACTGCCTTGTATTTGGACGGCAGCGCTACCTTGCTTAATTTCTGGACGTAGGTCTTGTGCCGGTCCTCGGACGATTGCAGGAGCTGATCCAGGCCGGCGCCCATGCGGACAAGCTTATCCTTGCCTTCGGCGATGCCGGCCTGCGTCACCAGATTTTGCGGGCTTAACAAGGTTTCATAGCCAATTTGCTGCAGTTCTGCCCGATAGCGGCTCCCGTCTGCTTTTGACTGCAGTATATTGTTCATGATGATTGCGGCGATCTGCTTGAAGAGATCTCCCTGCGCATCCTCGGGTACAGGAGTGAAGCTCACGGGAGTACTATCGCCGGCCGTAGTTGTCAATTGGGAGTCAAACTCTTTCAACAGCGGAGCATACGCCTTTCTCATCCGCTCCAGAACAATGTCCTCTCCCCATGTGTGTAACATGGCGCCGGCTTCTGCGCTTGCCTTTGACTGCAACTGGGAAAATGCGCGGCCGGCGGAGCTCTGGTAGAACGACATGAGGGTCTGTTGTTCAAACGGGGAAAAATGCGCTGTTTCCAGTGTTACCTTTTTACCGGCGCTGATCTCGCGCACCATGGCGTTGACCGTCTTGACTCCGACAGGGGATTCAAAAAAATTGGCCGAGGCTTGTGCGACGTCCTGGGGATAATATTTGACATACACGGATGTCAGTTTGTCGACTAGCTGGTCGGGCGTGATCGAATCCATGATCTGGCGCAGGAATTTTTCGCTTTGAGGATCTTCCTCCATCATCAGGTCGAAACCCTTCTTCATTCCTATCCGTGTCAGGGTGTCTGCATGAAAGCTGATCAGCATGCGACGCACCTCTGCCTTTTGAGCAGCCGTTGCCTGCTGAGTTGGCCGTACTGTCTGCTGCGCCTGCACAGAGGAAAGCGTGGCGGTAAATGCAAATGCAATGAAGGCGGCGTAACGCAAGAGTTTCATAGACTCAGTCCGAAAGTGTCGTTGATTTAAATTTACTTCAGTCGTGCGAGCTCGTGGCGCGCGGCCAGATGATAGGGACTGTACAGCACGCCCTTGTCGACCGAGTGCTGGAAGTACAGACGCGCCTTGAGTTTGTCGCCGGCCAGCAGATAATGCTGGCCGAGATAGAAATAGGCTTCCGCCAAAGCCGTTTCCAGATCGCCGCCGCTTTCCTTGTGCGCTATCCTCAGCATTGCCTCAGGCGTTTTCTGGTCTGACAGCATCGCCAGCGCCGTGCCTGGCCAATCATCCGCCGCGTCTGCCGCCAGTCCGGCGCTGAAGCGTTTGCCGGCGCGCTGCGAGGCGAGCGTGCTCCAGATGGCCGCACGGACTTTATCATTTGCGCTGGTGGCGGGGCCGGCTGCCTTTGCGAAATCGTTGATGGCGGCGTCCTGCTTGCCCAGATAGAAATTGGCGATGCCCCGTTTCAAGAAAGCGCCATCATCGGACAGACCCAATGTCATCGCCCGCGAAAAATCCTGCTCGCTGGCTTTGAAATCGCCGCCCGCCAGAGCCACCTCTGCCCGGCAGCGCAAGATCTCAGGCGCATTCGGTTGCCGGCTGACGGCGTTCTGGATGTCGGCCGCCGCTTCTGCATTGCGGCCCAGGTAGGCTTCCGCCCGCGCCCGCTCGCATTGGGCGGCGCTGGAGTCGCGTCCGGTGAGCTTGGCGTCGGCGATCTGCTGCCCCGTGTTCTTGACGATTTTTTCCAGGCGCTCGACCACCACCTGTTTGAAGGGCAGGTCGGAAGGGATATTGGCATTGGAGTTTTTCAGGTCGCTTTGCTTGATGGTCGCTCCTGCCTGCATGATAGCGCTGGCTTTATTGAGGTCCGTCAGGAAGGCTGCTGTCTGCGCTGCAGGCACGCGGTCGGCCAGCATTTTCAGCTCAAGCGTCACCTTGATCAGTTTGCCGGTAAACGACAGCGACTCGGACAAGGCGAATCCCGTGTTCTGCATGGTGCTGTGGGATGGCGTGTAGCGGCCGTCGAATTCATCTGGCAGCTCGACTTCCAGCTGGTAGCGATTGATCGAAGGAAAACCGGGTACAGCCACAGGGGAGTTGCGGTTGCTATTGTTCGGCAGGTAAAACAGGCCACGCAAGTTGTTGGGTTCGTAGCGCAGTCCCCATTTGCCGGCCGAGGCCTGGAAATAATCGCGGATGCGGAATTGCAGATCCACGGTGATGCGGTTGCTGTTGCGCTCGTCCGTGATCTTTGGATCATCCAGCATGACTGCATCCGGATAGCGCTTTGAAATATTACCTTCATAAAATTTACGCAGTTGCGCAGCGCTATGCTGTGCCACGCCTTCGCGCATTGCTTCCGCATCCACGCCCGCATATTGCAGCTTGACCGACATCACTACCGGTTCGTCCATCTTCTTGACGGTGACGTGCTCGGTCCTGGTGTTGGTGATCAAGTCGTCGTTGTCGGTGGCGGCGATGCTGATCAGCCTGTCTGCGCCAGGCGTGACCACCAGGGCTTGGGAGTAGGCCAGCGCCTGGCCCATGCGTTCCAGTTCGCCGGTCTGGCCGAGGCGGGTGGCGTCGAGGAAATAGGTCTTTCCTTCCACTACGGCGCGTACGATGGCGTGATCGAACAGTTGCGGACTGGGCAGCATTTGCTCCAGATCTTTCTTGTAGGAGGTGGCCACCAGCACTGGCGAGGCGTCGATGCCGAGCTGTCTCAGCATGGTTACCAGCAGCAGGGACTTGTCCTTGCAGTCGCCGTAGCGGCGCGCCAGCACTTGCTCCGGTGGGTAGGGCTTATGCGAATTCTCGCCCAGCGAGACCGACAGATAACGGATGTTGTTCTGTACGAATTCAAGCGCCTTGGCGACCTTTGCCGACGGCGTGCTTTCCTTGCGGGCCAGGGCGAGCGCCTCGTCGAGGGACGCCGGAGCGGTGTTGACGGTGAACAGGGCATCGGCCCACTGGTTGACGTCTTTCCACGATTCGAATTCGGAGAACTGGACCCAGCGCAGTGCCTGGTAATCCTTCGGCATGAATGCCTCATAGTCGATCACCGGCAGATCGTTCGCTTCGAAGCGAACGATGCGCCGGCCGTTAGCGTGCGATTCCTTTGCCTGCGGCGGATTTTTCTGGTCGGCGCCTATGACGCGGTACTGGATATGACGGTCTTCCGGCGCGTTCAGCGTAATCCGCCGTTTGAGCGTAGGAAACACGTTGTCCCAGAACGCGGCGTCAAAGAAGCGATTGCCAAACACAGGATTTTTTCCGATGATCGAGTAGGCGATTTCCAGCGTGTCGCCGGCGCGCACATCATTGATCACGATTGCCGCGGTGACCGAACCGCCATAGATGCCAGAATCGAGCTCAGGCTCGCGCCGCAGGAAGCGGATATCAGCTTCGTTCTGCTTGTCGAGTATCTGGCCGCCGCGATGCACGCGCAGCATATGCAGTTGCACGTGCTGGTAATCCGGCTGGAAACTGATTTCGTATTGCCCTATGCGCGCAAGCGCCGATGCTTCATTGGCTTGCATGGCGCGATGGGTGAAGACGGTGGTCTGCTGGTCGACGTAAAAGTAGACGTCGCTGAGACGCATGGTTAGCGGACTCGTATCCTTCCCACTCGGGATAGCGGTAATTTTATCGACCCAGTCAGGTATCGGCACGTCTTTAGCAAATGCATTTTCTGCAAATTTATCGCGTGCCGGCGCTTGCTGGGTCGGTGCGCCCAGTACAGACGGCGTCTCGCTGGAAGCAGCGGCGGCCAGGCCGGATAAAGCAAACAGAAAAAGGACGACAAGACTTCTTGACAATACTGTCATTCGATTCGGAAACACCACGCTCATACCCCCCTGTTTTTTGCACCATGTTTTTAAACTGCGCTGTGTGCAAAATTATCCGCATATGCTGCCATGGAAGTGTCAAAATTGCAATGTGGCAAGTGTTGTTTTGACACTTGCTCACATTTTGGCTGATCCTTGTCATTCATTCATTGGTTTGCGGGGCTTGCATCAATCGAGAGACCAGCAGCGTGACAGTTGTCATCTCCAATCTCACACTAAAAAAGTAGAATGGCGATGGATTCGCACAACGAATGTCAGGTTAGAGTTAATTCGCATTAAGAGGTGTTTCTGATGTACTTTTGCGGATAACTAGCCAGCACAATAGAGGTCGTCACTGGCCCGAATTTGGCAAGCGCATCGATGGTCGCCTCCAGCTGCGCCATATGCTCGACCACCACCCGCACCACAAAACAATCCTCGCCCGTAATCCGGTGCGCCTCGATCACCTCGGGTAGCGCTTCGAATGCCTTCAGGCACTTGGCGATCTGGGCGTGGCTGGTGCGTATGCGGATGAACGCCGAGATATCCCGGCCCACCAGCCTGTGGTTGATGCGCGCGGTATAGCTTTCGATGACGCCTTGTTCTTCAAGCTGCCTGATGCGGGCGGTGATGGCGGGTTGCGACAGGCCGACTTGCTTTCCCAGCTCTGTGTTGGTGATGCGCGCATTGTCCTGGAGGATTTCCAGAATCCGCCAGTCCAGCTTATCCAATTCCATTGACTTAGGTTTCATCAGCAGATCCCACGGTTTTCGATCAATTCTTCAGGATTTACTTGTAAAATCATTTGTTCTGCCATGTTGCCCGACTTCCCTGGGTTTTACAATAAAGCCAGTTCACCAAGGAGGTTTTGCAGATGGATTACCCTGTTCTCATCATTCCTGGTCACGGCGATTCCGGGCCTGCGCACTGGCAGAGTTTGTGGCAAGGGAAGCAGTCCGGATGGGCGCGCATGCAGGTCGATAACTGGGATCATGCGGTCTGCGGCGACTGGATAGCAGCAATCGAAAGGGACGTTGTCCGTTTGGGGAAAGATACTATTCTGGTGGCGCACAGTCTAGGATGCCTCGCAGTTGCGCAGTGGGCTGCCCGATACGCCTCGCCGATTCGAGGGGCTTTGCTGGTCGCTGTTCCCGACCCTGCGGCGCCGGCCTTTCCGCGCGCCGATGCAATTGGCTTCTCGCCCTTGCCGATGCAGCGCCTGCCGTTCCCCAGCACTGTGGTTGCCAGCAGCGACGACCCGTATGCCAGCGTCGCCTATGCACGTGCTTGCGCTGATGCGTGGGGCAGCCGGTTTGTGGAGGCCGGTGCGCGCGGACATCTGAATGCGGGCAGCGGCCTGGGGGATTGGCCGGATGGATATCAGCTGCTGCAAGAAATGGCTTGATCTGGCCTGGCGGCATGAGGCAATGGCAGCATTGCCTTATTTGCCGGCGATCTGCTTGCCATCTGGCCGATAGCCGTCATTCAGCGTCTTCAGGAACACCACCACATCCTTGATCTCATCATCCGTCAGCGCAGGCGGCGCTCCCGCCTTGCTGTCGAACGGCGCATCGGTCACATCGACATTGGCGTGATACGCCGCGGGCAAATCGTCGTATTTGTTCAGCTTGCCATCCTTGCCGCGCGAGTACCATTTTTCCGGCTTGGTTTCGCGTTCGACGTAAAAATGCACGACCTCTTCCAGCGAATGAAACACGCCATTGTGAAAATACACCTGGCGGGTGGCGGCGTTGCGCAAGGTCGGCGTCTTGAAGTAGCCGCAGTAATTCAGCTGCTGGGCCGCATCCTTGCGCCACGGGCCGCACATGCCGAGGTCGAAATATTTTGGATCGCGGTTGGCCAGGATAGCTTTGTTGCGCGGCGCCGCCAGCGCTTCAAACTGGTAGTCTGTAAACACCGGCGGGAAGCGGCCGTCGCGCGAGGTTTTTTCGATGTGGCAGGTGGCGCAGTTTCCTTTCTTCGGATCTTTGAACAGCTTGAGTCCGCGCATTTCCTGTTCACTCAGCTGCACCTGCTCGGCCAGGTAGTAGTCGTACTTGCTGTCGTAAGGATGGAAGCTGCGATCCTCTTTCTGGTAGAGCGCCAGTGCGTAATAGGCTTCACCCAGCGCCAGGTTGGGCGAGGTGAACACGGCCGGGCCAAACAGCTGCAGCATGTCCTTGGCATAGGATGCGGCCTTGAGCTTTGCCAGCAGTTGCGCGGCGCTCTTGTTGGCCATTTCATTCGCCGCCAGCAAGGGGCCGCCGGCCTGGTCCGTCAGGTTGGTGGCCCGGCCATCCCAGTCGAAGCCGCCTTGTGGCACCACTTCCTGCACGGCTGCTCCCGGTTGCAGCGTTGCCTTCGCTACTGCCTGAGCGGGAGATGCAGCGTTGGTCTTGGCCTCAGCTGCCTGCAGGACGGCGCCTTTGTCGTCTTCATCGGGCTTGGTGTCGGGGCCGATGGAGAATGCCGGCGCGTGTTCGTGATAACGCAGCGACGGCACTGCGCGTCCTCCCTGGGCTTGCAGATGCATGCCGCCCAGTTGCACCGCCAGGCCGTTGGCTGGCGCATGGGCATTGTCCGGATTGTGGCACGAGGCGCAGGACAGCTTGCCGGATGCCGACAGGGATTTATCGTTGAAGATTTTTCGTCCGACCTCCGCCACGGCGCTTAACGGCGCCGCCGGTGCATTCAGGCGCGCCAGCGCTGCCTGGGAAGGTGCTACAGGGGCTGCGGGCGCAACAGCAACGGGCGCAACAGCAACGGGCGCAACGGCAGCGCTGGCCTTGTCTTGACGGTCACAGGCGCTCAAGAAAAACGCCAGCGTTGCGAGCGCGAGGATAGCTGTGCGTGGCGATGCTGAAGCAGCGAGAGCAGGGTGCGGCTGAAACCGGATTTTCATAAAGGCTCAAGGACGTGCAACGGTGGGGTTTCCAGCGCAGTCGACAGCGCCTGCGAGCGCATGCTGTGCATCTGGATGAAAACCGTAACCCGACACAATAGCGCCGAAATATTTCAACTTGATGAAATCGCAGGCTTTGTCATTAGAGCCGATCCATCAGTTGAGGAAACCTGCAGGTCATCATGCGGTAATAAGCCGACCCTACAATCCAGCTCCGAATGTTTCTCAGTGGAATTGACGCTGTGTCATTTCTCGACTGCCAGGCAGTATCCGGCAAGCGGTATTTCAACAAATATTGGCGTGAGAGAAAGCTGCATGGCGCGCTAATGGACTATCGGACTATCGGACTATCGCAATTGATCATCAATAAAGAGTAATGCGGGGCGCACTGCCTGGGCCAGGGAGCAGGGTTATTGGCTGACGACCTTGTTGCCGCTGGCTGCCAGTCGGACGCAACCGCATTCATCACAAAAAACTACATCAGGAGCCTTAATGAAACTGCATTCAAGATTTGCGGAGCATCGCTTCGCGAAGCCGGCGCTTACGCTGGCCATCGCCGCCGGCCTGCTGGGCGGCTGCAACTCCGGCGGCTCGTCGTCGGGCGTCACGGTATCGTCGGCGTCATCGAAAACCGCCACGCCTATCCAGCACGTGGTTGTGATCTTCCAGGAAAACGTCTCCTTCGACCACTATTTCGGCACCTATCCAAACGCCGCCAATCCGGCCGGCGAACCGGCATTCACTGCCGCTGCCAATACCCCGGTCGTGAATAACCTGCAAACGCCGCTGGATGTCACCAAGAGTTTCGCGGCGCTCAGAGTACCGAGCCTGCTGACAGCCAACCCGACCACGCTGAACACCGGCAACGGCGTCAACGCCATCAATCCTTTCCGTCTCGACCGTTCGCAAGTCGTCATCGCCGACCAGGATCACGATTACCAGGCAGAGCAGATGGGCTTCAACGGTGGCGCCATGGACCTGTTCCCGGCTTCGCTGGGCGCCGGCAACTCGGCCGCGCCGCAAGTGCTGACGCCGCCGCTCAACACCAATGGCCTGACCATGGGCTACTTCGACGGCAATACCGTGACGGCGCTGTGGAATTATGCGCAGCACTATGCGCTCAACGATAACTCCTTCGGCACTACGTTCGGGCCGTCGGCGCCGGGCGCGATCAACCTGATTTCCGGCCAGACCAACGGTGTCATCGCCACCAACCTGTCAGCCAGCCAGACCGGCAACTACGCCGCCGGCGACGGCTATTACGGCGAACTGTCGAGCGACGGCGCGGGCGGCATCAACCTGTCCGGCGACGCCCAGCCTTTGAACGACGCCTGCATGACGCGCGACGCGGCGCAGCTGAGCGGCAAGAACGTCGGCGATTTGCTCAACGCGGCGAACGTCAGCTGGGGTTTCTTCCAGGGTGGCTTTGACCTGACCGTGACCAATGCGGACGGCAGCACAGGCTGCAACCGCACCACCACATCGGCAATTACCGGCGTCGCCAAGAAGGATTACATCCCGCATCACCAGCCGTTCCAGTACTATGCCAGCACACAGAACCTGAAGCATGCCCGTCCAAGCGCCGTAGCGGCCATCGGCAATACCTTGCAGGCAGACGGCAAGACGCTGGATCCGGCCAACCACCAATACGACATCCACGACTTTTTCGATGCAGTATCGGCTGGCAATTATCCTGCGGTCAGCTTCCTGAAAGCACCGGGTTACCAGGACGGCCACGCCGGCTATTCCGATCCGATCGATGAGCAAGCCTTCGTCACCAAGGTCATCAACTTCCTGCAGCAGCAACCGGGCTGGAGCAACACGCTGGTAGTGATTGCCTATGACGATTCGGACGGCTTTTACGATCACCAGGCCAGCCCGATCCTGAATCCGTCGTCCAACACCACGGCCGCCGCCGCTTTCAGCAGCAACGGCCTGACCGCGCCAGGCGTGGCGGACATGCTGAACGGTCCAGGCGTATGCAAAACCAATGGTCCGGGTTCGCTGCAAGGCACGGCGACCGCGCTGTCCGGCGTCTCCGGCAGAACTGGCGCCCAAGGCCGCTGCGGCTACGGTCCACGCCTGCCGCTGCTGGTGATCTCGCCGTATGCCAAGACCAACTACGTCGACCACACGCTGACCGACCAGACCTCGATCCTGCGCTTCATCGAAGACAACTGGCTGTCCGGCCAGCGCATCGCCGGCTCCTACGACGCGATTGCCGGTACCCTGAACAACATGTTGAACCTGAGCGCCGCACCGAGCACATCGAAGCTGATCCTCGATCCGACCACCGGTCAGCCGACTGCCGGCTCGACCAGCAAAGCCGCCGTGGTTGCGGCTGCATCAAAAACCTTGTAACGGAATACTGCCAGCTTCCCTGACCGGTCTGCATGACGGATGATCGCTCAGGGCGGCGTGCAGGACCTGGATGTAGATCGCCTGTCCCTTGCCGCCATGGCTGCGAGGGGCGGGCTTTTTTTCGGCCGCACGCAAAGACGTTCAACCAATGGAGAATGTGATGAGCTTAAAGAAAAATAGTTTTTCGACGCTGTTTGCCGGCCGCATGCTGAATGCGGTGCTGGCCGGCGTGACGCTGCTTGCCTGCACGGGCGCGGCCCAGGCTGCAGGCAGCGGCAACCTGATCGTCAACGGCGGCGGCGAAACCGGCGTCTGCGCGACCGACTGGAAAGCGGTTAAAACCGTGCCGGGCTGGCAGGTATTGCTGGGCAATCCGACGCTGGTTTGCTATTCGGTGGCAAGCTTCACCACGCCATCCTCATCGGCCGCCGGCAATGCCTTTATCGCCGACGGTCCTTACGGCGACTCGGCACTGATGCAGACCATCAGCGTGTCTGCCGCCAGCAGCGCGATCGATACCGGCACGGTGACTTATTCCCTGTCCGGCTGGCTGGGTGGATATACCGTGTATGCGGGGCAGGCGGTAGTCACCGCAAGCTTCCTCGACGCTGCCGGCAAGGTGCTGGGCAATCCGGCTGAACTGTCCGGCGTCACCGCCAGCGCGCGCGGCAATGCCAATGCCTTCATCGCCAAGTCGAACAGCGGCACGGTGCCGGTTGGCACGCGCTCGATTGCGGTGCAGCTGCAGTTCATCAACACCTCTGGTTCCTACAACGTCGGCTACGCCGACAACCTGTCGCTCACCTTGTCGACGCCCGTGCCGGCGCCAGCCCTGGCAGCGCCGGCATCGACGGTGCCGGCCTTCGACCATGTGTTTTTCGTGATGATGGAAAACACCGATTACTCGCAAGTGATAGGCGACGCCACCAACGCGCCGTTCATCAACTCGCTGGCGCAAGGCGGCACCTTGCTGACCAATTACAGCGGCGTCTACCATCCCAGCGACGAGAACTACCTGGCGGTCTCGGGCGGCGACACCTTCGTCACCGGCGCCATTTATTTTCCGAACATCAAAGTCGGCGCCAGCCACATCGGCGACCGCCTGGAAGCGATAGGAAAAACCTGGAAAGCCTACGAACAAGGCATGGGCACCCCGTGCAACACCAAGAACAATGTCGACAGCTATTACCAGCCGGACGACGCGCCGTTCATCAACTACACCAACATCTCCGGCAACCCGACCCGCTGCGCGGCGCATCTGTTCGATACCACCCAGCTCAGCACCGACCTGCAGTCGGCAGCCACCACGCCGAATTTTTCCTGGATAGCGGCCGACGACAACGCCGATGGCGAAGCATCAGGCAATGGCTCCGCCAACAGCCTGCAGGTGCAGGACGCTTGGCTCAAGCAAACCTTGCAGCCGATATTCGCATCGCCGGCATGGACCAATGAGCGCTCGCTGCTGATACTGACCTGGGAGGAATCGTCGGGCAGCGCCGCCAACCATGTCGGCGCCATCGCCTACGGTTCGCAGGGGCTGGTCGGCAGCGGCGCTCTCAGTAGCGCAAGCTACAACCATTACAGCGCCGGCCGCACCATCGAAGGCGCGCTCGGAATCGCCCCGCTGACCGCCAACGATACTTATGCCCAGCCGATCAACGACGCTTTCACGCCGAACGCAAAAGCCGCGGCTTCGTCGTTCAGCGCGGCCATGCCGAATGTGCAGCAGGGGGAAAACATCGCGTTCAACTTCAGCACCACGCTGGCCAACACCAATTCGTCCAACTGGGTTGGCATCTACCCAGTTGGCAGCAGCCCGGGCGCCAACAGCGCAACGATGTGGCAATACGTGGCGGCGCAAGGCGGCGTGACTTCGTTCAGCACGGCGTCGCTGGCGCCTGGCGCTTATACGGCGTGGTATTTGTACAATGGCGGTTATACCAAGCTGGCGGGACCGGCTACTTTCGTCGTTAGCCAGTAAACGTGAAGCGCTGTTCCATACCTCTGGAATGAGAAGTAGCTGATACGGCAGGCGTATCAGCAAGATGACGGAGGCGGCCATTGCCTCCGTCTCTTCCCTGCCTTATCGGATGCGCGACAGATTCTGGAATGCATTGTGCGCGATAAGGAGGGAGCGTGAAATATCAAGCTATGGGAAAACCGGTTTTCATTAACTGCCGATTGCCGGTGCTCCGCAATACTGGCTGATCCAGGTCCGGAAGGTCGTTATTTTTTCTTGATTGGCGACACTGTCCGGGTACACGAAATAGTAGCTTTCTCCGGGCATGATGCAGTCGAATGGCTTGACCAGGCGCTGCATTTCCAAATCATCGCTGGCCAGCATGCAATCGCCGATGGCCATGCCGAATCCTTGCGCTGCAGCGTTGACCGCAAGATCCAGCGTATCGAAACTCTGGCCGCCGTTAGCGTCGACATTCTTGATGCCGGCGTAGTGCAGCCACATTTCCCAATCACGATGATCGCGGGTCGGATGCAGCAAGGTTTGCTGCGCCAAATCCTCCGCTTGCCATCGAGGCTTGTCCTTAAGCATGGACGGTGCGCACATTGGCGTTAACTGTTCGGTAAACAGCAGCAGTGAATTGGTGCCGCTGCCGGATGGCGCGCCATACACAATCGCCGCATCAAACGGTTCGCGCTGAAAATCCACACTGTGCTGCAAGGCGGTCGTTACCTGAAGCTGTATATCTGGATGCTCGGCCTGGAACGACATGATCTTAGGGTAAATCCAGCGCATCACGCAGGTCGGCACCTTCAATGCCAGATCGGTGCGCTGACGCGTCAATCGATTCGAGATTTCTTCCAAGCGAGAGAAACTGTCCCGTACCGCCGGGAGTAGCGACTCGCCTTCGGCCGTCAAGGTCAGGCCGCGCGGGTGCCGAACAAATAGCGGGAATCCGAAGTATTCCTCAAGTATCAGTATCTGACGGCTTACCGCTCCTTGGGTCAGGCACAGGTGGTCAGCCGCGCGCGTGATGTTTTGGTGGCGGGCGACGGTCTCAAATACTTGCAATGCATTAAGCGGTGGCAATCTGCGCATCAGCGGCTCCAAGTCGACCCATCAGTAATATGCATGGGTAGCATGATTTTATTTCGATTGTAAGTCACTCGGCGAACGATGAGAATAATATCCAATAAAAGAGTGCGATGGTCACCCAGGTGGCATACGACACAACTAATGAATTTCCTCATGCTAGAGAGAAACAAGATGCCAGACACATCTAACCCGCCTTGGGCCAAGGCTGCCCCGGTTCCACCAGCCCGCCATGTTTTGCGCGCGCTCTTGCGAGAAGAGCCATGCGCGACCGCTATCTTGTCTGTCGCTATAGCTGGCTGAACACAAAAAAACACATCGCCATTAGTTTTTTTGGTAGTAAATCCATTAGTTAAATTAATGCCTCTGAGCATGTTCAGTTGCGTATTTTGCATAAACACGTGCTTTCGAAGCGGCATCATCCTTAACGGTTGAGAGATTGCCAAGTTGTTTTCATCAAGTGTCCCACTCACAAACAGCAGGAGTTAGTCATGCAAGATACGAGCATTAAAAACATCAAGCGACGTCAGGTCATTAAAACAATTGGCGCATCGATTGCCGCATCGACTGTCGCGGCTCCGTTTGTGAACGTGGGTGCACAGGAAAAGAGCTTCAGCGGAAAAACGTTGCGCTTCCTTACCTGGTCTGACGATACCGGACTGGCCGCATTGCGCAATATCGCCGCCAGTTTCTCTGCCAAGACCGGCGCCAAGATCATCGCCGACCGGGCCGATGGCACTTCCGGCATGGTGGCCAAGTTGAAGGCTGCCGGCAGCAAGCCGCAATATGACGTGATCACCCTGGCGGGCGTAGGCGCTTCCGGACTGGGCGACGCCGGGCTGTTGATGCAACCGGATCTGGCGCGCTTGCCGAATCTGAAGGATGTGCCGCAACAGTATCGCAGCGGCGCCAATGGTTTCGGCGTCGGTTACCTGTTGTGGACCGACGGCCTGATATACAACACCAAGACCATGAAGGCGGCTCCAGCATCCCACGAGGCGCTGTGGGACCCGAAATACAGCGGCCGTATTTTCCTGCCGCCGCCAAGCTGGGTCGAAGCAGTCGATCTGGCGATCATTGCCGCACAAATGTCCGGCGGCTCGCAAAGAAGTATTGAGCCGGGTTTCAAGAAGCTGGAGCAACTGAAGGACCGTATCATGCTGCTCGGCGAAAATCCGAACCAGGTTGCAGAGCTGTTCCGCACCGGCGCCTTGGATCTGGGCGGCATTTACTCGCCGGCATTCTTCCCCGCAGCGATCAAAAAGCCTGAATACAACATGGGCGTGACCTATGACATGAAAGAAGGCTTTGCGGCGCAGCTCATGTACACCGTGATCCCGAAATCGCATCCGGGCGATCTGGACCTGATCCATGCTTTCATCAATCACTCGCTTGATCCGGTGGTGCAAGGAAAAATGGCTGCCGATGTGCTGAACGGGCCCGTGAATTCCAAAGCCATCGTGTCTGCCGATGGCAGCCGCTTTGTCCCGAGCGCGCGCCACATTGCCGAAAAGGCTTTGATCCATGACGACAAAGCACTGTCGGTAGTACAAAGCGAATGGGTGCGCCGCTATACCGAAATGTTCTCGGCGTAATCATGATGCTGGCGAGAAACTCCCATACCCGCGCATGGCTGCTGCTGCTACCGGTGCTGCTATTCCTGGCAGTGCTGGCGGCAGCCGCGCTGGCAGTGCTGCGTATGAGCCTTGGCTCCAATGGCAATGAATGGAACAGTTTTTCGCTGGCCAGCTATGCCGACCTGATCAAGCCGTACTACGTGAAATCGGCCCTGCTGACCATGCGCCTGGCATTCCAGAGCACGGTGGCGGCAGTGCTGCTGGCGATCCCGGTAGCGATTGCGATGGCGCGCGCCAAATCGAAATTGGCACGGCGCTTGCTGCTGACTGGCGTGCTGTTGCCGTTGCTGGTCAACCTGCTGCTGCAAAGCTATGGCTGGCTGATCATTCTCGGCCCTGCGGGCGTACTGAACAATACCTTGCTGTCGCTTGGCATCGTGCAGCGGCCGCTGCAATGGCTATATCGTGAAAACGGCGTCTTGCTTGGGCTGATACAGACGGCTTTTCCCTTAGCTGTGCTGCCGATGGCGAGCGCAATGAAAGCGGTCTCCAGCACCTACGAAGAAGCTGCCGCCACGCTAGGCGCAAGCCGTTGGCAAATCATGCGCGACATCCTGTTGCCAATGGCGATGCCGGGAATTCTGTCGGGCGCCTTGCTGGTGTTCGCCTACAACGCCAGCGCTTTTGCAGTGCCGCTGCTGCTCGGCGGCCGGCGCGTCAACATGCTGGCAGTGCTGGTGCGCGATCAGATTGCACCATTGCTGAACTGGCCGGGGGCATCAGCCGCCGGCGTCGCATTGATGGTGGCGACATTGGCTGTGATGGCGCTGTCGCAGAAACTAGTCCAGCGTTCACAGCGCATCGCCGGGAGTGCGCAATGAAAATGATGTCAATCGCTAATCGCATCCTGCCTGGCCAGCTGACCCGCTTTACCGGTGTCCTGGCGACCACGGTGCTGCTGCTGGCCGCGCTGCCGATCATGACCATGATCGTCATGTCGTTCAGCGCCTCGGACACGCTGGCTTTTCCGCCATCCGCTTACAGCCTGCAATGGTACCGCTCGGCCTGGCAGACCTTTGTGTCGCCGGACAGCAGCGACGTGCTGTCGATGGGGCAGGCGCTGGGCACCAGCCTGATGGTCGCAGTGGCAACCATGCTGATTGCCGCGGCGGTCTCGATTCCTGCCGCCTACGCGCTACATCGCTTCGATTTTCCCGGCAAGGGCATCGTGGAACAGTTCATCGCGCTGCCGATGGTGTATCCGCTAGTGATGTTGGGAATCTCGCTGTTGCTGGTATTTGACTATTTCCCGGTTGAGTTGGGCTTGTTCCGGCTGGTCATCGCGCATGTGATCCTGGCGTTGCCGTTCGCCGTCAAAAACTGTTCCGCATCGCTGGTCGGTATCGGACCGGAATATGAAGAAGCCGCATTTCTGATGGGCGCCAGCCCGCTGCGGGCGATGTTCGACGTCGTGTTTCCGCTGATGCGCCCTGGAATACTGGCGGGCATGCTGTTCGCTTTTATCGTGTCCTTCAATGAATTCACGGTGACGTTTTTTCTGTATGACGTTAACAGCATGACGCTGCCGGTCTGGCTGTATAGCCGCACGGTATCGTCATTGGATCCGACGGTGTTCTCGTTTGCCGTGTTTATCGTGCTGATCGACTTTATCCTGATCTGGCTGCTTGAAAAACTGGTTGGCGAAGAGGGTGTGGCGATGTAAATGGAAGCGACATTGCGTAAGCCGAAATTGAAGAAATGCAGCCAGGAGAAACACCATGAGCAATAGTTTAGTCATCGAAAATATTTGCAAGCAGTTCGGCGCAGGACCAGGCGCGACGCAAGTGGTCAAGAACATCAATTTGACCATCCCCGAAGGCAAGATGGTGTGTTTTCTGGGGCCATCGGGCTGCGGTAAAACTACTTTGCTGCGCATGATCGCCGGCCTTGAAATACCGACCAGTGGCCGTATGAGCATGGCCGGCCGCGATCTGACGCCGGTGCCCGCCAGTCAGCGCGATTTCGGCATGGTGTTTCAATCGCTGGCCCTGTTTCCGCACATGACCGTCGCTGCCAACATCGCCTATCCCTTGAAACTGCGCGGCATGGACAAGGCAGCGCAAGCAAAGCGTGTCGACGAATTGCTGCAGCTGATTCAACTGCAGCACATGACGAATCGCCCGGTGGCGCAGTTGTCGGGCGGTCAGCGGCAACGGGTAGCGATTGCACGGGCTCTGGCGTCGGCGCCGAAACTGCTGTTGCTGGATGAGCCGCTATCGGCGCTCGATGCCAAATTGCGCGAAGCGATGCAAGTAGAGATCCGCCAGTTGCAACAGCGTCTTGGCATCACTGCCATCATGGTCACCCACGATCAGCGTGAAGCAATGACGATGGCCGATGTCATCGTGGTGATGGAGCACGGAAGGATTGCGCAGATCGGCACGCCGCTAGAGGTGTATCGCGATCCTGTGAATGAATTCGTCGCAGATTTTATCGGTCTGGGAAATATTCTCCCGGCGCTTCCTTCCGGACCAAACAGCGTACAGCTGGCGGGAGGCCAGCGGATACAGGTAGAGGCATCGGACAAGCCGGCGCGCCAGTTTCCCGCCGGACAGGAGATCCGTCTGCTGATACGCCCGGAAGACGTGTGCCTGCAAATGGATCAGAAAAATCATGCGGCTGAAAATTGCATCCCAGGCGAAGTCGCATTCATCCGCGACGTCGGTTCGTCATTGGAAGCCACGATCAATTGCAGCGGCTTTGAACTGACTATCGCTGCCAGTCCGCGCGATGTGCCGGGCCTGAAGCTCGGCATGTCCGTGATGGCCAGGCTGCCCCCGCATTCTTGCAAGCTGATCGACGCTAGTCCGCGGCACTAATGAATGATTTATCCGATTTTTACCATTTCCTGTTCGAACAGTAATCGTTTCGCAATGATTCAAAAATTCACTTAAAAGGACTTCCCCATGTTTTCCCAAACTAAATTCGCCATGGTTTTTGGCAGCCGCCTGTTCAAAGCAAGCAGCGCCATGCTGCTGTGCGCCGGGCTGCTGCATGCAGCGCCTAGCCAGGCGGATGTCATCGACAATATCGTCAAGTCGGGCACCGTGAAAATCGGCGTATTCATGGACTACCCGCCATTCGGTTCCATCGGTCCGGATATGAAGCCGATCGGCTATGACATTGACATGGCGGTGATCATCGGCAAGGCGTTAAATGCCAAAGTCGAACTGGTGCAAGTCACTGGAGACAATCGGATGGCCTATCTGGCCGGCCACAAAGTGGATCTGCTGCTGTCGGTCGGGCAAACGCCGGAGCGCGCCAAAGTCATCGATTTTTCCGATGCCTATGCACCTTACTACCTGGCGGTGTTCGGCGGCAAGAAGCTGGCGGTCAAGTCCGAAGGCGATCTGGCTGGAAAAACCATTTCCGTGGCCCGCGGCACCCTGGAAGATTTAAGCATCACCAAAGTTGCGCCGGAGAGCGCGAATATCAAGCGCTTCGATGATCCGAACGGCGCAATTTCCGCCTTCCTGTCAGGCCAGGCGCAGATGATGGTGGTCGGTAATGATGTCGGCGCCACCATCATGGAAAAGAATCCTTCCACCAGCCTGGAGCAAAAATTCCAGCTGTTCAGCTCCCCGGATCACGTAGGACAAAACAAGAACGAACCGCGCTTGATGAAGAAGGTTAATGACGCCATCGTTCAGGCGAAAAAGGACGGCAGCCTCGACAAGCTCTCGAAAAAATGGCTGCACGTTCCGCTACCGGCTAATTTGTAATCGAAGTCTGCTTTCGGCATCAGGAAGCTGTCCACGACCCTGCCGCGCAACAAGATCGTGCGCAGTTTCCGATAACACCAGTATAAGGGTCACTAAGGGTCACCATGGGTTACATATTGGATTTCAGCGATTTGCAGCAATATTCCGGCATGTTGCTAAAAGGGATTGCGATCACGCTCGGACTGACCGCGATCTCGACTTTGCTGGGCGCGCTGATCGGCATTGGCGGCGCTGCGTTGCAATGGATGGGCGGCAAGCGGAGCCGCACCGTGATTGCCTCCTACGTTGAACTGATCAGGAATACACCGTTTATCGTCCAGTTGTTCTTTGTTTTTTTCGGCTTGCCGAGCATGGGCGTCCAGATCACGGAAATGCAGGCGGCGGTGCTGGCCATGACCATCAACCTGGGTGCTTATACGATTGAAATCGTGCGCGCCGGGATAGAGGCGGTATCGCGCGGCCAGTATCAGGCGGCGCTGGCGATAGGCTTGACCCAACGCCAGGCATTTCGCTCGATCGTGCTGCCGCAAGCCGTCGCCACCGTATTTCCAGCGCTGGCTTGCCAGGTGCTGATCGTGATGCTGGGCTCGGCAGTGGTGTCGCAAATATCGGTAACAGACCTGACCTATGCGGCCAACTATATACAGTCGCGGAATTTCCGCTCTTTTGAAATCTATTTGATCATCACCGCGATCTATCTGGTGCTGGCGATCGTCTTGCGACGCCTGATGAACCGGATGGCGAGCGGGCTTTTTGCAGGACGGGTGCGATGAACGAGTTTACCTTGTGGGATATGGGCAGCAATCTGTTGATGGCAGCGCGCTGGACAGTGTTGCTGTCGCTGATAGCCTTCATCGGCGGTGGCGTGCTCGGCATGGCGCTGCTGGTATTGCGTATCTCCGGCAATCAGTGGCTGGAAAAAATCATCGACTGGTATATCGAGATCTTCCAGGGTACGCCTTTGCTGATGCAGCTGTTCATGGTGTTTTTTGGTTTGCCGTTGATGGGGATCGAGGTTTCGCCATGGATCGCGGCTAGCGTGACGCTGACGCTATACACCAGCGCTTATCTGGTCGAAATATGGGGCGGCTGCGTCAACGCCATTTCGCGTGGTCAGTGGAATGCAGGCGCCAGCCTCGGCATGAGCTATATCCAGCAATTGCGTCATATCGTCTTGCCGCAAGCGTTGCGCATTGCGATTGCGCCGACCGTCGGCTTTCTGGTGCAGGTCGTCAAAAGTACCGCGCTGACTTCCATCATCGGGCTGATCGAACTGACCAAGACCGGCAATATGCTGACCAATTCCACATTCCGTCCTTTTCCGATTTACGGCATGGTGGCGCTGTTGTATTTCGCCATGTGCTTCCCTTTGACCTGGTATGCACGCGCACTGGAACAGCGGCATCGGAATAACTCTTCACGTTGAAAACAAAAATGAAACTTCTCGATAATTCTCTCTTGGATGCTGCAGATATGTCTGAAGTATCAGCGGCCTCATCCACAACGGTTACCTGTGGCGAAGTGCTGGTGCAATTGCTCGAAAACTATGGCGTAAAACTGGTCTTCGGGATACCTGGCGTGCATACTGTCGAGCTGTACCGCGGTCTCGCGGCCTCAACCATGCGTCACGTCACGCCGCGACATGAGCAGGGCGCCGGCTTCATGGCAGACGGTTATGCACGCGTCACCGGCAAGCCTGGCGTCTGCTTCATCATCACCGGCCCCGGCATGACCAACATCGCCACGGCGATGGCGCAGGCCTATGCCGATTCGATCCCGATGCTGGTGATTTCCAGCGTCAATGCGCGCCATCAACTGGGCAACGGCAACGGCAATCTGCATGAGTTGCCATCGCAACGCAATGTGTTTTCCGGCTTCACCGCCTTCTCGCACACCTTGATGTGCGCTGAAGATCTGCCGCTGGTGCTGGCGCGTGCGTTTGCAGTATTCGACAGCGCCCGCCCTCGGCCTGTGCATATTGAAATTCCGCTGGATGTGATCGTTGCGCCGGCTGGCCATATATCGACGGCGATGCCGGGCCGTTCATCGCGTCCGGGGCCGGATCAGGAAAGTGTGATGCAAGCTGTTGCGCTGTTGAAGCAAGCGCGCCGGCCGTTGATACTGGCGGGTGGCGGCGCGATCGACGGCAGTGCAGAGCTGCGCGAAATTGCCGAACGGCTGCAAGCACCCACCGCCTTGACGATCAACGCCAAAGGATTGCTGGCGGCGCGGCATCCCTTGCTGCTTGGTTCGACACAATCTACCGCTGTCACACGCGAGCTGGTGAAGCAGGCAGACGTAGTGCTGGCGATCGGCACCGAATTGGGCGAAACAGACTACGATACCGTATTCGATGGCGGCTTCCGGATTCCGGGAAAACTGATACGTATCGATATCGATGCACAGCAGCTCACGCGCAACTATCCGGCGTCGATTGCCATCGTCTCGGATGCGCGTAAGGCGCTTGGCGCCCTGTTGCAGCAATTGCCAGCCGTCGCGCCGGCTCATGACAACGATTGGGGCAGCACGCGCGTGGCGCTCCTGCGCCGGCAAATCGATGCCGAGCTGGATCGCCCGGCATGCATGCAGCAGCGATTCCTGCAGACTGTGGCAGCGGCCTTGCCGAATGCCGTGTATGTCGGCGATTCCACGCAACCGGTTTATACCGGCAACATCACGTTCGACGCCAATGCGCCGCGCTCCTGGTTCAATTCATCGACCGGCTATGGCACGCTGGGCTATGCCTTGCCGGCGGCTATCGGCGCCAAATTAGGTTCTTCCAAGGCGCCCGTGATCTGCCTGATCGGCGATGGCGGCCTGCAATTTACCTTGCCGGAATTGGCCAGCGCGGTCGAGGCCAAGGCGCCGGTGATCGTCTTGCTCTGGAATAATCTAGGTTATGGCGAGATAAAAAAATATATGGAAAATCGGGATATCACGCCAATCGGGGTCGATATTTATACGCCGGATTTCATCGCGATTGCGCGTGGCTTCGGTTGTCAGGCCAAGCATGTCGGCAATTGCACCGAACTGACTGAGGCATTGCAACTGGCGGTGCAAGTCAAAGTACCAACGGTGATTGAGATTTCGGAATCTGAATGGAATCAACAGGCGGCCTGATGTCATATCCAACACAACAATTTCATCCGCAAATCTACATTGGCGGCAAGTGGTGTGATGCGCAGTCCGATCAGCGGGCCAGCATCATCAATCCGGCGACTGAAGAGCTGCTGGGCGAGGTGGCGATGGCAGGCAAGGCCGATGTGCATGCGGCGGTGAGTGCCGCCGTCGCCGCCAAAGCCGCTTGGGCCGACACCTCAGGTCAGGTCCGGGCCGGCTATTTACGGGCGATTGCGCAAGCTGTCTTGGCGCAACGAGATCAGCTGGCGCAGCTGCAGACGGCGAACAATGGAAAGCCATTGGCAGAGGCCGCGATAGATGTCGAGGATGTGATTGCCACCTTCAACTATTACGCTGATCTCGCGGCAGAACTGGATGCGGAGCAGGATCAGCAGGTGAGCTTGCCTAGCTCCGACTATCGCGCAAACTTGCGGCGCGAGCCATGCGGCGTGGTTGGACTCATCGTGCCATGGAATTTTCCGATGGTCACCGCCGCCTGGAAAGTCGCTCCGGCATTGGCGGCAGGTTGTACCGTGGTACTCAAGCCATCGGAAATAACGCCGCTTCCGGAGCTGGCGCTGGCCGCCATCATTGATCAGGTGCGCCTGCCGGCGGGCGTCTTTAACCTGGTCACCGGCAGCGGTGCTGAGGTAGGCGCCGCGCTGGTGGCGCATCCGGGATTATCTAAAGTCTCCTTTACCGGCAGCACAGCAATCGGCAGCGCCGTGATGAAGTCGGCCGCTGATGATTTAAAAGGCGTCAGCCTTGAACTGGGCGGGAAATCGGCGGCGCTGGTATTCGCCGATGCGGATATCGAAGCGGCATTGGATATCGTCTGTGGCGGCATCTTCTTCAATTGCGGGCAGATGTGCTCGGCGACTTCACGCTTGCTGGTCGACAAGAGCATCGCTGAAAATTTCATCGCCCGGCTCAAGCAGCGCATAGAAACAATCGTTGTCGGAGACCCGCTGGCCTCGGCTACCCAGATGGGGCCGATTACCAGCGCCCAGCAGTATCAGCGCGTGCAGCAATATATCCAGCAAGGCCTGGCAAGCGGAGCCCGCTTGCTGACCGGAGGCGGCAGGCCGGCGGATCTTCTCAAGGGCTATTTCCTGGCGCCCACTGTGTTCACCGAGGTGCCGTTGGACAGCGCCATCTGGCGCGAGGAAATCTTTGGACCGGTGCTATGTGTGAATACCTTCGATACCGAGGACGAGGCGGTCCGCATTGCCAACGACAGCGACTTCGGCCTGGTGGCAACCTTATTGACCGGAGACGAGCAACGGGCTGCGCGGGTTTCCGCGGCGCTGCAAGTCGGCTTGGTGTGGGTCAATAGCGGGCAAGTCATTTTTCCGCAAACGTCGTGGGGCGGCATGAAGAAAAGCAGCATAGGCCGCGAGCTGGGACCTTGGGGAATGCACGCGTTCCAGGAAATCAAGCATGTGATTTCTGCGGTGCGCAAATGAGCTGGACGACGTCATAGCCAAGAGCGGAAGAGATGACCCTGGCTTGCGCTGCCAGCGTCTCGGATTTTCTCGATTTTCATAGCGCATTTCCGTTTTTCGTTGAAAGAACGCCGTGTAAGCGGCTCCCTAGTCACGCCTGTCGTTTGATGGCATTTTGGCATCTTCCATCAATTCACCGGCCCGGTTCCGGCCGGTGCCTGCCAGGGAACGCAAGTCGGAGTGGTGCACGCGTCGTGGTGCACATTGTTGTCAGTACTTATAAAAAAATAGATTTTTAACCCTTGGGAGTAATACATGAAGAAGGTGGTTCTGATTGCAGGATTGTTGAGCGGTGTTGCTGGTATGGCGCAAGCGCAAACCAACGTCACTATTTACGGCATTGTCGATTTGGGCATCAACTACACCAACAATGACGGCGGCAAAAAAATCGTTCAGATGGAAAGCGGCTATGCACAAGGCAGCCGGCTGGGATTCAAAGGCAGGGAAGATCTGGGTGATGGCCTGAGCGCCGTGTTCCAGCTTGAAAACGGCTTTGCTGCCGATACCGGAAAGCTGGGTCAGGGCGGTCTGCTGTTCGGACGCCAGGCGCTGGTGGGTCTGTCGAGCAAAACCGCCGGCACCGTCACCATGGGCCGCCAATATGACTCCGTGGTCGACTTTATCGGCCCATTGACCTCGAATGGCAACTGGTCCGGCTATCTGTTCTCGCATCCCTTGGATAACGACAATACCGACAACTCGTTCCGCATCAATAACTCGGTCAAGTACGCCAGCCCGAATTTTGGCGGATTCACCTTCGGCGGTCTCTACGGCCTGGGCGAAACTGCCGGCGACAGCAGCAAGAATCGCACTTACAGCCTGGGTGCAGGCTATGTCAACGGCCCGTTGTCGGCTGGCCTGGGTTACCTGAACCTGAGTCGTACCGGCACGACAGCGAGCGGTTCCATCACGCCGACCGATGCCAACTTCCTGGCCGACAAGCAGAAAATCTTCGGCGCCGGCATCAATTACACGTTTGGCGAGACAACGCTAGGTTTCGTGTACACCAACACCAATCTAACTAATCCAAGCGGCGGCAATGCTTACATCAGCTCGTTTGCGCCGGCCCTTGGAACATTGAGTTCACTGAAATTGAGCAACTACGAAATCAATGCCAAGTATCAGTTCACGCCAGCGTTTTTCGCCGGTGCGATGTTTACCTATACACAAGGAAAGTACGATACGACGGTTGGCAATGCCAAGCCGAAATGGTCGACCCTGGGCCTGATGGCGGATTACAACTTCTCAAAGCGGACGGACGTTTATTTGCAGGGCGTCTACCAGAAAGTCGGCGGCGATCTGACCGGATCATCGCTTGATAACGCTTATATCCCCGGTGCCGGCGGCGTTTCGGACAATGACAAGCAAGTCGTCTTCCGCGTAGCAATGCGTCACAAGTTCTAAGCAACAGCCGGATGTTGCCGGCTGCCGCGCCGTTTGAGCCCGGCGCGGCAGATTGCAATATCTTGTAATTTTTTCGATTAGCGGCAGTAGCGAGACGTCCCTGGGAGATCCCCAGTTTTTGCCCATTCGCATGTGAGTGGGCATTTTTTATCACTACCCCAACAGAATTACTTATGATCAAGCTTAACAATGTCAGCAAATGGTATGGCCAATTTCAAGTCCTGACCGATTGCACCACGCAAGTGGCCAAGGGCGACGTGGTCGTCGTGTGCGGACCGTCGGGTTCCGGTAAATCGACGCTGATCAAGACCGTCAACGGTCTCGAGCCGTTCCAGAAGGGCGAGATCACGGTCGACGGCGTTTCGGTCGGCGATCCGAAAACCAATCTGTCGAAACTGCGCGCGCGCATCGGCATGGTGTTCCAGAATTTCGAGCTGTTCCCGCACATGTCGATCCGTGAAAACCTGACCATCGGCCAGGTCAAGGTGCTCGGCCGCAGCCAGGATGAAGCCAACGAAAAAGGCTTGAAATACCTGGACCGGGTCGGCCTGATCGCACAGAAAGACAAGTTCCCAGGCCAGCTGTCCGGCGGCCAGCAGCAACGCGTGGCGATTGCCCGCGCGTTGGCTATGGATCCGATCGCCATGCTGTTCGACGAGCCGACTTCGGCGCTCGATCCGGAAATGATCAATGAAGTGCTGGACGTGATGGTCGGCCTGGCGCAAGAAGGCATGACCATGATGGTGGTGACCCATGAAATGGGTTTCGCCAAGAAGGTCGCCAACCGTGTGGTGTTCATGGACAAGGGCCTGGTGGTGGAAGACTGCCGCAAGGAAGAATTCTTCGGTGCGCCGCGTTCTGACCGCGCACGTGATTTCCTGGCAAAAATCATTCACTAGCACCGCACTGGCTGTCATGCGTGTTTGCAATTCTCGTTAATGGAGTTTTATATGTTGCAATTGAAAGATGTCTCCTTGTTCCGGCAGCAGGCCTATATCAATGGCGCATGGTGCGATGCCGATAGCGGCGATACATTCCCGGTAGCAAATCCGGCTACCGGCGAGACGATTGGCGCCGTGCCGTTGATGGGAGCAGCAGAGACCAGACGCGCGATTGCCGCCGCGGATGACGCCTGGAAATCGTGGCGCCGTAAAACCGCCAAGGAACGCAGCATCATCCTGCGTAAATGGAATGACCTGATACTCGCCAATCTCGACGATTTGGCGCTGATCATGACCACAGAACAAGGCAAGCCATTGGCGGAAGCCAGAGGTGAAATCACCTACGCCGCATCGTTCATTGAATGGTTTGCGGAGGAGGGCAAGCGCGCCGGTGGCGACACCATTCCATCGCCGTCTCCAAGCAATCGGATTGTTGTCGTTAAAGAGCCGATTGGCGTCTGCGCTGCAATCACGCCCTGGAATTTTCCGGCAGCGATGATTACTCGTAAGGCCGGCCCGGCGCTTGCCGCCGGCTGCCCGATGGTGTTGAAGCCGGCAGAATCGACCCCGTTCTCGGCGTTGGCATTGGCTGTTCTGGCAGAGCGTGCCGGTGTGCCGGCCGGCGTGTTTAGCGTGGTGACCGGCGCCGCGCGTGAAATCGGCGCGGCGATGACCAGTAATCCCATCGTGCGCAAACTGACTTTTACCGGCTCCACCGGAGTAGGGCGTTTGCTGATGGAGCAATGCGCAGCGACGATCAAGAAACTGTCATTGGAATTAGGCGGCAATGCGCCGTTTATCGTATTTGACGATGCCGACCTGGACGCCGCGGTGGAGGGCGCAATGGCTTCCAAATACCGCAATGCGGGCCAGACCTGCGTCTGCGCCAACCGCTTGTATGTGCAAGACGGAGTCTACGATGCTTTTGCACAAAAACTGGTGGCTGCGGTGGCCAAGTTGAAAGTGGGCGCAGGCGTGGAAGAGGGCGTGACGCAGGGACCGTTGATCGATCAGACGGCGGTCAAGAAAGTCGAACAGCATATTGCCGATGCGCTGAGCAAAGGCGCCCGCATTCTCATTGGCGGGAAACGTCACGCCCTGGGCCACAGTTTCTTTGAGCCGACCATTTTGGCCGATGTGACTGCCGATATGCTGGTTGCCCGGGAAGAGACGTTTGGCCCGATGGCGCCGTTGTTCCGCTTTAAGACGGACGATGAAGTGATCAACATGGCGAACGATACCGAATTCGGCCTCGCCAGCTATTTTTATTCGCGCGATATCGGGCGCATCTGGCGCGTGGCGGAAGCGCTGGAGAGCGGCATGGTTGGCATCAATACCGGCCTGATTTCAAATGAGGTTGCGCCATTTGGCGGCGTCAAGCAATCCGGTCTGGGACGGGAAGGATCGAAGTACGGGATCGAGGACTATCAGGTGATCAAATATTTATGCATGGGCGGAATTTAATCCCATTATTTTTTGCGCCGGTCAATGCGACGAAACCGCGATAACCATATCGCATCGTCCATATCGATTTGATCGAATATTTTGTGAGCACGCAATCAGGAAGGAGTTTTAGATGAGCAGCAAATCAAATTTATCCCTAGGTGAGCGCGATATGGATGCCATGTTTCATCCGACAACGCACATTCAGCAGCACCGCGCCAAGGGCTCCAAGGTTTTTACCCATGCCGAGGGAATCCATATCTGGGACGAGAATCAAAACCAGTATATCGAGGGCATGTCGGGCTTGTGGTGCACCGCAGTCGGTTATGGGGAAAAAGAGCTGTCGGATGCTGCCGCCAGGCAGATGAACAAGCTTAGCTATTCACATTTATTCAATGGCCGTAGCAACGAACCGGCGATCCTGCTGGCTGAAAAACTCAAGGAGATGGCGCCCTTTGCCGCATCAAAAGTGTTTTTCGGACACTCGGGTTCCGACGCCAACGACACCCAGATCAAACTGGCCTGGTACTACAACAATGCACTCGGGCGGCCGCGCAAGAAAAAAATCATCAGCCGCCAACGCAGCTACCATGGCGTCGGCTTCGGTTCTGCCAGCATGACTGGGCTGGCATCCAGCCACACAGGCTTTGATTTACCCTTCGCGCCTTTCTTGCGGACTCGCTGTCCGGACTACTACCGGGAAGCCGAAGCAGGGGAGTCGGAGCAAGCTTTCTCCAGCCGTCTGGCCGAAGAACTCGAATCGCTGATCTTGGCGGAAGATCCCGATACCATTGCCGCATTCATAGCGGAACCATTGATGGGGGCGGGTGGAGTTGTCGTGCCGCCGCAAGGCTATTTTGAAAAAATCCAGATCGTACTCGATCGTTACGACATTCTTCTTATCGATGACGAGGTGATCTGCGGCTTTGGCCGCACCGGCAAGATGTTCGGCGCCGAAACCTTTCACATTCGTCCCGACACCATGTCTCTGGCCAAAGCCTTGTCCTCGGGATATCAGCCTATCAGCGCCGTGCTGATACCGGAAAAAATGTATCAGGCGTTTTTAGAGGCAAGCGGCAGCAAGGGGATTTTCGGGCACGGCTTCACTTATTCAGGGCATCCGGTGTGCGCCGCAGTGGCATTGAGGAATATCGAACTGATTGAAGAGCGTGGGCTGGTGCCCCGGGCCGAACATCTGGGCGTTCATTTTCAATCGCGGCTGCGGGATTTTTCGTCGCATCCATTGGTTGGAGATGCGCGCGGGGTAGGCTTGATTGGCGCCTTGGAACTGGTAGCCGATAAAAAAACGAAGAAAGTCTTTTCTCCAGGCTTGGCTGTCGGCGCAGACCTCCAGGCTCGTTGCGAACAATACGGGCTGATCGTGCGGGCGTTGGGAGACACCATCGCATTCTGTCCGCCGCTCATTATTACCGAAGCACAGATAGACGAGATCTTCGACCGATTCGGAAGGGCGCTTGATGAGACCTTGTCCCATTTTCGTCACAAAATTAACGGAGCGTAAAAGATGGCCGATGGTGGATAGCAATACTGAAAATGGAAGCGAGGATGGAGTCGGGTCTTGCAATAACACATTCAACGTCAGGCAAGACCCAGCGCCGGGTCTTGCCATGAACAGGATTACCCGCTCAGTTGCGGCAATGAGTCAGTTCGAAGTGTTCGACACCGTCGTATGAGTTCATCATGTGCGCCAGTTCGGACATCGAGGTTCCTTTCTTGCTGTCGATCGCGACGGCGATGAAATGCCATTTCGCATGCCTGTCGTGCGAGCTGATGGACAGCGAGTCCTTGGCGATCACATAACCGTGCGCCAGGGCGATCTTGCGAAGTGCATCCTCATGCGGGATAAAGCCCTTTTCGAATTCGACCTGGATGGCGACGCCCGCGCGGGACGGCAGCCAGTATTCAAGCTTGGCCACCCAAACCATGCAGCCGGCGGACAACACGGTGAGCGAAATCGCGGCTATGTAAAATCCCACGCCGACCAGGACCCCGATCGCCGACGCCACCCAGATCGATGCAGCCGTGGTGAGCCCGCGGATATTCAAGCCTTCCTTCATGATCACGCCGGCGCCCAGAAAGCCGATGCCGGTGACCACGCCTTGCACTACCCGGGTCGGATCCGGATTGACGGGTATGCCGGCATGCCCGCCATACCACAGCGCCGGATAGCCGACGAACACGGTGAGCGCCGCCGAAGCCATGCACACCAGGCCGTAGGTGCGCATGCCGGCGGCGCGTCCGTGATAGGCGCGCTCGTAGCCGATCAGCATCCCTAAGAACAGGGCGCCTAGCAGGTTGAAGAAAATCAGGACATTTGCTGCAACTACTGGGGCCGACCAATAGGCGGCTAATGAATCGACTGAAAGCATGTTCATGTGTCTTCTTTTGGATTGTTCTGAGAGAGAATTTTTAGGGGGAGACCATACGTATAGTGAAAACATACACAGCTTTAAATTGACGAGCGTATTGGAAGATGAATTCTCAAATAAATAATACGTCATTGCATGACCTGACCTCGGTCATCTCGTCAGAAAAATTACGTTTGGTAATTTTTTAACGGCACGGCTCGTATATTTATCTTGTCATTGGAGATAAAGCTGGCTGTAGTAATCTCACGTCAAAGTTATAGATTTAAGTAGAGGATTCGCATACTCAAAAAAAACGTCTCCAAAATCGGTTTTGCTGAAGGGATCGTCTTTTTTTTGACTTTTTAGAAGCATATCTAGATACGATTTTTCGTAAGTGGAAAGAATTTTTAGAACCGCGTTTATATTCGTCCTTCCAGCCGACTGCTTAGCTATGCAGATGGTGGCGTTCACAAGAATATCTAGATAGCTATGAAGGTTTTCAACAAGAATATCAATATCGCTGTGTACAGTCGCGCTATGCATGACAGTGTTTCTGGAGATATAAATTCTGCAAAGTTGACGGTCCAATCGCTGTCGATGTCTCTGTAGTTCATCTCCGACTTTTTGTCGTGTGGAAAGTGCTTCATACAGTTGAAACATCCGGAATCGCAATAATGGTGAACCGCCTAGTAGAGGCATCAATTGATTCAAGCTTTTTTCGAACTCTGGGCATAAAATAATTGCCGCAGTTTTCCGTACGAAGGATCCAGGAATATCAATGCTTTCGACTATTGCAATAGTCGCGTCGCCAACTCGCTGTATACCTTCTGCAATATAGGAAAATTTCTTCTCCAGATAAATCAAAGTTTGAGCTGGGAGGATATGGTCAAGCACTGAACCAATCCGTGGGCTTGCATCTAATGGCTGTGGCACAAATCCTTCCAGAGCAGCCCAAAGGTCAACCAATTGGTTTTCGACGGCCAATGAGTCCATTGCTTCTTTATGGTAACGGACAGCAGAAAATATTGAAGACTTGGATTTTTCATCTAGTTTTCTATATGCACTAATAAAATCGGCTTGTTTTTCAACGAAACCAGAAGTCAGGCTCTTCTGTGTTTGTCCACGCAACATTACATTGATAGGATCTCTTACCCGTATTTCACCTTGAGTTTCATCATCTTTTACTAAACAAATGCGGGCAAAAGATAAAGTTGACCTATGTTGCAGAAATTGGCGCAACGCGTTTTGTGCATTCAGTGCGTTATATAGTCTTTCTCGTGCTTGAAAAGGGTCCTTGGCCTTGAGTTCACTTACTAAAAGATAGCGCTCTAGAGAAGTTTCTGATCCCACATTTTGTTCATTTGCGCGGATGTCTAGTAAGTCTATTTTTTTAAATTCTTCAGGCTTGTCAACTATCGTCATTTTGAAAGCTTTTGCAGCGATAGCTTCAATTTCTCCGTTGCATTTAACAATACAACTATATGTTCGGATATCTCGGTCAAACGAAGAAAAAAAATCTTCCAGCGCTTCAATTACATCAAAATGGTTCGATCTCAAGAGTCTACTCGCTAGCTTGATTTTCGAACTGTATCTAATATATTCTCTGCTGTATCCACGCAGTTGGATGTCAATTATGAAAATCTCTGCGACTATTGAAATGAGTTTTTTTTCTTTTTTGTTAGACACATTGGTCCGGATGATATTTTTTGTGGTTTCATAATAGTCACCAAGTAAAGTGCTGATTGCCCTCAAAGTATCGGCTGCTTCTATAAGGAATTTCGGTTTGTCACTTGTTATGGCAGGTGTTATTTCTTTTACCATGCGCAGCAAGACGTCTTTAGAATGCAATTCGCGAATCACGGGATCAGCTTTTAAACTATCACTCAGCTCTTCGAGTAACGGCACTAGAGAGGTTGCCCGCTGCGTCGTGTCGTATGCATGACGGAGTAATCGTTCCAACTCAAGGATACGGGTTCTCGAATTTAGTGCAGATGCCTTAAAGGAATCGTTTGCAGAATGTGCGAGTAGCTCCTTGATCCGTTCAGAAAAAAAATATATCCCTCCAATAAATCTCGATTGTGCGCGTTATGAATTGGGATTTTTTGCATGTCAACTGACAATCGAATATAAGTGGTTGAGAACTGTAGGATTCTATAAATATCAAAATGCCAGGGCGTAAATCGAAAATCTAATTTCTGTCAGTGACCGACACTCATGAGTTTGAAAAATCTAACTTTTGATCGCGTTGGCTGATATCGCTCGAGTTGATTTCTCATTTTATGGTGCAATTACTCGGAACCAATCTCTCATGCTTTGGCGAATGCGATCTGTTTCCTCCGTTGGAATTTCCGTCATATGACATATTGTGTTGCGAAGATGCACTATGAGGCGAGCGCTTTGAATTAAGCCTTTATCGCGTACCAAGTCATCAAATCCATCTTTCCAGGCGTGATCAATAACTCTGAGTAATTGTGGAAATGTCATTAATGCTGATCTATCTCTGGAGCCTAAAGCCATCCAACTTTTGATCTCGTCAGTCTCCTCAACTTTCAGTACTTCATCCTGCACATCCTTCGGGACTTTGTCCCACCACGGGCGACTTGCGTCTTTCGAAAGAACTTCAACTACAAATGACCTTAGAAAATTTTCAAAGACAAATATGAGGCGATAGGTTTCTGCCGCAGCGGTGGCCTTTCGGACACTTGCTGGTAGCAACGGGGCCAAGTCATAGGAGGGGGAAAGTAATAGTGACTCGTGTGGCACAAGTTCTGCCGTGGCACCCATTGCTCGCTCTGCAATTTGCCCTACCATCAAAAACAGCGCAGCGTTGGAATCCAATGTCATTGAAATGTCTTTCTTAGAGCATTGAAGATGTTTAGATAAACTTCTTCTGATGCGTTATTAGGCAGATGTATTTGAATGTTGTAGTGAAATTCAGGGCGCAAGGGCTTTGCTCCAGTCCCTGGCTTTTGTTGACCATCTTCCTTGGCGTTTCTGAATCAGATTTAATAACGACTCCAGCTTCGTTGGGCGTAGAAAAATCGCCCTGTTTGATGAGTGCCGATAACGTCGAGACAATTCGCGCGGTCATGTCCTCGTCGGTCCCCGCTACTTGGGCCACCAACCCTTTCAATTTGTCGTTCGTAAGAGTATGCGTGTGTTCGTTTGCCGCAAACAAGGGAGCGTAAGCTTGCCGGACGCCATCTGCAATGGCTTGTTTTGCCGTTTCCTTACTCTTCAAAAGTCGGTAGGAGGATGTCGGACTTCCGGACTGATCTATAAATTTGAGAGTGCGTAGCAATGGAATAACCTGTCGGTCATTGGACCCTTTTAGTCCGATGGTGCTTTGTAGGAAATCTTGCGTGAATTTGTCGGGAATTTTTGCCGACAGAATCGCCGCAAATAAGGTGTCGATATTTTTGTTTGATGCAAGATATGGAAGCGAGCTGGCCATTTACTTATTCTCCCTTTGTCCGTTCGTTTTGGTAACGCGGTGCTGCAGAAAAATTGCAAAACTTATCATATAGTATCGTGATGTCTTTGACTATGAGCAACATTTGAGATCGTGATGATAAAAGGGCTGGGGTCAAGTCCTGCAATGACACTGGCGCGCTTCATATTTGCAATTTGTTAGTAGATTGCTCTAGCAAGCGGCTACGGATTAAGTCCGCTATTCCATTAAATGAAGGCTGGGGTCAAGTCTTGTAATGACACATGGTGCGCACCATATTTGCGATTTATTAGTTGATTTCTCAAGTAAGTGCCCACGGATTATGGGCCGGCTATCAGCGGACACCTATATGCAATAATGTCTTGCTATACAAAGAGTTATATGTCGCCAAGCAACATTAGACCGGTAATACAGCGCTATGCGGTTGAACCTTTGTTGACCTGATATGTTGATCTTACGACCGGTGGCGATTGAACGTCTAAGCTGCAGCTGAAATTAGATGTGCCTTTAACTTGTTGTCTGTCCAGCAGCTACTAATATTCTTACTTTTGCATGCTTGATAGGCTACGTCACCAAGCAAACGTTTCGTCTTGTGAAGATTTTTTTCTGTAACTTGTTCGTTCCTAACGGTATTGTCCCTCCAGCCACAAAAATATATCTTTGAGCTTTCCTCGACGTCGTTACGATGAATTGCGACATCGTGTGGTGCTACCGAAAGATTGGTACTGAAAGATGGCGGAATGTGGCTAGCAAAACTTTTAAGAAATGCGGTAACGCTAAAACGATTATTGGGGTCATAGAGCAGTTCGAGAGCCTTGCAAAGAGCCTTATAAATTGCATTGGGCAATTCACACGTAACGGAAAATCCACGTTCAACAGTAAGCTCAAAAACGAGATTATGCTTCTTTGCTCCAAATAGTAAGGAAAAGGGATTTTCGTCTATGAAAAATATGACATCAAAGGTGACTGGCCCGTGCGTGTACGAAAATTTTGCACGTCCTTTACCCTGAGATTTCATATCTTTGTAAAGAGGGATCAATTCAGAGATGACTAAAGTTCTCGGCATAGTTTCTAGAGCCTCAAAAAGATAGAAAGAAAACAATAATTAATTGTAGTCGCAAATGAATTTCCGTGGCGCAAAAGTGCATCCGTCTACTTCTCGGGGAAAGCGGGGGCTGATTTTGTTTACATTTCCCGCCAGCGTTCTATTTAACTTCATACTGTGTGTGATGCAATAGCGTGTCATATTTGCGATTTATTAGTAGATTTCTCAAGTAAGCACCCAAGGATTAAGAGTCGGTTGCTTCATTAAGATTAAGTATTTTGAGCCATATTTTGGCTCAATTGAGCTAAAATATGGCTCATGGGTAAAATCAGCGATGCACTTTTCTCCAAGGCGACCAAGGCTATCTTGGTTAGCGTATTTGCACGTCCCGAGGGCATGCATCTGCGCGCGCTCATGAGCCATACTGGACTTGGCTCCGCTTCAACCCAGCGCGAGTTGGGGCGGTTGACGGAGGCTGGTCTGTTAGTCAAGCAAGAGCTTGGAAAAGTCATCCTTTATAAGCTCAACACAAATTCTCCGATTTACCAGGAATTGAGCTCGATCATTCGCAAGACCGAGGGCGTGGAGCAAGTTTTGAGAGAGATGCTTTTGCCGTTTGAGAGTCGTATCGAATCAGCCTTCATCTATGGCTCGGTTGCCAAGAATGAGGACACGGCATCCAGCGATATCGACCTGTTCGTGCTTGCAGATGAAATCGGCAGTGCGGATCTTTATCCTGTATTGGTCGAGGCTGAAACAAAGTTAAGCCGAAAGATAGGACTTACGGTCTATCGCCCGATGGAATACCGGAGGAAACTGGAAGGGAAAAATCATTTCCTCATTTCCGTCATGGACGGACCCAAGATCCAGTTAATCGGCAAGCCTGATGAGCAAAGCAGAACTCGATAATCTCGTGAAAATTGGGCAGCTCAAAATCGAACCTTTTGCCCAATCTGAGTTTGATGCCTACATTCGCAGCGGCAAAGAACGATTGCAGGATGCCGCCTCGCGCGGAATGTCTCCGTCAGGGAAATTCCTGCTCGGGTATGCCGCGGCCTACGCATTTGCTCTGGCTGCATTACGAAGACTTGGCTATCGTCCAGCCAACCGCTATGTCGTATTTCAATGTTTGCCGCACACCTTGGGTGTCGGAGTAGATGTCTGGCGTGTGCTGGCGGATGCGCACGATGTGCGGAATGGTCTGGAGTACGAGGGCAGCGACGAGGTGACGGAGGATCTGACTGAGCAAGTCATCCGATGTGCGAAGGCGCTGGGAAAAATGCTGTGATTTCACGTCTCGGAAAGTATTCAATTTGCCGCAAAACATTTTCTGTCTGAAGTTGCTGCAACAAGATTTTATTAGTCGGCAATCGTAAAATTTCCGGGCAAAAGAAAAGGGGCCACATTTGCATGTGGCCCCTTAGAATCTTGGCTCCCCGACCTGGACTCGAACCAGGGACCTGCGGATTAACAGTCCGTCGCTCTACCAACTGAGCTATCAGGGAATTGAAAGAAGCAGAATTATAGTCTTGAATCAGCTGCGTTGTCAAAGCTTTTTCTAAACTTTTCTACATCTCCCGAAGCGTTTGTTACAACTGCTTCGGGACCCGAATATTACAGGACTTTTGCGATTGCGGCGACAACATTATCAATATTTTTCGAATTTAGCGCGGCGACGCAGATACGGCCCGTATCCACAGCGTAGATCGAGAATTCATCACGCAGGCGCTCGACCTGGGCCTTGGTCAGGCCGGAGTAGGAAAACATGCCGCGTTGCTTGGTGACGAAATCGAAGTCGTGGCCTGGGGCTTGTTCTTTCAGTTTCTTGACCAGCAGGTGGCGCATTTCGCGGATGCGGACGCGCATGCCGGCCAGTTCTTCTTCCCACAGCTTGCGCAGCTCTGGCGACGACAGGGCAGTCGCGACTACCTGGCCGCCGTGGATAGGCGGGTTGGAGTAGTTGGTGCGCACCACGCGCTTGAGTTGCGACAGCACGCGGCCGGCTTCTTCCTTGCTGGCGGCGACGATGCTCAAGGCGCCGACGCGTTCGCCGTACAGCGAGAACGATTTCGAGAACGAGTTGGAAACGAACAGCGGGCCGCCGGCTTCGGTGAAGCGGCGCACTACCTGGCCGTCGGCTTCGATGCCGTCGCCAAAGCCTTGGTAGGCCATGTCGAGGAAGGGGATCAGGCCGCGCTGGGTGACGACGTCGATGACCTGGGTCCACTCAGCGTCGCTCAGATCGGCGCCGGTCGGGTTGTGGCAGCAAGCGTGCAGCAAGACGACCGAGCCGCTAGTCATGGTCTTCAGCGCATCCAGCATGCCGCTGAAGTTGACGCCGCGGGTAGCCGGGTCGTAGTAAGGGTAGTTGTTGACGGTGAAGCCGGCCGATTCAAACAGCGCGCGGTGGTTTTCCCAGCTTGGGTCGCTGATCCAGACTTGGGCGTCGGCGGCGGCGAAGCGCTTGAGGAAGTCGGCGCCCAGCTTCAATGCGCCAGTGCCGCCAATGGCTTGCACGGTGATCGCGCGTTTCTCTTGCACGACGGCGCTGTCGGCGCCGAATACGAGTTCTTGCACAGCCTTGTCGTACGCTGCCAGGCCTTCGATCGGCAGGTAGGTGCGCGGCGACAGTTTTTCGATCAGCTGCGCTTCCGCTTTTTGCACGCACTCCAGCAGCGGCACCTTGCCGTTATCATCGTAGTAGACGCCGACGCCGAGGTTGGTTTTTCCTGGATTCTGATCCGCATTGAAACCTTCGGTAATGCCGAGGATGGGATCGCGTGGCGCCATTTCGATGGCGGTGAAGAGGGAGGCTGAAAGAGGTGCGTTCATCGTGATAACATAAAAAGTTGGCTGCAAAGCGTTTCTTGTAGCCGGGTTGAATGCTGTGCCGGGTCACGAATACATCGCTGATCGGCGCGGATTTACTACCGTCTATTTTACCAAAGGTCGAGGCCCATGGCTGACATATCACAGGTTTCCAGTACCGTCGACGAGTCCAAAATCGTCACTTTTCCTAATTCGCCCTATAAATTGTTCCAGCCGTTCCAGCCGGCCGGCGACCAGCCTGCGGCCATCGATAAGTTGACGGAAGGGGTGGAAGATGGCTTGTTTTACCAGACTTTGCTGGGGGTGACCGGTTCCGGCAAGACTTATACGATGGCTAACGTGATCGCCCGCATGGGGCGGCCGGCCATCGTTTTTGCGCCTAACAAGACGCTGGCGGCGCAGCTGTACAGCGAGTTCCGCGAGTTTTTCCCGCACAACGCGGTCGAGTATTTCGTCAGCTACTACGATTACTACCAGCCGGAAGCGTATGTGCCGCAGCGCGACTTGTTCATCGAGAAAGATTCCTCGATCAACGAACACATCGAGCAGATGCGGCTGTCCTGCACCAAATCGCTGATGGAGCGGCGCGATGTGGTTATTGTGGCAACGGTGTCGGCGATCTACGGTATCGGTAATCCCAACGAATACCACCAGATGATCCTGACCTTGCGCGCCAAAGACAAGGTCAGCCAGCGCGATGTGATCGCGCGCCTGATCCAGATGCAGTACACGCGCAATGAAATCGATTTCGGCCGCGGCACCTTCCGCGTGCGCGGCGATACCATCGATGTGTTTCCCGCCGAGCATGCCGAGCTGGCGGTGCGCATCGAAATGTTCGACGACGAGATCGACAACCTGCAGCTGTTCGATCCGCTGACCGGCCGCGTGCGCCAGAAGATTCCGCGCTTCACGGTCTATCCCGGCTCGCACTACGTGACGCCGCGCGCCACCGTGCTGCGCGCCATCGACACCATCAAGGAAGAGCTGCGCGACCGCCTGGAATTTTTCCGTAAGGAAAATAAATTAATCGAAGAGCAGCGCATCGAACAGCGCACCCGCTTCGACCTGGAAATGATGCAGGAAATCGGCTTTACCAAGGGCATTGAGAACTATTCGCGCCACCTGAGCGGCGCCTTGCCGGGCGAGCCGCCGCCGACTCTGGTCGATTACTTGCCGCCGGATGCGCTGATGTTTCTGGATGAGTCGCACGTGTTGATCGGCCAGTTGAACGCCATGTACAACGGTGACCGCTCACGCAAGACCAACCTGGTGGATTACGGCTTCCGCTTGCCGTCGGCGCTGGACAACCGGCCGCTGCGTTTCGATGAATTCGAAGGCAAGATGCGGCAGACGATTTTCGTATCGGCCACACCCGCCGACTATGAAAACCAGCATGCCGACCAGGTGGTGGAGCAGGTGGTGCGGCCGACCGGCCTGATCGACCCTGCCATCGAAGTGCGGCCGGCCTTGAGCCAGGTCGACGATTTGATGACTGAAGCGAATGCTCGCATCAAGAAAAACGAGCGCGTGCTGGTGACCACGCTGACCAAGCGCATGGCCGAGCAGTTGACCGAATTCTTGAGCGATAACGGCATCAAGGTGCGCTATCTGCACAGCGATATCGAAACCGTGGAGCGGGTCGAAATCATCCGCGATCTGCGCCTGGGAACCTTCGACGTGCTGGTCGGGATCAACCTGCTGCGCGAAGGCCTGGACATTCCCGAAGTGTCGCTGGTGGCGATCCTGGACGCCGACAAGGAAGGCTTCCTGCGTTCCGAACGCAGCCTGATCCAGACCATCGGCCGCGCCGCCCGTAACCTCAACGGCACCGCCATCTTGTATGCGGATCGCATGACCGATTCGATGCGCCGCGCGATCGATGAAACCGAGCGCCGCCGCAACAAGCAGATTGCCTTCAATACCGCCAACGGCATCACGCCGATCGGCATCAGCAAGCAGATCAAGGAATTGATCGACGGCGTCTACAGCCCGCAGGAAGCGCGCGAAGAGCTGCATGCGGCGCAGGACCAGGCCAAGTACGAGGCGATGAGCGAGAAGCAGGTGAGCAAGGAAATCAAGCGCCTGGAAAAGCAGATGCTCGATCACGCCAAGAACCTGGAGTTCGAAAAAGCCGCGCAGGTGCGCGATCAGTTGCATGTGCTGAAGCAGCAGCTGTTCGGTGCGCCGGGAGCGGACAATATTGTTATGTAGTTGCAGTGGCTTTAAGTAGGCACGAGCTCGTTCAGCCAAGACTTGAGATGTGTCGTCCCCGCGAACGCGGGGACCCATGTTAGTTGCCGCAACATGGATTCCCGCGTTTGCGGGAATGACGCGGCCGGCGAGGTGGGGGCGCGTAGCTGGGGTCGCCTAGATGTGGCCGACGAGGTAAGGGCGCGCAGCTGGGGGTGCCTAGACCGGGTCGCCCAGACGGCGCAGTTGTTGAGGGCAAGTGATTGCTTTGTGTGTTTAAACTGTATTTTTAATGGCTTATGACTGATTTTCTACCTGCTTCAATTCGTGACGCTTTACGCGGCGTGCATCCTTCCTGGCTCGCCATCCTGGAAACCGGCCTGCGCGCCGTGGCGCAAGCCAATCCAGCCTACTTGCAGGATCTGGCCGCGGCCGATTACCTGCCGACCGAAGGCCGCATGTTTGCCGCCTTCAGCCAGCCGCTGGACGCGGTCCGTTATGTGCTGGTAGGCGAGGGACCTTATCCGCGCGCCGCCAGCGCCACTGGCGTCTGCTTCATGGATGGCGCGGTCGGTTCCTTATGGTCGGAGAAGGGTTTGTCCAAGCAGGTGAATCGCGCCACCTCGCTGCGTAATTTCATGAAGATGCTGCTGGTGGCCGACGGCCAGCTGGCCGTCGAAAGCACCACCGGAGATGCCATGTCCGGCGTGGCGCAGCAGGCGCAATTGCCTGGCTCGCCGGCGATCCAGCTGCTGGCGGATTTGCAGGACAATATGGTGGGGCAGGGATTCCTGTTGCTGAATGCGTCGCTGGTGTTCCGCTCCGACGTGCCGCCGGTGAAGGACGCCAAGGCCTGGCAGCCCTTCATGCAGGCGGTGCTGCAGGGGCTGGCTGACGCGGCGGAAGCTCGTGGCGCGGCTCTGCCGACGCTGGTGCTGTGGGGGAAAATCGCCGAGCAGCTAAATGCTTATGCGGTCACTGCGCGTTTTCCGAAGGCAGTCGCCGAGCATCCCTACAATCTCAGCTTTATCGGCAACGCCGGCATGCAAGCTCTGTTCGGGCCGATGCAGTTGCTGAAGCGCGCGCAGTAGGCGCGCTGCACGATGCTAGCCTGGGCTGGCCCGGGCTAAATCATTAAATAATTAAATTAAATCAGGCTCATCTGGCGCAGGTCGGTTTCGGCCTGGGTAGCTGCCTTGTCCGCCTCTGGCTCCGCTTCCGGTTCTGGCGCAAAGTCGAACTGCGGAGCGGCAGGCGCCTTTTTCGGCGCGGGGGCAGGCGCCGGCTTGGCCCGCTTGCTGCTCACCGCGGCAGTGGACAGCCAGCGCTTGAGCATGTCGTCGAACAGCGCCAGCATTCCTTCCGGCACTTCCTGTGTATACGCCTGGCGGATCACGATGCCGTCCCACATCGCGGTCAGCAGCAACGCCGCCTGCTGGGCATCCAGCGCAGTGTCGATCTGGCCGCGTTCCTGGGCGGTGCGCAGCATGTCTGCCAGGCCGTCCACCCATTCCGTCTCCGCCTTCTTGATCACCGCACCGACCCGCTTGTTGCGCAAGCCTTCGGCATAGATTTCCGTCATCAGGCCGGCGTCGCTGACCGCCGCGTAACGCTGGGCGAAAGCACGGGTGATGGCCGACAAGGCTTGCGGCAGGTCGTCGGTATCGTGGAATTCCGACAGCATGGTGCGCGCCTGGCGCCGCTCGTCCTCCGCCATGGCCGCGATGATGGCATCCTTGCTGGTGAAATAGCGGTACACCGCGCCCGGTCCCAGGCCTACTTCGGCGCAGATTTCCTGCATCGAGGTCTGGTGGAAGCCGTTCTTGCGGAAACACTTGCCGGCGGACTTCAGGATGTCGACGCGCTTCTGGTCGGCTCTCTGGGTCGGTGATTGCGATGTCTTGGATTTGCGGATGGCCATGCTAAGCGTGTCGAAAGAGTACTGTGCGGGAGGGTCGACATTATAGGTTTAAGCGTCGCTTCCTTGCATAAATTTTTTGCAGGAAACGCTTTTTCCCTGCTGCCGCTCTATAAGAAATGCCTTATTTTTCCCTGAAATCAGGGCTTTTCGGTATACCCCATATTTCTGTGGTTGATTAAATGACAATCGCCTTGAAAGCCACGGCCAGCGCGGGATTCCAGGAATCGGGCAATACCTGACGGATTCACTCAAGTTTGGTATACTGTCGTAACACTTCGCTTTTCCTGAACGGAAGGGCGCGGATAGATAGGTTCAAGAGCGGAGATTACATGCGTCTGACGACAAAAGGCCGGTTTGCGGTAACTGCGATGATCGATTTGGCATTGCGCCAGGGCAAGGGTCCTGTGACCTTGTCCGCCATCAGCGAGCGGCAAGAGATTTCCCTATCGTATCTGGAACAATTGTTCGGTAAGTTGCGCCGTCACCAGATTGTTGAATCCGTACGCGGGCCAGGCGGCGGATACAACCTGGCGCGCAAAGCGGAAGACGTCACCGTGGCCGATATCATAATCGCGGTCGACGAACCGCTCGATGCGACCCAGTGCGGCGGCAAGGAAAATTGCCACAGCCCGGACCACGAAGGCGGCAGCCGCTGCATGACGCACGATCTGTGGTCGACCCTGAACGCCAAGATGGTCGAATACCTGGATTCGGTGTCGCTCAAGGATTTGGTAGAACAGCAGCACGCGCAGCAAAAGAAGACCCTGGAACAAAATGTGGTGGTGATGCACCGGTCCCACCTGGTTGCTTGATTGGAGCTCAAAATAGTATGAACGCACCCTTGGAAAAAAGCCTGATAGACACATTGAAGGCGCCTCACTTCCCGATTTATATGGATTATTCGGCAACTACGCCGATCGATCCACGTGTTGCCGACAAGATGATTCCCTACCTGCGCGAGCAGTTCGGCAATCCGGCTTCGCGCAGCCACATGTATGGCTGGTCTGCTGAAAAAGCCGTCGAAGACGCGCGCGAGCAGGTCGCCAAGCTGGTCAACGCCGATTCGCGCGAGATCATCTGGACTTCCGGCGCCACCGAAGGCAACAACCTGGCGATCAAGGGCGCGGCCAATTTCTACAAGACCAAGGGCAAGCACATCATCACCGTCAAGACCGAACACAAGGCGGTGCTGGACGTGGTGCGCGAACTGGAGCGCCAAGGTTTCGAGGCGACTTACCTGCAACCGCAGGACAACGGCCTGATCACGCTGGAACAGCTGGAAGCGGCGATCCGCCCGGACACCATCCTGATCTCGGTCATGTTGGTGAACAATGAAATCGGCGTCATCCAGCCGATAGAAGAAATCGGCGAACTGTGCCGCCAGAAGGGCATCATTTTCCATTGCGATGCGGCGCAAGCCACCGGCAAGGTCGTGATCGACCTGGAAAAATGGAAAGTCGACCTGATGACTTTCACTGCGCACAAGACTTACGGCCCTAAGGGCGTCGGCGCCCTGTACGTACGGCGCAAGCCGCGCGTGCGCCTGGAGGCGCAGATGCACGGCGGCGGCCACGAGCGCGGCTTGCGTTCGGGCACTTTGCCTACCCACCAGATCGTCGGCATGGGCGCGGCTTTTGAAATCGCTCGTGAAGAAATGGATGAAGAAATCGTCCGCATCAAGGCGCTGCGCGACCGCCTGGCGACCGGCCTGCAAACGATCGAAGAAGTGTATGTCAACGGCGACATGGCGCACCGCGTGCCGCACAACCTGAATGTCAGCTTCAACTATGTTGAAGGCGAATCGCTGATCATGGCGATCAAGGACATCGCGGTCTCGTCAGGCTCGGCCTGCACCTCGGCCAGCCTGGAGCCGTCGTACGTATTGCGCGCGCTGGGCCGCAGCGACGAATTGGCGCACAGCTCGATCCGCTTCACCATCGGCCGTTTCACGACCGAAGAAGACATCGATTTCACGATTGAACTGATCAAGACCAAGGTTGCGAAACTGCGCGAGCTGTCGCCGCTGTGGGATATGTATAAAGACGGGATCGATATCAGTACGATCCAATGGGCGGCGCACTAAGCTATTTTTCTGCGGCTGATTGAATCTTCAGCGCCGCAGCATCAAACAAGGAGCAACAAAATGTCTTACTCAGCAAAAGTTTTGGACCACTACGAGAATCCACGCAATGTCGGCGCCTTTGAAAAAGGCGACGAGACTGTAGGCACCGGCATGGTCGGTGCGCCTGCTTGCGGCGACGTCATGAAATTGCAGATCAAGGTCGGCGCCGACGGCATCATCCAGGACGCCAAATTCAAGACCTACGGCTGCGGCTCGGCGATTGCTTCGTCGTCGCTGGTGACCGAATGGGTCAAGGGCAAGACCTTGGATCAAGCCATGTCGATCAAGAACACCCAGATCGCCGAAGAACTGGCGCTGCCGCCGGTCAAGATCCACTGCTCGATCCTGGCGGAAGATGCAATCAAGGCCGCGGTTGAGGATTACAAGGCCAAGCACGGCGAGCAGAAGCAAGCAGCTTAACTAATTGGGGACAGAGCTGCCCGGGTAGGGTTTAAGAGCCACCGCAGCGTGGCGAATTACTCTGTCCTCAACTGGTCAGATGCAGCGGTTAAATTGCAAAGTTATGGGTAGGACCGAGGGTTTTATAACCTCAGAAAAGAGATCGACGGTATATGGCAATCACACTTACGGAAAAAGCGGCGAAGCATATCAACCGCTATATCGAGCGGCGCGGCAAGGGCATCGGCCTGCGTTTCGGCGTGCGCACCACCGGCTGCTCGGGGCTGGCTTACAAGCTGGAATACGTGGATGAGAAGACGGATGAAGACGCCGTGTTCGAATCGCACGGGATCCAGGTGTTTGTCGATCCCAAGAGCTTGCCGTATATCGACGGTACCGAGCTCGACTTTGCCCGCGAAGGCTTGAACGAAGGCTTCAAGTTCTACAACCCGAACGTCAAGGACGAGTGCGGCTGCGGCGAGAGTTTCCGCATCTGACGCCGGCGGACTGCGCCGGGTTGCATCACGCTGGATTAGATGGATGACCAAGCCTGTTGATGTACGACAGGCTTTTGTTTTATAGCCGGACCCATGCAGATGGCCGGCCACTTGGGGCCAGGCGACGCCAGCCCAGGCTACTTTAAAACCATGCAAAATCACTTCGAACTGTTCCAACTGCCGCAACACTTCACGCTCGACATGACGGCGCTGGACCAGGCCTACCACGAGGTGCAGAACCAGACGCATCCGGACCGTTTCGTCAACGCCACTGCTGCTGAAAAGCGCGTGGCGATGCAATGGACCACACGCGCCAATGAAGCCTACCAGGTCCTGAAGAGCCCGTTCAAGCGCGCCGCCTACCTGTGCGAGCTGAACGGCGTCGAGCTGCAGGCGGAGTCGAACACGGCCATGCCGGCGGCTTTCCTGATGCAGCAGATGGAGTGGCGCGAAACGCTGGACGATGCGCGCGCCGCCAAGAACGTGGCAGCGCTGGAGCAGCTGGACCGCGAATTGCGCGCCGCCCGCAGGGCCGATCTGCAGGAGATCGGCAAGCTGCTGGATGCCGGCGATTTCGAAAAGGCGGCGCAACTGGTGCGGCAGCTGATGTTCCTGGACAAGTTCGGCAACGAAATCGGCAATGCCTTCGCCATTCTTGAATCCTGATTAAGCCGTTTATTTCAATTTCATCCTTCGCCGAGTAATAGCATGCCTGAAATCTGGTTGTTCCTTATCGCCGCAATGACCCTGACCCTGGCGCCGGGGCCGGACAATATCTATGTGCTGACGCGCGGCATCGCCCAGGGCCGCAAGGCCGGGCTGGTGTCGGCGCTGGGCTTCAGCTCGGGCCTGATTTTCCATACCATGCTGGCGGTGCTGGGTTTCGCCGCGCTGATCAAGGCTTCGCCGTTGGCGTATTCGCTGCTGCGCTATGCCGGCGCCGGCTACCTGGTCTACATCGGCGTGCGCACCCTGCGTTCGCATTCGGCTGTCCAGCTGGGCGGCAGCGATACGGCGCCGCCGATGAAGCTGTCGCGCATCTATTGGCAGAGCGTGATCGCCAACATCCTGAATCCGAAAGTAACGCTGTTCTTCATCGCATTCCTGCCGCAGTTCGTGAATGCAAGCGCTGGCCATATTCCGGCACAGATGCTGCTGCTGGCGGCAATATTCATCCTGCAGGCGCTGGCCATTTTTAGCGTGGTCGCTCTGTTTTCCGGCATGGTCGGCGCGTTCTTCCAGCGCAGGAAATCGGCAGCCACTATCATGAACCGCTTGGCGGGCACGGCGTTTATCGGACTCGGTATACGCATCGCTTTGCCGCAATAAGCAATCAACGCAATCAACAGCAATCAACGAAAAGCAAGACACCCCTATGGCACTTTTGCAAATCTCAGAACCCGGCATGTCCACCGCACCGCATCAGCATCGGCTGGCGGTGGGGATAGACCTGGGCACCACCAATTCGCTGGTAGCGACGGTCCGCAACAGCATCCCCGAGGTGCTCAACGATGAAGCCGGCCGGCCTTTGCTGCCGTCGATCGTGCGCTATCTGCCGAACGGCAATGCCCACATCGGCTACAAGGCGCAGGCAGCCCAGACTACCGATCCCAAGAACACCATTTTGTCGGTCAAGCGTTTCATGGGCCGCGGCTTGAAGGACATCGCCTACGCAGAAAACCTGCCTTACGATTTCCTCGATGTGCCTGGCATGGTGCAGCTCAAGACGGTGGCTGGAGTCAAGAGCCCGGTGGAAATCTCGGCGGAAATCCTGGCCACCCTGCGGCAGCAGGCGGAAGACGCGCTGGGCGACGACCTGGTCGGCGCCGTGATCACCGTGCCGGCCTATTTCGACGATGCACAGCGCCAAGCCACCAAGGACGCAGCCAAGCTGGCCGGCCTGAATGTGCTGCGCCTGCTGAACGAACCGACTGCGGCGGCGATCGCCTACGGCCTGGACAACGCCTCGGAAGGCGTCTACGTGGTCTACGATCTCGGCGGCGGCACTTTCGATATCTCTATCCTGAAGCTGACCAAGGGCGTGTTTGAAGTGCTGGCCACCGGCGGCGATTCGGCGCTGGGCGGCGATGATTTCGACCATCGACTGATTTGCTGGATCAGCAAGGAAGCCGCGCTGGCGCCTTTATCCGATGAAGACACCCGGATACTGATGGTCAAGGCGCGCGAAGCCAAGGAACTGCTGTCGACCAAGGCAGAGGTGACCATCGACGCCGTCCTGAATTCAGGCGAACGGGTGCACCTGGTGCTGACTTCGGAAGTTTTTGAGGCAATCACCCAGCATCTGGTGGTCAAGACTTTGACGCCAACCCGCAAGGCGTTGCGCGATGCCGAACTGAGTATCGATGACGTCGATGGCGTGGTGCTGGTCGGCGGCGCTACCCGCATGCCTAGCATCCGCAAGGCGGTCGGCGAATATTTTCAGACTACGCCGCTGGCGAATATCGATCCGGATAAAGTAGTCGCGCTGGGCGCGGCGATCCAGGCCAATCTGCTGGCCGGCAACCGCGCTCCTGGCGACGACTGGCTGCTGCTGGATGTGATTCCCTTGTCGCTAGGCATAGAAACCATGGGCGGCCTGGTGGAAAAAGTCATTCCGCGCAACTCGACCATTCCCTGCGCCCGCGCCCAGGAATTCACCACTTTCAAGGATGGCCAGACCGCAATGGCGATCCAGGTCCTGCAAGGCGAGCGCGAGCTGGTCAGCGATTGCCGTTCGCTGGCCAAGTTTGAATTGCGCGGGATTCCACCGATGGCGGCCGGCGCGGCGCGTATCCGTGTTACCTATCAGGTCGACGCCGATGGCTTGCTGTCGGTATCGGCGCGCGAACTGCGCTCCGGCGTGGAAGCTTCGATCAGCGTCAAGCCGTCTTACGGCCTGGCAGATGACGATATCGCCCGCATGCTGCAAGAGTCGTTTGCCTCAGCCGACGTCGACATGCAGGCGCGCGCCTTGAAAGAAGAACAGGTGGAAGCCGAACGTATCGTGCTGGCCACCGAATCGGCCTTGCAGAGCGATGCCGCGCTGTTGTCGGCGGCAGAGCAGGGCGCGATTGCAGTCTTGATCGCGGCTGTCCGCGAACAAGCGCAAGGCAGCGACCACCTGGCCATCAAGGTGGCAGTCGATGCGCTGGCGCACGGCACCGAGGAGTTTGCCGCGCGCCGCATGGACCGCAGCGTGCACGATGCCTTGACCGGCAAGACGCTGGACCAGGTGTCGTAAATAATTGCAGAATAATTTCACACGCAGAATCAACCTATTCCCGAGGTAAACCAAGTGCCCCAAATCGTCGTATTGCCCCATCCTACCTATTGCCCAGAGGGCGTTGTGATTGAAGCCCCGCGCGGACAGTCGGTCTGCGATGCCTTGCTCGAGCATGACATCGAGATCGAGCACGCCTGCGAAAAATCCTGCGCCTGCACTACCTGCCACGTCGTGGTGCGCGAAGGCTTTGCCTCGCTCGGCGAACTTGAAGACAAAGAAGAAGACTTGCTGGACATGGCCTGGGGGCTGGAAGCGACTTCGCGCCTGTCCTGCCAGGCCATCCTCGGCGAGCAAGACCTGGTAGTCGAGATTCCCAAGTACACCATCAACCACGCCAGCGAAAACCACTAAGAACCACTAAGCGGAGCAGCGCCATGAAATGGATAGACTCACTGCAGATTGCAGAAGCCTTGTACGACAAATTCCCGGACGTCGATCCGGAAAAAATCCGGTTCACCGATTTGCACAACTGGGTGCTGGAACTGGACGGTTTCGACGATGATCCCAAGCATACCGGCGAGAAAATCCTGGAAGCGATACAAGCAGCCTGGATAGAAGAAGCCAGATAAACGCCGGCCCAATAAAAAACCCGCTGTCGCTACATCAGTAGCAACAGCGGGTTTTTATTTGGCGCAGCGGTTTTAGCCGCGGCCTTCCAGGTGACCGTTGACGACGCGAACTGCATCGCCGACACGCCAGCCCTGGCCCGATTGCGGGAAGGTGCGGGTCTTGCCGTCGTCCATCCGCACCACTACCTGATAGGTGGTGTTGCTGCGGGTGCGTTTTTCCACTTCGTTGCCGGCAAAGCCGCCGCCGACAGCACCGGCGACCGTCGCCAGGGTGTTGCCGTTGCCGTGGCCGACCTGATGGCCTAGCACACCGCCCAATACCGCGCCGGCTGCAATGCCCAAGCCGCTAGGCGGGACCGCGTGCTGGATCGCCTGGATCGATTCAACCTGGCCGCAGCTATGGCAGATTGCTGGCTGTGACGGTGCGGACTGGCGCGGCGCCTGTGCATATTCGGGACGCTGGACGGGTTGCTGTTGCGGCTGCTGTGCCTGCATCGGCGGCTGCGCGTAATTGCCGTTCTGGCCGCCTTGCTGCATCTGGCCACCTTGCTGCATGCCGTTGTTCATCAGCGGCTGCTGCTGAGGCTGTTGTTGCGCTTGTTGTTGCTGCTGGTTGTAGTCGGCAGAGCCTGGCGCCAGCGCGGCGACTGAGGCCGGCGTCGACTGCGAGCTAGGGAACAGGCCTGTCATCGCGGCCACGCCTATCAGGCTGGCCAGCGTTACTGCTACGGCCGCGGTGGCGACCAGCGGGTGAATGCGGTTGCTTGGTTTCGGGTTGTCCATTATTACCTCCAGAAAATCTTTTGTTTGTTGAGTAATGTCATTATCAAAGCTTCGCGGGCTGAACACTAGGTTGATAATGTGTCAGATGTATCCTTATGTAACGAGTTCAATCTGTCAGGAAACATTTTACTGGGGGAATTGGATTTGCCGCGCAAGAATCAAAAAAATAGCTTATTTCAGCCGTAGGGCGGGCATGCAATGCCCACGCGATGTGGAAGATATCGCTTACGCGTGGGCACTTTGTGTACATCCTGCAAACTTGAGCTATGCCGGCCCCGGCTGGAATGCCGGGCACGGCTAGAAAGTATGGCTCATGCCGACCGCATAGCCGGTGGTGTCGGCCTTGATTTTTTCCCGGTACAGGTCGCTGTACAGGATGGTGCGTTTAGACAACGGGTGACTGTAGCCCAGGCTGACCTTGTGGTTGCCGCTGTCCTGGTTGCGCCCGTAGCCGGCCTTGATGCTGTCCGTGCCGACCGCATAGGTGGCCGCCAGCACCATCAGCCGTTCGCTGCTCCTGCCGGCCGCTGCCGCATTCACGCCGACCAGTTTGGTATGGGCATAAGAGCCCATCAGCACCAGCCCGCTGAAATCGTAGGAGCCGCCCAGGAAATAGATATTGTCGCTATTGCCATTGCGTTCATAGGATGCCATGGCGCCGACCGGGCCTTTGCCATAGTTGAGCGAGATGCCGAGGTTGCGGGTTTTCGCCAGCGGATTTCTTTCGACCTCGCCGGCCACGGCAAAGCGGAAGCCGGAAAAATCCGGCGAATCGTAGAACACGCCATTGCTGATGCGCGCGAAGTTGGCGTAGCCGAGCGCGACGTCGCTGATGCCGTCGCTGCTGTAGCTGCCGGTCTGGTAGCTGGCCAGCGAACCGTTGAAGCCGCTGTTGTACCAAGGCTCGAACAGCCAGATATTGTTCCACAAGGGCGTCACCGCGCGGCCTATGCGCAAGCTGCCGGCGCTGCCGCTTTTCAGGCCGACTGTGCTCTCACCCTGGAAGAAGGTGGTCGGACGCTCCTGGGCGCCGGTGGCGGGTATGAAGCGGGTCTGCAGATTGAAGATGGTGGCCAGGCCGTCGCCCAGGTCTTCCTGCCCCTTGAAGCCCAGCCAGTTGTTGTAGCCGCGCCCCATGATGACCGCGCCGCCGCTTTCCTTGCCGATAGATACATCCAGGTTGCCGTACATGGTTACGCTGGTTTGCGCCTGCGCCTGGGATGCTGCCGCTGCGAGTAGGACAAGTCCTAACTTGAACGTCTTGCGGCGCAATTGCCGGCTGCTGCCGCGATTCAGATTTATCATTCCTGGTCTCCGTGTCGTTATATATTTTTTGAGCGCGCATGCTGCGAGCCGGCTTATCTTCTGCGATTCGGCGGATGTTTCCCAACGCAATTATTAGATGGACCTATCGCATATTCAGATAAGTCCTACGGACGCTTGAGAAGGCGGCCGGATGGCGGTGGCGCGCCATCCACGGCTGACGGGGAGAACGGCGTTGCGAGCGGATTTGCCAGTAGAATGTCAGGCACAGCAGCGCATAAAATACTGACAACGCGCTGCCAAGATAACTAAATCACAGGAGATACCCATGGATCGTCGCTGCCTGCCATTAAATGCATTGCGCGCTTTCGAGGCGGCCGGCAAGCATCTGAGCGTGACTGCCGCGGCGAACAGCCTGTTCGTCTCGCAGAGCGCCGTCAGCCGCCATATCCTGACGCTGGAAGCCTTGCTGGGCGTGAAGCTGTTTGACCGCAAGCACCAGCATCTGGAGCTGACCGAAGCGGGGCGGGCGCTGCTGCCGGTGGTGAACAAGTCCTTCGACCGCATCGAGCATGTGCTGAAAGACATCCTCAAGGACGGCGCCGAATCGCGCCGCGTGCTGCACATCCAGATGCCGTCGACCTTCGCGCATAACCTTGCGGTGCCTATCCTGCGCGAATTCAGGAATATCTTCCCGGATGTGATGCTGGACCTGGTGATCCCCAACAAGGTCGGCATGCCGGATATCAACAGCGATATCGCGGTGGTGTATTCCAAGCCCGAAGTCAATGATCTGATCGCCGACCTGCTCTGGCATGTGCGGCTGACGCCGCTGTGCCATCCCTGCCTGCTGCAGGCGGCCAACGCCGCCAGCCTGGCGGATTTTGTGGCCGGCAACGAGATCGTGCACGTGATCCTGGAAGGGCAGCCGCGCCATCGTCTGTGGGACCGTTTCGTGCGGCAGGCCGAACTGTCCAAGGTCTCGGTGGACCGCGGGCTGGTGTTCGAGACCGCCAACCTGGCGGCGCAATATGCGATGAGCGGCACTGGCATCGCCCTGCTCGATCCTTTGCTGTTCCAGGACGAGTTGCGTAGCGGTGCGCTGGTGCAGCCGTTCGACGCCTGGGTCGACGACGGCTACGGCTACTACCTGCTGACCCATTCCGACGACTTGCTGGACGAAACGATTGCTTCGTTCCGTTCCTGGATGATCCAGCGTTTCGCCAATTCCTCGCTGGAACTGCAGCACCTGGTGCGCCGCACCGGCCTGCCGGCCGCAGCGGCGCAGGCCTGATGCCGGCTAGGCCGGCTGACTGCTGCCGCTGGATCGGCGTTCGACGAAGCGCCTGACGTAGTCGTCTGCCGGACGGTTGAGGATGTCGTCGGCACTGCCGACCTGCACCAGCACGCCGTCGCGCAAGATGGCGATCTGCGCGCCGATGTGGATCGCTTCATCCAGGTCGTGGGTGATGAACACGATGGTCTTGTTGAAGCGTTCCTGCAGCACCAGCAGTTGATCCTGCATTTCCGCGCGTATCAGCGGATCGAGCGCGCTGAAGGCTTCGTCCATCAGGATGATGTCGGTATCGGCCGCCAGCGCCCGCGCCAGGCCGACGCGCTGGCGCATGCCGCCGGACAGCTGGTCCGGATAGGCCTTGGAATAGCCTGTCAGGCCGACCCGTTCCAGCCATTCATGGGCCTGTTCGTGCGCCTCCTTCTTTTTCACGCCGCGCGTCAGCAGGGCGAAGGCGGTATTGTCCAGCACCGACCAGTGCGGCAGCAGGCCGAAGCTCTGGAACACCATGCTGATCTTGTTGCGGCGCAGTTGACGCAAGCCATGGGCATCGAGCGTGAGGATGTTTTCGCCATCGATCAGGATTTCGCCCTGGGTCGGATCGATCAGGCGGTTGAAATGCCGCACCAGGGTCGATTTGCCGGAACCGGAAAGGCCCATGATGACGGAGATCTTAGCTTCCGGAATCTCCAGTGAAATATCGCGCAGGCCGACATTGCAGCCGGTCTGCTGCAAGACTTCCGCCTTGCTCTTGTCCTGCCGCAGCAGGTCCAGCGCCGTTGCGCAATCCGCGCCAAACACTTTGTAGATATTGCGTACCGAAATTTTGCTAGGAGTAGTGTGTGCTTGATTCATGATTTATTCCGGCTTGGTCAGTTGCGAGCGCTGGCGGCGGTTCATGCCGTAGGCCTGGGTAATGCGGTCGATCACGATCGCCAGTATGACGACGGCGACGCCGGCATGCGCGCCTTTGCCGAAATCGAGGTTGGTCAGCCCTTGCAGGATATCCTCACCCAGACCGCGTGCGCCGATCATCGAAGCCACCACCACCATCGCCAGCGCTAGCATGGTGGTCTGGTTGATGCCGGCCATGATGCTGGGACGCGCCAGCGGCAGCTGCACCCACATCAACAGCTGGAATTTGGTGGTGCCGAAGGACCAGGCGGCGTCGCGGGTTTCCTGGTCGACCTGGCGGATGCCGAGCTCGGTCAGGCGTATCAACGGCGGCAGCGCGTAGATCACGGTGGCCAGCACGGCGGGCACCTTGCCGATGCTGAACAGCATCACCGCCGGCAGCATGTAGACAAACATGGGGAAGGTCTGCATCACGTCCAGCAGCGGCAGCAGCAGCCGCGACAGCAGCTTGCTGCGCGCCATCATGATGCCGATAGGGATGCCAATGACCAGTGAAATGATGATCGACACCAACATGATGCTGAGCGTCTGTATGGTTTTTTCCCACAAGCCCAGGCAGCCGATGAAGTACAGCGCCAGCACGAAAGCCAGACTCATGCGCACCCGGCGCAAGGCGTGGTAGCTGATCAGGCCGACCGCTGTCAGCACCAGCCACGGCGGTATCGATTGCAGGAAACTTTCCAGCGGTACCATCAGGTAGCGCAGCATGAAGGTGGAAATGTCGTGCAGGCTGTCGCCGTACTTCTGGACGATGCTGCTGATACCGGAATTTAAGACTTCGGAAAATGAAATTGGGATAAAGAATTCGAAAGACATGCTGATTCCTTCTGAAAGCACGGTGTTGCCAGCCATTGGCAAGCGGATGAGGTGCTGCGTGCGGCTGATACGAAGAGACGATGAAACGCGGGATCAAGCCCGCTGCCAGCATAGCGCAGCAGCAGGCTTCAGGGCAGTTGCTTACAACTTGGTTTCGATTTTTTGCGCGACGTCAGCCGGCACCCACTGCGTCCACAACGCTTTGTTTTTTTGCAGGAACTCTTTGGCCAACACCGAGCCGCCGACCTTGCGTTCGCCCATTTCGGTGATCGCGTGGTTGACGATATCGGCCGGTACCGAGAGCTTGTTGAAGAAGGCAATGATGTCCGGTGCGCCCTTGATGAACGGGGTCGAGACGCCGATGGTCAGCTTGAAGGAAGGCGTGCCGGTGCCGCAGACCTCATCGGTGGTGGTGTTTTGCACGGTCTTCCAGCATTTTTCCGTGAATTCCGGTTCCTGCAGCTGCACGAATTTGTACTTGCCCATCAGGCCGGCCGGCGACCAGTAGTAGAACAGGATAGGCTTGCCGCGTTCGTAAGCAGAGGAAATGGTGGCGTCCAGCGCGCCGCCGGTACCGGGCCGGAAATTGGTATAGCTGGCGGCTAGCTTATAAGCCTTGAATTTCTGGTTGTTGATGCGTTCGCAATCCCAGCCGGCAGGACAATTCAGGAAGCGGCCCTTGGCCGGATCTTCATCGTCGCTGAACAGGTCTTTGTATTTCGGCAGGTCGGCCACCGATTTCAAGCCGGGAGCGACCGCCTTGATGCCGCGCTTGGGATCGCCGTTGACCACATAGTCCGGCACGAACCAGCCTTCGCGGGTGCCGCCGGCCAGGATGTTGCCGACCAGATCAATCTTGCCATCGCTACGGCCCTTCTTGATGACATTGGTGCGGTCCCATTGCTCGACCCAGACCTGCAGGTCGTTCGACACCAGCGCGGTCTCGGTTACCGCAGTGCTGCCGGTGACGCTTTCGGTTTTGCAGCCATAGCCGTTGGCGACGATGAAATTGGCGAGCTCGGTAAAGAACTGCGCGCTTTCCCAGGTGACGCCGGCGAACTTGACCGGCTTGCCGTCGGCGCACCATTGCGGAGTTGCGGTGGCTTGCGCCGCGCTGGCTGCCAGGGTCAGCAGCATGGCGCCGGCGCATTTTTTGATGATGTTTTGCAAAATGTTCTCCTTTGGTTTTTTATCATATCCACTGTATCTGTCACCAGCCGTGGACTTGGTTGTTGCAGCTAGTCCAAAGCACCGGCTGGCGCTTTGGACTTCACATGGCTTTACAGGCCTCCCATGCACAGGTACTTCAATTCCAGGTATTCGTCGATGCCGTATTTGCCGCCTTCGCGGCCCAGCCCGGATTGCTTGACACCGCCGAACGGCGCTTCCGCATGCGAGATGACGCCGGTGTTGATGCCGACCATGCCGACTTCCAGCGCTTCGGCCACACGCCATACGCGCGCCATGTCGCGGCTGTAGAAATAGGCAGACAAGCCGAACTCGGTGGCGTTGGCCAGTTCGATAGCCTCTGCTTCGCTGTCGAAGCGGAACAGACCGGCCACTGGGCCGAAGGTTTCCTCCTGCGCCAGCTGCATCTCGGGCGTGGCGTCCAGCAGCACGGTCGGCTGGTAAAACGTGCCGCCGAGAGGGTGGCGGGCGCCGCCTGTGGCCAGGCGGGCGCCCTTGGCCAAGGCATCGGCCACGTGTTCCTCCACTTTGCGCAGGGCATCGCTATCGATCAAGGGGCCTTGGGTGGCGCCTTCTGTAGTGCCTGGGGCAACTTTCAAGGCCGCCACGCGCGCCGTCAGCTTGGCGGCGAAGGCGTCATATACGCCCGCCTGCACCAGGATGCGGTTGGCACACACGCAAGTCTGTCCGGTATTACGGAATTTCGAGGCCATCGCGCCATCGGCGGCGCCATCCAGGTCGGCGTCGTCGAACACGACAAACGGCGCATTGCCGCCTAGCTCCAGCGATAGCTTCTTCAAAGTATCGGCCGATTGCCGGGCCAGCAGGCGGCCGACGGCGGTCGAGCCGGTGAACGACAGCTTGCGCACCACGTCGCTGGAAGTCAGCACGCCGCCGATCTGCACGGCATCGCCGGTGATCACGTTCAACACGCCGCCGGGGACGCCTGCCTGCTGCGCCAGGTAGGCCAGCGCCAGGGCTGACAAGGGGGTTTGCTCGGCCGGCTTGAGAATCATGGTGCAACCTGCCGCCAGGGCCGGGGCTGCCTTGCGGGTGATCATCGCCAGCGGGAAATTCCAAGGCGTGATCGCCGCGGTCACGCCGACCGGCTGCTTGATCACCACGATGCGGCGGTCATTGGCCGGCGACGGCACCACATCGCCATAGCTGCGCCGTGCTTCTTCGGCAAACCATTCGATGAAGGAGGCGGCATAGGCGACTTCGCCGCGGGCTTCCGCCAGCGGCTTGCCTTGTTCGGCTGTCATCAGCTGCGCCAAGTCTTCCTGATTGGCCATCACCAGCTCGTACCACTTGCGCAAGATGTTGCTGCGCTCCTTGGCCGTACGCTGGCGCCATGCCGGCCAGGCAGCATCGGCGGCAGCGACGGCGCGCTGGGTTTCGGCGGCGCCCATATCCGGCACGCTGGCGATGACCGCGCCGCTGGCCGGGTTGATGACCTCGAAGCGGGTTTGCTTGTCCGCATCTTGCCATTCGTTGCCGATCAAGGCCTGTTGCCGGAGAAGCTGGGGATTTTGCAATTGCATAAGATTCCTGGTAAGCGTTTGGTCTGTGCATATATTCGGCGCAAAGGACAATCCCGCCCAGCACAATAATTAGATAGTGCTATCCAAATTTGTGATGCATAGCCGCTCGCCCAGCATATGTCCTGCACCTGCGTAGCGGAAATTGCGCGGTATATGTAGGTTTTATCTGTTTTTGGCTTGCGGGCAGTTATGCGTTTTTTAGATGGCGTAATCTGTATTTGATGTTTGTCGGCAGCCGCTGCCTGCTCCTACGATGGCTGCTCATCCACCCATTTCAAAACACCTCTCATGCAAACTGTCCGCTTCGGCCGCACCGGCCTCAAAGTCTCGCGTTTCTGCCTTGGCACCATGTCGATGGGCTCATCGAAGTGGAAGGGCTGGGTGCTGGATGAAGACAAGACCGCACCTATCCTGAAGAGCGCGCTCGATCTCGGCATCAATTTCTTCGACATGGCGGACTGGTATTCCAACGGCGCCAATGAAGAGGTGGTCGGCCGCACGCTGTTGAAACTCAAGCAACGCGACAGCCTGGTGCTGGCCACCAAGGCCTTCTACGCCATGAGCGAGGACGCCAACGACCAGGGTTCGTCGCGCAAGCATCTGATGGCCTCGATCGATCGTTCGCTGCGGCGCATCGGCACCGACTACATCGACCTCTACCTGCTGCACGCATTCGATCCGCACACGCCGCTGGCCGAGACCATGGAAGCTTTGCACGACATCGTCAAATCCGGCAAGGCACGCTATATCGGCGCCTGCACCATGTATTCCTGGCAATTCGCAGAGATGAATGCGATTGCGCGGCAAAACAACTGGACTGAATTCGTCAACATGCAATGCCAGTACAGCCTGCTGTACCGCGAAGAAGAGCGCGAAATGATGCCTTACTGCCAGGACAAAGGCATCGCGGTGTCGACCTTCAGTCCGCTGGCGCGCGGCTACCTGACCGGCGTGCAAAAGAGCGCGCGCACTGAGCACGATCCTTTCCTGACGCAGTTCTTCGGCGACGAGATCGATGTTGAAATCGCCAACCGCGTGGTCAAGGTCGCCGCCGACCGCGCAGTGCAGCCGGGGCAGATCGCCATGGCTTGGGTGGCGCAGAACGGCAACTCTACCGTACCCATCATCGGCGCCGACAGCCCGGAACAGCTGCAGCTGGCGGTAGCAGCCGGCGAGATCGTCCTCAGCGTCGAAGAGCGCCAGTTCCTGGAGCAAGCCTACCGGCCGCGCGACATGATCAACGATTACAACGAAATACGCCGTCCACGCAGTTTCAAATCCTGATTTTTACAACCTGACAATACCTACATAAAGAGACAAGGAATCCACATGATCAAGATTGGCGAAGGTTTTTGCGGCAGCGGTCCGAATGCAGCACATATCAATTTGTTCCTCGGCCCGAAAAACGGCCCCATGGGAACGGCCACGGTGACCGCCGCCAGCAGCCCGGGACCGGGACATATCCCGTTCCAGGCGGTGCTTAAGCCCAACATGCCGGTCAAGCCCACCACCGTGTTCATCGGTAAGGCGGTGCTGACCACACCGAACCATGAAAACATGACCTGGGGCCCGGCCCAGGCCGGCGTCGCCCATGGCGTCACCAAGGCCTTGCTGGACGGCGTGCTGCCGCCGGAAGCGGAAGACGAGTGGATCGCCGTGGCAGCGGTGTGGGTCAATCCGCTGGCCGACGACGCCGACCAGGTGTATGCCAACAACTGCGAAGCGACCTACCTTGCGGCGCAGCGGGCGCTGGCCAAAGGCTGGCCCAGCCGCAAGGAACTGGCGGAGGCGCTGGGCAGCATTTCCAATCCTTTCTACACGCCGAAAAAATAGCGTTCCACGGCGCCGGCGCATGCCCGTGCCGTTCTGCGGACCAGTCCGAGAAGCTGCTATCTTGGGTCGGTCCCTTCATTTTCAGAGAGTCTGTCATGCGTATCTATAAGAATTTCATCGGCAATCAGTTTGTGAGCGCAGTCAACGATGAAGCCATCGTCGTGCGTGATCCTGCCACCGAACAATTGGCGGGTCAGGTTTCTGCCGCCACACCGGAGCAGGCACGGGCGGCGGTCGATGCCGCCGCCGCTGCGCAAAAATCGTGGCGGAAATTGCCCGCAGTAGAACGCGCCAGGCATCTGCATAAACTGGCCGATGCCCTGGTGGCGCGTGCCGGCGAGATCGGCAAGGCGCTGGCCGCCGAATCCGGCAAGAGCCTGGAGGACGCCAGCAATGAAGCCATCTACGCTGCCGAGATCACCCGCTATCATGCCGAGTGGGCGCGCCGCATCGAGGGCGAAATCATTCCCAGCGACTCGCCCTCGGAAAACCTGCTGCTGATGCGTGAGCCGATCGGCGTGGTGGCTTGCCTTATTCCATTCAACTATCCGGTCTACACCTTGCTGCGCAAAATCGCTCCGGCCCTGATTGCGGGTAACACTGTGGTGGTCCGTCCCAGCAACAACACGCCATGCTCGGCTTTTGAAATCGCGCAAGCGGTGCTGGATGCCGGCTTGCCGCCGGGCGTGGTCAACATCCTCAGCATGCAGCACGAAGTGGCGGCCAGCGTCTGCACCCATCCCAAGGTTGGCATGATCACACTGACCGGCAGCGTCGGCGCCGGGCGCCAGGTGCTGGAATATTCCAAGACGAATATCGCAAAGTCGTCGCTGGAACTGGGCGGGAAAACGCCGGTGATTGTCGAAGCGGATGCCGACCTGGAACTGGCGGCGAATGAAATCACCTCATCCAAGACCACCAATTGCGGGCAGCTCTGTACTGCGGTGGAGCGCGTGTATGTGAATCGCAAGGTGGCGGCCAAGCTGATTGCGCTGCTCAGGGAAAAATTCGGCAGCCGGCAATGCGGCAACCGTGCCGACAATCCGGCGCACATGGGGCCGTTGATCAATGCGGCGGCACGCAGCAATACACATGGGATGGTAGAGCGCGCCATCGCCGCCGGCGCAACGTTGGAAGCCGGCGGCGCCATCCCTGCAGGCAAGGGCTTTTTCTATCCGCCGACCCTGCTCAGCAACTGCCGCCAGGAGATGGAGATCGTGCAGGAGGAAGTATTCGGCCCTGTACTGTGCGTAGTCGAGTATGACAGCGTCGAGCAGGCCCTGGAGATGGCCAACGATCACCAGTTCGGCCTGTCTTCCATCATCTACACCACCGACTACCGCACCGCAATGCAGGTCGCCAACAACATCGAAGCCGGCGAACTCTACATCAACCGGATTCCGGCCGATCCCTACCAGGGCTACCACGCCGGCTGGAAGCGTTCCGGCCTGGGCGGCGACGATGGCAAGCACGGCATGCTGGAATTCACCCAGACCCGTTTGGTGGTCATGAAGTACTAGAAAAGAATGACCTGCATGGCGCACGCAGAAGGCGCAGCAGATTCACAGGATAGAGACATGATAGATACCTTTGCAATAGCAGCAGGCAGCTCCGCGTTACAGAAGAAGCAGGATTTGAAGCGTTACTTTCAGTTTGCATTATTGCTGCTGGCCGCCGGCACCATTTACCCCATGCTGTATTTGCGGCAAAACTACGAACTGACCATTCTCGATGCCTTCCGCATCAGCAAGGACGAGCTGGAAAACAGTTATGCCTTGATGGGAGTGATCTACCTGATTGCTTACGGACCTAGCGGCTGGCTGGCCGACAAGATGTCGGCGCGCATCCTGATTCCATTTTCGCTGGCGCTGGTCGGCGTCTTCGGATTGTGGTTCGCCAGCTTTCCAGACAAGCAGTTCCTGCCGCTGATCTTTGCCGGCTGGGGCATAGGCGCCGGACTGACTTTCTGGGCCGCGCTGATCAAGAGCGTCAAGCTGCTGGCCAAGCGCGATGAACAGGGACGTTTTTTCGGGATTCTGGACGGTGGCCGTGGTTTGATCGAAGCGGTGCTGGCGACCGCCGCGCTCAGCATCTTTGCCTACATGATGCATAACTCGGCCACTAGCCGGCAAGCCATGCAACCCATCGTGTACATGTACTCGATCAGTTGCCTACTGATCGCGGTGCTGATCTTTGTGTTCCTGGACAAGCGCGATGTGGATGCGGTTTCAGATGCTGCCAGGCGGGACAAAGTGGGCCTGATCACCGGCTTGCGCATCTTGCTCGGGATTCCTCAGCTGTGGCTGATGGCTTTCATTATCCTTACCGGTTATCAGCTGTTCTGGGTAACGTATTCCTTTTCCTCCTTCCTGCGCCAGGGGCACGGCATGGATGCGGTGGCGGCCGGCACCATTACTGTCATCAAACTGTGGATGCGACCGATCGGCGGCATCGGCGGCGGCTTCCTCGGTAATCGCTTTTCCAACGAAAACGTACTAGCCGGCGCCATGCTGCTGGCGGCGGCCGGCCTGGTCGGCCTGATGATCTTGCCGGAGTACGCCAACACTTATGTGCTGCTCGCCTTTGTGCTGTTGATCGGCACCATGAGCTACACCGTGCGCGGCCTCTACTGGGCGCTGCTGGACAAGTGCCAGGTGCCGGCCGCGGTGATCGGCCTGGCGATCGGTGTGGTGTCGATGGTCGGCTATCTCCCGGACGTCTTTTTGCCGGAAATCAACGCTGCAGTGCTGACGAAATTTCCCGGATTAACCGGCTTCAAAGTGTATTTCGGCTATATCGCCTTGTGCGGTGTGCTAGGCGCCGTCGGTGTGTTCTATTTTAAAAAATCTACCAAGAAGGAAAGGGCGCAGCCATGAAAATCGTATCAATGCAATCCCATATCGTCGCCGTACCGCCGCCGTATTTCGGCGGCATGTACTGGATCTTCGTGACGCTGAAGACGGACTGCGGCATCGAAGGCGTCGGTGAAATATACGCTTCGACCTTCCATCCCAAAGTCATGGTGCCGGCCATCGCCGATGTCTTCGAACGCCATCTGCTGGATCACGATCCGCATCATATCGAGCGCTTTTTCCGCTCCGCCTATTCGAGCGGTTTCACCCAGCGCCCCGACCTGACCATGATGGGCATCGTCAGCGGCCTCGAAATGGCATGCTGGGACATCATCGGTAAGGCCGCCAACAAGCCGGTCTACGAACTGATCGGCGGCCGCGTGCATGAACGACTGCGTTCTTATACTTATCTGTATCCGAAGAACAGCAAGGGCGAGTACGACTACGACGATGTCGACCTGGCGGCGGAGTGCGCGGTGGACATGATGAAGCAGGGCTTTACCGCGGTGAAGTTCGACCCCGCCGGCCCGTACAGCGCTTATTCCGGCCACCATCTGTCGCTGGAAGTGATGGACAAATCGGAAGAGTTTTGCCGCAAGATCCGCGATGCGGTCGGCAGCAAATGCGATCTGCTGTTCGGCACCCACGGCCAGATGTCGACCGCTTCTGCCGTGCGGCTGGCCAAACGCCTGGAAAAATACGACCCGCTGTGGTTTGAAGAGCCGGTGCCGCCGGGGCAGTCGGACGCGATGGCGGTGGTGGCAGGCAAGACCAGTATTCCGATCGCTACCGGCGAACGGCTGACCACCAAGTACGAGTTCTTCGATTTGCTGAATCGCGGGGGCGCCTCCATCCTGCAGATGAACCTGGGCCGCGTCGGCGGCATCCTGGAAGCCAAGAAAATCGCCGCGATCGCCGAAGTGTATTACGCGCAGATCGCGCCGCATCTGTACAACGGGCCGATCGGCGCCGCCGCCAGCATCCAGCTGGCGACCGCCACGCCGAATTTCCTGATCCAGGAAAGCATCCGCAACTGGGATGGCTTCCATTCCGAGATCCTGAAGAAACCGATTGCCTGGGAAGACGGCTTCATCATCCCATCGACCGAACCTGGCCTTGGGGTAGAGTTGAACATGGACGTGGTGGCGGCCAACTCGCCGTATACCGGCGACAAGCTGCATATTTCCATGGATCCCAAGCCGTTTGACGTCAAACATCAGTCTTCTGACAGCTGGAAAAACCGTTGGCGCACAGAGAGTAAATAATGGCTTTTGATTTCATCATCGTCGGCGCCGGCTCGGCCGGCTGCATCCTGGCCAATCGTTTGAGCGAGTGCGGCAAGTACAGTGTGCTGCTGCTGGAGGCCGGCGGCCGGGATAATTCCTATTGGCTGAAGATCCCGGTCGGTTTCGCCCGCACTTACTATAATCCGGACTACAACTGGATGTACTACAGCGAGCCGGACGCGCAGATGGCGGGGCGCAGTCTGTATGCGCCGCGCGGCAAGGTGCTGGGTGGCTCGGGCAATATCAATGCCATGATCTACGTGCGCGGCCAGGCCAGCGATTTCGACGACTGGGAAGCCGTCGGCAATCCGGGATGGTCCTATCGCGATGTGCTGCCTTACTTCAAGAAACTGGAAGCCCATCCGCTCGGCGACACCAGTCATCACAGCAGCAAGGGATTGATCGGCATCACCCAGATGAAGCACGGCGCCCATCCGATCTGCCAGGATTATCTGCAAGCGTGCAAGGAGCTCGGCTACCCGCTGAATGACGACTTCAACGGCGCCAGCTTCGAGGGCGCGGGCATCTACGAAGCCAATATCCGCAAGGGCAAGCGCGATTCCAGCAGCTACGCCTACCTGCATCCGGCGCTGAAGCGGCCCAACCTGACGCTGGAATGCAATGCCCTGGCCGAACAGATCCTGTTCGATCCGGACAAGCGCGCGGCCGGCGTCGCAGTCATGCAAAACGGCTTGCGCCGCGTGTTCAACGCCAACAAGGAAGTCATCCTGGCGGCCGGCGCGGTCGACTCGCCCAAGCTGCTGCAATTGTCAGGCGTGGCGGACGCGGAACTGCTGGCCGCCCATGGCATTCCGTTGGTGCAGCATCTGCCAGGGGTGGGCAAGAATCTGCAGGATCACCTGTGCGTATCGTTCTACTTCAAAGCCAATAAGAAGACGCTGAACGACGAGCTGGGATCGCTGCTGGGCCAGGCCAAGGCGGGCATCCAGTATCTGTTCAACCGCAGCGGCCCGCTGGCGATGAGCGTCAACCAGGCCGGCGGCTTCTTCAAGGGCAGCGCCGACGAACAGCATCCCAACCTGCAGCTGTACTTCAATCCCTTGTCTTACCAGATTCCCAAGAATCCCCTGGCGAAACTGAAACCCGATCCGTATTCCGGCTTCCTGCTGTTTTTCAATCCATGCCGCCCCAGCAGCCGCGGCGCCATCGAAATCGCCGGCAAGGATGCCAGCGTGCCGGCCAGGATCATGCCGAACTACCTCAGCACGCAAAAGGACCGGGACGAAGCGATCCAGGGTGGCGCTCTGATACGCAAACTGATCCAGGCGCCGTCCTTCAAGAAGATCATCGTGGAAGAAGTATCCCCAGCTGCCGCCGTCAGCGACGACGCCAGCATGCTGCAATTCTTCCGCGAACAGGCCGGCTCGATCTACCACCTGTGCGGCTCTTGCGCGATGGGTCCGGACCAGCAAAGGTCGGTGGTTTCCAGCAAGCTGAAAGTGCACGGCGTCAAAGGCCTGCGAGTGATCGACGCTTCGATTTTTCCCAACATCACCTCAGGGAATATCAATGCGGCGGTGATGATGGTGGCGGAGAAGGGGGCGGAGCAGATACTGACCGATTATCGCCAGCGCGGGGTGTGAAAATTCGACTCTGACCCTAATTTTACTAATTTTATTAATGTATGTCTGGAACAAATTCATGAAGAGCATTTTTATTACCGGCGGCACCAGTGGCATTGGTGCGGCTACGGCGCGCCATGCGATCAATGCTGGCCACAATGTATTCGTCACCGGCCGCAGCGAGCAGCGACTGCAGGCTTTCCTGGGCTCCTTTCATGGCGAACAGCGTTCTCGCATTTTTGGCGAGGTCGTCGATGCCGGCTCGTGGGAGCAGACCGAGTCCGCCGTGCAGACATGCATGCAGCGTTGGGGCAAGCTGGATGTGGCTTTCGCCAATGCGGGATTTTCCGCGCGCGGCGATCTGGTCAGCGGCGATCCGGAGAAGTGGCGTGAGATGGTGATGACGAACGTGCTGGGTGCGGCGCTGCTGATCAAAGCCACCGTGCCGGCGCTGATTGCCTCGCGCGGCTTTTTCCTGTTCACCGGCAGCACTGCCGGCCGCAAGGTTTATCCGGGCAATCTCTACACTGCAACCAAATGGGCTATCACCGGCCTGGCAGAAAGCTTGCGCCAGCAACTGGTCGGAAGCAGGGTGCGTGTCTCCGTTATCTCCCCCGGCCATGTAGATACCCCACTGTGGGCTGAACGCCCAGACGCCATGATGGAAGCGGACGATGTCGCGCGCACGGTGATGTGGGTACTAGACCAGCCCGATCATATCGATGTCAGTGAAATGATTATCCGCGCACTCGGGCAGGAGTTTTAACCAAGAACTTAATTGGGGTCAGAGTCGAATTATTTAATGGGTGAGGTCGGAGTCGATTTGTTTCTGGCGACTGCGTAGATTTGTACTCCGTAAGACGTCAAATGGGGTCAGAGTAATTTACGGCGATGAAACTGCCGTAAAAAACTCTGACCCTATTTGACTGCGCCGTTGCTGATTTGCTGGAAATCAGGCAGCGCATCGTGCCACTATCAGTCTTCGCGGCGCAGGTGTGGGAACAGGATGACGTCGCGGATGTTTGGCGAGTCGGTGATCAGCATCATCAGGCGGTCGATGCCGATGCCGCAGCCGCCGGTTGGAGGCATGCCGTACTCCAGCGCGCGGATGTAGTCGGCGTCGTAGTACATGGCTTCTTCGTCGCCGGCGTCCTTGGCGGCTACCTGGGCCTGGAAGCGCGCGGCCTGGTCTTCGGAATCGTTCAGCTCGGAGAAACCGTTGGCGATCTCGCGGCCGGTGATGAACAGTTCGAAGCGCTCGGTGATGCCGGGCACGGTGTCGGAGGCGCGCGCCAGCGGCGATACTTCCACCGGATAGTCGACGATGTAGGTCGGATCCCACAGCTGCGCTTCGGCGGTTTCTTCAAACAGCGCCAGCTGCAGCGCGCCGAGACCGGCGTGGGCATGCGGCTTGACGCCGAATTTCTTCAGCTCGGCCTTGATGAACTCGGCATCCTGCAACTGCGCGTCCTGATATTGCGGCGCGTACTTGTTGATGGCGCCGACGATGGTCAAGCGCTGGAACGGCTTGCTCAGGTCCAGTTCGCGGCCCTGGTAGGTCAGGGTGGCGGTGCCGTGGGCATCGACCGCGGCTTGGCGAATCACTTGTTCGGTGAAGGTCATCAGCCACTGATAGTCGACGTAGGCGGCATAGAATTCCATCATCGTGAATTCCGGATTGTGGCGTGGCGATACGCCTTCGTTACGGAAGTTGCGATTGACTTCAAACACGCGCTCGAAACCGCCGACCACAAGGCGCTTCAGGTACAGCTCAGGGGCGATGCGCATGAACATCTGCATGTCCAGCGCATTGTGGTGGGTGATGAACGGCTTGGCCGCGGCGCCGCCGGGGATGGCGTGCAGCATCGGCGTTTCGACTTCCATGAAGTCGTTCTTTTCCATGAAGCGGCGGATCGACGACATGGCGGCAGTGCGCGCCTTGAAGGTGCGGCGCGTTTCTTCGTTCATGATCAGGTCGACGTAACGCTGACGGTACTTGGTTTCCTGATCGGCCAGGCCGTGGAATTTGTCCGGCAGCGGACGCAGCGATTTGGTCAGCAGGCGCAGCGTGGTGACCTTGATCGACAGTTCGCCGGTCTTGGTCTTGAACAGCGTGCCTTCGGCGCCGAGGATGTCGCCGAGGTCGTAGTGCTTGAAGCTGTCGTAGTTGTCTTCACCAATGTTTTCCTTGGTGATGAACAACTGGATGCGGCCGTCGGCCTTGCTGCCCGAGGCGTCCTGCAAGGTCGCGAAGGACGCCTTGCCCATCACGCGCTTGAGCATCATGCGGCCCGCGACTACTACCTTGACGGCGGCGGCGTCCAGCGTTTCGCCGTCCTGGCCGGCATATTCCGCCTGCACCGCGTCCGCCTTGTGCGTCGGGCGGAAGTCGTTAGGGAAGGCCACGCCCTGGCTGCGCAAGGCGCCGAGCTTGCTGCGGCGTTCCGCGATGATCTTGTTTTCGTCTTGCGGGACAGGTTGCTGCTGATTGTCTGTCGTCATGTCGGTATCTTTATAAATGATGCGGTGAAACGTCTGTGGTGCGGCGGGGAAGACCGTGCCGCGGAGATTGCCCGCGGCACGTTGTGCAACCGAGTTTGCAATTACACGCCTTGCTTGAGCGAGGCCGCGATGAAATCGTCAAGGTCGCCGTCGAGGATGGCCTTGGTGTTGCCGCTCTCAAAGTTGGTGCGCAAATCCTTGATGCGCGACTGGTCCAGCACGTAGGAGCGGATCTGGTGGCCCCAGCCGACGTCGGTCTTGGAGTCTTCCAGTTTCTGCTGTTCGCTCATGCGCTTGCGCAGTTCCAGTTCATACAGCTTGGCTTTCAGCATGTCCCACGCTTCGGCGCGGTTGCGGTGCTGGCTGCGGTCGTTCTGGCATTGCACCACAATCCCGGACGGCATGTGCGTCAGGCGCACCGCAGAGTCGGTCTTGTTGATGTGCTGGCCGCCGGCGCCGGAGGCGCGATAGGTATCGACGCGGACGTCGGCAGGATTGACGTCGATATCGATCGAATCATCCACTTCCGGGTACACGAACAAGCTGGAAAACGAGGTGTGGCGGCCGTTGGCTGAATCGAAAGGCGACTTGCGCACCAGGCGGTGCACGCCGGTTTCGGTGCGCAGGAAGCCATAGGCGTATTCGCCTTCGACTTTCAGCGTGGCGGTCTTGATGCCGGCGACTTCACCGTCGGACTGTTCCAGGATCTCGACCTTGAAGCCCTTGCGTTCGCAATAACGCAGATACTGGCGCAGCAGCATCGAAGCCCAGTCTTGCGCCTCGGTGCCGCCGGCGCCGGCCTGGATGTCGATGAAGCAGTTGTTCGGGTCCATCGGATTGCTGAACATGCGGCGGAATTCCATGCCTTCCACCAGCTTGCGCAATTCCTCGGTATCAGCTTCCACCGCTTCTACCGTTTCTTCGTCCTGCTCTTCGCGGGCCATCTGGAACAGGTCGCTGGTGTCGCGCAGATCGGCTTCTATCTTAGTCAGCGTCAGCACGATGGCTTCCAGCGATTTCTTTTCTTTACCCAGGTCCTGGGCGCGCTTCTGGTCGTTCCAGACTTCCGGATCTTCCAGTTCGCCATTGACCTGGTCGAGTTTCTCTAACTTCGTATCGAAGTCAAAGATACCTCCGGAGTTCGGCTTCGCGACTGGTCAGGTCGGCGAGCAGGTTTTGCAGGGAATTTAAGCGTTCGGCTTCCATTTTTGGCTCTTTTGCAATCAAACCCTAAATTATACGCCAGCAGCATGGTAGATGGCACGGGTGTTTCCCGATTGACACGGATTCAGCAGTGTTTTGTCTCAAATCGGAAGCAATGTGAACCATTGCAAGATGGCAGCTATCGAAGCGGCAAGCTCTTTACAATGGATAACGCTTGATAACTCTTCAGCCTGGCCCTGCCGCCTATGTTTCTTAAGCTACGATGTGATGCCGTTTTGTTATCACTGGCGCTGCCGCTGTGCTTGATGCTCGGCGCTTGCAGCATGCTGGCGCCGACGCCGGCGCCGCATGGCGAAGTGCAGGGCGCTTCCACCGGCGGGGCGGAACTGGCGCAATCCGACGTCAACCGCATCGCCACGCTGGGCATGCACGACAACCTGGACAGCCTGTATCGTTTGCTGGACAAGCTGTATCGGCGCAATCCGGCCGAGTGGAAAAAGACCGCAAGCAGCCGCGAACTGGCCATCAAGCGGGTGCGCGATGCTATCGAAGCGCGCCAGCCATGGCCGGAGTTGCAGGGCAAGCATGACATCCAAGCACTGTCGCTGGCGCTGACGCCGGATTTCAGCGGCGACCGTGCGGCGGCATTCATCTATGGCGCGGCCGACATGATCATCGTTGCCCACGGCGGCAAGACCAGGTTCTATCTGATCGACGGCTTCGATGCCCAGTACTTGTACAACGCCGCACGCAATATGGAAATTGCCGCATGGATACTCAGCAATCGCAAGAACACGGCCGGCCAGCCCTTGCTGTTATCCAACGACATGAGCGAGGGTGAGCACAACATCAGTTTTGAAAGGGAGTTCGGCAAGATCATCGCCCGCATCGACCTGCTGGCCGAGATGACCACCGAGAAGTACCGCCGCGCCGGCATCAGCTACCTGCAGAACCTGGTCGGCGGGACTTTCCTGCAGTTCCTGCCGGTACGCTGACGCTGATGCCTTGGCGACTTCAGGCTGGCGCCAGTTCCACATGCACACGCAGGCCGAGCGCCGTCGCGATATTGACCAGGGCATCCAATGAAAAGTGCGATACGCGGCTGCACAGCAGGTCGCCCATGCGCGGCTGGCTGATGCCGCAGTGACTGGCAGCGTCGCTTTCAGTCCATCCGCTCTGCTGCACGATTTCACTGATTTTTTCCAGCAGTTCAGAACGCGTGTGCAGGTTGGCGGCTTGTTCGGCCGCATTGACGATCGGGTCCCATACGCTGGCGTAGCTGTCGGATTTGCGCATTTTCCACCTCTTCTGAATATTTGGAGCTGTTATGTCCGGTTTTGTCCGCATTATGTCTAGGCAGAGCATTTTTAGATATTGGCAGCAGGCTTAACATGATCTTCAACGATGGCAGTCCGGTCCCCGGACAGCGCGTATGTCGGATGAGGTTAAAAGATGTTGAGTGTGGGAATACTGGTGTTTGACGATGTTGAAATCCTGGATTTTTCCGGACCCTATGAAGTGTTTTCAACTGCTGCGCGGGTTCATGGCCGCATCAATGGCAATGGCAACGGCGCCGCGGCAAATCTGTTCAAGTGCTTCCTGGTCGCACCCGCCATGCGGCCGGTGCGCGCAAGAGGGGGATGAAAGTGCTGCCGGATTGCGTGCTGACGCCGTCTGCCGATCTCGATGTGCTGCTGGTGCCGGGCGGCGACGTGACGGCTATCCTCAAGAACGACGCGGTAATCGAGTGGATTGCCGCCCAGTCCAGCGGCACGGCGATCATGGCTTCGGTCTGCACCGGCGCCTTCCTGCTGGCGAAGGCCGGCTTGCTGAAAGGGCTGGATGTCACTACGCACTGGGAAGACCTGGAGGAATTGCAAACAGCTTTTCCAAGCCTGAACGTGAAGCCCGGCGTAGCCTGGATAGATTGCGGTAAAGTAGTGACTTCCGGCGGCATATCGGCGGGCATCGACATGAGCTTGCACCTGGTCGAACGCCTGGCCGGACGTCCGCTGGCCGACGCCACCGCCAGACAGATGGAGTATCGATGGCTGCCATAGCCCCAATTACGCGCAAGGCCGAGACCACGATGCCGGTCTATTTTCTGCTGCGCGACGCCACCATGACGCTTGACCTGATGGGTCCGGCAGAGGTGCTGCGCTACGCTAACCGGATCGCGGCACGGGAAGGCCGTGCGGATTTTTTCGACCTGCGCTATGTCAGTGCGGCCGACCGCATCAGTACTTCGCTCGGACTCGGCCTGACCGGATTCGGTCCCTTGCCGGACAGCCTGCCTGCCAACGCCATGGTAGTGCTGCACGGCTGCGTCGGCAGCGACGACGATTTCAGCAGCGCCAACGACCAGCGCGCCGTAGCCTGGCTGCGCGCGCAGTGGCAGGATACCCATCGTTTGCTATGCAGCTGCACAGGCGCTTTGCTGGCCGGCTACGCCGGTTTGCTGGACGGCCGCCAGTGCACCACCCACCACAGCCATTGCGACGACTTGCGCCGCATCGCGCCGCGCGCCCATGTGCTGGAAAACCGTATCTTCGTCGAAGACCGCAATATCTACACCAGCGCCGGCGTCACCACCGGCATCGACCTGACCTTGCACGTAGTCGCGCAAATCGCCGGCCACGCCCGCAGCGCCTCGATTGCGCGCTCGCTGGTGATCTATATGCGGCGCGCCGGCAGCGATCCGCAGCTGTCGCCGTGGCAGGCTTGCCGCAATCACTTGCACCCCGCGGTGCACCGGGTGCAGGACGCCGTCATCGGCGACCCCGCCCGCGACTGGGACCTGCAGCAGCTGGCCGACATCGCCTGCACCAGCGAACGCCATTTGACCCGGCTGTTCCGCGAACATACCGGCTGCAGCCTGGTCGACTACATCCAGCGCATCCGCGTTGCCCTGGTGCGCGAGCTGCTGACGCAATCCAAGCTGGACATGGAACAGGTAGCGCAGCAAGCAGGCTTCAACTCTACAAGACAATTACGCCGCGTCTGGAGCAAATTCGAAAACTTCCCTCCCAGCCAGCAACGCCAGCTCAGTAGTTAAATAGGGTCAGAGTTGAATTTTTGTTTCTCAAAAAAATTCGACTCTGACCCTATTTAACTGACCCTATTTAACGGGCTATGGAATACCGCATTCCGCGTACCAAGAATTACATCGCTTCCGCATGCTCAACCATCAGCTGCACCTTGGTAACCCCGTTATATTCATTAGCATCCAGCCGAAACGCCACCTTGGCTTTGCTTCCCAGCTCATCGGTATGCCCGAACCAGATCGCGTCATAGCGCGTGCCATTCCGTTCCAGCAGCAGCTTCAGATGCTTCTCCTTCAGGATGCGCTGGCTGACCACTCGGAACTCGTCGCAAAACAGCGGCGGCGCAAAGCCCTGGCCCCACACCTGGCCATCCATCAGCTCGATGAACTGCGTGGTGTAGTAGGCATCTTCCAGCGGCCCGTCGGTTTCCACCACGCGCTCCAGCTGGCTCTTGCCCAACCACTCGCGCCCGACTTTTTCAAAGGCCTCGGCAAAGGCCTCAAACGCATCGGCGCGGATAGTCAGCCCGGCAGCCATCGCATGGCCACCGAATTTCTGGATCAGGCTAGGCGCGTGCTTGGACACCAGGTCCAGCGCGTCGCGCAAATGAAAACCGGGAATCGAACGCCCGGAACCCTTGATCAAGCCTTCGCCGCCCGGCGCAAAAGTAATCGTCGGCCGATAGAACTTGTCCTTCAGGCGTGAGGCCACGATACCGATCACGCCCTGGTGCCAGGAGGCGTCGAACACGCTGATGGTGGTGCTGTCCTGCGGCTTGAAATCATCCAGCAAGGCCAGCGCGGTATCCTGCATGCCGGCTTCGATGTCGCGCCGCTCGCGGTTGATGGCGTCGAGCTGCTGGGCGATGGCCCAGGCGCGGCCTTCGTCGTCGGTGGTCAGGCATTCGATGCCGAGCGCCATGTCCGCCAGGCGGCCGGCGGCGTTGAGGCGCGGTCCCAGTGCAAAGCCGAGATCGAAAGGGGTAGCGCGGCGTGCCTCGCGGCCAGCGGCACGGAACAGGGCGGCAATCCCGGCATGCATGCGGCCGGCGCGCATGCGCTTCAAGCCTTGCGCCACCAGGATGCGGTTGTTGGCGTCCAGCTTGACGACGTCGGCGACGGTGCCGAGCGCCACCAAGTCTAGCAGCACATCCAGTTTCGGCTGGCTTTTGGCGTCGAACACGCCGCGCTTGCGCATTTCGGCGCGCAGCGCCAGCAAGACATAGAACATGACGCCGACGCCCGCCAGGTTCTTGCTGGGAAAGCCGCATTCCGGCTGGTTGGGATTGACGATGACGCGCGCCGCCGGCAAGGTATCGGCCGGCAAGTGATGGTCGGTGACCACCACCTCGATGCCACGTCGGTTGGCTTCTTCCACGCCGTCTATGCTGGCGATGCCGTTGTCGACGGTGATGATGATGTCGGGCGATTTTTCGCGCGCTGTCAGTTCGACGATCTCCGGCGTCAGGCCGTAGCCGTACTCGAAGCGGTTAGGCACGATGAAATCGATGTTGGCGCCCAGCAGCCGCAAACCGCGGAGGCCAACCGCGCAGGCGGTGGCGCCGTCGCAATCGTAGTCGGCGACGATTACCATCTTCTTTTGTGCGGCGATGGCGTCGGCCAGGAAGCTGGCGGCAGCGTCGATGTGCAACAGGCCGGCGGGCGGAATCAACGCCGTCAGTTCGCTTTCCAGCTCCTTGACGTCAAGCAGGCCACGCGCGCTGTAGACGCGCGCCAGCACTGGATGGATGCCGCTCTGGTGCAGCCGTTCGGAGTCGCGGAAGGAATAGGGGCGGGTTGTGATACGGGTCATGGCAGCAATCTGTTAAGGGTTGGCTTGAGCCAGAATTTCTTCAGCGAGAAGCGGCTGGTGCTGAGTTCAAGCACATGGCTGCTGTCGGTAATGATCAGGGACAGGCTATCCAGCTGCCCTTGTTGCATGGCTTGCAGCAAGGGCGCGAACCAGGCGCTTTCCAGGATTTGCAGCTGCTCCAGCCAGCTCGACCATTCGCCGGTAAGGGCCGGCTGGATCAGCGGGTCCAGCGTCAGCAGGCCTTTTTCAGGTTTGGCGGCGATCACATCGGCTGCGCCGGTATTGGCGTGGGCAGCCCTGGCATACTGGCCGAGACCGCTGAAGCCGTCTGGCAGATTGAATACTTCGCGCTGGCCGGCGCTTGAGGCCGTGGCCGGCGAGCCGCCCCACAGCCACAAGGAGTTGACCGCCTGTTTGCCCTGCATCTGGCGGCGCTCGTTCAACGGATGGGCAAACCACAGCATCTGCACTTCATTCTGCAGCTTGCGCCAGTCGCGGGCGCCGTCGCCGTGCGGCATCCAGATATCGATGTTGTGCCCGCAGGTGGCGTCCGGCGTCGAGGTAACCAGCCCCTGCCAGTCGTCGGCACGCATGAACCAGGTGTTGGCGTCGCCATACACCAGTTCTCTGTCCACTTCGGCAAACAGCGGTGCCGCGGCGTCGAACAACTCCCGCGAATCTGCCTCGGACAAGCCGACCTGGCGGATATCGGTCAGCACCAGATGGTCGCGGGCGATATGGATGTGCGCCGGATGCAGCATGAACCAGACGCCTTGCTTTGCCGGCAAGCCCAGCGCGCGCATGGCGGCGCAAGCCAGGGCAGGACTGTTATGCACGTCTTGTCCTGGCGCGGGATTCGCCGGCACAAACGAAGGCAATGGAAATTGCGAGCTTAGCCACATTTCATGCGGCAGGGCGCGCGCAAAATCGTCAAATTCTCGACGGGAATGCTCCTTTTTAGCGCGCGCTATCAGGGTGGCAAGGGCGGGCAGCTTCAATTCGCGCAATAAATCGCGCGCCAATTCCGGCGGCGGCAGGCCGAATGGCAATAGGATATCTAAATGACTCATGGCGAGATTGTAGGGCATCCGAAGGGTGGGAGGCTATTTGCCTTTATCTGGCGTCCTCGACCGGGTTGTTTCCTGCTTCAGTGTTGCTTCGCTATTTTTTCCATGGCAGCATACGCTCACCGTTGTTTTTCGTCGTACTGGGAAATGTCCTCTGATTGGAATTTATGAAACAAAGTGCATTGCTTGAATTTGAATCCTCTGCATTTTCCAGGGAAGCAGGTGAAGATGCACTGACGAATCCCGGCGTGTTTGGCAAGGCGCTTGCATCCTGGCTGGCAACAGAATTATCGCGTCAGGATTTTTTTCCTGGCGACGTTTTCCCTGAAGATTTTGGCTGGTGCTTTTCTGTTGGGTCTAAGCCTTATGCATTGTATGTAGCCTGTGCGAGCATTCCGGATGAATCGGATAAATGGCAGGTATTTGTATTTTCCGAAAGTTGGTTCATACGTCGCTTGTTGGGTAAGAATCATGGCAGCGAATCCATTGTGTCTCTGTTAGCTACAGTCAAACAGCTACTTCAACGCACTGATTCCGTGGAGGCTTTGCGAGAGCTTCCAATATGAAATTGCCGGGGTGCTAGCTTTGCATGAAATCCGGATGAAGAGTGAAAAATGAAAACAGCAGTCGGATTTTATTTGGCATTCATAGACCAGCCGGGGTCAATAGTTTGAAAATTACGATAGTTCTATTACCCGGAATGGACGGCACTGGCGCATTCTTCGACGAATTCGTATCTCATTTGGAGAGGGATTTCCAGATCGTCGTAGTGTCCTACCCCCTTGACCTACCACTCGATTATCGCGACCTTACCGATTTTGCCCGCAATTATTTGCCGCAAACTGGACCGTTCATCCTGCTTGGCGAGTCTTTTTCCGGGCCTATAGCAATTGCGCTGGCGGCGCAGCGGCAGGCAGGTTTAATCGGCTTGGTTCTTTGCTGTACGTTTGCCAGAAATCCGCGACCGTTTCTGGGGAAATTCAAGAATCTGCTACCTGTCCTGCCGTCATTCAATCGTTTTTCAGGTTTTTCAGCTGCTCTGTTGCTTGGTAACTTCGCGACGCCTCAATTACGGCTGAAGCTACGGGAGACATTGAAGCTGGTTTCTGAAGATGCGCTAAAAATGCGCATGCGGAGCGTGACAGAGATTGATAGATCGACCGATATGAAAAAGATAGATGTACCGGTTTTGCTGCTGCAGGCAACTGAAGACAGAGTTGTTCCCGTCTCTGCATCAGCCTATTTGGCAAGCCTTCTACCTTTTGCGCAGATAGTGAAAATACCGGGTCCTCATATGCTGCTTCAGACACGGTCTTCGGAAGTGGCCATTGTAATTAAAGAGTTTGTGGAAAGATTGCAAGACCGCGCTCATTGACGGCTTTGAGTTTTGTAATCGCTGACTATTCTGTCCTGCATCTCGCTCAGCAGAAAAGATGAAGATGCGGCAAACTGATAGTGAAATTTTCCACGCAGCATCTGAGCCAGGTATTTATTTCGACACCAAGTTCCTTTTCAGCCTATCCAGCCACCATGAACGCAAAAAACCTGTTTACCACCCTGTTTGAATACAAAGCCTGGGCCAATGACACCTTGTTTGCCGCCATCAGCGCTTTGCCGCAAGATGCGCACGAGCGCGAAAAGCATGACGCAACTCGCATCCTGAACCACGTTTATGTAGTCGATCGCATATTCGTAGCCAATCTGCAGCGCCTGCCGCACGACTACAAGGGCTTGAACACGCCGGCGACGCCTGCGCTTGCCGATCTGCGCGCGGCGGTGCGCGAGGCCGATGGCTGGCTGCTGGCGTATGCGGGCGGCCTGAGTGAAGCGGAGCTTGATGAAATCGTCGACTTCACTTTCGTCGACGGCTCGCCGGGACGGATGTCGCGCGCCGAGATGCTGATGCATGTGCTTACCCACGGCAACTACCATCGCGGCGCGGTCGGCCGTATCCTGGCGCAGATCGGTGTGCCGCCGCAGCGCGATACGCTCACGGTGTTTATGCACCGGCCGGAGCATGCGCGCGCCGGCCAGCTGTAAAGGACGGCTGCAACATCAGTCGAGCTTGTTGCTTTCCTTCTTCAGATCATCCTCAGACAAGGGCAGGTATCCAGTCTCGTTGCCCGCTGTGCCGGCCATCAGGCTTTGCCCGGCGGGCGACAGGATCAGCTTCAGATAGTTCTTGTACTGTTCTTCCAGCGGCTGAGTCGGTGGCCGGTTGAGATACAGCTGCACATACACTGACAGCGGATATCTGCCTGCAGCGACATTGTCGCGAGACGGCATGACGGCAGCCATGCCATCAGCTGCCGACAAGGGCAATATGCGCAGCGATTCCGGTAGCGCAGCGGTGTCGCCCGGAGCGAGCAAGGCAATCCCGTAAGGGTCATCCGCGACAGCTCCCAACACGGCTTGCCGGCTGTCCAGCGTCTCGTAATGCGGAGCGTACGGGTGCTTGCCGAGATGCCCGATGCGCAATACCGTGGCGCTGCCGCCGTCGTCGCGCAGACCGTACAAATGGATGCGCCGTTGTTGCCAGCCATCCTTCAATCCCAGTTGCGACCAGAAGTTGATGTTGCCGGCGGCGGCGCCCGCGGTGAATACCCGGGCCAGCTGTTGCATGCTCAGGCTGGGCAAGGGATTGCGCTGGTTGACATAGACCGCGGGCGCGTTCTGGCCGTAGCCGGCGTAGCCGATGCGCAGCAGGAACGGCGCATAGCCCCAGACTTGCCGGAAGGCGGCGATTTCGGCGGCGCTTGCTTCATGGGTGACTACGGCGATGGAGGCGGCGCCAGCGGTCAGCGCCGGCAAGCCGGTGACGGATCCCTTGAGCGCCATGTCGATGCGCGCCGCCGGTTGCGCACCGACGAACATGGCATTGATCTGTGTGAACAGATCCGACATGCCGTCGGCGCCGGCCAGGGTCAAATGTACTGCATCGCGCTGCGGCTGGTTTGGGGCGGCTGCCGCGCTTAGCTTGTCTGGCTGGGGAGCCGACATGGCAGTCGAGCTTGCCGATAAAAGACATAGTGAAAAAACTACGGATACTGCCTGTGACGCCGATGTGCGCATGCGTGAGCTGATGTTCATGGAATACCGAAAGAAATGAGACATGGCAAGCATCAATCCAGCTTGTGCAGTTCAGCGCGGACTTCCGCCGCCGACAAGGGGATATAACCGCCGGCCTGGCTGGCGATGATTTCCTGGCCCTGGCGCGACAGCACCAGGCGCAGGTACTCCTTTGCTACCGGGTCGAGCGCTTTCCCCGGTTCGCGCCGCAGATAGAAATACACAAAGCGACCGTATGGATAGCTGCCGGCGGCGACTTCCTGACGGCTGCCGCGCGTTTCGCTGCGCCCGTCTTCGGAGACGATGGCGAGCTGCCTGAATGCGGCGTTTTCATGGCCGATGGCGGCAAACGCAATGCCGGCCGGATCCTGTTCCAGCCGTTTCAAGATGGTTTCGGTGCTGCCCCATTGTTCGTAGGCCGGTGTGAAAGCACGCCCTTGCAGCGGCCCGGCCTGCATGTAAGTGCCCATGCCGGTGTATTCGGGCGTGCCGAAAGGGTGGATGGCGCGTTCCTTCCAGTCGCCGCCGGCGCCCAGCTGGCCCCAGTGGGAAAGATCGCCTTCCGGATTGCCATTGCTGAAGATGCGCGCCACCTGGCGTGCGCTCAGGCGTTCGAGCGGATTGGCGCGGTTGACGTAGATGCCGATGGAATACGACATCTCTTGCTGCGCATCGTCGGAGGTATGGGCGATGCGGATTTCCAGCGGCGGCGCGCCGACGGCTTTTTCATAGGCTTCCAGCTCGGCCGCATTGGCGCTGCGTCCCATCGGACCGAACAGCATGCGCCCGTAACTCAGCAGCGGTATGGTGGCGGTGGTGCCTTTGACATGACCGGCAAAGCGCAGGCCAGGATGACTGCCGGCGAACAAGGCATTGAAGCGGTCGATCACGAACTGCGCGTGCTCGGCGCCGCCGATGCGGATGGCGCCTTGCTCATCCAGGTAGCTGGCCGCGGCCGGCAGGCTCACCTTGCGCGGCTGATACTCTGGCAGGCCGGGATCGAGCGCCGGCGCCGTCATCGCCGCGCCAGCGCAGCATGACAGCGCGGCAGCCAGCAGCGCTCTTGAATACGCACTCATGGCTGTCATCCTCAGAAATTCAGCTTGGCGCTGAGCGTAAACTCACGGCCGGCGCCGATATTGACGAACGGCGTGCCGCTGCAGCAGCTGGCAGTGTAATAAGTCGAATTGAAAAGATTCTTGACGTTGAACTGCCAGTCTACCGACTGCCCTTCGATCAAGGTGTTCCACGACACGAACGCATCCATCACGCGGCCGTAAGGCAGATGGTAAACCTTGCCGCTGCCGTCGCCCACCGGCAAGCTGCTGAACACACGGGCGCCGGCGCCAGCCCTGACGCGGCCTTCGACCGGGCCGATGCGTGAGATGCCGAAATCACGCGTCAGATAGAGCGAAGCCGCATGTTTCGGCGTGTTCGGCAAGGGATTGCCGGCCAGCTTGGGATCGTCGGCATAGCGCGCTTCGGTGTAGGCATAGCTGCCGACCAGGCTCAGGTTCTGGCTGATGCGGCCAGTGGCGTCGAACTCCAGACCACGCGAGCGAGCCTTGCCGGCATTGCGGGTGTAATTGATGCCGTTGATGGTTTCGGTGGTCTGGATGTTGCGCTTCTGGATATCGAATATCGCCAGCGTCGCGGTCAGGTTTGCGGTTTCCAGCTTGGAGCCGATTTCATAACCCTTGGCCAGTTCCGGCGGCAGCTCGCCGATCGGCGTGGCGATCGAGGTATTCGGCTTGAACGATTCGCTGTAGCTGGCGTACATCGACCAGTCTGGCGCCAGCTTGTAGACCACGCCGGCGCGCGGCGTCGCGCGGCCGGCTGCGACCTTGCTGCCGACGATGAAGGGACGGCCTTTGCCGGTCAGTTCGTTGAAATATTCGTAGCGGGCGCCGGCCAGCAAGATCCAGCGCTCATCCAAGTGGATCGAATCCTGCAGGAACACGCCGCGCGAGATCAGCTTGTCGGTCTGGTCGCTGTCGGCCGGGCTGATCTTGCTGCCGGCCGGCGTCAGCTGGCCGTATACCGGATTGTAGATGTTGAACTGGCTGTTGCTCTGGCCGCGATACAGGTCGCCCAGTACGCGGTAGTTGCGCATGTAATCGACGCCGCCGACGATATCGTGACGCACCTCGCCCCAGTTGAAATTCCCTTCCAGGTTCAAGGTCACGGTATGCGCCGACTGCACGCCATTCTGGGTAGCGTCGACGCGCCGGGTGGCGACGCCGGTGGCATAGTTGACCGACAGTACGCGCGCCTGCCAGTCGTTGTAGTAGCTGCGGCTGAAGCCGTAGCCGCCGTGCAGGGTCCAGTCGGCGTTGAGCTTGTGGTCGAAGCGCAGGTTGACAGCGTCCGAGCGGCCTGCCGAGACATTGTAGGCTTCGTCGAAACGGCGTTCCTTGGGCAGCGCAACCGGATTGCCGCTGCGCGGATCGATGATGGTGCCGCGGTCGATCGGCACCGAATAATTCATGTGCTCGTAGGCGAACGACAGTGTGGTGTCGCGGCCGTACCAAGCCAGTGACGGCGCCAGCACCGACTGCGTGGTTTCGCCGAAATTGCGCCAGTAGTTGTTGCGCTGGTGGTCGGCGATCAGTCGGTATGCCAGCCCGGAATCGCCGATCGGTCCGGTCAGATCGACCTGTTCGCCGATGCCGCCATAGCTGGAGCCGCTGAGCATGACGGAACGCTGGTTTTCCAGCAGTGGTTTCTTGCTGATGACATTGATCACGCCGCCCGGATCCATGCTGCCATAGAGCATGGAGGAAGGCCCTTTCAGCACTTCGATGCGCTCCGTGGTTGGGGTGAAATTGCGTGGCTGGACCGACAGCATGCCGTCGCGCAGCATGGAATTGTCGCGGTTATCGCCGAAGCCGCGCTTGATGATGGCGTCCAGCGTGCCGCCCAGCGTATTGCCCATGCGGATGCCGGAGACCGTATCCAGCGATTCCGCCAGGCTGCTCGGCTGGCGATCTTGCAAGAACTGCGAAGTCACGACATTGACCGCCTGCGGCACGTCGATCAGGGCAGCGTCGCTGCGGCTGGCGACGGAAGCGCGTTTCGCCTGGTAGCCGTTTTCGGCCGGATTGCCGCCATCCCGGCTGGCTTTGACAGACACCATGGGCAGCACGCTGTCAGCTGCCGCGGCGTTGCTGTTTGACTGTGTCGGCAGATCTGCTGCGATGGCGCCATGCGTGAGCACGAGCGAACATATCCCTACTAGTTGCTTTTTCAAAACTTTATCCTCGCCGAGTTGCTTGTAGTTAATTCTATTTTTTGTAATAAGCGCCATTATATACAAATGATAATCATTCGTAATTAGAGTCATGTGATTTCTTGAGGATTTTTGAAAAACTGCCCCGCTTTGTTTTCGGGGACTGGGGCGAATGCCGGCGGGGCGCTCTCAGCAGGGCTGGAAATAGCTCTGTAGAATCGTCCTGCCGGTAAAGCAGGATTTTCAAAGAGATCATCGTTTAAAGGAACTATCAGTCATGAGTTATCACGCATCAAGCAAGCGCTACGACAGCATGCAGTACCGTTTCTGCGGCCGCAGCGGCCTCAAGCTGCCATTATTGTCGATGGGGCTCTGGCACAATTTCGGCGACACTACTTCGCTGGTGCGCCAGCGCGAGATGGTGCATACCGCCTTCGATCTTGGCATCACTCATTTCGACCTGGCCAACAACTACGGGCCGCCGTACGGCAGCGCCGAAACCAATTTCGGCCGCATCCTCAAGGAAGACTTGCGGCCTTATCGCGACGAACTGATCATTTCGAGCAAGGCGGGCTGGGACATGTGGCCGGGGCCTTACGGGCAAGGCGGCGGATCGCGCAAATATGTGCTGGCCAGCCTGGATCAAAGCCTGCAGCGGCTGGGGCTCGACTATGTCGATATTTTCTACTCGCACCGCTTCGATCCGGAGACGCCGCTGGAAGAAACCATGGGCGCGCTGGCGACCGCCGTGCAGCAGGGCAAGGCGCTGTATGTCGGCGTCTCTTCCTACTCGCCGGCCAAGACTGCGGAAGCGGCCCAGTTGCTGCGCGACTGGAAAGTGCCTTGCCTGATCCACCAGCCGTCCTACAACATGTTCAATCGCTGGATCGAAGATGGCTTGCTGGATACGCTGGAGCAGGAAGGCATGGGCTGCATTACTTTCACCGCCCTGGCGCAGGGACTGCTGAGCGACAAATACCTGAACGGCGTGCCGCAGGATTCGCGCATCAACCGCGAAGGCGGCGGTTCGCTGCAGCAGGCTCACCTGAGCCCGGAAAACCTGGCGCGGGTGCGGGCGCTCAACGAGATTGCCAAGACTCGTGGCCAAAGCCTGGCGCAGATGGCGCTGGCCTGGGTTTTGCGCGATCCACGCGTGACCACCACTCTGATCGGCGCCAGCAGCCCGGCCCAGATCCGGGAAAACGTGGCCGCCTTGCAGCGCCTGGATTTTACGAAAGAAGAGCTGGCAGCGATCGATGAGCAGGCCAAAGAAGGCGGCATCAACCTGTGGGAACGTTCCATAAAAGAGCTGGCGCCCTGACGCCACGAGTTTGAGAACCGCCATCTTGCAGATATAAAAACGGGCGCCTGAGGCGCCCGTTTTTTCTTCTCCCCCTGATGCTGCGCCGCTAAACAGGTCTTGCTGAAATGGCAGGCTGACTGAAAGCCGCAAGCCACGGTAACGCTATAAATTGGGGTCAGAGTCGAATTTTTTGAAAGATAAAAATTCGACTCTGACCCCAATTTATTTTCTTCATACGAATGCGGCGGGGTGCTGGCTTTGCCTTGCGAGGAGCGCTGCCGGTACTGTTGCCTGCTGGCGGCGTTCGGTGCTGGGGGCGACGCTGAAGATTTCGCGGTAGGTTTTGCTGAAGTGGCAGGCGGACTGGAAGCCGCAGGCGACGGTGATGCTGAGGATCGACATGTCGGTCTGGCGCAGCAGTTCACGGGCCTTGCGCAGGCGCAGCGTCAGGTAGTAATGGGTGGGCGACATGCCCATGTGTTCCTTGAACATGCGCTGCAGTTGGCGCGGCGAGGAGTTTGATAGCTGCGCCAGTTCGTCCAGCGACAAGGGTTCTTCAATATTGGCTTCCATCAGCGACACCACTTCCACCATGGCTGGCCGCGCCGAGGTCATGCGCACTGTCAGCGGCACTCTTTGCTGATCCTTGTGGTCGCGCACGTGCTCCAGGATGAACTGGTCGGCGATCGCGGCAATCGTGGTTTTGCCGACCTGTCCGGAAATCAGGTTCAGCATCATGTCCAGCGGCGCAATGCCGCCGGTGCAGGTGATGCGGTCGCGGTCGACCACAAACAGGTCCGGGGCGAAGGCGATGGCGGGGTAGGAGCGTTTCATCGACGACAGGTTTTCCCAGTGCGTGGCGCAGGTATAGCCGTCCAGCAGGCCGGCTTCCGCCAGCGCGAAAGCGCCGGTGCACAGGCTGCCCAGCGTGATTCCCTGTTTTGCCAGATTTCTCAGCAAATCCAGCGTGTCGCTGTTGATGGCGCTGGCGATCTGGGTGCCGCCGCAGACGAAGACGGCGTCGGCCGCCATGCATTGATCGGCACGCACGGTGGTGACGGAGAGGCCATTACTGGCGCTGACGGGGCCGCCCTCGGGGCTGATGATGGACCAGCGGTAGAGCGGCTTCCCTTCCAGATAATTCGCCATGCGCAGTACTTCGATGGCATTTGAAAATGCCAGCATCGTAAAGTTATTGAGCGGCATGAAAGCAAAGTGGGTGAAGGAAGTAGAAGTGCTTTTTGACATGACCTGCTCCGTTGGCAAACATCAGCGATGGACAATGTAACGTTGAAATGGCTGAACTAACAAACGCTTTCGGTTGTGCGTCGCAATAAGCATGCCAAGCCGACCAGACGCCGCCTCGCCATCCGCCGTAGGACCAATCGCCGCCTGGATTCGCGCGGCGCAGGATTATGCCGCCCGGCGTTTCGGATAACAGGCAATGCGCGGATCATCTGGACCTAATCGATAGCAATAATTGTATAAACGGCCATGTCGGCGATCCCGGTTTTTGTGCACGTGATCCATTTCGGCGCAAGCGGCGTCAGCAGGCGCAGAAAGCGACGCTTGGCTAAAAGTGACAGCAATGTCGCAAATTGAAAGGTTCCCGTCAGATCAAGTCAATAGCGGGTAGTGCCTTGGGAGAAGAATGATGTCAAGAGTTAGCCCCTTAGACGCATCTCATTTTCCAGGACCTCACAATGACACTTCCTGCATTTTCCCAGTCGCTGGCGGAACGCGACGCCCCGATCAAGCGCGCGCTAGATCTTGAACTGCAGCGCCAGCAAAACCAGATCGAGATGATCGCCTCAGAAAACATCGTCTCGCGCGCAGTGCTGGAAGCGCAGGGCTCGGTGTTGACCAACAAGTATGCTGAAGGCTATCCGGGCAAGCGCTACTACGGCGGCTGCGAATTTGCCGACCAGGTGGAAACCCTGGCGCTGGAGCGCGTCAAGCAGCTGTTCGGCGCCAGGTTTGCCAACGTGCAGCCGCATTCCGGCGCCCAGGCCAACGGCGCTGTCATGCTGGCGCTAGTCAAGCCGGGCGAAACGGTGCTGGGCATGTCGCTCGACGCCGGCGGCCATCTGACGCACGGCGCGCGGCCGGCGATGTCGGGCAAATGGTTCAATGCGGTGCAGTACGGCGTCAACCGCGATACTTATCTGATCGACTATGACGAAGTCGAAGCGCTGGCCAAGCTGCACAAGCCGCGCCTGATCATCGCCGGCTATTCGGCCTATCCGCGCCAGCTGGATTTCGCCCGCTTCCGCGCCATCGCCGACAGCGTCGATGCGCTGCTGATGGTCGACATGGCGCATATCGCCGGCCTGGTGGCGACCGGTCATCATCCGAACCCGGTGCCGCATGCACACGTGGTCACCTCGACCACGCACAAGACCTTGCGCGGACCGCGCGGCGGCTTCGTGCTGACCAACGACGAAGACATCGCCAAGAAAATCAATTCCGCCGTATTCCCCGGTTTGCAGGGCGGCCCGCTGATGCACGTGATCGCCGCCAAGGCGGTGGCGTTCGGCGAGGCGCTAGAACCAGAGTTCAAGGAATACATCGGCAAGGTGGTCTCCAACGCCAAGGTGCTGGGCGAGGTGCTGCTGGCCGGCGGCGTCGACCTGGTTACCGGCGGCACCGAAAACCATCTGCTGCTGGTCGACCTGCGTCCGAAGGGTTTGAAGGGCACGCAGGTGGAGCATGCGCTGGAGCGCGCCGGCATCACCTGCAACAAGAACGGCATTCCCTTCGATACCGAAAAGCCGACCGTCACTTCCGGCATCCGTCTCGGCACCCCGGCCGGCACCGCGCGCGGCTTTGGCGTCGACGAGTTCCGCACTATCGGCCGCCTGACCGTTGAGATCTTCGATGCGCTGGCGAAAAAGCCCGAAGGCGACACTGAAGTCGAGCAGCGGGTGTTGGCTGAAGTGCGCGCGCTGTGCAAGCGTTTTCCTATCTATTGATGCTTCCTGAACCACAGTAGGGTGGGCACTCCGTGCCCACGCGGATATGGCGGGACGCGCAGTCCGGGGCGCGAAGGCACAGCGTGGGCACGGAGTGCCCACCCTACGATATCGATTTTCTATTAAGGAGCACGGCATGAGCAACCTGCATCAGCAAAGCCTGGTCATCGACGGCTTGAACATCTCCAAGTGGGAGCGGCCGGTATTCGAAGACATGAAGAAGGGCGGCCTGAGCGCCGTCAACTGCACCATCTCGGTGTGGGAGAATTTCCAGGGAACGGTCGGCAATGTGGTCGACATGAAGAACCTGATCCGCGACAACGCCGACCTGCTGACCCTGGTGCGCGGCGTCGACGACATCAAGCGCGCCAAGCAGGAAGGGCGCACCGGCGTCATCCTCGGCTTCCAGAACGCCCATGCGTTTGAAGACAATCTCGGCTATATCGAAGTGTTCGCCGAGCTGGGTGTGCGGGTGGTGCAGCTTTGCTACAACACGCAGAACCTGATCGGCACCGGCTGCTACGAGCGCGACGGTGGCCTGTCCGGTTTCGGCCGCGAAGTGATCGCCGAGATGAATCGGGTCGGCATCATGGTCGATCTGTCGCATGTCGGCGGCATTACTTCCACCGAAGCGATCCTGGCCTCGAACAAGCCGGTCTGCTATTCGCACTGCCTGCCGTCCGGCCTGAAACAGCATCCGCGCAACAAGAGCGACGAGCAGCTGAAGTTCATCGCCGACCATGGCGGCTTCATCGGCGTCACCATGTTCCCGCCCTTCCTCAAGCGCGGCAGCGGCGCCAATGTCGATGACTACGTGGAAGCCTTCGATTACATCATCAACCTGGTCGGTGACGACTGCGTTGGCATCGGCACCGATTTCACGCAGGGCTACGGCAAGCCCTTCTTCGAGTGGCTGACGCACGACAAGGGACGCCATCGCCGCCTCACCGATTTCGGCACGGTGATCAATCCGGAAGGCTTCCGCACCATCGGCGATTTCCCCAACCTGACCACGGCTATGGAACGCGCCGGCTGGAAGGAAGGCCGCATACGCAAGGTGCTGGGCGAGAACTGGCTGCGGGTGTTCGGCGAAGTCTGGACAGCCTGAGCGCGATACAAATACTGAGGAGTAGTGATGCAACCCCAATTGCCGATTGAAGTCGACGCCGAGACCGGTGTCTGGACCACCGACAAGCTGCCGATGCTGTATGTTCCGCGCCACTTTTTCACCAATAACCATACTGCGGTGGAAGCCGCGCTCGGGCGCGAAAAATATGCGCAGATCCTGTATGACGCCGGCCACAAATCAGCCTACTACTGGTGCGAAAAGGAAGCCCGTCAGCACGGCATGTCCGGCCTCGACGTCTACAAACATTATTTGAAACGGCTGTCGCAACGCGGCTGGGGCTTGTTCTCCTTTACCGAGGTCGACGCCGCCAATGCCAGCGCCAGCATCAAACTGGTGAATTCATCCTTCGTGCTGCAGCAGCCGGAAGCGCGGGGCAAGCTGTGCTACATGTTCGCCGGCTGGTTCGCCGGCGCCATGGACTGGGTATCCGACACCACCGGCAATCCGCGCCGCTCGGTATGCAGTGAAACCCAGTGCGGCGGCGAAGGCCATGACCATTGCGTGTTCACAGTCACGGCAGCCGCCGCTTAGGGATAGATACAGACCATGCGTTATCCGACTTTGTTTTCGCCACTGACCCTGAACCAGGTAACCCTGCGCAACCGCGTGGTCAGCACCGCACATGCCGAAGTCTATGCGGAAGCAGGCGGCTTGCCGGGCGAACGCTATATCCGCTACTACGAGGAAAAAGCCAAGGGCGGCCTCGGCCTGGCGATCTGCGGCGGTTCTAGCACGGTCTCCATCGACAGCCCGCAAGGCTGGTGGAAATCGGTCAACCTGACTACCGACAAGGTCATCGAGCCGCTGGCGCGTCTGGCGGAAGCGATGCACCGGCATGGCGCCAAGATCATGATCCAGGCCACCCATATGGGACGCCGCACCGCCTGGCACGGCGAGAACTGGCCGCACCTGGTCAGTCCTTCGGGGATAAGGGAGCCGGTCCATCGCGGCAATGCCAAGATCATCGAGATCGAAGAGATCCGCCGCATCGTCGCCGATTTTGCCGCCGCCGCCAAAAGAGTCAAGCAGGCCGGCATGGACGGTATCGAGATTTCCGCCGCCCACCAGCAGCTGATCGACCAGTTCTGGAGCCCGCGCGTCAACCAGCGCAGCGACGAATACGGCGGCAGCCTGGAAAACCGCATGCGCTTCGGCATCGAGGTCTTGACGGCGGTAAGAGAAGCAGTCGGTAAGGAGTTCTGCGTCGGCCTGCGCATGTGCGGCGATGAGTTCCATGAAGACGGTATCGATCACGAAACCGCCAAGCAGATTGCGCAGGCGATGTCGGCCAGCGGCCTGATCGACTTCCTGAGCGTGGTCGGCTCCGGCGCCGATACCCACAACACGCTGGCCAACTGCATGCCGCCCATGGCCTTGCCGCCGGAACCGTTTGTGCATCTGGCGGCCGGCATCAAGGCTGTGTCCAGCGTGCCGGTGATGCACGCGCAAAGCATACGCGACGCCGGCCAGGCGGAACGCATACTGTCGACCGGAATGGTCGACCTGGTCGGCATGACGCGAGCGCAGATCGCCGATCCGCACATGGTGATCAAGATCCGCGACGGCCGTGAAGACGAAATCAAGCAATGCGTCGGCGCCAACTATTGTATCGACCGCCAGTACAACGGTCTGGACGTGCTGTGCGTGCAGAATGCCGCCACCTCGCGCGAGCAGAGCATGCCGCACCAGATCGCCAGGAGCCGCGGGCCTAAGCGTAAGGTAGTGGTGGTCGGCGCTGGTCCTGCGGGACTGGAAGCGGCGCGGGTGGCACGCGAGCGCGGTCATGAGGTGGTGCTGTTTGAGCGCAGCGAAGCGGTCGGCGGCCAGATCAACCTGGCTGCCAAGGCGCCGCAGCGCGAGCAGATGGCCGGCATCGTGCGCTGGTTTGACATGGAAACCAAGCGCCTCGGGGTCGACCGCCGGCTGGGCGTCAATGCCGACGAAGCCATGATCATGGCTGAACAGCCGGATATCGTGGTGCTGGCCACCGGCGGCAGCAACTACACCAGCCAGGTTGCGGACTGGTGCATCGCCGATGGCTTGTCGGTCAGTTCCTGGGATATCTTGCAGGGACGCGTGGTGCCGGGCAAGAACGTACTGGTGTACGACGGCATCAGCACCCATGCCGGTTTCGGCGTCGCCGATTTCCTGGCCAGCCGCGGCAGCCTGGTGGAAATCGTCACGCCCGACGTCAAGATCGCCGACGATACCGGCGGCACCACGTTTCCGATTTTCTATCGCCGCCTGTATGCCCAGGGCGTGATCCCGACGCCAAATTACTGGCTGGACCGGGTCTATGCCGAAGGCGACAAGAAAGTGGCGGTACTGCGCAACGAATACACCGAGGTGCAGGAAGAGCGGGTGGTCGATCAGGTGGTGATTGAAAACGGCATCCTGCCCAACGATCAGCTGTACTGGTCGCTCAAGCCGCAATCGCTGAACCACGGCCAGATCGACGTCAACAAGCTGTTCGCCGCCGAGCCGCAGCCGGCCTTGTCGGAAACGTTGGGCGACGGCCGCTTCCTGCTGTTCCGGGTCGGCGATTGCATCTCCATGCATAACATCCACGCCGCGATCTACGATTCGCTGCGCCTGTGCAAAGACTTCTGACCATGAGCGCAGCGGCTTCTTCTCTTAATCTGTTCATCACGGTCTTGTTCTGGCTTTCGGTGGCGGGGCTGACGGCTGGCATGGCGCGGCGGGCTGCTCTGTGGCGTGCCGGCCGCGCGGCGCCGGTAGCTTGGCTGGGCTTGCTGGCCATCCCCAAGCGCTATTTCGTTGACCTGCACCATGTGGTGGCGCGCGATCCCTATATCGCCCGCACCCACGTGGCTACCGCCGGCGGTGCGATTGCCGCCATGGCGCTGGTAGCGGTCAATTATGGCTTGATGCTGTATGCCTCGGCCCTGAATACCGCAATCGGCTTGTTCGCGCTGCTGATGCTGGTGGGCGTTCTGTTCGTCTGGCATCGCCGCCGCACGCCGCCGGCGCGGCTGTCGCGCGGCGCCTGGATGCGGCTGCCGTGGATGCTGGCGGCGTTTGCGCTGGGCCTGCTGGCGCTGGGCTTGATTCCGCTGCAGTTCGTCTCCGGTGCGAGCGCGCTGGCGACCGTTGTCTTACTGGGCCTTGGCGCCTGGACCCTGACTGTCGGCGCTACCCGCGGTGGGCCGATGAAACATGCGCTGGCCGGCCTGCTGCACCTAGCCTTTCATCCACGTCCGGAACGTTTCAATAAAGCCGCCGGCGGCACTCCGACTACCGCGCTCAAGCCCTTGCAGCTGGAGCAGGGCGAGCTGGGTGTCGGTAAGCCGGTCGAATTTCGCTGGAACCAGTTGCTGAGCTTCGATGCCTGCGTCCAGTGCGGCAAGTGTGAGGCCGCCTGTCCGGCGTTTGCCGCTGGCCAGCCTCTGAATCCGAAGAAGCTGATTCAAGACATGGTGACCGGCATGGCCGGCGGCAGCGACGCCGGTTTCGCCGGCAGTCCTTATCCGGGGATTCCTCTCGGCGCTCATCAGGGCCGGCCGCAGGATGCGATCGTACCGGGTCTGATTTCCAGCGATACCCTGTGGTCATGCACCACCTGCCGTGCCTGCGTGCAGGAGTGTCCGATGCTGATTGAGCATGTCGACGCCATCGTCGACCTGCGCCGCCACCAGACCTTGCAGTTCGGCGCGGTGCCAGGCAAAGGGCCGGAAGTGCTGGCCAATTTGCGCGAAACCGGCAGCGCCGGCGGTTTTGACCTTGGCGTGCGTTACAACTGGGCGCTAGACCTGAATGTCCGCCAGATCAGCGCCGGTCAGGCGGTCGACGTGCTGCTGCTGGTGGGCGAGGGCGGTTTCGACATGCGTTACCAGCGCACCCTGCGGGCGCTGGTCAAGGTACTGCATGCAGCAAATGTCGATTTCGCCGTGCTTGGCTCCCTCGAAAGCGACTGCGGCGATGTCGCGCGCCGCCTCGGCGATGAAGCGACCTTCCAGAACCTGGCGCAGCAGATGATTGCGCAGCTGTCGTCATTCACTTTCAAGCGGATTGTCACCGCCGATCCGCACGTCATGCACTGCCTGCGCAACGAATATCCGGCGCTGGGCGGTCATTACCAGGTGTTTCATCACAGTGCTTTCATGGCGGCGCTGGTCAGCGACGGCAAGCTCAAGCCGCGCGCCACCGCCGACAGCGATCAGCGCTTTACCTATCACGATCCCTGCTACCTGGGCCGCTATAACGGTGAAACCGAAGCGCCGCGCGAACTGCTCAAGCAGCTGGGCTTGCCGCTGCACGAGATGGAACGCCACGGCATGCGCGGTCGTTGCTGTGGCGGTGGCGGCGGCGCGCCGCTGACCGATATCCCCGGCAAGCAGCGCATTCCCGACATCCGCATCCACGATGCCCGCGCAGTACGTGCCGACACCGTGGTGGTGGCTTGTCCGAACTGCACCGCGATGCTGGAGGGCGTTGTGGGACCGCGTCCAGAGGTGCGCGATATCGCTGAACTGCTTGCCGCTGCATTGGAGAATTGAAGATGGAGATGGCAACGACAATGGCAACAGCGGGTGGCATCCAACGGATAGACCCGCGCCGCCCGTTCACGCTCAATGCCGATGGATTGAAACGCATTGTGCTGGGGCAGGCTGGCAATGCGGGCCTTGAGCTGCATGTGTTGCCGCATGCGCAGGTACACCATTCGATCAAGCCGCAGCGCCTGGCTGCCGACGCTCAGCTGACCGAATGCCTGCTGGTAGTCGCGCACAGCGACCGCGGCAGTCTCGACGAGCATGCACGGCAGGCCGTGGCTGCCGCCGCTCTGCTGGCGGACGGCGCCACGGAAGTGGTGCTGCTGGTGTTCGGTGCATTGAACGACGATGCCGCCGCGCTCGGCGCCGACCGCTGCATCGTCCTGCCACAGTACGGCGGTCATCTGTTTGCGCCGGAAGCGGAGCTGGCGGCCCTGACCGCCCTGCTGGACGAATTGCTGCCGGCGCATGTGTTCATGCCGGATAACGGCGTCGCCGACAGTGACCTGGGACGGCGCCTCGCTGCGGCCATCAACGCAGCCAGCATCGCCACCCATGTGGTTGAGATCAGGCCAGCCGGCCTGGCGACCTATCGCCAGCAGGGCAGCCTGATGGCACGCCGCGATCTGACTCAGATCATCTTGCTGGAAGCCGATGCGGTGGATGCGCGCTTGCCCTTCCTCGGACGCGGGCAGCGGGCAGAGCAAATTGCAGTCACGCTTGGTGCTGCCGCGAATGCCGCTGCGGCCGGCGCCTTTGCCGACCTCGGCGTCAAAGCCATGGCGGCGTCGCAAGTGGCGCTGGATGAAGCCGATTTCATCGTTTCCGCGGGCAATGGCGTGGGCGACGTTGCCTTGTTCAATTCGCTGGCGCAGGTGCTGGACGCGGCGGTGGGCGCCAGCCGGGTCGCGGTCGACGACGGCAAATTCGAGCGCGACCAGCAGATCGGCGCCACCGGCAAGACGGTCAGCGCCAGCGCCTACCTGGCCTTCGGCATTTCAGGCGCGGTCCAGCATCTGCAGGGCATCAAGGATTGCCGCCACGTGATTGCGGTCAACCTGGATGCCAGCGCCCCTATGATCAAGCGGGCTGATCTCAGCGTCATCGGCGATGCGCAGGAACTGATGTCAGCCTTGCTGGAGCAGGTCAGGCAAGCCCGCGCGGTGGAGGCTGCACCATGAGGCAGCAGGCTATCAAGCGGATTGCCGTACTGGTATCGATAGGCCGGCACCCTGTCAGCGGCGTGCCGCGCTACAGCCGCAACGACGCCGCCGCGCTCGGGCTGGCGAAGGAACTGGCGCAGCATGCGTCCGATGTCAGCATCGATGTGATCCACGCCGGTCAGGCCGACAATCCGGCGTTGCCCGAGTATCTGGCGTTGGGCGCGACCAGGATCAGCGTGATCGAAACGGCTGCGGCGCAGGATGTATTGCCGGCCTTGCAGGAGCAGCTGCAAGCCTACGACCTGGTGCTGTGCGGCAGCCGCGCCGAGAGCGGCGAAGCCAGTGGCATGCTGCCTTATCAGCTGGCCGCGCGACTGAACCTGCCTTTGCTGGCCGGGGTGATTACGGTGACGCCGGGTAGCGATGCCATCGTCGCCCAGCAGTTCTTGCCGAAAGGACGGCGGCGCGAAGTAGCCTTGCCGCTGCCGGCTTTGCTGACGGTGCATCCGCTGGCGCCGTCCCGCTTGCGTTATGCCTATGCCAGGCTGCGTGCCGGCGGCATCACCAGCCAGGTTTTTCCTGAGGTGATGAGCGATGTCGGCGAAGAGTGGCAGATTGAAATTGCCAAAGCCTTGCCGCGCAAGCTGGCGGCGCCCGAGAAGCGCTCCGGCCACGCGCGCATGCAGGCGGCCACCGTGGCTGAAAGCCGCGGCGGCAAGGTATTGCAGGAGGGCAGCGCGGCCGACAAGGCGCAGGCGGTGTTGGCCTATTTACGCGAACACCATCTGGTCGATTATTAATTTTGCAAATGCGTTTGCAAATACGTTTGCAATTGCGGCGGTTCCATAAATGCACCACATGGAGAAAAAATTGAAAGTATCCAAAGAGATCCAAGCACTGATCGCCGAACGCCTGCCTGGCCATAGCCTGGATGCGCCGTTTTACCTGAGCCCGGAAGTATTCGAGATGGACATCCGGGAGATTTTCGGCAAGCACTGGATCCATGTCGCGGTCGATCCGGATATTCCTGAGCCGGGCGACTACGTGACGGTCGAGATCGGCCTCAATTCCATCGTGGTAGTGCGCGACGACGACATGGCGGTGCGCGCCTATCACAACGTCTGCCGCCACCGCGGCGCGCGCCTGTGCTCGGAGCACAAGGGTTCGGTCGGCAATCTGGTATGTCCTTATCATCAATGGACTTACAACCTGGGCGGCGAGCTGATCTATGCCGAGCACATGGGTGAGAAGTTCGACCGCTGCAAGCATAGCCTCAAGTCGGTGCATGTGGAAAACCTGGCAGGGCTGATCTTCATCTGCCTGGCGGAGCAGCCGCCCGAGGATTTTTCGGTAATGCGAGAAGCCATGGCGCCCTATCTGCAGCCGCACGGCCTGCAGGATTGCAAGATCGCCAAGCAAGTTGATCTGATCGAAGAAGGCAACTGGAAGCTGACCATGGAAAACAATCGCGAGTGCTATCACTGCGCGACCAACCATCCGGAATTGACGGCGTCCTTGTTCGAGTTCGGTTTCGGCTATCAGAGCGCGCCCGGCAACGCCGAGCAGATCGGCGAGTTCAACCGCCTGGCCGCAGAGCGCTGCGCCGAATGGGAGCGCGGTGGCCTGCCGTCGGCCGAGATCGAGCGGCTGGACGAGCTGGTAAGCGGCTTCCGCACGCAGCGCTTGCCTTTGGACCGCGCCGGCGAATCGCAGACGCTGGACGGCAAGGTTGCTTGCGGCAGGCTGCTGGGGCAATTCGAGCGCGCCGACCTGGGCGGCCTGTCGTTCTGGACCCAGCCGAATTCCTGGCATCATTTCATGAGCGATCATATCGTCAGCTTTTCGGTCCTGCCCTTGTCGGCGGAACGGACGCTGGTGCGCACTAAATGGCTGGTGCACAAGGATGCGCGCGAAGGCATCGACTATCAACTGGATAACCTGACTGCGGTGTGGAATGCGACCAATGACCAGGACAAGCGCCTGGTCGAGCTGTCGCAGCAGGGCGCCCGCAGCAGCGCCTACCAGCCCGGCCCTTATTCGCCGTTTACCGAAGGCCTGGTGGAAAAATTCTGCACCTGGTACATCGGCCGCCTGAAGCACGGTTTGGCCGGGCCTGAGGCTGCTGCAGTGAGCGTGCTGCGGAGAATGGATTGAAAGCCGAAATTTTGCCGGGACCGGTCATGGATACAAATAAACTGAATCGCCGGAATTTCTGGGACGCCCTGCCGCCGCTGTGGAGCAGCGATAGCGAGGATACCTTGGTGTGCTGCCAGGTGCGCGCGGAGACGCATGACGTCAAGAGTTTTTTCTTCGCCACGCCCGACGGCAGCGCCTTCGTCTTCCAGCCCGGCCAGTTCATCACGCTGGAGCTGGAAATCGATGGCGAAGCCATCAACCGCTGCTACACCATTTCCTCCTCGCCGGCGCGGCCGCACACCATCTCGATCACAGTCAAGCGGGTGCCCGGAGGGCCGGTGTCCAATTGGTTGCACGACAACCTGAAAGCAGGCGACAAGGTCAAGGTGCTGCGGCCGGCCGGCGATTTCACCTGCGCGCTCCATCCGGCGGAAAAATACCTGTTCCTGTCGGCCGGCTCGGGCATTACGCCATTGATGTCGATGGCGCGCACCCATCACGACCTGTGCGATGACCGCGACATCGTTTTCATCCACAGCGCGCGCACGCCGGACGACATCATCTTCGAACGCGAGCTGGGCCTGATCGCCGCCAGCCAGCAAAATTTCAAGACCCGTTTCATCTGCGAACGGCCGGGCCAGCGCCGTGACTGGCCGGGACCGACCGGCATGCTGTCGCTGGCGGCGCTGAAGCTGATGGCGCCCGATTTCATGGAACGCGAAGTCTTCGTCTGCGGCCCCGCACCCTACATGAAGGCGGTGCGCAGCATGCTGGATGAAGCAGGCTTCGACCGCACGCGCTATCACGAAGAAAGTTTTTCCTTCGAGGTTTTGCAGCAGGAGGCTGAGCAGGAAAACTCTGCCAACGGTTCTGCACAGGCAAACGCTGAACCGTTGGTGCTGGCCGGCTTTGAAATCAACTTCCAGAAGAGCAATCGCCTGATCGTCTGCGGCCCTCAGCAGCATGTGCTGGAAGCCGCCCGCAACGCAGGAGTGCGGCTGGCATCCTCCTGCGCCCAAGGCATGTGCGGCACCTGCAAGGTCAAACTGGTTTCCGGCAGCGTCGACATGCAGCACAAAGGCGGCATCCGCCAGCGCGAAATAGATCAAGGCATGGTGCTCCTATGCTGCAGCAAACCGTTAAGCAACCTGGTAGTAGATAAATAGTAAAACATAGGAAATGCCGTCAATTGGGGTCAGAGTTTTTTTACGACAGCCTCATCGTCGTAAATTACTCCGACCCCAATTGACGGCCCACGGAGTACAAGCAGCAGCCAGTCAACGTAAATGAATTCGACTCCGACCCCAATTAATTCAATCGGCGGGTTCCGGAGTACAAGCCGCAGCAGGTCGGATCAAATCAATTCGACTCTGACCCCAATTAATTGCAAGAACGCCGAAAGAGCCAGCCATGAATCCACTACGAAAACTATGCTATTTAGCCCTCACGCTGACATGCCTCGCAGGCTCCGGCGCGGCAATCGCTGAATCCAAGCCGGTCATCAAAATCGGTTATGTGGAAGGCTGGTCCGACAGCGTCGCGACGACCTATGTCGCGGCCCAGATCATCCGCCAGGATCTGGGCTATGAAGTCAAACTGATTCCGGTATCCGCCGGCCTGATGTGGCAGGGGGTGGCGCGTGGCGACCTGGATGCGACCATGTCGGCGTGGCTGCCGGCTACCCAAGGCGCCTACTATGAAAAGCTGAAGGACAAGGTAGTCAACCTGGGCGTCAACTTCGCCGGCGCCAGGATAGGCCTGATCGTGCCGGCCTATGTCAATGCCGCCAGCATCGCAGACCTGACGGCGCAGAAAGCCGCTTTCGACGGCCGCATCGTCGGCATCGATGCCGGCGCCGGCGTCATGACCAAGACTGAGCTGGCGATCAAGGAATACGGTCTGGACTACAAGCTGCTGCCGAGCTCGGGCAGCGGCATGGCTGCTGAACTGGAACGCTCGATCAGGAACAACAAGGCGATCGCGGTGACGGGCTGGGTGCCGCACTGGATGTTCGCTAAGTGGAAACTCAAGTTCCTTGACGATCCGAAGAAGGTCTATGGAGAAGCCGAGCATGTCGACAATATCGCCAATCCCGGACTGGCGGCAAAGGCGAAGCCGGTCAACGACTTGCTGAAGCATTTTTCATGGGAGCCGGGCGAGATCGACAGCGTCATGCTGGCGATAGAAAGCGGCGCCAAGCCGGAAGCCGCGGCCAGGCAATGGCTGGATGCGCATCCTCAGCGCGTCAGTCAATGGCTGCAGAAATAGGCGCGACTAGGCTTTCATCAAGGCAACCGCGGCAAGCTCCGCTTCGCCCAGCAGCCAGGAGCGGAATGCCGCGATCCTGGGATTCTGCGCCGACGCCTTGGGATAGACCAGCCAGTAGGCATAGTCGTTTTTCAGGCGCTGCGGGAAGGGCGCGAGCAAGCGGCCCGCGGCGATATCGCCGGCTGCCAGGAACAAGCGGCCGAGCAGTACGCCGTGTCCGTCGGCGGCGGCTTGCAGCGCCAGGCTGGAGTCGGTAAAGCTGGCGCCTTTGCGCACATCGACGGCGGGCGCGTCGACCAGTTCCAGCCAGCGCGGCCAGCTGTCGCGCGGGGTGTCGTGCAGCAGCGGATGGCGGCGCAGGTCGGCCGGCGTTTGCAGCGGCGCGCGCTGCGCCAGCGCCGGGCTGTACATCGGCGTCAGCCATTCTTCAGCGATCAGGTCCGCCTGCAAGCCGTTCCAGCGGCCGTTGCCGAGACGGATGCCGAGATCGAACTGCTGATTCGAAAAGTCCCAGCTTTCTTCGATGCTGACCAGGTCCAGTTCTATCTCCGGATGGGCGGCGTGGAAGCGGCTCAGGTGCGGCATCAGCCATTTTGCGGCAAACGAGGGCAGTACCGTGATACGCAAGGTACCGGCAGCAGAGTTGCTGGTCAGGCGCTCGGTGGCGGCGGTCAGTCGGTCGAGGGCATCGGCCACTTCCGGCAGGTAGCTGGCGCCGTCCAGCGTCAGCGCCAAGGCATGGCCGCGCCGCTCGAACAGTTTCAATCCCAGCCATTCTTCCAGCTGTTTCACCTGATGGCTGATCGCCGCCTGGGTGACGTACAGCTCGGCTGCGGCACGCGTGAAATTGCGGTGGCGGGCAGCTGCTTCGAAGGCTTTCAAGGAGGAGAGGGGAGGCAGTCGGCGCATCGCTCAATCAATTTTTCTTATCGAAGCCATGAGAATACTTCGTTTTGCCGGGATGCGTAAGTGCGGTCTAATCTGCCTCACAAAATAAACGGAGAGAGCGAACATGATTGCAATCGAGACCTGGCTGCTGCTGTTGGGATTTGCAGTGCCTGTGGTGATCAGTCCCGGTCCTGGCAATACCGTGCTGGCGGCCGCAGGCGCCAAGTTCGGCTTGCGCGGCACGTTTCCCTTCTGGCTTGGCTTCGAATTAGCGAATCTGTTCTGGTGTCTGGTCTACGGCCTTGGCCTAAGCGAACTGGTGCGGCAGCATCCTTTGCTGAGCGAAATCATGAAGTGGGCGGGAACCGCCTACATCCTGTACCTGGCCTATGGTTTCCTGCAGCCGGCGCAGCCTTCGGATGGCAAGCAAGCAAGGCCACTGACCGTGGCCGACGGCATTGTCTCGGTGTCATTGAACCTGAAAATCCATTCGATGATCCTGGTGATGTTTTCCCAGTTCATGAATCCAGCCATGCCGTTGTTCGATCAGGTGCTACAGATTTCCAGCGTTTTCATGCTGGTCTGCGTGGCTTGCCATTTTCCGTGGATCTATGCCGGTCAGCTGATTTTCAGCCGTATCAGGACGGCACGCGCCATGCGTTTGCAAGGCTATCTGTTTGCCGCCTGCATGGTGCTGGTGGCCTTGTTTGTTGCGTTTTCCTAGGCTTTGCGATGCAGAGATTCAATTCGACCAGCGAGCCAGTCATGAGCTGTAGCGCGACCTGTTGTCAACGAAGAGAAATGCATCCGCTTGCGGGGGTGTCGTTGCTGCGGAACGTGTCCGCGGAATTGCGGCGGACTGCGCGGCGTGTCGCCGGCTGGTGGCAAGGGCGCCTGGTGCCGGCACGACCGTTGCCGCGCCATTTATCGACAGCACGCGATCTTAGCGACCACGTTCTGCGCGATATCGGCTATATCGACGCGCTGCCGCCGCGTGAAGCCGCGCACCGTGACAATTTCTATTGAGCCGCCTGTCAATGCCGCCTTGCATTCCTTTTTCAGAGCGCCGGCGGCCGCTGCGCGCTGGCCGGGCTGGCGGCGGCCACCTTCATGTCGCCGCCCAGGGCTTGATATAGCTTGACCTGGCTGTTGAGCAGATTGAGATTGTTGTCCGCCACGGCAATCTCGGCGGAGCGCAGGGTTTCCTGTCCATCGAGCCAGATCTTCAGCGTCACCGAACCGGCGCGGTAGCGTTCCTGGTACAGGCTTTCGATGCGCCGGGCCGCCGCCAGCGACTGTTCCAGCTTGAGGCCCTGGGCCTGGAACTGGCTGCGTGCGGACAGCGCGATTTCGACGTCGCGCAAAGCCTTGTAGAAAGTCTGGCGGAAGTCGACCGAGGCTTTTTCATAATCGATCTTCGAGACGGCGATGGTCAGCTGCATCTGGTTCCACTGCAGGAATGGAAAAATCAGGCTGGAGGCCAGCGTGCCTACCGGGTTTTGCAGCAGGTTTTGCAGACTGGTGCTGGTGCTGCCGAGGCTGCCGGTCAGGCTGAAGGTCGGGTAGTAGCCGGTGCGTATGGCGTCGGCGCTGGACAGCGTCTTGCGCAGCCGCAGTTCTGCTGCGCGCAAATCCGGCCGCCGCGCCAGCAGCTCTGCAGGCAGGCCGGCGTCGACCGCCGGCAGGGTCTCGGTGGCCAGCCGATAATGTTCGCTGCCCTCGGTTTCCGGCGGACCGTTGAACAGGATCGCCAGCGCGCTGCGGGTTTCAACCATGTCTTGCAGCAGCTGCGTATGGCTGGCCTGCTGCGACGCCAGCGAGCGCTCGGCTTCCAGCACTTCCAGCGAGGACACGGCGCCGGCTTCGTATTGCACGCGCACCAGCTGCAGGATCCTGGCGACATAGGCGATGCTTTGTTCGCTGAGGGCAATGCGCTGCTGCAGGTTGGCGATTTTCCAGTACAGGCCGGCAGTGGTGCCGATCAGCGACAAGGCCGCGCTATCGCGGTCTTCCGCCGTCGCCAGCGCCTCCCATTGGGCAGCGTCGCGCTGGCTGGCCAGCTTGCCCCACAGGTCCACTTCATAGGCGACGCTCGCGCTCAGCGACTGGCTGCGGCTGCTGACCGGTGCTCCGGGAAGGCCTGGCGGATTATTGGACGAACCGCCCAGGTTGCGGCTGTTGCTGGTGCTCAGGCTCAGCGAGACGGTTGGGTTGGTGTTAGCCAGGCCGGCTTGCAGCTGCGCCCGCCGCACCAGGATGGCGGCCGCCGCCAGGTCATTGTTGCGCGCCAGCGCCAGCTCGATCAATTGGTCCAGCTGCGGATCGTTGAAGTTGCGCCACCAGCGGTCGTGCAGGGTGGTGTCGCCGGCTGTCGGGACCGGCTGGTTTTGCCAGGCCGCTGGCGTGCTGAGCGCTTGCGGCTGGTAGGGCGTATGCATGGCGCTGCAGCCGGCCAGCAAGCTGGCGGCTAACAGGCCGAGGGTGGTGTGGGAGTAGCGCATGGGGATAGGTTTCATTCTCGTGCGAGGGCCTCGACCGGATCCAGGCGGGCCGCGTTGCGGGCGGGTAGAAATCCGAAGATGATGCCGATCAGGGTGGAACAGGTACAGGCAACCACGATGGAAGTGAGCGAATAGTGCATCTGGAAACTGCCGCCGAAGCTGGCGAACAGCACGCCGATGCCGAGCGCCAAGCCGATGCCGAGCACACCGCCCAGCAGGCAGACCAGCACCGCTTCGATCAGGAACTGCCGCATGATGTCGCCCTGCCGCGCGCCGACCGCCATGCGCACGCCGATTTCCTGGATCCGTTCGGTGACCGAGACCAGCATGATGTTCATCACGCCGATGCCGCCTACCGCCAGCGAGATCAGGGCGATCATCGACACCAGCAGGGTCATGGTGCGGGTGGTCGATTCGATCGTCTTGCGGATGCTGTCGCTGTTCAGGATGTAGAAATCCTTGCTGCCATGGCGCTGGGTGAGCAGTTTGACGATGCTTTGCTCGGCGGCGGCAGGAGAGGCGGCATCGTTGATGCGCACCGCGATCGACTGCAGGGAAGACTGGCCGATGATGCGCTTCTGTGCGGTGGTATAGGGCACCCACAAGGTCAGGCTGCTGCCGCCACCGCCGAAGGAATTTCTTTCCTTCTTGGCGACGCCGATGACGCGGCTGGGTATGTTCCCCAGCATCAGTACCTGGCCGATAGGATCGCCGCCGCTGCCGAACAGCTTCTGGCGCGTATTGTGATCGATCACCACTTCCTGCAACTGATGGCGGATGCTGTCCGGCGTGAAGGTCCTGCCTTCCGCCATCTGTATCCCGTACACGCGGAAATGCTGGTCGCCGACGCCTTGCAGCGAGGCGCTCACCGAGATGTTCCGGTAGCGCACCGTGGCCGCCGTGGTGACGCCGGGCGTGGCGCTGTCGGCATACGGCTGCTGCGCCAGCACATCGGCATCGGCCGACACCAGGGTGCGCAGCGCGGACGCCTTTTCGTCGCCCCAGTCCTTGCCGGGATAGATCGTGATGTTGTTGGTGCCGAGGAAGCTGATGTCTTTCAGGATCTGGCGGCGCGAACCTTCGCCCAGCGCCACCACCGACACCACCGAGGCGATGCCGATGATAATCCCCAGCATGGTGAGGAAACTGCGCAGCCGGTGCGAACGCATGGCCAGCAAAGCCATGCGGCAGGCTTCGACCAGGCTGGCGCCGGTGGCGCGCCAGGACGACTCTTGCTGCAGGCCGATCTGCGGCCGGCTTGCGTTTGCTGCGGCAGCCGGCGCCGGGATGCTGCCGCCGCTCTTGCTAGGACGGTCGGCGATGATTGCGCCATCGCTGATCTCGATGATGCGTTGCGCATACCCGGCCACGTGCATGTCGTGCGTGACGATGATCACGGTATGGCCTTCGGCATGCAGTTCCTGCAGGATCTTGATGACTTCCTGGCCGCTGTGGCTGTCGAGGGCGCCGGTCGGTTCGTCGGCCAGTATCACCTGGCCGCCGTTCATCAGCGAGCGGGCGATGCTGACGCGTTGCTGCTGGCCGCCGGACAGCTGGCTGGGGCGGTGGTGGGTACGGTTAGCCAGGCCCAGGCGCGCCAGCAATTCATGGGCGCGCTGCTTGCGCGCCGCCGCCGGCTTGCCGGCATAGATCGCCGGGATTTCGACATTGCTGGCGGCGTCCAGATCCGGCAGCAGATGATAGCGCTGGAAAATGAAGCCGAAATGCTCGCGCCGCAGCTGCGCCAGCGCATCCGGCTGCATCTCGCCGGTAGCCTGGCCGGCGACATGATAGCTGCCGCTGCTGGGCCGATCGAGACAGCCGAGGATATTCATCAGCGTCGACTTGCCCGAGCCGGAAGGGCCGACCAGCGCCACCATTTCACCGGCGGCGATCTTCAGGTTGATATTGTTAAGGACGGTGACGGTTTCTTCGCCGGATGGAAAGCGCCGGTACAGTCCGCTCAGTTCTAGCAGGGCTGATTCCATGCTCAGCCCGCGATCATGACGCTTTGTTCGGCCGCGGGTGCGCCGTCGGCTTCACCGATGACGACTTTTTCTCCCGCCTTGAGGCCATCCAGTACCTGCGCCTGGACATTGTTGATGCCGATCCGCACCTGGCGCGTGGCTACCGTGTGCTTGCCATCCTTGGTCTGCAGCACCTTGACCTGATAGCGGCCGTCCTTGCCGCGTTCGCCCAGCGCGGTCGAGGGAATCATCAATGCGCCCTTGGCTTCGTTAAGGACGATGGAGACCTGCGCCGTCATCGAAATGCGCAGCTTGCTGTCGGGATTGGGGACGTCGAACAGAGCGTTGTAGTACACCGGCGCCGCGGTCGCATTAGTCTTGCTTTTGTCTGTGCCGTCGCTGCTGATCGAATCCGGCGCCGGATCGACGCTGCGCAGGGTGCCGTTGTAGCGGTGGTCGGGATCGCCCAGGATGGTGAAGAAGGCCAGCTGCTGTGGCTTGACGCGGATGACGTCGGCTTCCGACACCAGCGCTTTCACGGTCATGGTTTTCAGTTCGGCCAGGATGATGATGGTCGGCGCCAGCTGGGCGGAGTTGACGGTTTGCCCTTCCTTGGTGACGATAGACACCACCTTGCCATCCATCGGTGCGGTGATCTTGGTGTAGCCCAGGTTCAGCATGGCGGTGTTGACGGTGATCTTGGCCTGTTCGATCTGCGCGTTGAGCGCATCGATATCGGCCAGGGTCGTTTGCAGCGTGGCTTGCGCGCTTTCATAGCTCTCGCGCGAACCGGCGTCGCCCGCCAGCAAGCGCTGCTGGCGCGCAAAATTCAGGCGCGCCTGCGCCAGGCTGGCCTGTTTGGAACGTAGCTGGGCGCGCACCTGGTTCAGCCCCGCCTGCGCGTTTTGCAGCGCATTTTGCTGCGTCAGCGAATCGATCTCGGCCACCAGCTGGCCCTTCTTCACCTCCTGGCCCAGCATCACCTTCAGCGATTTCAGCTGGCCGGATACCTGGGCGCCAACATTCACCTGCTGCAAAGCTTCCAGCGAACCGCTGGCCAACACAGTGTCCTGGATGTCGCCGGTGGTGACCGGTGCGGTGAGATATTGCGGTTCTTTGCTAGCGGAAAAGAAATGTCGGTAGAGACCGAATGCAAGCAGTAAAAGTAGCCCTGCAGAAACAATATAGGTCAGGGGTTTGTTTTTCAATAAACGCATGATGGGAGTCCACGAATTGCCGGATCGCCATGTTCTGCCATTCAAATCGAGATGATGAAATAAAGAATAGAGAAAATGGCACGATGTTGCATCTCGGCATCCCGGTTCCAGCCGTTGCTCCAATGCGGCTAGCGCATTGCGCATGGCTGTGCATCAGAAGCCGTACCGGCGCATAAGTTCCCTTGCAATGAGTGCAAGTCGGCGGTTGTCAGCGCGTTTCCTTTGCCGTTACTATGGGTTCACGCCACGCTGGCAACGTACCGGCTGTCGTGTATCTCATTAAAGAGGATGCTTATGGATCTGCTTATTCGTAATGCCTCGCTGCCGAACGGCAGGACTGGGGTCGATATCGCTATTGCCGGCGGCCGCATCAATGCAGTGGGCGTGGCGCTAGCGGTCGACGCCGCGCAGGAAATCGATGCCGGCGGCAACCTGGTGACGCCGCCGTTTGTCGATGCCCATTTTCATATGGATGCCACGCTCAGTTACGGCCTGCCGCGCGTCAACAGCTCCGGCACGCTGCTGGAAGGGATCGCGCTGTGGGGTGAACTGAAGCCGATGCTGACGCAGGAAGCACTGGTGGCGCGCGCCATGCAGTATTGCGACTGGGCGGTGGCGCGCGGTTTGCTGGCGATCCGTTCGCATGTCGATATCTGCGACGACCGCCTGCTGGCGGTGGAGGCGCTGCTGCATGTCAAGCGCCGGGTGGCGCCATACCTCGATCTGCAGCTGGTGGCGTTTCCGCAGGACGGTTTGCTGCGCAGCCCGAATGCGTTCGCCAACCTGAAACGGGCCATCGCCATGGGCGTCGACGTGGTCGGCGGCATTCCGCATTTCGAGCGCACCATGGCCGAGGGCGCCGAGTCGATCAAGCTGCTGTGCGAGTTCGCCGCCGAAAAAGGGCTGCGCGTCGACATGCATTGCGACGAATCGGACGACCCCATGTCGCGCCATATCGAAACCCTGGCCTTTCATACGCGGCGGCTGGGGCTGCACGGCCTGGTGGCGGGATCGCACCTGACCTCGATGCATTCGATGGATAATTATTACGTCAGCAAGCTGCTGCCGCTGATCCGCGAAGCGGGCGTGGCGGCGATCGCCAATCCGCTCATCAACATCACCTTGCAGGGGCGCCACGACACTTACCCGAAACGCCGCGGCATGACCCGCGTGCCGGAAATGCTGGAGGCTGGCATCGACGTCGCCTTTGGCCATGATTGCGTGATGGATCCCTGGTACAGCCTGGGATCGGGTGACATGCTGGAGGTGGCGCACATGGGCTTGCATGTGGCGCAGATGACCGGGCAGGAGGCGATGCACGCCTGCTTCATGGCGGTGACGGAAACCCCGGCGCGCATACTCGGCCTCGGCGGCTATGGCTTGACCCCGGGCTGCAATGCCGACCTGGTGGTGCTGGACGCTGGCTGTACGGTGGAGGCGATCAGGCTGCGCGCCGGCCGGCGTTATGTGATCCGGCGCGGCAAGGTGATCAGCCAGTCGCCGGCGGCGCAGGCCACCCTGAGCTTGCCGGGCCGGCCGGCGGCGCTCGATTTCCGCCTGCATTCCGCCTGACCGGAAAACCGTCAGGCGGCCTTGCTTAGAAAGTCTTGGTCAAGGACAGCACCAGCGTAGTGGCCAACGGATTTGAGACATCTGCCACTCCGGCCGAATTCAGCACGCCGGTGGTGTAGCGATCGTAGACGCCGTTCTTGCCCCAGCCCTTGGTGACCGCACCGGTTACCGACCAGCCGCCGTCGAAGGACTTACTCAGCGCCACTTTGCCGTCCTGGAAGCTATAGGCGGAAAAATTCCTTACCCGCTCGTTACCGTAATGCAGCAGCAGGCTGTAACCGCTGCCGAGATCGAAAGTGCCGTTCAGGTCGAGATAGCCGGAGCCGCGGCTGTGCTGGCCGTTGCCTATGCCCAGCGTGGCGCTGTTATAGCCGAAATAGTCCGGCGTGTAGGTCAGCCAGTACTTGACGTTGAACCATTTATAGGTGAGCGAGGCCACCGCTTCGCCATAGTTGTACTTGGTGTGGGCAAACGATATTTCAGCGCCAGGGTAGACGTAGTAGTAGATCTGCCCGGTGTAAGTCAGGTCGCCAGCGCTGCCGGTGTAGCCGCCATACAAATCCCACTCGACCGAACCGTTTTCGATGAAATGATCGCTCACGCTAGACATCCAGGTGCCGGCAAACAGGCCGCTCGGATGGACATAGTCGACGCCGCCCTGTATCGCCGGCTTGCCCCAGGTCTGGCGGAAACCGCGCGAGACATATTGCGATGCGATCGTGACGTTGGCGGTGAACGGCGATGCCGGAGCGACGGCGGGCGCCGCAGCCGGCGCCGCAGCAGCACCGGCGCTGTCGCTAGTCTGGGCCAGCGCCGGCAGGTGCAAGGCGCATGCCATCAGCGCCGCCAGCCATGAGTACATCGTGATTCTGTTGAATTTCTGAAACATGTCTACTGCTCCCTTTGAATGTGTTTCCATTTTGATATCAATCGCATTTTATGACGATTGCCGGCGATTGCTGCAAACAGAAAACGAGACTGCATGGATGCGGCGGCAGTCGAACAGCTGCCGTGCCGGTGCGGTAATGCGCGCCAGGTTGCTGTGTGAGGCGATTACCTGCGGATAATTATTGTCCCGGTGTCCAAACGCAACTCCTCGCAATTGCGACTAAAAATGATGGAATTGCGACAGCTGCGGATACCGTCGGGCATCACTAGTCATGGCACGACACGTGCTTCGTCGTTTTTGAATAAGTGCTTGTCGTAAATCGTCATTCGGTCAAAGACCTTTGTCGCGACTATGTGATTAACGCTGGACGAAGTTTTCCGTGAATTTCCCGCGATCGTGACGGTCGCGCGATGTCGCTGCTGCTTGTCTTTCCTGCTGTGCTGCACATACACTCTGCAGCAGTGGATTTCAAACAAGCGGGCAATGACCGTCAGGCTAGACCCGCACGCTAGCGATACGTTGCAGCAAGGCATTGTCCCGGCAGCAACTGGTTGCATGCACTATCAGGAGACAGGTAATGAAGTCTGCAAAAGTAGTGGTCGACCGTTTGTACAAGGTCTTCGGCAACAATCCGCAACTGGCCTTGAGCATGCTCGAAAAAGGGCACTCCAAGGACAAGATATTTGCCGAAACCGGACAGGTGGTTGGCGTCCACAACGTTTCCTTCGAGGTGCAGGAGGGCGAGATCTTTGTCTTGATGGGGCTGTCTGGCTCCGGCAAGTCGACCCTGATCCGCCTCATCAACCGCCTGGTCGATCCGAGCGCCGGCAATGTCCTGGTGGATGGCCAGAACGTGGCGCAGATGACGAATTCGCAATTGATCAAGCTGCGCCGGCGCGACATGAGCATGGTGTTCCAGTCGTTCGCGCTGATGCCGCACCGCACCGTGCTGTCGAATGCCGCCTTCGGCCTGGAAGTGGCCGGCACCGGAAAAAAGGAGCGCGAGCGGCGCACCATGACGGTACTGGAACAAGTCGGCCTGGCATCGTTCGCCGCCAAGCTGCCGTGCGAACTGTCGGGCGGCATGCAGCAGCGCGTCGGCCTGGCGCGCGCGCTGGCGGTCAATCCGTCGCTGATGATCATGGACGAAGCCTTCTCCGCGCTCGATCCGCTCAAGCGCAAGGAAATGCAGGATGTGCTGCTGGATTTGCAAAAGGAACAACGGCGCACCATCATTTTCGTGTCGCACGACCTGGAAGAAGCGCTGCGCATCGGCAGCCGCATCGCCATCATGGAAGGCGGCCGGCTGGTGCAGGTCGGCACCGCCCAGGAAATCATCGACAACCCGGCTGAAGAATATGTGCGCGCCTTCTTCGATGGCGTCGACACCAACCGCTACCTGACCGCCGGCGACCTGATGCAAGCCAACGCCGTGCCGCTGGTGGCTTCCGCCAGCGAACTGCATGCCAATGGCGACCTGTATGCCAGCAGTCGATCCGACTATGCCTTCGTGGTGGATGGCGCGCGCAAGGTGCAGGGCATCGTCGCCACTCGCCGCCACGCCGACGCCGACGGCAATCCCCAGGCCGGCGCCATGGACCAGATCGAGGTGATCCATCACCGCAGCAACCTGGAAGACGTGATGGACAAGCTGATCAACAGCCGCTCGCCGTTGCCGGTAGTGGATGGCGATGGCTGCTATTGCGGCGCGATCAGCCAGGCCATGGTTCTCAAAGCTTTGTCTACATCCCGAGGTTCGCATGTCTGAGCATCTTCCTTTGGGGCGCTGGGTCGACCAGTTCGTCCATTACATACTCGATAAGCACGGCAACAGCTTCGACAGCTTCGGCAACGCCATCAGCTGGTTTGCCGAATCCATAGAACACGGCTTGCAAGTGCTGCCGCTGTGGCTGCTGATGGGCTTTTTCATCGTGCTCGGCGTCTGGCGCGTCGGCTTCAAGTTTGCGCTGTTCACCGTGGTGTCTTTCTTCGTGATCTACAACACCGGCTTCTGGGACCAGACCATCGTCACCCTGGGGCTGACCATTTCTTCCACCCTGATCAGCCTGGCGCTGGGGATTCCGGTCGGCGTCTGGGCCGCCAAGAGCAAGCGGGTGGCGATGATCGTGCGCCCCATCCTCGACCTGATGCAGACCATGCCGGCCTTCGTCTACCTGATTCCGGCCGCCATGATGTTTGGCCTGGGGCGGGTGCCGGGCATCATTTCCACCGTGATTTTTGCGATGCCGCCGGCGGTGCGCCTGACCGCGCTCGGCATCCGCCAGGTCAACAATGAAATCGTCGAAGCCGGCCAGGCCTTCGGCTGCACCAGCTGGCAGCTGCTGTACAAGGTGCAGTTCCCGAACGCCTTGCCGTCGATCATGGCGGGCATCAACCAGACCATCATGATGGCCTTGTCGATGGTGATCATCGCCTCGATGGTGGGCGCGGGTGGGCTCGGCAACGACGTGCTGGCCAGCATCCAGCGGCTGGACATCGGCCTCGGTTTTGAAAGCGGACTGAGCGTGGTGCTGCTGGCGATCATCCTGGACCGTATCACCGAAAGTTTCGGCCGCACGCCGGAAGCCGGCAAGGTGCAGCGTTTTTTCCGGCTGCGCAAATGGTTTCGCAAGAGTCCGGCGCTGGCCACCAGCTAGCCGGCCGGCAGAAGCATTAAGCGATTTGAGCAAGATTGCAGCAACGTGATCCGGGCGCTGGAAGTCCAGCGCCGGTAGCCATAGATGGAGGCAGGATGTCTTCGCAGCAGCTAGCTTCAAAACCGGCGTCGCCGCCAAGCGCGGCGCCAGCGCCGGTGGTGCACTTCGGCTTCCTGACCTTGCCGAATTTTTCGATGATCGCCTTCGCCAGCGCCATCGAGGTCCTGCGCATGGCCAACTACATCAGCCGCCAGACCTTGTACCGCTGGTCGGTGATCAGTGTCGACGGCTTGCCGGCCCAGGCCAGCAACGGCTTGCCGATCACGCCGACGCTGACGCTGGAGCAGGCCGGCACGCCCGACATCCTGTTCGTCTGCGGCGGCGTCAAGATCCACGAGGCGGTCAACGACAAGTTGAACGCCATGCTGACCCAGCTGGCGCGGCGCAACGTCATGCTGGGCGGGATCTGCACCGGCAGCTATGCCTTGGTCAAAGCGGGGCTGATGAACGGCTACCAGTGCGCCATCCACTGGGAAAACATCTCGGCCCTGCGTGAGGATTTTCCGCGGGTGCTGTTCACCGAAGGGCTGTTTGCGGTAGACCGCGACCGCCTTACCTGTTCCGGCGGCACCGCGCCTATCGACCTGATGCTGAACCTGACCGCCAACCGCTACGGCAAGACGCTGGCGGCGGAAATTTCCGAACAGTTCATCCTGGAACGGATACGCGACGGCGCCTACCAGCAGCATATTCCGATCGCCGCCCGGCTCGGCTTCAGCCGCAAGGAGCTGATCGAAGTGGCGCGGCTGATGGAAACCCACATCGAAGAAACCCTGTCGTTCGAGGAGATCGCCAGGCTGGTGGGCTTGTCGCAACGGCAGCTGCAGCGCATGTTCAAGTATTACCTGGACGTCACGCCTACCCATTACTACCTGCAGCTGCGCCTGCGGCGCGCCCGCGAACTGCTGCTGCAAACCACGATGTCGATCATGAGCGTGACAGTGGCTTGCGGCTTCCAGTCGTCCTGCCATTTCAGCAAGGCTTACCGCAACCAGTTCGGACGTTCGCCCAGCAGCGAGCGGCACCTGCGCCATCCTTACCTGTCAGCGGTCGACGAATTGCCGCCGTTGCCACCGCTGCCGCTGGCGCCGGACGAGCTGTTTGACGCCGGCAGGCAATAGCATGTCGCAATCGGTCTAAGCCGTCGCGTGCATGCGAGTAATTTCTGGTTTGTACGAGCACGCATGGTTCCCAGCTGAGCGCTGGCCTTGCGTCGAAGTGCGAAATCAAGCGTTTAATTTATGCCGATGCAATGCAACCGGGAGCGTCGGACTTTCGTCTTTGCCACAGGAGAAAATGCAATGAAATCATTCAAGCTGGCGCTGGCCGGCATGGGCATGGCCTCGGCCTGTTTTATGCTAATGCTGGGTTCCGCACAGGCGCAGGAGCCGCAATCGTGCAGGAACGTCCGTTTCGCCGATGTCGGCTGGACCGATATCGCCGCCACCACCGGTCTCGCATCGGCCGTGTATGAGGGGCTGGGCTATCACACCACCAAGACCATTGCCTCGGTGCCGATCACCTTTGCCGGCGTCAAGAACAAGCAGATCGACTTGTTCCTCGGTTACTGGGCGCCGACCATGGATCCTATCATCGCGCCGTTCGTCAAGGACAGTTCGGTGAAAGTGCTGGCCACGCCTAACCTGACCGGCGCCAAATATACGCTGGCGGTGCCGACCTATGCCTACGATGCCGGCCTCAAGACCTTTGCCGACATCGCTAAATTTTCCAAGGAGCTGGACGGCAAGATCTACGGCATCGAGCCCGGCAACGACGGCAATGCGCTGATCCAGGGCATGATCAGCAAGAACCAGTTCAACCTGAAGAACTTCAAGATGGTGGAATCCAGCGAGGCCGGCATGCTGATCGAGCTGGGCCGAGCGGTCAAGCAAAAGAAATGGATCGTGATCCTGGGCTGGGAACCGCATCCGATGAATGTGCAGCAAAAGATCAGCTACCTGAGCGGCGGCGACGAGGTGTTCGGTCCTAACTACGGCGAAGCCAAGGTTTACACCGTGACCGCAACCGATTACGCGACACGCTGCCCGAACGCTGACAAGCTGGCCGTCAACCTGCAATTTTCCACCGGCATCGAAAACCAGCTGATGGGACGCATCATGGACAAGGAAGATCCGAAGACGGCGGCCAAGGAATGGCTGAAGAAGAATCCGCAGGTCCTGGAAAAACTGCTGGCCGGCGTCAAGACCTTCGATGGCAAGGATGGTTTGCCGGCGGTGAAGACTTCACTCGGATTGTAACGGCGCAAACAATCAGAGGGGTCGTCCCCGCGAACGCGGGGACCCACGTTAGATGCGTCAACATGGATTCCCGCGTTCGCGGGAATGACGGGGTCGCCTAGACGTGGCCGACGAAACGGGGTCGCCTAGACGGTAAATTTTAGATTTCATAACATCCTGACTGGAGGAGACTCAATGTCTGAAAATCGTGGCGTGGTTTATATCGAACAGGGCAAGGTAGAAATACAGTCCATCCCATTCCCCAAGCTGGATAATCCGCAAGGCCGGAAAATCGAGCATGGCGTGATCCTGAAAGTGGTGTCCACCAATATCTGCGGTTCCGACCAGCACATGGTGCGCGGCCGCACAACCGCCCAGGCCGGGCTGGTGCTGGGCCATGAAATTACCGGCGAAGTGATAGAAGTCGGTTCCGATGTCGAAACCATCAGGAAGGGCGACCTGGTGTCGGTGCCGTTCAACGTCGCCTGCGGCCGCTGCCGCACCTGCAAGGAACAGCATACCGGTGTCTGCGAAACCGTGAATCCTGCGCGCGCCGGCGGCGCCTACGGCTATGTCGATATGGGCGGCTGGATCGGTGGCCAGGCTGAATACGTGATGGTGCCGTATGCCGATTTCAATCTGCTGCGTTTTCCGGATAAAGAACAGGCGATGGCGAAGATCCGCGACCTGACCTGTCTGTCGGATATCCTGCCGACCGGTTACCACGGCGCGGTCACCGCCGGCGTCGGTCCCGGCGCCACCGTGTATGTCGCCGGCGCCGGTCCGGTCGGGTTGGCGGCGGCTGCTTCCGCGCGTTTGCTGGGGGCGGCGGTGGTGATCGTCGGCGATGTCAATCCTTTGCGTCTGATCCATGCGCGCAGCGTCGGCTTTGAAACGGTGGACCTGTCCACCGATGCTTCGCTCAGCGATCAGATCGCGCAGATACTCGGCGTGCCCGAGGTCGATTGCGCGATCGACTGCGTCGGCTTTGAAGCGCGCGGCCACGGCCATGCCGGGGCGCAGGCGGAAGCGCCGGCCACCGTGCTCAACTCGTTGATGGAAGTGACGCGCGTGGCGGGCAAGATCGGCATTCCGGGTTTGTATGTGACGGACGATCCGGGCGCGGTCGACAGCGCCGCCAAGCGCGGTAGCCTGAGCATCCGCCTCGGTCTCGGCTGGGCCAAGTCGCACAGCTTCCATACCGGCCAGACGCCGGTGATGAAGTACAACCGCCAGCTGATGCAGGCGATCCTGTGGGATCGCATCAAGATCGCAGACATTGTCGGCGTTGAGGTCATTACCTTGGACCAGGCGCCGGCCGGCTATCAGCAGTTCGATGCCGGGGCGCCGAAGAAGTTTGTCATCGATCCGCATCATTTGCTGAAAAAGGCTGCCTGAGGGACTGCTGCCGGCTGCTGTCTGCGCCGGCCGCAGTTGTCAGGCGGCCGTCAGCAGCGCCTGGAACTGATCCAGCGCCTCAACAAACTGCTGGTCGGACAACAACAGCAGCGCCTCTCCCACATACCACTCGATATAGCACTGCTGCGGCAAGGCCGCGTCGCTGGCGCGGCCAAACAGCCAGACGCCGTGTTCCCTGGCCAGCTGGTCGCGCGCGGCGTTCGCTGCCTCGCGCTCGACCGGCAGGTAGAGATGCAGCATATTGCAATGCGGCTGGCGCGGGTTGACTTGCCAGCGCGGGTAGCGCGTCAGCAATTGATACAGTTCGCGCGTGCGCTGCAGGTAGGCCGGCATGCGCGCCAGCTTTTCATCCAATCGCATGGCTGCCGCCACTACGTAAGGCGAGCGTTGATAGACGTTGCCGCCCATGCGTTTCATCCATTCGGATGCGCGGCTGATGAAATCCTGCTTGCCCAGCAACATGGCGCCGCCCAGGCCATCGATCCCCTTGTAGAGCGAAACGTAGGCGCTGTCGAAGCCGGACGCCACGCTGGCCAGCGGCTGTCCATAGCCGGCAGCCGCTTCCCATAGGCGCGCACCGTCCATGTGCAAATGAATATTCTTTTCACGGCAGTATTGCTTGACTGCTTCCAGCTGTTCCCAGGCCGGTAGCTGGCCGCCGATTTCGCGCATGGGCAGCTCATACAGCGCGGCTCCCAGCCGGTCCGGCAAGGCCTTCAGATCGTCCGCGGTCCACGGCCGGAACGGGCTGCCGACATTGAGTACTTTGAAATGGTCAAGCAACTGGTAATTGCTGCTTTCATGGCGCAAGATATGCGCCGTCGGATGGAGCGCCACTAGCTGGTTGTTCTTGTCCTGGCAGGCGATGCGCAGCGCCACCGTTTGCGCCATTGTGCCGGTGATGACGAAGCGGGCCGCCTCGAAACCCAGCAACCCCGCCACCTTGTTCTCGAAATCCTGGATCAGCGTACCTTCGCCATAGCTGTCGTGCTGGATATCATGCGCCTCGCACCAAGCCGCCATCGCGGCAAAATCCTGGGCGGCGGAGCGCGGTGCGGATGAAGAAAAGAAGGTATGGCACTGATTGCGTAGATTGGCGTTAGACATATCTGGTGGCTGAAGCGCTTTTGGCTAGGTCGGGGAAAGGAAGCTTGCTATCCTACCGCGATTTGGCGTTGCCGCCATGAAAGCCGTTTCTCGTTTGCAGGGAAAAAGCTTGGCGTCCTGGCCGAAAATGCCTGAGCGCCCGCCGCTTTCTCGGGAAAATGCCTAATTGGCAAGGTTTGTGCGCTTGACTTATCCCCTACAAGGAAATGTCATCGCGTCATGCCCGTCACTTGGTCGTAAAATTAAAATATGTCGTGCTTGTCGGAAAAGGACAAACACTTGTCAGCTACGGAAAATAGACCAGCCGCTGCAAGGACAAAATGATGTCAAGGAATAGCACTGCAGTTATCGCTGATGGCAGCATCGATCAGCACTGTTGCACTGTACTCTGGCGTTGTGGTGTCTTGCGCGGCCGGTGATGTTTGCCGAGAAAAATACTTCAACCCACCCAGGAGTTGTCATGAACGGTTTTACAGAATTTTGCCAGAGTATGAAATCGAGTTGTTTATGAACATCAGCACATTCGATTTATTCAAGGTCGGTATCGGTCCATCCAGTTCGCACACGGTGGGGCCGATGATTGCCGCCAACCGGTTCGCAGCTTATTTGCACGACGCAAATCTGCTCGATGCGGTGCATGCGGTGCGTGTCGAGCTGTACGGTTCGCTGGGCGCTACCGGCAAAGGCCATGGCAGCGACAAGGCGGTATTGCTGGGACTGGAAGCCAACCTGCCGGACAACATCGATCCGGATCACGTCGAGCCGCGGTTGGCGGAAATCCGCAGCACCAAGAAGCTGCTGCTGAACGGTACCCATCCGATCGGCTGCGTGGAAAAGGATCACGTGCTGTTTTTCCGGCGCGAGGCTTTGCCGCAGCATCCGAACGGCATGCGCTTCGTCGCCCTGGATGCGGCTGGCAGCGTGATTGCCGAGAAAGAGTACTACTCGGTCGGCGGCGGCTTCGTGGTCAGCAAGGAAGGCCAGCGCGTCAACCTGGTGCAGGCCGGCAGCGTGCAGTCGGAAGGCGAGCTGCCGTACCCCTTCCATTGCGGCGACGACTTGCTGCGCATGTCGGCGGAAAGCGGTTTGACCATCGCTGCTCTGATGATGGAAAACGAAAAGCACTGGCGCTCGGCGGAAGAAGTGCGCGCCAAGCTGCTGGGCATCTGGGATGTGATGGCGGCGGCGGTCAAGCGCGGCTGTTCCATCGATGGCGAATTGCCGGGCCCGATGAAGGTCAAGCGCCGTGCTGCCGAACTGTACCGGCAGCTGAAGGATCGTTCCGAGGAATCGTTCACCGATCCTTTGTCCATGCTGGACTGGGTCAACCTGTATGCGATGGCGGTGAATGAGGAAAACGCCGCTGGCGGCCGCATCGTCACGGCGCCGACCAATGGCGCGGCAGGGGTGCTGCCGGCGGTGCTGCATTACTACACCAAGTTCATCCCGGGCTCGAACAAGGACGGCGTCATGACCTTCATGCTGACGGCGGCGGCGATCGGCCTGATCTACAAGGAAAATGCATCGATCTCGGGCGCCGAAGTCGGCTGCCAGGGCGAGGTCGGGGTGGCATGTTCGATGGCGGCGGGTGCGCTGGCGGCTGTGCTGGGCGGCAGCACCGAGCAGATCGAGAACGCCGCCGAAATCGGTATGGAACACAATCTTGGCATGACCTGCGATCCGGTCGGTGGTTTGGTGCAGATTCCCTGCATCGAACGCAATGCGATGGGTGCGGTGAAGGCGATCAACGCCGCCCGCATGGCCCTGCGCGGCAACGGCAAGCACTATGTGTCGCTGGACAAGGTCATCAAGACCATGATGCAGACCGGCGCCGACATGAAGACCAAGTACAAGGAAACATCACGTGGTGGTTTGGCGGTAAATGTCATTGAGTGCTGAGTAGCTTTCAGCGATAACGCGGTTCCGGAATTTTGAGGGGTTTATGAGCAATTATTCGATATTCAGCTTGATCCGCAACAGCCTCTCCTATCATGAAAACTGGCAGCGGGCCTGGAAAAGCCCGGAACCGAAAAAGGAATACGACATCGTCATCGTCGGCGGTGGCGGCCATGGCCTGGCTACCGCCTACTACCTGGCCAAGGTGCACGGTCTGCGCAATATCGCCGTCATCGAAAAGGGCTGGATAGGCGGCGGCAACACCGCCCGCAACACTACCATTGTGCGCTCCAACTATCTGTGGGACGAATCGGCCATGCTGTATGAAAAGGCCATGCAGCTGTGGGAAGGTTTGTCGCAGGATCTCAATTACAACGTCATGTTCAGCCAGCGCGGCGTGATGAATCTGGCGCATACCTTGCAGGATGTGCGCGACACTGACCGTCGCATCAACGCCAACCGTCTCAACGGCGTCGATGCCGAATGGCTGACGCCGGCGCAGGTCAAGGAAATCGTTCCTATCATCAATCTCAACAGCCACTATCCGGTGCTGGGCGCTTCGTTCCAGCGCCGTGGCGGGGTGGCGCGGCACGATGCGGTGGCGTGGGGCTTTGCCCGCGGCGCCGATGAGCGCGGCGTCGATATCCTGCAGAATTGCGGTGTCACCGGTATCCGCCGCGAAAATGGCGCAGTGACCGGGGTAGACACCGTCAAGGGTTTTATCAAGGCCAAGAAAGTGGCCGTGGTGGCGGCCGGCCATTCCAGCGTGCTGGCGGCGATGGCGGGCATCCGTCTGCCGCTGGAAAGCCATCCACTGCAGGCGCTGGTGTCGGAACCGATCAAGCCGGTGCTCGATACGGTGGTGATGTCGAACGCGGTGCATGCCTACATCAGCCAGTCCGACAAGGGCGACCTGGTGATCGGCGCCGGCGTCGACCAGTACACCGGCTACGGCCAGCGCGGCAGTTATCACGTGATCGAAGGCACCTTGCAGGCGATCGTCGAAATGTTCCCGGTGTTCAGCCGGGTCCGCATGAACCGTCAGTGGGGCGGCATAGTCGACGTCTCGCCAGACGCCTGCCCGATCATTTCCAAGACGCCGGTCAAGGGCTTGTACTTCAATTGCGGCTGGGGCACCGGCGGCTTCAAGGCCACCCCGGGTTCGGGCTGGGTCTTCGCTCACACGATTGCCAACGATAACCCGCACCCGCTGAACGCGCCGTTTGCGCTGGACCGTTTCTACAACGGCCACCTGATCGACGAACACGGCGCCGCCGCCGTCGCTCACTGATCCCGCTCATCGATTTGCTTATTGAGCCTTGATTCAATCCGCCATCTGTCTGGAGAACCACCATGTTACTGATCACCTGCCCTTGGTGCGGGCCGCGCGCCGAGAGTGAGTTCCATTGCGGCGGCGAAGCCGATATCGCTCGTCCGCTGGACACCGAAAACCTGAGCGACGAAGCCTGGGGCGACTACCTGTTCATGCGCAAGAATCCGCGCGGCGTGCACCGCGAGCAGTGGGTGCACAACCAGGGCTGCCGGCGCTGGTTCATGGCCGAGCGCGATACCGTCACTTACGAATTCCTCAGCTACAGCAAGTTCGAAACCAAGCCTGCCGCCGACGGCACGGGAGCCTAAGATGAGCCAACTGACGAATCAGACACACAGGCTGGCGAGCGGCGGCCGCGTCGACCGCGCCGTTCCCCTGACGTTTACCTTCAACGGCAAAAGTTACCAGGGTTTTCAGGGCGATACGCTGGCCTCCGCGCTGCTGGCCAACGGCGTGCATTTCGTCGCGCGCAGCTGGAAATATCATCGTCCGCGCGGCATCGTCACGGCCGGCGTGGAAGAGCCGAATGCACTGGTGCAGCTGGAAAGCGGCGCCTTCACCGTGCCTAACGCCCGCGCCACGGAAATCGAGCTGTACCAGGGTTTGAGCGCGACCAGCGTCAACGCCAGCCCCAGCATCGAAAACGACCGCATGGCGATCAACCAGCTATTTGCCCGTTTCATTCCGGCCGGCTTCTATTACAAGACTTTCAAGTGGCCGCGCAGTTGGTGGGGCAAATATGAAGAAGTGATACGCGAAGCCGCCGGTTTCGGCAAGGCGCCGACAGAGCTCGATCCGGACCGCTATGAAAAAACCTATGCCCATTGCGACGTGCTGGTGGCCGGCGCCGGCCCGGCCGGCCTGGCGGCGGCGTGGGTGGCGGCGCAATCCGGCGCGCGGGTAGTGCTGGTCGACGATCAGTCGGAACTGGGCGGCAGCCTGCTGTCGGGGCCGGCGCTGATCGACGGCTTGCCGGCCGCCGCATGGGTAGCGAAAATCAGCGCAGAATTGCAGGCCTTCCCGGAAGTGACGATTTTGTCGCGCAGCACGGCATTCGGCTACCAGGATCACAACCTGGTGACCGTAACCCAGCGCCTGAGCGAGCATCTGCCGCTGGCGCAGCGGGGCGGCAAGGTGCGCGAGCGCCTGTGGAAGGTGCGCGCCAAGCACGTGATATTGGCCACCGGCGCTCATGAGCGGCCTATCGTGTTCGGCAATAACGATCTGCCCGGCATCATGCTGGCCTCGGCGGTGTCGACCTATATCCATCGCTATGGCGTGCTGCCAGGACGCAGGGTGGTGATCTTTGCCAACAATGACGACGCCTACCAGACCGCTCTCGACTTAAGGAGCAACGGCGCCGCAGTGACCGTGGTCGATCCGCGCGCTGCCAGCAACAGTAGCCTGCCGGCAGCCGCCAAACGGCAGGGCGTCAGCATCATTAATGACGCGGTAGTGGTGACTGCGCATGGCAGCCGCCACGTCAAGAAGGTGGAAGTCGCCGCGCATAGTGATGGCGTGCCGGGGCAGTTCATCACATCGCTTGCCTGCGACTTGCTGGGCGTTTCCGGCGGCTGGAATCCGGTCATCCATCTGTTCGCCCAGTCCGGCGGCAAGGCGCACTGGAACAATGAAAAAGCCTGCTTTGTCCCAGGCTCGGCGATGCAAAAGGAAACCAGCGCCGGCGCCGCCAACGGTGATTTCAGCCTGGCTGGCGCCTTGCGCGATGGCGCCCTGGCGGCGCAGCAGGCTGTCGAGTCGGCTGGCTTGAAGCCGGTGGCGCTGCCGAACTGGAAAGTGGCGGAATTGTCGGAAGCGCCGATCATGCCGCTGTGGCTGGTGGGCGACCGCAAACAGGTCGGACGCGGCCCCAAGCAGTTCGTCGATTACCAGAACGACGTCTCCGCTGCCGATATCTATCTGGCCGCGCGCGAGGGCTATCACTCGGTCGAACACGTCAAACGCTACACCGCGCTCGGCTTCGGCACCGACCAGGGCAAGCTTGGCAATATCAACGGCATGGCGATCCTGGCTGAGGTGCTGGGCAAGAGCATCCCGCAAACCGGCACCACGACTTTCCGTCCGAACTACACGCCGGTGAGCTTCGGCACGGTGGCCGGGCGCGAACTGGGCGAGTTCCTGACGCCTATCCGCAAGACCTGCATCCATCCCTGGCATCTGGAGCAGGGCGCCTTGTTTGAAGATGTCGGCAACTGGAAGCGCCCTTGGTACTACCCGCGCGGACAGGAAGATCTGCATGCGGCGGTGTCGCGCGAATGCCTGGCGGCGCGCAACAGCGTCGGCATCCTTGATGCTTCCACCCTGGGCAAGATCGATGTGCAAGGACCGGATGCCGTCACACTGCTGAACTGGATGTATACCAATCCCTGGAAGAAGCTGGAAGTCGGCAAGTGCCGCTACGGCCTGATGCTGGATGAGAACGGCATGGTGTTCGACGACGGCGTCACGGTGCGCCTGGGCGAGCAGCATTTCCTGATGAGCACCACCACCGGCGGCGCGGCGCGCGTGCTGGACTGGATGGAGCGCTGGCTGCAGACCGAATGGCCGCACCTGAAGGTCAACCTGACGTCGGTGACCGATCATTTCGCCACCTTTGCAGTAGTGGGGCCGAACGCCCGCCGGGTGCTGCAGAAAGTCTGCAAGGATATCGATTTCTCCAACGAGAAATTTCCCTTCATGTCGTTTCGCGAAGGCAGCATCAACAGCGTCTTCACCCGCATCATGCGCATCAGCTTTTCCGGCGAACTGTCGTATGAAGTGAACGTGCCGGCCAATATGGGGCGGGCGATCTGGGACGCCATCATCGAAGCCGGCAAGGAATTCGACATCACGCCTTACGGTACCGAAACCATGCACGTGCTGCGCGCCGAGAAGGGCTACATCATCGTCGGCCAGGATACCGACGGTTCGGTCACGCCATTCGACCTTGGCATGGGCGGCCTGGTCGCCAAGTCTAAGGATTTCCTCGGCAAACGCTCGCTGTCGCGCTCGGATACCGCTGGCGAAAACCGCAAGCAGCTGGTGGGCCTGCTCAGCGAAGACAAGGATTTCGTGCTGCCGGAAGGAAGCCAGATCCTGGCCGAGCCAAGCAATGAGCCGACCGCCACTATGATAGGGCATGTGACGTCTAGTTATTTCAGCCCGATCCTGCAGCGCTCGATCGCCTTCGCGCTGATCAAGGGTGGCCTCGGCAAGATGGGGCAGGAAGTCAGCATTCCGCTGGTGAACGGGCGCAACCTTGCCGCCAAGATCAGCAGCCTGGTGTTCTACGATGCAGAAGGAGTCCGTCAACATGTTGAATGAAACCCAGCTTTTTCAGGTGCAGCAGGAATCGCCATTGGCGGAACTGGGACAGTTGCTGGCGCCGCTCACGGCAGGCGCTAACCAGCCGGTCCAGCTGGAAGAGAAACCTTTCCTGGAACTGATCAATATCAAGGGCGATGCTGGCTCAGCGAGCTTCCTGCGGGCAGTCAAGAATCTCACTGGCGCAACATTGCCGCTGCAGCCGAACACGATTGCCGAAAGCGAACAGTTCGTCATCTACTGGCTGGCGCCGAACGAATGGCTGATCCAGTCCAGGCAGCCGCGCCTGCCTGCGCTGTGCGCCGACCTGGCCGGCGCGCTGGCGGCAGAGTTTGCTTCGGTGGTGGATGTCAGTAGCGGCAACACCAGCCTGCTGCTGAGCGGCGCGAAGGCGCGCGCAGTCTTGCAGAAGGGCTGCCCGCTGGATTTCCATGCCGGCGTCTTCAAGGTGGGCCAATGCGCCCAGAGCCACTACTTCAAGGCCGGCGTCTTGCTTCGTCCTTTGGCCGACGGCGCCTATGAGCTGATCATCCGCCGCAGCTTTGCCGATTATTTTGGCCGGATCCTGCTTGACGCCTGTCAGGAGTATTTTTGATGAAAAACGAGAACATCGCCAGCGGCGTACGCTGGCAGATCTTTGTCGAGGGCTTGGCGGCGATGACCAGTGTCGGGTTGCATCCGCATGAGCATGTAAAGCCGCAGGCGGTTGAACTGGACATCGAACTGTCGTACAAAACCGGCGGTAGCGGCATGCGCGATGACGATGCTGCCGCGGTGATCGACTATGATCATTATTGCGGCGTGGTCACCGCCTTTCTGCAAGCCAAGCCGCATACCAGACTGCTGGAGACGCTGGCCTCCGAAGTGGCCAGCCTGTCGTTCCGCGAATTCCCCATGCTGGATGAAATACGGGTGGCGATCCACAAGCCGAAGATCCGCCCTAACACCGCCCGTCTGGGTGTAGCCTCAAACTGGACGCGTTGGAGTTATGAAACCCTGCTTGTCTTGCATCCCTTGGAAAACGGCGTCGCAGCCTGAGTACACAAGGCCAGCGGATAAGGACGGTCCCCACGGCGGAGCGGGGCCGCTGCAATCCATCTATCGCGTCATTAGATATTCAGCAAGCGCGTGGTAGGCGGGTAAGGACGTGCTATCTATATCCGGCGCATTGGCCGCCGTCTTGTTTGAAGCCAATCGGGCGACGACCATTTTAGCTGTGGGGTCGATATAGATCGCTTGTCCATGAACGCCGCGCGCCATATACGCGCCGTGCTTGTTGTGCGATATCCACCACATGTTGCGATAGCTCCATCCCGGCAGGGTCGGATAGCCGGCGGCGGCAAAGCGCTCCTTGTCGCCGCCTTTGCGAATATCTGCCACAACGGCTTTAGGCACAATTTGCTGGCCGTTGAAAAAGCCGTCAAGGCGCATTGTTTCGCCAAAGCGCGCCATGTCCCGCAGGCACAGATTCAAACCGCCGCCGGCAAATTCATTGCCGATGGTGTCAACCGAGAAATAGGCATCTTGCTCTGCTCCCAGTTTGCTCCAGATCATTTCTTGTAAATTTTCTCCCACGGATTTTTTCGTTACGCGGCGAATCACCCAGCCAAGCACATCGGTGTTAACGGTCTTGTAGGCGAAGACTTCACCGTGCTCACCTTCTTTTTCTACTGTTTCAAGGTACTCATAAAACGTTTGCGGCTCTTCGTCGCTGTAATCGGGCGGACGTGGAATCATGCTGCCGGCAAGCATATGCTTGTAAATTTCCGCATCCGGGCAGGTGTAGTCCTCGGAGTATTTGATGCCGGTAAGCATATCCAGCACTTGACGCATGGTTGCGTCGCCAAAGCCAGTTCCTTCAAGTTCTTCTATATATTCGGACACTGCCGCGGTTTCATCTATCAAGCCCTCTGCGACCAGCATGGCGCCGATAGTGCCAAAAAACGATTTGGTGACTGACATCACGACATGTTGTTTTTCAGGGGTGAGCACGCCGAAATAGCGTTCATAGACGATTTTCCCCTCGTGAAGCACGACAATGCCGTCCGTGTAGTTGGCGGCCAGCGACTGCTTCCAGGTCATCGGGCCAACGCCTACTAACGGCTGGAACGACACATTGTCTATATCCGCGTCTGCGCGTTTGTCTGCCGGTAACAGGCTGACAGGTCCGCTACCTCGCGCTACGACAGTGCTGGGAATAAATTGGCGGGAATTGGAAAACGACCAGCGAGTCTTGGGGAACGTGGAAGAGCCGCCATCCGAGAATCTGATTATTTTATCGGCAGGGGGAGGGGAGCCTACCATCCATCCCATCTTCACCGGATCCGTTTCCTCGGCATCGCCGGATTTTCGTGTGATTGGAACATCGGTGTTTTTGGCTAATGCGGAATCTGACATTTGCTATTCCTTTGTATTTTATTTTCATCGTGCTCGCGCAGCAGAAAATCAAAAATATGCACATCAATGAAAAATGGCCGGGAGCTTGCGATGAATTGAATCTGTCGGTAAAAGGCTCGAATCTGTCGATCGCCAAGGATAATTCTTCGAATCCATGGCCTTTATACCGCAATGAATTTCTCCGTACAGCTGTCAGAGTTCGCAGTAAGTCGCATGATGCGCCGCACAAAAATTACTCTCTGGATATCTTGTAGAAATCGCGGCAGGCGAGGCTCGGCGTACTTGTTTGTTTTTTTAACGTGGACGCTGCAAATTTGACCAGATTCGTCTACCATTTGCCATGAGCCGCACAATTCAAACCACAACCCCACAGAATAATTTCCTTTCCCAAAAGCATCTTCAACAGCAGAGATATCGGTCGTCGAGAAACCGAATCGATAGACATTGTGCTAATGTCGCTGCCACAGAATTTTCGTTAGCGTATCCAGGAGACCATCAATGAGCACCCCCACCACTCTTTCAGCGGCCGAGCAGGCCCTGCGCGATGCTGCGCTGGAATATCACCGCAGCCCGACGCGCGGCAAGATCGCCGTGGTGCCGACCAAGCCCTTGTCGAACCAGCGCGACCTCTCGCTGGCATATTCTCCCGGCGTGGCCTACGCCTGTCTGGCGATCCATGAAAATCCGGACCTGGCGGTGGAATATACCTCGCGCGCCAACCTGGTTGGCGTCATCACCAACGGCACCGCTGTGCTGGGCCTGGGCGATATCGGCCCGCTGGCCGGCAAGCCGGTGATGGAAGGCAAGGGCTGCCTGTTCCATAATTTCGCCGGCATCGATGTGTTCGACATCGAACTGGCCGAGCGCGATCCGGACAAGCTGGTCGAGATCATCGCGGCGCTGGAGCCGACCCTGGGCGGCATCAACCTGGAAGACATCAAGGCGCCGGAATGTTTCTACATCGAGAAGAAACTGCGCGAACGCATGAAGATCCCGGTCTTCCACGACGACCAGCATGGCACCGCCATCATTTCATCGGCGGCACTGCTGAACGGACTGGAACTGGTCAACAAGAAGATCGGCGAAGTCAAGCTGGTAGCCTCGGGCGCCGGCGCGGCGGCGATTGCCTGCCTCGACCTGATGGTCGAACTGGGTGTCAAACGCGAAAACATTTTCGTCTGCGATTCGCGTGGCGTGATCCACGACAAGCGCGAAGACAAGCTGGACGTTTCCAAGCAGCGCTACCAGCAGTCTACCGATGCGCGCACGCTGGCGGACGCGATCGTCGGCGCTGACGTTTTCCTCGGTTGTTCCGCGCCTGGCGTGCTGTCACAGGATATGGTCAAGACCATGGGCACGCAGCCTATCATCCTGGCGCTGGCCAATCCGGAACCGGAAATCCGCCCTGAGCTGGCGCTGGAAGCACGGCCGGACTGCATCATCGCCACCGGCCGTTCGGACTATCCGAACCAGGTCAACAATGTGCTGTGCTTTCCCTACATTTTCCGCGGTGCGCTGGATTGCGGCGCCACCAGCATCACCGAAGCGATGAAGGTTGCTTGCGTGCGCGAGATCGCCGACCTGACCAAGGCTGAGATCAGCGAAGAAGTGGCGTCAGCCTATGCCGGACAGGAATTGCGGTTCGGCCCGGAGTACATCATTCCGAAGCCTTTCGATTCGCGCCTGATCCTGCGCATCGCTCCCGCGGTGGCGCGCGCCGCCGAAGAGTCGGGCGTGGCGACGCGTCCGATCAAGGACATGGATGCCTATCGGCAGTCGCTGATGCGTTTCGTCAGCCACACCGGCATGTTCATGCGTCCGGTATTCCTGGCTGCACGCGGCGAGCCGCAGCGCATCGTTTACGCAGAAGGCGAAGATGAACGCGTACTGCGCGCGGTACAGATCGCGCTGGAAGAAAAGCTGGTGCGGCCTATCCTGATCGGCCGTCCGGCCGTGATCGAAGCGCGCATCAAGCGCGCCGGCCTGCGCTTGCAGGCGGGACGCGATTTCGAGCTGATCAATCCGGAAGACGACGCTCGTTTCCGCCAGTACTGGGAAGCCTATCACGAGATCAAGGCACGCGACGGCGTGACGCCGGAGATGGCAAAGTCGACCTTGCGTCGTTCGAACACCACCATCGCGTCGATGCTGGTCAAGCTGGGCGACGCCGACGGCATGTTGTGCGGCCTGGTGGGACGCTTCGACAGCCACCTGGAACACGTCAGCGACATCATTGGCTTGCGCGAGGGCGCCAAGGGTTTCGCCGCCATGAACGGCCTGGTGCTGGACAAGCACACCTTGTTCATCGCCGACACCTTCGTCAACGACGATCCGAGCGCAGAGCAGTTGGCCGACATCGCCGCCATGGCGGTGGAAGAAGTGCGCCGCTTCGGCGTACCGCCCAAGGTGGCTTTCCTGTCGCACTCGATGTTCGGTTCCAGCAACCGGCCTTCGGCCAAGAAGATGCGTGCTGCGCGCGACCTGTTCGTCAAGCGCATGCCGGATGTCGAGGCCGATGGAGAGATGCACGGCGATGCTGCCTTGAGCGCGGAATTGCGCGCCCAATACCTGCCGAAATCAACCCTGTCGGGCGACGCCAATGTGCTAATCACGCCGAACCTGGATGCCGCCAACATCCTGTTCAACGTGCTGAAGATGACCGGGGGCCAGGGCGTGACGGTGGGGCCGGTGCTGCTGGGGGCTGCTGCTCCGGTGCACATCCTGAACCCGTCGGCCACGGTGCGCCGCGTCGTCAACATGACGGCGCTGGTAGTGGCAAACGCGATTTCGGCAAAACAGAAAGCCTGAGCGGCCAGTAGTACCCGCCGCTAGAAAATCTCCGTGGCTGCATCTGCAGCGACGGAGATTTTTTTGCCTGTCCGTCTATTCTTTATCCGCTGGCGCCCATGAATTGCTCTGCCTGGATGCGTGGCCCATGATTTTAATTGTGTAAAAGATATCGATTTCCGGGTATGGCGATGCATAAAATTCAGTAACGATTTTTGATTTTCCTGAGGTAAATGTAGTCACCTGTCTATGTAGGTGGATTCCTACAATCCTTTGCGGCCTGCGCCGATATGTTTCCGCCATGGGGCACGATAAAGTCTGAATCTGCCCAATGTGGAACGATTGCCTGGGTCCAAGGCTGCGCTTGCGGGCGGCTGTTCTGGCCGGCAGCGCTGCCGCAACGCTATCAAGGATTGCTGACATGAGCTTCGCCATTGCACCCCGCATCTACTGCGTCAACCCCGCCCTGGTATCGCGCCAGGGCTGGCCCGCCTTGCTCGACCATTGCGGCGAGCTCGGATTTGATCATGTATTGCTGGCCAATACACTCAATCTTGGCCAGCACGGCGGGATCGAAGACGGGCCGCAGCTGGAACAGCTGACGGCGGCCTGCGCCGAACGCGGTTTGCGTTTGTTGCTCGACATCGTGCTCGACAGAGTCACGCCGGAAGATCCCCTGGTCGCGACCTGTCCCCACTGGTTCGATAGCAAATCCTTAGCGGATGACAGCTTGTCTGCCGGCGGCCTGCCTCTGCGCATGACGGACAGCGCCGTGCAACACGGCGTATCGGCGCTTTGGCGCAGACGCTTGCAAGCCTTGCTGGATGCCGGTGTGGCAGGCTTCGTCTGCAGCGTGCCTGCCGCGGTGCCTGTCACGCTTTGGCAGGCTTTGATGGCAGCAACCCGCGAGTATTGCAGTTCGGTCAGTTTCCTGGCCTGGACTCCTGGCGCCGCGACACCACAACTCGATCCTTTGGCTGGCGCTGGTTTCGATGCCGTTTTCTGTCCGGGAGCGTGGTGGGACTACCAGGCCACGCACTACGTGCGCGAGCAGGATAATCTGAGTGGCGACGCCACCATCATTGCTTTCCCGGAAACGCCTTTCGGTCCCCGTCTGGCGGGCCAGCTTAGCCTGACTGATGTTCCTTCGCGCCGACGGGCCAGCCTGCGCGCACTGCGCTTTGCGGCTGCCAGCGGCAACGGCATATTGATACCGATGGGTTTTGAATCCGGGTTGACCGTGCCGCTCGATACCGCACTCACGCCGGTACAGTACGACAGCCTGTGCAAGGAGGCAGAGATCGATTTGTGCGATGAAATTCAACAAGCCAATCGGTTCATTATCGACATCGGACGCTATTTTTTAGGCGCGCCGGTTGCATTGCTGCACAGTCCCGGCGGCGGACTGGCCTTGCTTCAACGCAGCACGCGCGCGGGCCTTGGCGGTCCGCGCGACGACAACGCGCGCTTGTCCTTGCTGATCGTGGTGAATCAAGATCTGTACCAGCCCTGGCAAGGCGATGTCGAGGATATTTTTAGCCGCGTTGATGGCTGCGTCGCCCAAGCCGACCTGTCGGACTGGAACGAGGGCAGGCCGGCAGCGCCGGCTCTGCCGCAAGGTCCGTTGCTGTTCGAGGCGGCTGAAATCAAGCTATGGCTGGCGCGGGCTGCACCGTCGAATGCCGATAACGGCGATAGCCGGCAAGCAGCATAAATGACTCAGGCAATGATGCAGTGCCCAGTATTTTCGTTGAGAAGCGCAATCAGCTGATCGGCGTTCAGCCGTCCTTTGCCAGCCAGCTTTTGCAGCGATTCGAAAGCGCGCACCATGCGCCGGTAGATGGAAATCGACGGCTGGTGGGAATGGATATCGCGTCCGGCGAACTTGGGGAAACGCTGCATGTCCTTGATCAGGAACGAAGCCACGTTGGCGTGTTCGAACTCGGTGTCGCTGTCGAATCCCATGAACTTTACTTCCACCTGCTGCGGCGAAATGCTGGCGGCGACCCTGTCCTGTTCCAGCGAGCGCAGCGCGGCGTAGCCGTCTTCGATGGCCGACCACATGTCGAGAATCGTCACCACCTCCTTGACGATAGGCGGATCGGAACGGGCATTGCCGTCATACAGCGCGCCATATTTCCAGCGCAAGCCCCAGGTATTGCCGCTATGCAGGGCCGACTGGACAAACTTCGGATCAAGTTCGCCGGCGATGTCCAGGTGCGCATGTACCTCGCACAGCATGGTCAGTATCAGTTTTTCAGCATCGCTCAATTCCATCGCAACTCCCGTTCAGCCAGATTTCCAGGGCGGCGGACCCGGGGCAAATAGCCTGGCGCATCTCGCGCCGTCCTCAGTCGTCCCGCATTCCTATATACTACAGAATAACTGTACGTTCATACAGTGTTAAAATACTTAAAAATGACGCTTTTTGCGGCACTGAGCCCTTGCGCCCGGAACATGAACCAAACGTTGGAAAATCGTTTCTACTACCTGGACAACTTCGTCACCGTTGTGGACTCGGTGCGCGCGCGCTATCGCCATTTGCTGAACCTGGAAGAGCAGGCCTTCGTCGATGGTTTCGGCAACTTGCCGCAAGCCTCGGCGGCATTGCTGGTGCGGATGGTAATGCGCAAGGGCGAGCTGTTCCGGCTCAGCAAGCTGCGTTACGATGAAATCGGCTGCGCCACCAGTGCGGCAGCGCCGCTGATTGCGGCGGGCTGGGTCGAGCCGCGGCCGCTGCTGGATATCGGGCAGCTGTTCCGGGTGTTGACCAAGGTCGAAATCGCGGCAGCTTTCCCGCAGCTGCGACAGGTAGCGCGCAAGAGCGAGCAGCTGGATTTCCTGCGGCAGGCAGAGGGCGGTGCGGCTGGCGTGCGCAGCCTGGAGCAGTGGTGGCCTGACGCCGCCGACGGCCTGTTGCAGCTATGCGAACCGGTGGCTACGCTGTGCGACCGCCTGCGCCTGATGTTTTTCGGTAACCTGTACCAGGACTGGTCGGAATTCGTGCTGTCCGAACTGGGTATCTTTAAATATGAACAGGTCGATCTGTCGCCTGCGGCGCAAGGTTTCAGCAGCCGTCAGGATATCGACGACTACCTGCACCTGCATGCCTGCCGCGAACGCTTTCTCGGCGGCGAGGAGCCGCATGCCGTGGTGGCGGATATATCCGCCCAGCCTTATCCGAACCCGTGGCTGGAAGAGCGTCGCGGCAAGCTGCTGTTCCAGGTCGCCCAGCACTATGAACGCAACGGCGAGCTGGCGCCGGCGCTGCGCCTGTATGCCGGCAGCAGCCGGCCCGGCGCGCGCCTGCGGGCGATCCGGGTGCTGGAGCGCTGCGGCCAGCCTGAGGCAGCATTTGCATTGGCGCAGCAGGCCGAGCAGCAGGCGGAAAGCGAAGCCGAACAGCAGCAGCTGCTGCGCGTCATGCCGCGTCTGCGGCGCGCGCTCGGCCATCCCAAATTGACGCCGTCCGTTGCTGTCAGCATCGCCCAGCACGAAATCGCCTTGCCGCGGCCCGCTCCGGGCAGCTCGGTCGAGGGTGAGCTCAGCCGCCACCTGGCGTGTGCCGATGCGCCGGCGCTGTATGTCGAAAACGCCCTGATCAATTCGCTGTTCGGCCTGTTGTTCTGGGATGCCGTGTTCGCGCCGGTGCCTGGCGCTTTCTTCCATCCGTTCCAGAGCGGCCCGGCCGATTTGCACAGTCCTGATTTCCGTTTGCGCCGGGCGCCGCAGTTCGACTCCGGCTTTGAGCTGCTGCGCAGTGGCGGCTACCGGCAGATCATCCTGCACAATTTCCGCATCAAGGAAAATACCCAGTCGCCTTTCGTGTTCTGGGGCGCCATCGATGAAGCATTGCTGGCACTGGCACTGGATTGCCTGCCGCCATTGCACTTGCAAAAATGTTTTGAGCGCATCCTGCAAGACATCAAGAGCAACCGTTCCGGCCTGCCTGATCTGATCCAGTTCTGGCCGGCGGAGAAGCGCTACCGGATGATTGAAGTCAAAGGCCCGGGCGACCGCCTGCAAGATAACCAGATCCGCTGGCTGGATTATTTTGCCCGGCATGATATCCCTGTTGCTGTGTATTACGTGCAGTGGGCCGGGGAGAGCGCGTGATGGCGACGGCCCCTACGCAATATGTGGTCGCCGTGCGCGCGCTGTGCGAATTCACGGCCAAGCAAGGCGATCTCGACCTGCGTTTCACGCCGTCGCCAACGGCGCAGGAAGGCATCACCGGCCATGCCGTGGTGGCGGCGCGCCGCGCCCCTGGCTATGAAGCGGAAGTCAGCCTGAGCGGCAGTTTTGGTCCCTTGCTGGTGCGTGGCCGTGCCGACGGCTACGATCCGCGCCTCAACCGCCTGGAAGAGGTCAAGACCTATCGCGGCGACCTCGACCGCATGCCGGACAACCATCGCCATCTGCACTGGGCGCAGGTCAGGATCTACGGCCACCTGCTGTGCCAGAGCCGTGGCCTGGATGAGCTGCAGCTGGCGCTGGTCTACTACGATATCGGCAGCCAGAAAGAGACGTTGCTGACCGAGCATCTGACGGCGGATTTGTTGCGCCAATTCTTCGAAGATCACTGCCAGCGTTTCCTGGCCTGGGCCGCACAGGAAATGGCCCATCGCACGGCGCGCGACCTGCAACTGACCGCCTTGCAGTTTCCGCATGCGGATTTCCGTCCCGGCCAGCGCGTCATGGCCGAAGCTGTCTACAAAAGCGCCGTCAGCGGCCGCTGCCTGCTGGCGCAGGCGCCGACCGGCATCGGCAAGACCATCGGCAGTTTGTTTCCGATGCTGAAAGCGAGCCCGGGCCAGGCTTTGGATAAGATCTTTTTCCTGGCGGCCAAGACTTCCGGAAGGGCGCTGGCGCTGGAAGCCGTGACGCGCATCAAGCAAAGTGCGCCGGCCTTGCCCCTGCGCGTGCTGGAACTGGTGGCCCGAGACAAGGCTTGCGAACATCCAGACAAAGCCTGCTATGGCGAATCCTGCCCCTTGGCGCAAGGCTTCTACGACCGCCTGCCGCAGGCGCGCAGCGCGGCGCTCGAAGCCGGCGCGCTGGACCGCGAGGGCCTGCGCCGGGTGGCTGCCGAACATCGTGTCTGTCCCTATTACCTGAGCCAGGAAATGGCCAGCTGGTCGGATGTCATTGTCGGCGACTACAACTACTATTTCGACATCAGCGCCATGCTGTATAGCATGGCCAGCGTCAATCAGTGGCGGGTGGGGGTGCTGGTGGACGAGGCGCACAATATGATAGACCGCGCTCGCAAGATGTATTCCGCCGAAATGGAGTACAGCCAGCTGAAAGCGCTGCGCCGCAACGCGCCACCGGCGCTCAAGCGCGGACTGGACCGGGTCAGCCGGCAATGGAACGCACTGGGCAAGGAGCAGGAAGACGACTACCTGCATTATGCGGAAATACCTGAGGCGTTTGTCGGCGCGCTGCTGCAGGCGGTGGCGGATATCAGCGACTATATGGTGGAGCATCCGGCGGCGATGGACAGCCATCTGCAGCAATTCTATTTCGATGCCTTGCACTTCACCCGCATGGCCGAACTGTTCGGCCCGCATTCCTTGTTCGACATCACGCGCCAAGGCGGGCAGGGCAGCACCCTGTGTATCCGCAATATCGTACCGGCGCCTTTCCTGGCGCCACGCTTCGCCGCGGCGCGCAGCACGGTGCTGTTTTCCGCTACCTTGAGCCCCTGGCATTTTTACAGCGATACGCTGGGCATGCCGGCCGACACCGCCTGGATCGACGTCCCTTCGCCGTTCACCGCGGACCAGCTGCAGGTGCAGCTTGTGACTGGCATCTCGACCCGCTTCCAGCACCGCGATCGTTCGCTGGCGCCTATCGTCGAGTTGATCGCGCGCCAGTACCGGCAGCAGGCCGGCAACTACCTGATGTTTTTCAGCAGCTACGATTATCTGGAAAAGGTCGCCACGCTGTTCGCGGCAGAGCATCCAGAGATTCAGCTATGGCTGCAGGCGCGCCGCATGGATGAACGGGAAAGGGACGATTTCCTGGCGCGCTTCACCGACACCTCGCAAGGGGTCGGCTTTGCGGTGCTGGGCGGCTCGTTCGCCGAGGGTATCGATCTGCCTGGCGCGCGCCTGATCGGCGCTTTCATCGCCACGCTGGGGCTGCCGCAGATCAATCCGGTCAATGAACAGATCATGCGCCGCATGGGTGAGACTTTCGGCAACGGCTATGACTACACCTATCTCTATCCCGGCATGCAAAAAGTGGTGCAGGCCGCCGGCCGGGTGATCCGCACCCAGCAGGACCGTGGCGTGGTGTATCTGATCGACGACCGCTTTGCGCGGCCGGAAATCAGGCAGCTGCTGCCGGCATGGTGGCAGGTTGCGTGAGCCGGCGGCGCCTCCGCCTTTGCTGATCTGTCAGTCGAACAGCTCTTGCCAGAAACTTTCCTTTTTCTTGGGGCGGCGGTAGTCGTTGTAATGTGAACCATGCTGCGGCGCGCGGTACTCGGGCTGCTGGCGCGGTTGCTGTTGCGGCTGCGCGCTCGCCAGTTCCTGTGCCGACTGCTGGATGATCTTGTCCAGTTCGCCGCGGTCCAGCCAGACTCCGCGGCAGCCGGGACAATAGTCGATTTCGATGCTCTGGCGCTCGCTCATGACGAGTTCCTTGTCTTTACATACCGGGCAATACATAGGCGTTCTCCATTATCTTGAAAGTTGATTGGGCCGGACGGCGCACGTCCGGCCCGCGGTTTACTCTTTGTTGACGAAGCCCAGCAACTGCAGCAGGCTGGTGAACAGGCTGAAAATCGAGACGAACAGGCTGACGGTCGCCATCACGTAATTGGTCTCGCCGCCGCGCACGATATTGTTGGTTTCAAACAAAATCATGCCGGACATCAGCAGCACGAACACCGCCGATACGGTCAGCGACAAGGCCGGGATGCTGAAGAACATTGCCGCCAGTCCCGCCACGAAAGCCACCAGCACACCCACCGTCAGCATGCCGCCCATGAAGGACAGGTCGCGCTTGGTGACCAGCGCATAGGCTGACATCCCCAGGAAAATGACGGCGGTGCCGGCCAGCGCCATCATCACAGTCAGGCCGCCGTTGGGCATGCTCAGGTACTTGCTGTAGCCCATGAAGCCGGTCAGCGCGAACACCAGCCCGACGCCCAGGCCGCGGTCACGGTACTTGGTGACCAGGAACAGCAGGCCGAAGTAGCCCGCCAGGGTGATGATGATGCCAGGCCCTGGCAGGTTCAGCGCCAGCGCGGCAGCGGCGACGATGGCGCTGAAGCCCAGGCACAGCGACAGCAGCAGATAGGTGTTGCGCAAGACCTGGCGCGCAGCACCGTCCATCACCGTGGTGGCGGCATAGCTTGCGCTGCGGTTGCGCAGGGTGTCGTAGCGGTTGTTCATGATGTTCTTTCGTAAATTAAATGACTGCCGGCTCAAGCGCCGGCGCCAGGTACTTGGTGTGGGCAATCGATCTGGTGCGCGCCAGCAGGCGTTCGATGGCCTGGGCGGCGCGATGCGCAGCCTGGTTGACCATGGCGGCGACATCGCTGCCTTTTTCCGTGATCACTACGGTCGGCAGGCCGTTCAGGGTCAGCTGGATCTGGCATTGCTTGTCGATGCCGCCGCGTGGGCCGTTCTGGTCGCTGATGCGGACTTTCATTGCCTGGATGCTGTAATGCTTTCGGTCCAGCGCACGACTGAGACGATGGCTCACATACTCGCGCAGTCTGCGGCTGAGTTTCACACCTTTGGTAGCGACGATCGCGATGGTCGGTTTCATCAAAGACTCCATTTCGTTTCAGGAGTAATCATCATATGGCCGCGACATAAATTAAAAAAGCGAAGATAATCGAAGAATTACTTCGGAAAAACAGAACAATGAAACCATCGTCGCTGAACTTTCGGCATCTGCATTATTTCTGGGTGGTGGCCAAGGAGGGCAGCGTCACGCGCGCCGCCGAGCGACTAGGGCTGGCCGTGCAAACCGTCAGCGCTCAGCTGTCGCTGCTGGAGCAGGAGGTCGGCAAAGCGCTGCTGGCGCCGCAGGGACGGCGCCTGGTGCTGACCGAGGCCGGGCGGCTGGCGCTCGGTTACGCCGACCAGATTTTCCTGCTGGGCGAGCAGATGCAGGAGGCGCTGGCGGCGGCCGAGGATGAACCGACCATGCGGCTGGCGGTAGGGATTTCCGATTCATTGCCGAAACTGATCTCCGCGCGCCTGCTGGAAGCCGCGCTGCGCTTGCCGCAGCGGGTCAAACTGGTGTGTTTCGAAGACAAGTTCGAAGCGCTGCTGGGCGACCTTACCCTGCACAAGCTGGACGTGGTGCTGACCGACCGGCCGGCGCCGTCCGGCACGGCGCTGCGAGTGTTCAGCCATCTGCTGGGCGAAAGCGATATCGCGCTGTTTGGCAGCAAGGAACTGGCCAAGCGCTATAAACCCAAATTCCCGGCCAGCCTGCGCGGCGCACCTGTGTTGCTGCCGACCCGCAATAACGTCATCCGCGGCCGCATCGATCATTGGTTTGAGACGCGCGAGCTGCGGCCGGATGTGGTGGGGGAGTTCGATGACAATGCCTTGCTGAACACCTTCGGCCGCAGCGGCCTCGGCCTGTTTCCGGCCCCGTCCGCGCTGGCCGCGGATGTCGAGGAGCAATTCGGCGCCGTGCTGATCGGCCAGCTGGAGCAGGTGCATGAACAGTTTTATGCGGTCTCGAATGAACGCAAGATCAAGCATCCGGCGGTGGAGGCGATCCTGTCGGCGATCCATGGCAGGGTGTTTACCCAGGCGCGGCGCAAATGAACACCGGCTGTGCCTGCTATGGCGTCGCCAAGGCGCGCCGGTGTTCCCCCGGGCTGCTGCCGGTCCATTTCTTGAAGGCGCGATGGAAGGCGCTGGGGTCGGCAAAACCGAGGCTGATGGCGATCTCTTCGATGCTTCTGGCCGAACCGCTCAGGTAGTTGATCGCCAGGTCGCGCCGCAGGTTGTCCTTGATCGCCTGGTACGATTGCCCCTCTTGGCTGAGCTTGCGGCGCAGCGTCGAGGCCGGCGTCTGCAGCTGACTGGCAAGGTTGTCGAAATCCGACCACTCATTCATCGGTAGCTGGCGCAGATGGCGGCGGATGGTGGCTGCCAGGCTGTCGTGGTTGCTGTATTTCACCAGCAGGTTGCCCGGCGCTTCGCGCAGGAAGACGGGCAAGGTGCGCTGGTTCTGCACTATCGGCAGTGCCAGGCAGGCGGCGTCGAAGGTAATGCTGGTGCGCGGCTGGCCGAAGCGCGCCTGGTCGCAGAAGCGGATCTTGTAGTCGAGGCTGGAGGGCGGCTCCTCGCAGCGGAAATCGGCCGACAGCAGCTGGATGCGGCGGCCGATCAGCCAGCTGCCGACGCCATGCACAAACATCAGGAAGGTGGCATAGGTGAACATGCGGCGCGGACTGCCGCTTTCATTGATGACGATGCAGGCTACGCCATCCTGTTGCGACAGGCTCGCCGAGATATCGTCCAGCACCAGCCGCAGGAAATCCAGCATGCGCGACAAGGCCTTGCCCAGGTTGGCGCTGTGCAGGGCGCTGCGGCACAGCAGGTTGAAGCTGCCGACCCGCATCGGATGGCTGTCCATGCCGAAGAATTCGTCATCGGTGGCTTGCGAGATCAGATACCACAGGCGGCCGTAGCTGGCCGCCGCCACCCGCGCGTGCGGCGCCGTCAGCAGGCGCGGCGAAATCCCCGCCTGCAGCAGCAGCGCATCGGCATCCATGCCGCGCTGGCGCATGCAATGCAGCGCTTCGCCGACAAGGCCGATGGCGATCGTCCCTTTCTCCCAGTCTTCCATAGGCCCCAAATTATTCATTGCAATTTCGCTCAGGTGTAATGATCGCTTTTAACATGGCCCCAAGTCACTAAATATCCTAGACTTAGCCGCAGCAAGCCGATTTCTCATAACAACATAACAAGAACTGACCAAGTCAGTCATTTTAGGTTAGAGGAGAACATTCATGTCATCTGGTTTCCCAACTGCAGCCGCGGCCCAGGTCGTGCCGGACTATGCGCGGTTCTATGCCGATTTCAAGCTCGACAGCGTGGCTGCCGAACTGGCCGGCAGCCTGCAGACCGGCGTCAATGCCTGCGTCGAATGCTGCGACCGCCATGCCACGCCTGGACGCATCGCCCTGAACTGGGAAGGCAAGGATGGCCGCAGCGCCAGCTATACCTTCGCTCAGCTGCAGGAATTGTCTGGTCGTTTTGCTAATTTCCTGAAGGCGCAGGGCGTGCAGCCGGGCGACCGCGTCGCCGGTTTGCTGCCGCGCACGCCGGAACTGCTGGTGGCAATCCTCGGCACCTGGCGAGCCGGCGCGGTGTATCAGCCGCTGTTTACCGCCTTCGGTTCGAAATCGATCGAGTACCGGGTGGCCGCCAGCGAGGCCAGGCTGATCATTACCGACGCCGACAACCGCCACAAGCTGGAAGAAGTGCCGCAATGCCCGCCGGTGATGACGGTCAACGGCGCCAGCGCCTTGACTGTTGGCGACTTCGGCTTCTGGGACGAGATGGGCAAGCACACGACCGAATTTGCGCCGGTGATGCGCAAGGCCGACGATGCCTTCATCATGTTGTTCACTTCCGGCACCACCGGCCCGGCCAAGGGCGTATCGGTGCCGCTGAAGGCGCTGCTGTCGTTCTATGTCTATACACGCTATGCGGTCGATCTGCGGCCGGAAGATGCGTTCTGGAATATCGCCGATCCGGGCTGGGCCTACGGCCTGTATTACTGCGTGACCGGACCGTTGATGATGGGGCACGCGATTACTTTTTACGAAGGTTCCTTCACCGTAGAGAGCACCTACCGGATTATCAAGAAGTACGGCATCACCAACCTGACCGGCTCGCCGACTGCATACCGCATGCTGATCGCCGCCGGCGCGGAAGCCGCGGCGCCGGTCAAGGGCCAGCTGCGCGGGGTCAGCAGCGCCGGCGAGCCCTTGAACCCGGAAGTGATCCGCTGGTTCCGCGAACATCTGGACACCTTGATCAACGATCACTACGGCCAGACCGAAACCGGCATGGTGCTGTGCAATCATCACGGCTTGCAGCACGAGGTGCACATGGGCTCGGCCGGCCTCGCCATGCCGGGTTACCGGCTGGCGGTGATTGACGACGATGAGAAGGAACTGGGTGTCGGCGAGCCGGGCGTGCTGGCGGTGGACCGCCCGCGTTCGCCCATCTACTGGTTCCAGGGCTACTGGCAGCAGGACAACAGCCGCGACCAGAGCCCCTACTACGTCACCGGCGATACGGTGGAACTGAACCAGGATGGCAGCATCAGCTTTATCGGCCGTGGCGACGATATCATTACTTCTTCCGGGTACCGCATCGGTCCATTTGACGTGGAGAGCGCGCTGCTGGAGCATCCGGCGGTGGTCGAGGCGGCTGTGGTCGGCAAGCCGGACCCGGAACGCACCGAACTGGTCAAGGCCTTCGTTGTCCTCAGCAAGGATTACGCGCCGAGCGATGCGTTGACGGAGGAGCTGCAGCAATACGTCAAGCGCCGCCTGGCCGCGCATTCCTATCCGCGCGAAATCGAATTTTTGACAGAATTACCCAAAACCCCCAGCGGCAAACTGCAGCGCTTCATCTTGCGCAACCAGGAAATCGCTAAAGCTAAATTGTAGAAAATCGTAAAGAAGAGAAAATATGCAAATCGAAAATAATGTATTCCTGATTTCCGGCGGCGGTTCCGGCCTCGGCGCGGCCACTGCCGCCATGCTGGTGCAAGGCGGCGCCAAGGTGGTGATCGCCGATATCAACCAGGAAGCCGGCGCCGCGCTGGCGACGCAGCTGGGCAGCAATGCCCGCTTTGTCGCCACCGACGTCTGCAGCGAAAGCAGCGCACAGGCGGCCGTGGACACCGCGCTCACGGTGTTCGGCGGCCTGCACGGCCTGATCAGCTGCGCCGGCGTGGCCCCTGCCAAGCGCATCGTCGGCAAGGAAGGCCCGCATGGGCTGGAAGACTTTACACGGGTGGTGCAGATCAACCTGATCGGCACCTTCAACATGATGCGCCTTGCGGCCGACGCCATGAGCAAGGGTGAGCCGAACGCGGACGGCGAGCGCGGCGTGGTCATCAACACCGCTTCGGTGGCGGCCTTCGACGGCCAGATCGGCCAGGCGGCCTATGCTTCGTCCAAGGGCGGCGTGGTGGCGCTGACCTTGCCGGCGGCGCGCGAGCTGTCGCGCCACGGCATCCGTGTGATGACGATCGCACCGGGCATCATGGAAACGCCGATGCTGCTGGGCATGCCGGCGGAAGTGCAGGAAGCGCTCGGGAAGATGGTGCCGTTCCCGCCGCGGCTGGGCAAGCCGGCGGAATTCTCGGCGCTGGTGAAGACCATCCTGGAAACGGTCTATCTGAACGGTGAAGTGATCCGCCTGGACGGCGGCATCCGCTTGGCACCGAAGTAATTGCCTGAAGCGGGCCGGATCATGCTGGTCCGGTCCGCGCCCTCTATCGTTTTACAATTTCCTTGTTGAAGAAATCATAGATACCGTTCTCGCCCATGCGGCGGGCATCGGCCAGCTCGCCAGCCTTGGTCGAGTAGATGATCTTGTTGTCCGGGCTGAGCAACACTGCCGCCGGAATGCCTTTCTTGATCGGGTTGCCGTAAGACTGGGCAACGTCGAGATTCTTGTCGAAATTACCGACATCGACCTTCACCAGAATGAATTTGCCGTCGATTAGCGCTGCGCTTTTGCCGTGCAGGGCCTTGTCCAGTTCGCGGCAATCGGTGCACCAGTTGGCGCCGAACACCAGGATCACCTGCTTCTGGCTGGCCTGCGCCTGGCTCAGGGCCTGGCTGACGTCGGCCTTGGCGTCGGCTTTTTCGTCATAGGGCAGGTTGGCTGCCGTCACCGCCTGCGCCAGCAGCAAGCCCAGGCAAAGCGCAAAGAATTTTTTCATGATGCGGTCCTCGATAATTCTGAATGGTTTGGGTTGGCATCCGCCAGCGGCCGGATGCTTTACGAATATGGTGCTGTATCTCAGAGTATATTTCGTTTTGGCAATTGATGGCGTCATCCCGCTTTTTGGCGCTGTTCGAGATTGAACGATAGCACCCGCTTAGGATCAGAGTAAGCGCATTTAGCCGGAAAGCCCCGTGAGTTTGTCAAATTATGGCAAACTGCGGGCTGATTTTGGGAGCCTCGCATTGAGCATCATAAAAAACTTACCATTTGAGTGGCTGGTCGGCATCCGCTATACCCGTGCGGGCAAGCGCAGCGGCCGCAACAGCTTCATTTCCTTCATTTCCCTGATTTCGATGGCCGGCATTGCGCTTGGCGTCGCCGCGCTGATCGTGGTGCTGTCGGTGATGAACGGCTTCCAGAAGGATGTGCGCGACCGCATGCTGTCGGTGCTGGCGCATATCGAAGTGTTCGACGCTTCCGGCTCCATGCAGAACTGGGAAGAAGTCGCCAAGCAGGCCTTCAAGAACAAGGAAGTGATCGGCGCCGCCCCCTATGTCGATGCGCAAGCCATGCTGGTGCGCGACAGTGTCTTGCGCGGCGTGGCGGTACGCGGCGTCTTGCCGGCCGAGGAGCCGAAGGTGTCGGACGTCGCCAAGAAGGTCAAGCAAGGCAGTTTCAACGACCTGAAGGCGGGCGAATTCAATATCGTGCTGGGGATCGAGCTGGCGCATGCCTTGAGCGTCGGCATCGGCGACAAGGTGACGCTGATGGCGGCGCAGGGGCAGGTGACGCCGGCCGGCGTGATTCCGCGCTTGCGGCAATTTACCGTGGCCGGGATTTTCGAGGCCGGCCATTTTGAATACGATTCGACCCTGGCCTTCATCCACCTGGACGATGCGGAAAAGATGTTCCGCCAGGATTCGCCGTCCGGCGTGCGCCTGAAGGTGACCGACATGCTGGAAGCGCCGCAGATCGTGCAGCAGCTGGCGACCACGCTGCCGCCGAACCTGTACCTGCGCGACTGGACCCAGCAGAACAGCAACTGGTTCGCCGCGGTCAAGACCGAGAAGCGCATGATGTTCATCATCCTCACCCTGATCATCGCGGTGGCGGCGTTCAACCTGGTGTCGACGCTGGTGATGACGGTGACCGACAAGCAGGCTGACATCGCGATCCTGCGCACCCTGGGCGCATCGCCCGGCTCGATCATGAAGATCTTCATGATCCAGGGCGCGCTGGTGGGCCTGATCGGCACCGCCATCGGCGTCGGCGGCGGCGTGCTGATAGCTTTGAATATCGATGTCATCGTGCCGTTCATCGAAAACCTGCTGCACGTGCAGTTCCTGCCGAAGAGCGTGTATGTGATCACCGAATTGCCGTCAGACCTGCGCTGGCCGGACGTCTGGACCATAGGCGGCGTCGCCGTGGTGCTGGCCTTCCTGGCGACTCTGTACCCGAGCTGGTGGGCCGCCCGGGTGAAACCTGCTGAGGCATTGCGTTATGAGTAATACAACCAATCAAAACAATAATCCCGTCGTCCTCTCTTGCCGCGGCCTGGGCAAGACGTTTACCCAGGGCAGTTATTCGGTCAAGGTCTTGAACGGCATCGATATCGATGTCGCCAAGGGCGAGCAGGTCGCCATCGTCGGCGCTTCCGGTTCCGGCAAGTCGACCCTGCTGCATCTGCTGGGCGGCCTGGACACGCCGAGCGCCGGCAATGTCAGCCTGCTCGGCAAGGACTTCACCACGCTGGGCGAAAAGACCCGCGGCGACCTGCGCAACAATGCGCTCGGTTTCGTCTACCAGTTCCATCATCTGCTGCCGGAATTTTCCGCGCTGGACAACGTCGCCATGCCGCTCATGATCCGCCGCCTCAAGCGCAGCGACGCGCAGCAGCAGGCGCGCGAAATCCTGGCCCGGGTCGGCTTGGCGGAACGCGTGATCCACGTGCCGGGCGAGCTGTCCGGCGGCGAACGCCAGCGGGTGGCGCTGGCGCGGGCGCTGGTGACCAAGCCGGCCTGCGTGCTGGCCGACGAGCCGACCGGCAACCTGGACCGCGCCACCGCGCAAATGACTTTCGATCTGATGCTGGAATTGTCGCAGACGCTGGGCACCGCCTTCGTCATTGTCACCCACGACATCGAACTGGCGCGCCGCTGCGGCCGCATCCTGCGCCTGTCGGACCGCGGGCTGGAGCCGTATGAGGATTAAAGGGCAGCGCGAATAACCTTGTTCTGCCATTGGCGCCCCCGTTTCGGCGCGCCCGTCTAGGCGACCCCAGCTGCGCACCCCGGTCTCGGCGACCCCGTCATTCCCGCGAATGCGGGAATCCAAGTTGCCGAATATGGCAGTGAAAATGGATCCCCCGCGTTCGCGGGGATGACGGTGTTGCTTGCCTTGAATACAAAGAAGGAAATCAGGAAGCCGGCGTCGCCAGATTGCCGGCTTCTTTGTTTTGCAGGCTGCCGAAAAACAGCGCGTACTGGCGCGTGAACTGGGCGCCGAAGAAGAAAATCTGCGCCGAGTAGTAAATCCACAGCAGCAGCGCGATCACCGAGCCGGCCGCGCCATAGCTGGAGGCGACGCCGCTGTTGCCGAGGTAGATGCCGATCAGGTATTTGCCGAGCACGAACAGGGCGGCGGTGCCGATCGAGCCGATCCAGACGTCGCGCCACGGCAGCTTGGTCTGCGGCAGCATCTTGTAGATCGAGGCGAACAGGCTGGCGATCACGGCAAAGGCGAACAGCTGCGACAGCGGCGAAAAGATCGCCGTCACGCTGACCCAGGTGCCGCCCAGGTATTTGGCCAGCAGCGCCAGCGCCGCGCTGATCACCAGCGAGGTCAGCAGCAGGAAGGCCAGTACCAGGATCAGCCCGAACGACAGCAAGCGGGTGCGTATCAGCGACATGAGGCCGGACTGGCGGGTGCGTTCGACGTACCAGATCTCGTCCAGGCTATCCTTCAGCTCGGAAAACACGGTGGTGGCGCCGGCCAACAGTACGACCACGGCAATCAGCGCCGCTAGCGGCCCCGACTGGTTCTGGTGGGCCGCGGCCAGCAGCAGCTGGATGGCGTCGGCGCCGGTCGGCCCGATCAGGCCCGACAGCTGGCCGAAAATCTCGCCGCGCGCCGCCTGTTCGCCGAACACCGCGCCGGCGATCGCGATCACCAGGATCAGCATCGGCGCCATCGAGAACAGTGTGTAGAAGGCCAGCGCCGCGCCTTTGCTGCCGGAACGCTGCTTGAACCATTCGTTCAGGGTGCTGGCCAGCATGGCCTGGACACGCCGGCGCTCGGGGAGTTTGATCATGTATGCCGCTTTCTGTTATCGGGCGTTGGGCTTGCCTGCGGTTTATCGGCCGAAGCGGCTATGCTCAAAGCGCGGATCGGGGCCGTTTTCCAGTTTGCGTACAATGCCGCTGTCGTCGAAATACACCGTCATCTCCGAGTTCCAGACGCCCGCTTCCTTGAAGGCGTAGTTCCAGCCGTTCAGCTTGACCCGGTCGTAGTAGACGGTCTCGAAAGGCTTGCCTATGGTGCGCAGCACGTCGGCCTGGTTGAACTGGCCGACCTTGATGGTGGCGAATTTCTCCATGGTTAATACTTGTTCATAAGAAATTAATTTATGGTCGGAGCCGATTTTCGCCATGTACGTCGCCTGGCCGAACGGGCCGCGCGCATATTCCAATAGTACATCATTGCCGTCTTGATAAGTCCCGGTGGGTTTGCCCAGGCGCGCCAGTACTTGCGCTTCCGGCTCGCCCGGATTGACCGGCGGCGCCAGCAGCGAGGCGCAACCGCCCAGGCTGAGCAGCAGGCCGGCTAACAGGGCAGGGAAGAGTTGCTTCATGGCTATGCTCCAAAATAGTTTGTTGTTAGTGCCGCGCTGAGGGCTCGTCAGGGCAAAAATTGAACATTTGTGCTGGCCGTAGCTGGCGCGCTGCTGCGTTAGCCGCCGCTTACAGTGCTAGCACTGTGGCGCGTCGTCTGCCTTGCTGCGCATCCAGCTACGACCGCACAAATATCCATTTTTTGCCCTAACGAACCCTAAGTATTTGAATCCGCAGGTTTTTTGCTATATACTGCGCGTCTGGTCAAGTTTGACCGGATTTCTTAATTGTTTGTTCACGGTGCATAGGGTTGCGTACTCTGTACACCGCTTGTGAAAGGTAAAGCATGACTATCGAAAAAACAGCCAAGGCCGCTATTATCACTGATAATGCGCGCGGTCAAAACGACACCGGCTCCCCGGAAGTGCAAGTTGCGCTGCTGACAGCCCGTATCAACGACCTGAACGGTCACTTCAAAGCCCACGCCAAGGATCACCATTCCCGCCGCGGCCTGATCATGATGGTTAACCGTCGTAAAAGCCTGCTGTCCTACCTCAAAGGTAAGGACCTGAACCGTTACCGCTCGCTGATCGAAAAACTCGGCTTGCGTAAGTAATAGTAAGTGCGCGACTCATCGTCGGCCGACGTTATTTTCTGCGACATCCTGTTTCGATATTTCGCGACGATGTCCTTGGTCCGTCGATAAGTTGAAAAAAAATGCCTGTATCAGTCTCTGATGCGGGCATTTTTGCTTTTGGCAGCGGTTTTTTTGCGGCTTATCTGCACAAGTTTCAAGAAGTTAGTACTAAGCAAGGAGACGGCAATTCATTGGCAACAGCCAGCGATGGATCGTCTGTGGTGAGGTGAACGACAGCGCCTGAAAATCTGTCGGCAAAATGAAAGGATATATTGTGTTTAATAAAGTTACGAAGACATTCCAGTATGGTCAGCATCAGGTCACCCTGGAAACTGGCGAGATCGCTCGCCAAGCCTCCGGCGCAGTGCTGGTATCGATCGAAGATACCGTTGTGCTGGCTACCGTTGTGGCACGCAAAGATGCCAAGCCAGGTCAGGATTTTTTCCCTTTGACCGTTGATTACGTTGAAAAGACATACGCAGCTGGCCGTATCCCAGGCGGTTTCTTCAAGCGCGAAGGCCGTCCTTCCGAAAAAGAAACCCTGACATCGCGCCTGATCGATCGTCCGATCCGCCCGCTGTTCCCAGAAGGTTACCTGAATGAAGTGCAAGTCATCATTCACGTGCTGTCGGTCAATCCAGAAATCGATCCAGACATCGCTGCAATGATCGGCGCCTCCGCCGCCTTGTCGGTTGCCGGCATTCCTTTCGCCGGCCCGGTCGGCGCTGCGCGCGTTGGTTATATCGACGGCCAATACGTCTTGAACCCAACCACTTCGCAACTGAGCAAGTCAGCCATGGACCTGGTGGTTGCCGGTACTGAAACCGCCGTGCTGATGGTGGAATCGGAAGCCAAGCAATTGTCGGAAGAAATCATGCTGGGCGCGGTTGTATTCGGCCACGAGCAATCGAAGGCAGTGATCGACGCGATCCATGAATTGGTGCGCGACGGCGGCAAGCCTGAAGTCGAATGGAGCCCGGCGCCAAAGAACGACGCACTGATCGCGCGCGTTGCCCATTTCGGCGAAGCCAAGCTGCGTGAAGCCTACCAGACCAAAGACAAGCAAGCTCGCACCACCAAGCTGAAAGACGCTACTGCCGAAGTCAACGCGGCGCTGGCTGCTGAAGCTGCATCGATCGGCGGCAATGCACCTGATTCGTCCGAAGTCAGCGGCATCCTGTTTGACCTGGAAGCCAAGATCGTGCGTTCGCAGATCCTCGAAGGCGAGCCGCGCATCGACGGTCGCGACACGCGTACCGTGCGTCCGATCACCATCCGTACCGGCGTCCTGCCGCGTACCCACGGCTCGGCTCTGTTCACCCGTGGCGAAACCCAGGCGCTGGTAGTCGCCACGCTGGGCACCGCACGCGACGAACAAAAGATCGACGCGCTGATGGGCGAGTACTCGGACCGCTTCATGCTGCATTACAACATGCCACCGTTCGCTACTGGCGAAACCGGTCGCGTTGGTACGCCAAAGCGCCGCGAAATCGGCCACGGCCGTCTGGCCAAGCGTGCTCTGCAAGCAGCACTGCCGGCAGCGGAAGATTTCAGCTACTCGGTACGCCTGGTATCGGAAATCACTGAATCCAACGGTTCTTCGTCGATGGCTTCGGTCTGCGGCGGCTGCCTGGCTCTGATGGACGCCGGTGTGCCGATGCAAGCGCACGTGGCCGGTATCGCCATGGGCCTGATCAAGGACGGCAGCAAGTTCGCTGTCCTGACCGACATCCTGGGCGATGAAGATCACCTCGGCGACATGGACTTCAAGGTAGCTGGTACAGCTAACGGTATCACTGCATTGCAGATGGATATCAAGATCCAGGGCATCACCAAGGAAATCATGCAGGTCGCTCTGGCGCAAGCTAAAGAAGGCCGTATCCATATCCTGGGCAAGATGCAGGAAGCGGTACCGCACGGTAAAACCGAGCTGTCCGATTTCGCTCCGCGCCTGATCACCATCAAGATCAATCCGGAAAAAATCCGCGACGTGATCGGCAAGGGCGGCGCAGTGATTCGCGCGCTGACCGAAGAAACCGGCACCCAGATCGATATCAGCGACGAAGGCGTCGTGACTATCGCTTCGGTAGATGCAGCTGCGGGCCAGGAAGCCAAGCGCCGTATCGAAGAACTGACTGCTTCGGTTGAAGTAGGCAAGGTCTACGAAGGCACGGTCCTGAAGCTGCTGGACTTCGGCGCAATCGTCCAGGTCCTGCCAGGTAAAGACGGTCTGCTGCACATCAGCCAGATCGCCAATGAGCGCGTGAATGCTGTCGCCGACTACCTGAAAGAAGGCCAGCAAGTGCGCGTCAAGGTTCTCGAGACCGACGACCGCGGCCGTTTGAAACTGTCGATGAAGGCAGCGCAGTCTGATGAAGGCGGCGAAGCTGCTCCGGCAGCAGTGCAGTAATAATCTAGCTGCATGAAAAACGCCCGGGATGCATCAGCATCCCGGGCGTTTTTACGTTTACCTAGCAGTGAGGCGATAAAAAAGCCGCCCGAGAATCACTTCTCGGACGGCTTTTTATTTAATGAAGCAGGTTTTTAATCGAATACCGGCGATTCCACACCCAGGATCTTGTGCAGCTTCGGCGATGTGGTGGTGTATTGCATGTGGATCTTCTTGTCCGGGAAAATGTAAGGCGCAGCGCCGAAAGCGGCCAGCGCGGCTTCATGGAAGCCCGACAGGATCAGCTTCTTCTTGCCCGGATAAGTGTTGATGTCGCCCACCGCAAAGATGCCCGGCACATTGGTTTCAAATTTCTCGGTGTCGACCACTCTCAGCTGCTTGCGCTCGATATCCAGGCCCCATTCAGCGATCGGGCCGAGTTTTGGCGACAGGCCGAAGAACACCAGCAGGGTGTCCAGCGGCAGGCGGCGGGTGACGCCGTCCGGGCCGGTGACCTTGATTTCGCTCAGCTTGCCATCCTTGGCTTCATGGCCGGTAACCTGGCCGACCAGGAATTGCATTTCATAGGCTTCGCACAGCGCTTTCATTTTGGCGACGGAAGCAGGGGCGGCGCGGAATTCTTCGCGACGGTGCAGCAGCACCACCGATTCAGCCTTGCCGACCAGGTCCAGCGCCCAGTCCAGCGCGGAGTCGCCGCCGCCGCAAATCACCAGGTTCTTGCCGTGGAACTGGGCTGGATCCTTGACCCGGTAGAACAGCTGTGAGTTGTCGAACTGGTCGATGCCTTCGACCTTGATGGTGCGTGGCTGGAACGAGCCGACGCCGGCGGCGATGAAAATGGTCTTGGTGATGAAGCGGGTGCCGGCCGAAGTTTCCAGGTCGAAGCGGTTGTCTTCGCGGCGCGCCACCAGAGTGACTTCCTGGTTCAGGTGGAAAGTCGGCTCGAACGGCTCGATCTGCTTCAGCAGGTTGTCGGTCAGTTCCTGGCCGGTGCAGACCGGAACCGCAGGAATGTCGTAGATCGGCTTGTCCGGATACAGCTCCACGCACTGGCCGCCGACTACCGGCAGCGAGTCGATGACGTGGGCCTTGATTTCCAGCAGGCCGAGTTCAAAGACCTGGAACAGGCCGACCGGACCGGCGCCGACGATGACGGCATCGGTTTCGATCACGCTGTTGGCAGAATTGAGTGCAGGTGCAAGTTTGACGGTGGTATCCATACGACGATCTGATTCCTGTTTCAGTTGGGTCCCCCAAAACGCCGTGGCCGGATTGCTACTGATGGCTGTGCGGCGATTGGATGAAAATTTCGCGTTGATGTATCTGAGGCGATAGGTGCTGCGCTGTGGCTGGGGACAATGGCCTGGCTTTATTGAAGAATTTGCGCTGCTGGCGTCCCGGCCGCCGATGCTGCGCGGCGGCCCGAGGCTGGGTTAACGTTGCAAAAAATCCAATTTTTCTTTGACATCCTTCCATTCCTCGGCTTCGGCCAGAGGAGCGATGGTCTTGGTGATCGATGGCCAGTGGCGCGACAGGTCTTCATTCAATTTGATGAAATGCAGCTGGTCCGCCGGCACATCTTCTTCAGCATAGATGGCGTTGACCGGGCACTCGGCGACGCATACCGCGCAGTCGATGCACTCGTCAGGGTCGATCGACAGGAAATTCGGGCCTTGGCGGAAGCAATCAACCGGGCATACATCCACGCAGTCGGTATAGCGGCAGCGAATGCAAGATTCGGTCACAACGTGGGTCATAACAACAGTCCTATCTGTAAATAATGGTCTTGATGCGGGTCTTGAAGCGGCGTCTGGATAGTTTGGGGCCATGCTTGCCCTACTATATATTTACCCAGTCGCAAAGCCTTGTATTTTAAGGTAATTCGGGTTTTCTCACAAACTGCTGTTATATAGAATCCATATAAGCAAATGTGAAATCCGCATTAGCAGAAAATCTCCCGATTCCGTAGTTTTACCATATCCGGCGCAATGGCTTTCCGGCGCGGACGGATTGCTTGCATGAACTTGCCAAACTGGCTATCGTTACTGCCTTTGTTGCTACGGATTAATTATGTCATCTTCCAATGAGGGCTCCACCAAAGCCATCTTTTATGCCTTGGGGGCCAATGGCGGCATCGCGCTGGCGAAATTCGCCGCGGCCGTCTATACCGGCTCGGGGGCGATGCTGGCGGAAGCGATCCACTCGCTGGCCGACTGCACCAACCAGGTGTTCCTGCTGATCGGCCTGAAAGAAGCCAAGCGGCCGGCCAACGCCTCCCATCCCATGGGCTACGCGCGGGTAGTGTATTTCTGGGCGATGATGGTGGCCCTGTTGCTGTTTTTTGTCGGCGGCGCATTTTCAGTGATGGAAGGGGTCGAGCACCTGAAGCATCCGCAGCCGATCAGTACTCCCTGGATCGCGCTCGGCGTGCTGGGCGTGTCGGTGGTGCTGGAGGCTTTCTCCCTGCGCGGCGCGCTGGTGGAAATCCGCAAGATTGCGCAGGGCAAGCCTTTCATGCAATGGTTCCGCGAAACCCGGCAGTCGGAACTGATGGTGGTGGCAGGGGAGGATATCGCCGCGCTGGCCGGGCTGGCGCTGGCGTTTGCCGCGGTTTCCCTGACCGTGGTTACCGGCAATCCATTGTGGGACGCCTGCGGCACGATCGCGGTGGGCGTCTTGCTGATGATCGTCGCGGTGCTGGTGATCCGCGAGGTGAAGGCCATGGTCACCGGCGAGTCGGCAGCGCCGGAGGTGCATGCCGCGATCAAGGCATACATCGAAGCCGATGCCGACGTCGCCGGCGTGCGCAACCTGATTTCCATGCAGTGGGGCGAGCAAGTCATGGTTGCGGTGCAGGCCGTGATGCAGCCGCAGCCGTCCGCCGTGGCGCTGGTGGACGCCATCAACCGTATCGAAGCCGGCATCCAGCAGCGCTGGCCGCAGGTGCACTGGTGTTTTTTCGAGCCCGATCACGCGTCGCCGGCGCCGAGCGCGGCATCGGACATATAAAAAAATGCATGGCGGCATGATGAGTAAGCTAAAATTGTCACGTTGCCATCTCTCTGGAGATGTTTGTCATAAGCTTTGCCAGCCATACCGCCAAACGAAGACCATGATGTAGCAGCGCAATCTGCTTGCCCTGCCAGCCCGGGCGCAGCCGATACTCCATCCATTTGATCCACGGAGGATTGCCATGAATCAGCGTTTCCCATCGTTTCTTCGTTTTGTCCCGCTGGCCGTGATCGGCATGGCGGCGCTGTCAGCCCAGGCCGCCGAGACGTTCAGCGCACCTGCCGACGCCATTCCCAAAGCCGCCGCCACCACCAGCTTCAACAGCCTTTCCGCCGAAGACCGCAGGAAATTGCTGGCCGCGCCGGAAGGCGAGCAGCCGTCAAACGTCGGTACGGGCTTGAATCTGAAAGACGACCGTCACTGCGTCGCACTGCAGCAGCAAATCAGGCGCGCCCAGACTGCCGCGCCGGCAGCGCCGCCGGATTCTTTCCCGCCAGGCGCCGCGCGCAACGATCCGAGCCGGCCTTACCAGCAGAGCCGCGCCAATGTCGTGCAGTACGACGAGCGCAGCAAGCTGGAAGCGCGCTATCGCAGCGAATGTAATAAATAAAGCCGCTGCTGTAAGATGCGGAATCGGCGCAGGCTGCGCCTTGCGTGCACCGGCCACCTTTCATCACCGCCTTGTATCCAGACACCATGATCATTACTTCGCTGCTCGACACCGATCTGTATAAATTCACGATGATGCAGGTGGTCTTGCATCATTTCCCAGCGGCGGAAGTGGAGTATCGCTATAAATGCCGCAACCAGGGCGTCGACCTGCGGCCTTATGTCGATGAAATCCGCGACGAGATCGCCGGTCTGTGCCGTTTGCGTTTCCAGGAGCAGGAGCTGGCCTATCTCAGCAGCATGCGCTTCATCAAGAACGACTTTATCGATTTCCTCAGCCTGTTCCACCTGCAGCAGAAATACATCAGCGTGCAGCCGTCGGCGGCCGATAATGGCGAGATCGATATTACGGTCAAGGGCCCTTGGCTGCACACGATCTTGTTTGAAGTACCGGTGCTGGCGATCGTCAACGAAGTGTATTTCCGCGGCACGCAGACCACGCCGGATCATGCGGAAGGGCGCAGCCGCCTGCAAAGCAAGATGGCGCTGATCCGCGACAATCCAGTCATGGCCGGCTGCAAGGTGGCCGACTACGGCACGCGCCGGCGGTTTTCCCGCAGTTGGCACGAAGAAGTAGTGCAGACCCTGCAGCGCGATTTTTCCCAGCATCTGGTCGGCACCTCCAACGTTTATTTCGCTATGAAGTACGGCATGACGCCGCTCGGCACCATGGCCCACGAATACCTGCAGGCCTGCCAGTCGCTCGGCCCGCGGCTGCGCGATTCGCAGATCTACGGCTTTGAAATGTGGGCCAAGGAATACCGCGGCGATCTCGGCATTGCCTTGTCCGACGTCTACGGCATGGATGCCTTCCTGCGCGACTTCGACCTGTACTTCTGCAAGCTGTTCGACGGCGCCCGCCACGATTCCGGCGATCCCTTCGAATGGGGCGAGCGCCTGATCAAGCATTACCAGGACAACCGTGTAGATCCTTCGACCAAGACGCTGGTGTTTTCCGACAGCCTGGATTTCGCCAAGGTCAACGAGCTGTACCTGCGTTTCAAGGATCGCACGCGGGTCGCTTTCGGGGTCGGCACCAATCTGACCAACGATCTGGGCTATACGCCCTTGCAAATCGTCATGAAGATGGTACGGTGCAATGGCCAGCCGGTGGCCAAGCTGTCCGATACGCCGTCCAAGAACATGTGCGACGACCAGCCTTACCTGAACTACCTGCGCCAGGTTTTCGAGATCGCCGAGCCGGTCAAGGTGGCCGGGCAATAGTGTTTATTTGTTATTTATTCAACATTGGTTTCCGATTAAAATGGCCTGCGTTTTTTGTTCGTTCACCTTATCCGGAAGACTACATTGCATAAAAAAATACTTGCCGTCCTGATTGCCTGCCTACCCGTCGCGGCGCAGGCCGCTGAACTCGACGGCGCCCAGCTGTCCGCCTGGTGGGGCGTGCCGTTCATGGGCCTGCTGCTCTCGATTGCGCTTGGACCCTTGCTGGCGCCGGCTTTCTGGCACGATCATTTCGGCAAGATTACAGTGGCCTGGTCGCTGGCTTTCCTGATTCCCTGCGCGCTCGGCTTCGGCGTGCCGACCGCCGTCGCCGGCGTGGTGCATGCCTTCCTGGCCGAATATTTTCCCTTCATCATCCTGCTGACCGCCTTGTTCGTGGTGGCCGGCGGCATCTGCCTGCGCGGCCATTTGCGCGGCACGCCCGCCATGAATACCGGCCTGCTGGCGCTGGGCACTGTGCTGGCCAGCCTGATGGGCACCACCGGCGCCGCCATGCTGCTGATCCGGCCGGTGATCAACGCCAATGAAGACCGCAAGCACACGGTGCACATTGTCGTCTTCTTCATTTTCCTGGTAGCGAATGCCGGCGGCGCGCTGACGCCGCTGGGCGATCCGCCGCTGTTCCTGGGCTTCCTCAAGGGTGTGGATTTTTCCTGGACCTTCAAGAACATCTTCGGCCAGACCATGTTCATGTGGGGCACGCTGCTGGTGATTTTCTACCTGCTGGACAATTACTATTTCCACACCAAGGGCGAGCAGCTGCCGCCTAAACCGGACCCATTCACGCCCGGCGTCAGGCTGCATTTCGAAGGCAAGTTCAATTTTGTCCTGCTGGCGGTAGTGGTGGCGCTGGTGCTGATGAGCGGCTTCTGGAAGCCGGGCGTCAGCTATAACATCTACGGCACCGTGGTCGAGTTGCAGAACCTGCTGCGCGATGGCCTGCTGCTGGTGGTGATCCTGCTTTCGCTGTGGCTGACGCCGAAGATCGCCCGTGAAGGCAACGACTTCAGCTGGGGTCCCATCCTTGAAGTGGCCAAGCTGTTTGCCGGCATTTTCGTCACCATCGCACCGGTTATCGCCATGCTGCGGGCCGGCGAGCACGGCGCTTTCGGCATGGTGGTGCGCGCTGTCACCGGTTCCGACGGCCAGCCCAACAACGCCATGTATTTCTGGGCCACCGGCGTCCTCTCGTCCTTCCTCGACAATGCTCCGACCTACCTGGTGTTCTTCAATACCGCTTCCGGCGATGCGGTCGAACTGATGACCAGGCTGGCGGCGACGCTGGCGGCGATTTCCTGCGGCGCGGTGTTCATGGGCGCCAACAGTTATATCGGCAACGCGCCTAACCTGATGGTCAAGGCGATTGCGGAAGAGCGCGGCATCAAGATGCCATCCTTCTTCGGCTACATGGCATGGGCGTGCGTGGTGCTGCTGCCGCTGTTCGCGGTGATGACCTTGATATTTTTTTGATCACAACACAGCTGACTTCAAATGAAACCAAAGATACTGATGGCGCGGGCGGTGTTCCCGGAAGTAATTGCAAGAATGGAGCAGTACTTCGAGGTGGAAAGCAACCAGGAAGACCGCATCTTCAGCGCCGCCGAACTGGCTGAAAAGCTGCATGACAAGGACGGCGTGATCGCCACTGCCAGCGAACGCATCTCGGCCGAGTTGCTGCAGTCCAGCCCGCGCCTGAAGGCGGTCTGCAACCAGGCCGTCGGCTACAACAATATCGATGTGGCGGCGGCCACCAAGGCTGGCGTGATGGTCACCAATACGCCGGACGTGCTTAACGAAACCACCGCCGACTTCGGCTGGGCCTTGCTGATGGCGACCGCGCGCCGTGTCACCGAGGCCGAGCACTGGCTGCGCGCCGGCCACTGGAAGCAGTGGCGCTACGATAGCTTCCTGGGAGCGGACGTGCATGGCGCCACGCTGGGCATCATCGGCATGGGCCGCATCGGCCAGGCGATTGCGCGGCGTTCGATGGGCTTCGACATGCAGGTGCTGTACCACAACCGTTCGCGCCTGGCGCCTGAGCTCGAAGCGCGCGCCAACCAGGCGCGCTATGTCAGCAAGGAAGAACTGCTGGGCGCCGCCGACCACGTGATCCTGGTACTGCCGTATTCCAAGGACTCGCACCACACCATCGGCGGCGCCGAACTGGCCATGATGAAGCCGGGCGCGACCCTGGTCAACCTGGCGCGCGGCGGCATTGTCGACGACCTGGCGCTGATCGCCGCCTTGCGCGACAAGAAGATTGCCGCGGCCGGACTCGACGTGTTCGAGAACGAACCGGCGCTGCATCCCGATTTCCTGGGTTTGTCGAACGTGGTGCTGACGCCGCATATCGCCAGCGCTTCAGAGCCGACGCGGCGCGCGATGGCCGACTGCGCAGCGGACAACCTGCTGGCGGCCTTGCTGCCGGATAAGGATAGGATGTATCCGCCCAACCTGCTTAATCCCGAAGTGCTGGGCAAGGTGACGCTAGCCAAGCAATAAAGCAGTTGGTCAAAACAAAAAAGGCACGAGATGGATATCCATTTCGTGCCTTTAGCATTTCTTGCAGACCGGGGTTAGTCTTTCAAGCCTTCGACCAAGTCGATGTACTGCTGCTGCGCAGCTTCCTGGGGACTGCCTTTCAGCTCGTTCCAGGCATCCCATTTGGCGCGGCCGACAAAGTCGGTCATGCCTGGGCGTTCGCCTTGGACGTCGCCGCTGCTGCCTTGCTTGAACAGCGCGTACATCTTCAGCATAGTCATATTGTCAGGACGCTCGCTGAGTGTCTTGGAGTCGGCCTGGGCTTGTGCGAATTGGGCTTGGAGTGTCATAAGAATCTCGTCGGGATGAATGGGGAAAATCGGATCAGTCGGGAGTGACGGCGCCGACCACGGCGGAGCCGGCCTTGACGGTGCCTTCCACCACGGTAGAGGCAACGCTGACAGCTGCGCTGCCGACGCTGACGCCGGCGCTCACTGCGCTGCCGGCGACGCTCACCACGGTGCAGCCGCCCAGCAAAGGCGCGGCCAGCAGCAACGCTGCCATCCAGCGTGTCATTGGGGTGAAGTCAGGAAAACGGAAATGTTTCATCGGGTGGCAGCGTCAGGTTTCGGCAGGGCTTATACGCCCAGCAGTTCAACTTCAAAAATCAATGTGGCGTTTGGTGGAATCACGCCGCCGGCGCCGCGCGGGCCGTAACCCAGCGCTGCCGGAATGATCAGCTTGCGCACGCCGCCGATTTTCATGCCTTGCACGCCTTCATCCCAGCCCTTGATGACATGGCCGGCGCCCAGCGGAAACTCGAACGGGTCGTTGCGGTCCTTGCTGGAGTCGAACTTCTTGCCGGCGCTGCCGTCGGAATTCTGCAGCCAGCCGGTGTAATGCACGGTTACATGATTGCCGGCCTTTGCTTCAGCGCCATCGCCAACGGTGACTTCCTCGTACTGCAGGCCGGAAACGGTAGTGGTGGTCGACATGGGAATCCTCTTTTAAATTAGATAAAGTTGTAAAATGATTAAATATTTGCGGATTGCTTCACCCGCAAAAAATAACCGGGCGCTGTCGAAGCGCCTGTGGTTCGTCAGGTAGTGCAGTGTAAACGAAAATCCGTCTGGCAAGCGGTGTCCGCAGGCAATCTAGTGGGATACATCGCTATGGCGGTAAAGTCATTTAAATCTATAGGTGTCATTCATGCGCGGTAAAATGCTTGTTTTTGCTTCTCAGAGTTTAGTCATGTCCGTTTTTGTACGTCGTTCCATGGTCGCCGCTTGCGGTTTGTTGACAGCATTTTCCACTTTCGCGGCAACACCACCGGCCGCTGCTCCGCAAGCTTCGGCCGCCGGCAATACGGTAGTCATCCTGAATTCGCGCGACGCTACCATCACTTTGCTGGACCAGGCGACCTACAAGGAAATCGGTACATTTCCGGTTGGCAAGGAACCGCACCACCTGATGCCGACGCCGGACAACAAATCGCTGATCGTGGCTGCGGCCACTGGCAATTCGCTGCTGTTCCTTGACCCGAAAAGCGGCCAGATCCAGAGCCAGGTGAAAGACATCGTCGATCCTTACCAGATCGGCTTTTCGCCCAACCAGAAATGGTTCATCGCCAACGGCCTGCGCCTCGACCGCATCGATATCTACGGTTACGACGGCAAGAACCTGAAGATTGCAAAACGCCTGCCGCTGCCGTCCATGCCTAGCCATATGGCGTTCACGGCGGACAGTTCGCTGGCCTTCATCAGCCTGCAGGGCAGCGATGAGCTGGCGGCGGTCGACCTCGCCACCCAGAAAGTCAAATGGACCATGCCGGTTGGCAAGCAGCCGGCCGGCGTCTACATGACGCCCGACAACAAATACCTGCTGGTGGGCGTGATGGGTAGCGACTATGTCGCCGTGATCGACTGGCGCACCCAGAAAATCGTCAAGAAGATCAAGACCGGCGACGGCGCCCACAACTTTCGTCCGCAGGGCGACAACCGCCATATTTTCGTTTCCAACCGTGTCGCCGGCACTATCAATGTGCTGGATTTGAGCACGCTGGAAAGCGTCGGCAGCATCAGCGTCCCGGGCGGTCCGGACTGCATGGAAATCACGGCCGACGGCAAGACCATGTGGGTCACCCAGCGCTGGGTCAAGAAGGTGTCGGTGGTCGACCTGGCGACGCGCAAGGTGATCAAGTCGATCCCGGTGGGCCGTTCACCGCACGGCATCTATTTCAATAACCGCGCTTCGGAACTGTGATGCGTCTCCTGTCCCTGGTCAAACCCGGCCTGGCCGCCACGGCGGTGCTGGCGGCCGGTTTGGCGCTGGCGCAGCCGGCGACGCCACAGCAGGCTTGCAGCGCCGGCACCATCTACCTGACCTTCGATACCGGCAGCCAGTCGCAAGCCCAGTACATCGCCCAGACCCTGCGCAAGCATCACATCAAGGCTACGTTTTTCATGGCCAATGAAAAGACCGTGAATGGCGATTACACCTTGGATCCGTCTTGGGCGCCGTTCTGGAAGTCGCTGGTGGCCGACGGCCACGCATTCGGCAGCCATACCTTCGACCATGTCTACGCCAAGCGCGACCTGCCTGAAGGCAAGATCGAAGTGAAACCGCAATTCGGCGCCAATGCCGGCAAGCTGGTGGCCTGGAGTCCGCAGCAATACTGCGACGAGATCAAGCGCGTCGACCAGCGTTTCTACGAACTGACCGGCAGCCATGTCGATCATTTCTGGCGTACGCCGGGCGGCCACACTACGCCGCATACGCTGGCGGCAGGGGGGGCTTGCGGCTACAAGCATGTGGCCTGGGCCGACGCCGGTTTTTCCGGCGACGAACTGCCGAGCGAAAAATGGCCGAACCAGATGCTGCTGGAGCGCACCCTGAAGAATCTGCGCGACGGCGATATCGTGATGGCGCATCTGGGCATCTGGTCGCGCAAGGATCCATGGGCGCCGGCGGTGCTGGAACCCCTGATCAGCGGCCTGGAGAAAAAGGGTTTTTGTTTTGCCACCCTGCGCGACAACCCGGAGTACCTGCCGGGACAGGCGGATAAGCTGCATCGCCGCGGACTGAACGGCAAAGGGTAGTTACAAATCATGATCGATACCTTGATAAACTGGTTTGCCACGGTCCAGGCTTGGCTGTTTGAGACCGTGGTGCAGCCGCTCATGTTCCATGCCGGCTTCAGCGAATACCTGGAAGATGCCTTCGACGGCACCGAATGGTTCCTGATCGGCGTCTGCGAGCTGATCCTGCTGTTCCTCATCCTGCGACCGCTGGAAGCATGGATCCCGGTCCATGCCTTCAACGACAAGCGGGCGCGCTGGATCGATTTCCTCTATACCGTGCTGTACCGCCTGGGCGCCTTCTCGGTGCTGGTGTTTTTCATGATCGATCCCTTGATGGCCAAGGCCACCGAGCTGCTGCACCTGGAAGGGATCAATCCTTTCAACCTGGAAAACCTGCTGCCCGGAATCAGCGACAAGCCGCTGGTCACCTTCCTGCTCTATCTGCTGGTGCTGGACCTGTGCGAATACTGCTACCACCGCGCGCAGCATAGTCTCGGCTGGCTGTGGGGCTTGCACAGCCTGCATCACAGCCAGCAGAACATGAACCTGTGGAGCGACGACCGCAATCATCTGCTCGACGGCGTAATCCATGACGTCGTCATGGCGCTGGTGGCGCTGGCCATCGGCGTCGAGCCGGCGCAGTATGTGCTGCTGGTGTCGATCACGCGCATGCTGCAAAGCCTGCAGCATGCCAATGTGCGTATCCATTTCGGCCGGCTGGGCGATGCGCTGCTGGTGTCGCCGCGCTTTCACCGCTGGCACCACGCCATCGGCATCGGCCACGAAAGCAAGGGCCAGGGCACGCTGGGCGGGCATAATTTCGGCGTACTTTTTTCGTTCTGGGATATCTTGTTTCGCAGCGCCTATTTCGGCAAGAGCTTCGAGCATACCGGCATCCGCGACCAGCTTGCCACGGCCAGCAGGCCGGCGCGCGACTATGGCAGCGGTTTCTGGTCGCAGCAATGGCTGGGCCTGAAGCGCATGGTTGAGTTTTCCAGAAAGAGGTCACGCTGATGCGCCCGGTACTGGTTGCCTTCGGCCGGGCGCTGTTGTCACAGCTGCATTACCGCATGCTGATGCTGACCTTGCTGCCGTTCGTGTTGTCGGTGCTGCTGTGGGGCCTGGCCCTGTGGTGGGGTTTGCAGCCGATGATCGATTGGCTGCAAAAGAATTATTTTGCCGGCAACGACGGCCTCGGCATCGCCAACTACATCCCGGCCTGGCTTGGCTTGGGCGTGCTCAAGACCGTCATCATTCCCTGGCTGGCGCTGTGGGCCTTGCTGCCGCTGATGATACTGACTGCCTTGTTGTTTGTTGGCGCTTTCGCTTTGCCGGCGACGGCGCGCCATATCGGCCATCGCCATTTCGCCGCTCTCGAAATGCGCAAGGGCGGTTCGCTGCTCGGCAGCATCTGGATCTCCTTGTCAGCCTTCGTCGTTTTCTGCGTACTGTGGCTGCTGACCTTGCCCTTGTGGCTGATCCCGCCGTTCGCTTTCCTGATCCCGCTGGTGCTGTGGGGCTGGCTGACTTACCGCGTGTTCGCCTATGAAGCGCTGGCTGCGCATGCCGACAAGGATGAGTTGCGGGCGATCTTGAAAATCCACCGCTGGCCCTTGCTGCTGATCGGCATCATCACCGGCGCCCTCGGTGCCGCGCCTACCATGCTGTGGCTGGGCGGCGCGCTGTGGCTGGTGGTGTTTCCCTTGCTGGCGGCCGGCTCGATCTGGCTGTACGTGCTGGTATTCGTATTCACCGGCCTCTGGTTTGAGTATTATTGCCTGGCCGCACTGGCGAAATATCGGGCAGCGTCCGAGGCTGCTATCATTATGGCTAAACGCGATGACGGGCAGGCGATCCATCAACTGTCCGACACCTCGCAGCGTTAAAGGTTTTTGTCATAATTTCATCTATCCCCAGGGATCCCCATGGCAATCGGACTTATCATCATCGGCGACGAAATCCTGTCAGGCAGGCGAGTCGATAAACACTTTCCGAAAATACTGGAAATGCTGACGGCGCGCGGTTTGACGCTGAGCTGGGCCGAATACATAGGGGACGATCCGGAGCGCATCACCGCCACCCTGAAACGCACGCTGGACAGCGACGATATCGTATTCTGCACCGGCGGCATCGGCGCCACTCCGGACGACCACACCCGCCAATGCGCCGCTGCCGCGCTGGGCGTGCCGCTGGTATTGCATCCCGAAGCGCGCGAAAAAATCCGTGAGCGCATCGCCGATACCGCGCGCGATGCCGGCGCCACGCTGGATTACGATACGCCCGACAACCTGCACCGGCTGAAGATGGGTGAATTCCCGCAGGGCGCCGATATCATTCCTAATCCTTTTAACAAGATCCCGGGCTTCACCGTCCGTCACCAGGGCGCCGGCGCGCATCATTTCGCCCCGGGCTTTCCGGTGATGGCCTGGCCTATGTTCGAATGGGTCCTGGATACCTATTACGCCGACCAGTTTCATAAAAATCCGCAGCTGGAGCAATCGGTGCTAGTGTTCGAAGCCATGGAGTCGACGCTGACGCCGCTGATGGAAGCGATTGAAGCGGAGTTTCCCCTGGTGAAAGTATTCAGCCTGCCGCATGTGGGCGAGGGCGGCGTGCGCCGCCACATCGATCTCGGCGTCAAGGGCGAGCCGGTGCAGAGCGCTGCGGCGTTCGCCAAGATGCTGGCCGGACTCGACCAGCTGAAAGCCGAATACCGTCCCGCTTAAGCTTAAGTTACCCGGTAAATCACTTTTCAATTTTTCTTCATATAAACCACTGCGTAAAGCCGTTAGCGATTAACGGCGATCTGCACCCATCTGATTGATAATCACATGTTCGGATTTCTTTTCAAGCGCACAGAGCGTGCCGCGCCCCAGCCCGCAGTTGCTCCTCAGGCCGCGCTGCGCGCGGAAGCCAAGCAGGTTTCGGATCAGGCCCGGCAGCAAGCGCTGCAGCAGGCGCAAGCCTTGAGCGATGAGGCTGCCGCGCTGGCCTTCATCCTGCAATCGACGTTTGCCGATGCCCGTCTGGCGGCGGCGCAGCTGGTGCAGTCGCCGCCGGCGCTGGAGCAAGTGCTGCAAGCCTGCCGCAACACCGATCGGCGCGTCGCCAAACTGATGCAGGCACGGCTGGACAGCGTGCGCCAGCAGCAAGCTATCGCCGGCAAGGCGGCTGCCTGCATCGCTCAGGCCCAGCGCTTGCAGCAAGAGCGGCAGCTGATGCCGAACCAGGTGGCCGAGCTGGACCGCAGCTGGGAAGGCAAGGATGTGCCGTCCGATTTGCAGCAGCAATTCACACAGTTGCGGGCCGCGCTGGCCGAGCGCCTGAGCGCGCAAGCGGTGTTGCAGCACGATGCCATCGGTTTGCTGAACCAGGTGCGCGCCATGCATCTGCAAGCCAAGACCGGCTTGACCGACACCTCCCCGGCGGCGCTGGATGTGCTGGAAGCGCAGATGGCAAGTTGTGTCAGCCATTCTGAAGCCTTGACCTTGCCGCGCCACCTGGCGAGCGATTTTGCCCAGGAAGCGCAAGCCCTGCGCAAGCTGCTGCAGGATCTGCAACAACATCAAGCGGCGCTGCAGGCGCGCAATGAACTGCTGTCTAATTGGGAAGCTGCGACTGACACGCTGCAGCCGGAAGCCTTGAAAAGCGCATGGTCCGCCTTGCCCAGATTGCCGGCGGCGTTGCTGGACGATGGCCTGGAGCAGCGTTACCAGGGATTGCTGAAACAACATGCCCCTGTCATCCCGCAAAAGACCCGGCCAGAAGCGACAGCGGCGGAGAGCGGCGAGCGTCCGCCCATCGCGGAAGCCCTGGATGGCCTGGAAAAGGCGCTGGAAGACGGCGCGCTGCAGCACGCGGTGGATTTCGACAAAGCGCTGCGCGCGATGGATTTCAAGCAGCACAAGCCGAGCGCTACCCAGGCCGGCCGCCTGGCGCAAGCCCGCAGCGAACTGACACGGCTGCAAGGCTGGGCGCGCTGGGGCGGCAACGTCTCGCGCGAAGAGTTGACCAAGGCAGCGCTGGAACTGCCGGCGCAGGAGTTGGCGCCGGCGGAACTGGCAAAGAAGATCGGCAGCTTGCGGGCGCGCTGGAAGTCGCTGGATGTCAGCTCCGGTTCGGCGCCCAAGGCTTTGTGGGAAGGTTTCGACGCTGCCTGCACCGCCGCCTATGCGCCGGTGGCTGCGCATTTCCAGCAGCAGGCTGAACAGCGCCAGGCCAACCAGGTCAACGCCCGCGCCTTGATCGACGAGGTCCAGCAGTATGCGCAAAGCGCGCTGGCGACCGATGCCGCAGGCGCAGCGCCGGACTGGAAAATCATTGCCCAGTTCTGCCAGCAAAAGCAGCAGGCCTGGAAAACCCTGGGACCGATCAACCGCAGCGAGAAGAAATCGCTTGACAGTGCTTTTACCGCCGCGCTGCAAAGCTTGCAGGGGCCGCTGGCGGAGCAGCAAGCGATCGAAGTCGGCCGCCGCGAAAAACTGATCACCGAAGCCGCGCAGTTGCCAGCCAACCAGCGCGACACAGCGGATCGCGTGAAGGAATTGCAGGCGCGCTGGCAGGAGCAGGCCAAGGCCTTGCCATTGCCGCGCCAGGAAGAGCAGGAACTGTGGCTGCGTTTCCGCAGCGCCTGCGACGCCATCTTTGCCCAGCGCAAGGAAGCGGCCTCCAGCGCCGATGCCGAGCGGCGCGACAATCTGCGGCTGCGTGAAGAGCAATGCGCAGCGCTGGAAGCCGCCGTGGCCGAGCCTGCGGCCGGATTGGCGAAAATATTGCAGCAGGCTCAGCAAGACTGGAACCGCGGCGGCCAGGTGCCGCGTGCGGCCGAGGCGCAAATCGATGCACGCTTCCAGGCCGCCGTGGCGGCAGCGCAGGCGATACTCGAACAGAGCCGGCGCCAGGCTGCCCTGGCGCAAGCCGATGCCTTGCGCGGCAAGCTGGCCCTGTGCCAGAAAATTGAAACGGCAATCGCCGCCAGCGGCGCCAATGAAAGCCGTAGCGAGTCCGACTGGCGCGGCGAGTGGCAAGCACTGCCGGCGCTGGCTCCGGCATTTGAAAAAATCATCGCTGCCCGCTTTGAACGTGCCGTACAAAATGGCAGCGGCTACGCTGCCAGGCTGGAAGCCGGCCGCCCGCTACTGCAGCAGGAGTTGCTGCGCGCCGAAATCATGGCCGGCTGCGACAGTCCGCCAGCGCTGTCGCGCGAGCGTCTGCAGCTGCAGGTGGAAGTCTTGCAAGCTTCGCTCAAGGCCGGCGGCGCCGCGAAAAATATCGAGCAGCAGCTGTTGCATATCTGCGACTTGCCGGCTGTGATGGACGATGCCGCGCTGCTGCGTCTGCTGAAACTGGTCGCCCTGGCCAAAGCGTGATGCCTGCCCGGATCGCACAATGCGTCCGGACAAAAAAATACCCCGGCGATCCGGGGTAAGTAACGATACCAGCGTTGCAGGTACCGAGGAGAGCGAAGCCGGCACGCGTTAGCGCGCCGGCAAAGAAGAATTACTTCTTGGCAGTACGGGCAACGCTCTTGGTAGCAGCTTGCGACAGTTGGTCGACTGCGTTGTTGACGTTGGTTTCCAGTGTTTCGACAGCTTGCTTGGTGCTCTTGGCAAACTGTTCGTAACCGGCGTTGGCGCTGCCGATTGCCGATTTGACGAAAGCAACTGCGCCTTCTGCGCCAGGAGGAACCGATTTCGACGCTTGGTCAACGAATTCGATGACTTTACGCTTGGTTTCCGCAACCTGGGCTTCAGCAGCCTTGGTCAGTTCAGCTTGTGTGCTGGAAGCGATGCTGGCGAAATGACGACCGTAGGCGATGGCTTTTTCAGTGTTTGGCTGGGCCAGCGCTGCGCTCAGCGAGAAAAATTCCTGTGGGTCTTTAGCCGCAAACAGTTTCTGGGTAGTAGCGTTCGAATCTTCCAGCGAAGCCTTGGCAGCGTTCAGGTTGAGGTCGATCAGTTTTTCCACGCCGGCAAATGCCTTGTTGGTGAAATCGGTGAACAGCGCCAGATTAGCTTCGAAATTGGCTTTGGTAGCGGCTGAAAATTGTTCTGCAACGGTAGACATGGCTTCTCCTAGGATTCGATACGGTAAAAAAACGAAATTGGTAGGGCAACTAAGGGTGGCTAATCGCTAGCCGTTGATTACGTCTGCCAGTACGTTTAATACGCATTGTGCGACGCAACAATTCGATTGTAAATTATTCTGAAATCGTGTCAAGTGAATTTTTGTGCACTGCAATATAAACTTAAGATCATTTAAGACTAAGCTTATGAAAAGCGCTTGTTTAAGCCGTTTTTGCTTGTTTATTTATCATGTCAGCTGTTAAATTTACCAGTAATGCCTGTCACATTTACCAGTGTTAGACTGTTGTTTTATTGCACCTCGTCAGGCCTGCCTTGAAAGCCTTCTACAGCGATCATTTTGTCTTGCCTCTGCCGGCCGGCCATCGCTTCCCCATGCAGAAATACCGGCTGATCCACGAGGGCGCTCTGGCGACCATCGCCGGCATCGACTTCCATGAAGCGCCCAGCACCAGCGACGGCGTGCTGGCGCTGGCGCATCATCCGCGCTACATCGCCGAGGTCAGCAGCGGTACTCTGGCGGACAGCGTGCAGAAAGCCATCGGTTTTCCCTGGACGCCGCAGATGGTGGAGCGCTCCCGGCGTTCCGCCGGCGCCACCATCGCCGCCTGCCGCGCAGCGCTGGCCGGGCCGGAACCGGTCGCGGTCAACCTGGCGGGCGGCACCCATCACGCCTTTGCCGACCAAGGCGCCGGCTTCTGCGTATTCAACGATGCCGCCATCGCTGCCAGGCTGATGCAGGCGGAACGGCGAGTGCAGCGGGTTGTGATCGTCGACCTGGATGTCCATCAGGGCAACGGCACGGCGTCTATCCTGGCGCGCGACGACTCGATCTTTACCCTTTCGCTGCATGGCGCCCACAACTATCCCTTCAGCAAAGAGCAGAGCGATCTCGATGTCGCGCTGGAGGATGGCACCGGAGACGAGGCATACCTGGATGCCTTGCAGGGCGCGCTGGCAACCATGCTGGCGCGCTTTTCGCCGCAGCTGATCATTTTCCTGGCCGGCGCCGATCCGCACGAGGGCGACCGGCTGGGGCGGCTGAAGCTCAGCTTCGACGGCCTGGCCCGGCGCGACGCCATGGTGCTGGAGACCGCCGGCCGTCTGTCGATACCGGTGGCGATCAGCATGGCCGGCGGCTACGGCAAGAATATACAAGACACGGTAGCGGTACACCTGCAAACTATCGCGCTGGCGGCAAGTTTTGCCAAAGACCTCGCTTTGCGGCACCCGGCTGCGGCGCCGCTCACCCAACCCGGATAATTCCATGTCTTTAGCCAGTTCCTCGCCGGCGGCGCCTGCCGCCCATCCTTTGCTCGCGGCCATGCCGATGGTGTTCGTGGTGCTGTGGAGCACCGGTTTCATCGTCGCCAAGTTCGGTTTGCCGTATGCGCCGCCGCTAACGTTCTTGCTGCTGCGCTTCGGCGGCGTGCTGCTGGTGCTGCTGCCATTGGTGCTGCTGATGCGCGCTCCCTGGCCGCGCGGAAAAATCGCGCATATCGCGTTCGCGGGGATCTTGCTGCAAGGCGGCTACCTGGCGGGCGTCTGGTGCGCCATCAAGCTGGGCATGCCGGCCGGTCTGTCGGCGCTGATCGTCGGCATGCAGCCTATCCTGACGGCGTTTGCCGCGCCCTTGATCGGCGAATCGGTCAGGCCGCGCCAATGGCTGGGCCTGGTGCTGGGGATTTGCGGAGTGGGGCTGGTGGTAGCCGCCAAGATCACCCTGGTCGGCCTGTCCTGGACCAGCATCGGTTTATGTTTGATGGCGCTGCTGTCGATGACGGCTGGCACCCTGTACCAGAAGCGCCACTGTCCGCATTTCGATCTGCGCAGCGGCACCGTCATCCAGTTTGCCGCCTCGATCGTGGTATTGCTGCCATTTGCCATGTTCTTTGAGCACCTGACGCCGGCGCTGGACACGGTGCAATGGACGGCGCGCTTCATCGGCGCCTTGCTGTGGTCGATCTTCGCCTTGTCGATCGGCGCCATCTTCCTGCTGTTCGCCCTGATACGCAAGAGCGCGGCCACCAGCGTCACCAGCTTGCTCTACCTGACGCCGCCCACCACGGCGCTGATGGCCTGGCTGATGTTCGGCGAAGTCTTCAACATGCTGGGCATCGCCGGCATGGTGGTGGCGATACTGGGTGTGGTCTTTGTCATGAAAAAATAAGCACGGCCATCAGACCGGCAGCAGCATCACCAGCTTCAGCTCAGGCCGGGTGGCAACCCGCAGGTTAACCTGGCGGTAAGCCAACTGGCCCAGCGTCGGGTGGGTGAAGCGGCGTTCGCCGCCTTCCTTTTCCACCACATCGTGCAGGTTCCAGGCGCGCTGGAACGCCGCGCTGGCGCTGCTCAGGCGCGTCACCAGCTGAGCAATTTCCGGTTCGTCCAGATACATGCCGCAATCGGCGCGGAACTCTGCCGCCAGGCGGCTGGCGCGCTGCTCCCAATCGCTGATCAGGAGCGCCGCCTGCGGTGCGCAGTAGGTATATTCGAGCAGGTTCCTGCGGCTGTCTTTCTGGTCCAGCCAGCCGACGAACAAGGTCTTGGCGGCGCGGTTCCAGGCAACCGCGTTCCAGTGGCGGTCGAGCAGATAGGCCGGCGTCTTGATGCTGCCGGTGACGGCCAGGATTTCATCGGGGATGTCCTCGGCCTGCGGATCCTGCGCCTGCGGATCTTTTTTGCCGGACAGTTCAAACAGATAAGCGCGCTTGGCGCGTGACAAGTGCAAGGCTTCGGCGATCCTGGCCAGTGCCGCTGCCGAAACCGAGACGGTGCGTCCCTGTTCGATCCAGGTGTACCAGGTGACGCTGATATCGCACAGCTGCGCTACTTCTTCGCGCCGCAGGCCGGGCGTGCGGCGGCGGCTGCTGCCGCCCAGCCGCAGTTCGGTTGCCGAGAGCTGAGTGCGCTGGGTCTTGATGAATTCGCCCATTGCCTTGCGTTTGCCTGCTTCATCCATGGCGCGGTTTATCCTGTTGGTGGAGGTAATAGTATAAACACTAGACTTGTAACAGGATAAGAAATAATTACACTGGTGACTCGCCTAAAGCCCTGGGCGCAGAATCCAAGCTGCGGCCAGGGTTCGGGTTTGTATGAACGCCCGTTACCTATTTCTGAGGAGAAGCTTGTGAGCACTGTACGTAACCACGACAAGGTAGTGTCGGAACAATTCGGCAGCACCGCCGCCGCCTACCTGAGCAGCACCGTCCACGCCCAGGGCGCCGATCTGCAGCAGCTGGCGGCTTACGCCCAGCAATTCCGCCAGGGCAAGGCGCTGGACGTCGGCTGCGGCGCCGGCCACGCGGCGTTCGCCATGGCGCCGCATATCGGCGCCGTGATCGCCTACGACCTGGCGGCGGAAATGCTGGAAGTGGTGCAGGGCGCCGCCGCCGAGCGCGGCCTGAGCAACCTGCATGTGCAGCAGGGCAGCGCAGACCAGTTGCCATTTGCCGATGCTTCTTTCGAGCTGGTCTGCACCCGCTACAGCGCGCATCACTGGAAAGACTTGCCGCGGGCGCTGGCCGAGATGGCGCGGGTATTGAAGCCGGGCGGCAAATGCATCGTGATCGATACGGCGTCGCCGGAAGATATCCTGAGCGATACCTATTTGCAGTCGATAGAGCTGTTGCGCGACACCTCGCACGTGCGTAACCGCAGCGTCCCGGCCTGGCGCCAGTTGCTGGCCGACGCCGGCCTGCGGCCGGCTGCCGAGCAGAGCTGGAAGCTGCCGTTGCAGTTCGATACCTGGGTCGCCCGCATGCGCACCCCGCCGGAGCGGGTGGCCGCAATCAAGTCCTTGTGGGACAGCGCGCCGTCGGAAGTGTCGGCTTACTTCGACCTGCAGCAGGATTATTCATTTAATATCGATGCAGCCCTTATAGAATGTTACAAATAGTCCTATGCTAAAGGAAATGTCTGGCCGTCGAGTTGCGGTAAAATCTAGCTCGCAAATCGTCTTCCAGACATCGAAAGTCGTTTAATTTAGTGCGCTAACTATCTAATTCTCTTGCGATTTTTCTGGTATTTGCCTACACTGCCACAAAGTTATAGATCGTCGCATATTGGAGCCGCAAATGGGCAAATCCGCGTTAATTGTTTTTTTGTCATTTTTCCTCGTGCTCGCGATCGCGCCCGCTGCTCCTGCTTCTGCCCAAACCAGTCAGTCCACTGCCAAGAAATCCGCGAAAAAAGCCGCGGCTGGCAAGGCTGCAACTTCCTCCCACAAGAAAGCTGTCGCCAAGGCCGGCTCCAGAAAACACACCGTGATTGCCGCCCGCGGCCGCAGCAGCAGCGTGGCTTCGCTCAACAAGAACGAAAAGCTGGTGAAGAAAGTGGTGATGGTGCATGGCCGCCGCAAAGTGACATACCAGCGCGTGGCGTTTGCGCCGGTGGTGCCGGCCTTGCCGCCGGTGTTGTCGGCTGGCGAACAAGCCGGCCTCAACCTGACGCGCGATCCGCTGGAACTGAAATCCAGCGTGGCGCTGGTGCTGGACCAGAATAGCTCGGAAGTGCTGCTGGATAAGAATTCGCAAATCGCATTGCCGATCGCCTCGCTGACCAAGCTGATGACCAGCATGGTGGTGGTCGAATCGAAGCAGGACATGAACGAAGTGCTGGCTGTCACCGATGACGACATCGACCGCGAAAAGCACAGCGGCTCGCGCCTGCGTGTCGGTTCGCAGTTGAGCCGGTCCGACATGCTGCACATCGCCCTGATGAGTTCCGAGAACCGCGCCGCATCCGCGCTGGGCCGCAATTATCCGGGCGGCCTGCAAGCCTTTGTGCTGGCCATGAACGCCAAGGCCAAGGCGCTCGGCATGACTGAAACCCATTATGTCGACTCAACCGGCCTGTCGCACCTGAACGTCGCCAGCGCCCGCGATTTGTCACGCCTGGTGATGGCCGCCTATCAGCACCCGATCATCCGCCAATATTCAACCGATTCGAAATACGTGGTGGAGCCAGGCGGCCGTCCGCTGCAATATTCCACATCCAATCATCTGGTCGAAAATCCTGAGTGGCAGATCGGTTTGCAAAAGACCGGCTACATCAATGAAGCGGGGCGCTGCATGGTCATGCAGACCACCATCGAAGGCCGCCAGATCGTCATGGTGTTCCTCGATTCGCGCGGCAAGTATTCGCGCCAAGCTGACGCTGACCGTGTCCGCAAATGGCTGGCAGATTCGCATCCGGCTACTTTGACACGAGTGAAGATCGCCGACGGCCAAAGCTGAATCTGATTATTCGCCGGCCATGGCCGGATGGAGTTTGAAATTAAAAAAGAGTTTATTCATCGCTGAATAAACTCTTTTTTCATGTGCCTGCCAATCGGCTGATGGGTATCGCTATTGCTGCTGCGACGCGTATCCCAGCACAGCGGAAATCTGGTTCGCCGTGCTGATCAAATCTTCCACCCATTCCTCCTGCAAACGGTCTGCCGGCGCCGAGATCGACAGGCCGGCGATCATCTTGCCGGAATCGTCGCGGATGCCGGCCGCCATGCAGCGCACGCCCAGTTCCAATTCTTCATTGTCGCGCGCATAGCCTAGCGCGCGCACCAGGCTCAGCTCGCGTTCCAGCTTGCCGAGGTCGGTGATGGAATTCTTGTTGTGTCCGGCCAGGCCGGTGCGGGTGGCGTAGGCGCGCACCATCTTGGGGTCATCGATGGAGAGGAACAGCTTGCCGGTCGAGGTCAGGTGCAAGGGCGCGCGGCCGCCGATGGCGCGCACCACCTGCATGCCGGAGCGCTCGGAAAATGCGCGGTCGATGTAGACGATTTCATCGCTCTGGCGCACCGACAGGTTGACGGTCTGGTTGGTCTTGCGATGCAGGCCGCGCATGAAGTCCAGCGCGGCTTCACGCACATTGAGCCGGCTTTTCACCACATTGCCCAGTTCCAGCAGGCGCATGCCCAGCCGGTAGCTGCCCGGCTCGGAACGGTCGACAAAGCGCTTGACCACCAGATCGTTGAGTATCCGGTGCGCTGTCGACGGATGCAGGCCGGTCACCGCCGACAGCTCTTTCAGGCTGACCGGATCAGGGTAGAGCGCCAGCGTATCCAGCAGCGAGATCATGCGCTCGATAACCTGGATCGAAATCTTGTCGGCGTCGTCGGGAGTAGCTGTTTTCATTGATTTAATGGTGCATTGCAATGGAACGTTTATATCATAATGTGAAAAGCCGTGCATTGCTATTGTCATCGATTAGAGCCCTGCCACAATCGCATATCGTTGATAAGCGGTATAAAAAGAGCGCTGAAAGCGCAAGCGTGCAGTGCAGCAAGGCTGTTAAAATGCAAGGATTAAAGTGCAAGCAATCTGCATTTCCATCAAAGCAAGCCAGCCTTGCCTTCAAGATCAGCACAGCATGAGCGAAAAACCGCAATCCCCGCAGTCGCCGGCGCCGGAATCCCAGCCGCAACCGATTAGCGAATTCAAGAGCACCAGCGGCTTCAAGAGAATTTTCTCGGCTTTCTTTTATTCCGCCGAGGGCTTCCGTTCTGCCTGGAAAAACGAGCATGCATTCCGCCAGGAGTTGCTGATCGTCGTTCCCGGGATTGTGGTTGCGCTGCTGCTGCCGGTGTCGGCGCTGCAAAAGCTGATGCTGATCGCGGTGCTGATCTGGATCATCATCATCGAACTGATCAATTCGGCGATCGAAGCGGTGGTCGACCGGGTGTCGCTGGAGCGCAATCCCCTGTCCAAGAACGCCAAGGATTTCGGCAGCGCCGCGGTGCTGCTGACGTGCGTGCTGGCGGTTGCTACCTGGGCCGTGATTCTTTACCCTGTCCTGATGTAATCCCGAAGTAGTCCCAAGCGCAAGGCCAATGCCGGGAACGGTCCTGGCAGCGGATACCCATCAATACGCTTGCCCATGTTTGCACGTTTGTGTATATTTATACGTGTTTATGCGTGATGTGAGCTCATATGAATACCGCAAATCTGCTGCTTAAGGAACGCCACGCGCTTATCAGGCAGCGGCTGCTGGCTGACGGCCGGGTGCTGGCGCTGGATCTGGCGCAGCAACTGAACGTTTCCGAAGACACCATCCGACGCGACTTGCGAGACCTGGCCGCGGCTGGCCTTTGCACCAGAGTCTATGGCGGCGCCTTGCCGCCTTCGCCCGCGGCCGCGCCACTGGCGGAACGGCGCATGCTGGCGCCGCAGCGCAAGGCGCGGCTGGCGCAGGCGGCGGTTACGCTGGTGGCCGCCGGCAACGTGCTGTTCATCGATGCCGGTTCAACCAACCTGGCGATTGCGGAGGCATTGCCGCGCTTGCCGCTGACCGTGGTGACCAATGCCGCGGCGGTCGCGCTGGCCTTGCTGGAGCGGCCTGAGATCGCGCTGATCATGGTCGGCGGCCGGGTCGATGCGCGCAGCGGCGCCAACCTCGGCGCTGCGGCCTTGCGCGATGCCGAACGGATGCGGCCGGACATTTTCTTCCTCGGCGCTTGCGGCGTCGACGCCGAGGCGGGACTCAGTTGCTTCAACTACGAAGAGGCCGAATTCAAGCGCAGCCTGGGCGCCGCCAGCAAGGCGGTGCTGGTGGCTGCCACCCGGGAAAAATTCGGCACGGCGGCGCCGTTTGCGGTGCTGCCGGCCGCTCATCTGACGCACCTGGTGCTGGAACATGATGCCGACAGCAAGCAGGCGGCGCAATTCAAGCGCCAAGGCGTGCAGCTGCTTTACGCCGCCGCCGAGTGATGAACGATCCTGAAAGAGCCATGCCATGAATTCCATCGGTCCAAAACAGCGCTACGCTACCCGGCTGGCGTTTCTCTGCGCCGGCCTCACAATGTCGGCCTGGGCGCCGCTGGTGCCGTATGTGAAGGCGCGCCTGGGGGCAGGCGAGGCCGAACTCGGGCTGCTGCTGCTTTGCCTCGGCGTCGGCTCGCTGCTGTCCATGCCGGTGACCGGCATGCTGGCGGCGCGCCTCGGTTGCCGCCGCGTGATCCTGAGCGCCGGCGCGCTGGCCTGCCTGATTCTTCCTTGCCTGACGCTGGCGGCCAGCCCGCTGCAGCTGGGCATAGGCCTGTTCTTTTTCGGCGCCGCCATCGGCACGCTGGATGTCGCCATGAACGTGCAGGCGGTGATGGTTGAAAAAGCCAGCGGCGGCGCGCTCATGTCCGGTTTCCATGGCATGTTCAGCGTCGGTGGTTTTGTCGGCGCCGGCGGCATGGCGCTGCTGCTATGGCTGGGCTTGAGCCCGCTGGCGGCCAGCGGGGCGGCGGCGCTGGTGGTCGCCGCGCTATTGATCGCGGCTGCGCCGCACTTGCTGTGCGAGCCGGAAGCGGCCGGGCGCGGTGCGCTGTTCGTGCTACCGCATGGCGCCGTGATCTTTATCGGCGTGCTGTGCTTTATCGTGTTTCTGGTAGAGGGGGCGGTCTTGGACTGGAGCGCATTGTTCCTCACCGCCACGCGCGGGCTGGCTACCAACCAGGGCGGCCTCGGCTATGCCGCTTTCGCCATCGCCATGACCTGCGGCCGCCTGACCGGCGACCGCATCGTGCGCCGCTTCGGCGGCAAGCGCGTACTTCTGCTGGGCGGCCTGTGCGCCGCCGGCGGCTTCTTTGTCGCCGTCGCGGCGCCGAACGCCGCAACGGCGCTGGCCGGCTTCGTGCTGATCGGCCTGGGCGCTTCCAATATCGTGCCTATCCTGTTCAGCGCCGCCGGCAACCATGGCGCGATGCCGGCCAGCCTGGCGATTGCGGCCATCACCACCATCGGTTATGCCGGCATCCTGGCTGGTCCGGCCTTGATCGGCTTCGTGGCGCATGCCAGCAGTCTGAACAGTGCGTTCGCCGGGCTCGGCTGCGCCTTGCTGCTGGTGGCGGCCAGCGCCCGCCTGGGCGCCGCCGGCCGTACTAACGAAACTGTGCCGCGTTAGCGAAACTGCGCTGCGCTGATGAACTGCGAGTAGGTCTCGCACCAGATCACCACGGTGTTGTAGCGCGACAGATCGACCGGCTGCTGCGACATGTCGACAATGAAGCGCTCGAAAGTCTTTACCTCGCCCACGCGCAGGGCCTGCTGCTTGATCTTCAGGAATTCTTCTTTAGTGCCGACGTATTCGGAAGTCAGGTACACCTTGTAGTCCGGGCCGGGCGCGATCTTACCCTCGAATGCGATGGTGTCCTCGCTGACGGCCACCGTTCCTTGCGCCCAATGCAGGAAGTCGCTGCCCGGCAGATCCTTCTTGAACACCGCAGTGTATCTGGCCTTGCCGGCGGCTTGCGTCAGTTCCGCCGCGCTCGGGCCGTCACCTGCGGTGAGTATCGGCAGGAAGTAAACGCCGGCGCCAAAGCCGACGGCGAGCGCGAGTAAATGCGAGGCGAGATAGGCGAGGATTTTTTTCAAGAGGTCTCCGATAAGGATCTGATCAAGCGTGCTTGTCTTTCTAGTCGCTCCAGATAATGATTCCTTACATTCAGGACTCATGCTTTATGCCAAATCGGCTGGAATATCCCGCCTCCTTATTCGTCGGCCAAGTCCATACATATCTGTTTTCTGCATAAGGAGAGAAGAAAGTATTCGTTCTGTTTTCCGGGCCGCCTCATTAATCTGTATTCCTCAAAACAAAAAAACATTCACAAGGGAAGAGGAATATGTTGAAGAAAATCGTCAGATCGGTCATCGCCATCGTCTTGCTAGCCCAGGGAGCGCAACTGGTGCACGCAGCGGATTTGTCGCTGCTGAATGTTTCATATGATCCAACGCGCGAGCTGTACCAGGAGTACAACAAGGCCTTTGCCAAGTACTGGAAAGAAAAGAGCGGCGACAACATCACGCTCAAGGCCTCGCACGGCGGCTCGGGCAAGCAGGGACGCTCGGTGATCGACGGCCTGGAAGCCGATGTGGTGACCTTGGCGCTGGCTTACGATATCGATGAGATTTCCGAAAAGGCCAAGCTGCTGCCGGCTGACTGGCAAAAGCGTTTACCCCATAACAGCACCCCTTACACCTCGACCATCGTGCTGCTGGTACGCAAGGGTAATCCCAAGGGCATCAAGGACTGGGACGACCTGGTCAAGCCTGGCGTTTCGGTGGTGGTGGCCAATCCCAAGACTTCCGGCGGCGCGCGCTGGGCCTATCTGGCTGCCTACGGCTATGCGCTGAAGAAGAACAATAACGACGACGCCAAGGCGCGCGATTTCATCACGCGGCTGTACAAGAACGTGCCGGTGCTGGATTCCGGCGCCCGCGGTTCGACCGTGACCTTTGCCGAGCGCGGCGTCGGCGATGTCTTGCTGTCGTGGGAAAACGAGGCCTATCTGGTGGAAGCGGAATTCGGCAAGGGCAAGTTCGACACCGTGTTCCCATCATTGAGCATCCTGGCGGAACCGCCGGTGGCAGTGGTCGACAAGGTCGTTGACAAGCGCGGCACGCGCAAGGTGGCGCAGGCTTACCTGGAGTATCTGTATTCGCCGGAAGGGCAGGAAATCGCCGCCCACAATTACTACCGTCCGATCGATCCTAAAGTCGCCGCCAAATATGCCAGCAAGTTTCCCAAGCTGAGCCTGTTCACCATCGACGATACATTCGGCGGCTGGAAGAACGCGCAGAAGACTCATTTCAGCGACGGCGGCGTGTTCGACAAGATTTACCAGCCCGGCGCGAAGTAATCCGCCAGATCATATTTACCCAGAGGCTCTGCGCGGCAGAGCCCGTTTCAAGATTGCACTAGATGACTATTCTGTTGTTGGCCGGCAGCCCGTCGGCGCCCTCGCGTTCCACCCGGCTGTTGCACTACACAGGCGAAAAACTGGCGCTGCTGGGACATCGCTACAGCAAGCTGGATGTGCGGGACCTGCCGGGCGACGCCTTGCTGCGCGCCGAATTCGGCCACCCGGCGATCCAGGCGGCGCTGGCGCAGGTGGCGCAAGCCAGCGCGGTGGTGGTGGCGACGCCGGTCTACAAGGCAGCCTATAGCGGCGCGCTGAAAGCATTTCTCGATGTGCTGCCGCAGTTTGGCTTGACCGATAAGCTGGTGCTGCCGCTGGCCACCGGCGGCAGCCAGTCGCACATGCTGGCGCTGGATTATGCCTTGCGGCCGGTATTGTCGTCGCTGGCGGCGCGCCATGTCTTGCCCAGCATTTACGCCACCGAGGCGCAGGTGCAGTGGTCGGAGCAGGAAGGCTTGAGCCTGGACCAGAATGTTTTCCAGCGCATCAACGAAGGCGTGCGACAGTTATCGGACAGCTTGCTGGCGCTGCAAAAGGTCGGCGCCCATGAGTTCAACCCGATTCCATTTTCACAGGTGCGATGTAGCGTATAGCGCATCCGGCTAATTTAGATCCCGCTCCCGCTTGATTGAAATCCGCTTTAGCCAGCGGAGGGGGAGCGCTTTGCCCAAAGAAACAGCTATCCATCAGAAAGCCAGCAATGACCGATACGATCAAGAACCGACACACCAGGCGCCACGTGCTCGCCATGCTCTCCGCAGTCGCAGCTGGCGCACTAGTGGCCGGCGCGCCGCAACTGGCGCAAGCCGAAAGCAAGCAGCTGCTGCGCATCGGCTATCAGAAGGCCGCCAGTACGCTGGTGCTGCTGAAGGCCCACGGCACCCTGGAAAAGCGGCTGGCGGCGCAAGGCATTGAAGTGAAATGGGCTGAGTTTGCCGCCGGTCCGCAATTGCTGGAAGCCTTGAATGTCGGCTCGGTCGATTTCGGCTATGTCGGCGAAGCGCCGCCTATCGTCGCCCAGGCGGCCGGCGCCGATTTTGTCTACAGCGCCTATGAGATCCCGACGCCTGAAGCGGAAAGCATCCTGGTGCCGAAAAATTCTCCCATCAAATCGCTGGCGGAATTGAAGGGCAAGAAAATCGCTTTCAACAAAGGCTCGGATGTCCATTGGCTGGTGATCAGCTTGTTGCAGAAGGGCGGCGTTGGCTACAGCGAATTTCAGCCTATCTACCTGGCGCCGGCCGATGCGCGCGCGGCATTTGAACGCGGCGCGGTGGACGGCTGGGCCATCTGGGATCCATTCCAGTCCGCCGCCATCAAGCAGATCGACGCCCGTGTGCTGGCCAGCGGCAGCGGCGTGGTGAATCACCACCAGTTTTTCCTGAGCGCGCGCAAATACGCCGAGAAGAACCAGGCAGTGGTGAATGCAATCCTGGAAGAAGTCGGCAAGGAAGGCCAGTGGATACGCGCCAATTACAAGGAGGCGGCAGCGCAGCTGGCGCCTATCCAGGGCCTGGATCCGGAAGTGATCGAAACCGGCCTGCGGCACTATGCGCATATCTACAAACCGGTCGACAGCAAGGTGCTGGACGAGCAGCAAAAAATCGCCGATACCTTTTACGAGCTGAAGCTGATTCCGAAGAAAATCTCGACCCGCGACGCCGTGTTGTCCAACAAGATCTGAGGCAGCGCATCATGACAAGCATATTGATTTTCCGTCGTCCGTTCCTGAAAAAACTCCAACTGGCGTTGTTGCTGGCCGTTGCCCTTGTTGTACCGGCCCACCATGTGCATGCCCAGCCGGTAGCGGACAAGAAGGAACCGGAACAGATACGCATAGGCTTCCAGAAGAGCGCGGTCAACCTGGTGGTGCTGAAACAGCGCAACACGCTGGAGCAGCGTTTTAAGAACAGCAAGATCGTCTGGCTGGAATTCCCCGCCGGTCCGCAACTGCTGGAAGCGTTGTCGGCCGGCAGCCTGGACTTCGGCCTGACCGGCGACAGTCCGCCGGTATTTGCGCAAGCCGCCAACAAGGATTTGCTGTACGTTGGCGCGGAGCCGCCGAAGCCGGAAAGCTCGGCGATCCTGGTGCAGGCGGCGTCATCGATCAAGACACTGGCGGACCTGAAGGGCAAGCGGATCGCCGTGCAAAAAGGTTCCAGCGCCCATTTCCTGCTGCTGCAGGCGGTGAAGAAAGGCGGCCTGGCGTGGAACGAGATTCAGCCGATCTACCTGGCGCCGGCCGACGCCCGCGCCGCGTTTGAGCGCGGCAGCGTCGATGCCTGGGCCATCTGGGATCCATATTACGGCGCCGCCGAACTGGGTTTCAAGCCGCATGTGCTGAGCACGGGACGCGGCTTGTCGAACAATAATTCCTTCTATCTGGCGGCGCGCGGCTTTGCCGAGAACTATCCGGCCACCGTATTGAACCTGTTGGATGAACTGACCAAGGCCGATCGCTACGTGCTGCAGAACCGCAAGGAGGTTACCCAGCTGATCGCCGATGTCAGCGGCCTCGACCTGGCCACCGTGCAGCTATTCCTGAGCCGCCGCGCCAGTCCGTCGCCGACGACCGTGATAGATGCCGCCATGGTGACGGACCAGCAGCGCGTGGCCGACAGCTTCAAGGAAATCGGCCTGATTCCGCGCGCGATCAAGGTGGCCGATATTGTCTGGCAGCCGAAAGCTGCAGCCGTCGCCAAGCAGTAGATCCGCTCATTCATTAATACACATGGAAGCAGTCATGAACGTTTTCTGGTTTATCCCGACTCACGGCGACAGCCGTTACCTGGGCACCTCGCAAGGCGCGCGTCCGGTCAACTTCGACTACATGAAGCAAATCGCGGTAGCCGCCGATACCCTCGGCTATGACGGCGTCCTGCTGCCGACCGGCCGCTCCTGCGAGGATGCCTGGGTAGTGGCATCCAGCCTGCTGGGTTTCACCCAGCGCCTGAAGTTCCTGGTGGCGATCCGTCCCGGCCTCAGCACGCCGGGGCTGGCGATTCGCATGGCGTCGACTTTCGACCGCCTTTCCAACGGCCGCCTGCTGATCAATGTCGTTACCGGCGGCGACCAGGCGGAGCTGGAAGCGGATGGCTTGTTTGCGGAGCATGCCGAGCGCTACGAGATTTCCTCGGAATTTCTCAAGGTCTGGCGCGGCGCCTTGTCCGGCGAAGGCGGCGAGGGCGGTTACAACTTCATCGGCAAGCACATCAAGGTCAAGGGCGCGAAGACCTTGTATCCGCCGGTGCAGAAACCATATCCGCCCTTGTATTTCGGCGGCTCCTCGGAGCCGGCGCATGAGCTGGCGGCGGAGCAGGTGGATGTCTACCTGACCTGGGGCGAGCCGCCGGCGGCGGTGGCGGAAAAGATTGCCGATATCCGTGCCCGCGCCGCCAGGCATGGCCGCACGGTGCGCTTCGGCATCCGCTTGCATGTGATCGTGCGCGAGACCAATCAGGCGGCCTGGGCGGCGGCGGAAGATTTGATCAGCCATGTCGACGACGACGTCATCGCGCGCGCGCAGGCGGCATTTTCCAAGATGGATTCGGAAGGTCAGCGGCGCATGGCGGCGCTGCATGGCGGCCGCCGTGACAAGCTGGAAGTCTCGCCCAACCTGTGGGTCGGGGTCGGCCTGGTGCGCGGCGGCGCCGGCACCGCGCTGGTGGGGGATGCCGAAACCGTGGCGGCGCGCATGCAGGAATATGCCGATCTGGGCATCGATACTTTCATCCTGTCCGGCTATCCGCACCTGGAAGAATCCTATCGTTTCGCCGAGCTGGTGTTCCCCTTGCTGGGCAAGGGCCGTGCAGCGTCCGGCGAGCAGGCCCTGACCGGACCGTTCGGCGAAGTCATCGCCAACGGCTTGCTGCCGAAAGCATCGCAAAGTTGAAGGAGGCCATATGAGCGCAATCATTAGTAGCACAATGGCGGCACCGACGCTGGCAAAAAAGCCGAAATCCGGCAATGCACAGGGCGGTTTGCGCATATGGCGGGAGCGGCTATTGCCATGGCTGCTGCCGCTGCTCTTGATCCTGGGCTGGGAACTCGCGGCCAAGGCCGGCTGGCTGTCGAGCCGGATCTTGCCTGAGCCATGGGCGGTGGCGCGCGCGGCCTGGTCGCTGACGGTTTCCGGCGAGTTGTGGACCCATGTCCGCATCAGCGCCTGGCGGGCGATTTCCGGCTTTGCGGTGGGCGGCGGCCTGGGCTTGCTGCTGGGTTTGCTGACCGGGACTTTCAAGCGGGCGGAAACCCTGCTCGACACCAGTATCCAGATGATCCGCAATATTCCGGCGCTGGCGCTGATTCCGCTGGTGATCCTGTGGTTCGGGATCGACGAGTCTTCCAAGCTGTTCCTGGTGTCGATCGGGGTGTTCTTCCCGGTGTACCTGAATACCTTCCACGGCATCCGTTCGGTCGACAAGGGTTTGATCGAGATGGCCAGGAGTTACGGCCTGTCCGGCTGGCCCCTGTACCGCGATGTCATCCTGCCGGGCGCCTTGCCCTCGATCCTGGTCGGCGTGCGTTTTGCGCTGGGACTGGTGTGGGTATTGCTGATCGTCGCCGAAACCATTTCGGCGCAGGCCGGCATCGGCTACATGACCATGAATGCCCGCGAATTCCTGCAGACCGATGTGGTGCTGGTCGGCATCCTGCTGTATGCCTTGCTGGGCAAGCTGGCCGACATGCTGGCGCGCGGCCTGGAGCGCTACTGGCTGCGCTGGCATCCCGGCTATCAGTAAGCAGCTTGCAGCAAGCACCATGTATTACGAACGAATCTTGTCTAGGGTGGACACCAACATGCAAATTGATCTTGTTGAACATGCGGAAGTAGAAAGTGCAGCTCGGCATGGCACGCGCGGCATAGCCATCCAGGTAAGCGCCGTCTCCAAAGCGTATGGCGAGCGCGAAGTATTGAAGACCCTGGATGTCGAGATCGCGGCGGGTGAATTCGTCGCCATAGTCGGCCGCAGCGGCTGCGGCAAGAGCACCTTGCTGCGCCTGATCGCTGGGCTGGAAACAGCCAGCCAGGGTCGCATTGGTTTTGAACGCGCCGGGCAGCGCGATCCGGAGCCGGAGATCCGCATCATGTTCCAGGATTCGCGGCTGTTGCCTTGGAAGCGGGTGCTGAGCAATGTCGGCCTGGGTTTGCCGCGCGCTTCGCAGGCTTCGATCAAAGCCTTGGCGCAGGTTGGCCTGGAAGACCGCACCCACGAGTGGCCGGCGGTCCTGTCCGGTGGCCAGCGGCAGCGGGTGGCGCTGGCGCGGGCGCTGGTGCATGAGCCGGAATTGCTGCTGCTGGATGAACCGCTAGGCGCCCTGGATGCCTTGACACGCATCGAGATGCAGCAGCTGATCGAATCGCTGTGGAAGAGTCGCGGTTTTACCGCGGTGCTGGTGACGCATGACGTGCAGGAAGCGATTGCACTGGCCGACCGTGTGCTGTTGATCGAAGACGGCGAGATCACGCTGGATGAGCGGATCAGCCTGGCGCGCCCGCGCGTCCGCGGCAACCTGGCCTTCGCGCAACTGGAGGAACGAATCCTGGCGCGCGTGCTGAAACATCCGGCGGCGCAGCCCGATTCCGTGCTGGGCGACCTGTCTCTACAACGCACGTTCAGCCAAGTCGGCTGGGCAGTCTAGATTTTTTTGACGTAACCGTATTACCAAAGGAGAAACCATGAGCATCCAGGCAATTAACGTCCGCAACCAGTTCCGCGGCAAGATTCACACCATTACCGAGGATGAGGTTTTGTCCCTGCTCGATATTGAAACCCCGTCCGGCATCGTGTCGTCGGTGATTACCACACGCTCGGTGCGCGACCTCGGGCTGGTGGTCGGATCGGAAGTGGTGGCGCTGGTAAAAGCCACTGAAGTCTCGATCGCTAAACTCTGACTTTTACAGTCTGCCAGCAGTATCCATTTATCCCATTTCATCTTTCAGGAAAATATCATGACTATCCAAGCCATCAATGTACGCAACCAGTTCAAGGGCAAGATCAAGGCCATCATCGAAGGCACCGTGGTGTCGGAAGTCGACGTCGAGACGCCGGCCGGCATCGTCACTTCTGTGATCACCACCCGTTCGGTCAAGGACCTGGGGCTGGTGATCGGCACCGAGGTGGTAGCGCTGGTGAAGGCGACCGAAGTTTCGATCGCCAAGATCTGATGCCCCTGTCTTGACCACGGAGATGCCATGACTTTTCCCGCCCTGGAGCAATATCTCGCCCGTCTGCATAGCGTCAATCACGGCGGCGCTCACGACGAAGTCCGCAGCGATTGCCGGGTCTGGCTGGATGCCGACGGCCGGGCCCAGGGCCGGTATTTCAACACCACGCTGACCAGCGTGTTCCAGCCTGTGCGGCAGATCGATGCGCTGGTCGGCAAGGGCGCCATTATCGGCCATGAAGGCTTTGCCCACAGCTACTCCGCCAGCGACAACGGCCTGTATCTGTGGAAGCTGCTGGACCATGCCGCCAGCGACGACGAATCGATAGAGCTGGACCGGCTGTGCCGCATGCTGCATTCGATCAATTTCTATCGGCAGCCCGAGGCCGCGGCGGGCGATCTGTACCTGAGCGTGCATGCGCGCTTGCTGGCCGCGGTCGACAGCAACCATGGCATGGCGTTTCGGCGTATCCTGAACCTGCTGCAGCTGCCGCATGAAAAAATCGTGCTGCAGCTGCCGACCATTACGGAAAACCAGGGCTGGCTGCTGAACTACGTGCTGGATAATTACCGGCGCAACCACTTCCGCCTGGCGGTGAATGCCGATGATGTAACCCAGGCCGCCGCTTTGCTGGAGAAGGTGAGGCCGGATGTGATCAAGATCGATGCGCGCGGCGTCACCCATGACGAACAAACCACGCGCCTGCTGGAGCAATGCGCGGCGCGCGGCATCCAGGTGATTTTCAAACGCCTGGAAAAGGCGCGCGACCTGGAAGTGCTGCAGCAGCTGGCAAGGATCGCCGCGCTGCCTTTGCAGGCGCAGGGATTCCTGTGGGACCTGCCGCAGGCTGCATTGCGTGCTTTTGCTGTATCCGCCGAAACGCCGGTGCAGCCGGATGGCTTATCGACGGCAGGTATAGACCTTGGAGGCGCCTGATCATGGCGGCGTTGTCTTCGTTTCGTGTGCTGGTGGTGCCCGGGCTGTATAACAGCGGCCCGCAGCATTGGCAATCGCGCTGGCAGCGGCTGTATCCGAACTTCGAGCGGGTCGAGCAGGCGCACTGGGATACGCCGGTGCTGGAAGTCTGGTCGCAGCGCTTGCAGCAGCAGTTGCGCGGCACGGACCAGCCGACCCTGGCGATCGCCCACAGCTTCGGCTGCCTGACGACCATCCACAGCGCCTTGAACGATGTGCCGAATCTGGCCGGCGCGCTGCTGGTGGCGCCGGCCGATCCCGACAAGTTCGACGTCAGCGCGGAAGTCAGCGGCCGGTTGCCGGTGCCGGCGATCGTGGTCGGCAGCCTCAACGACCCCTGGATGGAAAGCGGTCGCGCCCGTCACTGGGCCAAGATCTGGGGCGCCGATTACATCGACGCCGGCGCGCTGGGACATATCAATGCCGAGTCCAACCTGGGCGACTGGATTTATGGCCAATCGCTGTTGCAGCGATTGGTTACCCTCTCTGGTGAACTGCAACGGCAAGCGCATAAAGCGCTTCCCATCGCTACCCGCTAATGTCATCTGGGGCAAAGTCATCTGGGGTCAGAGTCGACTTTCGCGGTGCTTTTTCGCGAAACTCGACTCTGACCCCACATGACGGATTCGGAAAAAAGCAGAGTGCATCACGTGGTTTTTTTTCGGTATGCACTCCGTGGCTCGCTAAGTGGGGTCAGAGTGAAGTTTCTGCAAAAAGCACGCAGAAAGTTCACTCTGACCCCAGTTAGCTGCATATGTCAGGCGCGGCGAAAAAGCCGGCGGCGGTTTTGCCGCATTTTATGAAGTTCTGATTAGACGAACTCGCCGATCTCCTCAACCACCGCATTCCGCACCGAACCGCTCACCACGAACGACTGCGCCACCGCGATATCGTTATGGAACCAGCGGTCGCCGTCCAGGCAGGCCGGGATCTGGCGGCGGATTTCCTGGTAGGCCGCCTGCGTGCCCGTTCCCAGCACGAAGCCCGGCAGCAGGTCTTCCGTCATGGTCAGCGCCTGCGCCGCCAGCAGCATTTCGACGCCGACGATGTACTGCGTGTTGGCCACCACGGTGGCAGCCTTGCGCGCGCACCAGGTCGAATTGGAGACGTGGTCTTCGCTGTTGCCCTTGGCCGGGATGCTGTCGACGCTGCCCGGCATGCACAGGGTGCGGTTTTCCATCACCAGCGAACTCATCGAGCATTGCACCACCGGATAGCCGGTATTGACGCCGCGCACGCCGCTCATCAGGTTGCGTGGCAAGCCCCACGACAGGGTCGGGTCGATCAGGCGGGCGATGCGGCGTTCGCAGATGCTGCCCAGATCGGCGATCGCGATCGCCAGCAAGTCCATCGCCTGCGCCAGGTACTGGCCGTGGAAATTGCCGCCCGAGATGATCTCGAAGCCGCCGCCTTCTTTGTCGAAAATCAGCGGATTGTCGGTGGCGGAATTGATTTCCTTGTCGACGATGTTATCGATATAGTCCAGCGCATCGAATACCGGGCCGTAGACTTGCGGCGAGCAGCGCAGCGAGTAGACGTCCTGGATGCGTGAGCTGTAAGGGATGTCGGTACGGCGCGATTCTTCCGGAAACTGCACCGAGCGCGCTTCATGCGTGGTGCGGGTGGAACCCGACAGCAGCTTGCGGATGATGGCGGCGGTCTTGATCTGGCCGGCGTGCGGACGGGCTTGCTGGATGCGATGGTCGAAAGCCGCCATTTCGGCGCGCATGGCTTCCAGGGTCAGTCCCAGCGACAGGCAGGCGTCGCTCAGCAGGTTGCGCGCATCGTGCGCCACCAGCACGGCCACGGCCAATGAAGCGGTGCAGCCGTTGATCAGGGCCGATGCGTCCTTGGCTTTCAGGTCGAACTTGACCTCGCCGACACCGGCCTTGATGATCGCCTCTGGCGCGCTCATGCGCTGGCCCTGGTACATCACTTCGGCTTCATCGAAGCCGGCGATCGCCGCCGCCAGATAAGACAAAGGCGCGAGGTCGCCGGAGGCGCCGACCGAGCCTTTTTGCGGCATGATCGGATGGATGCCGGCATTCAGGAAGGCCAGCAGGCGGTCCACCACTTCAACCCGCGGCGCCGAATAATTACTGGCGAAGGCGTTGGCGCGCAACAGCATGGTGGCGCGGCTGACTTCTTCTGAGAATGGCTCGCCCAGGCCGGCGCAATGGGCCTTGATCAGCTGGGTCTGGAACAGTTCGATATGTTCCACCTTGATGCGGGTGTCTTTCAGCAGGCCGACGCCGGTGTTGAAGCTGTACATCATCGGCGCTTCGTCGTGCATCCAGGTCGATTCGATGTAGTCGCGGCTTTCCTTCAGCGCAGCGCGTGAAGAGTCGGCCAAGGTGACCGCCAGGTGCGGCGCGCGTGCGACGTCGACCACTTGCTGGGCGCTCAGGTTGAAGCCGTCGATGGTGATGGTGGTAGTAGTCATGTTGAGATCCAAAAGTGGTCAGTTTTTAAAATTTTCGACAAAGCGGCTGAATACCCGGGCACCGAGGGCGGCGTCGGCGGCGCTCATGATTTCATCCGGATGGTGGCTGATGCCGCCGTTGCCGCAGCGGACAAACAGCATGGCGACGTCGGTGATGGCAGCCATCGCCATGGCATCGTGGCCCGCCCCCGAAGGCAGGTGGCGCAGCGTTAACCCGCACTCTTCAATGGCGCTGGCCAGCTGCTGTTGCAGCCGGGGGGCGCACGGTACGCTGGCTGCCTCGTGGGTCTTGCGGATCTGGATCGCGACATGGCGGCGCGCGGCGATCTGTTCGATCTGCGCCAGCACATCGTTTACCGCCGCCTGGCGTATCGGGTCTTGTTCGGCGCGGATATCGATAGAGAAGACAGCTTTTCCAGGCACCACGTTGGCGGCGCCGTTCGGTACATTGAACTGGCCGACGGTGCCGACCAGTCCGCGCGTGCCGTGGCAGCGCTGTTCTATATACAAGCCGATTTCCGCGGCCGCCATGGCGGCATCGCGGCGCATTTCCATCGGCACCGTGCCGGCATGGCCGGCCAGGCCTTCCACTTCCACCATGAAGCGCGAAGCACCGGATATGGCGCTCACCACGCCCAGCGGCAAGTCATTGTTGAGCAGCACAGGGCCTTGTTCGATATGCACTTCGACAAACGCCAGCAGCGCAGCCGGCGCGTAGGCTGCCTTGCCCAGCCCGCTGGCGTGGAAGCCGGAAGCGGCCATGACGTCGCGCATGCTCTGGCCGCTGTCGTCCAGGTTGTCCAGTACGCTGAGGTCGAAGGTGCCGGCGGCGGCGCGGCTGCCGAGCAGGGTGGCTTTGAAGCGCACTCCTTCTTCCTCGGCAAAGCCGATCACTTCCAGCGCAAACGGGAAGCGCTTGCCGGCCGCATGCCATTGCCCGATGCAGGCGATCGGCAACAGGATGCCGAGGTTGCCGTCGTATTTGCCGCCGTTGCGCACCGAATCGAAATGCGAGCCGGTGACCAGGGCCGGAGCGTCGGCGCTCAAGCCTTCGTAGCGGCCGATGACATTGCCGGCCATGTCGCGCCGCACGCTCATGCCGGCGGCGCACATCCATTCCGCCAGCTGCGCCGCAGCCGCGTGGTGCGCTGCAGTCAGATAAGTGCGGGTGAGCATGCCGGGCGCTTCACTGTGCTGCGCCAGCTCGTCGGCCCAGGCCATGATCTGCTCGCCGCAGCCGTTCCAGGGTTCTTGCATGGTTATCTCCTTGCCAAGTAGTTGTTTTTTACTGCCGATCAGGTGCTGTTATTGGTTTTTTTGCGATCATACGCTCAAACTAAGTTGAATTCAATTATTGCATACAATAAGTGAATGCATTATATTGAATCCGGGATGCAGCCTATTTCATCAAGGCCTGACAAACCAAAATTGGTATAAACCAAACAAAACAATCAGGAGACAGACGTGCGGCGCTTTTATAAATCACTGTTTGGCCAGGTGCTGATAGCACTTGTGATCGGTATTGCGGTTGGGGTGCTGTTCCCCAAATTCGGAGAAAGCTTGAAACCGTTGGGGGACGGCTTTATCAAACTGGTCAAGATGATCATCCCGATGATCGTGTTCTGTGTCGTGGTGCATGGCATCTACGGCGCGGGCGAGCTGAAGAAGGTAGGGCGGGTCGGCCTCAAGGCCCTGATCTATTTTGAAGTGGTCACTACCGTGGCCCTGGTGCTGGGGCTGCTGCTGGCGTTTGTCTTTCATCCCGGGGTCGGCATGAACATCAATCCCGATACGCTAGACGCGAATGCCTTGTCAGGCTATGTCGAGACCGCCAAGCAGGTCAAGGGCATGGGTTTCGCCGACTTTGTCATGAAGATCATCCCGAATACCGTAGTGAGCGCGTTTACTTCCGGCGATGTGCTGCAAGTGCTGCTGTTTTCCATCATTTTCGGTTCCGCCCTGTCGCTCATCGGCGAGAAAGCCGCGCCGATTGTCACCATCGTGCACAGCATGTCGGAAGCCTTCTTCAAGTGCATGTCTTTCATCATCCGGCTGGCGCCGCTGGGCGTGTTCGGCGCGATTGCCTTCACCGTCGGCAAGTACGGCGTCGGTTCGCTGCAGCAACTGGGCTTCCTGGTGCTGCTGTACTTCTTTGCGGTGGTGGTTTTCGTGTTTGCCATACTCGGCACGATCTTGCGCCTGGCCGGTTTCAGCATCTTCAAGCTGATCAAGTACCTGCGCGCGGAACTGCTGGTGGTGCTGGCGACGGCCTCTTCCGACAGCGTGCTGCCGCAGATCATGCGCAAGCTGGAATACATGGGCATCAAGGGTTCCACCGTCGGCCTGGTGATCCCGACCGGCTACTCGTTCAACCTGGACGCCTTCTCCATCTACCTGACCCTGGCAGCCGTATTCATTGCGCAAGCCACCAATACGCCGCTCTCGATCACCGATCTGCTGGCGATCCTGGCCGTCGCCCTGATTACCTCCAAGGGTGCGCACGGCGTGCCCGGTTCGGCCATCGTGATCCTGGCGGCGACCTTGTCGGCGATTCCGGCGATTCCGGTGGTCGGGCTGGTGCTGGTGCTGTCGATCGACTGGTTCATGGGGATTGCCCGTGCGCTCGGCAACCTGCTCGGCAACTGCGTCGCCACCGTGGTGGTGGCGGTATGGGAAAAGGATATCGACCGCGCCCGTGCGCATGCGGTGCTGAATGGCGCCCGGCCGCCGCTGGAGGATGAGCTGCCGCCTACGCTGCACGTGGCAGGCGATAGCCGGCCGGCGTAAGCAAAAGCAGGACGGCCGGCGGCGCTTGCAGCCGGCCGCATCGGATTCTTATTTTTATAATATAAGGTGTCGCATAGTACAATTTTGGACTTTAGAACCACGCTTCAAGGAAATCGAGAACATGAGCCTGTCTTCCAGCCCACCCGGCGCCGACAGTTCTGACGATATCGCCGCCGACATCACGACGGCGATTGCCGAGCAGCGCCTGCCGCCCGGCACCAAGCTGCGGGAAGAAGCGCTGGCGCGCCTGTACTCCGTCAGCCGCACCAAGATCCGGGCGGCGCTGGTGATGCTGGCCAAGGACAAGCTGATCGACCTGGTGCCCGACAAGGGCGCCTTCGTCAGCCGCCCGACCGAAGAAGAAGCACGCCAGATATTTTTCGTGCGGCGTGTGCTGGAAGCCGCGCTGGTGCGCGAATTCGTCGCCAAGGCTAGCGCTGCCGATTATGCAACGCTGGAGCAGCACCTGCAGCAGGAGCGCGAGGCGCTGTCCAAGGAAAACCCGCAAATCCGCTCGCGCCTGCTGAGCGATTTCCACATCCTGCTGGCGCGCGTCGTCGACAACCAGGTGCTGACCGACGTCCTCACCAAGCTGGCCGGCCGCAGCTCACTGATCACCATGCTGTACCAGTCCACCCGCGATGCCGCCTGTTCCTCCGACGAGCATGTGGAATTCCTGCAGGCCGCCAAGGCCGGCGACACTGAAAAAGCCGTGGAACTGATGCTGCACCACTTGCATCATGTCGAGAAGGCGCTGCAGTTCGAGATACCGCCGCCCGGCGCCAAGAAGGATTTCGTCAAGGCGTTGCTGGCTTAGGCACGTGAAGGAAGCCAAGCTCTTGTAGCCAAAAATTCAGATAAAAGGATGTACATGCGCCGTGGCTTTGCGATTTTGTTTTTTCTGGCAGCGGCGGGGCAGGCGCAGGCAGTTGAGCCTACTGCCATTCAGCGGTTAACGGCGATAGCACAGCTTTGGAGCGACGTTAAATGGTACAGTCCGGCGCTGGCCGGCGGCGACATCGATTGGGATCTGGCGCTGGTTGACGCTTTGCCTAAAGCTGAAGCGGCCAGCACGACGCCTGCCTTTCTGGACGCGGTGACGGCCTTGATGCGGCCGCTGCACGACCCGGCGTTCCAGGTTTTCACCATAGACGAGCCCAACTACGTCAGCAAGGATATTCCACAGGAAATCCTGGAATGGCTGCCTGGAGACGTCGCACTGCTGCACCTGCATGCGCTCGGCAGCTTGCGCCCGATCAACGGCGTGGATCCGCTGCTTCAAGCGGCGCTAGGGCAGGTTGCGGCGCGCGCCAAAAAACTGATCGTCGACATGCGTCCGACCAGGGAAAGCGCCGACGATGGCTACGGCATGGAGCTTCCCGATGAGCTGATTGCCAATCTTATCGATCAACCCTTGCTGCTGCCGGCAACCAGGTATCGCTATCACACCGGTTTCCTGCCTGAACGCGGGATTACCACCGGCGGATACTCTTCCGCCAGCCTGACGCTGGAAACCGTGCGGCTGCTGCCCGCGAAGGGCGCGCATGCCGTGCCGATGGTGTTCATCGTCAATCAGCTGAACCGGGTTCCTCTTGCCGCGCTAGCCTTGCAGCGCGCAGGCAAGGCTTGGATCCTGGCGGAAGGCCAGTTCTCGGCCGCATGGGCTGTCCCGGTCAGAGCTATTACGGTCGACGGCGGCAAAGCCGGCATCAACTATAGCGTCGCTGAACTGATATTCGCAGACGGCGCTAGCGGTGTCGGCGCCGATGCCAGCGTGGCGCCGGACCGCTCTGCGAGCGCCGGCAGTCCAGCGGCCAGGGCTGCGCTGAAGCTGCTTGGAAGCGGCGTCAAGCCGGGCAGGGCCACGGCATACTCCATGAGGGCTGCAATGCCGGTACGGCAGATTGCGCAGAGTTATCCCGAGATGAGGTTTCCAGCCTTGCCCTGGCGCCAGCTGGCCGTGATCAAGCTGTGGTCGACCATGGATAAATTCTTCCCCTACCTGGCCTATACGGATAGGCCATGGAATGACGCCTTGCCTGAATTCCTTGCCCGCATGGAGACGGTGCGCGACGGCCGCGAGTATGCTCTTGCCTTGACGGAAATGGCGACCTGGCTGGATGACAGCCACGTTCGGGTCGACGGCCCCGAGCACGCCTCTCTGGTTGGCGAAGCGCCGGCCGGCGTGCGTTTGGCCAGCGTCGAAAATCGTGTCGCGATTACGGAAATAACCGACCAGGAGCTTAAGAAGAATGCGCAGGTGAAGGTGGGCGATGTTGTCGTGGCGGTCGACGGTGAAGACATTCAGCAACGTATCGGTCAGCTGAAAAAAATTACCGCCGGATCCAGCGCAGCGGGGCGCGTGCGTGATGCGCTTCCTTATGCGCTTGCCGGCGCCGATGGCAGTGCGGCAAAGACATTGATCGAAGATGCGGGCGGGAACCAGCATGAAGTGATGCTTCCGCGTTCGACTGCCTTGTGGAAATTCTGGAATGCCAGGCGTGATGGCGCGATCTTCAAGATCTTGCCCGGGAATATAGGCTACGCTGACCTCGATCGTTTGGAGCTGAAAGATGTCGACGCCATGTTCGACGCTCTCATGCAGACAGACGCCCTGATCCTCGATATGCGGGGCTATCCGCGCCGCACCTTGTGGCGAATCGCTTCCAGGCTTAACGTCAATGGCGCAAAATTCGCTGCAAATATTTCGCGCCGGGTTGCGACCGCTTTTCCCTCGGGAGAGAACAGCCTCAACTCCATCCAGCAGTCTCTGCCCAAGCCTAACGCCGGCAAGCCCCTGTACCAAGGGAAGGTGGTGATGCTGATCGATGAAAGTACGCAGAGCCAGGCAGAGCACGCCGGCCTTTTCTTTGAGGCCGCCACGCCCATCACCTTTATCGGCAGCGCCAGCGCCGGCGCCAATGGCGATATCAGCAGACTGGTTCTGCCCGGCGCCATCACGGTTTCCTTCTCCGGCCAGGAAGTACGTCACGCCGACGGCCGCCAGCTGCAGCGGGTCGGCCTGCAGCCCGATATCAAGGTTGCGCCCACCCTGGCTGGAATCAGGGCCGGCCGCGATGAGGTGCTGGAACGGGCGGTGGAATTCCTGCAAACGCATTGACAGTCGCGCGCCCCGGTCTAGGCGACCCCGCCTATGCGACCCAGCCTATGCAGCCCAGCCTATGCAGCCCAGTCATTCCCGCGAACGCGGGAATCCAGGTTGCCGGATATGGCAGTGAAAATGGATTCCCGCGTTCGCGGGAATGACGGTACGGCTCTGAGCCGGAGGCGCCCTACATCTGCTTGAACAGATGGATGAAACTGCGGCTCACTTCCAGCTTTTCCGTATGTCCCTTGACCAGTACCTGATGGCGGCCGCGCATGTCGCGCGTGATGCCGTCGATGGCGTTCACGTTCACCAGCGTGGCGCGGTGGATCTGCCAGAACAGGTCGGGATCGAGTTCTTCCGCCAGGTCGCGCACCGGCTTGCGGATCAGCGCTTCGTAGGTGGCGGTCTGGACGCTGGTGTATTTTTCATCGGAACGGAAAAACAGGATTTCCTGCACCGGAATCAGGCGCAGCTGCTGGCCGATGCTGGCCTGTATCCATTGCAGGTAAACCGGCTTGGTGGCGATCCCCATCTGCTTGGCCAGCTGGGTCAGCATCGAGCTCATGTCGGTCGGTGCAGCACTCGTGCTCAGGCGCGCCTTGAGGCGCGTCACGGTCAGCCCCAGGCGTTCCGCTTCGGCCGGTTTCAGGATGTAGTCGACGGCGCCGTGTTCGAAGGCTTCGATGGCGTATTCGTCGTACGCCGTGATGAAAACGATGTGGCTCTTGCCGCCGATTTCCTGCGCTGCCTGCAAGCCGGTCTTGCCGGGCATGCGGATGTCGAGGAAGGTGAAGTCAGGTTCCAGCTGGTCGACCAGTTCGATGGCTTCATCGCCATTCTTGGCTTCGCCGACGATCTCCAGTTCCGGCCATGCCTGGCTCAGGCGCAGGCGGATCTGGTCGCGCATCAGGCGCTCGTCATCGGCAATGATTGCAGTAGGCATAGGCGGATTCTAACAAATATTCAGCGTTTCTTGACGGAGCCGGAACCCATGATGCTGGAGCGCACCTGCGGGTCGCCGAGATAGGATACATCACCGGAGCCGGCGGTGGAAACCGACAGCTGCTTGCTGGCATAGACATGGGCGTCGCCGCTGCCGACGATCGACACGTGGGTGCTTTCCGCCATCAGGTCGAAACCGTCATAGTCGCCGCTGCCGGCGATCGAGACGCGCAGATCGCGGGTCTTGCCCTTGACCTTGATATCGCCGGCACCGGCGATGGAGGCATTGACGTTGGGCGAATTCAGCTCGCCGTTGACGGAGCCGGAACCGGCGATCGAGATCTTGATGGCGTCCTTCGCGCTCAGCTTGCCGACCACCTTGAGATCGCCCGAGCCAAAGATGCTGAGACCGTTGACGTCAGGTGCGGTGAGGTAGACGTTGATGTCGTGATGGCTGCTGCCGCTGAAAATCACGCGCAGCACCGAACCGCTGACATCCAGCCGGACCCGTGAAGCGAGCCCGCTTTCAGCTTCGATCACGGCCGGCTTGGCCGGCCCCTGGGTCAGGTAGACGTTCACTGCGTCCATGATTTCGACCTGCTGGAAACTGCCTACCTGGCGTTCCGTCTTGGTCACGTCCGCAGCCGCGCTGGAGCTGTAGCCGAGCAATGGAATCATTGCGGCGGCGGCCAGTGCAAAAAAGAGGGCAAAACGTGATGGCGCTTTCATATGTGCTCCTGTTGCTTCTGTGGCGAATTTGAGTCGTGGATTTACGCTTTCTTACCGTTGCCGACGACCTGGTAAGGCACTTCAATCGTCGAGCATACGCCGCTCGGTGTGTTGGGTGCAATCTCCAGCTGTGCAGCGTTGCCGTGCAGCAGTTTGAGGCGATCGCGGATACTTTGCAATCCCAGGCCGGTGCCGTTGCTGGTGACGGCGCCGAAACCGAGGCCGTCATCGGTCACGCTGACGCGCAGCTTATTGTCAGCGACTTCGGCCTTGATGCGCAAGGTGCCGCCGTCAGTCTTGCTTTCCAGTCCGTGCTTGATGGCGTTTTCCGCCAGCGACTGCAGCATCATCGGCGGGAAGGCGGCGCTGCGCAGGCCGTCGGAAACCTGGATGTCGACGATCAGGCGTTCTTCCATGCGCATCTTCAGCAAGTCCAGGTAAGCCCGCACGATGTCGACTTCGCGGCCGAGCGTGGTGACGGTGGCGGTTTCCCGCATTTGCGGCAGCACTGCCCGCAGGTACTGGATCAGGCGTTTTTGCATGGCCGAGGCGCGCGGCGGATCGGTTTCGATCAGGTAGTCGACCGAGGCCAGGGTGTTGAACAGGAAATGCGGTTCCACCTGGGCCTGGATCATTTGCATCTTGGCTTCCGATACTTCGCGCTGCAGGTTGGCGTGCTCGGCGGCGGCGTTGGCTGCCTGGGCACGCGCTTCGGCGCGCTTCTTGCCGCCCATCAGAGCCTTGGTGCCGAACAGGCCAAGCAGCAGCAGCAGCACAAAATTCACAAACCATTCGGACGACTTCTTCTGGTAGCGGGCGACCTGCTGCTCGGCTTTTTCGGCCGCCGCTTCATGGATCGCGGCCACCGCGTCGTTGATCGCCTGGTTCACATCCTGGGCGGCATCCGGCGGCAGTTTCAGGTCGAGGCTGGCGGCGTTAGGTGCGGCCGGCGGCGCAGGCGGTGCGGGTGGTTCCTTGGGTTCTTGCCCGGAGTCGGAAGCCAGCGGCGCTGCCGGTGGCGCTACCTTGTCGCCGGCGTTGCCGTTTTCGTCGGATGCGGTGCTGGCGGCCACTGCGGCCGAGGCCGGCGTGCTGGCGGCGTCGTTGCTGTCGTCGTAGGTATATGCCTTGATATGGACGCCGCTGCCGTCGATGCGGATGTCGGCATTGCCCTTGCCGGCCTTGGCCGCTTTGCTGGCCTTGCTGTCATGCCGGCTGACGCGGTCGATGATCACCACGTTTTCATTCGAAGAAAACAGCGTTTCCTGCAGAATGCTGGCGCCTATCATGACCAGTATCGCAAACAGGAAAAACTTCCACCATGAGAGTTGTGTAACCCAGCTCGCTATCTTATCGAAGGTCTGCGACAGATAGACTGTGGCAGTGGAAGCATTTTTCTTCAGTGAGTCTAGCGATTCAGGAGTCATAGAGTGGCAAACCAGGTTGTGCGGCAACTTTCAAAGTTGCCGTCATTTTAAACGGAACCGACACGGCAGTCTGGTCGTTTTGCTATACGGAATTAGGTGTCAAAGCGCGCTGAGCGCGGTAGTTGCGTTTTTCTTGCGTGCTATTTTCTTCATGTTCTGCGCGCGGTCCTGCGCTGCATACATGGCTTTTTCTTCCGCCGTCAGGCGCTTGCCGATGATGACGATGGGCGGCATCAGCAGCGGGATGTCGTCCGACTTGGCGGCGGCCTGCTTGGCTGCTCCGGCGGCCATGGCTGGTGCTGCGCTCATGCTCAAGGTCGCTAACAGGGTGGCGGCGACCAGCAATTTAGATGATGTGTTCATTTGCATTCTCCGGGGATGGATCTGCGACTAAACGATGTTCAAGTGGCAGATAAAGGTCTTAGATGACCGCTTTCTTGTGATTGCCTTCTTGCTGCGCCATGACTTTCGGTTCGCGGTTCAGGCGTTTGCCGATGACGGTGACAGTTGGCAGGCAGTCGTCCTGTTGCGCCAGGGCCAGCTTTTCTTGCGCTGTCAGGCGCTTGCCGACGATGGTCACGGTTGCCAGCAGGTCGCTGCGGACTGGACGCTTGCCGATGATGGTGATGGTTGGCAGGGTCGAGATTTCCGCTTGCTGCGGTGCTGCCTGTGCCGAGCTGACGCCGATAGCCAGGGTAGCGATGGACAGGATGGCGATCAGGGCTTTGTTTGCTGTGTTCATTTGTATTCTCCGTTAAGTGACTTGATGACTTGCTTAGGTGGCTGACGTTGTTGCATGTCGTCACTTTAGGGAGGGGCAGGACAAGTCGCCAGCTGCTTGCGACAAGTTGCAGGAAATGCGGGACAGAATACAAAAAAGCGGGACTGGGCTGCATTGGATTTTTCTTGCTTTTGGCGGTCTGAGAGGCTGCTAGCCCCGCAAGAGGTGGTTTTGCGGGAAAATCCCGGCATTTTTTAGTTGCCTCAAAAGCAACGAAATATGTGCTGAACTGGGATATTCGGTATTTCTCTTATGCAAATTGATTCTATGCACATGCAAAAAAGTTCGTTCTCTTTATAACAAACCGATGAGAATATCATCGTTCTTTAGCCGTATTTGTAATAAGAGGACGATGCATGAGCGCCGCTGTTTTTCCCGCCAACAACCTTGCCAAGCCAGCCGCACCGTTTCGCGTGATGCCCGGGTTCCGCCTGTCGCTCGGGTTTACACTGTTCTACCTGGCCCTGATCGTCTTGATCCCCTTGTCGGCCGTGTTCCTCAAAACCTTCACCCTGAGCTGGGACGGTTTCATCGCCGCCGTCACTTCGGCGCGGGTGATGGCTTCCTACCGCCTGACTTTCGGCGCCTCTTTATTAGCAGCGCTGCTGAATGCCTTTTTCGGCGGCATCGTGGCCTGGGTGCTGGTGCGTTATGAATTTCCCGGCAAGAAGCTGATCGACGCCCTGGTCGACCTGCCGTTTGCTCTGCCCACCGCGGTGGCCGGCATCGCCCTGACCGCGCTGTATTCCAGCAATGGCTGGATCGGCCAGTACCTGGAGCCGCTCGGCATCAAGGTCGCGTTTACCCCGCTAGGGGTGCTGGTGGCGCTGACCTTTATCGGCCTGCCGTTCGTGGTGCGGACCGTACAGCCGGTGCTGGAAGATGCAGAGAAAGAGCTGGAGGAAGCCGCCGCCAGCCTGGGCGCCAATCACTGGCAGACTTTTACCCGGGTAATTTTCCCGACGATCTTCCCGGCCTTGCTGACCGGCTTCGCCTTGTCCTTCGCCCGCGCCACCGGCGAATACGGTTCGGTGATCTTCATCGCCGGCAACATGCCGATGGTGTCGGAGATCACGCCCTTGTTCATCATTACCAAACTGGAGCAATACGATTACGCCGGCGCCACCGCGATCGCTGTTGTCATGCTGACAGTATCGTTCCTGCTGCTGCTAGCCATTAACGTACTGCAAGCCTGGACCCGCAAGCGCGGCCAGTCGGTGAAAGCATAGGAGACTGACTTGAGCGCAAGCGCCAGCAATTTCAATCCGGCCGCCGTTAATGCCGCAACTACGCCGCCCGCCGCCAGGGCGCAGCCGCGCGGCGAACCTGTCCATGTGCCAAATGCGACGCTGGAACCGTTGTGGGTGCGCACGCTGTTAATGACAGTGGCGCTGCTGTTCCTCACCCTGTTCCTGGTGGTGCCGCTGCTGTCGGTATTTGCCGAGGCCTTCAAGAAAGGCTGGGAAGCTTATCTGGCGGCGATCATCGAACCGGATGCGGTCAGCGCTATCAAGCTGACTTTGCTGACCGCCGCGATTGCAGTGCCGCTCAACCTGGTGTTCGGCATCGCCGCTTCCTGGACCATCGCCAAGTTCGAATTCCGCGGCAAGAACATCCTGCTGACATTGATCGATCTGCCATTCTCGGTGTCGCCGGTGATTTCCGGCCTGATCTATGTCCTGCTGTTCGGCGCCCAAGGCTGGTTCGGCCCATGGCTGCGCGAGCACGATATCAAGATCCTGTTTGCCGTGCCGGGCATCGTGCTGGCGACCGTGTTCGTGACCTTTCCGTTTGTCGCCCGCGAGCTGATTCCGCTGATGCAGGCCCAGGGCAGCGAAGAGGAAGAGGCCGCCCTGGTGCTGGGCGCTTCCGGCTGGAAGACCTTCCGCCATGTCACCTTGCCTAATATTAAGTGGGGTTTGCTGTACGGCGTGATCTTGTGCAATGCGCGCGCCATGGGCGAGTTCGGCGCGGTGTCGGTGGTGTCCGGGCATATTCGCGGCGAGACCAACACCATCCCCTTGCAGGTCGAGATCCTGTACAACGAATACAACTTCCAGGCCGCCTTCGCGGTGGCTTCATTGCTGGCGTTCCTGGCGCTGCTGACGCTGGCGCTGAAATCGTTCATCGAATGGCGCTTGCGCGAAACGGCGCCGTTGCTACATCAGCCGCTGCATCAGCCGATACATCAATCAGGACAGGGGCAAGCATGAGCATCCAGGTAAGCAATATCAACAAGCGTTTCGGCGGATTCGTCGCCCTGAATAATGTGTCGCTGGAATTCCCGACCGGCGAACTGACCGCGCTGCTGGGACCGTCCGGCTGCGGCAAGACCACCTTGCTGCGGATTATCGCCGGCCTCGAAGCGCAGGACAGCGGCCAGGTCTTGCTGGAAGGCGAAGACGCTTCGGCGCGCCATGTGCGCGAACGCCAGGTCGGCTTCGTCTTTCAGCACTATGCCTTGTTCAAGCACATGACCGTCTTTGAAAACATCGCCTTCGGCTTGCGCGTCAAGCCGCGCGCCCAGCGTCCGAGTGAAGCCGTGATCCGCGACAAGGTCACGCGCCTGCTGGAGCTGGTCCAGCTGGACTGGCTGGCCGACCGCTATCCGCCGCAGCTGTCCGGCGGCCAGCGCCAGCGCATCGCCCTGGCGCGAGCGCTGGCGGTGGAGCCGCGCGTGCTGCTGCTGGATGAGCCCTTCGGCGCGCTCGACGCCAAGGTGCGCAAGGAGCTGCGGCGCTGGCTGCGCCGCCTGCATGACGAGCTGCACGTCACCAGCATCTTCGTCACCCACGATCAGGAAGAGGCGCTGGAAGTGGCAGACCAGATCGTGCTGATGAACAAGGGCAATGTGGAGCAGGTAGGCGCGCCGCAGCAGGTCTATGACAATCCGGCTTCGCCTTTCGTGTATGGATTCCTGGGCAACGTCAACCTGTTTCACGGCCGCGTGCACCAAGGCGTGCTGGACAGCGGCGGCATGCGTTTCGCCGCGCCCGACCATGCCGAAGCGGAAGATGCGCAAGGCATCGGTTATGTGCGCCCGCATGACCTGGAGATCGACCGCTACAGCGCTGGCGGTGAGGGCATCGTGGTGCGGCTCAAGCGCGCCCACGCCATCGGCCCGCTGGCGCAGCTGGAACTGCAGCGCCGCGATGCCAATGACAACGGCGACGCTGGCCTGATCGAAGCCGTGATTTCCAGCGAACGCTTCCAGCAACTCAATTTAAAAGATGGCGAAACTCTGCTGGTGCGTCCGCGCCGCCTGCAGGTGTTCGTCGATCAGCCTTCCATCCGCTAAGGAGAATAAAATGAATTTCCAGCAATTACGCTCGATCCGCGAAGCCGCCCGTTGCGGCTTCAACTTGACTGAAGTGGCCAATGTCCTGTTCACCTCGCAACCGGGCGTCAGCCGCCAGATCCGCGAACTGGAAGAAGAGCTCGGCGTCGATATCTTCATCCGCAACGGCAAGCGCCTGATCGGCCTGACCGATCCCGGCAAGGGCATCCTGAAGATCGTCGAACGGCTGTTGCAGGAGGCAGAAAACCTGCGCCAGGCCAGCCAGGAATATTCCGGCGAAACCAGCGGCACCCTGACCATTGCCGCCACCCACACCCAGGCACGCTACGCTTTGCCGCGCGTGGTGCAGGGTTTCCGCGCCAGTTTCCCGGATGTCCGCATCGCCTTGCAGCAAAGCTCGCCTGAGCATATCGCCGACTGGGTGATCTCGGGCAAGGCCGATGTCGGCATCGCCACCGAGGGCCTGACCCAGTTCAAGGAATTGATTTCTTTCCCGTGCTACGAATGGAGCCACGTGCTGGTGGTGCCGGACGGCCATCAGCTGCTGGCGGTCGACGGACCGATCAGCCTGGCTGACCTCGCTGCCTACCCATTGATCACCTACGACATCGGCTTCACCGGCCGCGGCCATATCGACGATGCCTTCCGCACTGCGGGAATCACGCCTGACATCGTGCTGACGGCGATGGATTCCGACGTCATCCAGCAGTATGTCGCGCTCGGACTGGGGATAGGCCTGGTGGCGTCGATGGCGACCGAGCACAGCAGCCAGAACGGCTTGCGCACGATCGATGTGTCGCATCTGCTGGCCTCCAACGTGACCCGCCTGGCGGTGCGGCGCGGCGCCTATCTGCGCTCCTACACCTATGATTTCATCTTGCAGTTTGCGCCGCAACTGAAGCGCGAAGACATCATCGAAGCGCTGCATGCGGAGCCGCACAGCGCCGGCAGCAGCGTGCACAAGGTGGATTTTGAAGAGCGCGTCCTGAAGATCGCCTGATCCGAGAAGCTGCTCTAAACAACTGTCAACGGCACCCAGGTCACAGTGCCGTCATATTGCGACGCTACGATTCGTTTGTCTCCTCCGAATCCCTCTTTAGGTTCGGATTCAGCCCGCCGCCGCAAGGCCTGGCGGGCTTTTTTTTGCGTGTTTCCGTACCAGCGGCAGAAAACTCATATAGATCAATGACTTGATCGTTAGGCGATGGAGTTATCCACAGGCATGTTCACAATTTCTGTGGGTAACTTGTATTGGGCGCCAGCCGCTTGCCGCATCTCATCTGCCCTGCATTGTTGGCTATAATCGATGGCTTGGATGTCTGCTGTAGCGCATGAGTGTCAAGCCCAACCCGTCAAGCCCAGCCCGTCAAGTCCCCCATCATTGGAAAACAATAAATTTATGGCCTCATCCCCGGAAAACCTCAGCATGGCAGTGTTCTGCGACTTTGAAAACGTCGCGCTCGGCGTACGCGATGCAAAATACGAGAAGTTCGACATCAAGCCGGTGCTGGAGCGGCTCCTGCTAAAGGGCAGTATCGTTGTCAAGAAGGCATATTGCGACTGGGAACGCTACAAGGAATTCAAGGCCACCATGCACGAGGCCAATTTCGAGCTGATCGAAATCCCGCATGTGCGCCAGTCTGGCAAGAATTCAGCCGACATTCGCCTGGTGGTGGACGCGCTTGATCTTTGCTACATGAAGTCGCACGTCAATACCTTCGTCATCATCAGCGGCGATTCCGATTTCTCGCCGCTGGTCTCCAAACTGCGGGAGAACGCCAAGCAAGTGATCGGCGTTGGCGTCAAGCAATCGACTTCCGACCTGCTGGTCGCCAACTGCGACGAATTCATTTTTTATGATGACCTGGTCCGTGAGAGCCGGCGCACAGCCGCCAGGCGCGGTACACGGGAAACGCAGCCGGCGGCCAAGCGTTCGCCCGACGAAGAAAAGCGTCGCAAGGCAGAGCTGGAGGCGCGCAGGAACCAGGCGATCGACATGGCGGTTGAGACTTTCGATGCCTTGGTATCCGAACGCGGCGACAGCGGCAAGATGTGGGCCTCCGTGTTGAAAGAGGCGATCAAACGGCGCAAGCCCGATTTCAGCGAGTCATACTACGGCTTCCGTGCCTTCGGCAATTTGCTGGAGGAAGCGCAGGCGCGCGGTCTGCTCGAATTCGGCCGCGACGAGAAATCGGGGACTTACGTGTATCGGAGTAGTGGTGGTAGCGGCAGTAGCGGCAATAATGGCGCCACGATTGCCAGCGAAGTCGCAGCGGATCAGCCGGGGGAAGCGCCGCAGCCAAAAGTACCTGAAGCCACAGCGGTCTTGGCGACAGTGGCAGCTGCCGCTGAAGCTGAAGACAACGGCGCCAAACCGGAAGCCCGCCGCAAGGGCCGCGGAGGCCGCAAGCCGGCCGAAAAGAAAACCGCAGCGGCTGTGCCGCAAGTTGCCGCACAGGATGCCACGCAGGATGTCAATATTGCGACGGAAACGCCGGCAGCTGTCGAAGCACCGCTTCAGCCACCGGAGGAAGCAGCGGTCAAGCCGGCAAAAACGCCCCGCAAGCCCGCCGCGCGCAGCCGTCGCCCGCGTAAATCGGAAGCGAAGCCGGACGAGGCTTGATGAAGGACGGCGGCGATCTTATGTATCTGCGGTAGCGCTCACACCGCTACCTCGCTGGCGTCAGCTTTTCTGGCGCAGCGCCGCCGCGCATTCGCGCACCAGCGCAGGGCCGCGATAAATCAGGCCGCTATACAGTTGCACCAGCGATGCTCCCGCAGCGATCTTGGCTTGGGCATCGGCGCCGCTGAAAATCCCGCCGACGCCGATGATCGGCAGGGCATCGCCCAGTTCGCCGTGCAGCTGCCGCACCACGCTGGTGGACAGCGCCAGCACCGGCGCGCCGGACAGGCCGCCGGCTTCGTTTTCGTGCTGCAGGCCGCGCACGGCGTCGCGGCTGATGGTGGTGTTGGTGGCGATGACGCCGTCGATCTTATGCCGCAGCAAGGCATCGGCAATGGTCTTGATCTGCTCGGCATCGATGTCCGGCGCGATCTTCAGCGCGATCGGCACGTAGCGCTTGTGCAGCTCGGCCAGCCGTTGCTGGGTTTCCTTCAGCTGCGCCAGCAGGGCGTCGAGTTCGGACGCGCCTTGCAGCTGGCGCAGGTTCTTGGTGTTGGGCGAGGAAATATTCACCGTCACGTAACTGGCGTAGGGATAGACTTTTGCCAGGCAATACAGATAGTCTTCGGCGGCCCGTTCGATCGGCGTGTCGGCGTTCTTGCCGATGTTCAGCCCGAGCACGCCCTGGCGTTCCTGGTAGAAACGCGAAGCCTGGACATTGGCGATGAAGGCGTCGACGCCGCCATTGTTGAAGCCCATACGGTTGATGATGGCGTTGGCAGCCGGCAGGCGGAACATGCGCGGCTTCGGATTGCCGGGCTGGGCGCGCGGCGTCACCGTGCCGATTTCAATCGAGCCGAAACCGAGCGCCGCCAGGCCGTCGATGTAGGCGCCATCCTTGTCCAGCCCGGCCGCCAGCCCGACCGGATTGGGGAAGGTGACGCCCATCACGGTGCGCGGATCGGCCGCGGGCTTGCCCAGCAGCGAGGTCAGCCCCAGCGCGGCGGCGCGGCGCAGGGCCGGCAAGGTCAGATTATGGGCGGCTTCCGGATCAAGTGAGAACAGGGCAGGGCGGGCGAAGGCATACAGGAGTTTGGCAGGCACGATAGAGGCAGCTGTAAAAAAGGGTGCAGATTGACGGGAAATTAGCGAAAAGACAGCGCCGCAAGCCAAGCTTGCGTGCGCTGCATGTGTTACGTTCAGCGGCAGCTATTTTAACGCACTCCATTGCCCTTGCTGTAGCGCTTCCAGCGGCTGGAAGTTGACCTTGTAGGCCATTTTTGGGCTTTCTTCTATCCAGTAGCCGAGGTAGACATAGGGCATGCCCAGCTGCCTGGCCTGGCCGATCTGCCACAGGACGTTATAGGTGCCGTAGGAGGCGCCGGGTACGTCGGGATCGTAAAAGGTATAGACCGATGACAAACCGTCATTCAGGACATCGATGATGCTGACCATGCGCAAGGTGCCGTCGGCATCGCGGAATTCCACCAGCCGGGTATTTACCTTGCTTTGCAACAGAAACTGCGCGTACTGGTCGCGGCTGTCCTGGTCCATGCCGCCGCCGCTGTGGCGCGCGGTCTGGTAGCGCAGGTAGAGATCGTAGTGTTCGTTGACATACGCCAGGTTGGTGACCAGCGTGGTCAGATGGCTGTGCCGGTCCCAGGCGCGGCGCTGGCTGCGGTTGGGCTGGAACGAGGCCACCAGCGTGCGCACCGGCGTACACGCCTGGCAGCCGTCGCAATAGGGGCGGTAGGTGAAAATACCGCTGCGGCGGAAACCGTTCTTTACCAGTTCGGAATAGACATCGGCATTGATCAGGTGCGACGGCGTCGCCACCTGCGAGCGCGCCTGGCGGTGTTCCAGGTAGCTGCACGGATAGGGCGCGGTGGCGTAGAACTGCAGCGTCGAAAATGGCAGATCTTTTAAGTGCGTCATGTGCATTCCGGCTGATCTGAATCTTTGGTGTTCATCTCGTTTGGCTGTCTGGCTGGATAAACGTAAAGTAGCATTTTCATTGCGGTACTGACACTAGTAATTTACACCGTAATTCCAATTTGCATAAGGACTTGCAATTGATTAATCGTGAAACAGCGGCAGCGGCTGCCAGTGGTGGATTTGCGGATGGTTGGTGGCTTGCCGCAAGTGCCGCAGAAACTCGCTGCGCGGGATCGGCAGCGCGCCCAGAGACGCCAGGTGGCCGGTCTCCTGCTGGCAATCGATCATGCCGACTTCATGCCGGCGCAGGAAATGCACCAGATAGGCGAGGGCAATCTTGGAAGCGTCGCTGACCCGGGTAAACATCGATTCGCCGTAGAACATGCGGCCGATGCTGACGCCGTAAGCGCCGCCGACCAGTTTGCCGTCCAGCCACACTTCCGAGGAGTGGGCGTAGCCGAGCTTGTGCAAGCCGCGGTAGCCGGCCACGATGTCTTCCGAAATCCAGGTGCCGGCGCCGTCGCGCCGTGGCGCTGCACAGGCGCGCATTACCTGTTCGAAGGCAAAGTCGAAACGTACTTGCCAGCGGCGGTCGCCATGAGGGGAGTGCATGCTGCGATGCACCTTGCGCAAGGTCTTGTGCAGGCTGGCGGAGATGGCGAGGCGTTCGGTCCACAGCACCATGCGCGGATCGGTGCTCCACCAGAGAATCGGCTGGTTTTCCGAGAACCAGGGAAAAATGCCATGGCGGTAGGCGTCCAGCAGGCGCCGCGGTGACAGATCGCCGCCTGCCGCCAGCAAGCCGCCGGCGCCGTCCTCCTCGGTGAGAGCGGTGCTGACGTCGGGAAATGGACTGTCCAGCTCAAGCCAGGGGATCATGGCGGCTCCGGCGCTATGAATTATTTGGGCGCCAGGCCTGGGCGCATGGGTTTGAAAATATCCTGCGTATGCAAGCTGAAATGGCCACCTTCCTGGCGGATTTTTTTGACGTCGGCGAAGAAGGCGCGCAAGGTGATCTCGACAGTCGGAAAGGCGATGTCTTCCCACGGGATTTCAGCTTCCGTGAACAGGGCCACTTCCAGGCTTTCGACGCCGGCTGCATAATCGATATCCAGCAGAGTGGCACGGTAGAACAGGTGCACCTGGTGCACATGCGGCACGTTCAGCAAGGAAAACAGCTCGTGCAGCTGAATGCGTGCACCGGCTTCCTCCTCGGTTTCACGCTGCGCCGCAGCGCCGGTGGTTTCGCCGTTTTCCATGAAGCCTGCCGGCAAGGTCCAGAAGCCGTATTGCGGTTCAATCGCGCGTTTGCACAGCAGCACGCGCAATTCACCATTCCGTTCCCAGACCGGAATCGAGCCGATCACCATTTTCGGATTTTGATAATGAATGGCGCCACAATTGCCGCAGACATAACGCATGCGGTTGTCGTCCGGCGGGATTTGCAGGCTGACTGGATGCGCGCATTCGGAACAGAATTTCATAGACACCGGTAATTAGTTTGAACGGTCGGGAAGCGGGTCCTGATCGTGTTGATTGGGAATAATATCTAGCATAACAGGGTAGTTGAGGAGTTTAGCATTGGCCAATCCTCATATGCTTCCTTAATACAATTGTCAGTATCTGTTGCATTGCAATGCAATACGTTATATACTTTCATTCTTCAGACGCGGGGTGGAGCAGTCTGGCAGCTCGTCGGGCTCATAACCCGAAGGTCGTAGGTTCAAATCCTGCCCCCGCAACCAGTTACAGTAAGAAGGCAAGCAGTCCATGCCATTCTTACGCATGAAGCCTTAAGTGGAATACGCTTAAGGCTTTTTATATTCAGACGCGGGGTGGAGCAGTCTGGCAGCTCGTCGGGCTCATAACCCGAAGGTCGTAGGTTCAAATCCTGCCCCCGCAACCAATAAAAGACGGACCAGCTACTTGCCTAGTAGTTGGTCCGTTTTCATTTCTGCCTGGAATTTACTGTTGGTACGCTGTCAGCATTCTTCTTCACAAATCCTTGATTGAACAAATTGTTGAATTTGGCTGCGTTGGTAGTTGTTACTAATCTATCGCGACACCCCAGGTTGACCAAGATCGCTGTTCAAGACCTTGTTCTCTACCACTTACACCCATCATCCGTAAAATTCCGTTCAACAGTTTCATCAAATGAATATTTTTTATCGGATTTACGACTCACGTACTCAAGCGAATAAACGTTGGCGCCCTGGGAGCCAACAATATATTTTCCTGTCACCTCTGACGTGGCAATTTCCACCCATGTGCTTTCAAAATATGCAGGGCGCCCCTCAGGTTGATCCAACGTTTTGCTTGATACATAGACGATCGCAATTGCAGGTTTGTTTTTTCCATATTTGACATATCCACCCGTCCAGCCGTGGGCATCGTCGGAATATCGCATCATCTCAAGTTTAGTCTTTTGCGGGGAAGTCCCTGCGAAGCAACGCAAGTCAGATTCAACTCCACTGGCCTGGGCGATAGGCGTTGGCAGGGAAATGGACAGGCAAAGATACGCACCGATCATTGCAGGAATGGATCTCATAGATTGCATCACGTTCTGAGTCGGAGGAGCGATTTTGGAGTGACGTCGCATTTAGGTCATTACCAGTCAATTTCCATGGAAAGAAATAACTGCTCCAAAGCATTCATAAATAAAACATCATTGGAGTCATTGGGATTGGCCGCGTAGGAAAGATGAGCAGACATTGAATCTTGCTTCCCGAAATAAAATTCTTTATCTATTTTTTTCAGTCTTCCGGTGTCATCCAGCCAATAAAACGTTAGTACCGTAGTCGATCCATTCTTGTTTTGAATGTTGTAGCTAAAGTTCAAACGTTGAGGGTAGTTCTCTTTAAATTGCGCCAGAAATTCTTCATTAAAATCTTTTGGCATCATAAAATAGTCGGTACTTTTCCTAATATCAACGGTTTCTTTTTTATTTCCTACTTTACTTTTGATGATAAAGCCGTCTTTGCAAGTGATTGGTCCTGATTGCTTTTCAATCGATGGCTTGTCAAAGAAATCAGGAATATTAAATTTGAGAAGACCACCACAATAGGCGAATTTTCCTGCTTGAGCAGCATATGCAGGGAGCAGGCTTTGCATAAAAAAACAGACAGCTAACAGAATTGTTTTTTTCATTCTTATCTTCCTTAGGCCAAAATCGGTTGGAAATTCGTAGGTGCTACGGTCGCGTCATTTAGAGCATGCCAGGCGTGTTCAAAGCACGGCCAGCGGACTTCATCGAAATGCACGGTGCCAGGGTTAATGCACTTAGTCAAATTCTTGGCATCTGCATTGGTTGTGCCTTGATCTGCCCAGTAATTAATGCTCAGCTTCCCGTTCGGGACAAGATGCTTTTTACTGTCGAGGTTATAGCGTTGCTTCGATGCCCAATATGAGCCACTTGCATCACAGGTCAAATCCGCGTGGGTCGCCAATGACAACGCTGCGCTATCAGTTAAAAATGATGCGTCTTTGTAGTTGCCGAAGTTCTCATAATTGGTTCGTCCTGTCAGCTGAATAATCCCTCTTCCCTTAAAACGTATACCGTCACCAGGTTGGGTATTGCCGATTTTTTTTCCTTCAGGTTGCCCAGGCTCGTATTTGTTGAAATAGCTATCGGGACCACCTTCAACCATTGTGCTAAGACGGCCAGTTTCTTCAGCCAATTGAGCAAATAAATGTGCTGTGCGACGACGCGGTCCCATCCTGTATTTACGTACCGTCTTTTGCAACGCATTGTGCAGATTGGCAGGGCGGGTATTTGACGAATTATTTAAATTATTTTTCACGTGGGCAATCGTGAATGTTTCAGCTTCCTTGCCTTTGTTATCCACAACTGTCTTGCGTATGATTCGGACGATTTCGTCCTGGCTTAGCCATTCACATTTTCTAAAATGGCGCACGAATTCTGCTGGATGGAAATGCCATTGCGCAGCCTTAAAGTCGGCCGGCAAGCCTGCGAGACCCATCACTTGCAGGTGTTTAATCACCTCTGCCCAGCCCTCTGGATCATCGGGCTGATCTGGTTGCTTGCGCAAGCATTCATATCGTGCAGCTATCGTACTCTTGTCCCATTCATTGGGAAATTTACAGATCGTGCGCGCCAGTTTAGGGAGTACAGCGGGGTCGCCAATGCGCGCGGCCAGTTTGACGTTGTCGCTCTTGCTACCTGGATCTTGAGGATCTGCGATCAAGTCTTTCATTTTGGCGGAATCACAGCGTTGATCATCTGGTTGTGCGTCATCGCCGTAGCAATTCCAGCCCATCATAGGGAGAAAATCGGCGTCACTGAATTTAAACGTGCCTGGCGCGTTAAGATCAGCCCAAATTTTTTGACCGGCGACGGTCTTGATTTGTCGCCAGTGAGCGGCGTTGCTGGGCAACGGATCTTTGTCTTCCGCTTTGCTACTTGTGCCAATATTTCTGCCGAAGCGCAGCAACTCATACCAGCCGCTGGGGCTGCTTACGGTCCCAGTGGTCTGCATGGCTCTATCGTGGCGCCTTTTGGCTTCTGTATACAGGTTATATTCAAAGTCCCCCTCGGGATCGCAGGTGCCGATCTTTACTCCAGCGGTGCTATAGGTTGTGATGGCGCAAGAGCCGGGGGCCGCACCCTCAGTATCAAAATTTATTTTTACCCATTGAGCAGCCGCCAGCGTGTTCGCCGCAGCGGTAGGAGCTACTGCTGCCGCTGAAGGTGGCGCTGCCGGCGCAGGTTTGTCGCGTAAATGCTGAGTTGGTGCAGTAGTTGACGTTGGCGTTGTTTCAGGGAGATAGATATAGATATCGCCAAATACCGCATCTGTTCTACCATCTTTTGTTGGCGCCGTGGTGGGGTCTTGCCACGCTAGATCGCGGCCAATTATTTTTTTTAAATTGTCGTCATCGCACGATATCGCCAGCTCGCATTGCCCATTGTGTAGATAGACACAGCCTGAAGAGCCGATCACGTCCTTGCGGTAAATTTTCTGACCTTCAGTAATACTCGACTTGATCTCTGACAGATGCATGTAGGACGAATAAAATTTTACTGTAGTTGCCGTGTTACCTTCTGCGCCTATTTCGGTCTCATGCTCAATGATGACCATGCCGTTATCTGTCCAACTTGCCTCTTTGCCAAACGGATTATAGGCTTGTCCATCGGCCGCGTCGGTGACCCTAGTTCGTGCTTTATTCACATAGATTATCTTGCCGTCAGCAATGGCTCGTGCAGATGCATAGCCATTGTCGGCAGACGGTGCTTGTAAATGCATACCGGTGTGCCATAGCAAAGATTGGCTGACCGGAAAATTTCCCTCAGGAGCAGAGGTAGTTGATTCACGCGAATCGACCGGACGTAATCCATTCTCCAGTATTTTATTTTCTTCAGTTTCGCCGGTCAAAAAGGGAGGGCTAATCAGCATTATTTAATTCTCGCTTTTACAAATTTCAAATGGAGATTTGGCGCTTGGTGATGACTTTGGTTCTCTGCGCTATTGGCAACATTGGCGCCCCCAAACTCTTCGGCCCTGGCAAACTGTGCGTCGCGGCATGTGCCACATATGCACCATTGGTGCCGTGCTCGATGCCGCCGGCATTGAACTTGGCATAGCTGCCGCCGCCATTGACTATGACTTCTTCCTTGGCGGTGATGGTGATGCGATTGGCCGTTTGCGTGATGTTCAATTTTGCCAAAATATTGATGCTGTCCGACAGAGCTTGTACATCGATGTCCCCGGCGGCGGCTACCAACTTCATGCCGGCTTTTTGCACCATCAAACGGAAGGTCTTGCCGATGCTGGCAAATACACTGTCGCCGCTGGCAATCGACAAGCTTTTGCCGGTTGTGATGGCAGTGTGCTGGTCGCTGGAGATATGGGTCGACTGCGCCGTCGTGGTCTCAATGCCGGCGGGACTGGCCAGCACCAGGTGCGGCGCGGATAGTTCTGGAAAGCTGCCGCTATCGCTTGCGCCGCTGCCCTTGATCGCATCATTCTGTGCCTTGAGGATTTTCGCAACTTCGGCCTGCTGTCCTTGCTTCTCCTGCACCCCAGCCTGCTGCGCAGCATCCGCCAGCGTCTCGTGCTGGTCACGCGCGGCAGTCAGGCGCTGCACGGTCTCGCCCATGTCTTTGATGTGTGAGGCAGCGTTGTTGCGGGCCTCGGTGGTAATCAGCATCCCCTTGGCTGAGCGCGCTACGCCATGGCCGTCTGTGCGCAATTCCCAGCCGTCACCCCGTGCATCCTTGCGCCCGGCATTGTCTTCAATCCGGGTGATGCTACCCAGACTCAGCTGGCTATGCTGGTGATCGCTTTTCAGCTGTGCCTGGATCTTGCCGTTGGTGTCGTCCAGCACCAGGTGGTTGCTTCTCCCTCCTGGCTGGTTGCCGCCGTTGGGTGTCAATTCGCGGCTTCTGAAGCCCATCAATGACTGCTGGGTCGCCAGCTTCCAGGGCGGCATGTTGCGCTGGTTGTAGACGCTGCCGGTGACAATGGGCCGGTCGGGATTGCCGTCTAGCCATTGGACCAGGCATTCCGAGCCGACCCGGGGAATCGATTTGGCGCCCAGTTCGCCGCCGGCCCAAGAGCTGGCGACACGCACCCAGGCGGAGCTGCGTTCATCGTTGTTGCCGATGCGGTCCCAGTGGAACTGGACCCGGATGCGGCCGAATTCATCAGTATGGACGCTGCCCTGGCCTGACGGACCGACGACCGTCACGGTTTGCGGGAACGTGATCCTGGTGTCGACGCTGTTGAACTGGCGGCCGGGTCGCCAGGGAATGGTTTTACGAATGCAGGTGAAAGTATTGCTGTAGGCAGATTTCTCTGTTGTCTCTTGCAGATAATTATTCGTTGCCGTATGGCTTACCGTCAGGATCAGGAATTCATTTTTCCCTGCCTCTTTATGACCATAGTGGCCGCTCAAACGGAACCAGTACCCAGGGATGACAGAGCGGTTATTGCCTGCGGCTTCAAAGTGTTTGCCTTTCGCTTCAATCTCTTCCATACGGCGCCGTGACAGCTGGTCAGCGCCTTGTGTGTTCTTGACGCCGTAGGCGCCCACATATTCATAGGATTCGATATCAAGGACGCTGCTGCCTTGCTTGTTCAGGGTCGGCACGCCGGCATTGATCGGCACTGGGTTCTTGAAGTTGAAGCCGCCTATCGATACGGAACCGGGAACGATCTGGCGCACTGGCGAAAACTCGCCTATGCCGTCTTCTTCGGTGGCGCCGCCATGGCGCTGGAAACGGATCTCGGGGCCGCCGTCTATCGGTTCCGCGCGCGTCGAGTCGTCGCTGATGATCAGCTTGTGGCCTTGCGCGCTGTGCTGGAAGTGATACAGCAAGCCGGCATTTTCAAGGCGTCTGTGTATGTAATTATGGTCGCTTTCGTCAAACTGAAAGGCATCTGTAAATATTGGATCTTCGCCGCTAACCTGGAAATCCCAGTCGGGCAGGGTGCCGTAGTCTTTGAAGATGATGTCGATCTGTTCGCCCAGCGTCTTACCGTGAAAAATGTAGTTGTCCTTGCGCAGGCGCAGGTACTGTGTCCACGGACCTAGTTTGGCCTGGTAGAAGGTGATAGCCCCATCCGTGCGAGTCAATCTGAACTCGAAACAGTAACCGGAAAAATATCGGAGGCTGCCGTCAGCCTTGACCAGTTCCACGCAAAACAGCTTTCCTTGCAGGTCTTTGAGAGCCAGGCCAGCGTCGTCAGAAAGCAGCTCAACGGAAAAATCAAAGTCCCGCGACAGACTTTCGACGGCATCGAGTTTGTTAACCAGGAGTTGCGCTTGCGGCCCATCGTCATGGGGAAACGACAGGCGCAGGATACGGCTGTTCTGTCGCCCTTGTATCAAGGCCGATAAGGATTGAAGCAAACTACTCATACGGGGTTCCTCGAAATTGAACCGTTATCAATAAGAATGTTTTTTTGATAATTCAGACAGAGCATTCTACTTGATAAATGCTTCATTAAAGCATAACCGCCAACGTATTCGGTTGCCATTGAGAAATGTTTGCAAGTGGTGGATTTTGCAAGAATTTACACTGTTGTTGGAATTTTGAAACAACGGTGAGCGTGAGCTGCACTATATCGCTGCATCAGGTGATGCCAAGCTAGGCGCATGGTTTGACTGACAAGTGATTTGCAATGTTGATAATATGCAATAATCAAGAGGCATTAGATGAATGCAGCCGTCGCAGGGAGGATTTCCGCTAGTCTGTTGCCGTTTAATGCGCTCTGAATGGAACATGCATCGGTATAACTTCGCAGGGCAAAACTAAACATCTAACCACAATCATTAAAATGGCTCGAAACCTATTTGTTACTGCTTTGCGCGAAGCAGGCAAGCAAGCTCAACGAAGCGCCCAAGCAACTACAAGAGAGCGCGCTCGGATGTTGAGAGAGCAAGCTCGATTAACGAGGGAAATGGAGCGCGACAACAAGCGTGAAGAAAAGGAAAGACAGCGGCAATATACAGAGGATCGTATTGCCGAAGTAGACGATCAAAACGATGAAATCAATGATTCGATTGAAGTATTAAATACCTTACTAGTTGAGGGTATGAATACGGCCCCAAGTCTAAATTTTGATAGCCTGCGAGTTGCTCCTAAAGAATGCAAACTGGATCTCGGGAGCCTCGCTACTCCACTTTTGCCTCCTTCTGAGAAGGCAACACCTAAACCAAACATCTTGATTGCCTGGCTCCCTCCTGTGAAGAAGGCCTATGACGCGAAGCGCCTAGAGTCACAACGGTTTCACGACAAAATGCTTGCCGACTATAAGCTTAAAGAAGCAACCAGAAAGACCTCTGTCCAAAAACTGGAAGAAGCGTATGGTCGTCAAGTGCATGAAGCAGAAAAGATTGCAAAGGATGCTAATGCCGAAATCGATAAATGGCAAAGAGCAATTGTAAAGGGAGAGCCCGAAGCGGTTGCGGAATATTTTAGAACAGTACTAGAAAGCAGCGATTACCCCGAAGGATTTCCACGAGACTCACGAGCCGTCTACGTTGCAGAATCAAAGCAGTTGGTTATTGAATACGCTCTTCCAAAAATGAATGACGTCGTACCAATGGTAAAAACCTATAAGTACGTCAAAACAAGCGACTCTATTACAGAATCTGCCCGTCCGGAAAACCAGCGTCGTTCAATTTACAGTGAGGTCGTCGCCCAAACAACTCTTCGTTGCTTGTGGGAGGTTTTTACATCGGATGACCTTTGCTTAGTAGACACAGTGGTTTTGAGTGGCTATGTAGATACGATCAACCCAAGCACCGGAAAGGGGATTAGACCGTGTTTGGTTACTGTTCGTGTAACAAGGGATGCAATTAACAATATCGATTTACAAAAAGCTGAAGCCATTCCGTGTCTTCGAGAATTGAAAGCATCATTTTCAAAGAGCCCTGGTGAATTAGCGCCCGTAAGGCCGATTCTTGAACTGAACATGTTTGATGCAAGATTTGTACAGGAATCTGACGTACTGTCGACCTTGGACTACCGATCAAATTTAATGGATCTGACCCCAGGTGATTTTGAATCACTTATCACCAATTTATTTCAAAAAATGGGGCTAGATACCAAGATGACTCAAGCGTCGCGCGACGGCGGCGTCGATTGTGTGGCGTTTGACCCGCGCCCCATTTTTGGGGGGAAAGTGGTTATCCAAGCAAAACGCTACAAAAACACCGTTGGCGTAAGTGCAGTTCGCGATTTATACGGGACTATGCAGAATGAGGGCGCATCGAAAGGTATATTGGTAACAACAAGCGGCTACGGGAAAGCAGCATTTGATTTTGCGAACGGGAAGCCTTTGGAGCTACTCGACGGTGGAAATCTACTTTATTTATTGAAGGAGCACTCAGGGCTTGATGCAAAAATCGTCATGCCTGACGAATGGCAAGATATCGCACTAGATAGGCGTGAAAATGAATAATATGGAGCGGCCTACGATGCTAGGTAAGGTGGTCAACGATCATCCATTGGTGAGCGGAGGAGGAAGTGCGGCAAAGCCCGTATTCTCGCGGGCCGTGCTTTTTTAGATCTAGCAGTCGACGACGGTGACGCAATGCTAATGAACAAAGCAATTATTTGAGGCGTATCGGTAGATAACGTACAAATCCTGCCCCCGCAACCAAAAAAGACGGACCAGCTACTTGCTTAGTAGTCGGCCCGTTTTCATTTTGGCTCAGACTTCATCGCCTTGCGGTTCAATTTCCATTTTTCCGAAGATACCGCGCAGAATAGTATGAGACCGCTGGTCTGTTGTCTTGCAGCGCGCTAGATAGGTCCATCAGCATTTCTTTGAACAGGCGGGCAACATCCGGCGCCAATGCTTTTTGTTGACTGGCATCAGTTTCAATGGACCGCCGGATTGCGACGAGCTTGTTCCTTTGCTCGCAAAATTGATAATCATCTAGCCGTCCTGATGTACAAACGCCGCTCTAGGCTGGTCACTTTGCTTCCGATGAAGAAAACATTGGGTTGCCACTAGCGGTGGCTGATGCTGGGACTTCCTCCTGCAAGACGTCCCAATGCTCAACCACCTTGCCGTCTTTCAAGCGGAATATGTCGACGGCGACCATTGGCTTCGGTCCCCAACCAACGTAACGACCGTGGACCATCACCAGATCGCCTTCGGCCACCGCCATACCCGGCTGGTAAGAAAAGTCCTTGGGCAATTTGGGGATCAGTTCCTTTATCGCATTCGGGCCACTTGAGATAGTGGGGTTATGCTGGATATAGTTTGCGGCGAAGTATTTGTCGACGACACTTGGATCTCGATCAATGAATGCCCCGGTCAATGCATGAAGGGCTACCTGCTTATTGCTTTCCATAGTAGTTCCTGAAGTTGGTGTCGAAGGTTTTCCTGCGGCGTTAATTGTCGGTGTTGGGTCACCCGAATGGACCATGCCCGAAGCGGTAAACAGCACTGTGACCAACGCCATACGAATTCTTGAAGTGTACATAGTTGAACTTCTCCGTTGAAATTTAACTTGGTCGGCAAGAGTCTAGTGATATCTCACCAGCATGGTGAAATGAATCAGGAGGGATCGGGGTCAATCATTTGTGCATTGAAGTAACTTAGGCATATTTCATTATGTCGTCAAGAAATATTTTGTCAAATTGACACTAATTGTTACCCAATGTGACGTTTGAAAGTAAAGGGGGAGTGGGCTTCTCAGGCGTGTTTTTGATGTGGTAACTACATAAACAACGCCTAACTTATCGATAGCTAATTGCAGGGGAAATAATCCCAAAGCCCCTGTTGCCGCATGCTTTTTAGAGCGAACGTGAACTGTTGCAGGCTAGTCTGTTGTCCGTGCACGCAGGCGGCTGACACTGTATTGAATTGCGCTTGCGTTTGACGCCATCGCTACTTATGCTAAAGACTTCTGCGAAAACAGGTGTGGTGCGGGCCAGGGTGGAAGAGGTTCGCGCTAATTTCCCGTGACCACCTCGGTCTATCTCCGTCAGTTTGAATTACCGGTTCGTTCCTCGGATGTCTCCGTTGATTCGGTAGCCATCTCGACCCAGCAATCAGCCAATCACATGAGGGTATTGCCATGACTGAAGCCAAAACAAACAATGCGGCGTTGCAGTGGGAGCTATTGGTCAAGAAGCGCAACAGCGATCCCAGCCGGGTGCCACCGGGCAATGAATCTCTCACGGAATCTCTCATCTGGATAACCAACACGGTCACTCTGCTCTATGGCGAGCGGGATGCCATGCTGGTCGATACTTTTCTTCCCAACGAGCAGAACGAAGAACTGGCTGACTGGATCGCAGCCAGCGGGAAGAACCTCACCATGGTGTACATCACCCATGCCCATCCCGACCATTTTTGCGGCTTGAAGCTGTTGCTTGATCGCTTCCCAGGTGCGCGGGCTGTTGCCCCTCCACAGGTGGTCAAGGCCATGCATGCCACGATCGCCCCGGATATGGTAAAGAACGTTTGGGAACGACTTTGGCCGGGACAGCTCCCGAAAGAGCTAATCGCCGCCGACGTGCTGGAAGGCAATGAGTTCGAACTGGAAGGGCACAAGATTGTGGTGGTGGATATCGGGCACACCGATTGCGATCACTCAACATGCTTGCATGTTCCGTCCATCGACCTGGTCATATCCGGAGACGCCGTCTATAACGGTGCTCATCTCTACCTGGCGGAGTCGAACAAGCAAGGGCGCCTCGACTGGTTGGGTGCACTCGATAAAATCGAAGCGCTGAATCCGCGCGCGGTGATCGCCGGGCATGGTGTACTAAAACCAGACAGCGACCTCCGGCATATCCAGGCGACGCGCCAATACCTCCTCGATTTCAACCGCCTGGACGAGGCGACGACGACAGCCCGCGAGCTCTACGACCAAATGCTGGAACTCTATCCGGATCGCACCAACCCGGGTTCGCTATGGGGCGGGGCCAAGGCCGCCAAGGCTTAGGGCCATCAGATCTGGTTGTGGCGCTATTTCAAGCGGATAGGTAGATAACGTACAAATCCCGCCGCCCCAACCAATTAAAGACGGACCAGCTACTAGTTTTAGTAGCTGGTCCGTTTTCATTTTGGCTTAAGCTTCATCGTCTTGTAGTTCAATTTGGTTTTCCCGACGATAGCCGGTTGTGGTTTGTAATGATGGAGGCTGCGGGAATCGAACCCGCCGCCGTCAAAAGTACAGATTCTTATATGAACTAGATATATTTTCCACCTAGGCTGCGTTCTTAATTAGATCTTTGATTTCGGCAAGCCAACGTGCGCGCTCCTCGGGTGTGCTTCCCGATACAGGGCCATACATCCGTCTGATAAAATTTTTAACGCCACAAAGATCAAATATACAATTGCGCCAAATCTGCTCAAGGGGATCGCCGAATACCGCCATCTCACGCTTCATTGGCGTGTTCGAAGTATTGAAAACAAGAGCGCACTTGGCCCTCAATAATCCAATTGGCAAGCCTGAAAAATCGGTATTCTCTTCGTATCGGTAAGCTGTATCGAGCCTAAGTACTCGATCTACCCAGCCTTTGAGGATTGCAGGAGGTTGCCCCCACCAATTGGGATGAAAAATCAATATCAAATCGGCGCGAGAAATCTCGGAACAATGCTGTTCGACGAGCTGATCGTGGGAGGTATTGTTTTGACTTTCATTATTTCTTTGAATCGGATCAAATTGTTCCGCATAGAGATCGTGAATGACGAGTTGATAGCCGAGTTGCTGGAGCGTTTGCTGAGATTCTGCTGCCATGGCATGACTCATGCTATTTGAGTTCGGATTGGCGACGACAATAAGTGCAAGCATAATTGAGCTTCCGATCGTAACAAGTCATTAATCCTATATCTTATCGAGCATTTTTCAAAAGCAGGGGTACTTGTATTGCACCGTTTTTGAAATCAGAGATTCATGGCTCATTTCCTCATAGGTGCCCGAACTACATCCGTAGGGCGACACGCTACTTCAGTCGAATTGGTATATAACGTACAAATTCTGCCCCCGCAACCAATAAAAGACGGACCAGCTACTTGCTTAGTAGTTGGTCCGCTGTCATTTCTGCTTAGTTTTTTTTCTTTCGTCCGTTGCCCGTAAGTTTCTCTACAAGCATCTGGTTGAATGCGCGTTCTTCGACGGTCTGAAGTGATTTGCAATGGTGGCGGCGGCGGGAATCGAAACCGCGTCTCGGTTTTAAGAAATCTCAGTCCGTGTAAAACGGCAAAAAAGCCCGGTCGACAAGTCGACCGGGCGCGAAGATACGATTTAGCGGGGCAGCGTTATCTGGCCGCTTGCCGCACATCTTTCTTGCTTGTTTTCCCCGTTGCTTCTCGCATGGTTATCAATGCGTGACCCAGCTGACAATCGGATTGACCAGGTTGGCCGCATTGGCTGCACTAAAGGCAGGTTTAGCGCCAAACTCCGTCACATACAAATCCAGTCGCGCCAGGCTTTTGGCGGCGCTGAAGTTGACGGCGAATCGGATGAAACTTGCGCCGTTAAGCGGGTTGTCCGAGTTCGGATTCACAGTGTTGCTGTTGTTTTGATGATAGCCCTTTGGCAGCAATACATTTTGCGTGCTGCCATCGGCAAACGTCGCGCGCAGCGTATAGTCGCATCCTGTATTTTGGCAGTAGTTCGCATATTTCAATTTCATTTGATCCCAATCAGGCTGGCTGGTCGGATCAAAGGTGTGCGGTATATTTCCCTGGCCTGCCGTGCTTACCGCCAGGCGATTCAGAGTGGCATCGGTTTTGGAGATGTTGCCCATCACGGTTACCACCTGTTGGTTGCCTTGCATATCTCGTTGCAACTGACTTACTGTGGAGCTGGCGTCGACGTATGCGCCTTGGGCTGCCGACCAGCTGCTAAAGCGGAATGCACCGCTAGCCGCGGCCGGATCATAAACGATACGACCGTTCATCCATCCCTGTATCAGCGCACTACTGTAATCGGCAAACATGCTCCAACGATAGCCCGCCGGATGGTCGCCGCTGCCGCCTTGCATCGGGTCTTGCCGATAGCAGTGTCCCGCAGCATCCAGCTGTCGGCCGCTGGATTTGCATGGCAAGGCAGGCAGCACTGGGGACAGCAGCTGATTGCGAACTGCGTCATAACCCCAGCTTGATCCGGACAAGCTGCCGCCTGGATAGGGAAACGTGCCGCTGTTGTACATGTCGCCTGCGTGCGACATGCCGTAACCATGGCCCATCTCATGGACGAAGATGCCGCCATAATTGTCGGAATCGCCATCGGCATTTCCGGCGCCCACGCTGGTCAGGCCGCCGCCCATGCCGATGAGCTTTCCGGTGAGAGGATCTTCCAGCACCATGGGCGCCCAATAGGCGACATTCAGATTGTGGTCGTTGTTCGCAGTCACGCTGCGCAATTCGGGAAGGACGCTGAGCATCTGTCCCATCAGCACATAACCGTCCGCGCCAGGCGAAGTCCTCGCCGCCGCGAAAGAAGAATAGGCTTGCGCAGCCGCAGTGCCGGTGGGAGGCAGGACGAAATCATTGAACGGCAGATCCCCTGAAGTTACGCCATCCACTGCTGCCACAGGAATTTCCTGGACATAGTCGAGAGCGATGCTGCTCCCATCCATCCCTAATTGTTCGTGATTTGCGTCTGTCATAGCGCGAGTAGCGCCGAAGAAAAAGACCGGTACGGTTCTCACTTTCAGATTGACGCCGGCGGTTACGGTCAATGGCACTGTGCTCACCTCGTTACCGCGGGTGATCTTCAACGTAGTTCCCGGTTGTATCCACTCTTTAGGCAACAGCACGCTGTATTTGCTGGTTGAATAGCTGGGCATGCCGTTATCCGTTGCCGGCAATTTGTCAGGCGTATTCAGAACGAGGCTGCCGAGGTTGCCGCCTGCTATCTCGACTTGAATGCTGCCGCCTGCCGTGGTCGGCTCGACCATCAGCAACGCGGCTCGGTTGGCGAGCAAATTCAAGGTCCGGCTTTTGCCATTGGCTGTATTCATCGTACGGCCCGCTGGAGGAATGACATGCGTTTGGGCCAATTCAATGCTGTTCAGTGACAGCGTACCGCTAGCAACGGGCGTGGTCGGCGTCGTCGCTGTACCAGGAGGCGCAACTGGCGGAGTCGGCGTGGTGGCAGTGCCAGGTGGTGTAGCTGGCGAAGTCGGTGTCGTCACAGTGCCGGGTGGCGTCGGTGCGGTCGATGTTCCCGGGTTGGGAGCCACGGCTGTGCTGGACGTGCCGGAACTATTGGCGCCATCGCCGCCGCCGCAGGCGGACAACAGCAATGAGAGGGTGGCGGCGGCAGCCAGTGAGTGACGCTTGGTTGGAAGAGGGGAGAAAGGCATTGCTTGTGTCCGTCGAAAATAAAAGATTCCTTAAGGCAACATTCGTGCCACGGCCAGGAAACGCCGTTGTGCTCACCATAGTCAAAAACAAGTACTGCAAATAAATGTCCGCTGGCGGTCAAAATTTGTCACTTTAAAACCGCCGTCATTTTTTTTGGTGATCCCGTCTCCTCCCGCAACCAAAAAAAGACGGACCAACTACTTGCTTGGTAGCTGGTCCGTTGTCGTTTCTGCCTGCTGTAATCGCTGGAGCTCACTTCATCGATGCAGAAAATCCTTGCATCATTTTCGCCGCCGGTCCGTGTGCAAATCCTTCCAGCCAATGCATCGCTGAATTCATATACATCCCTTGGCTCAGCTTAACAGCCGTTCGCGTTTTTGCTCTTCATCAAAAAACAGCCGCGACGGCTTGATCAGGTCGCTGCGGCTGATGATGCCGATCAGGCGGCGGCTTTGCAGATCAGTGACCACCGGCAACCGTTCCAGGTGGTGCGTCGCCATGCGCGCCGCCGCGATGCGGCAGGTTTCGGACGGCAGCGCGACCAGGGCAGCGGATTGCTCCAGATATGCGGGATTGAACAAGGTTGTCAGCGGATTACTGCCATCGGCTTGCGGGCTGAAGCTGCTGCGTTCGATCATTCCCAGCAAACCGTACTCGATATCGACCACCGGGTAGCAGCGATGCATTTGCTGCGCGCCGAAATAGCGCTCCAGGGTTTCCTCGATAGTGAGGCTGGCGGGGATTGCCACTGTCGCGTGCGTCATGACCTCATCTACGTGCTGGCGTTCCAACGGATCGACGCCGTATTCGCGGTAGATGTGGTAGCCGCGGCGGGCGATCTTCTCGGTCATGATCGAGCGCCGCATGGTGAGGACGGTGAAGCCGTAGGCGACGCCGGTGGTCAGCAGCAGCGGCAGCAGGGCGTTGGTGTCATGGGTGAGGCCGAAGGCGAAGACCGCTGCGGTGAGCGGTGCGCCGAGCACGCCTGCCAGTACCGCGGCCATGCACACCAGCGGCCACAGATGGGCGTCGCCGCCCGGCAACCATGGCGCCAGTACCGTGCCGAGGCCGGCGCCGATAATCAGCAGCGGCGCCAATACGCCACCGGAGGTGCCGGAGCCGAGCGCGATGACCCAGATCACGGCTTTCACCAGCAGCAGGCTCAAGGCGACTTGCATGAGCAGATTGCCGTTCAGCAGATCGCCGATGACATCGTAGCCGACGCCCAGCGCACGCGGCTCGAAATAGCCGCCTATGCCTACTGCGATGCCGCCCAGCGCAGGCCACCACATCCAGTGGATCGGCAATTTGTTGAACAGATCCTCGACCCGGTACAAGGCAGTCGACATCAGTGCCGACAAGGCGCCGCCGAGGATGCCGGCGACGACGCAGGAGAACAGGGCGCTGGGGCCGATTTCCGGCGTCTGCAATGGAAACAGCGGACCGGTGTCCAGTAGCAGCGGACGAGTGAATCCGGCTACCGCGCAGGCGACGATCACTGGCAGCAGGCTGCGCGGCCGCAATTCAAACAGTAGCAATTCCACCGCCAGCAGCACTGCCGCCACCGGCGTACCGAATACGGCAGTCATGCCGGCTGCAGCGCCGGCTACCAGCAGGGTCTTGCGTTCGGCTCCTGTCAGGTGGAAATGCTGAGCGATCAGCGAACCGATGGCGCCGCCGGTCATGATGATCGGGCCTTCCGCGCCAAACGGGCCGCCGCTGCCGATCACTATGCCGGACGACAGCGGCTTGAGTATGGCTACCTTGGCCGACATTTTACTTTTGCCGAACAGGATCGCTTCGATCGCTTCCGGGATGCCATGGCCGCGGATTTTTTCAGAGCCGAAGCGAGCGATCAGGCCGACAATCAAGCCGCCAAGCACCGGCAGCAAAATTACCCACAGGCCCAGATGATTGCCGGCTGGCGAGCGCGCGGCGAAGGACAGCGACTGATAAAAGAACAGATTGGTGAATAGCCGGATCAGGTTCAGCAGGGCATATGCCGCCAGGGTGCCGCAGCCGCCGATGACCACCGCGATCAATGAAATCCTGAGCAGGCGCGTATCGGCCGCGAAATCCCGTTTGTGCGAGTGATGGTTCGAAGACATGATGAAATTCTCAGATGTTGATAGTGGGTACGCGGAAAATATCGGTCAGGGTATTCAGCTCGGCACGGTGCAGTTCCGCCAGCTTGGCCAGGCAGCGTTCGCCGTCCGGCAGCAGGTGGATATTGACCTGGCGGCGGTCGACGTCGCTACCGCGGCGCTGCACCAGCTTCAGCTTTTCACAACGCGAGATCAGCGCCACCACGCTGTGATGCTGCGATTGCAAGCGCTCGGCCAGCTCGCCGACGCTGGCCCAGTCGCGCCCGGGCGTTCCTTTTACATGCAGCAACAGCAGATATTGTTGTGGTGTGACACCTTCGCTCTGCGCCGCTTCTTCGCTGAAGCGCAGGAATTTTCGGAGCTGGTAACGAAATGTCGACAGGGCTTCAAAGTCTTGCTTGGTTAAGGACGGGGATTGCATGCTCGGTTCTCTGGAGTGGTGGTATTCTTTGGGATGGATAATATATCATAATACGATATATTGGCTAGGGCGAGAGAAACTCGACTTTGCTTGCGGATCATTTTTCCTCGGACAATGCCGAAGATCCCGTGCCTGATATGTGTCTTGCGCGCTGCCATGCGAAAAAAACGGGCCAAAGATTAGCCGTTCATGCGCATCGACAGGGAATTTCGTGCGCTGAAATGCAAAGGGCGCACAATAGCCGTATCGCTTGATCTATCCGCATGCGATGGGCCGGCAGCGGCAGGAGGATGTCATGTACAAGAAAATTTTGGTTGCCTATAACGGCACTCCGGAGAGTCAGTCCGCATTGCACGAATGTATTCGCATCAACCCGCCGCCTTCGACAGAAATCCATTTGCTGGCGGTGGTTCAGCTTTGTCCGTATGGCATGGCGGGAGGCTATGCCCCCGAGACTGCATTCACTACCAATAGTCAGATGATGGAGCAAGAGTTAGAGCGGGGGCAGGCGCTGATGGCCGATGCCGGACTCGATGTGGTGCCTCATCTCCAGATGGGCGAGCCGGTCGAGGTCATCGGTGCGCTCGCGGATGCATTGGAGATCGATCTTATTATTGTCGGCCATCCACGCCGTAAGGCGCTTGCAATGCGCTGGTGGCGCGGTTCCATGGATGCATTGCTGATCGAGAGGGTGAAATCCAGCATTCTGGTTGCCGTTCATCCTTGACTGGATCGGAAAGTAGCAGCCAATTGCCTCCGCCTTGACAGGCGCCAGTGCAATCGGCTAAGTCTTACCTGTTGCCTGGATCAGGAAGCAAAGACCCGCAAATATCCGGTGCTCCAGTTGGTCCACTGGCCGGTTGCTCCGTTCCAGGCGCCATGCAATGACGATCCATTCCAAATGGAACACTGCACCGTATGATCGTTGAACCAGATTGTTACCGGACTGCCGGAATTCTCCGGATTCCACGACCATTGCAAGGGATAGGAGGTTTCCTGATCAGGCGAGAACAGCACTGTGACTTGCGTCGGCGACCTGCCCAATCCATGGGTAAACGCCATGTTGTGATTGGTCTGGTTGTTGGCATCTACCCAGCCTGAGTCATATCCGGCTGCTGGCGCAAAAGAAGCCTTTTCTTTGGAGATTTTCGAATCGGTGTAGACGACATTAGATTTCATGATTAATCCATCCATGGTTTTAAGCGTGCTTCTTAAAGGGAGGCAATAGCCAACAGATGCAAAAACGATGACTGGCTTAATTATTGAAAGCTTTTCCGCTAGCCATGCCCGGCGCATATCCCTCGGATATGAGCGGCCATTAAATCACGTTGCTGCATGGAAATATGCTGTCACTAGTGATAGCTTGAAATCCCTGGAACTGGCTGCTTATGAGCAGAACAGGGCGCTGAAAAATGCCGCCAGTCATTAAATATTTCTCTCGATTTAACAAATTTGATAATGATTGTGAAATCGCTTATTTAACATTGGACAGCGCAGCGTGGTTTCCACGATGATTTTGCTGAGCAGTGTTTTTTAGGGGACTTGAAATGGAAGCGCTCATCAACGATACATATCTCAACAAGAGCATCGAAAAAATCCTGGGATGCGCGACGCTGGCGCTTTACGGCGAAGACATCCGCTTCTCCGTGCTTCTCGCCATCCGCGACGTTCGCGACTATCTGACTAACGTCAAGGCAGGAGATCCGGCGGCCAACCAGCGGGTGTTCCAGAACAGTTTGACGGCACTGGCAAACAGCACACATCCCAGCATGCCAGACTATAAGAAAACCATTGAGTATGCGGCTACGCTGATGACTGTTGAATTGGGCGAATAGCTATCGGCCGATAAGGAATCGAGTAGTCCTCAAGTATCAACCCATCACAAAACCGTCGGTCGCAAACCGTTAAATTGATCCGGTGTTATATTTCGACACTCTGCTGTTCAGGCTCAATTTACAAGGAACACGATCATGGCAAATATCGCTTTTCTCGGCACCGGCTTGCTCGGAAGCGCATTCGCGGAAGCCGCCGCAAAACGAGGCGATTCGGTCACCGCATGGAATCGCTCCATCGACAAAGCACAAGCTCTTTCCCAGTTCGGCGTGAAGGCGGCAGCGACGCCTGCCGAAGCGGTGCGGACTGCCTCAAGAGTGCATATCGTACTCAAGGATGACGCAGTGGTGGAGGAAGTTATTGCGGCGATCCGCAGTGAACTATCTGCCGACACGATCCTGATTGATCACACTACGACATTACCTGCGCTCACGGCCGAACGTGCCGCACGCTTGCATGCTGCCGGAGTGAAGTATTTGCACTGCCCAGTCTTCATGGGGCCGGCTGCTGCTCGCAATGCTCAAGGCTCGATGATGGCCGCGGGGCCGAAGGCGCTGTTCGAATCGGTCCAGGCGGATCTCGCCAAAATGACCGGGCGTCTCGAATACATGGGCGAGCGCGCTGACCTTGCCGCCGCCAACAAACTGTTTGGCAATGCCATGATTATCGGCCTCTCTGCGGTGATGGCCGACGTGCTTACCCTGGCGCGGGCGAGCGACGTTAACGGCGAGGACGCCATCAAGCTGCTTGGCCTGCTGGACCTGAACGGGATGGTGGCGAATCGCGGGGTGAACATGGCCAAGGGTAATTTCACCCCGAGTTTCGAATTGGCGATGGCGCGCAAGGATGTGCGGCTGATGCTGGAGACGACAGGCAAGCGGCCGATGGCGGCATTGCCTGCGATCGCGGCCAGAATGGACCAGCTGATTTCAGCAGGACATGGCGCCGCCGATGCCAGTGTCGTTGGCATCGACGCGGTGCCTCGGCCTTAAGCGTTGAGCGCCCTGCAAAGCTGATCAATCACGCTCACAGATCGCGCGCCCAGGTCTCGCCAACCAGATCCTTGCCGAAGCTGTGATGGGATTCCTCAGCGATCTTTTCAAAACCCGCTTTCGTGTAGATATCGCGGGCGCCCACCAGGATGCTGTTGGTCCACAGCAGCATCTTCTTGTAACCTGCGAATTTCGCGAAGTGCAGGCATTCCTCGACCAGCCGCCGGCCCATTCCCATGCCGCGCGCGCTTGGCTCGACGTATAGCATACGCAGCTTGGCCGTGGTTTCATCATGGCGCACGACGAACACGGAGCCGGCCACCTTGCCGTCCTTCTCGGCGATCCAGCAGCGTTCAGAAGCAGCGTCGAAATCGCGCATGTAGTTGGCGACGATGTCGGCGACCAGCGCTTCGAAATCCGAGTTCCAGCCATAGTCCTGCGCGTACAGCACACCGTGGCGATGCACCACCCAGCCCATGTCGCCCGGCCGCGGATCGCGCAGCAGATAGGAAGAGGTGCGCTGGCCCAGCAGGCCTTCTATCTGCTGCATGGCGTCGACCAGCTGATGCTGTTCCGGCACCGATAATTTCCCTAGCATGGCAGCGACTTCGCGCTGAGACGCATCATTCAGCGGTGCGAAAGTAGCGCGCCCGAGCTCGGTCAGGCGCAGCTGCGCAATCCTGCCGTCGGCCTCCGAGCGCACACGTTCGAGCAGGCCCTTTTTTTCGAAGCCGGATATCACGCGGCTCAGGTAGCCGGGATTAAGGCTCAGCTCACGCGCCAGATCCGCCGCCGTCAGCGTTGACCGGTGCGCCAGCTCGTACAGGATGCGCAACTCGGTGAGGGAAAATACACTGTCCAGCAAGTGCTCGTGAAGCACGCCTATCTTGTCGGTATAAAAGCGGTTGAAATGCCGGACCATATTGGCGCGGTCATCCAGTTGTTCGATAGTCATATGATTTCATCAAGTTGCTTAAGGCTATAATATAGTTGCTTAAGGCAACTAAATCAAGCTGGCGTTGGATTGTTGCCGGGAGTCTATCCGGCAATCGGATTTGCCATGTTTTTCAGCGTGGCGGGATAAGTTGGCGATAATGGAGACTTTTTGACCGCCGCTCAAGGCCGGTCTGCGTCATGTCGCCTCTCCTAGAATTTCCCATGAATAGAAACGTAAAAATCATCCTTCTTTCTTTCAGCTGCATGTCGCCGGCGCTACTGCATGCGGCCGAGCTTGAACAGCAGTTGGCGCACTGCTCGGCATTGGCTGATGCCGGCGCGCGCCTGGGCTGTTTTGACGCCCTGGCCAAGGCCACGGCGGACGCGGCCATGCCTGCTGCCGCCGACCCGCCGGCTGTCTCTGCCGCCGCAACTGCGCCGGTGCCTGCAGCCGTCACCGGCAAGAGCACGACAGAGCGCGGCGCGGAGCAGATTTCGCACACTGTGCAGAGCTGGGAGCTGGACCCCAACGCCAAGCGCGGCGTGTTCTCCCTCAAGTCTTACCTGGACAATTACGTGCTGCTGGCCAATTACAGCAGCTCGACCAACCAGGCGCCGTTCAACCAAAACACGCCGAACGGACTGGATCAGCAAAAAGTGGAGCTGACCTACCAGTTCAGCTTCAAGATGAAGATGGCGGAAAACATCGCCGGCAGTCCGCTCGATCTGTGGCTGGCCTACACCCAGCAGAGTTTCTGGCAAGCGTATAACCGGGCCAACTCCAGCCCGTTTCGCGAAACCAATTACCAGCCTGAACTGATTGCGACGCTGCCCTTGACGGTCAAGTTCGGCGACTTCAACTTCCGTTATCTCAATTTCGGACTGGTACACCAGTCCAACGGCCAGTCATCGACCTTGTCGCGCAGCTGGAACCGTTTCTATACTGAGCTGGGCGCCGAGTACGGCAAGCTGGCGCTGTCGGCCAGGATCTGGAAGCGCCTCGATAACGCCAAGGCCAACAACGACAACATCGATATCGTCGACTACCTGGGGCATGGCGACGTGCGCGCTACCTACCGCCAGGACGGCTACGAATATTCGCTGCTGGCGCGCCGCAATTTCCAGACCGGCCACGGGGCAGTCCAGGCTAGCTGGGCATTCCCGGTCACGACCAATTTAAAGGGCTATGTGCATTTGTTTTCCGGTTACGGCGAAAGCCTGATCGATTACAACTATTCGCAAAAATCGATAGGCGCGGGTTTCTTGATCGACTTTTAAAGAACTTTGACCAGGAAATTTTCCTGATCGTCTAGCCTCAGGCGTCGCGCGCCTGGGGCTTTTTTGTCTGTGGATGGGTTGAGAAGTCATCTCCTGACCCGGCAAACACACCGGCTTGCCTGCCGCCGTTGCCGCTAACTGGCCGTGTGAGCATTTTGCGATGCACCAAATTGATCCTTCCAGGGTCGCCGGCCAGCGACGGCCGTATGCGGCTCGAGGCCATGCCTCGCCGTAAGAGAAGCGCTGCATTCAGCCCTTCATGCTGCTCAATTTATCGTTGCGGCCGCATTGCCGTGACTGTATCTGCGGCAAATCTTATTCACCATTTTGGGTATTTACGCACCAAAGTGGTATTACAAAAAAACTACCAATACAAACTGGTCTTGATCATTTATTCAACGGTTTAAATGATGCTGCAATGCAGCGTTGTTTAGCACCTTGGATAAGGCCGCTTGATTCATGTGACGGCTTATATATTTTTATGAAAAGTATATAAAAAAATCACGAAACATTATCTTTAATTTAATTAAATATCTTTTTTATATCGCGGGAGTGTCATTTTCATACCCGTTATAAGCCCCTGTTTTCATAGGGAAAAATCGAAATTTCAAGCTTGTGAAAATGTCTGTTGAAACAACAGATACGTCAATGTGAAAGAAGTTCAACAAAAAATCCAATAATTTTCATTTTTGAGAAAAATCCATTTTTTTCAGGTCATCTTTTCAAAAAAAGCGACCAGTCCAGTCGACTAAACAACACTCATGTAGTTTGCGAAATAGTGAATGTAAACAACGGTATATATAGTTATACGAATTGTGTTTTTTGATACCAATAATTTATTTATGTAATACCAGTTGAATGCCTATTGACAGCCACTTTTCCGGTCCATAGAGTGTCCTCAGCACAACGTTTCTAAATGGAATTTTGAAGCTTGGACGCAAGGCAGGTTGGGGTGATGTGCGGGGCAGAGTACGCACGGCATCTTGGCAGTCAGGTCTTTGGAGAAGGAACTGGCGGTGAAGTGGAAGCACCCGCGGTGACATGCGGCGTCTTGTTGGGTAGGTCTTGTTGTATTGGCGACTGTATCGAAAAAAGGTTCTCCCTTTGCCGGCTTGAAGCAACGTCAAACCGCATCGTGGAGAAGTAAATGAAAAATGGCCTGCGTCAGATAGGCTGGGCCGCAATCGATGGGGAGAACAGTAAGTGAATAAGAATTTAACACCAATAGCATCTGCCGTTGCACTGCTGGTAATGGCGGCAGCCATGCCGGCGTATGCGCAGCAAGCGGATGATGCAGCTGCAAAAGCTGACAGCAAGGCTACCGACAAGGGTGGCCAGATCGAGCAGGTCACCATCAGCGGCATTCGCGGTTCGCTGCAAAAATCCCTGACTCAAAAACGCAATGCCGATTCGCACGTGGAAGTCATCACAGCCGAAGACATCGGCAAGATGCCGGACAAGAACGTTGCCGATTCGCTGTCGCGCGTGCCTGGCGTCACCATCGGTAACGCCGGCGCTACTGAAGGCGGCTTCGACGAAGCCGACCGTGTCAGCATGCGCGGCACCAGTCCGAGCCTGACGCAGACACTGATCAACGGCCACAACGTCGCCTCCGGTGACTGGTTCGTGCTGGACCAGTCTGGCCAGGTCGGCCGCAGCGTCAGCTATACGATGCTGCCTTCCGAACTGGTCGGTTCGGTGGTGGTCCACAAGAGCTCTGAAGCCAGCCTGGTAGAAGGCGGGGTCGCCGGTTCGGTCGACATCATTACCCGTAAGCCGCTGGAGTTCAAAAAGCAATTTACTGCTGAAGCAACCCTCGGCGCCGTGTATGCCGATTTGCCGGGCAAGACCGATCCGCAGATGAGCGCATTGGTGAACTGGAAAAACGACGCGAACACCTTCGGCATCCTGGTGCAGGCATTTTCGGAAGAGCGCCATCTGCAACGGCAAGGGCAGGAAATCCTCGGCTATACCAAGATCGCTCCGGGCAGCGCCATCGCTACCGCGCATCCCGACCTGGCGGGCGTGTATGCGCCTAACCTGATCAACTCGGCGCTGTTCGAGCAGCAGCGCAAGCGCACCGGCGGCTTGATCGATGCCCAGTTCAAGGTCAGCAACGATTTTTCTTTCGATATCAACGGCTTTACTTCAGAAATGAAGGCTGCCAACTACAATCGGAGTTATGAATTCTGGGGCGCGCAGGTCATCAACGCCGGCGCCGGCCAATCGCCGAATCCTGGTTACACGGTGAAAAACAATACGCTGACATCGGCTACTTTTTCTCCAGTAGCGGGCACCAACTACGGCGTCTACGACCAGATTTCACGTCCGGACGAAAGCGCCAGCTCAAATTTCATCGAGCTCGGCACCAAGTGGCGCGCAACTGATTCGCTGAACTTCACCACCAAGCTGGGCACTTCTACCGGCGAAGGCAAGACGCCTACTCAGAACGTCGCTGAATGGAATGTCGGCGTTGGCGCCGGCGCCGGTTACCAGTTGAACGGTATCGGTACCGCCGCCAACTGGAACCTGGGCGCTACTAACAACGCCAGCCCTAACACCGGCACTACAGCGTTCGGCTGGATCTTTGGCGATCAGAACGTCGATGTCAAGGACAAGGAAAACTGGGCACAGATTGATGGCGAATATTCCGCCGGCCTGGGAGCGTTGAGGACAGTTCAGTTTGGCTTGCGTTATAACGACCACAAGCGCAGTTCCGATGGCGTGATTGGTCAGGGTCCGGCGGCTGGCGCCAGCAATCCAGCCAATTTCCCGCAGGGCTTCCAAAATTTCCCATCCAATTTCGGCAGCGGCCTGGGTAGTGGCTTCCCCACCAATGTCTGGTATTACACGCCAGGCCAGTTGGCAGCGTATAACGCCTTCACCAATCGCGATCCGGTCACGCGTGAAGACTGGAATTCCGAGTTTTCGGTCAAGGAAAAAAATACAGCTGGTTACCTGCAGGGCAATCTCGAAGGTGATCACTGGAGCGGCAATATCGGCTTGCGTCTCGTGCAGACTAAAGAGAGCGTCATCTCCAACGTCGCCGCGCCAGCTAGCGCGCCAGGTGCGATCACGACTTCTGCTTTCGGTCCGTTCGTCAGGCAGCACGACGACAATACTTACAACGACGTGTTGCCAAGCATGAACTTGAAGTTCGATCTGAGCAAGGATGTGGTTGCCCGTTTTGCCGCATCCAAGACCATGACGCGTCCGGATTACTCCTCCCTGGCCGGCCAAGTGACGTTGTCGCCACCGGCGCAATTCGGCGCCATCGGTTCCGGCAGCGGCGGCAATCCAGACCTGAAGCCTATCACTTCGAACAACTTCGATGCATCGGTGGAGTGGTACTTTGCTCCGCGCTCGCTGGTGTCGGCAAGTATCTTCAACATGAATCTGACCAGCTATGTCGGCCTGGGCAGCGTCACAAGAAGCTATGTCACCAGCACGCCTGACCATCCTGCCAATTACATGGCGGATTATGTGCTGACTGTGCCAACCAATACCAGCGGCACGGTCAACGGTATCGAGCTCGCCTATGAAATGCCGCTGGGGAAAAACTTCGGTTTTGCCACCAACGCCACTTTCATCAACGCCTATGACGCCAGCAACGGTCCACTGGTCGGCGCTTCGAAACGTACCGCCAACCTGACGGCTTATTTCGAAGATGAACGCTTCAATGCGCGCATCTCGTATAACTACCGCAGCGCCTTCTACAGCGGCCTGGATCGCAGCACAGCGTTCTTTCAAGCCGGCGTCGGCACCCTGGCCATGTCTCTCGGCTACAAGTACAGCGAACAGCTGGCCTTCACGCTGGATGCGCAGAACCTGAACAACCCGACCCTCAAGTACTACGCGCTGAGCGAAGACCAGCCACGTGCGTTCTACAAGAACGGCCGCCAGTTCTACCTGAATGCCCATCTGAAGTTCTAGTAGCAAACTGCCGGCATGCCGCCGCTGTACGTGGCATGCCGGCAGCAACTGAAGTTGTGTGCGGTTGAAGTAAGAGTTGACGTTGATTTTGCCGGGAGAGCGCTGATGACCGGACTTTGTTGCAGCTTGGCTTTGATGAAAACGCTCTCCGGTCTTTTTACCGCTCAGGTCAGATACGGTTCGATGTAATTACCAGCAAACCAGTACAAGTTCAGGACGCCGACAGGCGACATGCCGCGCCGATGTCGTTGTCAATACCGAGATTGCCCGCAGTCAGGCAAACAAACAGGAGTCGTTGTATGGATTTCGCGCAGGATGGGAAAAACCCCTCCAAGAATGTAGTCGGCATCAGTGTTGTTGTTGTTCTGCATGTTCTTCTGATTTATGGACTTCTTACAGGATTGGCGCGCAAGGTTGTGGAAGTGATCCAGCAACCGGTCGAAACCAAGATCATCGAAGAGATCAAGCCGCCGCCCCCGCCACCACCGGACAAGCCAGTGCCGCCGCCGCCAAAATCGGTCGCGCCGCCGCCGCCATTCGTTCCTCCACCCGAGGTCAAGGTCACGCCGCCACCCACAGACAATGTGATTGCCGCGGTCACCAATGTCAAACCGCCGAGCAACGATTTGCCGACATCCGTGGCGCAGCCAGCCACTAACGGCGAGGCCGGCCCGGCGCACACCAGCGCCAAGATTGCAGGAAATTGCGAGAAGCCGGAATACCCGCGGACTTCCTTGCGCAATGAGGAAGAGGGCATGGTCACGGTCAAGCTGACTATCGGCGCCGACGGCAATGTGCTCGATTCCGCGGTTGAAAAGAGCAGCGGTTTCAAGGATCTGGACCGGGCTACGGTGAAAGCCTGGAGCCTGTGTCATTTCACGCCGGCTATGGCCGACGGCAAAGCGGTGCAGTCTTCGACCAAGATGCAGTATGTCTGGAAGCTTGAGTAGGCTCAACATCGAACGGCGCAAGCCTTACACCACGTCGCGATTGCGGCAATCTACTTTCTAAAATTTGGAGCAACAGCATGTCTATCACACGTAATCGCTTATCCGCCCTGGCCACAGCCCTGATGATTTCTGCCGCGGCGCTGTCGGCACCGTTCGCCGTTGCGCAAACCGCGGCTTCGGCCCCGGCTGCATCCGCAGCGGCCGTTGCTGCACCGGCTCCGGCGGCTACTGCCGCTGCATCGCTGGCCGATACCCCAACTCCGCCGCCGGCTCCGGCAGCCAAGGAAACCGTCGACAATCCATACGGCCTGGACGCGCTGTGGAAAGGCGGCGACTTCGTTGCCCGCGGCACCCTGATCATCCTGGTCCTGATGTCGATGGGCAGCTGGTACATCATCATCACCAAGCTGATCGAACAGGTAAAACTGATGGGCCAGGCGCAAAACGCCAAGAAGACTTTCTGGAAAGCCGGCACGGTCGCCGCCGGCGTGGCTGGCTTGAAGCCGAACAGCGCTTATCGCTTTATCGCCGAGAATGGCGAGAAATCCACTGTGCACCACGACGGCGCCTTGCTGGAACAGATCGACCTGAACACCTGGGTGACGATGTCGATCCAGCGTTCGGTCGAAAAAGTGCAAAGCCGCCTGCAAGACGGCCTGGCATTCCTGGCAACCGTCGGTTCGACTGCACCGTTCGTTGGTCTGTTCGGTACCGTCTGGGGTATTTACCACGCGCTGACAGCGATCGGTATCGCCGGCCAGGCGTCGATCGACAAGGTTGCCGGTCCGGTCGGTGAAGCGCTGATCATGACCGCGATCGGTCTGGCAGTGGCTGTGCCTGCGGTTCTGGGTTACAACTGGCTGGTCCGCCGCAACAAGAGCGCAATGGAAGAAATCCGTTCGTTCAGTGCTGACCTGCACTCGGTCCTGCTGAGCGGCGTGATGTCCTCGAGCTCGGCTGGCCAGGTTGCTCACATCAATAAAAAGGTTGGCTAATCATGGCGATGTCACTCGGCTCTCCCGATGGGGATGAAGACGAAGTGATCGGCACGATCAACACGACGCCGCTGGTCGACGTCATGCTGGTCTTGCTGATCATCTTCCTGATCACGATCCCGGTGGTGACACATACGATTCCAGTGAAGCTGCCGAACGAATTCGACGAACCTTATAAGACCAAGCCAGAGAACATCAACCTGGCGGTGAATAAGCAAGGCGACATGTTCTGGAACGAGCAACTGGTGCCGAATACCGCGACTTTGCTGTCGAAACTGAAGGAAGTGGCGGTAGAAGTGCCACAACCGGAACTGCATATCCGCGGCGATCAGCAAACCAAGTATGAATACATCGGCAAGGTAATCCTGACTGCGCAGCGGGCAGGGATCGCCAAGATCGGGTTCATTACCGAACCGCCTGCGCGCAACTAGTGAGAATTTCATAAAACAGGACAAGCCATCATCCTGAGAATCGATGTTGTAGGGTGGGCACTCCGTGCCCACGCAGTGCCGCGGATATGCGTGTTCCGGGCTGCACGCCCCGTCGCGTCCGCGTGGGCACGGAGTGCCCACCCTACAGGGGATTTGTCGTGATTTAAGAAAGTATCAATAATCCCCTTATCGGGGAAAGAAGTAGGGTGGGTGCAGGAGCCCGCCCTGGAATATTAGGAGTATCAAATGGGTATGAATGTAGGTTCTTCCGGCGGCAACGCCAATGATCCGGAACCGATGATGGAAATGAACATGACGCCGCTGATTGACGTCATGCTGGTGCTGATCATCATGCTGATCATTACGATTCCGATCCAGAATCATGCGATCAAGCTGAACATGCCGACCGGTAATCCGCCGCCGCCATTGGCTCTGCCAGTGGTCGACACGGTGGATATCGATCCGAGCGGCACGGTGATGTGGAACGGCACGCCGATGGCCAACCGCGCAGAGCTGGAAGACCGTCTGAAAACGGTGGTCGCCGGCGGTAATATCGATGAAGTGCATCTGCGTCCGAACAAGCTGGTGGAGTACAAGTCGGTCGCTGCCGTGATGGCGTCGGCGCAGCGGCTGGGCGTCACCAAGATCGGCATCGTCGGCAACGAGCAGTTCATGGAGTAGTAAATAGTATTTTTTTAATCAGAAAACACGGCTTTCAAGTGGTATTTTGGCTTATTTTTTAATACCACTTAAAGGCCGATTGACAGCCGCTTTCTGTCCCCATAAAGTAAATCCAGTTTGTTTCCACTAATAAGAACAATGCCAGTGGCAGATGAAAGCGATGGATGCAACAACATGATTGAATATCTGATTGGCGTCGATGGAGGTGGCACCGGCACCCGCGTGCGCCTGGCCCGCAACGATGGCGGCGCTGCTGCGCTGCTGGCGACGGGCAGCGGCGGTCCTTCCGGACTGATGCATGGCGTCGAAGCCGCCTGGTCGGCAGTGCTGGAGGCGCTGCAAGCAGCATTCGCGACCGCGGGCCTGGTGCGGCCGGCGCTCGACAGGATGGCCATCGGTCTCGGCCTGGCCGGCGTCAACAACAAGCAATGGGCAGCCGAATTTTCCGCCAGCAATCCGGGCTTCCGCGATACCGTGATCGAAACCGATGCCTTCACCACATTGGTAGGCGCGCATCAGGGCCGGCCCGGCGTGATCATCGCCATCGGCACCGGCAGCGTCGGCGAAGTGCTGACTGCCGAGGGCAAGCGGCGCGAAGTAGGTGGCTGGGGCTTTCCCGCCAGCGACGAAGCCGGCGGCGCCTGGCTCGGCATGCGCGCCATTACCCACGCCCAGCATGTGCTGGACGGCCGCGCCCCTGGCAGCGACTTTGCCCGCGCGCTGATCCATTTCTGCGACCGCAGCAACCAGGCCCGCGGCGCGCACTTTGACAGTCATCACGACAGCATGTTTGCCTGGCTGGCCAGCGCCAGCCAGACCAGTTATGCGCAACTGGCGCCGCTGGTGATCCAGCATGCCGCCAGCGACGCCGCGGCAGGCCAGCTGATGTTGGCCGCCGGCGAGGAAATAGCGCGGATAGCCGCCGCCCTTGATCCTGATGGAGAGTTACCGATTGCACTGTGCGGCGGCCTCGCCGCGCATTTACAGCCATACCTGCCGGAGCCGCTGCTGGCGCTGGTAGTCAAGCCGCATGCAGATGCCGCAGCGGGCGCCTTACGCTTAATCGACCAAAGATTAAAAGGGAAGCAAACATGCTAGCTCAGATAGAAAAACTCAAGCCGGATGGCGCCAGCGACACGCCTTTGTACCTGCAACTGGTCAACCGGCTGTCGGAGCAGATCAACGGCGGCGTCTGGCAGCCGGATGAAGCGCTGCCTTCCGAACGGATCCTGGCGGAATCGCTGGAAATCTCGCGGGTGACCGCGCGCAAGGCTATCGATGTCTTGTGCGAGCGCGGCATGCTGATCCGGAAGCGCGGTTCCGGCACCTACATCACGCCCAAGCTGGAACAGCCTTTGTCGCGCCTGACCAACTTCAGCGAAGAACTGCGGCAGCGCGGCTTCCGGCCGGGTTCGCAATGGCTGTTGCGCGAGACCGGGATTGCCGTCGCCGAAGAAATCCTGGCGCTGGGCCTGTCGCCAAATACCGTGGTGTCGCGCCTGAAGCGCTTGCGTACCGCCGACGATGTGGTGATGGCGATCGAAACCACCACCATCCCCGCCTTGTACCTGCCGGATCCGAAAGCCGTGACCGATTCGTTGTATGTGCATCTGGAGACGCTCGGCGTGGCGCCGGTGCGCGCCCTGCAGCATATCCGCGCCATCAACGCCAGCGCCGACCAGGCCAAGCTGGCCGACATCAAGACCGGCGCCGCCATGCTGCATATCACCCGCGTCGGTTATCTGGAAAACGGTGCGGCGATCGAGCTGTCGCATTCCTATTGCCGTAGCGACTACTACGACTTCGTTGCGGAGTTGCGGCGATGACTGATGGCCGCCACCCAGGCGGCGCATCGAGCCACGGCAATGATCTGCCCAGCGTGACGCTGAGAGGCAATATCCTGACGCCGCAAGGCTGGATCAGCGGCAGCCTGCATTTCGATGGCCGCATCACGGCGATCGACGGCATGCCGGTCGATCCTGCCGACAACCTCGATCCCTACATCCTGCCCGGCTTCATCGATCTGCATGTGCACGGCGGCGGCGGCAAGGACATCATGGACGGCGGCGACGCCGTCGATGTCATCGCCGCCATCCACGCGCGGCATGGCACCACCAGCATGCTCGCCACTACCATGACCTCGCCGCTCAGTGACCTCGAAAGTGCGCTGGAAGCCTGCGGCCACGCTTGCCGCACACGCCGTCCCGGCAGCGCGCGGGTATTGGGCGTGCATCTGGAAGGGCCGTACATCAATCCTGGCAAGCTCGGCGCCCAGCCCGATTTTGCGCAGCCGGCGAGCTTGCAGGAAGTGACGCGGCTGAGCGCGCTGGCGCCGGTCAAGCTGATTACGGTGGCGCCGGAAATCGCCGGCCACCTGGAGGTGGTGCGGATGCTGAGCGATTCCGGCATGCGGGTACAGATTGGCCATACCCTGGGCAGTTACGAAGACGGCGTCCAGGCGCTGGCGCACGGCGCCTCCGGTTTCACGCATCTGTTCAACGCCATGACCCCTTTCCAGGCGCGCGCGCCGGGCATGGTCGGCGCCGCGCTGGCGCATGCGCGCTACTCGGAACTGATTCCCGACCTGCTGCACGTGCATCCAGGCGCGATCAAGGCTGCCTTGCGCTCGATTCCGCGCCTGTACTGCGTGACCGATTCAACCGCCGCTACTGGCATGCCCGACGGCGACTATATGCTGGGGCGCCAGCAGGTACATAAATGCATGGGCGGCGTCAGGCTGGCCGACGGCACCCTGGCCGGCAGCACGCTGACCATGGACCAGGCCCTGCGCAACCTGGTCGGCCTCGGTCTCGACCTGGCCGATGCCTCGCGCCGGGTTTCGACCTACGCCGCCGATCATCTCGGCTTGCCGGAACGCGGCCGCCTGGCAAGCGGTTGTCATGCCGATCTGGTGGTACTGGACCGGAAACTCAATTTAACCAAAGTATATGTAGAGGGAGAGCAGATTGGTCTCACAGATGTTTAGTTCACTGATGTTGCAGGAAGCGTGTTCGGCCGCCGACCACGTGGTTTTACAGCTGGCGCGCGACGGCGACAGCTACGCCGCGCTGGCCGCCCGCCTGCGCCAGGCGCAACCGGCCAGCGTGCTGACGGTGGCGCGCGGCAGTTCCGACCACGCCGCCAATTACTGCGCCTACCTGATCATGGCGCGCCTGGGCCGCATCGTCGCCTCGCTGCCGATGTCGCTGGTAACGCTGTACAAATCGCCGCTGCTGACGCGCGATGCGCTGGCGATCGCAGTGTCGCAATCCGGGCAGAGTCCGGACGTGATCGAACCGATCCGTTATTTCCGCGAAGGCGGCGCCACTACGGTAGCACTGGTGAACGATGCGGCTTCGCCGCTGGCCGCCAGCGCCGAATGGACACTGCCCTTGCATGCCGGCCCGGAGCTGAGCGTGGCGGCAACCAAGAGTTTCATCACCAGCCTGGTGGCGGCAGCGCGGCTGGTGGGGCACTGGCAGGGCGATGCCGAATTCCTGGCGCAGATCGAAGCCTTGCCGGAAGCCTTGCAAAAAGCCACTGAAGTGGACTGGTCGCCAGCGATCGAGGTGCTGGCGCCGGCTTCCAGAATCATGGTGGTAGGACGCGGCGCCAGTTTCCCGGTGGCGCTGGAAGCGGCGCTGAAGTTCAAGGAAACCTCGGTGCTGCAAGCCGAAGCATTCAGCGGCGCCGAGATCAAGCATGGCCCGATGGCTTTGATCGACGAAGGCTACCCTTTGCTGATTTTCGCCACGCGCGGACCGACCCAGGCCAGCCTGCTCAAGCTGGCGGAAGAAATGCGCGGCCGCGGCGCGCGCGTATTGCTGGCAGCGCCGGCCGATATCAATGAACGCGACCTGACCTTGCCGACAGGGCCGACGCCGGACCTGGATCCGATCGCGGCGATCCAGGCCTTCTATGTGATGGCGGCCAATCTGTCGATTGCGCGCGGCCTTGATCCGGACCGGCCGCGTCATTTGAGCAAGGTCACGAAGACAAACTGAGCTATTGAGAATTTCATAAAACAGGACAAGCCATCATCCTGAGAATCGATGTTGTAGGGTGGGCACTCCGTGCCCACGCAGTGTCGCAGGCATTCATGTTCCGGATATGCGTGTTCGGTCGCGTCCGCGTGGGCACGGAGTGCCCACCCTACGGGGGATTTGTCGTGATTTAAGAAAGTATCAATAATTGAGAAAACTGAGCCAGGCAACATAACAAGTTTGCGCCGGTGCTGTCCCGGCGTGATGGAGATGCAACATGAGTAACACTGCAAGCAAGCCCGGCCGCAGCGCGCGTGAAAGCGCCGGGCAACTGATCATGATCCGTTTTCCGGGCACGGTGCTGGACGACGATACCGCGCAGTTCTTGCGCGACAACCATATCCGCGCAGTCTGCCTGTTCCGCCAGAACATGGCCGACGCTGCGCAGCTGAGCAAGCTGACCGCCGACCTGCGCGCCGTGATGGGACCGAAGGCACTGATCGGCATCGACCAGGAAGGCGGCGCGGTGGTGCGCGCTACCTGGCTGCCGGCGCCGCCGGCGGCGATGTCGCTGGGCGCCGGCAACGACCTGGCGCTGGCGCAGGCGGTCGGGGCGGCGGTGGCGCGCGGCATCCGTTCGCTCGGCTTCAACTGGAATTTTGCGCCGGTGCTGGACCTGAACAACAATCCGGCCAATCCGGTGATCGGCGAGCGCTCCTTCGGCTCCGATCCGCAACGCGCCACCGAACTGGCGCTGGCGTGGATGGAGGGTAGCTTGGCGGAAGGCGTGGCGTGCTGCGTCAAGCACTTCCCCGGCCATGGCGACACCCACGTCGATTCGCATCGCGACCTGCCTACCGTCGACAAGCCGCGCAGCGCGCTGGATGCGCTGGAGCTGGCGCCGTTCAAGGCCGCGCACCGGGCGCCGGCCATGATGAGCGCGCACATCGTCTATCCGGCGCTGGACGCCGAGCATCCGGCCACCTTGTCGCGCAAGATCCTGACCGATCTGCTGCGCACCGAATGGGATTACCGCGGCGTCATCATTACCGACGGCATGGACATGCATGCCATCGCCGGCCGCTACGGCGTAGGCAATGCAGCGGTGCAAGCCTTGTCGGCCGGCGCCGACATGGTCATGGCGCTCGGCAACCGCGACACGCAGCAAGAGACACTGGCGGCCTTGACGGCGGCGCTGGCCGTAGCCGAGGAAGGCGGCAATCTGGACCGCGCCGGCATCGACGCCCGTCTGGCACGTCTCGATGCGCTGTCGGCTGCCTACCCTTGTGCCGCCGACAGCTATCTCACGGAGGCAGAAGACCGGCGCCTGATGGCCTCAGCCTGGCGCCGCGGCCTGACTGTGAGCGGCAATCCGCAACCGCTGGCTGATGGCGCCAAAGTGCGCCTGCTGGCCTGCGCCGACGCAGCCGGCGACGGCGTCGCCGAAGCCGGGTTGCCGGCCAGCGCGGTGGCAGCCTTGCTGGCGCGCCGCTACGATGTCGAGCTGGTGACCTTCGACGATGACGACAGCTTCGACTGGAGTTCGCTGCCGGACGATGGCAGAACCGTGATCCTGGCCTCCACCACGCGTTTGCGCTACGGCGAACGGGCGCGCAAGGACTGGCGTCCCGATCTGCACCTGGCGCTGTGGAATCCGTTCCAGACTCTGGACATCGCCGCGCCGGCGCTGATCAGCTACGGCTTCGCCGATGCGGCGCTGGAGGCCGTGGCCGACTGGCTGGCAGGAACCCAGGCCGCAGAAGGCAGGATTCCTCTAGCATCCATGGCCAGCGGCCCGCAATAAACCTCAGGAACCAGAATGGCTTACCAACTCGGCAATCAGGAATCGATCATCCTACCCACGGCGGCTGTCGACATGCGCATCGAAGAAAAGAAAGAGCATCATCCGGCACTCTGGGTGCCGAGCTTGTACTTCGCCGAAGGCTTGCCGTATTTCGTGGTGGCGACCATCGCCGGCCTGATGTACAAGAGCATGGGCATGGGCAACGACCAGATCGCGCTGTGGACCGGCATGCTGGGTTTCGTCTGGGTCTTCAAGCCGCTCTGGAGTCCGTTCCTGGAGGCGGCGCGCAGCAAGAAGGCGATCGTCCTGCTGTTCCAGTTTTTTGGCGGCGCCAGCCTCGGGCTGGTGGCGCTGGCGCTGCATTTGCCGAACTATTTTGCAGTCAGCATTGCCTTGCTGGGACTGGTGGCGATTTCTTCCGCCACGCATGATATCGCGGCCGACGGCTTGTATATCGCCAGCCTGAGTTCGACCCAGCAGGCGACTTACGCCGGCTGGCAGGGCGGCTTCTACAATGTGGCGCGCTTCTTTTCGCTGGGCGGGCTGGTGGTGCTGGCCGGCTATTTCGAGAAGCACATGGCGGTGGCGCAAGCCTGGAGCCTGATCTTCGGCATGCTAGGGCTCAGCATGCTGCTGCTGGCGGCCTATCATCTGTGGGCCTTGCCGGCCGGCCGTAATCCGGCCCGTCCGGCTGGCGGCATGAAGGGTGTCTGGCTGACCTTGCGCGAAGTGATCATCGATTTCTTCCAGAAGCCGGGCATCTGGCTGGCTATCCTGTTCATCATCCTGTTCCGTGCCGGCGAAGGCCAGATCACCACCATCGGCCCGCTGTTCCTGCGGGCGGCGCGCGCTGAAGGCGGCCTCGGGCTGGCGACAGCGGAGGTCGGCGCCGTGTACGGCACGCTGGCCACGGTTGCCTTCATCGGCGGCAGCCTGCTGGGCGGCTATTTCACTGCCTGGCGCGGCTTGAAGCGCAGCATGTTCTTCCTGATCCTGGCGATGAACCTGCCGAACCTGGCTTACTTTTTCCTGAGCACCGCCATGCCCACCAACCTGGGTGTGATCGGCGCCGCCCTGAGCCTGGAAATGTTCGGCTACGGCTTCGGCTTCGTCGGGCTGATCCTTTTCATCATGCAGGAAGTCGCGGTCGGCAAGTACCAGATGGCGCACTACGCGCTGGGCACCGGCATCATGCAGCTGGGCTATGTGTTGTTCAAGATCGTCAGCGGTTCGGTGCAGGCGGCGCTCGGTTACCAGCATTTTTTCCTGTGGGTGCTGGTGTCGGCGATACCGGTGCTGCTGCTGTCGCGCATCGTGCCGATCGGGCGCCATGAAAAGGCCGACGGCGATGCGGCGCAGGCGGCAAGCTAGCGATGCGGCATTTTCAATGTGACTCATTGGCGTTGACCTTGGCGCTGTCATGCTCGCTGGCGGCGGGCGGCGCCATGGCCGCTGCCGATCCGATCTTCTTTGACGATTTCCACTATGCCGACACCACGGCGCTGGTGGCTGGCGGCTGGAAGATCCGCGACCAGCAGGGCCATCCCGGCATAGAGCATGGGCTGTGGGGGCCGGATACGGTCAGTCTGGTCGACGACCCGCAAACCGGCGGCGCGCGCCTGGTGCGCCTCAATGCGCGCACCGACGGCACGCCGCAGGGCACCTTCCAGGCACAGCTCTGCCATCAGCGCAAGTATTTCGAAGGCACCTACGCCGCCCGCATACGTTTCAGCGATGCGCCGCTGGCGGGACCAGGCGGCGACCTGGTGGTCGAGTCCTTCTATACCTCCAGTCCGCTCAAGCATGATTTCGATCCGCAGTACAGCGAACTGGACTGGGAGTATCTGCCCAACGGCGGCTGGGGCAATCCGCACAGCCGCCTGTACAGCGTGTCCTGGCAGACGGTGCAGATGGAACCCTGGAATGCTTTCAACCAGGTGCACGAAGAACAGCGCGCGCTGGGCGGCTGGCACACGGTGCTGATGCAGGTCGCGGCCGGCAAGATCCGCTATTTCCTGGATGGCGTGCAGCTCGACGAACACGGTGGCCGCAATTACCCGGCGCAGCCGATGTCGATCAATTTCAACCTGTGGTTTTCGCCTAGCGGCGTGCTGGCCGACAGCAAGGCCCAGCGCAGCTACCAGCAGGACGTGGCCTGGGTGCTGCACGCCAAGGATCAACTGCTGTCGCCGGCGCAGGTCGATGCCGCCGTCGGCGCCTACCGCAAGGCCGGCGCCCACCGGATCGATACCGTACCCGCAATGACGCCGGCCCTGGCGTCGAACTGCGATTTCTAATATTACTGAGCGAGCGCCCGATGAAACTGATGAGATTGTCGATGTTGATGACGGCCATGCTGCCGCTGCTGGCGAGCGCGGCTGCACCGGCGGCTGCAGACAGCCAGCCGGCGTACAAAGTCGTTGCCTATTATTTACCTTCGCAGCGTCAATACTCGGCCGCGGATATCGATCCCGGCAAAATCACGCATCTGAATTACGCCTTCGCCGTCATCAAGGATGGCGAAGTCGCGGCGGACCAGGCCATCAGCGCCGAGCAGGGACCGCGCGATTTTGTCGTGCTGCGCGCCCTGAAGCAGCGCAACCCGGCCCTGAAAATCCTGATCTCGGTCGGCGGCTGGGCCGGTTCAAAAGACTTTTCCAATGTCGCGCTGACGCCGCAGGCGCGCCGCAAGTTTGCCGCCAGCGCGCTGGATTTCATCCGCAAGAATGGCTTTGACGGCGTCGACATCGACTGGGAGTTTCCGGTGGCTGGCGGCGATGCCGGCAATGCCATGCGGCCAGAGGATAAGCAGAACTACACGCTGTTGCTGCAAGCCTTGCGCGAGCAGCTCGACAGCGCCGGCAGGCAGGAGCATCGCAGCTATCTGCTGACAGCCGCGGTCGGCAACAACCAGGCGTTTTTCCAGAATGCCGAAATGGCCAAGGTGGCGGCGATCCTGGACTGGGTCAACATCATGACCTACGACTTCAGCGGCACATGGAACAAGTTTGCCGGCCACGTCGCGCCCCTGTACAACGATCCGGCGCTGGCGCGGCCCGAAGCCAATCCCAAGTTCAATGTCAGCAGCACGGTGGAGATGGCTTTGCATGACGGCATCCCGGCCGCCAAGCTGGTGCTGGGCATGCCTTTCTACGGCTACAGCTGGAAGAAATGCGGCGCGCTCCAGCACGGCCAGCATCAGGATTGCGACGGCAAGGGACGCGGCAGCACCGAGGAGGGCGAACTAGACTACAGCGACATCGCCGCCACGCTGGTGAACCGCAATGGCTTTACCCGTTACTGGAACGATGCGGCCAAGGTGCCTTATCTGTTCAATCCCGATACCGGCGAATTCGTCAGCTACGACGATCCTGAATCGCTGGATTACAAGATCAACTATCTGAAGCAGATGGGCCTGGGCGGCGCCATGTTCTGGCAATTGTCGGCCGACCGCAATGCGGTCTTGCTGGACAAGGTGGCGGCCGGCTTGCTGCCGCCGAAATAATCCGTCTTGCCCGTCCGGGCAAGATATTCTTCTTGCCTACTCCAGATGCCAGCCGCGCGCGTACAGGCAGGATTTCACCATCTCGTCGCGCTCGCGGTCATTGATATCGTATTGCGAATAGCTGGGCGGCGTGTACATGCCAGGGTAGGTCGTGCACCTGGTTTCGCCGTTATCGTTTTTCTTGCAATAGGTATTTCCCGGCGTTTGCATGCCTGGGTTGAACTGGTTCACCACCACGATCGGATAGATGCGCATGGCTTCCTGCTTGCAGGCGAACTCGTCGGGATAAAGCTCAGTGGAGGGCTTGCTCGGATGGACCCAGGTAGAGGCGCAGCCTGACAAGACGGCGGCGGCGAGGATAGCGACTGCGGGGTGCGAAACTTTCATCTTGGCTCTTTTTGAAACGACATGAAACGGTAGCTGTTAAGCAAATAATAACATCCGCATTGCATCAGGCAAAAAAAACCGGCTCCGCAGAGCCGGCTCTTGCTTCATGCTGCGTGCCTGGCTTACAGGCCCAGCCTCGAGATGAAGGCGTTGGTGAAGCCCAGCGTGCCCGCCGTACCATAGGTATTGCAGGTCGGCGAAGCCGAGCCTGGCGCGCAATCGCGGTCGCGATCGAAGGACCAGTAATGGATGCCGGCCAGACCGTTCTGCTGTGCGAAGTTGACCAGCGTTGCGACATCGGCGATGGAGAAGGTTTCATTCGCCGAATCGTTGCCGCCTATCATGGGCGTCACTTCGATCTGCTTGTACGGCACGCCGTTCTGGTTGTGCAGATTGATGGCCGATTGCACCGCTGACGCCCCCATGTCGCAGCCGCCACTGCTGTTGAGCATGCAGTTGCCGCCGGCCGGGCTGCCATAGTCCATCGCCATCAGGTTGATGGTGTAGTTGGTCAGGCCGTAAGCCTGGATCGACTGCATCACTTGCACGCCATAGTAGCCGAGGCTAGGCGAGACATTGCCACCCAGGGTAGCCACCGTGAAGCTGAAGCGCAGGTTGGGATAAGCCGCCTGCGCGTTTTTCACCCGCAGCACCAGATTGTTGATATCGGCGGTGGTCTGTCCGGCTTCGATATCGAAATCGATGCCGACCAGGTTGGCCGAATAGTAGGTCTGGATGAATTTCTTGAAGTCGGCATCGCTGGTGCAAGTGAAGGAACCTGCCGCGCCGCCGGTGGAGACAATGTACTTCTTGCCGGCGTTGACGAAGGCTTGCACATTGGCTGCGGCGAAGGCCGATGCCGATACGCCGCCCCAGTTTTCGCTACCGCAGGCGCCGGTGGCAAAGGCCCAGGTCAGGGTCGTGAGCTTGGCTGGCATGGCGCTCAATACCGTCTGCGTGGAGCCGGTGACGGCGGTGCTCATGGCATAGGTATTCCAGTTCAGGTTGATGTTGCCATCTTTGTACGGACTGAAAACGAAGCCGGCCGGTGTGGTGCCGCCGCCCGGAGGAGGCGGCGGTGGTGGTGGCGGAGGAGGTGGAGGCGTGACGACGCCGCCGCAGTTGTCGACGATGGTCCATGGCTGGCCGCTGCCCGAGCCGCCGTTGCTGGTCGAAGGATTGTTCCCTTGGGTCCACCAGTTGGCCTTGTAGTTGACGCCGTTGTAGCTGACGGTGGCGCCGCCGGTATACGCCGTGCTGGCGTTCCATGCCGCATAACAAGCCACCGTCGTTGCTGCCTGCGCGCTTGCCGCCATCAAGGGACTGGCCTCGGCGCCGCCGGCCATGATGGCGCTGCATGCAAGCGTAAGCATGAGGCCCTGTATGAGTTTCCGTTTCAATTTTCTCTCCTGAGAAGGTTGGTCGGGCAGCGTGGGAGACCAGCTGCCGGAAGGCATGTCCAGACTAGCTAAGCGATGTGAGTCAAAACCGAAGCTGTAGCAATTGCCGCCGTCGTGCACCTTGCCTATGCGCGTATTTGCAGGCAACGGGCAATGTCTTATTCGTCTTCGATATTTCCATATGGAAATATCGAATTAAGCGCACTGTAAGAGCCTCAAAAGTGGCTGTCAATCTGTATCTAACTGGTATTGCTTTAATAAATTTGTGGTCTCGTTCTGGTGCGCTCAAGTTACAGCTAAGGCATTGTTTATATTAATTTATATTAATATTGCCCAGACTGTTTTTTTGATAAGTGGACTGGTCGCGTTTTTGTGCGGCAAAGCCGGAATGTGCGCTTGCGGCGAAGTTTTCGGCGTTCAAATGTGCACTAAATCCGCTGCCGGACAGCTGTCTTTCTTGCCAGGGAACCATGCCGGCCAGGGAACCAGCGCGCCGGCGCTAATTGTCATTTTGGGGTTGCAAGGCGGCAGCAAGTATAATTCTTGCCTTTTTCATTATTTTCCCGGTTTGTCGTGGAGAAGCGCCCGTCGCTCAAGCGTTGGCTTGGGGCGATGCCGTCGTTTTCAAAGGAAGTTGCTGCATGAGTTTATTTCGTACCAAAGATCTGGATAAGATGATCCATTCCAGTCGCACCGATAGCGGTCTGCAGCGCACGCTGGGATCCATGGACCTGACCTTGCTGGGTGTCGGCGCGATTGTCGGCACCGGTATTTTCGTGCTGACCGGCAGCGGCGCCTTGCTGGCCGGACCGGGTCTGTCGCTGTCATTCATATTGGCTGCTATCGCCTGCGGTTTCGCAGCCCTGTGCTATGCCGAGTTTTCTTCCACCGTGCCGGTGTCCGGTTCGATCTATACCTATAGCTACGCGACCATGGGTGAAATCGTGGCCTGGATCATCGGCTGGGACCTGATGCTGGAATACGGCCTGGCGACCTCGGCGGTATCGGTGGGCTGGTCGGGCTATATGCAATCGCTGCTGTCCGGTTTCGGCATCGGCTTGCCGACCGTGCTGACGGCGGCGCCGGGCGCCGTGCCTGGCGTGACTACCTGGTTCAACCTGCCGGCGTTCTGCATACTGCTGGTGATCAGCGGCTTGCTGTCGCTCGGCATTCGTGAATCGGCGCGCGCCAACAACATCATGGTGTTCATCAAGATCGCGGTGGTGCTACTGTTCATCGTGGTTGGCGTCGGCCATGTGCAGCCGGCCAACTGGCAGCCGTATCTGCCGTTCGGTTATGACGGCGTGTTCAACGCCGCGGCGATCGTGTTCTTTGCTTTCATCGGTTTCGATGCGGTGACTTCGGCGGCCGAGGAGGTCAAGAATCCGGCGCGCGATCTGCCGGTGGGGATCATTGCTTCGCTGGGGATTTGCGCCTTGCTGTATGTGGTGGTGGCTGGGGTCATGACGGGTATCGTGCCGTTCCAGAAATTTGCCGGGGTCGATCATCCGGTGTCGCTGGCTTTGCAGTATGCGGGGGAGAACTGGGTGGCGGGGTTTGTCGACCTGGGGGCGATCATCGGCATGACGACGGTGATCCTGGTGATGACTTACGGGCAGACGCGGATTCTGTTTGCGATGTCGCGGGATGGTTTGCTGCCTAAGAGGCTGTCTAGCATTCATCCGCGTTTTGCGACGCCTTTCTTTACTACCTGGCTGGTGGGTATTGTGTTTGCCTTCATTGCGGCTTTGATTCCTTTGAATATCCTGGCTGAGCTGATCAATATCGGGACTTTGATGGCGTTTTCCTTGATCGCTGTGGCGGTGCTGGTGTTGCGGCGGACGCGGCCGGATCTGCCGCGGGCGTTTCGTTGTCCGGGGGTGCCGTTCGTGCCTTTGGCGGCGATCGGGTTTTGCGTGTTTCTGATGTTCCATTTGCAGGCAGTGACTTGGATTGCCTTCCTGTGCTGGCTGGCGATCGGATTCGTAGTCTATTTCGGCTACGCCCGCCGCCGGTCGCTGCTGCATCCCACGCCGTAGTTAAATGAGCGGCCGCAGTCGCGGTCGCATCACCGGCTGAGTCAAATGGGGTCAGAGTTTTTTTACGACAGCCTTATCGTCGTAAATTACTCTGACCCCATTTGACGTTCCACGGAGTACGTGCGGTGGCATTCGATTTGCGGTTGTCGTTACTTAAAACGGTTGCTACTCCGTGGATGCTAGCCGGGAGCGGCCCGGCAGCCGCTCACTTTCTTTTGCTTGCCTGCGCGGCCCGGCCAAAAGAAAGTAAGCAAAGAAAAGGCGACCGCAAAGCCGTTGCCCTCCCTTCGGTCGGGTCCCCAAATCCGGCGCGTATCAGCCGGGTGGGGAACAAAACTCGCCTTCGGCTCAAACATGTCCCCCACAATTCCCGGCTGACACGCGCCGGATTTGGCAACGTCTCAATGCGGGGTACTTCAAAAGCAACCCCAACGTCAAAAGCAACGGCAACGGCAACGGCAACGGCAACGGCAACAGCAACAGCAACAGCAACATCAACACCAAAAGAAAAAGCCGCTGACAGTTCGCATTTTTCTGCGAACCGCCAGCGGCTTTTTGGTTGCTGCCTGGTTTTGCTGTTTTACTGTTTTGCTGCTACTGCTGTCGCCGCCTTTGCTTTTACTTCATCGCGCGCCATCACCACGCTCAGCTTGCTTGGGTCGATGTGTTTGCGGAAGGCTTCGTTGACTTGCTCTACTGTCAGGGCGCTGATCTTGTCTTCGATCTGCTTGCTCCAGACGAAGGTGCGGTCGAGGTCCAGGTATCTGGTCCAGCCGGCGCTGAGGGCGCTGTCTTGGGAGCGGGCGCGCTGGTTTTCCTGCAGGATGCCGGATTTGGCGCGCGCCAGTTCTTCGGCGCTGAAGCCTTCTTTCAGTACGCGCGCCAGTTCTTCCTTGACTGCCAGATCGACTTTCTCCAGGTTTTGCGGAGCGGCGATGGCTTGTACCGCGAAGCGGGCGGCGCGGCTGATGGCGCTGATTTCTACCGAGGAACCGATGCCGTAGGACAGGCCTTCTTTTTGCCGCACGCGGTCCATCAGGCGCGATTTCAGGCTGCCGCCGCCGAACAGGTAGTTGGCCACCATCATGGCCGGATAATCGGCGTCGTCGTCGCGCATATCGAGGTTCTGGCGCGCCACGTAAAAGCCGTTTTCCTTGTCCGGCGAGTTGATCACTTTCTGCATCGGCGCCACATCGAAGTTATGGCGGATAACACGCTGGTAGGGCGCAGCGCTCTTCCAGCTGCCGAACTCGTCCTGCACCACCTTAGTCACCGCGGCGACGTCGAAATCGCCGACGATCGCCAGCTCGCCTTGCGACGCGCCGTAGAAATCATGATGGAAGGCAGTGACGTCGGCCAGCTTTGCGGCCTGGATGCTGGCGATCTGCTGGGCGGTGCTTTGCGCCGCCAGCCAGTGGCCTTGCGGATACTGGTTGAAGTGCTCGGAGATGGCTTCCGCCGCCAGCGTGTTCGGCTCGTTGCGCGCAGCTTCCAGTCCGACCAGGGCTTCCTTGCGCAGGCGTTCAAATTCCGCCGGATCGAAACGCGGCTGCTTGAGCACGCTGGCAACCAGCTTCAAGGCGGCCGGCAGGTTGGCGCGGGTAGTCTGGAACTGGGTCAGGCCGCCGCTGATCTTGAGCTTGGAAAACTCGTCGGCCAGCTGTTCGCGGCTCAGTGTGGTGCTGCCGCGCATCAGCATCGCATCGGCCAGCTCGGATGCGGTCTTCTTACCGAACAGGCTCTTCTCGTCGCCCCATTTCAAATCGAGATTGACCGAGACGGTTTCGCCGCGTGTCTTCTTCGGCAGCAGCGCGACTTTCAATCCGCCTATCTGCGAACGCTGGGTACGGGTATCGATATTCGCTTGCGAAGGATCAAAAACTTCGCCGTCGGCGATGGCCTGCGCCGGTTTGTAGTCTTTCAGGACCTCGGCCAGGCCGGGTGCGGCGGGGACGTCCGCGCGTAGCGGCTGGTCTTCCGGCAGGAACAGGCCGACGGTACGGTTGTCACGTGTGAAGTAGTGTGCTGCCGCTGTCGCCACTTGTGCAGAGGTGACCTTGTTGGAGCGGTCGCGGCCGAGGAACAGCAGACGCCAGTCGCCCAGTGCAATCGTGCTGGACATGGCGACGCCGACGCGCTGGTGGTCGTTCAGCAGCTTCTCGAAAGCGTTGGCGTTGGCCAGCCGTACGCGTTCAATTTCTTCGGCAGTAGGCGGGGTCTTGGCAAATTGCTCGACGCCGTCGATCAGCGCTTGCCGCACCGGTTCGATCGGCTCGCCCTTCTTGACCACTGCTGCGATGATTTCCAGGCCAGGCGCATAGCCGGTCATTTCATAGTTGAACACCGCGGTGGCCTTGCCGGTTTCGACCAGCGACTTGTGCAGGCGGCCGTTCGGCGTATCGGCCAGGATAGAGCCGGCATACGCCAGGGCGTCGGTGTCGGCGTGCAGTTCGCTTGGGATCTTGTAGGCGACCGCGACAATCTGCACGTCGCCCTGGCGCCGTATGGTGACGCTGCGCTCGCCATCCTGGGTCGGCTCCACGGTCCAGAAGTCGCGCATCTTGCGGGTCGGCTTAGGCAGCTTGCCGAAGGCCTGGTTGACCCATGCCAGCGTGGTGGCCGGATCGAATTTGCCGGCGATCAGCAGCACCGCATTGTCGGGCTGGTAGTAGGTGCGGTAGAAAGCCTGCAGGTTTTCTATCTTGACGTTTTCGATGTCGCTGCGGTTGCCGATGGTCGGCTTGCCGTAGTTGTGCCAATCGTAGGCGACGCCTTGCAGGCGCTTGATCAGCACGCCGAACGGCGAGTTTTCGCCCTGTTCGTATTCGTTGCGTACCACCGTCATTTCACTGTCCAGGTCCTTGCGGGCGATGAAGGAGTGCAGCATGCGATCGGCTTCCATGTTGATCGCCCACTTCAGGTTGTCGTCGCCGGCCTGGAAGATTTCATAGTAGTTGGTGCGGTCGACATTGGTGGTGCCGTTGAACGACATGCCGCGCTGGCTGAAGTCCTTGGGAATCGAAGGGTGGTTTGGCGTACCCTTGAACATCAGGTGTTCCAGCAGATGCGCCATGCCGGTTTCGCCGTAGTTCTCGAAACGCGAACCGACCAGGTAGGTCATGTTGACGGTGACGGTAGGCTTGGACGCATCGGGGAACAGCAAGACTTTGAAGCCGTTGGCAAACTGGTATTCGGTGATGCCTTCGGCGGACGGCCCTTGGGTCACGCCGGCCGGCAACGCGGTGGCGGCTTCTGTGACACCGGTGAAGCCGATGCCGCAGGCCGCGGCCAGCAGGCAGGACAACAGCCGGTTTGACCAGGGACGTTTACGGAATAAATGCATGAAATTTCCGATCTGTGGAGAGGTGGATGGACAAATATACGCTAAGGGCGGATGTAAAGAATATGGATTCGGATTTTGACGGCAGGGTTGCTGTTTTCGGATAAAACAAACCTTGTTTATTTTGCCATAGAGGCAAAGGAAAAAGAGATATTTACGGGGCTAGCGCAGCAAATCCCGGCAGGCGGTTCGTGCACAATAGGCTCGAATGTCAAACGTTGCGATGGCATGCGGCCTGCATATTTTGATTGCAAAGGCAAAATTTAAGCACTATTATTGGTCCAACCAATGGACCAATAAGCGGGTTTCGCAGCAGGTTTTGCAAGAAGCGCCGCCAAGTCCGGATAAAACAACAAGGAGACAGAAGCAATGAGATTGCAAGGAAAGCGCATCCTGGTGACCGCTGCCGGCCAAGGCATAGGCCGCGCCAGCGCCCTGATGTTCGCCCGCGAAGGCGGGCAGGTGCTGGCGACCGACATCAACCCTGCCGCCCTGGAACAAACCGCCGCGCTGGCACGTGCTGCCGGCGGTGCACTCACCACCCAGCATCTCGATGTCACCGACGCCAAGGCGGTGGCTGCGCTGGCGCAAGCGGAGGCGCCGTTCGACGTGCTGTTCAATTGCGCCGGCTACGTCCACCACGGCAGCATTCTCGACTGCAGCGAAAAGGACTGGGATTTTTCCTGGAATCTCAATGTGTCCTCCATGTACCGACTGATCCAGGCGCTGTTGCCGGGCATGCTGGCGCAGGGCCGCGGCTCCATCATCAACATGGCCTCGGCAGCTTCCAGCGTGAAAGGCGTGCCGAACCGTTTTGTCTACGGCACTACCAAAGCCGCGGTGATCGGCCTGACCAAGGCGGTCGCTGCCGATTTCGTTGCCGGCGGCATCCGTTGCAACGCCATCTGCCCGGGCACCGTGGAATCGCCGTCGCTGGAAGCGCGCATCAAGGAACAGGCCCAGCTGCAAGGCAAGGAGATCGCCGAGATCCAGGCTGCATTTGTCGCCCGCCAGCCTATGGGGCGGGTCGGCAAGGCCGAAGAGATCGCAGCGCTGGCGTTGTACCTGGCCTCCGACGAATCCTCATTTACCACCGGCGCCATCCACCTGATCGATGGCGGCTGGTCCAATTGACCCTGATTCATTCCAATTGAATACGAACCTGATAGTTGATTAACCAGGACTAGGAAAGCGAAGCCATGAAGTTGTTGAGATACGGCCCCAAGGGCCAGGAAAAGCCCGGCGTGCTGGATATGCAGGGACGCGTGCGCGACTTGTCCGGTGTGGTGGCGGATATCGCCGGCCACTGGCTGGCGCCCGCGGAGCTGGATAAATTGCGGACTCTGGACCTGGAGCGCCTGCCGCTGGTGGATGGCACGCCGCAGCAGGGTTTGCGCCTCGGCCCCTGCGTGGGGGCGGTCGGCAAGTTCATCTGCATCGGCTTGAACTATTCCGATCACGCCGCAGAATCGGGCATGGAAGTACCCAAGGAACCGGTGGTGTTCAATAAGTGGACCAGCGCCATCTGCGGCCCGGACGACGATGTCGAAATCCCGCGCGGCGCGCTGAAGACCGACTGGGAAGTGGAGCTGGGCGTGGTGATCGGCGCCGGCGGCCGCTATATCGAGGAAGCGGACGCCCTCAAGCATGTCGCCGGCTATTGCGTCATCAACGATGTCTCCGAGCGCCAGTACCAGCTGGAACTGGGCGGTACCTGGGACAAGGGCAAGGGCTGCGACACTTTCGGTCCGCTCGGCCCCTGGCTGGTGACCGCCGATGAAGTGGCGGATCCGCACGCGTTGAATTTGTGGCTGGAGGTGGATGGCCATCGCTATCAGAACGGCAATACCGCCACCATGGTGTTCCGGGTGCCGGCGCTGGTCAGCTACCTGAGTCGTTTCATGAGCCTGCAGCCGGGCGATGTGATTTCCACCGGGACGCCGCCGGGCGTCGGCCTCGGGCAAAAGCCGCCGCTCTATCTGCGCGCGGGCCAGGTGATGCGGCTGGGCATCGATGGCTTGGGCGAGCAGCGCCAGCGCACCATCTCACTTTGACCAGGAAGAGCACCACGATGACCACAATTCGCTCGATACGCGTACTGGATGTGCGTTTCCCTACCTCGCAAATGCTGGATGGCTCGGACGCCATGAATCCCGATCCCGATTATTCCGCCGCCTACGTGATCCTGGAAACCGACCAGCCAGGCCTGGAAGGCCACGGCCTGACCTTCACCATCGGCCGCGGCAATGAAATCTGCTGTGCCGCCATCAAGGCCATGGAGCACCTGGTGGTCGGCCTCAAGCTGGACTGGATCAGCGCCGACATGGGGCGCTTCTGGCGCCACATCACCTCCGACAGCCAGCTGCGCTGGATCGGCCCGGACAAGGGCGCCATCCACCTGGCCACCGGCGCCGTGGTCAATGCGGTCTGGGATCTGTGGGCCAAGGCCGAAGGCAAGCCGCTGTGGCAGCTGGTGACCGACATGTCGCCCGAAGAACTGGTGCGCGCCATCGATTTCCGCTACCTGACCGACTGCATCACGCCCGAAGAGGCGCTGGCGTTGCTGCGCGCCCAGGAGCCGGGCAAGGCCGAGCGCATCCGTTCGCTGCAGCAGGAAGGCTATCCCTGCTACACCACCTCGGCCGGCTGGCTGGGTTATGAAGATGCCAAGTTGCGGCGCCTGTGCCAAGAGGCCATAGACAGCGGCTTCAACCATATCAAGCTCAAGGTCGGGCGCGACCTGGCCGACGATATCCGCCGCGTCACCATCGCCCGCGAGGTGATCGGCCAGGATCGGCAACTGATGATCGACGCTAACCAGGTGTGGGAAGTCGACCAGGCCATCGCCTGGGTCAATCAGCTGGCTTTTGCCAAGCCCTGGTTCATTGAAGAGCCGACCAGCCCGGACGATGTCGAAGGACACCGCAAGATCCGCGAAGGCATAGGCGCGGTCAAGATCGCCACCGGCGAAATGTGCCAGAACCGTATCATTTTCAAGCAGTTCATCATGCGCGGCGCCATCGACGTGGTGCAGATCGATTCCTGCCGCCTGGGCGGGGTCAACGAAATCCTGGCGGTGCTGCTGATGGCGGCCAAATACAAATTGCCGGTATGTCCGCATGCCGGCGGCGTCGGCTTGTGCGAGTATGTGCAGCATCTGTCGATGATCGACTATGTGTGCATATCCGGCAGCAAGGAAGGGCGGGTGACGGAGTATGTCGACCACCTGCATGAGCATTTTGTCGATCCTTGCGTGATCCGGGACGCCAACTACATGCCGCCTACCGCACCGGGGTTTTCGATTACGATGAAGCCGGAATCGCTGGAGAAATACCAGTTCCGGGCTTGAGCAGGCAAGGCTGCCGGTTGGAATTTGCCGGCAGTTGTTCTATAAAGAATATGTGAAAAAATAACTATAAAAATGGAGATGGCACGGTGGACTTACATTTAGCAGGAAAAGTGGTGATCGTCACCGGCGGCGGCGCCGGCATCGGCGGCGCGATTTCGCTGCAGCTGGCGGCCGAAGGCGCGATTCCCGTCATCCTGGGAAAAAGCCAGCCGGCGCCGGAATTCAAGACGGCGCTGCTGGCCCTGCAGGACAAGGCGCGCATCATCCAGCTCGACCTGATGGACGAGGACAAGTGCCGGCTGGCGGTGGCGCAAACCGTGGCGGAATTCGGCCATCTCGACGGCCTGGTGAACAACGCCGGCATCAATGACAACATCGGCCTCGATGCGGGCCGCGCGGCCTTCGTCGAATCGCTGGAAAAGAACCTGATCCACTACTACACCATGGCGCATTACTGCGTGCCGCATCTGAAAGCCAGCCGCGGCGCCATCGTCAACATCTCCTCAAAAACCGCAGTGACCGGGCAGGGCAACACCAGCGGCTATTGCGCCGCCAAGGGCGGCCAGCTTTCCCTGACGCGCGAATGGGCGGCGGCGCTGGCGAACGACGGGGTGCGGGTGAACGCCTTGATCCCGGCGGAAGTAATGACGCCGCTGTACCGCAACTGGATTGCCAGCTTCGACCATCCCGAGGAAAAGCTGGCTGCCATCACCGGCAAGATCCCGCTCGGCAAGCGCCTGACCACGGCGGAAGAGATTGCCGATACGGCGGTGTTCCTGTTGTCGCCGCGCGCCTCGCATACCACCGGGCAGTGGGTGTACGTGGATGGCGGTTACAGCCATCTGGACAGGGCTTTGACCTGACGCGGCCCGGCCTGATACGACTCGACAGGGGGCAGGCGCTTGCACGCACCTTGATAGATTGATTTAACGCGACCGGCCTTGCTGCCAGCCGTGCATCATGAGAGTAGATATGCAGCAATCAGAAAACCCGGGCGAAGACAGGCAGGCCGAGGCCGCGCCGTCGGACTACATCATTTCCCTGGAAAACGTCACCAAGCGCTTCCCCGGCGTGCTCGCGCTGGACAACTGCCGTTTCGACCTGCAGCGCGGCGAAGTGCATGCGCTGATGGGGGAAAACGGCGCCGGCAAATCGACCTTGATGAAAGTGCTGGCGGGCGTCTACCCCAAGGATAGCGGCGAGATCCGCATCGAAGGGCATCTGGTGGAGATCCCCACTCCGCGCGCGGCGCAGGCGCTGGGCATAGGCATCATCCATCAGGAACTGAACCTGATGAACCACCTGACCGCGGCGCAAAACATTTTCATCGGCCGTGAGCCGCGCGGCCGTTTCGGCATGTTTCTCGACGAAGAAGCGCTGAACCGTAAAACGCGCGAAATCTTCAAGCGCATGCGCCTGGATCTCGATCCTGCCACGCTGGTGAGCGAGCTGACCGTGGCCAAGCAGCAGATGGTGGAAATCGCCAAGGCCTTGTCCTTCGATTCGCGCGTGCTGATCATGGATGAACCGACCGCGGCGCTCAATAATGCGGAAATAGAGGACCTGTTCCGCATCATCCGGCAACTGCAGTCGCATGGCGTCGGCATCATCTACATCTCGCACAAGATGGACGAATTGCGGCAAATCTCCAACCGCGTCACGGTCATGCGCGACGGCCAGTACATCGCCACCGTGCCTACCGCCACCACTTCCATGGAAACCATCATCGGCATGATGGTAGGGCGCCAGATCGACAACAGCGGACCGCAGGTGCCCGACACTTCCGGCAACGAGATCGTGCTGGAGGTCAAAGGCCTGCAGCGCGGCGCCTTTATCAAGGATGTGAATTTCAGCCTGCGCAAAGGCGAGATCCTCGGCTTTGCCGGCTTGATGGGGGCCGGCCGCACTGAGGTTGCGCGTGCCGTCTTCGGCGCCGACCGCATCGATGCCGGCGAGATTCTGGTGCACGGCGCCAAGGTATCGATCAGGTCGCCCAGGGATGCTGTGGCGCACGGCATCGGCTACCTGTCGGAAGACCGCAAGCATTTCGGCCTGGCTACCGGGCTGGACGTCAAGACCAATGTCGCCATGTCCAGCATGAACCGGTTCCTGAGCCAGGGTTTGTTCCTGGATCAGGCGGCAATCCGCGCTACTGCCCAGGGTTACGTGCGCCAGCTCAGCATCAAGACGCCCTCGGTCGACCAGCCGGTACGCCTGCTGTCTGGCGGCAACCAGCAAAAGATCGTGATCGCCAAATGGCTGCTGCGCGATTGCGATATCCTGTTTTTCGACGAACCCACGCGCGGCATCGATATCGGCGCCAAGAGCGAAATCTACAAGCTGCTGAACAGCCTGGCGGAGCAGGGCAAGGCGATTGTCATGATTTCCTCGGAGTTGCCGGAAGTGCTGCGCATGAGCCATCGCATCGTAGTCATGTGCGAGGGCCGCATCACCGGCGAACTGTCGGCCGCCGAAGCTTCGCAGGAAAAGATCATGCAGCTGGCGACATTGCGCGACGATAAACGCGACGGCCAGCGCACGGCCCAAGCTGCCTGACACCCGAATCACTTACCTACGATGAAAACCACCATGGCAAATACCCAGAATCCCGCGTCGCAGGCACAGCAGCCCGGCCAGGGCGCGCTCGCGGCTCTCAAGGCCAAGATCTTCCATCCCGCCACGCGGCAGAAGCTGCTGGCGTTCGCCAGCCTGCTGGCATTGCTGGTGTTTTTCAGCTTTGCCTCCTCCAATTTCCTTGAGATCGACAACCTGGTCAGCATCCTGCAGTCGACCGCCGTCAACGGCGTGCTGGCGATTGCCTGCACCTTCGTCATCATCACTGCCGGCATCGACCTGTCGGTAGGCACGCTGATGACCTTCTGCGCGGTCATGGCCGGCGTCTTCCTGACCTATATGGGATTGCCGATCTATGTCGGCATCGCCGCCGCCATTTTCTTCGGCGCCCTGTGCGGCTGGATTTCCGGCGTGCTGGTGGCCAAGCTCAAGATTCCCCCTTTCATCGCCACGCTGGGCATGATGATGCTGCTCAAGGGTTTGTCGCTGGTGATTTCCGGCACCAAGCCGATCTATTTCAACGATACGCCGGGCTTCTCGGCCATCTCGCAGGATTCATTGATCGGCAGCCTGATTCCGGCGCTGCCGATTCCTAACGCCGTGCTCATCCTGTTCCTGGTGGCGATCGCCGCCGGCGTGATTCTCACCAAGACCATCTTCGGCCGCTATACCTTTGCGCTGGGCAGCAATGAAGAAGCGTTGCGGCTGTCGGGCGTCAACGTCGATTTCTGGAAGGTGGCGATCTATACTTTCAGCGGCGCCATCTGCGGCATCGCCGGCCTGCTGATCGCATCGCGCCTGAATTCGGCGCAGCCGGCGCTGGGGCAGGGCTACGAGCTGGATGCGATCGCAGCGGTGGTGATCGGCGGCACTTCGCTGTCGGGCGGCACAGGCACCATCCTCGGCACCATCATCGGCGCCTTCATCATGAGCGTGCTGATCAACGGCCTGCGCATGATGTCGGTGGCGCAGGAATGGCAAACCGTGGTGACCGGCGTCATCATCATCCTGGCGGTGTACATGGATATCCTGCGCCGCCGGCGCCAGTGAAAAAAAACGAGCATCAAGAAAAGAGCATGAACAGGTTTTGTACGTGTACATGAAGTTCCGGGCAAGCGCAGCCAAGCCCGTCGTTGATAACCATAGAGGAGACTTGAAATGATAAAGAGAAGAGCAGTGAACATTGCCATCGGCCTGGCGCTTGCGCTGGGATTCAGCGCCGCGGCGACAGCGGATGAAGTATATATTCCGCTGATTTCCAAGGGCTTCCAGCATCAATTCTGGCAGGCAGTGAAGTCCGGCGCCGAGCAGGCTGCCAAGGATCTCAATGTCAAGGTATCGTTCGAAGGCCCGGAAACCGAAGCCATGGTCGACAAGCAGATCGACATGCTGTCGGCAGCCTTGGCCAAGAAGCCGAAGGCGATCGGCTTCGCCGCGCTGGACAGCAAGGCCGCCTTGCCATTGCTGAAGAAGGCGCAGGCCGCGCACATCCCGATTGTCGCGTTTGACTCGGGCGTAGACAGCGACATCCCGGTGACCACTGCCGCCACCGACAACAAGGCGGCAGCAGCGCTGGCGGCCGACAAGATGGCTGAACTGATCGGCAAGGAAGGCGAAGTGGCGGTGGTGGCGCATGACCAGACCAGCCGCACAGGCATCGATCGTCGCGACGGTTTCGTCGAGCGCATGAAAGCCTATCCCAAGATCAAGATCGTCAGCATCCAGTACGGCGCCGGCGACCAGCTGAAGTCGACTGAGATCACCAAGTCCATCCTGCAAGCCTATCCGCACCTGAAGGGCGCTTTCGGCACCAATGAAGGCTCGGCCATCGGCGTGCTCAACGGCGTCAAGGAAATGAAGCGCAAGCTGGTGATCGTCGGCTACGACTCCGGCAAGCAGCAGAAAGACGCAATCCGCGACGGCAGCATGGCCGGCGCCATCACGCAAAACCCGGTCGGCATCGGCTACAAGACCGTGGAAGCTGCGGTCAAGGCGCTCAAGGGCGAGAAGCTGCCTAAGGTGATCGACACCGGCTTCTACTGGTACGACAAGAGCAACATCAGCGACCCCAAGATTGCTGCCGTGCTTTACGACTGATCTTTCAGGCTCCATCACGGGCCACAGCCAATAGGCGGTGGCCCGGCAATCCAGTGCAATAGCAGACTCCCGTGACGGGTGCTGCCGGTAGCTGGCGTCATCGACGCCAATGCCGGTTGCGATCTGCTGCGCGCTGGGATCATGCATCAGGCTTCTAACGAAGGTTCGACTCTATCTCCGGTGCTGAGAGGAGGGCGGTCGGACAAAATTTAACTATAACGGGGACTCAACATGAAAAAACTTACATTGCAGTGCATGCAGGCGGCGGCAGCCACTGTGCTGATCGGCGCTGCCTGCAGCCAGGCGCAGGCACAGACCAGCGTCACCATCTACGGCCGGGTCGATGCCGGCGTCGATTACCAAAGCAGCGTCGCCCTGAAAGACGCCAGCGGCAACTTGACCGGCCAGACCGGCAGCAAGCTGGCGGCTTCCGGCAACCAGTGGGGCACCAGCATGATCGGCTTCAAGGGTACCGAGGACCTGGGCGGCGGCCTGGGCGCCTTCTTCCTGCTGGAATCCGGCTTCGACGCCACCAAGGGCACCACCAACGGCAGCGCCTTGTTCAATCGGCGTTCGTACGTCGGCCTGAACGGCGGCGCCGGTTCGATCAAGTTCGGCAAGAACCTGTTCATCGTCAACGACGTCTGGTACCTCGATCCGACCGGCCAGCAATTCATGGGCACCGCCAGCCTGGTCAAGGGCCGCAACTGGCCTGGCGCCAACAACGTCATCGAATACCAGACGCCGACCTGGAGCGGCTTCAACGCCACCGCCCAGACCAGCCTGGGCGAAAAAGCCGGTTCCACCAAGAATGGCCGCAGCGATGGCATCTCCCTGGTGTACACCAACGGCGGTCTTGAACTGCGCGGCATTTATGACGTGATCCGCGACACCAATGGCCGCTATACCGATGTCTACACGGCGTCCAAGGATCTGATCGTGGGCGGCACTTACACGATAGATCAGCTGAAGCTGTTTGCCGGCTACGAGAATATCTCTGCTCCGGATACCGCCGCGCCCACTGCGCCCGACAAGCTGAATCACTACTGGATAGGCGCCAACTACGCAGTGACGCCGGCCCTGACCCTGATCGGCGGCGCCTTCCACGCCAAGCTCAACCATGACGCCGGCAGCGCCAGCCTGTTCATGGTTGGCGCCAATTACAACCTGTCGAAACGTACGCTGTTGTACGCGGCCGTCGGCACGGTGCGCAACAAAGGCAATGCCGACTTTGGCACCGAGTTCGACAATCCTTTGCCGGGACATGCGCAGAATGGCGGCTATGCCGGTATCAGCCATTCGTTCTAAGGCATAAGTCGCGGGTCTTGCTAGCGTCTCGCCGATCTTGCCGGATCTCCGAGGTTGAGGCAGCAGTTACAGCAATGTCGCTGTTGCCTCTTTTTTTGATTGCATTCAGCCTCTGGCCCGGGCATGGATGGTGCGGACGTTGAAGAAATTTTCAAATCGGGGCTGCTACATAACTGGAGACGAGCGTCATGACGAAAAGAAAAAATGCTGAATTTCTTCCTGCTGTCGCTGCAACGATCACATCGGCTAAAGGCGTACCGGCCAATCCCTCGCGGCGCAAATTGCTGAGCCAGATGACGGCGCTGGCGGCATCGCCGCTGGTGGCCGCTTGCGGCGGCGGCAGTGCCGACAGTCCCAATGCAGCGATTGCGTCTGCCACCCCCAAGGCCAGTAGCAAAGCCGATCTGCCCGGCATAGCGCGGACCGCGCCGATCGCCGGCAACGCCAGCCAGAACCTGTTCTACCAGGCTGCCGGCAACGACTGGGCCAGCACCTGGCTGCCGATCGGCAATGGCCGCGCAGGCGCCATGCTGGCGGGCGGCGTGCTGCTGGAGCAGATGCAATTCAATGAGCAGAGTTTGTGGACCGGCACCAACAATTATGATGGCGCTGACTATGGCGATCCCTTCGGCAGCTATCAGAACTTCGGCAACCTTTCTCTGTCCTTGGGCGCCAGCCTGCCGCCGGCGATCACTTCGCCGAATGTCAGCGCCAGCGCTTCCAGTGCAGGCGAGGGCATCTTGTCCACCGTTGACGGCAATCTCAGCAGCAAGTGGTGCATCGTCAGTCCGCCGAACCTGGTCACCTGGCAGGCAACGCTCTCCGGTGCCGCCGTAATTTCCACTTACACACTGACTTCCGCCAACGACGTGCCTGCAAGGGATCCTCTCAAGTGGGTGGTATCCGGTTCCAATAACGGCAGCAGCTGGACTGTGCTGGATAGCCAGAATTTCACGGCCACCCCGTTCGCCAACCGGGGGCAGGCAAATAGCTACACGTTTTCAAACGCCACTGCATTTAGTTTTTACAAGATCGATTTCACGGTATCGGCAGCCGCGCTCAACGAAGGTCATTTCCAGATTGCGGAAATAGGATTGAACGGCGTGAGCCTGTTGCAAAACCCGTCGTCGCAGTCGCTCTATGCTTTCTCGCCGTCCGGCCATGGCATGGGCGCGCTGACCAGTTCCGGCAGCGAGCGCATCGACAGTTCTGTCGACGGCAAGGCGGATACCAAATGGTGCGTGTTCGTGAATCCGGGCGAGATCGTGCAATGGCAGATGGATCTGGGAGCGGCACAGACCATTTCCAGCTATGCCCTGACCAGCGCCAATGACGTACCCGCGCGCGACCCGCAGATCTGGACGCTGGCGGGCTCGAACGACGGCGTCAGCTGGACCCAGCTGGACAGCAAATCGATAGCGCCGTTCTCGGCGCGCGGGATGCAGCAGACTTTTGCATTGAGCGGTTCGACCGGCTATCGCTACTGGCGCTTCAGCTTTGATACCTCCAAATGCCCGGCGGATGCAGGCGCTGGCGATCCCAAGAAGGGACATTTCCAGATTGCAGATGTTGTGCTGGACGGCTCAGCGTTTACCACCGCAGGCAAGGCTGTCGCCTGCGAATACGAACGGCGCCTGAATCTGCAGAACGGCCTGCAGACCACCAGCTATCTTTACGGCGGCAATTATTTCATCCGCGAGACGTTTGCCAGCAAGGCCGACAACCTGATCGTCATGCAGCTGCGGTCGGAAACGCCGGGAGGCTTGTCCGGCCTGTTGCAGCTGGCGTCCGGGCAATCTGGCGACGCCATCACGGCCTTGGTTTCAGCTAATGAAGAAAGCCTGTCCTTCAGCAACAGCCTGGCCGACAACAGCCTGAAGTACGCCGCCAAGGCGCGCTTGATCCGCAGCAATGGCAGCGCTACGCAGAGCGGTGCGAATATCAAGTTCAGCGGCTGCGACAGCATTCTGCTGCTGCTGGATGCCAGGACCAATTACGCGGCGAGCTATAGCGGCGGCTGGCGCAGCGGCAGCGACCCGCTCGCCGTGGCCAATGCAAGCCTTGGCGCGGCTGCGGCGCTATCGTTCGCCAATCTGTACGCCTCGCATTTTTCGGATTTCCAGCCTCTGATGGCGGCAGTGGACGTCAACTGGGGCCGCAGCGCAGCCTCCTTGAAGAATCTGCCGACAGATGTGCGCCTGAGTGCTTATGGAAGTTCCGGCAGCAGCTCAGACCCGACGCTGGAACAGACGATGTTCAACTACAGCCGCTATCTGCTGGCCAGTTGTTCGCGCGCCGGCGGCTTGCCAGCCAATCTGCAGGGCTTATGGAACAACTCCAACAGCCCGGCCTGGCATAGCGATTATCATAATAATATCAATATACAGATGAACTACTGGGGAGCGGAAAGCACCGCCTTGCCGGACAGCCATTTGCCATTGATCGATTTCGTCGGCCAGGCGGCCGAACCTTGCCGCATCGCTTCGAAAAAGCAGTTCGGCAGCAATGTGAAGGGCTGGACGGCGCGTACCAGCCAAAGCATTTTTGGTGGCAACAGCTGGGATTGGAACAATGTCTCCAGCGCCTGGTATGCGCTGCACCTGTTCGAACACTTTGCGTTCACCCAGGATAGAAATTATTTGAAAAATACGGCGTATCCGATCATCAAGGAGATCTGCCAGTTCTGGGAAGGCCGTCTGAAGACACGCGCCGACGGCAAGCTGGTGTCGCCCAATGGCTGGTCGCCGGAACACGGACCGGTCGAAGATGGCGTGATGTACGATCAGCAGATCATCTGGGACTTGTTCCAGAATTATCAGGATGCGGCCAAGGTTCTGAACCTTGACGCGGATTATCAAGCCACGATAGCGGCCATGCAGGCAAACCTTGCGCCGAACAAGGTCGGCAGCTGGGGCCAGTTGCAGGAATGGCAGGAAGACATTGACGATCCCAACGATATCCACCGCCACACTTCGCATTTGTTTGCCGTGTATCCGGGCCGCCAGGTCACCGTCTCGAAAACCCCCGCCTTCGCCGCCGCTGCCCTGGTTTCGCTCAAGGCGCGCTGCGGCGAGAAGGCGGGCGCGCCGTTCACCGCGGCCACCGTGTCGGGCGACAGCCGCCGCTCGTGGACCTGGCCGTGGCGCTGCGCCTTGTTCGCACGGCTGGGAGATGCCGAACGGGCGCAAACGATGCTGCGTGGCCTGCTGACCTATAACACCATGAATAACCTGTTTTGCTCGCACCCTCCGTTCCAGATAGATGGCAACCTGGGCATTTCCGGTGCGGTTGCCGAGATGCTGTTGCAAAGCCATGAGGGCGTCATCGTATTGCTGCCGGCATGTCCCGCCGCCTGGCAGGCCGCGGGCTCATTTACCGGCTTGCGCGCAAGGGGCGGCTACAAGGTCAGCTGCGCCTGGAGCAACGGCGTGGTGACCTCGTACAGCATCATTGCCGACAAGGCGCCTGACAAATCGGCGGTGAAGGTCAGTGTGAATGGCATGGTGAACAATGTTGTTCCTGCATAAGTCAGGCCGCAAACCCTGATCAAAGAGGGAGCTTGGATCGGAATGTGAGTTGCGGCAGGGCTGCCGGCGGGAGATGCTGCTGCTGCGCCAAAACAAGCAACATTTGTTTTGGCGCAGAGGAGGGCGGGAAGGGAGTTCTTCTGTAAAGCCTGCTTATTCCGTTGGCGGCACATAGCCGGTAGCGGCGTCGGCGCCGTCGCCGAAGAAGTGCTTTTCCATCTGCACCGCCAGGTATTTGCGAGCCCGCACATCGGCCAGGTTCAGGCGGTTTTCGTTGACCAGCATGGTCTGGTGCTTGAGCCAGCCGGCCCAGGCTTCTTTCGAAACGCTCTCATAGATGCGCTTGCCCAGTTCGCCCGGGTAAGGAGGGAAGTCGAGGCCCTCGGCTTCTTTGTCGAGCTTGATGCAATGAATGGTGCGTGCCATGGTTTTTCCTTGTAGATGATGCGAGCCCGGGCAACAGGCTCACTAATAAGATCAATAGATTGGAGGATGGTTCGACTGGCGCCTGATCTTGATTTTAAAGAGTCTTGATCAATACCAGCGATTTTCGTTGCCAGTTATACATGTGCTGGCGGTCCTTGGGCAGGTCGTCGACCGTGGCGTGGACGAAGCCGCGCCGCAGGAACCAGTGCGAAGTACGGGTGGTCAGCACGAACAGCTTGCTGAAGCCCGCCGCGCGGGCGCGGCTTTCCATATGCTTGAGGATGCGCTCGCCGTCGCCTTGCGCCTGCACTTCCGGATTGACGGTGAGGCAAGCCATTTCCGCCATGCGTTCCGACGGGAAGGGATACAGCGCGGCACAGCCGAAGATCACGCCGTCATGCTCGATCACCGAGAAGTAATGAATTTCGCGCTCGATCAGTTCGCGGCCGCGCTTGACCAGCGTGCCGTCGGCTTCCAGCGGTTCGATCAGCTTCAGGATGCCGCCGACGTCTTCAATCGTGGCTTCGCGCAGGCTTTCCAGGTTTTCGTAGGAAATCATGGTGCCCACGCCATCGTGGGTAAACAGTTCCAGCAATACCGAGCCGTCGGTGGCGAAGGGCACCACGTGGGCGCGCGGCACGCCGGCATTACAGGCCTTGATGGCGTGCTGCAGGTAGAAGGCGGAATCGGCCGGCAGGCAGCCGCTGTCCAGCACGGCTTGCGCCTGGTGCGAAGACAGTTCACGGATTTCAGTCTCGCCGGCATCCTTCATCAGCGGCGTTTCGCTGATGAAGATCAATTTTTCGGCACGGAGGGAAATCGCCGCTGCGACAGCCACGTCTTCCATGGTCAGATTGAATGCTTCGCCGGTCGGCGAGAAGCCCAGCGGCGACAGCAGCACCAGGCCGCCGGCGTTCAGGATCGGATGGATGGTGTCGTAGTCGATCTTACGCACCACGCCGGTCAGCTGCAGGTCGGCGCCATCAATCACGCCGAGCGGACGGGCAGTGACAAAATTGCCGGAAATGATACGGATGGCCGCATGCGCCATCGGCGTGTTGGGCAAGCCCTGGCTAAATGCGGCTTCGATATCCAGGCGCAGTTCGCCGGCCGCTTCCTTGGCGCATTCGAGGGCGGCGATGTCGGTGATGCGCAAGCCGTTGTGAAAGCGCGCTTCGACATTGCGCAGCGCCAGCTGCTCTTCCACCTGCGGCCGCGAGCCGTGCACGATGACTACCTTGATGCCAAGCGCATGCAGCAGCGACAGATCCTGTGCCAGCACCGGCAGCGCGCCGGCGGTCACCAGTTCGCCCGGAAAGGCGACCACAAAGGTCTTGCCGCGGAAGGCATGGATATACGGCGCGACAGAGCGCAGCCATTCTACGAATTCATTGGGGTTTTCCATGCCGCACATTATATACAGGACGTGGTATTGACTGCAGGGATTCGATAGTTTGGCGCCAATTTTATCGCCGGCGGCCTGGACAGGCTGGATGGCGCTGCGTGAACAGGGGCAAGACTTGTCTGCGCACTGGCCCGGAATCCCGCCTGCAATGCGATAATCCGGCCATGATAAATACGATTACTGTGGAATTTGAGCCCGCCGATGTGCAACAGCTGTTGCAGCACGCAGAGGCGGCGACGGAACACCTGCCCTGCATGGGCGACCAGTTTGTCGCCAAATATTACGAGGGCGGCAAAGTGATCACCAAGAACGACTGGCCGGACGTCAGCCGGCTGGACCTGGCCAAGATCCCGCCAGCCCTGTTCATGGTCAACGATTCATTTCTCATGAGCAATGGCATCGCCGCCGAGCAAGCCGTGGCCTGTATCTACAAGAACGGTCACATCCCTTCCGACCAGCAGAACGAAAGCGATGCCTTCGCCCTCGGTTCGGAGGAATTGCCGACGGTGACCAGGATACTGGCCAGGGATTTTGCCGGCATCGAGACTGCGCACAAGGTGAGGATCACCTTCCTGCATGACCCGCGCAAAGGGCCGGTGGTCACGCTGGAACTGGTGAATCCGGCGAATGAGGCGCCGGATATCCGGATAGTCAACCGGCGTCCATAAGACCGCGATCCTGGCTTATTCCGCCGCCAGCTCCAGGCTGACGATGGTCAAGGCACCATCCACCTTGTCGACCGCAAACCTGATCTTGTCGCCCGTCTTGAACTGTTCCAGCATGGCCGGATCGCCGGCCTTGAACAGCATGGTCATGGCGGGCATGCCGAAGTTGGGGATTTCATCGTGCTTGATGGTGATCTTGCCGTTGCCGGTATCGACCTTGCGGATTTCTCCGGCGACCATGGGCAGCGCGGTTTCGTCGGCTGGCGTGGTTTGCACTTCCTTGGCGTCGCTGGCGCTTGCCATGCTGCTAAGAGGGATGCCGACGATCAGGGTGGTGAGAATGACGAATATTTGCAAGTATTGCATGATCTTGATCCTTTCAAACTGAAGTGTTCGGTGTGTTCAATTTGGCATGTTGACATCGCTTATGCCGGGGGATGGCTGAGAATACTCTCGCTGTTTTACCCTATATGCGGCCGCCCGAGCGCTTATCAAGCGCCGCTTCAGAGGTCCATACTCGGCGACCGCAGGCAAAAAGTACCGGCTTTTTACAGCTCGTTACCAAATGTCAAAATGCTATTGCTTTGGAATTTTTGCTCAATTGGACGAGGCTTTGGCGGGCGCGGCGACGATTTTTCCAACCATGCTGGCTTCGTAGTGCCCCGGCTCCAGGCAGGCAAAATCCACCGTGCCGGTACGGTCGAACTTCCACACCAGCTCGTCGTTTTTGCCTGGCTCGACCGTCACCTGGTTAGGGTCTTCATGCTCCATCTCCGGCATCTTGCGCATCAGCGCCGCGTGTTGCGCCAGCTGGGCCGCGCTGCCGATCACCATTTCATGCTTCAGCTTGCCGCTGTTGCTGACCAGGAAGCGTACGGTTTCGCCTTGCCTGACGCGGATGTCGGCGGGCGTGAAGCGCATGTTGTCGCCCATGTCGATCTTGACGGTGCGCGTGACGTCGACCATCAGGCCGGGCTGGCCGATGGCGTCATCGCTGTCGGCGTGATGGTGGCCGGCGTCGGCATGCGCGGCGCCGGCGAAAACCAGTGAAGCGGACCAGAGCAGGGAGATAAAGAGGGAAGTTTTCATGGATGACTCCTTTGATTAATAAAAATATAATATTCTATTGATGGCGATGTGCGGCAGGCTTGACGACGTTGACGACCGTCTCCTTGTCTGCAGCGTCTGATGCCGCTGGACGGGGGCTGCCGGCGGCCGGCAAATCGGCAGCTGCGCCTTGCCATTCATAAGCGACGCTGCCGGCTGGCGCGCGATACCAGCCGGGATCGCGGTAATCGTTGCGCGCCAGTCCGGCCCGCACCTTGACTACGCTGAACATGCCACCCATCTCCAGCGAGCCGTAGGGCCCCTGGCCGCCCATCATCGGCAGGGTGTTGTCCGGCAGCGGCATTTCCATTTCGCCCATGGATCCGCCCTTGTCGCCCATCACCATGTAGTCGGGGATCAGCTGGTTGATTTTCTTCAGCACCGATTTCTGGTCGACCCCGATCATGGTCGGCACCTCGTGGCCCATGGCGTTCATGGTGTGGTGCGATTTGTGGCAATGCAGGGCCCAGTCGCCCGGCTCGCTGGCGTCGAATTCGATGGCGCGCATCTGGCCGACGGCGATGTCGACGCTGACCTCTGGCCAGCGACTGGCGGGCGGGGTCCAGCCGCCGTCGGTGCCGCTCACCACGAATTCGTGGCCGTGCAGGTGGATGGGATGGTTGGTCATGGTCAGGTTGCCGACCCGGATGCGGACCCGGTCGTGCTGCCGCACCACCAGCGGATCGATGCCGGGAAAGGCGCGGCTGTTCCAGGTCCACAGGTTGAAATCGGTCATTTGATTGACGCGCGGCGTGGCGGCGCCGGGTTCGATATCGTAGGCATTCAGCAGGAACACGAAATCGCGGTCGACCCGCATGAACGAGGGATCTTTCGGATGGGTGATCCAGAAGCCCATCATGCCCATCGCCATCTGCACCATTTCATCGGCATGCGGGTGGTACATGAAAGTGCCGGCGCGCCGCGCCACAAACTCATAGACAAAGGTCTTGCCGGGCTTGATGCCGGGCTGGGTCAGGCCGGTGACGCCGTCCATGCCGTTGGGCAGGCGCTGGCCGTGCCAGTGCACCGAGGTATGCTCGGGCAGTTTGTTGGTGACGAAAATCCGCACGCGGTCGCCTTCCACTACTTCGATGGTCGGCCCGGGACTCTGGCCGTTGTAGCCCCACAGATTGGCCTTCATGCCGGGTGCGATCTCGCGCACTACAGGTTCCGCCACCAGATGGAATTCCTTGATGCCGTTGTTCATGCGCCAGGGTAGCGTCCAGCCGTTCAGGGTGACCACCGGCTGATAGGGGCGGCCGCTGGCCGGGTTGAGCGGCGGCTGGGTGCCGGCCTGGGTTTGTATTACGGCTTCGGGCAGGCTGGCGGCGGCGATGCGGCTGACCGCGCCGGCACTGACCGCCAGCGCGGAGCCTTGCAAAAAGGCGCGTCTCGATAAATGGCTCATGCTTATTTTCCTTGTGGATTGGCGCTTGCCGCGCTTTGCGGCGGCTGGTTGACGGGGCCGCCCAGCGCCAGCTGCATGGCGTTGTCCGCCATCCAGAAATCGCGGCTGGCGTCGATGGCGGCATTCACCGCATTGGCTTGTTCGCGGGCGTCCGCCAGCAGCTCGAAGACGCTGGACAGCATGCCGTTGTAGCGCAGCAGATATTCGTCCGAGACGCGCTTGCGCAGCGGCAGCACCTGATCGCGGTAGTGGCGCGCCAGGTCGTAGGCGCTCTGGTAATCGGCATAGGAAACCCGCACCTGCGATTGCGCGTTCAAGGCGGTTTCCGCCAGCCGCTGCGCGGCTTGCATGTAGATCGCTTCCGATTTGGCGACGCGCGCGCCGCCCCAGTCGAACAGGGGAATCTCAAGGCTGACCCGGTAGCCGGTTTCGCGCGAGGCGCCCGGTTCGGAATTGTGCAGATAAGCCAGTTCCAGCACGTTGATGAAACGCGTGGCGCGGTTCAGTCCGAGGGTTTGCTGCAAGCCGTCCACTTCCAGTTTCGCTGCCGCGATATCGAGCCGCTGCGCCATTGCCAGCTGTTCGCTATCCTGCAAGGAAGGGCGCTGCTTGGGCAGCTCGGGCAGCTGCTGCGGCAGCGTGAATCCGCTTTGCTCGCCGCTCAGGCCTAGCAGGCGGATCAGTTGTTCCCGCGCCGCCACCGCCAGCTGCCGCGAGCGCGCCAGCTGGGTCACGGCGTCGGCATGAAACGCTTGTTCGCGCGCCAGTTCCAGCTGATTGAAATTGCCCGCCTTTGCCATTTTCTCAGCGAGTTCGCTGCCGGCAGCGGCGGCGCTTTCAACCTGTTCCTGGTAGCGTACGCTCTGGCTGGCGGCGACGCTCTGGTAGTAAGCGTTGCGGGTGTCCGCGGCAACTTGCAGGATGCGGTTGGCGGTGTTCAGCTTGCTGACCTGGAATTGCCGGGCTTCGATGCGGGCAGTCAGCGGCAAGGTCAGCAAGCCCATCACCGCCATGGAAAAACTGCGGTCTATCTTGATGTCGTCGCCGCTGCTAGTACGGCCGAAGCTGAAGCCGGGATTTGGCAGGCGGTTGGCCTGCACCCAGCTGGCTTCGGCGATGCCCAGCGCTTCATAGTCGGCTTGCAGGCCGCGGTTGTTGAGCAGGGCAATCTGCACGACGGCGTCGACCGAGAGCGGTTTTTGCAGCAGTTGCTGCACCATTTGCCGGCTGGCGGCACGCTCTTCATCGGAGCGCGCCCGCGGCGGCGTCTGGCCCAGGCTGGGCTTGGCGAGCGCGGCGACCTCGCCGAAACCCTGGTCAGGACTCAGGCTGGCGCAACCGGCCAGGACGGCCAGCAGCGCGGCAGGCAGCACGCGCCTGCGTAAAAAAATGAACATGGCATCCTCGATAACGAATCAAATGCAGCGCGATGCACCAGCGTTGGCGAGCACGCTCACAGGCGTGTACGACGGCTACGGTTGCTGTATCGGCTGTCTGGCAAGCTGCCGCTGCAGGGCATGCAGCAAGAACTTGGAATGACGGCGTCAGGCGAGGAGTGAAGGGGGGCGTTCAGGGTTTTCCGGCGTGTAGCCGACGAAACCCGACAGTGGGAAAACAACAGGATGAATCACAGGCAAAGGCAGCACGGCGGTGAGCGGCGCATTGACCGGCAGCACGCCAACGCAGCAGGCTGCGCAGGAACTGCATGAAGTGGAGGACTTGTCGTGCGAGGCCGCATGATCGGAATCGCCATGCTGCGCCTGGCCGGCGTTTTGCGCCTCGGCATGATGATGCGCCATGCCGGCATGGCCGGCGACACTCGCTACGACAGGTTTTTCCTGGCCACAGAAAACCATCGCCGCCGCCGCATATCCTTGCAAGGGGATTGCCAGCGCCAACAGCAGTATCAACAGGTTCTTCAGGCGGTTCAGGGAAAACATGGTCTGGATTTTAGCATCGAATTATAATTTCGCAAGGCCATCGAGGATCGGGCAATCCGGCCGAGCATCGCCGTGGCAATGGCAGGCCAGCTGCTCCAGCGTGCCCTTCATCGCCTGCAGTTCCTTGATCTTGTCGTCCAGTTCGGCGATGTGCGTCAGCGCCAGCTGCTTGACCTTGCTGCTGGGGCGCGACTGGTCCAGCCAGAGGCCGATCAGCTCGGCGATCTGCTTCATCGAGAAGCCCAGCAGGCGGCCCTGGCGGATAAAGCGCAGCAGGTGCACATCGCGCTCGGCATAGGTGCGATAGCCGGAATCGCTGCGACTGGCGGCCGGGATCAGGCCGATCTCTTCGTAGTGGCGGATCATCTTGGCCGAGACGCCGGAAGCGCTGGCGGCGTCGCCGATATTTATGGCTTTAGTTGTCATGCGATGCCTCCTTGGCAGACAGATTGACAGGCAGATGCGCAGCAGGCCGCCAGCGGCGCAGCAGCAGGGCGTTGCTGACTACGCTGACGCTGCTGAAGGCCATGGCGGCGCCGGCCAGCACCGGATTGAGGTAGCCCAGCGCCGCCAGCGGAATGCCGATCAGGTTGTAGATGAAAGCCCAGAACAGGTTCTGGCGGATCTTGCTGTAGGTGCGGCGCGAGATGTCGATGGCGTCCGCCACCAGGCCCGGATCGCCGCGCATCAGCGTGATGCCGGCGGCCTGCATGGCGACGTCGGTGCCGGTCGCCATGGCGATGCCGACATCGGCCGCCGCCAGCGCCGGCGCATCGTTGATGCCGTCGCCGACCATCGCCACCACGGCGCCGCCAGCTTTCAAGTCAATCACAGCCTTGGCTTTGTCGGCAGGCAGGATCTCGGCATGGATCTCGCTGATGCCAAGCTGGCGTCCGACTGCATTGGCGCTGCCGCGGTTGTCGCCGCTCAGCATGGCGACCCGGATAGCCTGCTGCTGCAATTGCCTGATCGCGGCCTTGGCAGTGGGTTTGATTTCGTCGCCGAACGCCAGCAAGCCGTTCACCGTGCGCAGGCCATCCTGCTCGGTCGCCAGCCAGGAAATGGTGCGGCCTTCCGCTTCCAATCCGGCGGCCGCTGTGGCCAGCGTTGCGGTATCCATTCCCAGCTCATGCATCCAGCGGCTGCTGCCCAGGAAGCATTGGATGTCGCCGATACTGGCTTGCACGCCGCGTCCGGCGACGCTCTGCACTTTGCCGGTGGTCAGCGTCGGCGCGATGCCGGCCTGGCTGGCGGCGGCGATGACGGCGCGCGCCAGCGGATGTTCGCTGTTGCGCTGTACTGCCGCCGCCAGCGCCAGCAGATCGCTGGCGGCGTCTGCACCGGTCGCTGCAGGCAGGTAGTTGAGCAGCGTAGGATGGCCGACAGTCAGGGTGCCGGTCTTGTCGAAAGCGACGACGCTGATGCGGTGCGCGATTTCCAGCGCTTCCGCATCCTTGATCAGGATGCCAAAGCGCGCCGCGATGCCAGTGCCGGCCATGATCGCGGTCGGCGTCGCCAGTCCCAGTGCGCAAGGGCAGGCAATCACCAGCACCGCTACCGCATTCAGCAAGGCCTGCTGCCAGTCGCCGCTGCTGAAGCCCCAGCCTAGCAAGGTCAGCAAGGCAATCGCCAGCACCACCGGCACGAACACCGCGCTGACCTGGTCCACCAGGCGCTGGATCGGCGCCTTGGCGGCCTGCGCATGCTCGACCATGCGGATGATGCGCGCCAGCGTGGTTTCGGCGCCGATGGCGGTAGTCGTGACCAATAGCAGGCCGCTGCCGTTGATGGCGCCGGCGGTAACCCTGTCTCCGGCTTGTTTTTCCACCGGCAGGCTTTCGCCGGTCAGCAGGGATTCGTCGACCTGGCTCTGGCCTTCCAGCACCAGGCCGTCCACCGCGATGCGTTCGCCGGCGCGCACCACCACCACGTCCTTCAGCTGCAAGGCGGCGACGGCGATTTCATGGTCGACGCTGTTCGTGCCTTGAGTGCGCCGCACCGTCGCCCGTTCCGGACGCAGCGCATTCAAGGCTTGGATGGCGTCGGCGGTCTGGCGCTTGGCGCGGGTCTCCAGCCATTTTCCGAGCAGCACCAGGGTGATCACCGCGGCCGATGCTTCGAAATACAGATGCGCCATGGCGCCATGTGCCTCCGTCAGCAGCAGATACAGCGACAAGCCCCAGGCGGCGCTGGTGCCGAGCGCGACCAGCAAATCCATATTGCCGCTGCCCGCCTTCAGCGCGCGCCAGCCGGCCCGGTAGAAGCGGGCGCCGAGCCAGAACTGCACCGGCGTCGCCAGCGCCAGCTGCCACCAGCCGGGCAGGGCGCCGTCGCCGCCGAACGGCATCAGCAGCATCAGCAGCATCGGCAGGATCAGGGGCAGCGTCAGCACGCCTGCGGCGGCCACCGGCCACCAGCTCGGCAATGCAGGTTTGCCGGCGCCGGGCACCGCGGCATCTGCCGCGGATGACGGCAGCGTGGCTTCGTAGCCCGCTGCCTGCACCGCTGCAATCAGACTTTCCAGCGGCACTACGCCAGCGGTGCTCAGGGTGGCTTTTTCGCTGGCCAGATTGACCGCCACGCTTTGCACTCCCGGCACCTTGTACAAGGCTTTCTCGACCCGGCTGACGCAGGATGCGCAGCTCATGCCTTCAATGGCGAGCGTGACTTCCTCTTGTTTGACCACATAGCCGGCTTTTTCCACCGCCGCCACCAGCGGGCCGATGGCGGTTGCGCTGTCGCCTTGCACGGTGGCCAGTTCGGTCGCCAGGTTGACGCTGACATCCTGCACGCCGGCGACCTTGCGCAAGGCCTTTTCGACATGGGAAACGCAGGAGGCGCAGCTCATGCCTTCTATCGCTAACTGGAATTCGGTCAATGCTTGGGTGCTGCTCATGGTGGACTCGGTTCAGGGAGTGGGGATAGCTTGATGATGGACCTTCCAACGATGGGAAGGTCAAGCACAATTTTAACCGCCCGCGCTTTTTGCCGTTTTTTGCGCTGGAAAGCTCTACCGGCTATACGCGTTGCGCTATATGGCGGAGGGTGCTGGCAAGTTAGGATTCCTGTCCAAAGCATCATCCACCAGTTAACTTGTCAGGAACGCATCATGTCCAAGCCAGCCAATTTCGAGAATTATCATATCCGCAAGTGGTACACCCAGATCGACGACACGCTGGCCAATGAAAACGGCATGCTGGCCGACGGCAAGCCTTTGCGCAAGATCGTCATCGCCGCGGCCATCCACAATCCTTACGCAGGCCGTTTCAGCGACAACCTGGACCTGATCCTGGCGAACTCTCCCGCGCTGGGCCGCGAATTCGGCCGCCGCATCGTCGCTGCGCTGGCAGGGGAAGAGCTGGAAAGCTATGGCAAGGCTTGCATCGTCGGCATCGCCGGCGAATACGAACACGGCAACGCTTTCCTGACGCCAGCCATGGTGATGCCTATCCGCGAAGCGATCGGCGGCGGCAAGGCCTGGATCCCGTCCGCCGGCAAGCGCGGCGTGCCAGGCGCAGAGCTGGATATTCCGCTGGCGCACAAGAATGCCTTGTATGTGCCGTCGCACTACGACACCGTCACCAGCCAGTTCTTCGACGCGCCGAACGCCGATGAAGTGGTGGTGGCGTTTGCCGTGGCTACCCGCGGCCGCCTGCATGCGCGCCTGGGCGGTCTGAAAGCCAATGAAATCGAAGGCAAGAACGGCCTCAACTGATCTTGGTGGCTCGAATCCGGGCTTGACCTTGCTACCGTGGGAAGGTTTATAGTGGGTGTAACGATAAACTCACCCACGGAGCAAAACATGATTCAATTCACTGTGCAGGACATGACTTGCGGCCATTGCGCCGGCCGCATCACCAAGGCCATCAACGGTGTCGATGCCGGCGCCAAGGTGGATATCAAGATCGACAGCCACACGGTGGCTATCCAGAGCCAGGCCAGCGCTGCGGAACTGGCCGAAGCCATCAAGGACGCCGGCTACACGCCGCAACTGCAGGCCTGAGCCGATGCAGCGACGACGGCAGGATTGCCTGCCGTCGCCGCTGATACTCATGCGCTGACCTTGACGCCGGCAATGTAGCGATCGATCACCGTCGGCAATACCGTCAGCGGCACGCCGCCGCTTTTCACCAGCGCATCGTTGAAGCCGGCCAGGTCGAAATGGGCGCCCAGCACCTGTTTCGCGCGGTCGCGCTGGCGCAGGATCTCGTTGTGTCCCATCTTGTAGCCGCAAGCCTGTCCCGGCGACACGCAGTAGCGGTCGACTTCGCTGGTCATGGCGGCGACGCCGCGGCCGCAGTTTTCGACCATGAAGCGGATCGCTTGCTGGCGCGTCCAGTTCATCGCGTGCAGCCCGGTATCGACCACCAGGCGGCAGGCGCGGAACTGCTGCGCCTGCAGATAACCGATCTGGCTGAATGGATCGTGCGCATAGATGCCGAACTCGTCCACCAGCTGCTCGGCATACAGAGCCCAGCCCTCGATAAAGGCGTTGAAGCCCATCATAGAGGTGATCAGCGGCAGCTCCACATGGCGTTCCGCCAGATACGCCCCCTGCCAGGTATGGCCAGGAATGCCTTCGTGAGCAGTGAGCGTGGCGATTTCCGATTTCGGCCAGAGCGTGGTCGATTTCAGGTTGATGTAATAAATCGCCGGCCGCGAGCCGTCCAGCGCCGCGAAATTCATATAGCCCAGCGCGGCGCCCGCTTCGATATCGGCCGGCACGCGCTTGATGATCAGCGGCGCCTTCAGGTCCAGGTGCGAGATCTTCGGCATCAGCAGGCGCACTGCGGCAACCCGCTCGTTGCAATAGGCGATCAGTTGCTCGCGGCCCTGGTCGTCGTCGGCATAGAAGCGCTTGGGATCCTTGGACAGCGCCAGCAGGCGTTCGCCTACCGTACCCTGGCTGATGCCCTGCGCCTTGAGGATGGTGTCGATGCGCGCCTGCAGCGCCTTGTTCTGCTCCAACCCGATGGCGTGGATTTCGGCGGCGCTGCGGGTAGTGGTGGTGCCCAGTTTCAGCGCCCATTCGTAATACGCGGCGCCGTCCGGCAAGCGCTGCACGCCGGCGACGTCGCTGGCTTTGGCGGTGGCTTTCGAAAAACTGGCGATCTGCCGTTCCAGCGCCGGATATACCTTGCCGTTCACCAGCGCCGTCGCGCGCGCTTCCCAGTCACCCTCGATGCCGAGCTCGCGGGTGCGGCGGGTGATCGAAGTCACCAGCTTTTGCCTTGCTGCCGGCGTGTTGCGATAGTTCTGCAGCTGGGCCAGTGCGGTGCGGGCAATGAAATCGGGCGGCATGACGCCTTTGCCGGCCTGTTCCTCGATGCGCGCGCTTTCCTGGTCGAGCAGGCGCGCCATCGCCGTTACTCGTTCGAGATAGGCTTCAGCGTCGGCGGCGTTGGCGATGTGGTGCTGCGAGTCGAGGAATTCGGGCACGGCGATCAGGGCGCCATCCTGCTGGGTCACCGGGAAAGGAGTGGTGCCGCCGTAGAAGCCGCTGGCCGCGCCGCCGTAGGAAAAGCGCAGACCGTCCACGCCTTCGTTGGCGGCATAGCGCACGCTGTCGTAGCGGATTTGCGCATCGGCGCTGAGCTTGGCGCGGTCTACCGCATGCATGCGCGCCAGCATCGATTTCACCTGGCTAGCCCATAGCGCATCGCCGGCCGGAGACGCATCCTGCAAGCGCGACTTGAGCGCGGCGCGGGCGCCGGAATCGAGCCCCAGCGAAGTCGCCGAGGTCGGCGACAGGTGCAGGATTTCCTCGGCAAAGTCAGCCAGCATGCCGTTGAATTTATGGTCGGCCGGGCTGGCGTCCTTGCCCTGGGCGCGGGCGATGCCGGGCAGGGCGGTGACTGCAGCCGCGGAAAGCGCGCTCAGCAGCACATCGCGGCGGCGGCGGGAAAAGGTCTGGAATGTCTTGTTCATGGAATCCTTTGTATTCTGCGAAAAAGAATGGCTATGAGAGTCTATCTCAAGATTGCTCGGCCAGTTTCTTGAGGGCCGCCAGCACATCGGGGAAATCATTGGTCACCATAGGGCCGATTTCATCTGCGTCCGGTCCGCTGATCTCCGTGTTGTAAATTATCCTGGTGCGGCCGGACGGCAGCAGCACCAGTCTGTGGCTGACCAGCACCCGAGTTTCATCCACCACGGTCTCGTCGATGAAGCTTTCGTTGGATTTGACTTCAATCAAGGTGCTGGTCAGGGCATCCTGTCCCGGCGGCCGCATCGTGAAACTGGCGCCTGTAACGAACGGCCCATGCAATTCGATGCTCTCGATACCTGCGTTCCAGTCCTTCCAGCGTGCGACGTCTGCGAACAGCGCCCAGACGCGGGATGGTGCAGCGCTGGTTTCGATGCTTTCTTCATGAGTCCACATAGTTATCTCCACGTGATGTGAAGTTGAAAGTCTAATTGACGCAACTCGGATACGGCGCCGCCTCGCCAGCCACGACCGGGCAAAGCTTGATCGGGTTCAGCTGCCTGAATTTCTCTGTCCATTTGCCGACATCGATGGCAAGCGGCGTGGCGGACACCGCGCCGCGTTCGGCCCATTGAATCGTGTAATAGTCGCTGCTGCCCTTGATTACCGCGATCACTGCCGCTTCGCTGGTTTTACCGGCCGTGGTAGGAGAAGTGCCGCAGGAGGCGACCAGGACGAAGGCGTCGCGTTCGCTGATCTTGCCGATGCCGATTTCCTGGCCGCTGAATGAGGTCGGGCAGGCGTGCTGGAAGCCGGCCGCCATGTTGACTGCAAATGATTGCGGGCTGACTTGCGGATTCAACGCCAGGTCCTTGAAACCGGTGATGGTGACCATCTGGGTCCATTCATCGACATTTTCTTTTTCCGGCACCGCTTCCCGTATATAGCGCGGGCCCTGGGTGTTTTCAAATGCAGTTTTGAAGCCTGGCGGCGAGTTTACTATCAGCAGCTGGCTGTAAATCGGCGTAATCGTTTTCAAGAGCATGCCTTGTTGGCGCTGCTGCTCGGCGGCCTTGCCGGTATCGGCGGCATGGGTAAAAGATGCGCATAGAGCTAGCAGAAGTCCAGTCTTGTTCATGTTTTCCTCGCAAGCGCCAAGGGCGGTTCGGGATATCCGCGTTCATCAGGCGTCCAGTGCTGGCGCCATGATAGGTCTGTCGTTTCCAAAATGCAACTTTCAAAAAAATACCCCGCCAATGGAGGGCGGGGTAGTAGGCGGGGGCGTCAACACAAGGCGCCGTGATGGCCGCTTCAGCCGGGGGTCTTGCTCAGGCCAGCACACGGCGCAGCCAGTTGCCGATATCGGCGACTTCTTCGGCGCAGACCGAGTGCTGCATCATGTATTCATGCCATTCGACGCTGTAACCCAGTTGCTGCAGCAAGTCGCGCGACATTTCCGCGCGGTTGACCAGCACCACTGGATCGGCGCGGCCATGGGCCTGGAAAATCGGCGTGTGCTGGTTGGCGGCGTGGCGTTCGGCGGCGATCTTGTCGTTCAGCGGCAGGTAGCCGGACAGGCACATCAGGCCGGCCAGTTTTTGCGGGTAGCGCAAGCCGGTCTGCAGCGTCATCGCGCAGCCTTGCGAAAAACCGGCGAGGACGATCTTGTCGGCCGCGATGCCGAGTGCGATCTGTTGCGCGATCAAGGCTTCGATGTCGGCTTGCGACTTGCGCAGGCCGCCTTCGTCTTCGCGCCGCACCAGGTCGCTGGAGAGGATGTCATACCAGGCCGGCATCACGTAACCGTTGTTGATGGTCACCGGGATCGCCGGCGCACTGGGGAAGACGAAGCGGATGCCGGGGCAGCCGCTCAGGTCCAGTTCCTTGACGATGGGGACGAAATCGGAGCCGTCGGCGCCGAGGCCGTGCATCCAGATGACGGCGGTAGTTGGTTTTTCAGAAGTGGAAATTTCCAGGGTTTCGAGTGTGCTTGACATGAGTTGGTCCGGATCCTGATTGAAAAATTAAGGGGTAATGAAAACGGTAGCAGCGGCTCAGATCACCATCAGATCTTTGCCGACGATGATTTCGCCGCTGAATTGCTTGCGCGCTTCAGCTGACCACATCTCATCGCTGATGCTTGGATCGCCGCCGGGCACGAAGTGGCTCAGCACCAGCGTCTTGACGCCGGCGCGCGCCGCCGCCAGGCCGACTTGCGCGGTGCTGGTGTGGCTCTTCACCAGGTGGTCGAGCAGGGTCGGCGCATTGTCGACGGTGCGCATCAGCTTTTCCAGTGCCGGCAGGTACATCACTTCATGCACCAGCACGTCGGCGCCCTTGGCTAGCTGGATCAGGTTTTCGTTGTAGGCGGTATCGCCGGAGAATACGACCGAGCGGTCCTTGCTGTCGAAGCGGTAGGCGAAGGCGGGTTTCAGCGTGTAATGGTCGACCAGGGCGGCGGTCACCTTGACCTGGTCGTTTTCCAGCACCACACGCGGGCCGCTGAATTCATGGGTCTTGATCAGCGGCCGCAGCAGCGGCCGGCCTTCTTCCTTGATGCGGACGGCGATGTCGATCGCGTTCATGCGGACGAAGTCGTCCATCATGCGACGCATGCCGGGCGGTCCGTACATCTGCACCGGCGTCGCCAGACCAGTGGCCCAGGCCAGCAGCACCAGGTTGCCGAGGTCGGCATTGTGGTCGGAGTGCTGGTGGGTCAGGAAAATATCGCGGATCCGAGGCAGCTTGACGCCGGCCTTGACCAGCTGCAGGGCGACACCGTTGCCGCAATCCACCACATACGGCTGGCCGTCGATCAGCAAGACATTGGCCGGCGCCGCGCGCAGGGCGGACGGTGTCGGGCCGCCCTTGGTGCCGAGCAGGATCAGGCGCGTGCCCTTGTCGCCGGCGGCCGCCAGCGGCGCGCTAGTCTGGGCCTGCGCTTGCGCTAGCCACGGCAGCGCGGCAGCGCTTCCTGCGGCCAACGCCAGTTGCATGAAATTCCTGCGCGTACCTTGCTGTTGCGGCTTGCTGATCATCGATTTCTCCAGTGCCGGCCAGGCGGCGGTGTTATTGCGCAACGCCCTTCAGGCATTGTTCGACGATCCCGGCGGCGCCGGCCTTTTGCTGCCAGGCCGCGACCTGGCTGGCGGCCGCCTTGCGCAAGCTGTCTTGCAGCTCTTGCGCCGGCGCCAGGTTGAGCGTCATCTTGTGTTCGCGCATGCGGCTGTAATTTGCTTCGATGCGATCCTTGACCTTGTTCCAGGACGCGTCCGCGGTGCGTTTGGCTGCCTCGCTCAGCACGGCTTGCTGCTCCGGCTTCAGTTGCTGCCAGACATCCTGGTTGATCACGGTGTAGCTGAGCGGGATGGCGTAGCTGATGGCGCTGAAGTTGCCTAGCTGATCCCACAGGCGGTTGCCGGCGCCGCCGTCGCCGGAGGACAGCACGGCGTTCAGTTCGCCGGCCGCCAGCTTGGCAGGGACCGCCGAAAAAGGCAGGTTCTCGCTATGGGCGCCGACGTGCTCGAACACGACGCGGCTGTTGTCGTCATAGGTGCGGATGCGCAGCGCCTGCAGCGCCGCCAGGTCGGTCACGGGCGTGGCAGACCAGATGCCGGACGGCGGCCATGGCGTGACATACAGCAGGTGGGCATTGAATTTTTGCAAATGCTGTTCGACCGCCGGCTGGGCGCAGTTGGCGAGCGCCCTGGCGTCGTCGAAGCCGCCGACCGTAAACGGCAGCGCAGACAGCAGGAAGAAAGGGTCGCTGGCGCCGGCGATGCCGGCAAACAGCGTCGCCATTTCAACCTTGCCGTCGCTCAAGGCACCGACCTGGGCGCTGCCTTTGAAGGGATTCTGCGCTTCCTGTTGGGTGATGATGGCCAGCGCGTCGGCCGGCAGCGCGGCAGCCAGCTGCCTGACGGTGTCGGCAAACTGCAGGTCGGCGGCGGCCGTGACCGAGGTCGCCGGATACTCGTTGATCAGATGCAGGGTTTGCGCCTGCAGCGGCGTGCTCAGGCTTATCGCCAGTAGCGGAAGGAGCAGGGTGTGGCTGAAACGAGGTTTGCTGTGCTTGTTGAATTTGCTGAAAACCGCTGGCGACATGGATGCTGTCCGCTGAAAAGAGTTGGGTAAAGAGGGCGCCTAGGCAGGCTTGAGCGCCGATTTCGGCCGGAACGCCTTGCACACCACTTCATTGGTTTCGATATACGGACCGCCGATCAGGTCGATGCAGTAAGGCACCGCGGCGAAGATGCCGGACACTTTCTGCTTGCCGTCGGCATCTTTTAGGCCTTCGAGGGTTTCCTTGATGGCTTTCGGCTGTCCTGGCAGGTTCAGGATCAGAGCGGCGTGGTCGGCGGTTTCGCGTATCACGGCGACTTGCCGCGACAAAATCGCGGTCGGCACGAATTGCAGGCTGATCTGGCGCATCTGTTCGCCGAAGCCTGGCATTTCCTTGGTCGCCACCGCCAGCGTCGCTTCCGGCGTGACGTCGCGCCGCGCCGGGCCGGTGCCGCCGGTGGTCAGCACCAGGTCGCAATGATGCTTATCTGTCAACTCGATCAGGGTTTGCTCGATCAGCGCGCGCTCGTCGGCAATCAGGCGGGTTTCCACCTGCCACGGGCTGAGCAGCGCAGCCGCCAGCCAATCCTGCAGGGCAGGGATGCCCTGGTCCTGGTAAACCCCGGTGCTGGCGCGGTCGGAAATCGATACCAGGCCGATTTTCAGGCTCAGGCTCGTTTCAGGATTAATTGTGCTCATCTTGCTCGTCGTCGTCTTCGGCGTCGATATCGTCCTGGTTACCTGACGATTTCTGCAATTCTTTCAGCAGCTGGAAAATCTCGCGGTACGCTTTCGGCGGCTTGTTCTCGGCCTGCTCCTTGCGGGCATTGCGGATCATGGTGCGCACGTGCTGCACGTCCAGTTCCGGATGGTGCGCCAGCAGCTCGGTGAGCGCGCCGTCGTCCTTCAGCAGGCGGTCGCGGTGGCGCTCCAGCGCATGCATGGCGGCGGTGTCGGCTTTCGACAGGCCGCGCCAGCTATCCAGGGTTTTCTGGATCTCGGCGATTTCGTGCGGCTCCAGGGTGCGCATTTTCTTGCCGACGTACTGGGTCTGGCGGCGGCGGCCTTCGTGGTCCTTGATCTGCTGGCATTCGAGGATGGCGTCGCGCACATCTTCAGGCATCGGCACCCGCTTGACGCGGTCGCGCGATTCGGCGATCAGTTCTTCGCCGAGCTTCTGCAAGGCAGTCATCTCGCGCTTGAGCTGGGACTTGGAGGGACGGTCGTATTCTTGTTCGAACTCGCTGGACTGAAAGCCGCAGGAGCCCCGATTGGGATTTGGCATGATGTAAAGGGTGCTTCCATACTGTAAACGACTGCTATGATAACCGTTTTATACCTAATTCGAAGAAAACCGACCCATGAGCGACTCCGTATTTATCCATAGTCAAGACCAATTACAACAGCTGGCGCAGGATGTTTTGCGTTATGCAAGGGAAAAAGGCGCTTCCGGCGCCGCCGTTGAAATCAGCGAAGGCAGTGGTTTGTCGGTGGGCGTACGCAAGGGCAGCGTCGAAACTATCGAGCAAAACAAAGACAAAGGCATGGGCGTCACCGTCTATCTGGGCGAGGAAGGCCATACCCGGCGCGGCAATGCCAGCACCTCGGATTTTTCAGCCAAAGCCTTGCAGGATACGGTCGAAGCGGCCTATAACATCGCCCGTTTCACCGCCGAAGACGACTGTGCCGGCTTGCCGGATGTTGATACTTTGGAAATGAATCCCCGGGATTTGCAACTTTGCTCGCCGTGGCTGATCTCGGCCGAAGAGGCGGTGGAACTGGCGAAACGTTGCGAAGCGGCAGCATTTGCCGTCGACAAGCGCATCACCAACAGCGAAGGCGCCGGCGTCTACGCCCAGCAATCGCACTTCGTCAGCGCCAATTCGCGCGGCTTCATGGGCGGCTACCCGTTCTCGCGCCACACCATTTCGGTGGCGCCCATCGCCGGCAAGGGCGGCAACATGCAGCGCGACGACTGGTATTCCTCGATGCGCGACGCCAAACAGCTGGCCAAGCCGGAAGCCATCGGCCGCTACGCCGCCGAGCGTGCCCTGGCGCGCCTGAATGCGCGCCAGCTGGATACGCGCAAGTGCGCGGTGCTGTTCGAGGCTCCCTTGGCGGCCGGTTTGCTGGGTGCTTTCGTACAGGCGGTGTCGGGCGGCGCGCTGTACCGCAAGTCGTCGTTCCTGCTGGACAGCCTGGGCCAGCAGGCATTTGCGCCGCATATCCAGATCGTCGAAGATCCGCACGTGATCGGCGCGGTCGGTTCCGCGCCTTTCGACGAGGAGGGCGTCAAGACCCAGCGCCGCGACGTGGTCAAGGACGGCGTGGTGCAGGGCTACTTCCTGTCGACCTATTCGGCGCGCAAGCTGGGCATGAAAACCACCGGCAATTCCGGCGGCTCGCATAACCTCAGCATGACCTCCTCGCTGACCAAGGCCACCGATAATTTCAAGGCGATGCTGAAGAAGCTCGATACCGGCTTGCTGGTCACCGAGCTGATGGGGCAGGGCACCAATTACGTCACCGGCGATTACTCGCGCGGCGCTTCCGGCTACTGGGTGGAGAAGGGCGTCATCCAGTATCCGGTCGAGGAAATCACGATCGCCGGCAACATGAAGGACATGCTGGCGCAGATCGTCGCCATCGGCGCCGATACCCTGATCCGCGGCACCAAGCAGACCGGTTCGGTGCTGATTGAAAGCATGACTGTCGCCGGCAATTAAACCGCGCTTAAAAAAGCGCCGTCTAGGCGCCCCCAGCTGCGCGCCCCGAGCTAGGCGCCCCAACTACGTGTCCCCGTCATTCCCGCGGACGCGGGAATCCATTTTCACTGCCATATTCTGCAACTTGGATTCCCGCGTTCGCGGGAATGACGGGGGCACCTAGCTCGGGACGCGTAGTTGGGGGGGGCGCCAATAACGCCGGATGAGTCATCCGCTGCGCTAGCGCACTGAGCGGTACTGCCCCTTGCGGCCGCGCTTGCTCAGCACCAGCTGCCACAGCTGTCCCTGGCCAGAGCGGAAAAAGCCGGCCGAGGACAGGATGAAGTATTTCCACATGCGGTAGAAGCGCTCGCCGTACTTGTCTTGCAGCGTCGGCCAGGCTTTCTCGAAATTATCCCACCACGCCATCAGCGTGCGGTCGTAGTCCTGGCCGAAATTGTGCCAGTCCTGTATCAGGAATTTCCCTTCCAGCGCATATGTGATTTCCTTGGCCGAGGGCAGGTGGCCGTTCGGGAAAATGTACTTGTCGAGCCAGACGTCGCGCTTTTTTTCGGTCTCGTAATTGCCGATGGTATGCAGCAGGAACAGGCCGTCCGGCTTCAGCAGCCTGGCGGCGACGCCGAAGTATTCGTCGTAATTTTTTGCGCCCACAGCCTCGAACATGCCGACTGAAACGATTTTGTCGAATTGCCCTGTGAGCTCGCGGTAATCGATCAGTTCGATGGCGACCGGCAGCCCGGCGCAGCGTTCTTGCGCCAGTTTCTGCTGCTCCTTTGA